>NZ_LOAS01000039.1 GCF_001558155.1 Aliiruegeria sabulilitoris
GTTGGGCAGACTCTACATCACGGTGAGGGACTTTCCGGGGGACAGGTCATGCGCATTGCCGCCATTGGGCGAGTATCGGTTAAGGTCCGGTGCGCGGACAAAGGGTGAGTTCGCTGCGTTTGCGCAGGAGGCTGCTTCCATGCGCTTTGCGGACCTCCACCTTGGATTGCACGCCGAGCACACACAACCAGAGGTTGAAGTGCTGGTTCTAAAAGACACTCTGTCCACTCCCCCAAGAGCGAGAAATCCTTTTTCTATGTTTCGTGTAGCGGGCGACTGTCGGAAGGGGTGGGCCTGACGCCCAATCTTCTCCGACTCTTACGTTATTGATTTTATGTGCTTTTAGAAGGAATTACCTCAGTCAGTGGGTGTTTCGGACGCACTCGTCTGGCACCGCACGATGCCTTCTTGGGTGGGCAGCATCCGACCCATTTCGATCTGACGTCTCGTGGACGCGACGCCTTCGCCGACACGTACAACCCGCCATGCCGAGATACCGATCTGTCCCATGCATCGTCGTTCACCCGCCATATTTCTCGACCAGCACCGGCTGCATCGAATAGCTCACGGAGACCGGGGCCTGTCCATCGACGTACCCGACGTCCTGAACCGAACTCTGGGCGACCATGGTCCCGGTGATCCAGACGGGCCTGAAAAGTACGTCCACCTCGATGCCCTCGGGATACACGACATGGACTATCTGGTTGGCGGGCGGTGGTGGGGTGTGGATGCAGGCGCCGACGGTGGGCACGAGAAGGAACTCAACCGCCTTTCGATCCTTGAATTTCAAGGGCAGCATATATCCCGGTAGGCGGACACTCGTGCCGACGATGTCCTCGTTCACCGCTGAGGCTGCCGCTTCACGTTTCTCCATGATCGCCACACGCGCAGCGAACAATCCGTCGACATCGAGGCCGTCCTTGGACAGTTGTTCGCGCAACGCTTGCGCCTCGGTGCGCGCCTCTGCGTCATCGCTTTGCTCGGCCCCTGTCTCGAACCGCAGGATCTGGCGGAGGGTGTCCATCTGGTCGTAGGTGATGGTTTCGAACGGGTTCTCGATCACGGCGGCCGGAGGCGCGAGCGTATCCCAGGAGATCTCCTGAGGGTCAGCCGCCTGCGCCAGCCCCGGAGGAACAGCAAGCGAGAGCATCAAGACGAGACGGGCGAACATGGTCATGGAGAAGTCCCTTTGGTTTGTCATAGCCGGACCGACAGCCCGTCGGCCAGCGTCATGCGATAGACCCGGACTGCCGGGATAAGCGAGGCAAGAAGCCCCGCGCAAAAGATGACGAAAAGGGTGGCCAGTTCGCGCGCCCCGAAGATATTCAATCCCAATCGCAGACCGAAACGGGCGGACAGGATCGGGTCGGTCACGACCGTGGCCACCGTGAGCACAGCAAGGCCAAGGATCAGCCCCGCGGCGGTGAGGACGGCGGCTTCCGTGACGATCAGTGCAAAGATGCGGCTGGGGGTCGCGCCGACTGACCGCAGGATCGCAAATTCGCGCCGGCGGGTGTCGAGGGTCGCAGAGAGCATGACCACCATGCCGATCATTCCTGCCAAAGCCACGGCCCAAGCCATCAGTCGCATCGCACGCTCCGCTGTCCCGGTGATCCCCCAGAGCTCGGCGAGCGCGACCGCCGGGAGGACGGCGCTCAACGCGTCAGAGGGGCGATCGTTGACGGCCCGCTGCAGACCGAGGACACTGGTCCGATCGATCAGCCCAACATAGACGGCATTGATCCGGTCCGGTTCGTGTCCGCGTCCGGCCCCGGTGCCTTCATGGCCGCCTTGTTCTTCATGATCGTCATGCGCGTCATCCTCACCATGACCGTCGGCGGGCATGGCGGCCGGGTCGAGTGGGTCGGCCAGCGGCGCGTCTTCCTGCGCATGAAGGGTGTCAAAGCCCTCGAGCGTGACGAAGACCATCCGGTCGACTGCGGTGCCGGTCGGCGCGAGCACGCCCGAAATGGTGAACGGCGCGTCGTCGTGGAGGTCGAAGGAGACCTCGCCGGAACCATGGGCGTTGACGATCACCGCACCCAAGTCATAGCCGAACCGCGCTGCCACCTCGGCCCCGACCACGGCGGCATCGGCCACGTTCCCGGCAAAAAAAGCGCCCTCAGCCAGCGACAGAGGCTGACCGCCCGAGTGCCGGAAATGCTCGAAATACGAGCCATCGGTGCCGATCACCGGATAGCCGCGATGGTTGTCCCCCATCTGTATCGGCACGGCCCACGCCACCTCGGGCCGATCTTCCAGCCACTCGAAGCTCTCCCATGTCATGCCGGTCCCGGTGCCGCCGACGCCGAAAACGGTGGCCATCAGGATCTGAACGGAATTGCCGCGCGGCGCCACGATCAGGTCGATCCCCGACGCGGAGTTGGCGAAACTGTCGCGCGCGCCGTCCCTCAGCCGCTCGACACCGAGGATCAGTGCCACGCTGAGGCTGATGGCCAGCACGGTCAGGCCGGCGACGAACCGGCGGTTCCACAGGCTGCGCAAGCTGAACCCCAGCATCAAACGGCGCTCCCGTTCAGGGCGAGGAAGTCAACGCCACGGTCGAAATGGCGCTCAAGGCTGCGGTCATGACTGACGAAAAGCAGCGCTGTGCCCGCTTCGGCGCATTCCCGCGCCAGCAGGTCGACGAAGGCCGCCTTGGCCGCCTCATCGAGCGCCGAGGTCGGCTCGTCCGCCAGGATCAGGTCCGGCTTGCCAATCAGCGCACGCGCGGCGGCAACCCGTTGTTGCTGGCCCACGCTGAGCTCGCTGGCCGGTTTGGATGCCAGCGACGGATCGGACAGACCCAATTCGTCAAGCAGTCGGCGGGCCGTTCCCGCGGGATCGTCGCCCGCACGCGCGCGGCGACGCTGCGAGAATGTGCAGGGCAGAAGGACGTTCTCGAGCGCGCTCAGCCACGGAATGAGGTTGAACACCTGAAAGATCATGCCGACGTGATCCACCCGGAACCGGTCCCGCGCACCACCGCGCAGGGCGCCAAGATCCTGATCCGCCAGGCGGATGGCCCCCTTCGGCACATCAACCACTCCCGCGATCGCCGACAGCAGCGTCGATTTTCCGCAGCCGCTCGGTCCATACAGGAACAGGCTCTCGCCGGACGCCAGAGACAGCGCGCCAATCTCCAGCGTGCTGCGCTCCGCGCCCGGCCATCGGTAGACAAGCCGTTCAATCCGCATGGGCGAGCCCGGGACTCGACATGACCCAGAAGCCCCAGACAAGCAGAGCATTCAAAACAGTTCGATACACGGTGTTCTTCATGCGATTTGACTGGGTTGTCTGGCAGGCTTGCAGTATGTGGGGTGGAAACGCGTGGCACTGTCGCAGCACGGGTTCATTTGTCCAATCCCAAAGGATCATACACGGCATATTGCCCGGCGTTCGAACGTATCTCGTACACCTGGTGGATCGAACAGAACACGGATTCTGTGAGGGAGCCGGGCATGCTGCCACCGAGCTCCGCTCTGATCTGTCCAATATCAATGGAGGCATCCGCGACAAACTCCGACAACGCGGTAGAAGCCTCCACATGCTTGGCAACCGGGCCCACTTGCGGTTTGTTTTCGGCGCCAACCGAACCCGGCATCAGCCCGAGTCCCAGCGGGAACGCCAGAAGGGCCAGCCGAAATCCCGTCCATCGGGGTCGGGTGGCGGAACCACCCTCCCCGATGTTGAGGGGCTCCGTCGTCACTGTTTTGCCTCCGCGGATACGCCCGCCGGCCTGGCACCGGAATCATCTATGGTGATCGTGGAAATGCTAAAATTCTGGACCCAGACCTGTTCGGTCACGGGCTTGAACTGACCTGTTTCCCGGACCGGAAAGCGGATCGGTTGGCCGGCCCAGACCTTCTGAAACTCGGACTCGTTGACGACCAGTTGACCGTTGACGATGACGTAGGGAATTCCGGAACTTGGCAATCCCTGTTCGCCGAGCTTGTATGTGGCATTATCGGTAACCGTTGCAGGGTTGAAGATCGCGATGTCAGCAACCATGCCCTGCTGCATGCGACCGCGTTCCTGCATGGCCACTATGCCGGTATCTCCCAGATGCTTGGCCGCCCAGTAACTCAACTGGGCCAGCGTGAACATCAGAGGCACGCCTTCCTCGCGGCCGAGGCGCAGCACCTTTGCCCTGGAACCCGCAGTTCTTGGATGACCCAGGTAGTCTGAGAACGGCAAATCCCAGGAATCCACGCCCTTGCCCGAATAGATGGCATCCGAGGCGACCGTCATGTGCGGCATACGGAGCCAGTACGGCAGCCATTTTGTCCGGTCCTTGTTGAAGACCACGACAATGCGGCTCGGATCTTCCGCGCGAGTTTTCAGGAATTCGTCTTCGCTCAGGAACTTGTCGGCAATCGGGTCATACATGGTGTCCTTGTATTCGAGACCCAACACGCCCTTAAAGCTTTCCGGATTGAAGAACTCTGCTGAGATACTTGTTGATCCCGCAGTGTAAGGATAATACTCGGACCACACGTTGTAGCCCTCGTCCCTTGCCTTCTGCAGTTTCTCCTCGTTCTCCCACCAGCCATAGTCATTGTTGTGCATCACGAGCAGGGGGGCATCGAGTGCAAGGGCATTGGCCAGCATCTCAGAGGTGCCAAGTGGGGCTTCCGGAGTGACCGGATTGGTGTGAAACCGCACATGGGCAGCGGACAGGCGACCATAGCGGGCAGCGAGTTCCTGGGCCTTGTACATCTCGAATGTCGTTACGCCGCCGGTCATGTATCCAACAGTGGACGCGAAACCAAGCGCACCTTGCTTATAGGCCTCGTCCATCAGGGCAAGTATCTGGTTCAGATGATCAAGATCGCTACGCGTGTCCGACCAGCCGCAGACACCGTCAGCACAACCGTCGGCCCGGAGCTTTCCGACCAGCAACGGAGTATCGGCCCAGTCTGGTAGTTCAATTTCAGGGTCATGCACCTGCATCCGCACGCCTTCGTGGCTGATGCCCGTGCCATAGTTGAGCGGCCAGGCGTCCTGCTTTGCCGCATACCATGCATCCACCTTTATCGCACCGACTTCCAGGTCCATGCCGGTGGTTACGCCATCAAGCGCGGCCATCTTCAGTGATAGGCCGTCAAGTGCGTGGAAGTGCGTGTCGATGAAACCTGCGGTCACCACATGGTCGGTGGCGTCAATCGTCTGGTCTCCGCTGATGTCACTGGGCGTGATGATAGCAATCCGCCCGTCCCGGATACCCACATTCAGCCTGTCATCGAGCATGGTCTCCGGATCCATGACCCGCCCGTTTAGAATGACGAGGTCATAGGTGTCTTGTGCCTTTGCAGGCACTGCGGCGAGCAATACGGTGGCGCATAACGAAAAAATCAGCTTGTTCACGATGGGTTCTCGCTTTTTAATCTCCAGGAGTGCGCCGGCAAAAAGCGCGCTCCGCAAGAGGCTGCTCACTTGTCGCCCGCCGCGCTTTCGCGGCGGGCGATCGTTGTCACTGAAGGGTGTTCTTGTAGATCACGCCGTCCTTCATGATGATGAGGATCGATTCGGGGCTGTCAGGACGCGGCTCTGCGTCGAGCCACCTGTCTGACGCGCCGACGACAGAGAAGTCTTCGAGCGGATTCCCGTCGAGGAGCAACAGATCAGCGTAAGCGCCTTCTTCGATGACGCCAATCTTGCCTTCCGGATATGGGTTCATGAAATCGCCAGACAGGGCGACAATTTCTCCACCCACCGATGTCATCGCCACCAGTCCTTCGTAGGCGCTGAAATACTTCGCGTGCAAATGCTTCTCGTAGGCAATCTGGATGTTGCACATTACAACTGTATCGATACAGTCCGTATTAAAGCCACGCTTGACAGGAAATTTCTTCAAGTTGGGAATGAGGTTCTTAAACATCTCCATTGCCGCTGTCGCTTTGGCCAGGCTCGCTGGAACGTCGCGCACTGGCGGAATTTCCAGTATCGACGTATCGAAGGCGGTCAGGTTGGCCGTCATGTAGGCGCCTTTCTCGTTCATCAGCTCTGCCATTTCCTCGTCGAAGCCGAAATTATGTTCGATGGACTTGACGCCAGCATTCAGCGCGGCCATCGCGGCTTCCTTGCGATAGGCATGTACCATGACGTAACTGCCGTACTCGTTGGCGGCCTGAACCGCCGCCTCAAGTTCCTCTTTTGATCCGGCAAGCAATGTGAACGGGTCGAATGCCGAAATGATGCCACCCGATTGCATGAATTTGATCTGGGTGGCACCCATGCGGAAGTTGTTGCGCGCGAATTTCAGCACGTCGTCAGGGCCGTTGACCTGTTGCGAGATGTTCAATCGACCTACGTTTGTCTCTGCACCAGGCGGGGAAGTGAAGTCGGCGAAATCGGCATGCCCCCCTCTCGTGCCGATAAACGCACCGGAAGGATAGTGGCGCGGACCGACGATCAACCCGCTATCGATTGCCCTGCGAATGCCGCCGTTAGCACCACCCGCGTCGCGCACGGTGGTGAAGCCCTGCATCAAGTACATCTCGGCCATCTTGCTAGCGTGAATGCCGAAATCCTCCCAGGTCTTCTGGGCTTCCATGGCCGGCACCGATGGCCCCATGAGCACGAAGTGGGCATGGGCCTCGACGAATCCCGGCGTAATCGTCCGCCCGCCACCGTCGATCACTGTCGCATCCGGGGCGTCGACGGCGCCGGTCGACACGGTTTTGATCTTGTTGCCCTCGACCAGAACCGAAGCGTTTTCGATGAGGGCCTCGTTCACACCGTCAAACACGTTCACATTTGTAAACAAAGTCTGCGGCGGCGCATCTTGTGCGCACACCGGGCCTGCCGCCAGGACAGACAGCACAGCTATTTTCATCAAGGTTTTCAAACCGTTTTCTCCCGTTTACAGTGGCCACATACGCCTTGCGCGGGCCGTTCACCGCTCCAAAATGAGCACTTTTAACTCGCCGTCCGCGCGCACCGAATCTTTCGGGCAATGCCTCAGCAGTCGCCGCAGACTAACAACCTGAGGCGGCAAAAAATTATCAAAATGGGATAAAATTATCCCGAGAATCCGACCTTTTGATAAGTTTTCGGTGCAACTATCGGTCTCCCGGCCATGAAGTCGCCCGCCGCGCTTTCGCGGCGGGCGGTCGTTGTCACTGAAGCGTGTTCTTGTAGATCACGCCGTCCTTCATGATCAGCGGGATGTTCTTTGCGTTGTCACCCAGGATCGAGACGTCTTCTAAAGGATTTCCATCCACCAACAGGATATCGGCGTAGGCACCTTCCTTGATTACGCCCAGCGGTCCCTCCTGGTAGGGATGCCCGGGTCCGCTCAATTCAAAGTACTTCGCGTTGTTGGAAGTCGCCATACGAAGGATCTCGACATCGCTATAATAGTTTTTAAATCTGGCAAGAAGATCGGCCTGCTGACCGTTGGTATTCGGTGAAAAGAGAAGGTCTGTTCCAAAGGCCATATTCAGGTCATATTTTTTTACAAATCCCATCGTCTTCTCAAAACCATCTACGACCTGAACAAACTTTGCATAGCGATCTGGGTCTAATGTCTCTGCACCTGGAATATCTAGGTAAAACGGCTGGATGGACAGCCAGGCGCCCTTCTCCGCCATGAGTTTTGCACTTTCTTCACTCATCAGGTGTCCATGCTCGATACCCTTAACGCCGGCGTTTAATGCCCGGGCAATTCCTTTTTCGTTGTAAATATGCACGGTAACGTAGGTACCCCAGTCAGTCGCCGCATCCACGATAGCCTCTAGTTCTTCAGCAGTATATTCATTGACATACAGAGGATCATACAGGCTCGACACACCCCCGCCGGCCATAACCTTAATCTGGGTTGCCCCTTTCTTCAGGTTGTAGCGTGTGGCCGCGAGAACTTGATCCACCCCGTCTGCCACCCGGGTGATCTCAAGCTGCTCAAAACGTGGTGGACCCCATCCGAAGGCACGCGGACCTTCCCACACCTGACCGAAATCACCATGCCCTGAAGTCTGGGAGATCAATGCCCCACTGGGAAAAATGCGCGGCCCCTCAATTACACCTTCATCAATGGCTTTCTTGATACCAAAAGCCGGCCCGCCGACATCACGGACAGTGGTAAATCCGCGCAGGAGCGTTGCCTCAGCGCCGGCAATCGCGCGTGCATGCAGATAGTCCGCTTCTTCCGATTGACCTTCCTCTAACGTAATTGAAGAGAGCAGCGTATGCCAGTGAGCGTCAATCAACCCGGGCGTCAACGTGCGCCCGCCACCATCGATCACTGTCGCATCCGGGGCGTCGATGGCGTCGGTCGACACGGTCTTGATCTTGTTGCCCTCGACCAGAACCGAAGCGTTTTCGATAAGCGCCTCGTTCACACCGTCAAACACATTCACATTCGAAAACAAAACCTGCGGCGGCGCATCTTGTGCGCACACCGGGCCAGCCGCCAGGACAGACAGCACAGCTATTTTCATCAAGGTTTTCAAACCGTTTTCTCCTATTCACAGAGGCCACATACGCCTTGCGCGGGCCGTTCACCGCTCCAACATGAGCACTTTAAACTCGCCGTCCGCGCGCACTGAATCTTTCGGGCGATGCCTCAGCAGTCGCCGCAGATTAGCAACCTGAGGCGGCAAAAACTTATCAAAATTGGATGAAATTATCCCAAGATTCCGAAACTTTGATAAGTTTTCATTGCATCACGAAGTATGATGAAGCATGATATGGAGCATGACGTTACCTGAGGCCAATTTCCTCCCGGGAAGCCCCGTAGCCCGGGCGAGTGCCTTGGTGCAACTGAACACGATTTCCCCTTTGCTTGGCTATCTGAAGGCGCGGTCCTATGATTTGGACCAACTGATGGAGGCTCACGGGCTTACGCTGGAAGCCGCGAAAGATCCTTCGCGGCTCGTGCAGGCCGAGGTGATTTATGGGCTCGTCGAGTCCCTTGCCCGGGCCACCGGCGATCCGTGGCTCGGCGTACACGTCGGGGAACAACTCGACCTTCAGGCATGGCCTATCACGCAGGACGCGCTCAAGGGTGGCGAAACAATCGGCCAAATCCTGACAAGCCTCGTGCTTTCCATGGGGAAATTCACCGCATCGGCGCGGCACCGTCTGGAAATCTGCCCCCTGCAATCCTCCTACTCTGTAGAACGCATGTTTCGTCCGCGCCAAGTGCCGCTTCAACTCATCGGATTCACATTTGCATCATTGCTTCGGATTCTCGATCTGAGCGACGACACTCGGGCAACCGGCGACGTGGTGCTCGAAACACCTTCTGCACGCGCATTGCCGCCGGGTTACAGAGGCCTCGACATTCGGGAAACCGGGTCTCCGGTGCAGGTGGTCCGCTTTCCGTCACATCTGCTGCGGTCCCGTGCTGTCAATCGTCTTGCCCGCACCCCTGCAACCGAGGCTTCACTGGAGCGCCCGTCGCTGACCCGCGCCATCGCCGCCGTAGCGCCGGAGATGCTCAATCGCGACGAAGACAACCTGCAGCAGGCTGTGGCCGAGGCGATCGGCCTGGCTCCGGCAGAACTGGAAGCCGGGTTGTCTGTCCTTGGCACGAGCCTCGCGAGCGAGCTCCGCCGCGCGCGCCTTGCGCTGGCTTGCGATGCGCTGGAAACGACTGACACGCCGATCGCAGACATCGCGGCCCAGTTGGGTTTTTCCACTGCCGGCAACTTCTCGAGGTTCTTCAAGTCCACCACGGGCGAAACGCCGCGCGCTTATCGTCAGCGGCTGCGGCGTGTTCAAACCGGAAAGCGGTAGAAGCGGGTGGCTGTGATCAAGCAGGCCCGCGTCGGGCATCACGGTGACGATCAGCGCCAGCTACACCGCTCGACGGGACGCTGCCGCCATGAAACTTTTGCAGGCCTTCCACCACACTCTGGTTCACATTTTCCACCAACGAAACGACAGGGAACAAAGCCCCGTGAAACCCACCCTCAAGACCTACATCCTCGCGCTGACACTTTCCGGATTGTTCGCCGCAGCGCCGATGGCAACTTTTGCCCAAAGCGCCAGCAACTTCGCCGGCCCCGACTCAACGCCAAATGTCCTGGCTTCCGACGCGGAGGATTCTGACGACCTGCTTGGTATCAACAAGCAGCAATCCTGGTCGGAGTGGAAAGCAGGCGTAAAGGAGCGAACAGGGTTCGATTTTGGTATCGACTACAACGTGCTAGGCTACAAGGCGTCCTCAAGCCTGGGAGAAGACAACACAGCCAGCGGTGCGCTTCGCATCTTTGGCACTTGGGAATTGTTGAACCGGGGGCAGGCCAATTCGGGCAAGCTTGTCTTCAAATTTGAGCACCGTCATGCCTTTACAGACGTGGCGCCGACTGACTTTGGCAGCGAGCTTGGTTATGCCGGGCTGGTCAGTTCCGTCTTCAGCGACCAGGGCACGCGGATGACACATTTCTACTGGCAACAGGATTTTGCTGAAGGCCGCGGCACCGTTTATGCCGGGTGGCTGGACGTGACGGATTACACCGATGTCTATGCACTTGCCAGCCCGTGGTCCGGTTTCTCGAACCTCGCTTTCCAGACCGGATCGGGCACCATCGGCGGGTTGCCTGACGGAGCTCTGGGGGTGATGGCCGGCGGTTTCTTGAGCGACAACTACTATGTCGCGGCCAGCATCGTCGACGCCAACGGAGACCCGACCGATCCGCTTGCCGGGTTTGACACCTTCTTCAACGACTTCGAGACCTTCAAAACGCTGGAGTTCGGGTGGACCTCTGGGCCCGATGCCCTTTTCTTCGATAATGCCCACGTGACCCTATGGCAAATCGATGAGCGCACAGCGGCCGGTAGCCCTAGCGGCTACGGGGCTGCATTTTCTTACTCCAAAGCGATCGACAACACGTGGTTGCCGTTTATTCGCGGTGGTTGGGCCAAGGATGGCGGCAGCCTCTATGAAACCGCTCTGAGTGCCGGTTTCGGCTACACGACCAACCCGGGCCAGAACATGCTTGGTGCGGGGCTGAACTGGTCCCGACCAAACGAAGACACCTTCGGGTCCAAGCTGGACGATCAATATAGCCTTGAGGTATTCCAGCAATGGCAATTGACCGAAGGCATTGAGCTGACCCCGAGCATTCAGGCGATCAAAAACCCGGCGCTGAACCCCACAAAAGATACGGTTGCGATGTTCGGGCTTAGGCTGAGGGCTGCTTTCTGAAACGACTCCCGCCAATATGTTTCCACCGGAAGGGGGCTCTGTTGCACAAATCCCGTGAGGGATTCATCTCGTGAATCCAGCGTGATAGCTGGGATGCATGGGCAGACCGCCCCCCCCCCGCCTACAAGACCCGGAACTGGCCGGCCTATAACGAAGCGTTCAAGCGCCGCGGCTCGCTGACGATCTGGTTCGATCCAGGGATGAGCTGGGATGCCGCGCCGACGGGCAGGCGTGGCCGACAGCAGACCTACAGCGATACCGCCATCCAGACCTGCCTGACGATGAAGGTGCTGTTCGGCATGGCGCTGCGGCGATCCGGAACCAGCCCGCGACGATATCCTCGGCCCGGTGGCCAGCCTCGAGGTGCTGTCAGATGGATTCGAACTCGTATCTGCTAGGACAGTGACACTGTCGTTTATGCCGCGCAGAGACCGCGCCACCCGGCGAGAGCGGCGGTACGGTTGGCCTTGAAGAGATATCGGCTGGAGAGGCTGCGTTCCTGTTTGAAGTGGTTGGTGACGGAGGCGAAGTTCTGCAAGCTTCGCATCCGTCGGAACCGTAGCATGGCCCGCTCCCGTCGTCGGAACGGCACGCACTACGCAATTCCACACACCGACGCCTGCTCCCGCATCACGGCATAATCGGCCAGCATGTCCACGATCGCCGATCCCTACGGCAGCCGGGCCAGTTCCTGGGCCGCTTGCGCCTGGAACTCCTGGCTGTACTCGTCGACCGGCGGACATGCCTCGAAGTTGCCGACGTCAGAAGCGCTCGTCGCGCAGCCGGTCAACCAGCTCATCGCGACCGCGAGGATGACGAGCCGCCGCCTCCAGCATTCGTCGCTTTGCGTCATGGAATTTCTCCATCGTTTGCAGCCGTTCTGACCTAATGGGATGAACTGCCTTCCCGCCAAGACCGCAGCTACTGTTGTGGAAGCAGCGGAGGGAGAGGAGCATTCCGATGGAGATCGCAGTACTTGGCATTGATCTGGGGAAGACGACCTGCAGCGTTGCGGGGCTTGATAGGGATGGCGCGGTTGTCCTGCGTAAACGCGTCCAACGCCATCGGCTCCAAGCTTTCTTGTCGAGGCTCCCACCTTGCATCGTGGCGATGGAGGCGTGCGGAGGGGCCCACCACCTTGGTCATTTCTGTGTCGAGCAGGGCCACGACCCGCGCTTGATGTCGCCCCTGCATGTCCGGCCCTACGTGAAGGTCCACAAGACCGACGACCGAGACGCCGAAGCCATCGCGGAGGCCGCAACGCGCCCCACCATGTCCTTCGTGACTTTGAAGCGGCCGGAGCAACTCGATCTTCAGGCGCAGCACCGGGCATGGGAGCGCCTTGTTCAGAACCGGACCCGCCTGGTCAACCAGGCCCGTGGCTTCCTGATGGAGCGTGGTATTCGCATTGGCACCGGCCGACATGTCTTTCAACGTGAACTGAGGCGGCTGCTGGAAGATGACGTCTCCTCCCTGATGCCAGGAATGATCCGAATTCTATCCGGCATGGCCGCCGAACTGGCCGAGGTAAACGACCGCGTTGCCGGTCTTGATGCCGAGATCCGTACCCATGCGCGCCAAGACCAGGACATGCGGCGGTTGATGGAGATCCCCGGCGTTGGTCCCACCATCGCCACTGCGCTCGTCGCCGCGATCGGCGATGGGAGCAGTTTTCACCGGGCGCGGGACCTGTCTGCCTGGCTTGGGTTGGTGCCCAGACAAATCACGACTGGCGGCAAGGCACGTCTCATCGGCATTTCCAAGCATGGCAACAGCTATTTGCGAAAGCTGTTCATCCATGGCGCACGGACCGTCCTGCATCTTGTCCGTGACAGGTCGACTCCGTTGGCACGGTGGGTCGATGCGCTGAAGGCAAGAGCGCATGCGAACGTTGCCGGCGTCGCCATGGCGAACAAGCTGGCGCGGATTTCTTGGGCGGTGCTGACCAGAGGCGAACGCTACCGACCGAGTGCTCTCGTGGCCACGTGACAGACCCGAGTGGAGACGGAAACATAGAAATCTGCTGGCGAAAAGGAGATGGACCAACGACCTGATCGGCGGAGTGCAAGTCTGGCGGGGGGCATGGCCTGTGAGTGCCGATGACCTAATGAGACGCACGCCGCGCGACTTCCCATCTTGGTCGGGGGCGCATGTATGCCCCGCAAACAGACCGAATACATAGAAGCAGGGTTAATGGTGCATCAAAAAATCGCTTGCAGGGGAAGGCAGTTCATACATGCCCCCCGTTGGTCCCTCACCGTGATGTAGAGTCTGCCCAACCTTTGCAGGAGCAGACACATGCGAAAGAGCCGTTTCACCATAGTTGTCGAAGTTGGTGTACGCCTTGAAGCGCAGGAGCCGGGGCTGATCGACGATGCCGTTCGCGTTGTCGACGCTCAGCCCATCGAAGAAGTTACTGCCGTCGGCCGAGACCGCGAGGCGGAATTTGCTCGATACAAGATACAAACAGTCCGACCAGCACCCGAGCAACGTAGCCTGTTTGTGAGGTCAAGCGGCGACCCGCGAGACGTTGCCGGTACGTAGCGCGAAATCACGCGATTGAGATATGAACATTAACTGCACACAACATCAGGCAGGTAATTAAATTATTGTGGAAATCGCTTCCATCCATCATAGAATTGAAGCAACGCGCACCTTCAAATGGCCGCTTCGCAGCGATGTTCAGACTTTGGTGCATGTTGCAGCATCGGTTATTTTGGGCTCGAGGCGGCCGTCCGCCGCGGCTCGCGCGAAAGTCGGCTCTGGGCCGATCACGTCGCCTGCCACGTCGTCGGCGCTGTTTTTGCAGTGGTCGCTATCGCCGCATAGTTGACCTACCCGCCGACGCAGGTATCGGCCCCTCTCCTCTCTTCCCCGATCCGGCGCTTCGGCAAGTCGATCAGCTTCTTTGATGTCGAAGATATATCCCGGCTCGGTGATGCGGACCTCGTCCGAGGGAGTCATGACAAGTCAGTGCTGACTTTTGTACCTCCAGATCTTCGTGGAGCGAGTTCCGGATCGGTGACGTTCCGAAGACGAGCGATAGGAATAGAAGGACGATCATGTGTGCCGCCGCTGAGGAGCCGCGAAAGATCGCCTTGTGACTCTATGAATCGAAGAGTCCCCCGTCTCCGACCTTCAGGGAAATTCCACACGCGCCCGTCTTCTCCCCTCGCCTGCCTCGCCGGTCTTCATCATCGACAGAACGTTCGGCTCTGCAGATTCCGCGCGCTGCGCGATCACGCGATCCGTCAGGCCCGAGTTTTCAATGACGATAGTCAGGAAGGCGGCGGTGGGACTCTTGGTCATGGAGTGCTCAGCGGCCTGACCCCATACAAATACATCTGCAAGATCTGGGCTTCAGAACCGGATCGAGTCATCGTCACCCCGATCCACCAGATGCCGGGGCTGAACAACTACTACCTGCTTTTCGCTCGCACTTCGCTCGGTGTATTTCCGGTCCAGCGCCGCACTGCACGCGTGAGGGTTTCCTGATTGGCGTAACCGAGTTCTCTGGCCAGGTCCTTGAGCATTGGCTGGTCCGGCGCCTGCAACCGGCGAAGTGCACTGTTGGCGCGCGTCCGCTCGACGATTTCAGAAAAGTTGACGCCTTCGGCATGCAGGCACCGCCGAAAGGTCCGCTCGCTCATTCCGGCGATCGAGGCCACGGCTTCGACGGTCGGTTTCGTTCGCGGCAGCATGCTCGACATCAGGGCGGCAACGTCGTCCGCAAGAGTGTCTCCCTGTGTAAGGGGCCGGGCCGGGAAACGGGATTTCTCGGACGCGTACTTGCGCACCTCATCGGGCATGGCCATGTCCGCCACGGCCTTGTCGACCGAAATATCGAGCAAGCGGTCGTCTCGTCCGCAGACACGCTCACCGAGCCACGCGCGCAGGTGAGACACGCCCATTCGCGGATGCGGAACAAGGCCGATCTGCGCGACGCTGGGGGCGGTTCCCGTTGCGGAACTGCAGATCATATCCACCAGGCCGGCCACGTATTGCTGCACGAAATGCAGGGTTTCGTCGTCGCCGAGATTCACCGTCCAGCCGTCGGTGACAGTCAGTCCCGGCCCATCGGTGCGGACCCTGAAGACCTCGTGCGTGCTATGGGCCGACATCTGGCGCGACAACCTGCGAAACCCCGCGCGGACGGTTGGTCCCTGAAGGGCGGCGGCGCCGATGAATCCGATTTCGAACCCGCCCCGCTTCCCGGCAATCCGGTAGGGCGCATCCGGCCCCTCGACACGCGCGATGTCCACCAGCAAACGAACCGGACCACTTAGCGGGATTGGCAGAAGTGGATCATCGCGGCAAACCCAGCCGATGCCAGCACGTTCCAGGAAAGGTCCGGGGTCCCGGCCCCGTTCGACCAGCCACCTGACCATTGGCATGAGCGACGCGGCCCGTATCAAGGGAATGTTCCGAGACATGCTGCCTCCTCTTCCGCGGAGCACATAATTTGGCCGGTAAAATCAAATCCGACAGCCGAAAATGATTCATGTCAAGTTCCCGGATCGGCAACCTGCCAAACTGCCACCGCGAACACGACCCGGAAAGCGGGACTTGGGACTCGTTTGGCCGGGGAAGGTATTTCGAGTCTGGAGAAAACCGATATGAAACAGAGACTTGCTATTCTAGCCCTGATTTTGGGCCTTGGCGTGGGGATGCAATCTCCGCCGCCAAGCCATGCCGAGACTTCCGGGTCGCCCGCCTCGACGATAACGCTCGACGGCAAGCAGTTGCCACCGCCGCCCATGGCCTTTGGCGGCAAGATCGAGGAACAAGCGATCAAATCCACGCCGTGGTGGCCACCGCGCATCGTGCCGCCGAAAGACGCGCCGAACGTGCTGCTGATCATTACCGATGACGCGGGCTTCGGCGTGCCCAGCACCTTTGGTGGCGTCATCCCGACGGAAACGATGGATGCGCTTGCAAAAGAAGGCCTGAGCTACACCAACATCCATTCCACGGCGCTCTGCTCACCCACCCGCGCCGCGCTGATTACAGGACGCAACCACCATTCGGTGGGCTTCGGCGTGATTTCGGAACAATCGACGGCCTATCCGGGCTACAATTCCATCATTACCAAGGACAAGGCGACCATTGGCCGGATCCTGCTGGAGAACGGCTACAGCACGTCCTGGTTCGGAAAGGACCACAACGTGCCCGCATTCCAGGCCAGTGTGGCCGGCCCCTTCGAGCAATGGCCGAACGGACTCGGTTTCGAGTATTTCTATGGTTTCGTTGGCGGCGATGCCAACCAATGGCAGCCGAACCTGTTCCGCAACACGACGCAGATCTATCCGTTCGACGGCGACCCGGAGTGGAACCTGGTCACCGGCATGGCCGACGAGGCCATCGACTGGATCACCGACCTGCACCAGGTCGATTCCTCCAAGCCGTTCTTCGTCAAATACGCCCCTGGCGCCACCCATGCGCCGCACCACCCGACCAAGGAGTGGGTCGAGAAGATCGAGGGCATGAAGCTCTTCAACGATGGTTACGAGGCATTGCGCCAGACAATTTTCGAGAACCAGAAGAAACTGGGTCTCGTTCCCGAGGACACGAAACTCGCCGCCTGGCCTGCGGACAAGCTCAAGCCCTGGGACCAACTCAGCGACGACGAGAAGAAGCTCTTCATCCGTCAGGTCGAGGTCTTCGCAGCCTATGCCGCTTATAACGATCACGAGATAGGTCGGGTCGTTCAGGCGATCGAGGACATCGACGAGCTCGACAATACGCTGATCATCTACATCAACGGCGACAACGGCACCAGCGCCGAGGGCGGGCCGATGGGAACGCCCAACGAGGTGGCCTGGTTCAATGGTATCGCCGAGATGCCGGCCGAGACCCAGATGCAATGGTATGATGTCTGGGGCACGGAGGAGACCTACAACCACATGTCCGCCGGCTGGTCATGGGCCTTCGACACGCCGTTCGACTACTTCAAGCAGAACGCCAACCGCCTCGGCGGCATCCGCCAGAACATGGTGGTCTCCTGGCCGAATGGCATCTCCGACAAGGGGGGACGGCGCGACCAGTTCATGCATGTCATCGACGTCGTGCCGACGATCCTGGAGGTGGCCGGGATCGAGCAGCCCGAGACTGTCGACGGCATCAAGCAGTCGCCCATCGAAGGCACCAGCTTCGCCTATACCTTCGACAAGGCCAATGCCGAGCTGCCCTCGCGCCACAAGACCCAGTATTTCGAGATGATGGGCCAGTGGGCGCTTTATCACGACGGCTGGCTGCTGAGCACCGAGGTCAACCGGATGCCGTGGGAAACCCCCGGCACGCCCAACCCCGACCCGCTCAACAAGCAGGTCCTGCAGCTCTACGATCTGAGCAAGGACAAGAACCAGTCGACGGATATCGCCAAGGACCACCCCGACAAGGTGAAGGAGTTGAAAGCCTTGTTCATCGAGGAGGCGAAGAAGTACCAGGTCTTCCCGATGGATGCCTCCGTGACCACGCGGCTTGCCAAGCCGCGCCCGAGCATCACCGCGGGGCGGAGCGAGTTCGTCTACACCAAACCCATGACTGGGGTGCCACAGGGCGACTCGCCCAGCCTGCTCAACAGCTCCTACACGATAACCGCCGAGATCGTGGTGCCCGAAGGCGGAGCCGAGGGAATGATCCTGACCTCCGGCGGCCGGTTTGCCGGCTATGGTTTCTACCTGCTCGAAAGCAAGCCGGTCTTCACCTGGAACATGCTCAACCTGAAGCGGATCAAGTGGGAAGGAAAGGAAGCGCTGGCCCCCGGCAAGCATACGGTCGAGTTCGATTTCAAATATGACGGGCTCGGCGCGGCAACCCTCGCCTATGGCAGCCCGAGCGGGTTGGGCCAGAGCGGCACCGGAACGCTGAAGGTAGATGGCAAGGAGGTCACCAGCCAGAAGATGGACCACACCATCCCGACGATCCTGCAATGGGACGAAGCGTTTGATGTGGGCTCAGACACTCTGACGGGCGTCTACGACGCCGACTACAAGCCGCCCTTCCCGCTGACCGCCAAGCTCGAGAAGCTGACGATCAGGATCGACCGGCCGGAACTGAGCGAGGCCGACAAGAAGAAGATCGAAGCAGCCATGCAAAAAGCGAGCGACTGAGGTCATTTTGTAAGCGGGCATCAGGCTTGGGCCAAAGCCCTTGCCTGATGCCAGCATTTCGAAGGCTGGCGAAGGCTTTGCTCGCGGACAACCTTTGCGTCCGGATTACAGTTGCTGTCAGTGTTGCGAGGCGATTACCGCGATAGGCTGGTATCCGCCCTTCTTTCCTTATGTTGTGCCAACCGGCGTTGTTGCGTAACTCGCCCGCAGTTCGAGCGACGCAACTAAACCGTTTGCATCCAGACGCTTTCGGATTGGCCGAAAAGCGGTCTTGGGAAATGGAGCTATTTTCTCGAAATGAGGTGTAGCATTCCCGCGGCAATGCTGGGATTGCTTGCAGAATGAGGTTTCTTCTCAGACCGTTCGCAATGTGACAGGGTTGGGAAATGGACAGGTTCGGGAAACTCGCAGGCGGTGGATTTGAAGTCAGGAAAGAGATGGGTGTCATCCGTTTCGTTCTGGCAGGCACGCTTGGAATCAGAGACCTGCCCAATCTGGAGCCAAGCTTGCGCGCGCTGACCGGAGATCAGCCCGTTTTCATCGACCTTGAGCGCGCCGAACTCATCGATACCAGCATTGCCTGGATCATCCTGTCGACCCGGAAACGCCTTGACGAAAAGGGACAGTGCAAAATCTCTGGCGCCTCTCCGAATGTGGCCCGGATTATCGATACCATCGCATCAGCCATCCCCGAGCCGGAGCCCTCCGCCAAGGAAGGTCCTTGGCTGGCCGGTTTTCTTGGCCGGCTCGGCTCTGGTGTCGTCAATGCCGGGGTGATGTTCGCGCGTTTTGCCGGTGTTCTGGGGCTCTTCATCGTCCGGCTTGCGCAATCGGTGATCCATCCGCGCGAATTCCGGCTGACAGCTCTGGTCCATCAATGCGAGGCGGTGGGGCTTCAGGCGGTTCCCATCGTCGCCCTGATGTCGTTCCTGATCGGGGTCGTACTCGCCTTCCAGGGCTCCGCCCAGCTCCGCCAGTTCGGGGCCGAGGTCTTCGTCGTGGACCTGATCGCGATCTCGATCCTGCGCGAACTCGGCATCCTGCTGACGGCAATCATCGTTGCGGGGCGCACCGCCTCCGCCTTCACGGCATCTATAGGGTCCATGAAGATGCGCGAGGAAATCGATGCGATGCGCACGCTCGGCATTGATCCGGGTCATGCGCTCGTGGTCCCACGGGTCCTGGCGCTGGTGCTGATGTTGCCGATCCTCGGGCTGATCGCGGATGGGGCCGGACTTTTCGGAGGCGCGTTGATGTCATGGCTCGAACTCGGCATTTCGCCGGCCATGTTCGCCACCCGGCTCGTCGAGGGAACCGAGGTTTCCAACGTTTTCGTCGGTCTCGTCAAGGCGCCGGTCTTTGCCGTCTTGATCGGGGTCATCGGCTGCCAGGCCGGGCTGCAGGTTGGCAAGACCGCCGAATCCCTCGGCAAGATGACCTCGTCGGCCGTCGTCGCTGCGATCTTCGCGGTGATCCTCGCCGATGCCGTCTTCTCGATCTTCTTCCAGCAGATCGGTCTCTGAACATGGCGGATACGGTGATTGAAATCCGTGGGTTGCAGAACCGCTTCGGCAGCCACGTGGTTCATGACGGTCTCGACCTCGATGTGTATCGGGGCGAGATCCTTGGGGTCGTCGGCGGCTCGGGCACGGGAAAGTCCGTCCTTCTCAGGACGATTGCGGGGCTGAACAAACCTAGTGCGGGGTCGGTCCGCTTGCTCGGCACGAACATGCAAAGCGCGACCGAAGCGGAGCTTGACGCCGTCAGCGACCGTATCGGCGTGATGTTCCAGGACGGTGCGCTGTTTTCGTCGCTTACGGTGCTCGAAAACGTCGAGGTGCCACTGAAGACAATCCCCGATCTCCGTAAAGAGACGCGAGAGGACCTCGCGCGGTTGAAGATCTCGCTTTCGGGCCTGCCCTGGAACGCGGGCGACAAGTACCCGGCCGAGCTTTCAGGCGGAATGCGAAAACGCGCGGGGCTGGCCCGCGCCCTGGCGCTTGATCCGGAGATTGCCTTTCTCGATGAACCCACCGCCGGGCTTGACCCGATCGGCGCCGCCGCCTTTGACGAGGTGATACGGGACTTGTCCCGAACGCTCGGGCTCACGGTCTTTCTCGTCACCCATGACCTCGACACGATCTACGCCGTCTGTGACCGGGTTGCAGTGCTCGCCGAAAAACGCGTTCTGGTCACTGGCAGTGTTGCGTCAATGGCAGAAGTCGATCATCCGTGGGTCCGTGAGTATTTCCTCGGGCCGCGTGCTCGTGCCGCGCGCGGCACGATTGATGCACGGCCCGCAAAAGGCTAATCCAAGATAATGGAAACCCGCGCAAATTATGTCCTTGTCGGAGCATTCACCCTTGCGGGGTTCATCGGCCTCTTGTTGTTCTTCGTATGGTTCGCGCAGGTCGAGCTGGACCGGCAGTACGACTATTACGATATCGACTTCTCGACTGTCTCCGGTCTGACCAACGCCTCGGACGTCAGGTTTGCCGGACTTCCTGTTGGGCAGGTCGTTGATGTCAGCTTGTCGCCGGATGATAACGGCCTTGTCAGAGTGCGCATCGAAGTGGCCGCCGAAACGCCAATTCGCGGAACCAGTATTGCAACCATCGAGTCGCTGGGGGTGACTGGCGTTTCCTTCGTGAGCCTGTCCGCCGGAGACCCGCGCGATCCCCTGCTTGCGATGCCCGCGACAGGCGATATTCCGATGATCAATTCCGGACGATCGGTCCTGCAGGCGATCAGCGAGGATGCGCCGACAATCGTCGAGGAAGTGCTCTCGGTGAGCCGTCAACTGGGCCAACTGCTTGGGCCCGAAAACCAGGCGCGGGTATCCACGGTACTGGCAAACCTCGAACGCTCCACCGGCGATCTCGAGCAGGCTCTTGCAGATTTTTCGTCGGTCGCAGACACCATCGCGACATCG
This sequence comes from Aliiruegeria sabulilitoris, assembly GCF_001558155.1. Taxonomy (GTDB): domain Bacteria; phylum Pseudomonadota; class Alphaproteobacteria; order Rhodobacterales; family Rhodobacteraceae; genus Tropicimonas; species Tropicimonas sabulilitoris. The sequence goes on from NZ_LOAS01000039.1 coordinate 21,200, forward strand.
AGCGATGAACTTGTGGCCTTCACGGCGAAGCTGGACGAAATCTCCGCCGCCACGGCGAGTGTTCTGGAAACCGCAGACACGACGCTGGTCAGTATCACGGAAATCGCACGCCGGGCCGAGGGCACGCTGGACAAGGGCGATGCGATGCTCGAAAGCGGCCAGACCGCGCTCGCATCGGCCGATCTCTTCATCACCCGGGACTTGAATCGCGTGGTCGAGAACTTGGCCGCGACTTCGGAAAATGTCCGTCGGCAAATCGACAGCCTTGCGGCTGACACAAGTGCCACGATGGAGGAGTTTCGCAAGGCAGGAGCGTTGGCCGGCGATTTCATCCTGAAGGCAGATAAAACCTTGGAGACCACCGACATAACGCTCGCCGACATGTCGGTTGCTGCGGTCGCGGTAGAGGAAGCCGCGACCGAGTTCGATCTTCTGGTATCGGAAAGCGGTGCCGCACTGGTGAGCGAGGCCCGTAGCTTCATTGCTGATGCCGGGCGCGTCGTGGAGGCCGCCGCCAAGGTGGCCGAGACCGATCTGCCGGCAATCATCGAGGACATTCGCGGCGCGACCGAAACCGCCGCACGCGTTATCGAAGAGGTCGGAACCGATCTTTCCGCAGCTGCAGGACGGGCAGACGCGATCTCGGCCAATGTCGCCACCACGCTCGATTCCGTGTCCAGGACCTTCACCAACGCAAACGATACACTCAATCGGTTGAACACGGCGTTGGAGACGGGAGACAGCGCGCTCGCGGCCGCCGACCGGGTTCTTACCTCGGCCGATCTTCTGGTGAACGAAGACCTCGGCCCGTTGACCAACGAACTGCGCGCAGCGCTTTCTCGGCTCGACACAGCGATTGTCCTGGTTACCGAAGACCTTCCCGTCATCACGAGCGAATTGCGCAAGACGGCCGAGACCGCCAACGCAGCCTTCAACGAGGTCGGGCAAACCGCGACAAGCCTCGGTCCGCCGCTGCGTTCGTTTGCAAACGAGGGACTGCCCCAGTATTCCCGCCTCGCGCTCGAAACCCGTGAACTGGTCGGCAATCTCGACCGGCTCGTGAGGCGGATAGAACGCGACCCGGCGCGCTATTTCCTTGGCCGCGATGAACCGGCCTTCAGACGATGAGATTTCCCATGTTTCGCACAACGCTGTTTGCCGTCGCCGCCTCCATTGCACTGGCCGGATGCTCTGCCGTCGGCGCGCTCAACCGCGCAAGTGAACCACTCGATGTCTATGATATCCGGGCTCCGAAATCGCTTGCCGTGGCGCGCGGGCGTCCTCAAGGGATCGACTTCATCATCGAGGAGCCCACCGCCAGCGGTGTTCTCAATACAGACCGGATCGTTGTACGGCCTTCGTCGGCTCAGGTCCAATACCTGCCGGACGCAAGGTGGAGTGAAACCGCCCCCTCGATGATACGGTCTGCATTGATCGAAAGCTTCGAACGTACGGGCGCATTCCGGTATGTCGGCCGCAGCCCGTTGGCCCTTTCCGGAGATGTGGCCCTGGTGACGAACCTTTCAGAGTTCCATGCCGAAATCCTGCCCGATGAGGACGCGGGAACGGTCCGGATGACCCTCGTTGCCCGATTGGTGCGCGAAGACAATGCCACCATTCTGACCAGTCGAACCTTCACCCGGGTGGCCGCCCTGCCCGACGTTGCGACACCGACGATCATTGCAGCCTACGAGAGTGCCGCCCATGAAATCCTGTCTGATCTCGCGGAATGGGTTCTGGAATCCCGCGGGATCGCCTTCGGCTCATCCTGAGCGCGATTGCCTTCGTCAACTCCCGGCGTTTCGATCCGGCGACTTCGCACCGAACCGGGGACGGCATTTCGTCACTGACGCCATTGTAGGGGCGACATGAGAGCCCCCTAAGAGAACCATGAGCCGATTGAACGACAATCCGCTCTTGAGACCTGAGTAGCGGATAGAGAACGTTTGCGCCAAGACGATGAAATTCCGTAGCCAGCGCGAGCGTTTGGTCGCAAAGCCCGAATTTGGCCTGCAGAGATTGGCATTCGGGTTGGACGGTCGTCAGGCCCGTTTGGCAGCATGGATAGAAATGCAGTGGAACCCGGCACCACTCATCCGCAGTTCTGCGAGGTCACGCGGGCTCAAAGGTTCCAACTCGCGGTGCGATTTGCGATTGACCGTCCGCCGACGGCGCCAGTCAGAAGGCCGAAGGCCGAAGTTGGGACGGCGTAGGCTGTATTGGTCATTGTCACCTGACACACCCCTGAGTTTTGTTTCAGGAGAAGTTCTACCGCTATCTTCTCCGCTTCATGCATGGGCTCGGACCTTCGGTGACGTGGCGGCCCGATGAAGATGACGGCCTACCTCCGGCCACCCGACATGCAGCATGGGCGGCAACCGGACTTCCCCTAGGATGGTCATCCCCGCGGCACGATTTCCCAAAACCAACTCTTCATAGCATCTTGCAGCATTGTCCGGCAGTTCAGTGTCCGCAGTGCGGGCACAGCCGCCGCTCCCAATGTGCATCCCTGTAGTTCGCCTCCTGCGCAAGGCCTCCCGTCGCGTGGGCTGAACGCTTGGCACATGCCGCGTCCTCATCCGGACAGAAAGTGGCCATGCAAGGTCTGTATTTCGAAGCGCAGAACCGGGCCCAAAGCGGACTTGGCAAGTCTTCGGCCATCGAGGACAAAGTGAGGTCTCCGACGGATAGGCTTCTCGACCCCGTCGCATAGAGGATCAACCCTGCCACCGGCAGGGAAGATAAGATCCTCTGAAGCGTTCGGCCAGTTCGTCCAGCCATCTTCTGGATTGGCAGAACACGCTTGCCGTGGTGGGCTAGCATCACTCCATTCGGCACACCCGAGCGCTTGCTTCTCGACGGCCTGAAAATCGGGCGTTTTTTCCCTGTGGACCAAGTATGCAGGCACCTGCTCAAGGTGATGGCTGAACAGATCCCCCTTCCGCTGGTTGCACGGCCCGCTGATAGAGATGCCATGTGGTGTGGCCAAGGATCGGCAGGGTGAAGATCAGACCCAGAAACGCCGGAACGAGTGACAATAACATGGTGACCGAGATGATCGCCGCCCAACTTAGCATGACCACCGGGTTTTCCGTGACGACGCGAACGGAGGTGATCATGGCGGATATGAAATCCATTTCCCGGTCCAGCAGCATGGGCATGGCGACGACGGTCACCGAGAACAGGACAGCCGACAGGAGGGCGCCTACGCAGGAGCCGATGGCAAGGAAGGTCCAGCCCTCGGGCGTGAAGAGTACCGTGTTCAGGAACCCGTCCAGATCCGAGAAAGAGGAATCCTTAAGCACGATCACCAGCACGGTCCGGAACTGGTAGAACCAGACCCACAGGATGAACAGGGTGACAAAGGCCATCCAGCCCATCTCGCGCTTGCGTTGATTGGCCATGACGGAGAGGATATCGGACCAGCCGAAACTCTCCCCAGTCTGCAACCTGCGAGACATCTCGTAGAGCCCGGCGGCGGCGAAGGGGGCTACCAGCGGAAAGGCGATCACGGCGGGAATGACCATCCAGATCTTGCCGAGCCAGGCCAGGCACCAGACAAGAAGGATTCCAAAAACCGCATAGAACAGGCCGAAGAAGCCGCTCATGACGGGGCGCGCCAGAAAGTCGGAAAACCCGGCCTTCAGCGACGCTGTGATATCATCCGCCGTCACCTTGTTAACCTCGGGCATGCCCCGCTGCGGCGTCTGATTATCCGGTGGTGTGGAACCTTCGGTATTGGATGTCATGACATACTCCTCCCAAAGCATGGCGCCGCGCGGGTCCGTTTGCCAACAGATCTAGAGGTATAACAGACATCCCTGCCCCGCATACAAATCTGTATCAGGTAAGGCATTAGGGCAAGGGGGAATGGCCTTAAGTCCGCTGACAGGCCCTGAGCAGACCTTGTTGATCAGAGCGGCCAACAGCCGCTTCGAGCCCGATTTTCCGGATGCTGCACATCGCACCAGTGTCGGCCCTACAAGACCGTGCCAAAAACGTGTCAAAACCAAACTGCGTCTTGCCAAGGGTTTGTGGCACAGGATTGTTCAAGGTTTCTGGCTTCGTCGCTACGCGTGCCGAAAACGACCGTTTGCGCCCGCATAAAAAAGTCTTGTTTTCTCAGACTCGTATGCGCGATAGCTCCTACTAGGTCATGTTGACAAATGGCGGAGCCAGAGGCGGATTGATGTGATGT
>NZ_LOAS01000004.1 GCF_001558155.1 Aliiruegeria sabulilitoris
CGCAATACGGCGAAGAGAAATATCCACCACCTGATCCTCGCATTCGCAAGCCGGCCCGGAAGGCGTTGCATGCCGTTCCTCACCCCACTGGCAGACGTCCGCTGGTAAACAAGGCTGGAGGGAATTTGCGCCGCCTTTGTGGCGGGTTTCCCGATCGTGATTGACACCTCTGCCGTCAGCGTTCCCTTTCCTATCCCGAGATACTCAAGGCGTCGGCAAAGGCATGGATTGCCGCGTCCCGATTTTCAGTACCGTAGACGCGAAGTAGACCCAGCTCTGTGGCGCGTTGAACCGTCAGTTCCCCGTCAAGCAAAGCGGCATACACCGTATCTGGCACCAGAACGGTCAGTTCCGTCTCGGCCGCAGGACTTGCATGGTATCGAGCGCCGGTTCGTGGGTCATTGATGCGCATCCATGCCCCGCTTTGGGTCAGCAGGACAGCAAGCTCCGGACCACCAGAAAGTGCGCGTGCAGCAAGGCGCCGCATGTGGGTAACCGCCCGCAAACGGATGACGTAGAGGGCCGCGTAGCGTGCTGAGTTATCCTTCGGCAACTCTGCAATATGTCCGGCATCTATTGCCGCTCTGGTCGCAAGCGCAATTGGAATTGACCCCCGGTGATCAACGGAGAAACCACTGAGATCCAGGGCTTCTAGGGAACAGGACGCGGCTGGTGCAGCTACGAGACTGGCTGCAACCATGAAACCTAAGGCCGCTCGGACGGGAACCAATGATTGACAGGATCCAGTCATGTCCGGATCACCGTCCTGCAAGATTGATCGTCACTGGCGCGAAATCGAAATAGGATGCGAAGGTAAAGATCGCCTCGGGATCGCCGTCCACCGTCGCCGTGCCATCTTCGATTGCGTCGCGCAGCGTAGCACGTCCAAGGACAAAGTCGTAGATCACCGAGCTTGGTAGGGTCAAAGTCACATCAGCATCTTCGGGCACTTCATCTTCGAACACAGCGACCCCGTTGCGAATGGTAAACCCATGTTCTTCATCTCGGTCGTTGATAATAAAGCCGATGGAAACATCGCCCTCCGCCGCCTTTTCACCGTCGATCTTGACGCGCAGGTTTTCCAGGATCGTCCCAATGCTGAATTGCTGGATGATCACCGGGTTTGCAAAATTGAATGCGCCGGACCTGTCGAGGCTGCCGTCAAGTTCCGCTGCCCCGGAGAGGGCAAAATTGCGATAATAGATGTTCGCCTGATCGTAGCCCCAGGCGCGCATGGCATCAGCCTTGACCTGACGCGCTTCTTCGTCGGACGGGTTTGCGCGAACCACGTGGGTCGTGATCTCCATAGCCCAGCCATAGTCTTCCGCCTCGATCGCCTGACGGGCGATATCCAGCACCGCATCGCGCCCGCCCATTGCAGAAACGTACAGTTTCGCTCGCCGGTCAAATGCGGGCACGGCCAGTTCCGTGGCATCACCGGAATACCAGCCGAGATACCCGTTATAGACGTTGCGCACGACATGGGCGACGCTGCCGTAGAACTCCTGCAGCCACGGGTCGTTCGCGAGACTCTCAGGAAGCTGGATCAGGTCGACGAGTTCTTCGCGCGTCGCCCCCTTGTTCATCTGCCGGATCGACTGGTCGTGAACATATTGAATCGCGTCACGGTAATTCCGGATGCGCTCCGTTATGAAGTCATTCCCGACCCAAGAGCGCATATGCGAGTGGGTGTAGGCGTCGCTTTGCTCTGCATAGGAGAGCAACCGGTCCACGCCCTTGTACCATTTGACAAGGTCGCGATACTTCGTGCCGCGTAACGTATAGAGATTTGGAAACGTTTCGCCCTGAATGGTTTCTGACCCGTGTACGAGGCGAAGGTCGGGGAAGTAGATGTCGATCTCGTCTTCGGCGTCGCCATAGGCCTCAAAGAGAACTACCTTGACCCCCGACACCTCGACTTCGAGTTCGTCCTCGACAGTGTCGGTCGGGGCATAGAATGAAATCTCTCCGCCCGCAAATGTCGGCCCGAGACCCGCATGGACCAGACCCTCGGCGTTCTGTCCAAGGTATGTAGCGCCCCCATAGGCTGTTCGCTCCGTCAGGATTTCCCCTACGACACTGGCGTCATTGGCGAGGTATTCCATGAATTGGTGATGGGCGAAAATGCGGACACTTCCGCTTTCGACATCTTCCTGTGTGACCCCAAGGCCGGCCGAGCCGAAGGAATGATCCGGGTGGCGATGCGAGTAGATAATCGCGGTGACCGGTAGCTCTATGTCTGTCGCTGTGCGGAAATCAGTCATGATGCGTTCGGAGGCAGCGTCGCTCTCTCCCGGATCGACCACGATGAGACCGTCTTCACCGACAACAATCAGGGTCGATGTGAGCTGCCACCCGGCCATCAGAAAGGCACGGCCCTCGACCGGTTCATAGATCGTCTTCGCCATCTGTTGCGCGAAGCTCGTCATGCGAGGATTGATGGAGTCGGCGGGTTCGGTGATCGCAAGGTTGTCGAAGGTCGCGCGGACCGGTGCCAGATTCTGAAGGATCGCCGGGTCGGCATATGGCTCGACCTCCTTCGGCACGTTGCGGCTGGCAACCTCAGGGGTCAGCAGGGTTTCGTCAAAAGCCTGCGCTGAAGGCGCAAGAAAAACGACTGCACATGTCGCCAGCAGACAGCCCATCCGGGATCTCTTCTCAAACGTCATCTATCAAAATCTCCTTGTGTCAACGGATCGGGGGACGACGGACGTAGCCGTTTCTTCAGACGATAGTCGCCTCTCCGATTGCTAGCAACCTTGGTGACTGCTGTGAAAATCCTCAACGGGAAGGCGTCTAATTGCGAGATCCGTTGCCTATCTGCGCTCTGGTCAATCAGCCCGCACTGGGCATCTCACACCGTCCTGTCGGGGCATGTCGGCGGCTAGCTCAGATTGTGTCTGTCATGCTTGGCGCCTTCGTACCTCAGCTTATGCCCAGTTGCCGGGGGTATCCGGGTCTCCGATCAACCGACGTCACTTGAACGTCACGAACCGGCATTAGGTGTTCAGTCCCGGCATCTGGTGGATCGGATTGACGATGAATCGATC
>NZ_LOAS01000040.1 GCF_001558155.1 Aliiruegeria sabulilitoris
TTGGGCAGACTCTACATTACGGTGAGGGACTTTCCGGGGGGCAGGTCATGGAGAACAGGGTTCTGCACGCGTACGTCCGATTGGCAGACCACTTTTCTCGCCAATGGCTTTTGGAACATGACGGTGCCAAATCAACGAAACGGTTTGGCCAGGTTTCCAGCTTCCGAAGGCTCTGTCGCCGTCTTGCAAGAGAATTAGACGCACTTGGCATAGGTGTAGCTGAAGCAGGGATCACGCCGAACTACGTTCTAATTCAAGACCGAGACTACCGAAGTGTCAAAACTGCCTGGGATCGGCTCCTGAAGCAAGAGAGGGCTGAGGACGAGCTTTGGCGATGGCAAGCCGAAAGTTGGACAGACTTCTGTGTGCTTGCGATCACGTTGAGTCTGCATTCCTTGGAAGGTAGCTCTCTCGTAGCTCAATCTCCAATCGTTTGGTTCGGAGAAGCGCGCTCTGGGCGGCATTTTGAACAGGACAATCCACTGGCGGTTTTTCACCTCGCACGTGAACAACTAATCGTTGAGGTCCAGTCGCGCCCAAAAGGAGTGTCTCGCCAGCAGTGGGCGGCGAAGGCGCATGTCTGGCTACGGATTACCGACTTGGAGGATCAGGAATCCAGAAGACGGATACCCGTATGGACGCCTCATAGTTTCACGCGGATGAACCCCGAGGGGGAAGCCCAATCAGCAGCGAGACTACTTTCTGTACTGCGCGGTCGAGTTTCCGGTGATTGGATGAGAGAAGGTCTCATTCTTATGCAAGCTCATGGTTCCGGCGAACAAGCGAGATGCAGCGAAGGTGGATGCAGCGTCGACGCAATAGCGATGGACCCGGTAGGAGCCCCTCTCAGTTTCGGTGTCGATGCTCTGGGCCGCTTTGTTCGCAGCTTCTTGCATGAGGTGAAGGCATGACCTCCAAGCTGCTTGGCTTCGACCTGAATGGTTGGCACGACCGTGTTGCTCGAAACTGGCTCGTCGACACCCGTGAAGGTGAGAGTTTCGGGGGCCCGCACGAGATATCTGGTGACATTGGCGGTGTAGTGATTGAGTTGGAGCACTCCTATCACTCAGCCGGACACGTGGGAGGCGTCCAGGCAGCGTTGGCGCCACACGGGCGTGGTGGTGGATGGGGGAGTGTGGGGCTGACCGGCAAGCGCCACGAAGTCGTTGATCTATTGAGGGAAGAATCGGGATCTGAAAACGAGCTTGCGGCGACACTGACGGCGATGGCGCCTGGTGGGGCGACACTTGGCGTTTGTGCAATAGACGACCTGCCTTCCTCTGATGAGGAACGGCAGGATTCATTGCTCGCTACTATGCGAGCCGCCCGTGTGAGGCGACCGCACCTGGTCTGGCGTCCCGTGTTAACCGCCCTTGCCGCGATCCGAAATGGGCTTGTTTCCGAAGTCTGCAATGTTGGGATCGTGTCACACTCGTCATCAGGGCTGATGACTCAGTTCTTGAAGGTTCGCGAGGATCAGGAGTTGACGCCTGAGAGAAGGCAGTTCGGACGACTCCACCGAACGGAGATCGGACTTGATAGCCTTCTTGAAGAAGCCCGTCGAGCAGTGGCGCCACAGTTCCAGGCGAAGCGAGCTGCAAAGTCTCTACAATCGGCCCGGATGCCATTGGGAATGGCACTGGGGTTCGATCCAGAACCCGAGGTGGCTCGCGCGGAGAACATGGATTGGTTTCTGGTCGTCCCTCCAACCGAACAGATTCAGATCCAAAAGGATGTTCCGCAGAGCGTTGTCGATCATATTTCCGACTGCGAGTTCATACTCTTTGATTCTCCAGTCGAAGGAGCCATCCGCAAGGCACTCGTTGAGAAACTACAAAAGGTCTTTGGAGATCGGGTACTAGACCCAAGTTCCGGAGCCGTTGCGTTGGGCGCCTTTGAGGCCGCCGAGAGGTTTGCACAAAACCGAGATGTCTTTTTCGATTTCCTACCACAGATCTCGACGATAGTTCAGGAAGGGGACGAAGCGATCAACTTTGACCTTATTCCGGAAGACGAAACATTGCGCGCTGGCGAAATCTACCGCAGCCGAAACCCAGCTACATTCGCGCTTCAAGCGGGCACAAGACAGCTATCGGTCTTTCTGAAAAAGGAGACGTCAGAGAACGCCCGAAAAGTCACTATCCCTATCGAAACACCCCCTGGTTCAAACATTCCAGTCAACCTTACTGTCGAACAGAGCCCTGCGGCGGGCCGCGCGCGTCTAACCCTGGTATCACCACAGCTATCTGCTCCGATATTCGTCGATTGGGACGGCGCAGTAGAGCAAGAAATGAGCTGGGACGAGATCATAAAGGAGATGCAGCCCGATCTTCCTACCGTGCCGAACCGGGTATACCTAAAGTCCGATCTGGAGCGCTGGATATCACAACAAGGAGCTCAACCATCCTATTTGCAGCTGCTTACTCGAAGCGCAAAATCCGGACACTATGACTGGGAAGTACTGGCGGACAAGGCGAGTGCTCGATTCGAAGGAGCCTACTCTGTCGATAGCGATGGTGCGATCCCTGATTCAGTGGATCTTGATGGCCGCCGCGCCTATGAGAACGCAATGATAGCTGCGTCGGCAGAGGTCAAACAGCGGATAGAAATCAGGCGTTCTCCTGACAATAAACCACTTAGATATCTGACGTGGCAGTTCAAAGGTTGCCCGACCGACATCGTGGACGAGATGATGGATGCACTCGACGATCCAAATCATGTGTTCCGTCGCCCAGGGTTCCCGACGCTCGGTCTTCAGGGGATAGGCCGGGCAGCCCAGACGCCAGCACAGTTTCGCCGGGCATTTGGATTCCTATGTCGTTTGCAACCACATAAATGGAACAAAAACCATGTTGCTTGCGCTGCGTTCATACTCAGCCGGAATGACGAAGCCCCAACGCAGCTACGTCGAACGGAAGTCGACACGATGGCAGAAGTAGCCGAACGGTTTTTGCGTGAAGCCATTCAAACCGGAATCGGAACGCGGTTCATTTATGCGCCATTCTTATTGGTTGGCTTGATACGCTACCGACTAAAAGAACCGCATGCGCTGGTGGCAGGCAAGGATCCCGTCGCTACTCGACTCGCAGAGGCGGCAGAAGACGTCGCGGAGCATTTTGATACTGGACTTCCATTGCACCAACAAAGGTATCTTAAAGTCGTCCGTCAGATGATTGATGAGCTTCGTGGCGAGGGATCAAACCCCGATCTGCTTCTTGACATTGCTCGAATGGAAGCCGGTGGGTGAACAGCTCTGAAAGTGAGATTGAAGAGTTCTTCGACAGAGCAGTGCGGCGGCATGGGATGGACGAAAACACCTCTAAAATGGTTCGCAGCGTTCTCCTGAAAGTGCAAGGGCAGAGAATGCTGAAAGTTCGATGCGTCGTCAGTCCAATCTTCGAGTTGGAGCGCATGTCCTCCAAGGCATCATTGTCTTCAGTGTAGGCAACGTCGAGTCGTGAATCCGGTTTGCCTGTGTCTCCTGGGGCGCCGAAGATCTCCAGATCAAGATCCTCGAACAGCGCAGTGCGCGCCAATCGACGCCTACAACCCGCCCATCAGTGCCTACGGCTTCTGCGGCTGGAAATACCGATGCTCCACTTCCGCATCCGACGTCCAGGACGGCTCCGCCGCGACCAATCTGGGCCAGACTTACGGAGCGCTTTCCAATGCGATCCCAGAACGAGAGCGGGCCAGAGTCAAAGAAATCGGCGGCAGAGTCGAATGCGGATCTGATCTCTTCTGACATTGACGCGACCCTCCTCACTGGCCCCCCGCTGGCCAATCGGTTTCCATGCGCCAGCAAGATCACGTGGATCATACCATGATGAGAAAACTTCGTTGCGGACAAAGCTTGTGACCTGTGAACCAAAGCAACGCCGATTGCACATCTCATGGGTTCAACGTCTTTCGGTCAGTCCCGTCCATTTACCCCGCAGCGGCAAGCTCACCGAGTTCGTCTCGGATCAGGAAGGAGAAGCGGGAGATTTGCTCTACGGCGCGTCTCTGTCGTTCGGCACGGCGTTTGTATCGCCGAGCGCGGTCACCATCCACACGTCCCGCGAGAACTCCTCGGACAGGCAGGCGATGCCGGTCACGAGGCCGTCGAGATCCGAGACGCCCATCGAGGTCTCCGGGGCGTCGTCGGAGGTCAGGTAGGCGCTGAGGTGTTCGACAGGGTCCGTGACGGGCGGCTATCAGCCGCTGGCAAACACCCCACCGGCAGCCGTGCTGTCCATCGACATCGGCAGCTCAGATGCTGCCTTGGCACGGATTTCGGCGATCCGCTCTTGAGCGGAGGTAGCAGCCGCCTCGTCGGAGTATTCGGTTACAACGGTGAAAGTGAGATCGCCGGTACGGATCATCTGCACCCGAGATGCACCAACGGACATGATGAGAGGGACAAACATGTCTCGCGCAATGGCCTCAAGCCCCTCATTCCATTCCGTCGCCGTCCAGTAAGAAATCGTCGCGTAAGCCATTGTTCACTCCCATTTGTCTGCAATCCAAGAAGCGTGGCACACAGGATAGCGCGAACAAAGCGTTTTCTGGTGATAGACCGCAGCGAGCGAAAGCCACGTTCGCCTTGACCGGGCTCTTCGGATCGGGTCGGGTCGGAGAAACCGCAAGAGATCGCTAAAGCCAGCATGTCCGCACTGACCCACAACGCCGTCCGAACCAGAGAACTCGTCGAGTTTCTTAGGGGTGAGGGCCATCCGGTTGGAAAACTCCTGTCCGATGCAGGTGTTCGGCCACAGCAGCTTGAAGGTGAAGAACCGTTTCTTCCCTTCGAGAAGATCGCGGAGATCTGGGAGATTGCTGCTGACATTATAGGTGACGACCTGATCGGGTTTCGCAAGGGACAGGTTCAGGACATGCGCCTCGGGGGATTGATGACCTATGTCGGGATGGCAGCGCCGACGCTGGGCGACCTGATCCGCAACCTCGCCCGATATCGGCGGGTGTTCAGTGATGCCATTGAGCTGGATGTTTCAGAACTGGACAGGGATGGCGTCCTGTCCTGGCATTTTCGGGTGCCAATCCTGACCAAGCATCGGCAGAACGTCGAATACAACGCTACCAGCCTGACAGCGGCGGCTCGGAAGCTGACTGGGCGCGACCTGCACCCGCTTAAAGTGACGTTCCTGCACCCTCGGAACGAACACGTCCGGGAGTTTGAACGGTTCTTTGGATGCCCCGTCAAGTTCGCGGCACAGCACAACTCGGTCCATTTCCGTTTGGAGGATCTTGAACTTCCGCTGCTGTCAGCAGACAGCCATCTGCACGGTATTCTTCAGCACTATTGCGAAGACATCCTGAGCCGGAAGCGCAACAGACCGTCCGAAGTGGTCTCTCAGGTCGAACGTTTGGTGATGGACCGGTTGACGACGGGCGCGGCGGTACAGGACACAGTGGCCCGCGAACTCGGCATGAGCAAACGGACACTTGCACGGCGGCTGGCCGATGAGGGGACAAGCTTTCAGGCCATCGTCGAGAAACTGCGACAGGCGCTTGCGCGGGACTACATTGCCGACAGCAACCTGTCTCTGACCGAAATCGCCTTCCTGCTGGGCTACCGTGACGCCAGTTCCTTTAGTACGGCATTTCGGCGATGGACCGGGAAATCCCCGCGCGAGATGCGGGCGGAGGTCAGTTGAACAACGTCGTTTCTTTGCCGCTAGACGAAAAGAAAGGTGTGCAAGGTTGCTTCCCACACCCCCATTGAGGGGTCCCACTCGGTCAACAACCCTGCACACCAGACGGACATGGTTTTGAATAACCCACGCCCAAATCGGCATCGACGCTTATCCCCTAGGCGAAGATACCAACCGAAAATCATTTGGTGCTGAAGACACGGAGGGAGATACTCCTTTTTCGGTGGTGCAGCAGTGGCGCTCTTGCGCGACACCAGCAGAGTTGCTGTGTCGCGTATGATCGGGACTATTGCCTGCCCTCAGAACGGGTACATGCAGCGGCATGGCACCTACACTGCTCTACGATCCCGATCAGGACATCGACCAGCTGGATTTCTGGCAGCTGCGTGGGCTGTACGCCCGGCTTGTGCTGTCAGGGCCGGCAACGCCGGGAGAACAGCGCCAATTGGCCGATGTCACCAGAAAGTTGGACAAGCTCTACGGCCCCGACTGGCGATCCGGGCGTGAACCAACGTTTCACTAAGCAGATTGCCGTTCCTGATCTGATCCGCATTCGTTACGAAAGCGCACAAATGGTTAGCGGACAGCTGTGAAGACTACGACAGACCGGCAGCGCTGAGTATCTTCCGTGCAAGTTCGCTTGTCGCATCCAGCACCCTTGTCGGCATCAGCAGTGTGCCATTCTCTCGCACGGTCCGGATCACGGGTGCGCTTTGCTCCGAAGAGACAAGGTATTGATCCGGTGACTGGCCAGAAGCGTCCGCAACCTCGACAAGGCACAGGTTCCCGCTGCGACGCTTCACAACCAAGGCGCCGGGAGCCGCACCATCGGCTTGGGATCGCGACGTCTCAAATTCCACTGAGGTCATGCCGCCTGCAATCCGCTTGGCGCGATCATGCCCGATTGCACGGCCCGGATTGCGGCAACGGTTCGGTCGGTTGTTCCAAGGCGTTCAAAGATCCGCCGCAGGTGCGTATCCACCGTGTGCGGTGAGATGCCGAGAATGCTGGCGATGACCGAGTTTGATTTGCCAAGCGCGACCCACGACAAGATTTCCCGCTGACGGGCGCTGAGATCCTCAGTCACGGATGCCTGGTTGGCGGGCTGCTCCGGCGGTTGCAGCGCATCGGTCGCGGCTGCGAGAGCATGTGCAATCCGTTGCGCGACCTGCCGATCCAGCTGCACTGGTCGAATGGATGATGATCCGAATGGCCGGGCGTTGCCAGCGTTCGCTTTAACACCCAACGAACGCAGCTCTTTGCCGAGGTCATCGAGTTCGAGAAGCAGATCGTTCGAGGTCATCACGTATCTCCAAGGGCAGATCCGAGCTGAGTGAGGTCTCAGCCGGTTGACCCTGAGATGGCATGTGCTGAGGTCGCCGACTTTGTAGAACGTGCCAAGTTGATTGGAGAGATGGTCAATCGATTTTGCACAAACTCCTATGGCCTGAGCCCGTCAGGCACGCGAGTGACATCCCCAGATCTCGCACGAACGCCCTGCACATAGTGCAGGGCGTTCGCAACTTGATTGGACCTTTGATCCCTTAGTGCCGTCGCAACCCTACTCTTGCAGAGCGCCTTCTACTTCATTCAAGCGTGCATCAAATGCTCCTGGCGCCAGATCCCTTATCGCCGCGCGGACGGACCTCTGAACTTGCTGGTGGACAGCACAGGGATCAAGTTTCTGGGTGACGGCGAGTGGCAGGTTCGCAAGCACGGCACCAGTCGCAGACGTCAATGGCGCAAGGTTCATCTGGCCATGGACACCACTACATCCGACATCAGAGCCGTGGAGTTCACCCCAAGCCGGGACGGCGACAGCCCTGTCTTGCCAGACCTGCTGGAACAGATCCCCGAGGACGAACAGATCGGCACCGTGACGGCTGACGGGGCCTACGATACCCGCAGGTGCCACACCGCAATCATTGCTCGAGACGCTGAAGCAATCATCCCGGTGCGCCGTAACGGGCGATTGTGGAAAGAGGACGTTCCTGCCGCAAGGGCTCGCAACGAGATCTTGCGGGCCTAGCAACGCTTCGGGAGGACGCTCTGGAAACGATGGAGCGGCTACCACGCCCGAAGCCGTGTCGAGGCCAAGATGCGATGCCTCAAATCATTCGGGGAACGCATCATGGCGAGAGACCCCGACAGACAGACCGCCGAAATCCACATCCGCATCGCCCTTATGAACCGCTTCTCAGCTCTCGGCACGGCTGAGATCGTTTGTGATGGATGAACACGTCGGGGAAAGGGGAAGTTCGCCCTCAGGCCGATTTGTGCAACAACGCCCTTCGGATACCGGGATGTCTGGATCCGCGCCTATGTCGACCGGGTAATGATCGGATGGGCTCGGTTCATCAGCATGAAAGATGGCGTCGAGAAAGACCGGCTTCGCGAGGCAATGCTGGAATACTGCAAGCTCGACACCTACGCGATGGTAAGGATCTTCGAGGAGATCGAACGGTTGTGAAACAAAAACCGTGGCGCGACTTCGCGACGTGCCAACGTGCATTGCGTTGGGTAATGCCTCCCTGCGTGATGAGCGACCGGTCCAACTGTCAGGTCCGGGTCAAGCATCTACAAGACAGGGGAAGCGTGCGATGTTCGACGATAGGTTTCAGGCAATTCTGGAAGACCACGACGCCCACGGCGGCGACAATGGCTGCGACGTCACCGTGATCTGGGCCGATGGTCTACCGCGCCCAGACGTTGAGAAACGCATCGACGCAGAGCTTCGTTCTCTTCCGGGGTTGGGTGACGCCTCTCATATCGGCTTCCATTTCCTTGAACTCGAAGACGGAACAGGTGTTCTGGTGACTGGCAGCGATATGCCGGGGTTCGTGACTGCGGAATGCAATGCAGAGGTGCCGCAGTTTGATCTGGACGCTCTGCTGTCAGACGCGGACGCGGAACTCTAAGCAATTTATCAATCTCAATCCCAATCGGTTCGTGCAAGCTGCGCGAGTATCTCCGAATCCGCTGAGAGCAGGACAAGGATGAGGTGGTGCGCGGAGACGAAAGCCGCCTTTTCCAACATTTCGATAAACTTGGACTCGGTCTTCATGATGTGTTCGGCGCAGAGCTTTCTTGTGGAAGCGATGGGCCCGATAGTGATCTCGTCCCAGTTTCGCTCGAAGGAGCCCACGAGCTGATTGCAGCCACCGTTTCCGGAGAGGCGACCGTCAGATCCGAACCTGACGGTCCACTCGCCATCGACGGAGCCTTTGTCAGTTCGGGTCGCACGCCATTCTGAACCGGGCAGGTTCGCTAGAACGTCGCCCGCCCGAAATCCGTCGGTGTGAGTGCCTTCGGTCAGATATCGCGATGGCACCCAGCCAACCTCGCGGTCATATCCAACGAGGCACCATACCTTGGATTGATTGGCTTCCCGTGCCTCTTCGGATGCATCCAGCCATTCCTCGAAGGTCAGACCACCAATACATCCCAGGTTCGCAACGCCATCAGCGTCGTGCGGCAGTTCACCGATCTTCGGGTAATGCGCAGAGGGACCAGGACGCATGTTCAGCGTGTCGTCCGGCGCTACATCAATGACACTGAAGTAGTCTGGACCGTCTGCATCGGCTCTGACCCGGTCGGAGACAGCCGTCAGGAGTGGAACCAACAACAGGAGTAAAACGGTCAATCTGTTCATCAGCCACTCCCTCCTTAAGCCTCGGCTGTAGGGCTCCTGCACGGCCTCGATCAACGGCCCCGCCCTGCCAACTATGATTTATTGCCGATTTGGAGCAGAATGGCGATCATCTGATGAAGCTGCCGCTGGATGTCTCTTCGAGACATCCTCCGGTGTCACTTCTCGAATGTCAGCGCGCGGCTTGGTTGGAAAGATCGACCCGAGTGCCGTGCGGTTCGCCGGTGTTTCGAGCTTTGAACGTTCTCTTGAAGGCTTCGCTTTGCTTCTCCGGCTGTCAAAAACAAAGTACGCAATGATCGCCGCGATTCCGACGACTGCGATATTCCATTCCATATCGTTCTCCTGATGGTCGTTGGTCCGTCACAACCGTCAGCAATAGCGCTCCGGACCCTCCCACTGCGATTGGGTGTAACGTTCGAGGATGGGTCTGGAACCGCGCGGCAAGATGATTGTCGGATGCGCTGACCCGGAGGCCGTGAAGGGCGGGCGCATGACGAAGTAGGCTTGCGGGATAAGTCACCGAATGGACGGGATCGATGCAAGCGCTATCTTGCCAAAGACGACATGGAATTCCAATTTCCGGGGCCTGAAGCGATGCTGCAAGACAAAAGGAAAGACCTGGACTCGGAGCGGCAGAAGAGGCTGCTCGGTCGAATGGTTGCCGAGCTTAGCGGATCCAGCCCCGATTTTTACTATCGACCAACCACTGAAATCGCACTGGAACTCATGAACTACATCGCCGATGGCAAAGATCTCAACGCCGAGGAACGCACATTGCTAGGACGACTCAACCGGCGCGACATCCAGGTTCTTCTGAGTATGAACTAGCATCAGGCTGAGACACCAAGTTTTCGAAAATGCCTTGAACCACAGCGCACCAACAAACGTTGCGCGCTTATTGGGTTCCAAAAACAGTTCATCGTCGATGCCGACGTAACCGAGGCAAGGGAATGGATCAACTCAGCCTGACCGGAGTTCATTCCGAAAAAAAACGGCGACACCAGGGAGGAGGGTGTCGCCGTTTGTTCCGGAAACCCAGGGAGGAGGAGGGGATTCGGAATGGTAAAACTGTTAGTGAATGCGGGCTGCCGCTTCACGGGCCACGTCGCGGATTTCCAGACTGCTGAGGTTGATATCGGCCAGTTCCCGTTCAGACATGATCGACAGTTCGTCATAGGTCCGGCGGTAGGCGCGAGCGCGTTCCATCCGAAGCTTGGCGGAATCGATCAAGGATCTGAACCAGCTGGTGTTGACGCTGAAGTCGGCGCGGGGGGTGGCAGAAACATAGGCCATTTTCGATATCCTCAAATTGTCCGGAGCCCTCTCCGGCTTGGCGGCTGAAAGCGCTTTGGGTTTCTGTGTTAGCGCTCTCGTTGGTCATAGATTTAAGCTTGGCGACATTCTGAACAACCAATGAAATGTTCAGATCCGTTATGCGTTCCATGCACGAAGCATTGCCGCTGTCGTGCAGCCGCGCGGATTCCCGATCATGACGCGATCCGTCAGGTTGTTTTCCGAACGATCAGGGGTTGTCATCAGACGGTAGCTGGCCAGACTTGCCGCGCGCGAGCTGCCAAGAGTGCCCATGATCATCCTCAACACGATCCCCGACGACAGCCCCGTCTTGATCCATTCTCCGCTTCTTCGTGGCGCGGAGGCAGTCTTCGAATATGTCGAGGGCAACGGTTCTATCGGGCTTACCAAATCCAAGGCATTCAAGCGGGACTTTGTTGCCTGGGCCGTTAAGCGGATTGATTGGCCACGATACACCGAGGCGGATCTCTATGCTGTCAACAAGGTACTAAACGAGTTTGATGTTCCACCCCTCGAGCTTCTCCATTTCCTGTTCCTCGAGCTCAGACTTGCGCGCCACTTCAAGGGGGAGTTTCGTTTGACCAAGGCGGGACGGAACCTGTCGTGCTCACGCGGAAAGCTCTTCGGCGTGCTGACGCCATTCTTTCTCTTCCATGTCGATCACTCCTGGACGGATAGGTTTGGAGACAGGCCTTTCGGGACGTGGGAGATATGGATGAACGTGATCAATGTCGAAGCTACGCGGGTCGTTTCGGGGCGAGAGCTTTTTGAGGTCTTTTATGGCGAGCACACTGGCAAAGATATTGATGCGGTTCGTGCCGAAGGAGCGTTCTTCACTGGCGTGCTTCGTCCTCTCAACTGGAGCGGCCTCCTGGCACAAGTTGAAAGCGGCTCAGCCGGTCGCTGGCGCGACGTGCATTTCGTGAAGACACCACTTTGGCACTCAGCTCTAGCATTGGACACCGATCCAGAGGTCGCGAGTCAACCACACCACTGAGGGGACGGGTTGCTATTGTTCGTGAATCCGAGAGCGTCATTAGCGCCGAAAGCTCTACGCCTATTGATTGGCAAGTGTGGCTTCTCAGCTCTCCGCAAAGTGATCGACGTCCATTGATTCCCGTGAATGCGTGACTTTGAACGGGCGACTCTCGCACCCATATCCACGCTGATCCTGCTGCCACAGAGATCGACGTTGTTCAGAACCAAAGACGCGGAATGCAGATAATGTTGAAAATCTACTGGCATGACGGGCATTGCCGCCCCCACTACGACGAGCTCATAAAGCATGAGATCGCGTCTTTCACGTATCTGGATCGCCCAGCCGACCTGATGATGCACTTCATCGACATCGGATGCGGTCTGTGGATTCACCTTTCCGGCGGCGCAGAAGAAAACCTGATCCACGCCGAGTTGACCGAAGAAGGCCCCGCTCGGTCAGAGACGACAATCGCGCTCGCGGCCTGATCGTTGGCGATCTGTTCTCACAGGCACTGTACGCTCCTTGTCATACTTCGGTAGGATTGATCGACCGCCCGTGCAGAACGAAGCTGGCCAAAGCCTTCAACGCCAAGATCGCAGAGATTTTTCGACGGCCGGAATGGTCCTTAAATCCAACCCCGAAGCCGGTCAGATTCAAGAGAGTTGGATCATGGGATATGTGAGGACCGCCATTCTCATGGCGGCGATCACAGCCCTTTTCATGGGGACCGGCTATCTCAACCCATGAGCCGGTAGCTGGATTTTGGCGCAGCGGCAGTTGCGAGAAGGCGTCGTCTTGGTCGTTGATCCTATCGTGTAGGATTCTCTGTTCGTAGGAAGAAGGCAGCGAGGACACCAGCAGCGGCACCGAAGAAGTGGGATTCCCAACTGACACCGGATTGACCCGGCAATACCCCCCAGATCATCGCCCCATATGCCAGAGCAACGCCCACCGTGACCATGAGTGGAGCCAGACGTTTCTCTACTATCCCCCGCGCCAGCAAAAAGCCGAACCAACCGAATATCAGGCCCGAGGCACCAATGTGGATCGCTGAACTGCCTAAAAGCCATACGCCGAGTCCACCAAGTCCGACGATGGCAACAGAGGCCGTCAGCACCACCTTCTGGGCCGAAACTGCCAGAAGACTGCCCAAGATAATCAAGGGCACCGTATTCGCTGCGGCATGACCCAAAGACCCATGAAGTACGGGCATGAAAAGGATACCATCCAGGCCACCCAAGGAACGCGGTCGCAATCCCAAGATTCCGTTAAGAGCGTAGCCCGTTAGCAGATTCACGACTTCTACCGCCCAGATTACGATCAGCAAGATTACAAGCCACCGAAACCGTTCCAAGCCTACCCCGTTCCTGCCATTCTCACGCCCGAACACTGTATCAAACCGACACTGACTGCGTCGAAACGGATAGTGCCATCACAGCCCTACTTTTGCATAGCTTCTTCGACTTCCTTCACGCGTGCATCAAATGCTCCTGGCGCCGTCTTCAAGAAGTTCAGCACAAGCGCAAGTTGGGACTTGGTCTCGTCGGGCAAGGCACTGCTGGCCATCGCCTCGTTGGCCTTGTCGAAGTCGATGCCTTCCTCGGTCAGGATACCAGTCGCTTTCCACTCCGACATCATCTTGTCCAAAGCTACTTGTGCTTCGCTCGATGAACTCGAGATCCGTTCGGACAGATCGGCGCTGGCGGCTTCGAGTTGACTGGCAATCTCTTCTGCCGACTTGCTCAAGTCCTCCGCCAGTGCACCAGTCGCCTCGTTAGCGGCGTCCTTGAGAGCATCGACGGCATCTTTGGCGGCGTCTCCGGCCTGCTGCGCGGCTTCTTCAAGCCGTTCTTCAGGTGTCGGCTCCGGCTGGTTCATGAAGAAAAACACGGCAAACACGATTGCCCCGCCGATGATCGCTCCGATCAAGACTTTCATTGATTTCACCCCTTTGTTCGATGTTTATGCCCCAAACTGATCTCGGCGCTCAAGCGATGGTTGCATCACAAATGGTCTCCCCGAGTGAAAGCGAGCGTTCATGTTCGGTGATGTGTTCTCGCGGTGGCGGCAATGTGCTTATACCTCCGGTCGGTGCGAACCCCATCTGCTCGTACAATTGAATCGCCGCACTGTTCTGGTCAGCGACATGCAGAGCGACTTCGGAAAAACCGTTGGAGCGCGCCCAGTCCACGACGGCTCGGACAAGTCCCAGGGCCACTCCATTGCGCCGGTTGCCCGGAGCAACCCACATCCCATAAAGACCAGCAGTTCCCGGATTATCACGCCGTCCCGCGCCGGTTACCATTCCGACATCGGCATCGTCCTCGACCGCAATGAATGTCGTCGATCCACTGGATAATCGCTTGCGCCAATCAGCTTCCGCAAACGCGGCCTCCTCCGCAAACGTTCGAGCGAAGGCATCCGGCGCATCAGCCAGTGCCCGGAGCCGAATGCTTCGGACACGCTGCCAATCGTCCTCGGTAGGGCGATCTACTCTCATGGTCACTGTCCGCTCCTGGTCATTTTCGACGAGGTTTGATCGACCTTCCGTACAGGACATTGAGTTCCAGGGAGGTAACTTCGGCTCGCGCAGCCCAATCCATCGTTCGAGACCTCACCCGTTCGAACTCACCTGCCGTCATCTCTTCCATGACACCCCTTAATCCGGATCCCATGACGATATCCCACCAATCAGTCGGTTTTGCGATGGTGTGGGAACCTGGTTCATCGACGATTATTGCGCCTTCAGTTCCGCCATCCCGAAACAATGTCCTCAAGTCATCCGGACTGGAGATGCGATCCCCAGGAGACGGCTCTGAGAGCAGATCAGGACGTTCGTCTTTCACGATGGTCGACCATGCTGACATAGCGGGTTCGAGCACGTTCTGCCCCCAGCAAGTAACCGCAAGTATGCCTCCCGGTCTAAGCAGCGACCAGAGTTTGCGGATCTGCGCATCCATATCCTCTACGAAGAAGATCGACAGGGAGCTGACGACAGCGTCAAAGGAGCGTCTCGGATAGTCGAGCGTAGTCATATCCCGGCACACGAACTCAAGATTCCGCAGACCGTTCATTGCAGCCTTTTCTCGCCCGAGTGTCAGGAGTTGCTCAGACAGATCGACAGCGACAACCCGTCCAGAAGGGCCGACGGCCTTTGCGGCTGGAATTGCCGATGCCCCACTTCCGCACCCTACATCCAGAATCTTTCCACCGAGGTTCAGCTTGGCCAACTCGATGGTGCGCTTCCCTATGTGATCCCAGAACGAGAGGGGGGCTGCCTGAAAGCGATCAGCGGCGGCGTTAAATGCAGATGCGATCTCTTCTGATATTGGCCCGTCCCTTGTCATTGTGATCGCCTCCTATACAGCTCCGGGCTTTTCCACTTCGTAGAGTTGGTCACTTGTGCCTTCGCACGTCGTAAAATCCAGGGGCGATGGCATTGCCATGCGGGTCAGGGGAAGCTCCGAACCTGCGACACCGCCTCCTCACCAAGGTCCAGGAAGTATCCATGAAGATCCGCGAGCCTGTCGATAAAGCGATCCTTGCTCACACCGACGATCTTTTCGACGATTGGTTCGAAACCCGGATCACGCAACAGCGGAAGCCATGGGCCGAAGGCGCCAAGGCCGAGCATCAGCGATGTTGACGCGGTGAACCCAAGGCGCGCATCTGATCGCGGGCCTTGCCAGCCTGCTTCCCTCAACCCGGTGACATAGCCATCGAAGACGCTTTGCTCGAGATGGCGAGCGTCTTCCAGCTCAACTTCCATGAACTGAAGGCTGACACCTATCGTCGCCGCCAGTTCCTCCCCGAGGACGCCAGGCCCGGTAAATGCCCAGTCAATTGCCACGACGTCCGAGCCAGAATCGTCATCCGGGGGCATCATCAGGTTTCGTCTGAAGGCGTCGTGGTGGCACAGGCAGCTCGGCAACTCTTGCATCACGTCCAACAAGCGGTCGGCATCAGACCAAAGAGCCCGCGTTCGTTCGAGGTTTGATCCGCGCAACCAGCGAGCCAGAACAGGATCGTCCCGGAGATCTCCTAACGAGTCCAGGATCGGGCGCGATTCATCGACCCAGCAAATAGCGCGGCTCGGCACCATCCAAGAGTGGTTCACAACGAGCCTGCTGTCCAAGTGGGTTCCATTGAACAAACCCAATGCCCTGCCTGCACGTGTGTAGGTGTCCAGGGTCCATTCGTTCGCACCATTGTAAACGGTCTCCATGTAAATCACAGCGCTCGTCGGACTCCGAAAGGTAACGCCATAGCACCGAGGAGCGGCCAATCCGGCATCCAATTGCCCGAGGAGGCCGCTTTCGAATGCCAGCGGTTCGCGCTTCCAGTAGAGTCAGGATTTTGGGTCTGCGCCTTGGGAGAATTCGTTGCATGTCTTGGAGACAATACTGAACTCAACGTCACCATCTTGTGTGCCTGCTAGGCCGGAGTGATGATTGACGCCGTCTCCACCGGTCATCGCATCCGCAAAACCGTCCTCGTATCCCGATGTCTTGATTGAAAGGATCTGAGCCGAGGCATCGCCGACCAGTGATCGCACCGCACTGAGCAGGCCGTCAGCATCTTGGTCCATCGGCCTTGTCCTTTCGTAGCAATTTTCGGTTGGTATCTCCAAGACAGACAGTAGCACGGCAGAACCGGTTTTGCCGTACCTCATGCCCTGATGTTTCAGGGATGCCTCTGGCTTGCAGCTCTATCCGTTTAGTTCCATCACGTTCGCTCGCGCATGTCGGCAAAACGCGCCGCGCCGTTTTTCGACCAATCTGAGTTCAGACGGAGCGGTCAACTGCCAGCCACAACTTCGGGTTGCTCTTGCGTCCTGCCGTGGCCTAGTGTCGGCCACCTCGTGAAAGGACTATCCAATGGCTGTCGGCTCGTTTCCTGCTCACGTCGCTTTCGCACAGGGGATGCGCCTCAATCGTCTCATCTCTGCTGTTCTCAAGCACGACGACTTGTCTATTCGGGTCGGTGGGGGAGAGGGAAACGAAACAACCAGCGATTGGACTCGCGACCGCGCTGAAATCCAATCCGCCACTGCAAAGACCGATCCCACATATTACGTTGTGGGCCGCAACGGTGAGGAGGTCGGGCGCGTTGTGTTAACGTTCGGCGCGGACGACGATGCGGTGTCTGATTGGTCCTGGGCTGATGGTTCTGAAGGTGCCGAAGCGCTGATGAACCAACTCGTTGAGGTTTAAGTCAAAATTCCAGACCCTTGGTCGAAAAGGTCGACGTGAATCATCCGGTGGTTACGCGACGTGTCTCGGGCTAGGAATGGCCGCTCGATGTGTCGAAATCGACTACACGGACTGCTATTTTCGACACTTTTGCGGGACGTTGTTCCCGATATGCGTTCCCTGCACGACGCTTTGCCGCTAGCCTGCACAGTGCGTCAAACCGAGGGCGTGCCTTTCACCAAAGAGCGGGACCTTGCAAGAAACAGAAATTGTCGTCGTTGGGGCTGGAATCGCGGGCCTCACCGCCACCTTATGCCTGCAACGCGCAGGAAAGCGCGTCGCCCTTCTTGAAGGCGCTGATAGATCTGGCGGTCGCGTTCGTTCGATTAACGGGGGTTTGGACGGAACCGCGCGTTTCGACACTGGACCGGCCTGGGTTTGGCCGAGATGGCAACCGCATGTTCAGCGCTGGCTTGAAGATTTGTCCATCCGACCTTTTGCGCAATTTGAAGGCGGCGAGGCCGTCCTTGATGGTTTCGGACCGCAAGTGATACGGCAACATCTTCCGGGACAGGACGGCATTTCTCGATTGTCCGGAGGTCCGTCCGCAATCGTCGAGGGCCTCGAAGACAGGATCCGACCAGAAACGATCAAGTTCAACGCACAGGTCCTTGCTATCGACACAGTGGATGATGGCTTGTGCGTTCAGATGCGCGGAGGAGATCAGATCCATTGCGCGAAAGTCGTTCTAGCAACGCCTCTCAGAATCATTGCGGAGCAAATCCGGATCAACGCAATCGAACCGGAACTGCGCAACCTTATGCAACGAACCCCAACCTGGATGGCGCAGCAAGCCAAGGCCGTGATCCTCTACCAGGCGCCCTTCTGGCGGGAGCGGGGGCTTTCAGGCCGGGTGGCCAGCCGGACAGGACCTCTGGTCGAGATACATGACCATTCTCCTGAGGATGCGAAGTCGGGTGCGTTGTTCGGTTTCGTGGGATGGCCACACGAGGATCGTCGGCGAGATCCCGGTGCGCTTCGTACAGCCATCGGCGAGCAATTGGTTCGCTGTTTTGGCTCCGAGGCAGCACATCCTCAGGACGTGATCTTGCAGGACTGGGCGACAGAGTCACTGATTTGTAGCAAGATTGATCTGGATGAGCCTCCCGAACACCCCGACATCGGACCCGAGCTGCTGCGGCGAGGTTACCTTTCGGACCGCCTTTGGTTTGTCGCCTCTGAGACGGCAAGTATCAGTCCTGGATTGATCGAGGGAGCACTCGTCGCGGGCGAGACGACAGCGATGCGACTTCTCGAGTCCTGCCAGACCGACAATTGTCTACCCGCACCGTCTAGTGTTGGGTGACAATGCGTTCGATCCTAGAGCGATCCTTTCTCAGATGACGGGCCAAGTGGTCAGATCGGACTACTATGCATGTCAGAAGAAGGACAAGGTCTCGGATAATGATACGGAACAGCATGTTCGCGATAGTTGTTGTGCTTGGCGCGACTGTCGCATCGAGTGACACGGCTATGACTGAACAAACGAAGACAGCGCCTGAGCTTTCCTGGACCTACGTGGCCGACAACGTCATGGGTGGAGTATCCGAGGGAAAATCCAGCTTCGGTAGTGAGGATGGCTAGGATTTCGTTCGCCTTACAGGTGAGGTCAGCACAAAAAAAACGAGGCGGTTTCATCCAGGTCCGCACCACGGTCGATACCCTCGGGACGGAACATTCTGCTCTACTCGCCCGCTGATCCTATCGTGCCTCATCATCCGTGCGCAGGAAGAAGGCGGCTAGAGTACCGGCGGCGGCACCGAACAAATGGGACTCCCAACTGATCCCGGTTTGGCTTGGCAACACTCCCCAGATCATTGCTCCGTATGCCAGGGCTACACCAACTGAGACGATGAGCGGGACCAGACGTTTCTCCACCAGGCCGCGCGCCAACAGGAAACCGAACCAGCCAAAGATCAGTCCCGAGGCTCCCACGTAGATCGCCGCATTGCCGAACAGCCATACGCCAAGCCCGCCGAGTCCGACAATGATAGCAGAAGCCGCTGGCACTACCTGTCGTGCCGAAACCGTTAGAAGACCGCCAAGAACGGCCAGGGGCACCGTGTTTGCTGCGGCATGGACCAAAGACCCATGAAGCATGGGCATGAACAGGATACCATCCAGCCCGCCCAGAGAACGGGGCCGTAGGCCAAAAAAGACATTGAGTGCCTAGCCGGTGAGCAGGTTCACTGCTTGCACGACCCAGATCACGCCCAGCAGGACCACAAGCCACCGAAATCGTTCCAAGACCAACACACTTCCCGCCGCCATTCTTCCACGAACACAGTAGCACCCCAGACCTAGATCGCTGGCTCAATGCTCAACTGGATTCCTCCAAGATCGCGGAATGCACGCTGCCGACAGGAGAACACGATGACCTGGAAGTCCAGCGCCTGCCGATTAAGAGTATCGAACATCGTCTCGATACGTTCATCGTCGGTGTAAACGATGGCGTCATCAAGAATGACCGGAGCTGGCCTGCCGTCCTTCGCCAGCATCTGCGCAAACGCCAAGCGGACCAGAAGCGCAATCTGTTCACGGGTGCCTCCTGACAGTACGTCGAAATCTTCCTCTGTGCCGCGCCGCACGAGCTTGGTGGGCATCACGGTTTCCGCGTCGATCTGAAGTTCGGCCTCCGGCCAGAGCAAGTCGATCAGCGGTCGCAGCTCGATCAGAACCGGCTCGACGTAGCGTTCACGTGCCTCTTCCCGAGCCGCATCCAGGGCATCGAGGAGTTTGCCGAGAACCGCGACTTCGGTTTCGATGGACGTCAGCGTCGAGCGCGCCTGGTCACGTTTCTCCTCAACGTCGGCAAGCTCCTCTTCGACCGCATCCGAAGCCGTTGCCCGTATGCGCGTGTCCAGTTCGGCCAATCGAACGCGTATGTCTTCGACCCTGATGCGCGCGTTTTCGATAGCGGTCTTCGCCCGGTCGCGCGTGATCTTCAGGGCCGCTGCGTCAGGCGCGTCGGCCTCCAGAGCAACGCGATCATCGATAGCTTTTTTCAGATCATCACGAATGCCTGCCAGTTCGCCTTCTAGGGTCTCGGCTTCTTTTTCCGGATCGGATATGCCCTCCAAATTCCGAATGGCGCGAGCGTGCCGTTCACTTGCCGCTGAAAGCTCCGCTGAAACGCGTGTCACCTCGCGGTGCGCAAAGTCCTTTTCTGTGCGTGCCTTTTCCAGTCCGACATTCACATCTGACAGCGCTTCGATGGCCTTGGCTTCAGCCGCTTCAGCCTCGCCAACAGCCGGCAGATCTTCGTCACTCTCGGCAGGTTCCGGAATGGCCGCGATCCGTGCCTGAAGCGTCTCGATACCATCCGGCGCAGCCGCCTTCAGGTTGGCACTGGCGTTGCGAGCACGATCCTCCGCCTCGACACGGGATTGGACCGCCTCGTCCAGCGATGCGCGATCAGAGAACCCTGCCGCTTCGAGCGCTTCAGACAGGGCAGTTTCCGCTCTGCTTACTGTATCCGAGGAGGATCCAGAGCCGGGTTGGACCAACATACGGCCAATTCCGTCGAGTTCCAGGTCCGCGCCATCCGGCAAGGCGACTCGGGTGGCCTCTTTCAGTATCTCACCACCTCTCCGAACGCGACCACCGCCGAAATACGATATTGTAATGGATGGAGCCGACGCCTCAACGCCGATGCGCGCGATCTCCACAGCTTGCGCGAGTTTCGTGATCCGTCCGACGATCCTTTCGTCTGGTCCGAGCGCGACGTCCGCATTTGCCTTTTCAAGGTCGGTGCGTGCAGCTTCCGCCGCTGAAAGGTTTTTCAGAAGCTCGGTTCGGCGCGTCTGTGAGGTCGCGGCCAGCTCTGCACGTGTTGAAGCCTTCAAAACCGCGCGCGCGGCTTCTGCGGCTTCTTCAGCAACCTTTTGTGCCTTGATTGCGTCTGCGAATGCGGTTTCGGCAGCTGCCAATCTTTCATTGGCCGGTTCTGCCGATTGTTGGGTCGATTGCAAAGCTCCTTCAGCAAGGTCGCGTTCGGAGATGGCCTTGGTCAGCCGATCAAGCCGTTCTTCGGCTCCTTCCACCTGGGCTCTGGTCCGCGCTTCCGTTTCCTGCGCACCATGCAGTTTTCCCGCTGCACGTTGGGCATCGGCCAGTGCTGACTCCGCCTCCTTCAGGGTTGCGGCCCGACGCAACTTCTCTTCAGGGTCTTCTATCTCGTCGAGTTCGCGATGCAGTCGTCGTCGCTCTCCGAGATCATTGCCGAGGTCGCTGACAGCGGATTGCAAGGCTGCATGACGCTGATCGAGGTCTTGGAGTTCTTCCTGCGCTCGCGCCAGATCGCCATCCTTTTTGGGACGTCCTGTGCTCGTGAGGTAGCGAGAGATTGAAGCCTTCACGCTGGCGCGGATTGTATCCATCCTGCGCCCACCGGTCATGGCCTCAACCTCGCCCGTGACGGACGACAGCAGATCCCGGCGCACGTTCTGCTCGTCTCCCTTTTCCTCCAGACCGACCAGACCCTGCCGGACCCACAGGAGGCCTGCCGGACCGCCCGACTTTGGGGCTTTCAGAATGTCTGTGAGCAGTGCCTCGGCCTGATCCTCCTGGCCTATAAGCACGTCGTCCTTCCAGAGTTTGACTTCCTTGCGACTGGCGGTTCGGCTCCAGCGCTTGAGCAGTTTCCAGCGGCCCGCCGTCGTCGAGAATGAAATCGTCACCTCCGGATCTCCGCCAGGGTGCGGGATCAGGGAGGCGACGTCGGCACGCATGGATTTCCGATCAAGGAAGAACGCCGCGTGCAGCGCATCGAAAATCGTGGACTTGCCGTGCTCGTTGTGTGCTGACAGTACGTTGAGGCCGGGGCCAATGCCCTTGATCTCCACCGGATCGGTGAAACGGCGAACGTTTTCCAGGCGGATCGAATGGATCTGCATCACACGTCCTCCTGGGCAAGGGTCCAAAGCCGGTCGAGAGCTCTTGCTGCAATCTGTCGATCTCTCTCGCTGGCAGCCTCATCCTCCGCTTCCTTTAGCAGAAGGTCCGCAGCGCTTCGTAAGGCGCCACCCGATGCAATGGCGTCGAGATCACCTGCCTCGACTTCGGTTGACAGATCATCTGTGAGCAAGCGGAGCAGGCCGAAGCTGTCGGCGACCGTGTTGCCTGCGGTGATCAGTTCGCCCTTCTCGGGCAGGCGAAGCGTTCCATTTGCCCTGATTGTCAGAAGTACATCTCGCCGCCGGACAACGTCGGCTGGAACGTGAGTGGACAAGAGGGCGCCGACATCGGCATCCGGGGTCAGGTTCAGGTCCACATCCTGCCAGTCAAAGCGTCCGGTCTCGACGGTTTCGACTTGGGGCGATCCACCATCCAGCGTCACCACAAGGCATGACCCTGGTCCGTTGTGCTTGAACCGATCCCGTTCAGGTGTTCCCGAATAGTATGTTCGGGGATCAACCGTCAGAGCCCCGTGCCAATCGCCCAGAGCGAGATAGTCCAGCCCGGCGGTGGCCGCACGATTTGGGGGAATTATGTCCCGAGTATCCGCATCCTCGTGGAAGCTCTGCACGCGCCCATGTGCCAATCCAATTCTGAGTGCACCCTCCGGAGTTGCCGCGCCGGGTATCCAATCCGTCAGATCGCGACCCGGAAAACGATGTGGAAGCGGTGCTGGCAGCAGGAAGACCTGATGCGCGATTTCGACCGGCTCTGGTTTGGTCAATACCCGGACGTTCGAAGGTGCATCTTCTTCGACCCGTTCCCACAGGGTTTCAGCGGCAGCGCTGTCATGGTTGCCGGGAATGATCCACCAAGTTAGCTCTGGGTCTGCTCCCATTGCCGCCAAAGCCTGAACGCGAACATTGTCTGAGGGGGTTTCAGTGTCGAATGTGTCGCCCGCTACGAGGACGTGTCTCGCATCATCTGCCCGTGCAACGTCCGCAATCCGCGCGATTGCTTCGTGCCTTGCCTCGACCAGTCGGCTTCGGATCGTGTCAGGCATGGTGCCAAACCGTTTGCCGAGATGGAGGTCAGATGTATGAACGAAACGTATGCTCGGCATCTTGGATGGTCTCACACTTGATTGGGCGACTTCGGCCTGTCTGTTTTGAAATTGGGTAGCAGAGCTATCTATTGCTCCTCCGCGCCTTCTGAGAAGAAGGCTACGCTAATTCTGGAGGCTATGTCAGGCATGTGACCGACAGATAGCCGATCCGCCTCTGTCATCACTTCAAGCAAGTGACCTGCCCCCCGTTGGTCCCTCAGTCATAACGAGAG
>NZ_LOAS01000041.1 GCF_001558155.1 Aliiruegeria sabulilitoris
CTACGAAGTGCCGCAGACTGTAATCGTAGGAAACGGGGAATAACACGCCTTCGATGCAGCTGGTGCCCGATGGAAGTGGAGGGAACCATTTGATGACACGTCTCCGGAAGACACTTGGCATGGTCTTCGGAGCGTCGATTTCCCTGTTCCTTGGAGCCATTGTCGCCTTGGCAGAAGACATCGCCGAACTGGACGCCATTGCGGCGCAACTACTGCCGGAAAAGGTTGCTACCGCCGTCGCTGCGATCCCGGAAGGGCCGCGCAAACTTCTTGCAATGCGCAGCTACCTGCGGTTCTCCGGCAAATTGGAGGAACGTTGGAGCTGGACGGAGGAAGAGATTGCCGCGTTCAAGGGAACCGAAGCGCAGCAGGCGCTGCAATCCGAGATCGACGCCATCAGCGCCGATTTCGCCGAGCGCAATCGCGGCTACGGGATCTACGTTCATTCCCGCGTGCGCAGCCTCGACACCCAGATTGATCACTGGAACGGGAACGACTCGGTCGGGGTGTCGGGCGCCGAAACTTACGACGCCTGGCTGAAAAGCGGCACCGCCTCGACTTCGCCCACCGACCCCGAAGCGTTAGCACGTTTCGAGACCTGGCTGAAGGGGTTCACCCCAGCAAATCGCGCGCACCTGGCCGCCCCGGGTCTGTCCAGACATGGTCGCGCGCAGGCGATTGATTTCCAGATCACCAAAGATGGAGAGACAGTTGCAGGCACCGACTACGATGCGATCGAGACTGAGTGGCAGCAAGGCGGTTGGGAAGAAAAACTCAAGGCCAGCGTCACGGCCGCCGGTCCTTCCTTCTCCGGGCCGCTGACGTCGATCAACGAGCCGTGGCACTACGACTATGCGCCTCAACCGGGTATGGTCGGAGCCACCGCATCGCAATAATTGGCGATGCGACGCGCTTCTCCATACGCAAGGAAATTCCTGGAGCAAGTGTGCCAAAATCAAGCGTCTCGAGCCGTTTTCCGGAGCTTGCTCAGATAGATCGTCAAACTTCTCCGGCGAAGTGGCACAGGACATCCGTTTGACCGATCCGTTTGCGGGGAGGCGCCTCGGAACGGCACAGATCGGTTGCATGCGAGCAGCGCGATGCGAAGCGGCATCCCCGGACCGTCACGTCGCCATCGGTAAGGCTCTTTCGCCCGCGCCGCTCTTTTCGAAGTCGCGGGTCGGGGATCGGCACCGCATTCAAAAGCGCGCGCGAATAGGGGTGTCGCGGTCGCTCGAAAATCTCGCCGGTCTCGGCCAGCTCGACGATCTGCCCGCGATACATCACCGCCACCCGGTCGCAGATATGCTCCACGACGGCCAGATCATGCGCGATGAAAATGTAAGTGAGGTTCAGGCTCTCCTGCAGATCCTGCAACAGGTTCAGGGTCTGTGCCTGGATGGACACGTCGAGCGCCGAGACCGACTCGTCGGCGATGACCAGTTCGGGATTGGTGGCCAAAGCCCTCGCGATGCCCAGACGTTGCCTTTGCCCGCCGGAAAATGCGCCGGGGTAGCGGTGGAGTATCTCCGGGCGCAGACCGACCCTGAACAGCAGATCCGCGACCCGGTCCGCAAGCTCCTTTCCGCGCAGCCCTTCCGTCTTGCGCAGCACCTGGCCAACAAGTTCGATCACTGGCAGGCGCGGGTTGAGAGAGCTTTGCGGGTCTTGGAAAATCATCCGGATACTGCGCCAGACCGTGCGGAGTTGCTCCGGGCCGCTTGCCGTCAGGTCGACAGGTTCGGCCCCCTTGCCCCTGAACTCCACGGTGCCGCCGGTTGGCGTGTGGGTCCTAATGATACAGCGCCCGAGCGTTGTCTTTCCGCTGCCGCTCTCTCCTACGATGCCAAATGTCTCGCCGCGCAGTACCTCGAAGGAGACATCGTCCACCGCGCGCACCGTTGGCGGGGTTTTCCCGAACCAGCCATCGGTTGCTCCGAAATGCATGTCCAGGTTGGACACTCGCAGGATAGCATCACTCATCAGCCAGCGCCTCCGAATGCAGGAAACAGGCAACTTCGCTCTCGCCGACGGGTGACAGGCCCGGCTGGCGGACATCG
Source organism: Aliiruegeria sabulilitoris (assembly GCF_001558155.1). Classification (GTDB taxonomy): domain Bacteria; phylum Pseudomonadota; class Alphaproteobacteria; order Rhodobacterales; family Rhodobacteraceae; genus Tropicimonas; species Tropicimonas sabulilitoris. The sequence goes on from NZ_LOAS01000041.1 coordinate 2,061, forward strand.
CAGACCCCTGCGATGGCGTGATCGCAACGCGTTCGGAAGGAACAACTAGTTGGGCGTGCCAGCGGATGCGGCACCATTCCCCTGATCGCCGGAAGGCGGTGCTTGCGTTCCATACCGATACGCGGAACGGATTCCAGCAGCGCGCGAGTATAGGGGTGTTTTGGCGCTTCGAAGATCGAGTAGACATCGCCCCGCTCCACGACCTTCCCCATATACATCACCGCCACGTCCTCGGCGACTTCTGCCACCACGCCAAGATCGTGCGTGATGAGCATCACGCCCATGTTGAATTCCTCCTTCAGATCCGCGATCAGGTCGAGAATCTGGGCTTGTGTGGTAACGTCGAGCGCGGTTGTCGGCTCGTCGGCGATCAGCAGCCGTGGCTGGCAACAGAGCGCCATGGCGATCATCGCCCGTTGCCGCATCCCCCCTGAAAGCTCGAACGGATAGGCCTCGAACCTCTCTGCGGGGGGGCGTCAGACAAGTTCTAACTAGTCTCTACAAGGGCAGGATAGCGGTCCCTTATGCCGCGCAGAGACCGCGCCACTCGGTGAGAGCAGCGGCACGGTTGAGCTTGAAATTCGTCCGTGAATAGATGTGACGTTCCTGATTGAAGTGATTGTGGACCGAGGCGTGGACGGAGACGAATTTCTGCAGACTTCGCATTCGCCGGAACCGCTGCATCGCCCGCTCTCGTCGTCGGAATGGCAGATGCGAATTCTCCGCACGGTTGTTCAGCCAACGGCCCGTATCCTGCAGGTCCGTTGCGCCGATTTCCCTCAGAGCGGCGCCGTAGGACCGAAGCAAGTCAGTCACGATGGCCTCAGGCCGGCCGTATCGTCGCATCGTTTTCTTCAAGAATTTCAACGCAGCTTTCTTGTCTCGCGTCTTCGTCACGAAGCTTTCCAGCACCTCGCCCTCATGATCGACGGCCGGCCAGAGGTAGTGTCGTTCGCCGTTGATCTTCACGAACACCTCATCCAAATGCTACCGCCACTGCGGTCCCGAACGCAGGCGCTCTGCGCGTTTCTTGCGGATCTCGGCGGCAAACATCGGGCCGAACTGGGAGAATGCCGACTTTGCCGCCATTCGCTGCAGATACAACATTCCCAAACCGGCACCCGGCAACGCGAGCAAGGAACAGACGTTCGCAGTGGTCCGCACCAAGGTCAACAAAACGAGACATTTCTTCCATTCTCCGCGGCTGCAAAAGAATTGTCTGGCCGAGCAAAATGGTAATGAGGTGGCGGGCCGGGGACATTGCCCGGCCCGACTGTTCTTAGCTGCGCTTGCTCACGAACTTCTTGATCTCACCCGAAGCGAGACGCGACTGGTAGGACTTAAGCTCCTTCATCACGATGGGCATCAGCACGTAAAGCGCCGCGATGTTGACCACCGCCATGGCAAAGATCGCCGCATCGGAAAAATCGATGACCGGGCCAAGGTTTGCGGCGGCGCCGATCACGACGAAAACGCAGAACATCACCTTGAACACCAGTTCCGTCGTCTTGCCTTCGCCGAACAGATATGTCCAGGCTTTGAGGCCGTAGTAGGACCACGAGATCATCGTTGAGAAGGCGAAGAGGATCACCGCGATGGCCAGGACATAGGGGAACCAGCTGATTCCAGTAGCAAAGGCGGCAGAGGTCAGGGCGACGCCGGTGTTGCCGTCGACAGTCGAGATCATCGTGCCGGCCTCATTGAGGATGAAACGCCCGGTATCACCATCCATGATCAACTGGCCCGAGATGGTGATGACCAGGGCGGTCATCGTGCAGATCACCACGGTGTCGATGAAGGGTTCCAGCAGCGACACGAAACCTTCGGTGATCGGCTCTTTCGTCCGCACGGCCGAGTGAGCGATGGCAGCCGAGCCGACGCCCGCCTCGTTCGAGAAGGCAGCCCGCTTGAAGCCCTGGATCAGCGCACCGACAAGGCCGCCAGCCACGCCAAGGCCGGTGAAGGCACCGGCGAAAATCTGGCCGAAGGCCCAGCCGATCTTGTCGAATTCGACAATGAGGATGATCAGCGCGGCGCCGACGTAGAGGATGCCCATGAACGGCACGACCTTTTCGGTGACCCGCGCAATGGACTTGATCCCGCCGACGATGACGGCAAAGACGACGCCCGCGAAGATCAGGCCGGTGATCCAGCCGGGAAATTCGCCCAGAATGCCCGATATCTGCGCATGCGCCTGGTTGGCCTGGAACATGTTGCCGCCGCCCAGTGCGCCGAGGATGCAGAAGAGCGAGAACAGCACGGCCATGAACTTGCCGCCCGGAATGCCGCGTTCCTTGAACCCTTTGGAAATATAGTACATCGGGCCGCCCGAGACCGTGCCGTCGGGGTATTCATTGCGGTATTTCACGCCCAGTGTACACTCGGTAAACTTGGACGCCATGCCCAGAAGACCCGCGAGGATCATCCAAAAAGTAGCCCCAGGGCCCCCGATACCAACGGCCACTGCGACACCCGCGATGTTGCCCAGGCCCACGGTGCCGGACAGCGCGGTTGCCAGCGCTTGAAAATGGCTGACCTCGCCAGCGTCATTAGGATCGGAATAGTCGCCTTTGACGAGTTGGATCGAGTGCTTGAACCATTTGAATTGAACAAAGCCGAAGTAAAGCGTGAAAATCGAGGCGGCGACCACCAGCCACATCACGATCCAGGGGAAGGACGTGCCGGGGATCGGAGCGAAGATCAGGTTGACGAAGGGACCGGTGACAGCGGCAAACACTTCGTTCACCGTCTGGTCGATGGTTTTCGCCTCTTGCGCGGCCAGAGCCGACGATGAAAGGATGAGGCCGGTCACGGCCGTTGGGAATATGAATTTCATCTGGAATTCTCCTTAGCCCACGACCGTTACGGGCACACTGGCGTGCATGACGAGGTTCGCGGTGGAGGAACCGAAAATGCGTTGCGTGATGCCGCTTTCAGAAGTCCGCGCGACGACAATTTGTGATGCGCCTTCCTTGACTGCAATGTCGTCCAGCAAGTCGGCTACATCGCCATGCCGTACGATGCCGCGCACGGTGTGGCCTGCCTCTTTTGCGGCGTTGACCGCGGGAGTCACCACGCGATCCATTGCCATCTTGATCTCTTCCTCGCGCCGTTTGTGACGCTCGGCATTTTCCTCGGGCGTCTGGAATGTGAAGGGCGACCATTCCACTACATAGACCAGGATCAATTCGCACTCGCCGATCAGCGACCCTAGCTTCCGGGCATAGTCCACGGCGCGCGAACCAGACCCGCTACCATCAAGTCCCACGACTATCTTTGTTAACATTCCGTCCCCCACTGAATTGAAATTATTAGCTATTATATCATGACCTAGCACTCATCAGCTACATCGTGCTCCGTAAGATTACGCGCGCACAGCGCCTATTTCCAAACCTTTTCATTTCATCCTAAAGCATTTCGGTTTTAACCTGAGACATATCCGGCAGCCTTGAATTAGTTCCAGCACTCTTCGGGATCGTATAGTTCGCAGATTTCCCCGATAGCGTCGAAGACCTCGGAGAATGTTCTCGCCCCGTAGCGTCTCAGGTGGGCTTTCAGCTTTGAGAATGCCTGTTCGATGGGGTTCAGGTCCGGCGAGTATGGCGGCAGGTAGAGGAACCAGCAGCCGTGGTCGCGCAAGGCCTGCGCGGCCACTTTATTGCGGTGCGTCGCCAGGTTGTCGAGGATCACAACGGTTCCGGGTTCGAGTTCCGGAACCAGTACCTCGCGCACGTAGGCGGCAAAGGCTGGACCATCCATCGCCCCCTTGATGACCCACGGTGCGATCAGGGCGTCCTGCGTCAGCCCCGCGATCAACGTCTGCGTGCCCCAGCTTCCGAAAGGGGCGTCCATCGTCAGGCGGTGGCCCCGTTTCGCCCTGCCGCGCAGGCGGGTCAGGTTCGTTTTCACCGCCGTTTCATCAATGAAGACAACGCGATCCGGTCGTTCCGAGATGGCCTGGAGGCGATGCCTGAACCAGTCGGCGCGTTGCTGCCTTTCCTTGGCGCGGCGGCGCTCGGTCGCGACCAGCGACTTTTTTTGTACGTGAACCCGAGCCGGGATAGCAGGTTTGCGATGGACGAGTGATGGACCTGCACGCCCTGCGCCTCTGCCAACGCGTCCCGTAGTTCAAAGAGCGTGATGTCGGGGTCTTGTGCGATCAGTTCTTCGAAGAAGGCCCGGTGAGGCGCCAGTTTTCCCGCGCCGCGCGGACGCCCTTGAGGTGCCGGCTCAGCATCCCCCTTGTCGCGAACCCGCCGCGACCAGCGTGCCCCTGTCGCGGGCGAAAGCCGCAGGCGCAACGCCGCCGCGCGCCCGCTTAACCCCTCCTCAATCAATCTCTGAAACCGCGACCGAAGCGCAGATGGCAAAGGTGCTGACATGATCCATCCTCCCAAACAGGATGAACGTATGGCCCGCCCGGTCTGCAAGTTGTTTTTTGGATCAAGCTCTGCGCAGTCTGCATCAACGTATCCGGTCTCAGGGTCTTGCCCTGGCCAAGATGGGGTTCGCGCGCCGGCATCCTCATAATCACAACAGTCTGTCACGACCATTCAATTTCTCCAGGTTTTGCCGTCGCCGCTCAACTGTCAGGCCATCTCCTCTCAACCACTCGCAGGCAGGGTCGCCGGCTCTGTTCGCCGGTTGCCCGTCTTGTCAGGCAGCCAACACGCGCTGGTAGCCCTGTTCCTTCCTGAGCAAAGCCCAGATCGTTCGCGCAAGCTTTGCTGCCAGTGCCACTACGACCACATTTTTGTGGGCCCGGGTGGATAGATCACGAAGCCAAGCCCCCAGTTGCGATGGTTCATGGATTAATCTGTGCAACACCGCACGCGCACCATGGATCAATGTACTGCGCAAGTATCTGTTGCCGCGCTTCGAGATACCCAGAAGCTTCTGCCGCCCGCCTGTCGAGGCCTGCCTTGGTGTGAGCCCAAGCCACGCCGCCAGATCGCGGCCACGTCCAAAAGCTTCGGCATTGCCAACCGCTGCGACAAAGGCGGTCGCGTTGATGGCGCCAATGCCCGGTATGCTCATCAGGCGCTGCGCCGCCATGTCCTCCCGAGCCATCGTCATGAACTCCTTGTCAAAGGCCGAAATCCGCTCGTCCAGAGATCGCCATTGTGCGCGCATGTCTTCGATTAGACCTCGAATTCGAGGGGAAAGATCCGGGTGCTCTTCATCGGCAAAGACAGTCAGCTCCGCTTCGAGCTTCTTGCGACCCTGAGCGACCGTGATGCCACGCTCCAGCAAGAGAGATCGCAGATTATTGATCAGAGCGGTACGTTCCGACACAAGCCGAGACCGCGCACGATGCAGAGATTGAACATCGGACTGCTCCTGGGTCTTGATCCGGACAAACCGCATTGTAGGACGCGTTGCGGCTTCAGCAATCGCCTCCGCGTCGCGGTCATCATTCTTCTGTGCCTTCACATAAGGTTTGACGTATTCCGGCGACATGAGCCGAACATCAAAACCAGAGCGATCAAAAACACGCCCCAAATGATGCGCGCCACAACACGCTTCCATTGCAACCACGCATTGCTCGAGGTCCTGGACAAAGGCAACAAGGCCTGCGCGCCGCAGACGCTTTCGAATGACAACCGTACCGGCCGCGTCCAAACCGACAAGACTGCAAACCGTCTTGCCCAAATCAATCCCAAGAGTAACAATCGACATTGGTCCGCTCCTTTCCCTTTTGACCAAGGCGACCATAACAAAGGTCGCCGCCGAAAAGGGCGGGCCATCCCATAATCACAAAACGACCTAAAGGGGAATCGCCCGATTCAGGTATTTCCAGAAACGCTTTAGTCACAGTCTCTCCCGAAAATCGGTGTGCCGCTAAGGTTAGTGTCCACTCTGACACCGCCAAGGAAAAGGCAAAGGTGGACGACTTTTACGCCGCCCGCAGCAGGCTCATCCCGCCGCAACGGTGGTCGACTTTCTCACCGCCGTTCTCACGCTGGTTTTGGAAGTGGCAGGCGTGCATCCATTTGGAGCCACGCTCTTGGGATGACGGACAGTCACTCCATTGATCGTTGCAGGCAGACCCTGTTTGCGTCGACCCGCAAGTCATAGGCTTGGATGGCGGATGGAAATTCGACTTCGGTGCATAATTCAAAATCCGTCGGTGCAATGCGCTGATACGTGATTGCGGTGGCATACCCGGTCAGCTGCACTGGGTTGCGCGCGCAGATCAATGGGTCAAGCATGCCCGGCAGGTTCGCGCGGTCGATCTGAGAACAGGCGGCGACGTCCGCCGTGAGACTGCGCAGATCGGAGATGCGCCAACGGTCGCGCTGTTCCATCTGGCCTTGGGCCGGACCACCCACTATCCACAGAGTCAGACCCAAGGCAATCATGGCCAACCCCGTCAGAACCCAGGCCGCAGGGAGATGGGCAAAGCGAAAGGGCAGATCACGGTTCTCGCGAAAATATGCCAACACAATCAGAGACATCAAGGCAACCGTAACGGATTTAACAAGGAACCGCAGTGTGATTTGTCCGTCGAGCCAACTGTAGATCAGATAGAGCGCATCGCCCAAGAGCGTGATCACCGCGACCAGCATGGCGATGGCCGACAGCCACCGGCGCATCGTTCCGTGTTTTCGCGAAGAATCTGAAGCAGCCGCACGCCGGTCTTTTCGATCCATTGCCCAGAATACAGGGACAAAGACAATCAGCGCAGCCATCGACCAGCGCAGCGTGGCCAAACCCGAATAGCTGTGTAGTTCATCCGGTTCTGGCAACCAGACTTTGATCTGCGCGAAGAGCAAAGCGAGCGTGTTTCCGGCAACCATTCCGAACACCACGAAGAGCAAAGCATAGAACAAGGCGTCTCGCGCCGCTGAGGAGCGAACCGGTCGGGGTACGGCGCCCGCACCATCGCAGATCATCCAACCTGACAGGGCTGTAACGATTTCGGTCTCGGTCCAGTTTGCGGATTTCAGGCTGCTGTGCACGTCATCTTTGGAGCGACCGGACTGCAAGGCGTCTCGAACATAGCTGGAGAGTTCTGGCGGAATGTGCATGGTGGAGCGTTCTTTCATTACAGCAGTGCTTCTGGAACGATCAGGTCACACAAGCGGCAAAGGCAATCGACCGAAAACAGCCCGGCGTGAGCAAGCGCCTGTGAACTGTCCACGTGTCGCTGAACAAACCACCAACGATGTCGTCGAGGCCGAGGACGTCAGCAAGTCCCGCAGGAGCAATACATCGCCGACAGAACTGAATTTCGAGCCATGAAAATCGAACCTGGCCTGACGATCAAGATCGAGCCGAACATCATTCGTTTCTTCTGCAGCCCCCGCCGGTGACCGTCCAATTGGATTCAATTTAACATACTGAAAAAATTATACTCAATCCCTGCACGTGCGCGAAAGCGGGGCATGACTAACTCGCTGCATTCGTCGCAAAGAAATAGGTTGCGCATATGCCTTCTTGGGCAACACCAGTCGGTATTTCCGTTCCAGTGAACATGGCGATGCCGAGGATCTTGGACCCAGAGCTTTCCTCATCCCAGACTGCCATGTACGTGACTGGCTGGTCTCCACACAGCGTGTTTTGCTGCCGAAGAGGCCCCACGTCTCCTGAAATCCGGAACACCTGTGCAACAGGTACATTGCCGGACGCTCCCCAATCACCCGAAGCTGCTTGGTCGACCAAATCGAGATCGAGAAGCTGACCCGTCTCGAAAACCATCCGCTTTGAAGAAAGGATCACTGGTCCAGTAATCGCGATTGCTGTTTCGCTATAAGGGTTGAAAGCCTGCGCCTCCTCCAGCACAGATTGAGACGCGGCCGGAGCGCCCGCGACTCCAGTCAAAAAAAATGCCACCAGTATCCAACGACCCATATCTTTCCCCCTACATCGAAGTAGCTTGACGATATCCCAACGTGTGCTGATCGAAAAGGCATACCTCGGTGAGTTGCCGCACCAGAAAATTCAGGGACAGACCGGGCTCCCACTGGGAACGGTGAAATCGGGTACACGTCTTTGGCTGGGGCGCCTGCGGAACGAATTGCGGGGGTTTCATTGAGATGACCCAGATTGAGCTGTGAACCGGCATGGAAAAGTGACCCCGTAGCGGGGTGATCGGCATCCAAGAATGACCCCCTTACATTGGTGGTGATGATGCTTCCGAGGCAATCGGGAGCAGGTTCGGGATGTTGGTCGTGGAGACGATTGCGAAGATCCGTCGGGCATATTTTCAGGATGGCAAATCCATCAAACAGATTTGCCGGGAACTGCGCGTGTCGCGGAACACGGTTCGGAAGGTGATCCGGTCCGGCGCGACGGAGTTCAGCTATGAGCGGACCGTCCAGCCGCAGCCGAAGATCGGCCCGTGGCGGGACGAGTTGGATCGGATGCTGGCCGAGAATCTTCGCAAGCCGAAACGGGAGCGGCTGACCCGGATCCGGATATTCGAGGAGCTTCGGGATCTCGGATATGACGGCGGCTATGATGCCGTTCGCAGATACGCTGCGGCCTGGTCGAAGTCGGAATCGGAAGCCACGGCGGCAGCGTTTGTCCCGCTGAGCTTCGACCCTGGCGAAGCCTATCAGTTCGACTGGAGCCACGAGGTGGCGATCATCGACGGGGTGACCACGACGATCAAGGTGGCCCACGTTCGTCTCTGTCACAGCCGGATGATCTTCGTTCGGGCTTATCCGCGCGAGACGCAGGAGATGGTGTTCGACGCCCATGACAAGGCATTCGCCTTTTGGGGCGGAGCCTGCGCTCGCGGGATCTACGACAATATGAAGACCGCCGTGGATGCGATCTTCGTCGGCAAGGATCGGGCCTACAACCGTCGCTTCCAGCAGATGTGCAGCCATTTCCTGGTCGATCCGGTTGCCTGCACCCCGGCCTCAGGATGGGAGAAAGGTCAGGTCGAGAACCAGGTCGGCGTGATCCGTCGGCGGTTCTTCGTTCCCCGACCGAAGTTCAGGAATCTCGATGAGCTCAACGCCTGGCTTCTGGACCGCTGTGTCGCCTGGGCGAAGGCGCATCCTCACACGGAGATGCGGGATCGGACCATTTGGGAGGTATTCGAAGAGGAGCGCCCGAAGCTCGTCCCCTATGCTGGCCCGTTCGATGGCTTCCATGCCACCCCGGCCTCTGTGTCCAAGACCTGCCTCGTCCGCTTTGATCGGAACCGGTATTCTGTTGATGCCCGAGCCGTCGGTCGGCCCGTCGAGATCCGCGCCTATGCCGAGCGGGTCGAGTTCTGGCAGGGCGGCCAGATCGTTGGACAGCACAGGCGAGCCTTCGGGCGCGATCAGGCCGTCTATGATCCATTGCACTACATCCCGGTCTTGGCCCGCAAACCTGGCGCTTTGCGCAACGGCGCTCCCTTCAAGGAGTGGGAACTGCCAATCGCCATGCGTCGCATCAGGCGCAAGTTGGAGCGGGTTCCTAACGGTGACCGGCAGATGGTCGAGATCTTCGCCGGTCTGCTGACCGATGGCCCCGATGCTGTCGAAGCTGCCTGTGCCGAGGCCATCGCCGAGGGTGTCCATTCCGCTGATGTCGTTCTGAACATCCTTGCACGCCGCCGCGAACCAGAACGTCCGGCGGATATCGAGATCCCGGATGCGTTGAAGCTGACACGTGAGCCGATTGCCGACTGCGCCCGATATGACACCCTGAGGAGAGATGCCAATGGAACGAACCAATGTGCTGGACGCGATGGGCCAGTTGAAGCTGTACGGAATGAAGGCGGCCTATGACGAGATCATCGCCACGGCGGTGAAACGTCAGCATGAGCCGCAGAAGATCGTCGGTGATTTGCTACAGGCAGAAATCAGCGAGAAGCAGGCGCGGTCGATCAAGTACCAGATGACAATCTCCAAACTGCCACTGGCAAAGGAGATCGACGAGTTCGACTTCGACGGAACGCCTGTCAATGAGACCCTGGCTCGGGATCTGGCACGCGGCGACTTCCTCGAACAGCAACGCAATGTCGTCCTCGTCGGCGGCACCGGAACCGGGAAAACCCACCTTGCCGTTGCTATCGCACGGGCCTGCGTCCGAAACGGGGCGCGAGGCCGGTTCTTCAACGTCGTCGACCTCGTAAACAAGCTCGACGCCGAAGCGCGCGCCGACAGGCAAGGACGGACCGCCGACCTCCTGTGCCGCCTCGACTTCCTGATCCTCGATGAACTCGGCTATCTCCCCTTCGCCCAGACCGGCGGACAACTCCTGTTCCACCTGATCAGCCGCCTCTACGAACGAACTTCGATCATCGTGACAACCAACCTGGCCTTTGGCGAATGGCCGAGCGTCTTCGGCGATGCCAAGATGACCACCGCCCTGCTGGATCGCCTCACGCATCACTGCGACATCATAGAAACCGGCAACGAAAGCTGGCGCTTCAAGACCCGCGAATGAGCTCGGAAACGCCGCTGGCCCGATCCGGCTACGCCACCTGACAGCTCCACCGCATCGGGCCAGCTACCGTCATGCCAGAGGGGTCAAAGTTGGACGCCGATACGGGGTCAAAGTTCGGTGCCGATTGACACTACCCAGCTTTTAGCACGATTATCGTTCGGTCATCGGACCATTGAGATCTTGTGGAGCCTTTGACGTTCGCAAAACGATCGATGCGGTGAAAGTCCTCGGCTTCGGTCCGCGCAAACGAAGCTTCCCATGATTCCACGGTCGGTTGGTCTGCCAGCGATTCGTACCCATCCGAGAATAATTCGATGCTCGCGACGTCCGATTTGGAGCGGGTCATGTCCAGCAGCTCCGTCAGCTTGGACTCTGTCCCATTCAGCGTATCGAAGCAAAGCGGGTTGCCCTGGGCGTTTCCGAAACGGTGCTGGATCTGTATCCCGCCCTCGAGGAATGCGCGAACGATCTCTTCATGGGCGAACAGGCTGGTGTTCCGGATCACCAGATCAATGATGTTGCCAACTTCTGCGCCGCTCAACAGGCCCTTCTGAACGGCATTGTCGAACCCAAGAAGGATGCAGGTCCGGGCGGCCATTTCCACTTTGTTGGCGTCCTCAATACGGCTGCGTAATGAGTTGAAGGCCGCGACACGAGCGATCGTCGCCACGGTGTCGATGAGCTTGTTATTTCGGAAAACCTCCGTCGCGTTCAATCGCAATCCGGTGTCGCCTAGGAGAAGAAATCTCCAATCCTCCCCGCAATCGAGAACGATTGCGGCGGTAGTGGACGGTGGAATCGGGAGATCGGTGGCGTCGAACTTGCGGCGGAGCACTGCCTCCAGCCTGCGAATGATTTCGCGGCCTTCCATGTCGTTCACACCATGCTCCTGCGCCAACGCGGCCACCTCCGAAGCCACGGCGAGCGCTGCCAGCCGACCCGTCGTTGCACCATTCACCCGTGTACCCCGTGGGTCGGTTGCGCCATCGAAAACCCCGCAGACCCGCCCAGGGATCAGCAGCGCAACGTCATCACCGGGATCGGCTTTGTCGCGGTACTTGGATCGGCTGAACAGTTCGGTGCGCATGGGACAACCTTAGAGAAAGGACGATTCGCGGTTCTCGGCGAAGCGGAATACGGCAAAAACACAGGCTCCGGTGCACAACAACAGAACCGTCGAAAGGGCAGCAGCCAGGCCGAACTCTCCGTCCAGAACAGCCAGATAAATGGAAACCGGCATGGTCAGAGTTCCGCTGTCATAGATGATTAGCGTACCCGAAAGCTCATTGATTGCCGTAATAAAGCTCATCAGCGATCCGACGACCAAGCCCGGCAGGATCAGTGGCAGGGTTACCTTCAGGAAGGCCGTTAGGGGTGGTGCTCCAAGATTGATCGCGGCTTCCTCCATCGAGGGCTTGACCTGCCTGAGAGACGACGTTGTTGAGCGCACGCCATAGGGCAGACGCCGGATGAAATAGAGCAGTATCAGAAGCCAGGCCGCGCCCATGCCACTCAGGAAGCCTGTTCGGAAGGTTGTGACGAAGCCGATGGCCATCACCACTCCCGGTACCAGATACGGCACCATCATCAGAAAATCGATCGCGCCTGCTGCCCGTGTCTCGCGCCGCACGATCACATAGCTGATGAATGCAGAAAAGATGGTGATCAGTACCACTGCCGAAAACGCGAAGAGGAAGCTGTTGCCGATGGCCTCTGGCGCTTGCCGCCACATGCGTGCGTAGCTTTCCAAACCAAATCCACCCACGAAGACCGGGCCGTTTGTTTTCAAGAAAGACGTATACACAACAACAAGGTTGGGCAGCATCGCGATCAGCACGGCGCCGTGGCAGAACAGGTGAACCGCGATGTTCTTCCAGCCAGTCAGGTGCATTTTGATCGGCAGGTTGGTGAGGCTGCTGGCATACCGCCGCCGGGCCAGGATGCGGCGCTGCGCCAGCAATGCAAGCATCGAGATCGCGATCATGATCATCGACACCGTCACCGCCATCGTCGGCAGGCCACCAAGCTCCGAACGGTAGGCCGCGAACGCAATCGTCGATAGCGTCCTGAATCCCCGTCCAAGGATCGCGGGCGTGCCGAAATCGGCAATTGACAGCACGAAACATATGATGGCGCCGGTACTGATGGCAGGAAAGACAAGTGGCAGGGTGATCTTGACGAAACGCTGCCAGGGCGTGCAGCCCAGATTGTCTGCCGCATCCTCGAAGGATTTGTTGACGGCCATGAGCGCCGTCTGGGTCATCAGAAAGACGAAGGGAAAGAATTTCAGCGTGAAGACTAGAATAATCCCGTGCGCGCCGTAGATGGTTGGTATATCGATCCCCAAGCGCTCGAAAAAGTTGGTGATGAACCCGTTGGAGCCCAGCATCATGATCCAGGCATAGGCACCGATGAATGGCGGAGCGACAAGAACAAGGATCGCCAGCGTCGAGATCCATGTACGCCCCCAGAGATGGAACCGCGCGGTGAAGAACGCGAGCGGGATGCCGACGAGGCAGGCTCCAATTGTTCCCAGCAGCCCCACGAAGAGAGTGTTTTTCAGACCCCGCAGGTAGAAGTTCCGGGTGAAGACCTCGACGTAATTGCCCAGCGTCCAGTTGCCGGTATCGGCATCCACGAAGGACAGCACCATGACCCGGAAGATCGGGATAAGGAGCAGAAGCACAAGCACAGCGAGCACCACGCCAGTGACGCCGGTCCAGAAATCAAGTCTGCGACCTACGATTGTCATGCCATCCTGCGCCCGGTTTCACTGTCCTCAAAAAAGGCAAGGTCTTCCCTGCGTACGCACATGCTGATCGCGCTGCCCGGATCAAGCGCGATGACCGCGGGGTCTGGCCGGGCAAGGGATTTGACCACTTCGCCTGACTCTGTGCGCGCCAGTACTTCCATTTCACGGCCGATGAAACTGACGTTGGCAAGCCTCGCCGGGATCGAGACTTCATCCTCGGCAGCTTGAGTTTCACCGGGCGCCACGCGCAAGACCTCGGGCCGTACAGCACAGACCAGTGTCTCACCCTTGTCGCCAAGGGCTTTGTGGCTCACCAAAGCGCCGCCCGACGCGAGGCGTAGCTGGTCCGTGTCACGGGTGAGAGCCAGAAAGGAATTGGCCCCCACGAAGGTCGCGACAAAGCGGTTTGCAGGCGTCATGTAGATGTCGAGCGGGCTCGCGGCCTGCTGGATGACGCCTTGGTGCATCACACAAACCGTGTCCGACATTGCCAGCGCCTCTTCCTGGTCATGGGTCACGTAGATCGTCGTGATGCCAAGGTCCTTCTGAATGCGACGAAGCTCCGCCCGGAGATCGACCCGCAAGCGCGCATCCAGATTGGACAGAGGCTCATCCATCAGCAGGACCTTTGGACGGACAACGATGGCACGGGCGAGGCCCACGCGCTGCTGTTGACCGCCTGACAACTCATGCGGCATTCGGTCGGCGAAGGCGCCGAGCTGGACAACCTCCAGAACCTCGGACACCCGCCGATCCATGTCCGCGCGAGGTACCTTCCTCTGTTTCAGCCCGAAGGCCACGTTCTCGCGCACGCTTATATGCGGAAAGATTGCGTAATCCTGAAACACCATGCCCACATCGCGGCGATGAGCGGGCAAGGCCTCGATCGGATTGCCATCGAGGGAAATGGAACCGGCATCCTGGTCATGGAACCCCGCAATGGTGCGCAACAGTGTTGTCTTCCCACAGCCTGATGGACCCAGAAGCGTGTAGAAAGCGCCTGACGGGATGTTGATATTGATATCGGAAAGGGCCACCACGTCGCCGTAAAGCTTGCGGAGCCCGGTGATGTCGACCGAGGTCATGAAGGCTACCTCACGAGAAGGAGAAGCCGGGTGCGACACGACGCACCCGGCAGCACTTGGGTCACTGGACGTCCAGAACCATATCTTTCCACTGGTCGACAAGACGCGCCCGGTTTTCGGCCGCCCACGCGGCGTCATAGCCAACGGAATTCACCTGATCGAGCGGCAACAGCGCAGGGTTGGAGCCTACATCGGAACGCACGGGCCGACGACCCTGCTCGGCAACCACGGCCTGCGCATCGGCAGAAAGCATGAAGTCGAGGAACGCCTTGCCGTTGTCGCCATTGGGCGCACCAGCGACCAATGCCATGGCATCCGGGGCGATCGCGGTGCCCTCGGAGGGGTAGACGATTTCGACCGGGCCACCGCCTTCGACGTAGCGCAGTGCCGCGTCTTCGAGCGTTACGCCAACAGCCAGTTCCCCATCGTTGACGAAACGTGGCACGGCGCCCGAACTATCAGAGAGGACGAAGTTGGACAGCAGCCCTTTGTAGACGTCCCAGCCCGCCTCTTCGCCGCCAAAAGCCTGAAGCACCGTGGCCAGCTGAATATAGGCCGACCCGGATGCCTCGGCCCGGGCCGAGGAGATCTTGTCGTCATATTGCGGGTCGGAGAGAGCGGCCCAACTGTCGGGCTTGGGCAGCCCGTCAAGCTCGCCCTCATTGACGATCAGAACCATCACGACCGCAGTGAAGGGGGTCCACATTTCGCTTTGCTTCATTCCGTCGGCGAGCATGTCGGACCCGGCCGCCTCGTAAGCCTCGAAGAGGTCCGGGTTGAAGTCGATGACTGTACCGTCAACGCTCCAGAGAACGTCTGCCATGGGGTTGTCGGATTCGGCGGTCAGACGGTTGAGCAACTCGCCGGATCCCGCCTTGATGATCTCAACCGAGGTTCCTGTCTTGTCCTCAAACATCGGCACAAGTGCGTCGATGAAATTCTGAGGTACGGCGGTGTAAACCGTCACGGACCCTTCCGCTGATGCCATCGTGGCACCAAACGCAAGAGCAGACGATAACGCCATTGTCCTGAACATTGTCTTCATGTGGCCTCCCAAAGTCGGATTGGCCGGGCATTGACTGCCCGGTCCCATAACGCGGATTAGCATCGTTCAGTAGACGAGATTGAAGTGTCCATTCCAAGACAATTTTTTGTCCGGCCGCATCGCTTGCCAGCTTTCCATGGCAGGCATCAGACGCCGGCACACCAAGCCACGTGCTCAAGATCCGGGCGGCAACATCCACAGCTGGCCTGCGTCTTGGTAAGGTCCCGGACCAATCGTCAAGTGTCTTGCGAAGGCTGTCACTTAGCATGATCCGCCGAAGAAGAGTCAGAGAGAGGCCAGGGTGACACGCATAGTTGCCGAACCTAGGCGATCAACGTTTCCAACGGTTTCCAACATACGTTTGGTTTGCCCTGTGGCCCGGTGAACTCGAAATAGCAGCCACCGCCACCCGGGACCTGGTCATGTTTCCGGCTGATCGGAAGACCTGAAAGGTAGCAAAACAAAAGTGTCCCCACGCCACCATGACCAACAAACAGAACGTCACCCTCAGGGCGCGCTCTGAGGCATGCGCGAACCTCTTCGACAATCCGAGTTTGAGCCTGTTTTGCCGTTTCCCAGCCCCTCACGCTCTCCTCAGGGGAGGCGAAGAATTGATTTGCAACGGCCTCGAACTCCTCGGGGGGAAGAAACCCGGTCGCACTGCGGTCATTCTCGTGCATCGCTTCGCGTATCTCCAGTCGGCATCCAAGGGCATTCGCCAGTGGCGTGGCTGTCTCGATCGCCTTAGTCTCAGCGCTGCTGATCACGTGCCGTGTGCCCAGTAGAGCATTGGACGCGGCAAGTGCAGCAATGCGCCTCGATCCCTGCTCGTTCAGCGACCAACTCGGAACAGGCTTGGTTGGATCGATCAGGACCTGTGGGTGGGAAAGGTATCGAACGATTTGTGTCATGATCGCATGTTACCGGACTGCCGAAAGCCTAGAAAGCCCGCTGAACGGGATTTGGTTCTCTTTGTGACGAACGGCCGGAAACCATCGTCACTGATCTGATTCGCTCTTACGGTGCGGGCTAAAAGGAAGTTGGCGCTTCTGCACCGCAAGAAACCGGTTGTTGGTGGAACAACAGGGCGGAGATTTCGCACCTGCCGTTTCGACGACGAGAGCTATCGATGCGGCGCTACCGGTCTACGCATTCCGCAGATGTTTGTCGCCGTCCACGCCTCTCTCCACTCATTTCCACTCGGAACGGCACAAGGGGCGACCATCCTGTCCTCGCGTAGGCTGGTTCGAAATCGTCTGGCAATACCAGAGTCCTTGCTCGGGTTTCAGCCGTCTTGCCGAAACTGGCTTTCCACATGGGCCGAGGCGACACCCTGCGCGGGATCATGACGCGGCCGCTTTCCGGGCGAGAAGTGCGGCCCCACGGGCTCCGGAGCTGTCGCCGTGACGGGCTGTCCGGATCGCCGGTATGCGCGCGTTGCCAAGGTGAAGGACTTCCAGCGCCGCTGCCAGGCGCTCAGAAATTCCAGGCATGTTGGAGACACCACCGCCAATTACGATGCAGTCCGGATCCAGAAGAAGCTGGATGGTGTCGAGGCACTCGGCGGCGAGGTCGGCCCAGATCTCCAGTATCTCCTCGGCGCGGGAATGCCCGGCAATTTCGTTGGCAGGGACGACTTTACCCAATTTCCATTCTGCCAAACGGGCCAATCCGGTGCCAGAGATGTAGTTTTCCGTGCAGGCAACGCGTCCGCAGCCACAGTTCCAGAGAGGTAAGCCGTGACGCGCCAGAACGCGGGCCGACA
The DNA here is from genome assembly GCF_001558155.1 of Aliiruegeria sabulilitoris. Lineage (GTDB taxonomy): Bacteria > Pseudomonadota > Alphaproteobacteria > Rhodobacterales > Rhodobacteraceae > Tropicimonas > Tropicimonas sabulilitoris. The sequence goes on from NZ_LOAS01000041.1 coordinate 19,100, forward strand.
TTCCAACATGACCGATCTCGACAGCCAAACCTGCGTGACGATGGGCCAGTTCGGAGCCCAGGCAGAAGCCGCCACCGACGCCCGTGCCTAGCACCAGCCCCATGACAGAGTGAAACTCCGTACCTGCCCCGCCATCGGCTTCGGAAAAGGCAAACGCCATGCAGTCGTTCACCACGGGGACTTTCCGACCTAGAGCGGTTTCCAGCGAATGGCTGACCGAATGACCCGTCGCCGGGATGTTGGAGGCGAAGTTTACGCCGGTGACCGGATCCAAGATGCCAGGGACTGCAATGCCCACCGGAAGGCCGGGTGCCTGGGTCTCGAGCCAGGCGATCTGCTGCAGCAGCGCATCCATCAAGTCCTCGAAACTGGACTGGGGTGTCGGAATTCGGTTGGTCTCCAACGTGTCTGCCTGCGGTCCTCCAAAACACCGCGCCTCGATTTTCGTTCCGCCTAGGTCGATTCCGCCGCACAGCATCGATCTAGCCTGCATATGGATAGAAACTCACGCCGGAAACCACGCGGCTGAGGTTCTGACCCTTGAACGGATCATCGACGCAATATCCCAGTTCGGCCGACCAACGCGCTCCGAGCACCTGGGACGGAATTACATAAAGCGGCGCATCTGCGCGTGCGCAACCGGTTGTCTGAACGGGGATATCGCCGCCCCGGCCGATCGTCGTGACCTTCGCGGACGGAAACTGCGCACGGATCTCAACCGCAATATCATCATCGTAACGGTGGGTATGATCGTACGGATGCAACATGACAAAAACATGCGTCGAATCGTTCACCGCCGCCTTGGGGCCATGCCTGAACCCCAGGGCGCTGTCCCATTGGGTGATTGTCTGCCCGGCGGTCAGTTCCAATACCTTCAGGGAGCTTTCCCTGGCCGCACCGGTCAATGCGCCCGAGCCGAGGAAAATGGCCCGTTCCGGTCGCGGCAATTCGGCCATTGTCGGCACTTCCAGAAGGGCCTCCGCCGCCGTTGCAAGCGCGGGCAGGCCGGTTTCGGGATCGAAGGGGGAGAGACAGGCGAGCGCCGAGAGCAGCATTGTCGAAAAGCTCGATGTCATTGCGAAGCCACGATCGTGGGTCGCTGGCGGCAAGGCAATGATCCGATCTTCCCCAGGGCCGGGCGCGGCGCGCGTGGCCAACGCACCCGTCGGATTGCAGGTGACGTGTAGGCGATCCCAGTCCGGCCGGTGCGCGTCGAGAAGATCCAGCGACATGATCGATTCCGAACTATCGCCTGAGCGGCCGAACTGAACAATGAGGACGTGGTCCCGTCGTTCCAGATACGATTGAGGCGCGGAAACAAGGTCCGTTGTCGGGATCGCCCGGAGGCGCGCGTCGCCGCTTGCAACCACATCGCCGATGTAAGCCGAACTGCCAGCGCCGCAAAGCCAGATTTCGGACGGCTGGCGGTTTGCGATCCAAGTGCGGATCTCGAGGGCTCTGCCTGCAAGCGAGTTGGCCCATCTTCGCCAGATTTCCGGTTGGGCGTGAATCTCTGACCAAGTGGCGCTTTCGGTGAGTGGGTCGGTATGGATCTTCATGAATCACCCAGGGATGGCAAGGAGTCGCATGCAATCGCGGGAACGATTTGGACCCCTACTACGTGCTCTCGTATTGCCAGAGCGTCGGGACGGCCCTCCCGAAGATCGGTTACAACGATTTCGACTTCCTCCAGCCCGTAGATCGCTCTTGTCAGAGCAACAGGGCACAAGTATCGCTCTGCGCCTGTCTGCTGTATTGCAGTTCCAAATCTTCTATAGCTGCTTGGCCAAAGCCAAGAAGGCGGCAGCGACCAGCACTGAAATTCCTCCTTCAAACCATACGACATCAGTTTCTTCTGACAAGGGTCTCGCCTGCGACAGCCGATTTTTCCTGATGTACTGCCCAGCGGAAATGCCGAAGGCGTCGACGAAGCATTGGTGCAGGCGGGTCCGACCGACCCCGAGCGCTCCGAAAAGCTCCGCAAGGTTCAGTCCCGCAGGAGGTGCTGTCATGTGTGGACGGCTCCGTTGGCGCAAGGGATGATTTGAGT
>NZ_LOAS01000042.1 GCF_001558155.1 Aliiruegeria sabulilitoris
TTGCGGGGGTAGGATTTGAACCTACGACCTTCAGGTTATGAGCCAGATCGCGTATCTTTCACACGCAATTTCGGTGAAAATCGTGATCGCTCGTCAGAGAGCTTTGAGATTTTTGGCCAAGGTTTTTTGCGCGTCGAGTTCCCCTGCGCGGCCCGCGCCCCTTAAGCCAAAATGTTTACGTATACCCCCCCGCTTGCCGGTACCGACGCCCCGCCCGCTACCTGATCCGTCCAGTCATCTGGTCCGCTGATGCAGATGCGACGGAGAGGCTCTGGGACGCGGCCTGCAGGCGCCTTGCGGACTGGAGGGCTGGAGCCTCACTGAGCGCGTGTCAGGGCGCAGGAGCATCAAGCCTGGGCCCTACGCCCGGAGCCGGGACATCCTCGATCGAATGCAGCAGGTCGCCGAAAAGACCGCCGCTTTCGCCTTCTTCCTGAATTGTCTGGTGTTCGATCGCAGCGAGCTCGTAGGCGATCAGCAGCGCTGCGCGGTGGTGCGGGTCACGGGCCGCCTGGAAACACCGCGAAGCACTTGAGACGATGCGAACTATCGAAGATGATCTGGCGACCCTTGCGCCAGGTCTCTAACCTGATGCGCCCGGCCGTAAGGTTAGCCGCGGATTTTTCCGCCCGCTTGCGTTCAGTGCTTTCACGCCGCCGTGTGACCAGCGAGGGTCTGAATGTCCGAAACAGACAGGGGCTGACCGCCGAACCCCTGCACGTTCCAAAGGCCTTGCCGAATAATGTCCGCCTGATGACGCAAGCCCAACCAAGTCGGCGATGGGCGACAATCGGTGCAACAGTTGATCGTAGCCAGAAGGGATTTTTCGAGATCGAGCCTCTCGTTCTTCTCCTTCACGGGGAAAACCACAAATTCCAGATTGTCGCTTATGTAACTTGTGACGCGGGTTTCGACTTCCTTTTGGCGCTCAATATCCACGCGGCCAGCGTATTTCAGTTTATTGGCTCGCGATGTGAGGTCGAAGTTCCACTGCTCAAGAAAAGGGTCATCGGCCAGCAGGCAGCGTCCGATGTGCTTCCGAAAGATGCTTCTGTCCTTGTTCGGCTTGAACAAGTGCTCGTGCAATCTCTTTGCGAGCCTATCGTTGCCTGTGTGCGTTCCGACACGAACGATGCGGTCTCTGCCGTGGGCAAACTCTCCCTTTTCGAATACCAAGTAGATACCGTTCTTGGGTATCTCACCCGCAGAATATGAAGCATTTAGACGAGGCAGCGTGTTCGCCCAACGGTGCAACAGTTCACAGGCTTCAGACATGGCACTGCTCGTTCAGCCACTTCAATCTTCTACCTTGGGACAGGCCATCCATAGGCTGGCTGACGTGCGAGAGCCTCGGCGCAAGGAATTCCGAATACTTCCTGCCAGCCAACAGAACAAATTCATCATTCCGTAGGTCGCAACGTTCTTCGAGCGAGGCGATTACACCGTCCGACCAGTCCTTGCGATCTTTCACCTTCATATTGTTGAGGGTCTTTTCGTAAGGCAAAATTACTGTGTCCAGATCAAGGAGTCCGTGGAGCGCGGAAAGAATGAATATCTCTTTTGGTTCGAGCAAAAGGGCATAGCTCATCATCTTCTTGAAAAGCGGGCTAGTGTAGAGTTCCCGTGCCTTGCTCGGCACGGCTCGCTTGCTCTTCACGCATGAGATCAGGACTATCGGGCGTTTGTCGCTCTTTGAATTCATATTATTCTCAGTTGGTTAAAACAGAATGGTGACCGTCCGACGAAGGCGCTCTGGGCTGGAGCATGCATCCCCGGTTGCTCTGCCTGGGCAGCGTAACTCCAAGGCATAAGTTCGTCGAGACGGTTGATCTTGTGATCCGCGAAGCGTTCGAGCACCCAGGTCAGCCAAGTTTGCGGATCGATGCCATTCAGCTTGGCAGTTTCGATCAGGGTGACAGCGATGGCCATGGCTTTCCCGCCACCTTCGGAACCGGCGAACATCCAGTTTTGCCTACTGATGGCCACGGGCCTCCTTGTTCGCATTGCTCATCTGTGTTGGGCCGGGTGAACGCCGCGTGGATCGCATATCGCAGGCGAAACCTAGTGTTCCCCACCTAACGCATGGTTCCCAATGTAAGCAGGGTATCGGACACTAGTCGGACAGCCCTGATTGAGACTGTCGGACGACGGCTTCAAACCGAGACTTGCCGTTCTCTCATCCTGCGCCGTCCTCCTGCTTCGCCGAACTCGCCGCCTTTCTCGACGGCGCAGTACCCCCAGCCCTGCAAGCTATCAAGAGCCATAATCGATGGGGCCGCTGCTTCTTGATTTCTTGCTCGACGTGTAAGCGGCACGTCGCTTGGCGTTTCGCCGAGGATCTGGTGCACTCGCCATGACTCCGTGATCACCGGCTTTGATCAAGTTATCCTCGGTAAGTCCCAGTTCATACATGAAATACTCATCCAGTTTTTCGCGAACTACCTCTTCGTCCGCTCCAAGAGCGTCTTTCAAGCTTTTAATCGCAGCGTCGCGTGCCTCACGGTAGGTCCATTGGTTTGACCCATTCCTTTGCGCTTTAAGTTCAATGGGGTCAAAAACTGCATGGACTTGCCCATGTTCTCTGGATTTGCCTCCATTTCTATTAGCAGTCACTAAAACAACCGGGGCGTTGCCGGTTTTATACCCTGCAACAACTGGGCAAGACTTTTTTCCGGCCCCAAATGTGTAGTAAAAACAATGGTCTGGAATGATGTGGTGGCCTGTTATGCATCCGTCTCCTTGCGGCCCCGCCCCGTGAACTCTCTGGTCTCTGTACGCGCAATAAATATGCATGATTTATATCCTTCAAATCAAAACCCGCCGAGGGTCACTGCAAACTCAGCATCAATCGCTGCAGCGAGTGACCTTTGATGCGGGACATTTTTCTTACGTTTTCGAAACTCCGCTCATTTGTCCAGATCATTGTTCTAGTGTTCTGCACCTGACGGAGGATTCCAAGCTGGTGCCGGACGTGTCAGTGTGCTGTGCGTCGATGAGAAGTCCCAGATCCAGGCGCTGGACCGGACCCAGCCGGGATTGCCGCTGAAGAAGGGCCGCGCCGCCACGATGACCCACGATTACAAACGCCACGGCACAACCACACTGTTCGCGGCGCTCGACGTGAAGTCGGGTCAGGTGATTGGCGAATGCCTCCCACGGCACCGCGCAAAGGAGTTCCTGAAGTTCCTGCGCCGCATCGACCGGGACGTGCCAAAGTCGCGCGAGGTCCACCTGGTGCTCGACAACTACGCGACCCACAAGACGCCCGAGGTGAAGGCGTGGCTGGAAAAACACCCGCGCTTCCAACTGCACTTCACGCCGACCAGCGCGTCGTGGCTGAACATGGTCGAACGGTTCTTCGCCGAGATCACGTCGAGGCGCATCCGGCGCGGCAGCTACTCGAGCGTCGGTGATCTCGAGGCCGCCATCTACGACTACCTCCTCCAGCACAACGCCAGCCCGAAGCCCTTCACCTGGACCAAATCGGCCGACGACATCCTCGCCCGAGAGCGCCGCGCGCTGAACGCCCTCGATGAAATTCGGGGGAACCGGTAGCAAGCGTCAAACTCGGAACACTAGAAGCCGCGGGTGGGGACATTGACCGGCTCTGCTCTCAGATCACGGACCTCAAGTCAGGTGGCATCTATCCGGCTGCCTGCGTCGTCGATCCTTTGCTAACGGCGGCAAGATCCGTCCTCGATATCTACTACGACGTCTTGCCGGAAGAGGTTCTTAGAACGCATGACAAGCATCGTAGAGACGTTCTCAACGGCCTAGTCAGAAAGCCGGTGGCACTTGTCGCACTGTTGCCGAGCGCGGCCTCGGGTCTTGTACCCCGGAACCCAAGGAGTCGGGTCCTCCGCGAGGGCGTCCCCCCGGCGGCGTTCCTGCCGGTGCCGAATGTAAATCTCGCGGGCATCCAGCTCCATCAATTCTGCGAGGAGTTCTTCTCCCGTCATTTCTTTCCCTTCCTCTGCTTGAGCTGGATCCGGGCATGCCTGCGCTGCTCGTCTGCAACCGGGCCGGCGTCGCTGCCGTCGAGGTTGACGCGGCGCGCATCCCTCCGGACGACGGCTGTGAGGTATCGGACATTCGCGCACCATGTGGACAGCGCGAGCCGAATGTCCCGAGGCGTGAGGTCAGGGTAGTGAGCCTGCAACTCCTTGTGCATGCCGCTTGCCAACGGGCGCTTCCAGTCGGGGAAGGCGCGAGGGAAGTCGGCGCGGATCCGGGCGAGGACGGCAGCCCCAGTTTCACGATCGCGGGCGACGCGGATCTTCTTGGCGGCCTGCTGTTCGGCCTCTAGGACGGCCTGCCGCTCGGCGCGCTCTCGTTTAGCGCGTGCCTCCTCGATCTTGGAGGCGAGTTCTGGATCCCGAGGTGACTTGAGAGTCAGGATCCGTCTACGGGGCATCTGGTGGTTCATGTGGGCTCTCCTTGGTGTCTGGTTTTTGTCAGGTCTCCTATGAGATGAGCGGATCCGGGGCAGCTATCCAAACCGGGAGGCTGCTGAAAAGGTGCCCCGGAACCGTCTTCTAAGTTGTTGATATCATTGAATCCGGGGCACTTGGGGCACTTCCTGCTATATCGGGCGTCTATACAGGGGATTCCGGGGCAGTTTACAGCTATACGTATGACGCGCGCACACGCCTTACGTCCTATATAGAAAGAGGTGCCCCAAGTGCCCCGGAACATTTGTGAACATCTCAAACATCCCATTCAGCAGCCCTCATTCTAACACCGCGGAACCCGCGCGTGCCCTCGCGCTTGCCCTCCTGTAGCTTTCGCTTCCTCAGCTCCTTGACGAATGTCGTGGAGGTCCAGCAGGCCAGCCCGTTGTCGTAGCAATGACGCTTGAAGGCGTTGTAGAGGGACCGTCGACTGGCGAAGCCGTCAGGGTCGATATCGACGAAGGCAGTCAGGAAGTTGCCGACGATGTCTTCGTTCGCAAAATAGCTCTCGGACGCGGCACGCACGCTCTCCGGGATGGTGAGTCCATGGCGATACCACTGCACGGCGCCGTCGATCATCCAGCGCAGGATCGCAGGACCTTCCTCCCCGATCAGCTTCTCCTCGAGCAGCGGGTCCCGCTCCTCCCGTGGAATGGTTACATCGAACGGCACCAGCACCAGACGCTCCCGCGTCGCGACATCCACGCCCTGCAAAGATGGCTGCGAGTTCCCGGCGATCAGCAAGGTGAGCTGTGGTTTGAAATCGAAGAAATCCTGCCTCATGTATCTCGCGGAGACCGTTTCGCCGCCAGTCAGGTCCTTCAGCACGTTCTCGTTCCAGACAGATCCTTCCGGCAGTTCCGACGCGATGACCATCCGCAGACCCCGCAGCTTTGCAACGTCAGTGGGGTGCTGGGTGTTGTGCTGCTTGATGAACGTCGAGGCGTGCGCGCGGCCAGCATAATCGCCTGCAAGCCGGGAGATCGTGCTTAGGTAGACGCTCTTGCCGTTCCTGCCCGACCCGTGGAGGAACAGCAGCTTATGCTCTGTGGTGCGCCCGGTGAGCCCGTAGCCCGCCGCCTCCTGCAGTAGCCGTATCATCTCCACATCCCCGGAGAAGATCCGGTGCAGGAACCCGATCCAGCGCTCCGGGACCGTACCCGGTGGTGCGGGGGCGACGCTGGTGATCTTCGTACACAGGTCCTCGCGCTTGGCGGGCCGGATCTCACCTGAGCGCAGGTTGACCATCCCGCCGGGTGTGGCGAGCAGATCGAGATCGGCATCCAGCTCCTCGACCCCTACCGGGACACTGTCGACGGTCCTAGCGAGGCTGGCGACGCTCATCACGGTCTTTGAGGATCCAAACTGGCGCGCCAGTTTCCGGAGACCTGCGCCGCCGGTTTCTGATGCATCAGCCAAGTCGAACAGCTCGGCGACGAACGGCGCAATCGCCTGCCGGATCTCGGTCGCATACCGTAGGGTCTCGTCTGCCTCCCAGTGTGTACCAGACCAGAACAGCCACTTTCCCCAAGCAACAACATGGCGCGCGTCTCCGCCCATGTGGCCCTTCACGAAGTGCTCTGCGAGCGCATCCTCGGTCAACCTATCCAGATAGGGAGAGGCTGCGCTCGGGTTGGTGTTGGCCTCGACTTCTTCCGCGCTGGTCTCGACTTCAGCCAGCACGCTTTCCAGAAAGTTCATCATGTCCCCCTAAGGTGGTCGATTAACAGGGATCTCCTATGCGGGCTCATCTCTCTCAGATTCTTCAGGATCGCCGCCATGTGTCCGCGGTCGGCGGCGAGGGCTTTGCGGTCTGCGTCGCTACCCAGTTTCCAAGTCGGCTTGACGTTCGCTTCGCTGTGGAGGACCGGGCGTCCGCGATCCGTAAACAAGATGCCAGCGAGATACTCCGGGGATGCTGGGTCGCGGCAGATTTGCCGGTGGTAACGGGCGGGCTGGAGGAGGATCTCCTCGACAGTCACCAGCAACCCGGACTGTAATTCGACAATCTGGTCCATGCCCAACGTCCCGCCGGCGATCGGTATGTCGAGGGTGGAGCGGTCGAACTGCCCCACCTCTTCCGGTGTCGGGTCGCGCTCCAGACGCTGCTTCAGGACCTTGACGACGCGCCCGTCGATATAACCCTCTCGGATCTTCTTCGCCTCGGGTGCAGCCTTCCGTTTGGCCGCCGCGACGAGCTTCCTGAAGGCCTGTTCTTCTTGCGGCGTCAAGTCGGGCAAAAGGACCTGTGTATCGACTTCCTCGGCTCCGGGCAGGTAGAGGGCCGGCGGCCGCTCCTGCCGCACAGGAGGCTCACAGAACGCGCCTGCGGCGAAGCATGGCTGTGACCCCACGAGCATGGCGCGATCATAGGGCGCCCGCTCCAGCATCGCCCCTGCACTGCTGGTCTTGATCCACCCAAACCCGGCCAGCCAGAGCCTCTTGAACAGCACGTCGCCCGCTCTTGGGATGTCGCTGGCGTCTGCAACCGAGACGAAGGCATGCGCGCCTTTCAGCCCGGTGAACTGCTCGTCGCCGTTCCAGAGGTAGCTGGAGGAGGAGGGCTTCCACTCCATGGCGACGTGGCCAAAGCCCGGTGCTGCCATGTCGAGTTGAAAGCGCAGGTCTTCAGCCGGGATCGCATTGTCGGCATCGATGATCATGACGCCGGGGCCTGCCGGGAACGGGAACTGCTCTTTCCCCTTCTTGATCCCTTCCTCGTCGTCGATGCCGGTGATGTCGAAAGTCTCGGGCCCGTCGCAGACCCCGGCGATCAGGTAGGACGTGCCAGACTCCATCGCGTCGACGAATTCACCCAGCTCTTGCAGGTTCGGGAACGAGCACCTTACCCCGACCGCAGCGCGGTAGGTCATCTCTACAGACTTCGTGACGCCCCCGGCGCCGTCTGGGCCATAGATCTTTCCGATCCGCGCGGGATTGGTCGTTTCGATGTATGTGACGGACAAATCTGATCCCTTTGTTTGGGACCGCTGGCGTGGTAAACAGGCTCTGGTGGGAGCTGTCCGCGATGGCGGTCAGATTGTGAAGATGAGCGTTACGGCCGGGGTTCACGCTCCGGCCGTGTTCGTCATGAAAGGAGCTTCTTGGTCTGTAGCCGTTCGATCCTGTCGCGGAGGTATTTCCGCGAAAACCAGAGCTGCCGGGCTGCAGGATCTGACGGGTTCGACCGATACGCGGCGAGCAGATCGGCATCACTCTGAAGCTCACCAGCGGCCTCTGCCTTGTGGCGCTCAAGCTCGGAGCTGCTCATGCCGCAGCCTCCAGCGCCAGATTGAGATCTGCCTTGTCTGTGGGAGTCATCATATGCAGGACGATTTCCGGTTCCTGCTCCGCAAGCCCGTCGGCGATGTAGGATAACAGCGTGACAAGCCGGGCCCAGCGCTCTGTGCCGAGGGCGGACGAATTGTCGTTGATCATCTTCAGGAACCCGCGCGCGGCTCGCTGCGCCTTCTCGCGGGTGAGGGTGACCGAGGTCACCATTTCACCCGGCCCGTCGAAGCAGAATGTGAATTCTACAGTCATGCCGCACCGCCCATCTCGAGGGCTTCCAGCTCCCGGATCCAGTCGAGCGCTGCTTCGCGCCTGAAGAACCGGCGTCGGCCAATCCTGAACGACCGCAGGACCGGGCCGGTATATTCCGGCTTACGCTGGTGGGTGAGTTGTGCCTCGATGGTCGTTACCGGCGCGCCGATCACGGCAGCGAGCTGGTCGACGTTCCAAGCGGGCAGGGTGGCGAGCGCCGCGGCATAGCCGGTCGCCGTCTCGCCTGTAAGATCGGTGTCCATTGCACCCTCCTGATTTGAATCAACAGACCAGTTTGTGGCACGGGTGCAGTTGCTCGGGGAATTTTCGGGAGCAACGAATTTGAGGTGTCAGGGAAGTTTTTTCAGCCAGCGCCGAATCGTCGATCGGCCGGGTGTGTCCACGCCTGCACTGGCGGGCCAGTACTGCCGGACCTTCTCCGCGCGGGCATTGAGCGAGGTCAGGTGCGGATGCCTCCTGCGGACGATCTCCTCGTCGATACGCAGCACGGTCGCCTTGCGGGCTGCCTCGATACCCCGGCGCGCGGAGCCGCTCCCACGGCCGCTCTCAGCGCGCCTCTCGCGCCCTTGGCGCGCCAGTGCATCGATGGCCTCACGGGCTGCCAGAGCCTCGCGCAACTCGATCTCTGGCCCATCTGGCAGCAGGCTGTCGATCCACAGGTCGATGAAGGCGGAGACATCGGTCTCGACCTTCTGCCGATCGACGCGGCCGTCCTTGCCCGTGAAGGATTTCACTCGCCGAGCCATGAGTCCGTCTCCGTCGGCAGCTCGCTGAAGTAGGAGCGCATGATCTGGTCAGGGCTGGTGCCCGCATGCTTCGCGACCGCAGCGATGGAAGCGCCCTTCCGAAGCGCCCGGCTGATGAATGAATCACGGCAGGAATATGCGGTGACGTTCTCCAGTTCCGCGCGCTCCACCGCCGCCTTGAACTGCGCCTCGTATCGGGTGTTGGAATAATCCATGCCGTCGTCGCGG
>NZ_LOAS01000043.1 GCF_001558155.1 Aliiruegeria sabulilitoris
TGCCGGATCCAGTCGGAATGTCCGCTCGCCGACCTTGCCGGTGGTGGTGATCCAGCCGCCGTTGTCGTCTTCCGAAAGCAGGATATTCTGGATCTCCACCGCGGCGGCCTCACCGGGGCGCGCACCCGTCCTAAGCAGGAAGGTGACGAACCGCAGCAAGTCCGGCGGGCAGGCAAGCAGCAGCGCTGCCTCCTCGTCGCGGGTCAGGACGCGGATCCGTGCGCCGAAGGATTCCGCCTTCTTGAATTTCTCCAGCCCGTCCCACGGGTGCGGGCCCTGCTGGCCTGTGGCCGCCTTGTTGAGCGCCGCCTTGAGCCCGGCGATCTTCCTGTTGATCGTCGCCTTGCCTGCCCGCTTGTCTTCGGCGGCGCGGAGGAGGCCGGCCCGCCACTTCTCGAGATCCTTTGCCGTCAGGTCGACGAGCCGGAGATGCCCGAGCCCTTCCTTTAGGAGCTTCGCCTCGGAGCGGATCTTGGCCTTCGCAATGCTGGTCGATGCGCCTGCGCTCCTGTCATCCCGCCACGCGTCAATCGCGTCGCCGACGGTGATCTTGCTGGCGAGTCGCGGTGCCCCGGCGATCTTGCGTGCCTCGTCGGCGGCAGCGTCATAGGTCAGCCCGCCGGGCCAGCCTCCATCCTCGGCGTCACCAATGGTGCGGTTGAGGTACTTGCCGTCTGGCGTGGTGAGCTTGACCACCCATTTTGCCGGGTGGCTGCCACGGAAACGCCAGCCTAGGGAAACACCCTTGGCTAGTCGGCAATAATGGGGAGCGGCGCGGGCGGCGAGGCGCTTGCGTTTCGTCTTCGAACTGAGGTCGGTCATCGGGCTGGTTACTTTTGGTTACATTTTGGGGCGCGGGGCTACAGGGCCTCGCTAGGCCTAGTAAAGGGTAACTGCTTGAAGTTTCAAGGCCTGTCAGGCTCAGCAGAGAGTTAGCTAGGCCCCGCGTTCCCCCTCCGAAGGCGAAGGTCATAGGTTCGAATCCTATAGCGACCGCCATAAAAATACATTAATCTATTGTTTTTGGTTGGAATTTTTAGCAGCCTAGGTTGTTGATCCCCCATTTATTCCCCCACCTTCGCCCGGAACGCGCAAGAATTCGGCCCCGATTTGTCGCAGGCTGAATCGGTCATTGGACGGTGCAGCCTCGAACCTAGCGACACCACGGGCGGGGCAACGGCGGACATGAAGTTCGTCCGCAGATAAAACTAGCTGCCAGCCCCTCGGCAATCAGCGTCTTTCCCACATCTTGGCCATCGACGCGAAGATAGGCGCAAGCGCGGCCGAAACTGCAGTTCTTCGTGCCTTGGGTTCCCTGTTTGCAGGCACACGCGACGAACTCTACTTCGGCAGTTTTCGCGGCCCGGACAAGCTGGTTGAGGCGGGCGGTTGCTCGCTTTCCTAGCGCCTCGCCTCGCGCGCATCTCGGCTTCCAGGTTTCAGGCGTGTTATAGCCCACCAACCGAATGCGCCGCTCATTTGACCCAAGTCGAATTGTGTCACCGTCCACGACGCCGATGCTTCCAGGGGGAACGGAGTGCGGAGATTTTGTTTCGGTTTTTCGTTTTTTCTGTGTGCGTGAGGGCATCGGCCTAGGTTGCAGCGACACCGAAACCGCAAGTTCATCTGTCCCGCTAACTTTTTTGAGAGGCATGGAGGCCACTTCATTGCCGCCAACGCCTGGACGGCCGCTCGATCCCGTGTCATCGCCTGGTAGGCTGAACAAGAGTCCGACTGCGCCCAAGAACAGGATAACGGCCAACTTCGATTGCCGAATGGGAGACCGATCCTTTATCGATCGATGGGTGCGGGCTGGCCGTTCGGGCGGTGTATGCTTGGGAACTGATTGTGATGGATGCACAGTTCTTTTCTGAACCGCGTCTTTGGGAACGTTTGCTTCAAGCTTCCTGAGCGTCCGCTGCAACGCCGCGTATTGCTTCTCCGACATGTGCGTTCGCCCGCCATATCGAGCAAGTTTGGCGTCAATGTCGGTGAGAAAACGCCGTTCCCAATTGTTCAGCGGAGCTTCGGTTAAAGTTGCCGCAATTCGAGTGCGAAGTATTCTGGCTTCTTCGTTCGTCACAACGGGGCTGATTCTTGGGTATTATTCCGCGCCGACAGTCGCTTGGTACGGTCGGGAATTCCTGTGGCGTATTTACGCTAGGGTGCCAAGCCCACACATCCTACACTGGTGGCGCGACCTATCCGGCTCCGGTGGTGGGGATAGCCATGGCAAGCAGCGCCGAAACAAGCTCGATGTTCAGGAGTTGCGCGGATTTTTTCAAATGTGGATACGTGCGAACAAATGGGAGCACGGTTTCCTAGTTCAAGGCCCTACAAATCCGAGCCCCCCCCCTCTATCCGGATTAAGTTGAAGCGTCTGGTTTGCTGACCTACCGGGAATTCGCTGCCAATACGAAATCCACTGGCACACAAGCACAGAATATGGAAATAGATCTGGGGACCTACAATTCGCCAAGTGTTGCAGCGACCGCTGCTTGGCAGGCCGCCGAATTGCCTGGAAATGCGCTCTTGCAATAACAGCGGGAGCGCCATCTCGAATTGCAGCACCCGGCCAAAACCAATGCAGCTCTTTTTAGATTGGGTATTTCGGGACCGACACGACGCAACTCTCGCCAACAATTGGCCTAACAGGTCGTCAAAAAAATCTTCTTGTACTACGCTTCCCGTCGACGCGAGCCATGGTTTCCACGGGCCGCATTTTCAGCTCATCGAGAGGACGCCGTAAGACGGGTTTTGGCGCTCATGCGCGTCGCAGAGGGAGTCTTTCAGCCCCTCTTAACCGAAGCAGTTCGGGGGCTCACTGACAGTTTTCTGCATAGGGTCGTGCTTCATACGGTACATCCGCCACTTCTTCGATGATGCTAGGCCCCGCTTTTCTCGAATGCCAATCACATAAACCCTGTGGTCTTGTGCAGACTCACCATCCGGGACATAATCAGCCTTACGCAGAGCAGAGGGAATACCAGTAATCGCATGGTCAAACAGCGATTGGGCATTGTAGTCGATCCTCTCTTGGTCAATTCCACCGCTTTCGTCCTGAAAATTCATATGGGAAATCATTGGATTTTTTCGTTTTCCACCTACGAAAAAAGAACATCCGGTCAAGGCTGGAGTGAACATGATATCTGCATCACTTCCCAAACGGATCTGCCAAACTGTATTGTCGCTGTAAGGAAGGAAATATGCTGGAAATGTGTCTTGGCCACCCGCCGGAGCACCGCTAATCACAATATCATTTTGGAGTTGGTCCTCGACCTTAAAACGCTGCAAGCCCGCATGAAGGTTCTGAGAGAAGTCCATCGACACCGCGAATTTGGTCAGAAACTTGATTGGGCTTGAAAGAAACGCCTGACTTAGGGTTTGTGCCATCAATGCTCTCCTGGTAGCTATTTGAATCTGCTTTCTGCACGTCGTTGACCAGTCTTTCCCAAAGGAACGTCTTTGTCAGGTATGATGCCCGCGCCTACGGCCCGTGGCAACGACTTTGAACTTGGTACCGGGATCACGCCTTCTCAAACCTTGTAGCTGTAACGATATACGACCCAGTTGCACGATGTATGATTTCGGATGCCCGTCGAATGCACTTTGAGGTGGCTCGGGAAATCTGAACGGTTGAGTTAGGTGGATTTTCTGCTCCCGATCTGGCAGCGATGCCGGGAAGAAGGAGCGAAAGATGGCAAGACGTCCGAGAAGAAACCACAGCGCCGCGTTCAAGGCGAAGGTCGCATTGGCGGCGCTGAAGGGCGACAAGACGATGAGCGAACTGGCCACCCAGTTCGACCATCCCAATCGTGCTATCCTTGGCTACTTGGTTCTTATCCAAGTTTGAGCGTTTCCTCCACCCTATGAGGCGACTGGAACTCTGGCGTGGCGAGCAGGGTAAATCAGCGCTTATGTCCATTCGACCTATTTTGCGCTCGGTAACTTGTCCGAGAAACCGAACCTTGCCACGATGCCGCCCAGCGCCTGCATGACGTACCTGTCGTGGTGATGGTTCAGCCGCTCGAATGTGTACAAATGCTTTGCGGCGCGGCGGGCCTCCTATTCCTACTTCAGACCGTTTGGGTCACGTGGTGCAGGCCCTCTGGCAGCCAAGGGAAGCGAAAGGTCTTTACCGGACGTGACCCACGAAAATTTGACCGGATTGCATTCACAACTCTAAGCTTAACCCAGAGTCACCCCCTTGGGAGCGCGACATGTCCGATTCTTATTACGGTTTTCATTACGGTTTGCATTTGGAACCACCCACGACCTGGAACAGGACTTGGGAATACGGCTGGCTATACGAGTACTATTGGGACTACGTTTACGACTGGCACTTCTATTCCGAGTGGGTCAACATTTGGCATTACAGCTTCGGCTGGCATCAGAATTGGATACAGGGCTGGTACGCCGAATGGAGCTTTGGCGGCCATTATGACTGGTACTTCGGTTGGTACCATGATTGGCAATTCGGCTGGGACTTTGCCTGGTCTTACGGCTGGCACGCGACCTGGAGCTATGGCTGGTCGCAGCAATGGGCCTATGGCACGGATTATGACTGGCATTTCGGCTGGAATTACGGCTGGAATTACGGCTGGAACTTCGGTTGGAGCTACGGCTGGTACGCCGCGCAGGGTAACGGCTTGCACTGGGGCTGGGTCTCAGGCGTTGGCTGGGTGCAGGAATATGGCTGGTACTGGTACTGGAACCAGGGATGGCACACCGGGTGGAACTTTGGCTGGTATACCGGTTGGAACTACGGTTGGTGGCTCAGCGAAGAATACGGCTGGTACCAGAACTGGTATTACGGCTGGAGCGTCACCTGGAACTATGGCTGGACCGGGTACTGGAGCTACGGCTGGCACACCAGTTGGAGCTATGGCTGGTACGCCCTTTGGGACTATGGCTGGGATGCCTCATGGCATTACGGGTGGAATGCCTATTGGAGCTACGGCTGGGGCTGGGAGATTTCCGGCTCAACCTTCCTTGCTGGTTGGTCTCTTGGCTGGGCCTGGGTCTACCAATCCTCTCCAACTGGCCTTGGCTGGTATTCGACCTGGAGCTGGAACTACGATTGGTGGAGCGGAATTCCATCGGGCTTCGGTGACAGTTACTGGAATGTAGGCTGGTATTACGGCTGGAACAATTGGGGCTATGTCGATGGCAGCGTGTTCTACACCGGCTGGTACGGGATTTCGTGGAGTTTCCACGACTACTATTCCTGAAGTCCTTTCATACCTAATCCGGCCAATTTGACATTGCTCGGCAACTTGTCGGCGAACCCAAACTTCTCCGCGATACCGCCCAGCGCCTGCATGACGTACCTGTCGTGGTGATGGTTCAGCCGCTCGAATGTGCGCCAGTGCATCCCCCGGGGTTTGTTCCAAAGTTCCGGGCCGTTCAGGATGCCGGGTGTCCAGCCAAGCTGCTCTCGTATCCTATCCGCTTTCCGTGCCGCTCTTTCGCCAGCATCTTCGCGCTGAGAGGAATAGGCGAGTTGGTGACAATGACGGCAAGCAAATATCCGTCCGCCATAGAGCACTGCGACGCGCCTTCCGCAGCCTTGGGCGGGGCAGAGGAGCCAATGCCGCGCCCCGCCGATGTTGCAGGGCGTGGCGTCGAGATGGACGCTGTAGCGCAGGCTTTCCCAATCCTTGCCCACGCTTCGGGACCGGTAATCCAAGACAATGCGCGCCGGTTCCGAGGCGATACCGACTGATGCCACTACCTCGCCATTGCGTGACCATGTGATGTTGCCCGAATAGCCCGGACGCAACATGCCCTCGCGCCCCAGCCAACGCACGTCTATCGCCCGATAGTCTTCCGTCGTGCTCCTGGCGCCGATATGCCAGTGCCGTCCGCTTCCCATTCCGCCCATGTCGCGCCTCAGATTTTATGGGAATCAATTGCAAGGTTGGTTCAATATCGGTGCAACGCAGCGATGTGGGTCCGCCGCGCTCTCGCTGCCCTCTTCCGGCATCCTTCGCAGCAATATTGAGCATCTACACGCCGCCAATCGGGAAGCGGGTCGCCGCACCAACTGCATTTCCAGTCACCGCGAGCGAGGCGCCGCACCATCCCTTCCGCTCGCTTGTGTCGGTTCCCGTCGTTGCCCGTCCAGAAGTAAGCGTGGAAACTGACGGTAGGCCGGTCGGCATACTCCTCAATCCAGAGGGCTGCAGGGTCGGGTCCAGGCATCGGCGTTCCTTTGATTTTCCGGCACCCACAAACGGGTCAACTGCCTTGAAATGCTGTCACCTTTGAATATAACCCATTAGGAACATTTAAGGAACAACGGTTGCGTGTCGCTACGCCGGCAAAGAGGAAGTGTTGATGATTTGCTGCCCGATGACATTGTTCCTTGGGCGAGGGATGTTTGGCGTGACCGGCAGGAACTTGCGACACTGAGCGGCGGGCCATGGATGCTCAGGAAGGCAGCCGATGTGCTAGGAATAGACCAAGAAGAAGTGGACAAGCTGCTTAGATCGAAGGGATGAAATCGCCCGCCTCCGCCCGAACTCGGAAGGCCGTTACCTGCGCTTCCCCGTCGTTGGGCCGATTTTGGGTAAGATCTGCTTCGTTGACGGACCCGACGTTCGCCGTAGATTGGCGCCAGGTGCGGGATGGACCCGCTCTTCGCGCGTCCCAATAGCCGATTCGCCTCATTACGCTACGCCTGATCCAGACGGCGCACTTGGGTCTCACGCGAGGGACGTTGAATGGCTTTGAGTGGGGCCTTGCCAAGAAAGCACACAATTGCATGGGCCATCTCGGCCTGCAACTTGCGGACCTCACCATGCCTGGATTCGGTGATGTCGGTGAAATGTGTCGAGATGTATGCCTCTTTCCGGTTCATGTCGTTTCTCCTGTTTTCCAGAGTGCTGGTTTTCCTGAATTGAAGGTGCCATATCCTTCCAGGGGATGCTTTGAGACGGCGTCCAGAAACCTTCCGGATTGGCTCCATTTGCCTTGAGAAACTTTGTCGCGCGTGGTCATTATCAGGAAATGGGCGACGAAACTGCGATCTTGTTCGAGGACTTCCGGATCGACACCTCTCGGGGCGAACTGAGCCGCGCGGGTAAGGCTGTCGCGCTCGAGCCGCAGGTGATGGACTTGATTACTTACCTTGCGTCGCACCCTGGAAAGATCGTCACGCGCGACGACCTGATCGATCACGTCTGGGCCGGGCGCATCGTGTCTGACAGCGCGATCTCAAGCCGCATCAACGCGGCACGCGTCGCACTTGGTGACAACGGCCAGACGCAAAGGCTGATCAAGACGATCCCACGAAAGGGATTCCGGTTTGAGGGTGACATCAAGGATGCCCAGGAAAATCCGGTGCAAGCTGAGACCGAGCAGCCATCCGTCGCGGTCCTGCCATTTAGGAACCTCTCAGGCGATCCGGAACAAGCCTATTTCTCGGACGGTATTACAGATGACATAATCATAGAACTCGCGCGGTGCCGCGAGCTGGTCGTGATCGCACGGCAGTCTTCCTTTGCGTATCGAGATGGCGCGACCCCGCTGTGTCAGATCGCCGGGGAATTGGGTGTGCGGTACATCCTTGAAGGGGGTGTTCGACGTTCTGGCAACCGCATCCGCGTGACAGTTCAGCTGATCGACCCTTCAACTGGTGCCAATCTGTGGGTCGAGAAGTATGACCGGCACATCGAAGACATCTTCGAAGTGCAGGACGAAATCACAGCAATGATCGTGAATACGCTGGCCGGAGAAATCACCCGCGACAGCTATCGGCGTTCGTTGGCAAAGTCCTCGGAGAAAGTGAATGCCTACGACCACTTTCTACGCGCCTCGGAGGCGAACTTTCGCGGCGCACGAGAAGACGTGATAAACGCACGGGAAGAGGCACTGAAGGCCATCGCCATCGATCCCGAAATGTCCCGCGCACACGCCCTAGTTGCCTGGACCTACATTTCGGAATTTATGAACGCATGGGGCGAAGGGCCGTCACAGACCATCGAACACGCGCGGAAATACGCTCTGGCCGCAGTTGACGCCGACGGACGTGAGCCGCTTGGCCACATCGTCCTTGGCTGGGTTTTTATGTGCCTCAGGGATTTCGACCGAGGATTGGCGGAACAACGTCGGGCCGTCGCCGACAACCCCGGAAATGCCCACTACCGAAGTCTCTACGCCTTCACGCTCGCATATTCCGGCCAGTCGGAGAAGGCGATCGAAGAGCTCGAAAAGGCTATGCAGCTGAACCCGCGCCATCCCGATCTTTATAATGCCCATTACGGTCGCGCACTCTTCAACCTGCGGCGGTACGACGAGGCCATCCTGGCGCTGGAGAAAACAAGAACGTCCCAGCCGGGCAATTCCAATCCAATCGCGCTTGCTGCGGCATGCTACGCGGCACTCGGTCGGATGGAAGAGGCCAAGGAAACAGTGGAGGAAGTCCGGCAAGCCAGTCCTGACTACAGCCTAGATTACGCGCGCCAATACATTCCGTTTGCGCGTGAAGAGGAGTTGGAACACTTCATATCCAATCTCGAAAAGGCAGGGCTATAGATACGCTTCGAAGATTCTTCGGGTCCGGATGAGCGCATATTCGCGTCGGTGGCAACGGTCCGCTCCGGCTCGAAGCGGTCATCCGACAAAATTGCTCAGATGTCCGCACCGTCGGCATTCCCGACCTTGCGGCCAGCGAGCCATACTTGCCGATACCCACGGAGCACCGGTCCTAGGCTGCGAGGTCCGGTAACTGCGCAGTGCGGCCATTGGAGACACCCCGGCAATGGCTGCTTTGAAGGCCGTTATGTCCTTCAATCTATCCCGTCCTTTCGAGGGATGGTATCTTGTGGGCTTCGAGCAGTGCATCTCTGTCGCCCTGCTCCCCGACCTGAGCGAATGCGCTGTCGTCCCCAGCGAAGCGTTCAGGATGGCAGACCCTTCGAGATACACCCCAGCCAATTCATTCTGTTCAGAAGCAGCGCATCCTTATGATCACGCCGTAAACGAGATTGGGTTCTAAGGGCTGAGATTTTTGATCAAAGTCTGGCGGAGTTATTCACTGTCGCTATCTCCAGTGCCAACAATATCTGAGTACGTGCAGTTCAACTTTTCGCATAGCCGCGGCAACTCTTCTGCGTAAAGCCGCTGACGTCCGAGTTCGATCTGATTAATCCTATGTGAACCTTTGTGACCAAGAAATGCTGCCAGTTCACACTGCGTGAGCGCCAGTTCTTTACGCCGACTTCTCAGTCGAACGCCGATTTCACGTCTTGCTTTGAACAGTTCTTGATCATCCATTCATATAAGAATGTTTGAAACTGACGTTTGGTCAAGATCAAATTTGGTACAAGTCCAACCCATAGTCTCAAGCAGGGTCCAGAGCAGGTAACTGCGCAATCCTGCCGTTGGCAGGTCACGGCACCTCGCACACGCAGCATGGTTTCCGACCGTCGTGAACGGCCCGGAGCCGACGTTCATGCCTGCCGCAGCGTAGGGCCGCGACGAGCCCAAACTACGGGATGCTGCGTTTCACAGGACCGACTGGTTTGTCGACCTTGCGGTCGTCCGAGCGATTCTGTCAGACTGCCTCCGTTCGCCTGGAAGCCCTCCCTGACGAAGGGCAGCTATCGCCGGTCGTGCAGGGCAAAACCGTGCCAGAACCTCCGTGGTATTGGCTGGGGGATCTGTCACACCTAAGCCGTTGATGTTGTGTGAGCCTACCGGGTCATGCCAAAAACGACCGTTTTTGACACAGAGGTTTTGGCAAGGGGTTATTGTCCAGGCGAACAAATCTCAAAGTTAGCAAAGGCATTCTTGGAAAACTGGACTGCTAACGCGGCGACATCTAAGCTTCACCCAACACCACATCTCCTTGGAGGACGAAGGATTGGGATTACCAAACGTCTATCGAGAAATCGAAAAAAACGAGCACCTATGTCAAGGTGACATTCTCTTTCCAAGCCGGATGCGCGAGCGTCTTGCTGGGCATCAAGATTACTATGCCAACGCGCCTCACTTCTATCGATACGTTGTGCTCACGCAGACCTGCGATCTTGCGAGAGAAGGAGATAGAAGCAATTTCATTTTCCTGTCTGTAGCTCGGAAGCTCAGTGAAGCTCTTGGCCCAAAAGACCTAGAAAGCAAAAAAATTGCCGAAGGAAAAACGCAAAATCTGCTCAAAGAGCTGTTGATGTTCCAGTACAATAAGCGTGGTTTTTTCTACCTTCCACAAGACGAAAGCCAAGGTGTTGACGAACCTCTTGTGGTCGACCTTCGTGTAATTTTATCTTTGCACAAGAGCCATCATGACAAGCTTGTGCTAGCGCGATGTGGTGGGCTGAATGATCTATTTGCTGCGCAGCTTGGCCAGCTGACTGCCCAGATGTTCAATCGCATCGCAATCCCGGATGTGGATGCAGGGGAAGCGAACTTTGAGGCAGCAAAGCTCGCGAAATCTGCACGCACCAAACACGCAGAGCGTTTTGATGCGCTTTTTGCTGCTAGCAGCCACAAGAAATGTTCTGTGCTGGAGTGCGGAAAGAGGGCCGAAACGTTTAGATGGTTGAACGTGAAGTCTTTAGATGGTGAAGGCGAAGAGGAGGTGATCCTCTGTTTTGAACATGCTCGACAACTCGATGCAGGCACGTTTGTAGGCGAACTTACTCTGAAAGACTAGCGATCCGCAGGGAGTAAGCTGTCAAAACTCATACGTTTGTGTTCTGTCAGGAAGTTTTTGGCCAATCGAGACGAGATGAGGTGAGGTATCGTAACAGACAGCATTTTCCTTGTTCGCGGCTTCTGCCACAGTCATGGTGAGACTGTTGCTGCGGTGCAAATTCGAAACGGCTATGAGGAGCGATATTTTGACTATTGAGACTGCTACTTCTTGGAGCGATTTGTACGAACTTCTTTTTCAGGACAGCAAGAACGACAGACTAGGTCGCTTTAAGTCAAGGTATGCGTTCCGAGGTGTATCGACTGCACGGTACAAGATGGAAACCTCGCTAATGCGTCAGGGTGGGGAATTCGCAAAAACTGAGAACCATATAATTCGCCAATTCAAGAAATACGCGTATCAGCATTTGGGTGACCATCACAATGAGTGGTACTGGCTGTCGGTAGGACAACACTACGGCCTACCTACGAGATTGCTCGATTGGTCTTATTCTCCCGACGTTGCACTGCACTTTGCGACGTCCAACACCAGTAAGATGCAGGAGGACGGTGCTGTTTGGATGGTGAACTATAAGGAGTTACACCAGAAAGCCCCTCCCAAAATTCGCGGTGTGATGGAAGCCGAGAAAACTTGGATACTTACAACGGACCTAATGTCCGAAGGGCTCAACAACCTCGCCGAACTGGATGAGTTAGGCCATAAAACCGGCGACTTCGTCCTTTTCTTTGAACCACCTGCGTTGGACGCGAGGATTTACAACCAATTTGCATACTTCTCGATTGCTTCAAGGCCTGACTTGTTGATCGACGATTACTTGGCCGCAAGCGGGGACATACCGTGGCGAAAAATAATAATTCCGGCTGATTTGAAGTGGGAAGTCCGCGACAAGCTAGATCAAAGAAACATTAGCGAACGCGTGCTGTTCCCCGGCCTTGGCGGGCTTTCTGAGTGGCTAAAACGGTACTACCTGCCTACCGGTAGTGCTGCCCCTAAGCCCTAAGCCCTGCCAAAACCCATACGTTTCTGTCACAGGCGAAAACGACCGTTTTTGTCTCCACAATGGAAGCCGCCATTGAGCCACTGATAGAAACCGGCGCTGGCGCGCCATAGTCTGGTTTCGTCCAACGTCAGCTATGCACAGATGCTGTTGAAAAAGTCTGTTGATGCGTTTGCGTTGGGCTGATTCA
>NZ_LOAS01000044.1 GCF_001558155.1 Aliiruegeria sabulilitoris
GGACCTCCAACAATGGGGTGTTGCGACGACCGGTTGAATCCGCCCAGTATGTGTCGATCAAATACTCCGAACGGCTGGATGAAGCTGGCATCGAGCCGTCCGTCGGCAGTGTTGGAGATTCCTATGACAATGCTCTGGCTGAGACCGTGATCGGCCTCTTCAAAGCCGAGGTCATCCACCGGCGCGGGCCATGGCGCAGCTTCGAAGCGGTCGAGTTCGCGACGCTGGAATGGGTCGACTGGTTCAACAACCGGCGCCTGCTCGAACCCATCGGAAACGTCCCGCCCGCCGAAGCGGAAGCCCGCTTCTATGCACAATCAGACGAGCTCGCTATGGTGGCGTGACTCAAACAAACCAGCCTCCGGCAAACTCGGCGCGGTTCACATTGACATTGCTGCCCCTCTTGACTCATACATCAATCATCGCAGGAGAACGCCCGGAGAACAACGCTCCGGGCGTTTTGCGTTACCCCCCCTCCGAGGGTTCCTCCTGGGGCCGAGTGTATGCGGGGGGGCTGAGCGCAGAAGATCGCCAGCGACAGTGGATTTCACCGGGGAATCCACCCGGAATCCACCTTCGCGAGCGACTCATGAGAAGCACATTATTTACAATCTGTTACGCAATAAATGCGGCCGCACGGGGTGGATTCTTGACCAAAACTGTAAAATCCACCTGCGGACTCCAGCTGGTGGAATCCACCTTGTCACGCGGAATTCGCCCCACCTTGAGATGAAGCATCCGCCGTTGTGTCAGCTCGCCTCCTGCGAAGCATAGAAACGGATGTCGGCGACCGCGATATCGGCTTCGAACGCACGCCCGATGGCGACTATCCCGATGCGGCGGAGACGCGACAGGTTCAACGGCCGGTCCGTCCGATGCGGCGCGAACCCGGAAAAGGGCAGGAACACCGTTGTCCAGGCCGGCGATGCGCGGAAGCTCCGCCGATAGGATTCCCAGGGGCGCCGTGTCCAGCCCCATTTCTATGGGCCACTTCTTGATAGGGTTTCAGGCACAGGAGGCCGCATTCCGAGTGCTTGATGCGGGCGGGTGTGGTTGTACTGCCTGAGCCAGCAGTTGATGACGATCTGGGCCTGTCTGGTCGTCGTGAACCATTCGGCATTGAGGATTTCCCGGCGTAGCGTTCCGTTGAACCGCTCGTTGTATCCGTTCTCCCAGGGTGATCCCGGATAGATCCGGATGGGCTTCACACCCACCTTCTCGAACCAGCCCTGCGTCGCTACTGATGCGAACTCCGGGCCGCCGCCTGTGGTCGCTCGGACCAGTGGCGCAATCCACTGGCGGCTCGCTACTAACGTATTCGGGTTTGCCGTGGCGCAAGAACAGCCCGTACAGCACCTCCAGAACATCCTCTGATCCCATCCTGGTCCGCACTTCCACCGCCAATGCCTGACGGGTGTATTCGTCCAGAACCGTCAGCATCTTGTAGCTGCGTCCATTGCTGAGCTTCTCGTGCATCGAGCCATTGAGAGCGCCATTGGTCCGAGCGACAATGGCGAGGATCGACGCTCCAGACGTGATTGGTGTGCGTCGGTCTCAATCGAATGATCGAGCTGTCCTTGTGATAGAGGCGGCGCTTCTTCTTGTGACGCTGCGGCTGCTGGAGGCCTTCCTCGCCCCAGAGCCGCTCCACCTTCTTGTGGTTGACGCGCCAGCCCTCGACCCGCAGCAACTCTGCCACCTTTCGATAGCCATAACGCCCATAGCTCTTCGCCAGTCGGATCATGGCAAGCCGCAGCTCATCGTCGTTCTGTTCGACAGCCCGGTACTGCATGGAACTGCGGGCAAGTCCGATCACCTTGCAGGTCCGGCGTTCGGACGTGGCGAGTTTCTGACGCGTGTGAATGACGGCCTGACGAAGCTGGCTCGTCGTCAGGCGCTCGGCTTTAGGTGGTTCAGGCTTTCCTTGAGAATGAGCTTGTCGAGTTCCAACTCTGCCACGGTTCTGCGGGCTTACGCGGCCGCGCTGCGGCCACGGTCCCTTGAACTCTTCAGCCGGGCGTTCTCTTTCTCAAGATTGCGCATTTCCGACAGCTGACACCTACCCATCCCGCCGAACCGACGCCGCATTCGCCATTGTCGCTCGGACCAATGGCGCGTCTATGGCTCATTGTAGTAGGTTGCGTCGCTGACACCGACCGAACGACAGGCCGTTCGCACGTCATCACCATCCGCCAGCTTCAACTCGATCTCACGCAGCAGCTTGAGGACGTCCTCGTCCGAATACCGTTTCCGAGCCATCTCCCGTCCCCTATTCGTGGTCCAAACATTGGCCCAGTTTTGGAGGGCGGCCACATATCCCATATCGCCGTGCCGATGGGCCACTTCAACGCATTCGGCACCGCCGAGATGGTCCGCGCCGCCTGCCAATGACGAAATAGTGGCGTCAAGCGTCGAGCCGCCTCTCTGCGACATTGCATCCTCAGTTCGGGTTCTTCTGAGGCCGTCACGATTCGGAAAGAGGATTTAGAATGCGCTGTGGGTCGAGGAGTGACTCGATTTCGAACGGGCAGGTTTGTACCGCTTGCAGGTCTTTGGCGATCTTTTTCTTTTTTCGCCCCAAGCCGTGCTCGGCGCTGATTGTTCCGCCAAACTCAAGGCAGGTGCCATATACACATTTTGAGAGGTCCGCCGGATCAGCACTCGCGCTCGGCGAAAGATTGAAGTGAATGTTCCCATCTCCCAAATGGCCGAACGCCGAAACCAACACATGTGCATCAAGCTTTGATACCCGATCGCTGGCCACCCGAATGAATTCTGGAACCTCGGCAACTGGCACCGCGATGTCGTGCTTGATCTGAAATCCTGCCAGGCGCTGCCCCTCGACGATAGCCTCACGTAGAAACCAGAGGTATCGTCTCTGGCCCTCACTGGCGGCGACGACACCATCACAGACCAGGTCTCGATCCATCGCAACCTCCAAGAGACTCATCAAGGTCTCCTGGAGGCGTTCCGCGTCCGGCCCACTGATCTCCATAAGGACGGCCCAGTCTGGCGTGGGATCGAGCGGCGACTGTGCGCTATCGACGTGGGCGGAGGCGAAAGAGAGTCCCTGGCGCGGGATCAATTCACAGGCATCGACCGCGCCGCCGGCATGTTGCAACGCAAGGCTGAGAAATTCCGGGCCGGCCTCAAGGCGAGACAGGGCGAGCCAGGCGGTCGCTCGGGCGGCGGGGCGCGGCACCAGCTTCAAGACCGCTGCGGTCACGATGCCGGTCGTTCCCTCGGCGCCGATAAAGAGATGTTTGGGATCGATCCCAAGGTTGCGTTTGCGCAGACTGGACAGGTCCGACCATATGCGTCCGTCTGGCAGCACCACCTCCAAGCCGAGCACAAGATCGCGCATCATGCCCCAACGCAACGCCATGGTTCCGCCTGCATTCGTAGCGATCAACCCACCGATTTGCGCCGAGCCTTCCGAACCGAGAGACAACGGAAAAAGCCGGTCCTCCGCCTCGGCCGCCGCCTGTAGAGTTGCAAGCACGCATCCCGCCTCCACAGTCGCGGCATTATCGCGTGCATCGACCCTGCGAATACGATTCATCCGGCCCAATTGCACAACGACAGCGGCGCGTTTGGTGACGGGCGTGGCCGCGCCGACCAAACCAGTATTGCCGCCTTGCGGCACGATCACGACACCCGCATCGCGACATATCGTGACAATCCGCGACACCTCCTGTGCCGTGGAAGGGCGTAGAACGGCCAGAGCTTCGCCTTTGAGTTCACCCATCCAGTCAGTCAGGTATGGGGCCGCGACGTCGCCCGTCAAAATGGCGTTTGTAGGCAGGGCACCCGACAGCACCTCCATGAAACTGGTCATCTCGGAAGGTCCCGCCCAAAGGTCATAGAAGTTCCACGATTCCGGATGGTGTCATGCTCAGTGCAACACTCAAAGGAACTCCTTGCTGCGGTGGCCTTGCTCACATGAAAAAAAGCAGCTTTGGGAACACCTTGCCCCGGCACATCGCGAGTTGTCTGCCAAAGGAACGATTGCGGATGGTTGGCGAAAAGGATGCCAGCGCGCTCGGCCCATGGGAGCGCCACCGCGAGGGTATCTGTGCACTCTAGGCGCGAAAGCTTGCTACGAGTTCCTACTCGACCAGCTACACGTCCACGGACTACAATCACCTCCTGCAATCCAGGGAAAGGCTTTGCGCCAACCGTCTCGTTTAGCACGTGTCGCACCCGGGGCGTTCCTTGCTCGTGCCGTTGAATTGAACGGGAGTTTTCGTGGCTTTGGAATGCGTGCCGTTTCGGGGAATTTGCAACGGTTTGAGCATACAGGCCCGCTGCTTGGCCTGCTTTTCCTGGGCGCGCCTTGGAGCAATGGTCTACCATGAGATCGTCAGGCACAGATCGCCGGATGGCTGCCACGCACCGTCGCAAGCTCAGAATTGCGAGAATACCTTTGAATGTCTCTAGCCTCTTTTCGGTCATAGCAATTTGAGCGCGCGCTCGGAGGTGTCGCGAATGTGCTGCTCGATCAAGGCGGAGGCGAGATCGGCATCGCGGGCGAGCGTCGCCATCATGATTTCGCGGTGCTCCTCGAATTTCCGTCCGCCAAGACCCTCCGGTGCCCGCTTTGTCACAAAGCGATATCGATCGAGTTGGTCAAACATGATGGAGCGCAACCGAAACAGCCAACGCCCCGGGCAGGCTGCGACTATGGCCTCGTGAAACTCGCGGTGGCGCTCGACCCATTCGGAATGCCGTTCCATGCGCCGCTCCCACGGCAACCCCTCGATAAGGCTCAGGCGATGGTGCACGGCGACGATGTTGGCTTCCCAGTCCTCGCCGCCATGGACAATGGCCTCCCGCACCGCGCGCTTCTCAAAGCTGATGAAGTGATCGGTAATCTCGATGAGCTCCACGGCTGAAACCGGCGACACCTTGAAACCTTTGCCGGCCTCAACCGTAACGAACCCTTCCGAGGAAAGTTGCGAAAGCGCCTCTCGCAAGGTGCCGATGCTGACATCATAGCGCTTCGTCATGTCCGCGAATTTCAGGCGGGTTTCCGGCCCGAATACGCTGCTGACGATGTCCGTGCGTAGGCGTGTTAGAACATCTCGTGAACTGGATGCCTCGGATCGCGAAGACGGGCCGCTTGTCGGGTTCAGGGTGCCTGAGGTCACACGTCGCTCCATAATAGATCGGCGGATTCGTAGCGCCATGCAGCTGGCGCCCCGGGTTTTCGAATACCCCATCCGATCGCCAAGCAACACCGTGATCGAGAATAGGGGTTCACGTACTAGACTTTCAATAGTATTCGTATTTTCGAAAAAGGAAAGAGTTACGAATGAAGCTGTTGTCTTTCGTGCTGAACGGACAGGCGTCCTGGGGAGCGGTCTCAGACCAGGGTATTGTAGACCTAGGGGCGCGCTCCAACGGTAAGTATGCAGATCTGAGATCCTTCATTGCAGCGGGAAGACCACGGGAGCTGCTCGCCGGCATCGATGGGGCCGAGTTGGGTTTCGATGAGGTCGAACTGGCCCCGGTGATTCCAAACCCCGACAAGATCGTCATGGCGGCGATAAATTATCGCGAGGATTCTACCCTACCGGAGAACATTCCTGAATATCCTGTTCTTTTCCTTCGCCTGCCATCCTCGCAGATTGCCCATGATGCGCCCCTGATTCAGCCCCGATCTTCGGAAAAGTTGGATTTCGAAGGCGAACTGGCGGTGATTATCGGAACGGGTGGCCGGCACATTCCGGCTGAAGGGGCGATGGCCCATGTAGCGGGCTATTCGATCTATAACGACGGCAGCGTACGGGATTGGCAAAAGCACAGTCACCAGTTCACACCCGGCAAAAACTTTTCCGGAACCGGTGCATTCGGGCCCTGGATGGTGGAAGCGGCTGACCTGCCTATTCCTCACAAGTGTGTGTCGTTGGTGACCCGTGTCAATGGCGTCGAAAAACAGCGCACCGATACATCGCGGATGATTTTCGATATCCCCTATCTGATTTCTTACATCTCAACTTTCGCACCGCTTGAGCCGGGCGACGTGATCGTAACAGGAACCTGTGCCGGATTCGGCAGCAAGCGTATGCCGCCTGAATTCCTAAAGCCCGGTGACGTCGTGGATGTAGAGATCGAGGGGATCGGCGTCCTGTCCAACACCGTGGAAGCTGAAAAATAAGGTTACCAGGCCCCTGCCACGGCCGTGGATAATCTCGGTATTTTCAATTAATGAAAAATTTTCGAAAATAATTGCGATTGCCGAAACTGCGTGCTAGCAAGAATAAACCGGGGCCAAGGGGAGAGAGCTATGGGTTATCTGGTGAATTCGGTCGGGCACGTTCAGTTGAACGTGGTTGATGTCGACGCACTAGTCCGTGAGTCATGCGATATTCTTGGGCTTCGCGTGACACGGGAAGAGGCCGGATGTGTCTGGTTGTCGTCCAATGGACGCATGGCCGAGCTGGTGCTTCATGAGGCTCAGGAGAATTCGACCCGGTCAATCGGCTTCGAGGCTGTCTCGGAGGCAGCGGTTGCACAGGCAGCAAGTCGTGTTGCCGAAGCTGGGTGCTCGCTTCTGTCCGAGCAACCCAGTCTTGATTGTTGCGTGACCGGGGTGAGCTTCGTGACGCCCCAAGGGCATACGTTCGAACTCCACAGCCCCGTTGCAACAGAAATCTACGGCAACCGCCACGCGACCACCGGGATGGGCCCGCTGCGGATCGACCATGTGAACATCACTTCGCCCGACCCGGTCCAGACCCGTGCCCAAATGGAGACGATCATGGGGATGCGCTTGTCCGAGAGGATGGTTGATGATGGGCTGAGCTGGATGCGGGGCGCAAACCGTCTGCACCATATTCTCGGAATCGTGCGGGGCGAAACAGGCTTACATCACTATTCCTGGGAAGTCGCGGAATTCTCAGATTATTGCCGCCTGGGCGATCTGCTGGACACGATCGAAAAGAATTTCATCTGGGGACCAGGCCGTCACCGGCCGGGTGACAACACCTTCGCCTACTACATCGACGCCTGCGGCGCGATGGTGGAATGCGCAGGCAACATGGCGCTGATCAACGATGATGACCGCTATGAGCCCAACGTGATTACCGCGCTCAAGCGGCCCGACAACGTGCGCGTCATGAATGTCTGGGGCGAGCCTGCGCCGCTGCCGTGGCGCGAGCACAGGTTCCCCTGGGCCTCCCCGGCCGCATGAACGAACTGAAAAGGGTAGACTCGTGATCAAGATTGGAATTCTCGAAGGTTCCTTGAGGCGTGCGTCGTTATCGCGGGCGGTGGCGCGCGCATCTGCGGGCCTCGTTCCGGTAGGGATGCAGGCTGTGGCTTTGCCCAACCCGGGTAGTCTTCCACTGTTCAACCAGGACATTCTGGACGAAGGAATGCCCGATTCCGCGGCCGCCATGATTTCAGCGGTCGAGGGTGTGGACGCGTTGCTGATCGTTACGCCCGAATACAACTGGTCGATCCCTGGCGGGCTGAAGAACGCAATTGACTGGCTTTCGCGTGTGAACCCCAATCCGCTGGCGCGCAAGCCGGCTGCGATCTGGAGCGTTTCGCCCGGTCTTCTCGGCGGCGCGCGTGTTCATGAAAGCCTGCGCCAAACGTTGCACTGCCAAGAGGTGATTATCATGGCCAAGCCCGAGGTCCAGATCGCGGGCGCCAAGGGCAAGGTGGATGTAGAGGCGGGCCAGATCACGAACACCGAAACCGAAACCTTCCTTCGCGGCCACCTGTCCGCGTTCCAAGCATTTAGTCAATCTTGGCGCCGCGCCTGAGCGCGACCTCGATACTATCCGAAGAAAGGGCGCGACTCATGGAATATCCGCTTTCCTTCATGTCTGATGGATTGAAGCTGTCCGGCGTTCTGCATGTGCCCGAAGGGCGCAAACCCGGTCAGAGACTGCCGACCTTCATTGTCTTGCACGGGTTCGTTGGAACCAAGGACAAATCCCATGTCGAACTGGTCGCACGGATGATCGAAGAGATGGGCTATTGCGTGTTCCGTATAGATTTTCGCGGCTGCGGGCAAAGCGATGGCGCGCGCGGTGAGGTCCGGTGTTTCGATCAGGTGGCCGACACCCGCAATGCGTTGACGTTTATCTCCGAACGCGAAGAGGTGGATCCAGACCGCATCGGCCTGACCGGGCACAGCTTTGGCGCGGCCGTCGCGATCTTTACCGGTGGGGTGGATCGGCGCGTGGCTTGTGTCATGTCGCTATGCGGATGGGGCGACGGCGAGCGGAAATTCCGTGGCCAGCACCCCACGCCAGAGGCTTGGGCCAAGTTCACCGGCATATTGGACGAGGGGCGCCGTCACCTTGCCGAGACCGGCGAAAGCATGTGGGTGTCGCGCTTCGATGTGGTTCCGATCCCCGAGGAGTTGCGCAAGAACCTGTCGCCTCATGCACAGTTCGAGGTCCCCGTGGAAACTGCGATCAGCATGTATCATTTCCGCGCCGAGGATGTCGTGGCCGATATCGCTCCGCGGCCGCTGTTGCTGTTCCATACGGCTGGCGATGTCATCACGCCGATGGAACAATCCATCAGCCTGTTCCAGAAGGCCGGCGCCAATGCCGAGCTGATGATCCCGACCGGGGTGTCTCATTTCCCGTTATCCGATGAAGACGCACCCTACACGCGCGCGTTGATCTCTGCTTGGTTGAAGAAATTCTTCCCGACACCGCTTGGCGACCACGCATGACCCGGTTTCGTGCCGAGGATCTGAAGGATTATGCCGAAGCGCTGTTGCATGCGGCCGGCTATTCGCCGCGTCACGCGGAGCGGACAGCGGATATCCTTGTCTGGGCGAACGCTCGAGGTGCGGATTCCCATGGTGTCCTGCGCATCCCGCGCTATGGAGAAATGGTCGAGAAGGGCATGATCGATCCCGCCGCCGTTCCGTCGGTCGTGTCGCAAGAGGGCGCAGTCGCGGTGGTTGAAGCAGCCCGCGCTCCGGGGCCTTCAGCGATGGTGACCGCGACAGATACGGCGGTGGAAATCGCCAGCCGCCTTGGGATTGGCTGGTGCTCGGCGCGCAACATCACCCATGCGGGCGCGGTAGGTTATTTCGCTCTGCGGGCGGCCGAGCGGGGATATCTGGGTATTGTAATGACCGCCTCGGGCCCCTTGATGGCCTATCATGGCGCACGGGTTGCCGGGCTGTCGACCAACCCGATCTCGATCGCAGTCCCCGGTCGCGGATTGCCGCTGTTGCTGGATATGTCCACATCGACCGTGGCGCTTGGCAAGATCATGCACGCCAGGGATGCGGGCAGGTCGATCCCGGAAGGTTGGGCCATCGACGCCAACGGCGCGCCGGCGACCGACCCCGCGAAAGTCTCGACCCTGACGCCGCTTGGCGGTCCCAAGGGATCGGGATTGTCGCTGATGATCGAGATACTGGCCAGCGTTCTGGTCTCCAATCCTGCAATCTCGGGCGTCTTGTCGGGGGGCAAGGGCGCAATGAACGGCGCTGCACTGGCCATCAGAATTGAGGCATTTTCGGATCCTGAAGTTTTTGCCAGCCAGATCGCTAAATTGGCCAGCAGCCTCAAGGCGCTACCTAAAGCACCGGGCACGGAGCAAATCCTGATGCCGGGTGAGCGCGGATTTCGGCTTGCCGAAGAACGCAATAAGACGGGCATTCCGATTGCGGAGGGCACGCTCAACCGACTGGCCGACATGGCCGCCAAGTTCGGCATTGCCGCACCGACATCCATGCCGCCCCCTTAGCGGCAAAGGTTCCGCGAGACCACGACAGTCACGACGCATCGACGCCAACAGGGAGGGGCAAAATGCAAGGCGTAGACCAAGTACAACCATCCATCGCAAAGCGTGCCTCGAGCGGTGGCGTGCTTCTGCTGATCGGGCTTATTATCCTCGTCGTGGCCTGGAATTACCCTGTCGGCAGACTGACTCAGATGGGGCCAGGTTTCATCCCGCGCGTGGTTGGGTTCGTGATCTGTGCGCTGGCTGCTGCGATCATTGCCATCGACTTATCGGCCCCGAGCCATGCGCGTGGCGAGAAAATGCACTGGCGCGGCCTGATCTTCGTATCTGCGGCGATCCTCATTTTTGCATCCGTTGTGGATAGGGTGGGCCTTGTTCCGTCCATGTTCCTAGCAGTCGCCGTCTCGATGTTAGCGGATTTCGACGCACGCCCACTGAACATACTGGTATACGCGACCCTGGCGACGCTAGGCGGATGGCTCCTGTTCGTTGTAGCCCTCGAACTGCCGATCCCGGCGTTCTGGAGGTAACGATGATTGATCAGTTCCTCCTTGGCCTAGGTGTCGTCCTGCAACCGCATATACTGATGTATGCGTTCATCGGGGTCTTTATCGGCCAGTTGATCGGTGTATTGCCAGGAATCGGAGCCATCACCGCAATTTCGTTGTTGCTGCCGGTGACCTTCTATCTCGATGCGACCACGTCAATGATCATGTTGGCCGGCATCTATTACGGCTCGCAATATGGCGGGTCGATCGCCTCCATTCTGCTGAATTTACCCGGCACGCCGTCGTCGGTCGTGACCTGCCTCGAAGGTTACCCGTTGTCGAAGAGCAACCGTGGGGGCCTGGCATTGTTCGTGGCGGCGCTGTCCTCCTTTGCCGGGGGCATGGTTGGCGTTGCCATTTTGGTTCTGGCCGCGATCCCGATGACAATAATCGCCTTGCGCTTCGGTGCGCCGGAATACGCGATGCTGGTCATCCTTGGATTGCTGGCCGCCTCGCTGATCGGGACCGGGTCACAGATCCGGTCGTTCGCGATGGTGGTTCTGGGGATCGCGCTGGGACTTGTCGGCGCCGACCAGACAACCGGCTATTACCGCTTTGTCGCGATACCCGAACTGGCCGACGGAATCAGCCTGGTGTCGCTTGCAATGGGTCTGTTCGGTGTCAGCGAGATCATCCGCAACGCGGCTGTCCGAAGCACACCGGGCCGCGTTATGTCTATCCGGATGCGCGATGTGATCCCGACAAGAGCCGAGGCGCGAACCCTTGGGTTGCCCATCCTGCGCGGCTCCAGCATCGGCAGTTTCTTCGGCGCCCTGCCGGGAACCGGAGCGGCGATTGCGTCCTTCATGGCCTATGCGATCGAAAAGCGCGTTTCACGCACGCCAGAGAAATTCGGGACCGGGCACCTGCCGGGCCTTGCCGGGCCAGAATCCGCCAACAACGCTGCGGCACAGACCGGGTTCATCCCAACGCTCACCCTTGGCATTCCCGGCGATGCCGTCATGGCGCTGATCATCGGTGCGCTGATCCTGAACGGTATAATCCCCGGTCCGCGTCTGATGGTCGATCAGCCCGAGCTGTTCTGGGGCGTCATCGCGAGCTTCTTTGTCGGCAACATCATCTTGCTGCTGATCAACATACCGTTGATCCGGCTTTGGGTTCTGTTGCTGCGCATCCCGTACCAGAAGCTTTATCCGGTGATCATCGTGATGATCTGCGTAGGCGTATATTCGCACCGTACCAGTGTCACCGATGTGGTTCTCACGCTGGCCTTCGGCATTCTGGGTTATGTCATGAAGAACTACCGGTTCGAACCAGCACCCGTGCTTCTGGGCTTTGTCCTTGGGCCACTGCTTGAGGACAACTTCCGGCGCGCAATGCTTATCTATCGTGGTGATTTCACGGTTTTCGTGACCCGCCCTATCAGCGCGATTCTCGTTACGTGTTCGGTGGTGCTGGTCGTGTTTGCAATTCGGTCGAGTATCAAAGCCCGGCGAAAAACCGCCCGGGTGCTGTCGTGACCGGGAAAGTCCGTGCCCGACAGAGGGCGCGTATTAGGCCGAAGGGAGGTCCGAGGCCATAAAAAACAGGACGTCCGAAAAACTTGGGAGGATGACAATGATCAAGAAACTACTCGTCGCTTTGCCGCTGACGCTGGCGCTGGCCGCGCCTTCATTCGCACAGGATTTCCCCGAACGCGCGATGCGGATCGTTCACGGCTTCGGCGCGGGCGGAAATGCTGACACCGTGTCCCGCATCATGGCCGAGGCTATCTCGGCGGATCTGGGAGAGCCCGTCGTCGTGGAGTCGCGTCCTGGCGCAGGTGGCACCGTGGCTTCGGGTTATGTGGCCAGCGAAGCGCCT
Source organism: Aliiruegeria sabulilitoris (assembly GCF_001558155.1). Taxonomy (GTDB): domain Bacteria; phylum Pseudomonadota; class Alphaproteobacteria; order Rhodobacterales; family Rhodobacteraceae; genus Tropicimonas; species Tropicimonas sabulilitoris. Next base: position 12,102 of record NZ_LOAS01000044.1, read on the forward strand.
GATGGCTACACGATGCAGTTGCTTGTCGGCGGGCATGCGGTTGCCGCGGCGCTCTATAACGAACTGCCCTACGACTCTGTGAATGATTTTACCTTTCTTTCGACCCTGGGGCAGTTCCCGTTCTTCGTCGCCGCGCGCGCCGGTGAGTACGAATCCATCACGGCCCTGATCGAAGCTGCACGAGCCGAACCGGGCAGCATCGTGATCGGCCATTCCGGCGTCGGCTCGACCCAGCACCTGACCGGGGAGCTTCTGGGTCTGCAGACAGGTGCCGAGTTCATCCATGTACCCTACAAAGGGGGCGCAGCGGCCTCGACCGCCTTGATGGGCGGCGAAGTCAACGTGATCATCGACACCGGCACCGTGATCTCCGGTCAGGCCGAAGCGGGAGTCTATGATATCCTTGCCGTGACCTCGGCCGAGCGCTGGCCCGATGCGCCGGATGTTCCGACGCTGAATGAAACGGTTGCGCCGGGCTTTGATGTCGTTTCCTGGACTGGTCTTGGCGCCCCCGCCGGCGTGCCGGATGATGTTGTGGAGATCCTGTCCACTTCTATCGGAAAAGCCCTTGCGCAGCCTGACGTTCAGGAAAAAATCGCAGCCCTTGGTGCGGCTCCGGGCGGTTCTACCAGTGAGGAACTGAAAGCGCTGATCGAGCGCCAGATTGCGGTCTGGAGCGAGGTCATCGAGGCCGCAGGTATCGAGCGGCGCTAAACCATTTCGGCGCACGGTGATCCTGTTGCCGTGTGCCGTTCTCACATCATCAAGACCATGAGGGCGGCATGACTACGAAAACCCCGGAAGAACTCTACGCCACGATGCTTCGCCAGTCCCTCTGGGTCATCACGACGAGACCTGCCCGTGGCCCCGGAATGCAGGACCTTTTGCCCGCGCATCTCGACTACCAGATCGCGATGGAACGCGAGGGAACCCTTTTCGGCGCAGGCCCGATCTTTGAAGACGGTGGAACCACCCCCACCGGAGGCATGATTATCGTGCGCGCCCCGGATGAAGCCGAAGCTCGTGCATTGGCCGATGCCGATCCTTTTCATGCCGCGGGGCTACGCCAGTACAGCTTGCATCGCTGGATGCTCAACGAAGGCGCGATGACCGTGACCGTCAGATACTCCGATCAGACCGCAGTCATCGGCTGATCCAAACACCCCGAACCACCGGAGACAGTCATGTCAGAACCGAAGCCGAACCTTGTCGGAGGCGACTGGGTCGCTGGGGACGCAGCGCCCAACATCAACCCGTCCGACACAATGGATATCGTGGGCCTCTATGCTCGAGCCAGCGCCGCGCAGACCCGAATGGCGATTGATGCCGCCAAGGCGGCTTTCCCTGCGTGGTCCCGCTCGACCCCATTGGAACGGCACGCTGTGTTGCGCGCGGCGTCCGACGAGATTCTGGCTCGCAAGGAGGAACTGGGGCGGTTGCTGTCGCGCGAGGAAGGCAAGACCCTGGCCGAGGGCATCGGTGAAACGGTCCGCGCCGCCCAGATATTCGACTTTTTCGCGGGAGAGGCACTGCGTCAGACAGGCGAAGTCCTACCTTCCATTCGGCCCGGTGTCGGCGTCGAGATCACGCGGGAACCCATGGGCGTTGTTGGAATCATCACGCCATGGAATTTCCCTATCGCAATCCCAGCGTGGAAGCTGGCGCCTGCGCTTTGCTACGGCAACACGGTGGTTTTCAAGCCGGCCGACCTGGTGCCTGGTTGTGCCTGGGCGCTGGTAGACATCCTGCGGCGTGCCGGCCTGCCGGACGGGGTTCTGAACCTGGTAATGGGGCGTGGATCGGTCGTCGGCCAAACCATCGTCGACAGCCCGGACGTCGCGGCCCTGACCTTCACCGGTTCCGTTCCGACGGGGGCCGCGCTGGCCGCGAAATCCGCGCAACTCATGCGCAAGGTGCAACTGGAGATGGGCGGCAAGAACCCTTTCGTCGTCCTGGCCGACGCCGATCTGGAAGTGGCCGTCGATTGCGTCATCAACGGCGCGTTCTTCTCGACAGGTCAGCGCTGCACTGCGTCATCCCGGATCATCGTCGAGGAGGCCATCGAGGGCGCGTTTCTCGACAAGATGACCGAACGAATGGCAGGCTTGCGCGTGGGCAACGCCCTTGCACCCGAGACTCTGATTGGCCCGGTTGTCGACGAGAGCCAACTTGCTCAAAACGAGAAATACATCGAGATCGGCAAGGATGAGGGCGCCCGTCTGATGGCAGGGGGCGATCGCGTGAGCCGAGACACCGAGGGCTATTTCCAGATGCCTGCCCTGTTTGCCGATTGCACCAACCAGATGAGAATTGCGCGCGAGGAGATCTTTGGCCCCGTGGCCGCGGTAATCGCGGTCAAGGACTATGACGAGGCGCTCAGCGTAGCCAATGATACCGAATTCGGCTTGTCCGCTGGCATAGCCACCACCAGCCTGAAATATTCCACGCATTTCAAGCGCAACGCCGAGGCCGGCATGGTGATGGTCAACCTGCCAACCGCAGGCGTCGATTTTCACGTGCCCTTCGGCGGGCGCAAGGCGTCCAGTCATGGGCCGCGCGAACAGGGCCGCTATGCCGCCGAATTCTTCACCACAGTTAAAACTGCCTACACACTGGCCTGACCCTGGAAGGACAATCCATGATCTACGAGATGCGCGTCTATTCCTGCGTTCCCGGCGGTATGCCTGGACTGCTGAAGCGGTTCGAGAGCTCGACTCTCCGGATATGGGAGCGGATCGGTCTGCGCCCGGTGGGCTTTTTCACCACGCTTGTCGGCCCCTCGAACCACGACCTGACCTATTTCCTGGCCTGGGAGTCACTTGAGGAACGCGAGCGGCTCTGGGAAACCTTCGCCAGCGATCCCGAATGGCTCGGGGCGCGCGCGGCGCATCAAGAAGAGCATGGAGAGGTGGTCGCCAATATCGCGTCCAGTTTCCTCGCGCCAACCGCTTTTTCCGCCATGCGCTAGGTGGAACATGACCGAGACCCCAAAGACCGCGCCCGGAGCCGCCCTGTCCGGACTGCGCGTGCTGGACATGACCCGGATCCTTGCGGGCCCTTGGGCCACGCAGATCCTTGCAGATATGGGGGCTGAGGTGATCAAGATCGAACGTCCCGGCGTGGGCGACGACACACGCAGTTGGGGCCCGCCAAACGTAACCGACCAACAAGGCAGGGACCGAGGTGCCGCCTACTTTCATAGTGCCAACCGGAGCAAGAAATCGGTCACGGTCGACATGGTCCGGCCGGAAGGTCAGCGGGTTCTGAAGGCATTGGCTGGCCGATGCGATGTGGTCATCGAGAATTTCAAGGTCGGCGGCCTTGCGAAATACGGGCTCGACTATGCCTCCATTGAGGCGATCAAACCCGATATCGTTTACTGCTCGATCACCGGGTTCGGGCAAACCGGGCCCTATGCGAACCGCGCGGGTTACGACTTCCTGATCCAGGCCATGGGCGGGCTGATGAGCGTGACCGGCCAAGCCGATGGGACGCCGGGTGCGGAACCGATCAAGGTTGGCGTGGCGCTCACAGACGTGCTCACCGGGCTTTACGCCGTCATCGGCATCCTGTCTGCCTTGCGACACCGCGATGCCACCGGCGAAGGGCAGCATATCGACATGTCCTTGCTGGATGTTCAGGTCGCCACGCTCGCCAACCAGGCGATGAATTTCCTGGCCACCGGCACCTCGCCGGGTCGCCTTGGAAATGCACATCCCAGTATCGTTCCCTACCAGGCGTTCGCAGCGAGTGACGGTCACGTCATCCTCGCCGTGGGAAATGACGGGCAGTTTGCCCGGTTTTGCGAGGCGGCCGGGGCGCCGGGGCTGGCGACAGACGAGCGCTTTGCCACCAATCCAGGCCGGGTGCGCCACCGAGACGTGTTGATCCCCATCCTGCAGGGTCTGATGTCCGGGCGCAGCATGGATGATTGGATTACGACCCTGAATGCAGCCAATGTACCCGTCGGGCCGATCAACTCCATCGAACGGGTTTTCGCCGATCCCCACGTCCGGTTCCGCGGGTTGCAGACATATCCCACAACGCCGGATGGCGACGCGCTGGTGGGTGTCGGCTCTCCTCTGAAGCTATCGCGGACACCGGCTGTTGCGCCGCTTGCCGCCCCCGATCTCGGCGCGGATACCGGTGCGGTCCTGTCGCGATTGCTCGACCCGTCCACCTTCGATCTCGAGGCCCTTATGGCTGATGGCACGATAGGGGATACCCGCGCCAAACCCAAAGCCGGAGGCACTCCATGAGCGACAAGTTATTGATCACGCAAGAGGACGGAATCGCCACGCTGACCCTCAACATGCCTGAGCTGCGCAACCCGATCACCGACACAGACATGGTGGCCGAGATCTGTGCAGCCATGGACTGGCTCAATGCCGACCAGTCGATCCGCTGCGCGATCCTGACCGGGGCCGGCAAGGCCTTCTCCTCGGGCGGCAATCTGAAGCACATGCGCAGCAAGGAAGGCATCTTTGCCGGCGACGCGATTGCCGTGCGCAATGCCTATCGCGCCGGGATACAACGCGTGGCCAAGGCGGTCTGGTCCGTCGAAGTGCCCCTGATCGCTGCGATTAATGGCCCAGCATACGGCGCGGGCTGCGACCTTGCGTTGTTCTGCGACATTCGTATCGCTTCCGAGTCTGCGACATTTGCCGAGAATTTCGTGAATGTCGGCATTATCTCCGGTGATGGCGGGGCATGGATCCTGCCACGTCAGGTTGGCCTGTCACGCGCTGCTGAAATGGCCTTCACGGCTGATCCGGTTGACGCCCACACGGCCATGGCCTGGGGCCTTGTTTCGCAGGTAACAGCGCCGGAGAAGTTGTTCGACACAGCAATGACCTTGGCCCAAAGGATCGCCCGAAATCCACCGAGACAGCTTCGCTTGACGAAGCGACTGATGCGGGAGGGGACGGTTTCCACGCTCGATCAAGTCCTAGAGTTATCTGCGGCCTACCAAGGAGCCGCACACCAGACAGCAGACCACGAGGAAGCCGTCGCAGCGCTTCTTGAGCGCCGGGTCGGCACATTTACCGGCGACTGAAACGTGGACCTGTAGCAGGATTGTGCCGCTCCTTTTACCGCGTATCGTGTCGCAAAGGAGAACACAGATAGGATCACGCCCAACGGAGGAATGCTGCACTGCAGCGGTGCGCGAAGCATTGACCAGCGGGTCGCCGCGAAAGCAGGCAGCAGCGGATTTTCGGATTGGGTTTTTAAAGCTGAGCCGTTGGATACCAAAGACAAGGGCAGTCCTGAGAAACCCAAGATCCAATCAGATCTTGAACGCGAGATCGCCGAACTTCGGAAAGAGAACCGTCGGCTCCGGGAGGAGAGGGATTTGAAAAAACGGCCACGGTGTTCGTCGCGGGAAGAAGCAAGTGGGGTTCGCCTTCGTCGAAGAACTCCGCTACGAAATCCCGGAGCACCGACTCTGTGATACAATGGGTTTCAGCCTTGGGATTATCGAGCCTGGCGCCGCCGTCCGCTCAGCGACAGATGGCGCAAGGACATGGTGGACCTAGCCGCTCACATTCGCGGGCATTTCGCCCAGTCTCTAGGCAGCTATGGCCGCCCACGCACGACCGAGGAGTTGAAGGGACTTGGCCTCCATGTCGTTCTTCGTCGTGTCGGCAGGCCGATGCGTGAGAAGGGAAAATCTGTTAAAAGAGGCAAGAAGTTCAAGGCCACGACAGACAGCAAGCACAGCTTCAACATCGCGCACAACCTGATGGATCGCGACTTCTCGGCAGATCGCCCGAACCGGAGATCGGCCGGTAACATTAGCTTTGTATGGACGCAGGAACGCTGGTTTTTCCCGGCAGTGATCCTCGACCTTCAATCTCGCCGCACTGTTGGATGGGCAGTGAGCAACCGGACGACACGCGATCAACCAAATCGAGCGCCCGAACAAGGAAGTGACGCGCTGACATGGTCGGGATCGTCCCCAACGAAGCGTCCATCACCCGGCTCATCGGCGCTGTCATGTTCGAGCATAACGACGTGTATGGACCACCTCGTCCTTGCAAGGGTTTTCTGCGACAATGGGGATACCGGTGCTTGCAGTCGTGTATCCGGCCTGTTCTCGCGGCGATGCCGCCGCTGGCCTTGATGGTTTCCGCGGTTCGACCGCCAGACAAATGGACGAGCTCACGCAGGCTCGCATCGTTTCAAGGACCTTTGTCGAACCCCGGTTGCCCGGGTCTGCCATCATCGCATGCTTCCCTCGCAAGCCAACGCCGCCGTGCGAGCGACGCAGGTCTCCGTCAGGCGGCGGCCATGAATATCGCTGGAGGTCTGTAGGCCTCTTCTCCTCTGACGCGGTGAAAACCCGAGAGGTTTAACACCGACCGGTGGAGCAGCCGGCACATTCCATTTCCGGACTTTCTCTGCAGGCGTGAACCGCTCACGAGTTATCGTCAAAAGCCGACATTCACATTCGCCTGAATCCGAGATGTTCACTGCGCTGCCGAAAGTCGACTCGGAGCCCTTTTGACCGATGCTGCTGTCCGCACCAACGGGTAGTATGCCGAAATTTTGTTGAAAAACTCTGCTTGTTTGGTGCTGTGACCGCTGATTCAATTTCTTCAGGGAAATTGGAGGAGACGCGCGATGATGGGATCGAGGCAGGAAGCTCAGGCAGCACTGTTCTACGAGTTTTCGCTTGAGGATCACGTGCCGCAGGATCATCTGC
>NZ_LOAS01000045.1 GCF_001558155.1 Aliiruegeria sabulilitoris
CAGATCATCCGACCGTTTCCGCTGACCAGTTTGTCACCGGGATTCACAGAAGTTCCTGGGATGACCGGAGCGAGGCCTGGGTCCCCCTATGAGGCGGGAGAACGACTACGCCGTTTTCTTCAAGTCCGGCAACCTCGGAGCCAATCGCCTGTGTTGCCAAAGCTGTAGGACAATACCGTTGGGCGAACTTTTCGGTCCAACCAGATGCGAAGATCGGTTCTCATTGTCCGCCCGAAGCTTCAAATGGCCTGTGTCGAGAGTTGTCATCGCCGGTTTGCGGATCTCTACGGCATCGAACCGATCAATGACCTCGAAATCGTCCGGAATGCTCGGGTCATACCATCCCTGGATCTGCCTCTTTGGCCGACCAATGCCGCCCTCTTTCCTGATTGGCACCGTCTTGGACAGTTTTTCGCCGACGAACTCGTCCAGAGTGGGCGCCTGGTTCAGGTTGGCCGGCTCCGGCATCGCGGGAGCAGTATCAAGTCGAAGATACTTGCTGACAGTCTTGCGATTTACTCCAAGCTCCCGGGCGATAGCCGAAGCATTGAGGCTACGTCCCGCCGCAAGCCAACGCTCCTTCGCTGCTTTAACCATCTCGTAGCCCTGCTGAGCGCGTTTTGCTGCAGCATAGCGCCCAGCGATGACACGACCTTCCGTCTTTGACGAAATCAATCCGAGACGCCAGCAGACACCACGATTGCAGGACGCGGTTGCTTCGTCCTGCGAAGACTCGCCCGTGGCAAAGTGCTCCCAGGTCCAGTTTGCGACGGACTTCGCAATTCCAAACAGCTCCCGCGGGCCGAGTGGACGGGAAAGACACTCGTTGACCCTGCGAGCCTCCTCATGAGCAAAGTCGACAAGCGCTTCGCTGGATCCGTGGCTGTTCTTGGCCATGTAGACCGCCCCCCGTATGGCCTCGAAGACAAAACAGTTTCGGCCTTGCGATGCGTTCACCGCGTCGAAGTACCGATTGTCTCTCCCCTGCCCCGCGAGGTAGCGCCGGGTGGCGTCCCTCGCCTCAGTTCTCTCAACAACGACAGCGACAAGAACCCCCGGATCCGCAGTTGATCGTGTCAGCGGCTGCTTCCCGAGGATCCGGCGAACACGTTCTTCGAACTCTATTTCCCTTGATGTCCACTGGCACTTCTTCAGAAGTTGACCTCGACCACCCAGAGCGTTGGTCAGTTCTGCAAGTGACCAGTCACGATGGTCGACTGAGACACAATGCCAGTGCTCGTGATGGGGGTTCTTTCCAAGGCCCGGACGCTTGGGGTCGACCTTGAGGCCAAGATCCCGCAGGCGGCGAATGAGCGTCTGGCGGATCGCTTCGGCCCAGTGCTCTGTACTTTTGCGTCGCTCGTCGCCTTCCCTCGGATTGTCCGGGTCTGCCTTCCGAACCGGAACGCGCAACCACCATACCGCATGCGGCCGACGGCAGTACGTGTCTGGATCCCCCTGCCTTCTGCGACGACAGGCAAGGTATCTTGGCTGGGGTAGGCCAGATTGTTCGAGAAGAGCCAGGTCGAAATTGGAGTCGATGTCGATTTCGATCTGATCAATGAAACCCTTCCGGTTCATCTGGAGATAAGGAGCTTGGACCAAAGAAATATGCGGACCCTGAACCTGCCAGATGATGTTACCTGCCCAATCCACCCTGCCCCAGTAGCCCCATTGCGGAAGCAGGCTTTCCCTCAGATAGGTCGTTCGCCCCGGAAGATGGTCTTGGTATTTGAAGTTCCATGGGCGCTCTGGAACGCGAGGGATGAACCTCTCTTCCCAAGTCCCCACATTTGACGGTTGAGGAGACCAGGATCCGGTGCGGCCGACCTCCGACGCCTCGAAATGGGCGGAGAGAGTTTCTGCGTCAAAGGGAGAATAGTTCTGAGTGTGATCAGTGCTTACCAAAGCCGCCAAGACTCGACCACTTTCTGGCCGACCGCAGCTATCGTCTGACGATAGCGCGCACGTGTTTGGCGAGGCGACACTGCCTCAACAAAAACTCGTCGATTGGTATGTTCTGGGTACTGCAAGCCCATGAAACTGCCTTCATTGTTTTTGTCTCCGACGAGTGCTGCACGACCTGGACAACCTCGTCGGGTGCTCACTGAGCGTTATGCGGAATACGTAGTCCGCAGGGTTGCAAAGAGCAAGAAACAAATGCGGAACAACACGAATATTTTAATGTTTTCATAATCTTATCAATCGTTGATTGCGAAATCCCAAAATCACTCAATTGAGACGGGTGTTCTGGCACCGAGCCCATCTTCCGAGCGGGCTCAGACCCCCTACCCCCCCGTTTTCTTGAAACAGGAAAAAGGGGGGTACCCCTCTTCAACGGTCCACACCTAGTGCGAGCATGCTGCCGAACTGCGCAATTACAGGCCGTCGTGGAACCTCCTTGGTGAATGACGAGTTGACCGGTTCCAGGGGTGAGTCCCCGGATAAAAAGATGCTGCTTCCGAAGTGAGTAGAGGATGACAGGTGTAGAGAGGGACGGGACGATCCAGGAGACGCTCAGTGCATTTCCCTCAAGCCCAGATCAGCTTGTCTTTCGCGACAAAAAAGTATCCTGTGCTGAAAACGCTTGACCGAGTGTCCCACTAAGAATGGAAGACCGATACAAGGAGTTCCTCTCCCGTTGCCTGTCCATCGACCTTGAGGTCGATCCCACGACTGCCCGGATTTTTGCCTTCTCTGCCGTACAGCATGGCGACAGGTCGGCTTTCACGTCCCGAACCGGCCTGCTGGAACGGGATCTGAACCGGCTGGAAGAGGCCATTGCGAATGTGGCGCATCCGATTGGCCACAACTTCCTGCAGCACGACATGGAGCATCTGGTGGCGACACGCCCGCGGCTGGCCGATGCCATGCAGGCGCCCATCGACACGCTCTGGCTCAATCCGCTGGCCTTCCCGCGCAACCCTTACCACCACCTCGTCAAGCACTACCACGATGGTCGGCTTGCCACCGGCCATGTGAACGACCCCGAACAGGACGCGCGGCTGGTGTTCGAGGTGCTGGCCAACCAGCTCGATGCTTTCCGCGATCTCGGAACTCATGCACCCGATGCCCTGACCGCCTATCACTTCCTGACCACACGCATGGACCGCGCGGACGGGTTCGACGCAGTGTTTCGTTACTTGCGCGGGGCCGATTGCCCACCCCGGGATGTGGCCATGGAGGCGATCCGCCGGATGTTGCAGGGACGTGCCTGCAACCAGCGGATCGAGCAGGTGCTGGACCGGCTCAGCCGGCCGCAGAACGGCTGGCCAATGGCCTATGCGCTGTCCTGGATCACCGTGGCGGGCGGCGACTCGGTTATGCCGCCCTGGGTCCGGGCTCAATTCCGCGAGGCCTCGCTGATCGTCCGCCACCTGCGCGACACCTCCTGCAAATCCCCCGATTGCCCTTGGTGCACCGAGCATAACGATCCCGTGCGCGCCCTCGACCGCTGGTTCGGGTTCAAGAGCTTCCGCCCGCAACCCGTGGATCCGGATGGCCGCCCTTTGCAGGAGCGCATCGTCGATGAAGCGATGTCTGGCAACAGCCTGCTCGGCATCCTACCCACCGGCACCGGCAAATCCGTGTGCTACCAGATCCCCGCCCTCTCCCGTTTCGACAAGATCGGCGCGCTGACGGTGGTCATCTCACCCCTCGTCGCCCTCATGGCGGACCAGGTACAGGGCATGGAACGCGCCGGCATCTCCTGCGCGGTCACCATCAACGGCATGCTGTCGATGCCCGAGCGTCAAGACGCGCTCGACAAGGTGCGCATGGGCGATGCCGGCATCCTCATCATCTCGCCCGAACAACTCCGCAGCACCTCCATCCGCTCGGTGCTGGCGCAACGCGAGGTCGGGCTCTGGGCCATCGACGAGGCCCATTGCGTGTCCAAATGGGGTCATGATTTTCGGCCGGATTACCGCTATCTCGGCCGGTTCATCCACGAGTTCTCCGGCGACCAGCCACCAGCGCCGATCATCTGCCTGACCGCAACCGCCAAGCCGGAGGTGGTGGCCGAGATCCGGGAGCATTTCAAGGAACGAGCGAATATCGAACTGCTGGCCCTGGACGGCGGCGCCTCGCGGACGAACCTCACCTTCGACGTCCGACCGACCACCAAGACCAGCAAGCTGGGCGACGTTCTGGACGTGATCGAGGAACTGCTGCCTTCCGAAGGGCGGTCGCGCGCGGTCGTCTATTGCGCCTCCCGGAAAGATACCGAACGGGTCGCGGATTTCCTCAAATCCCAGCATATCGACGCGGAACATTTCCACGCAGGTATGAGCCCCGATGACAAACAGGACGTGCAAGAGCGCTTCCGGGTGGGCAAATTGCGGGTGATCGCAGCCACCAATGCCTTCGGAATGGGGATCGACAAGCCCGACATCCGGCTGGTCGTCCATGCCGACATCCCCGGCTCGCTGGAGAATTACCTGCAAGAAGCCGGCCGCGCGGGGCGAGACCGGCAGGACGCCGATTGCGTGCTCCTGTTTGCCGCCGATGACGTGGAGCGGCAGTTCCGTCTGACGGCAAGCTCCCGCCTTGCCCGGCACGAGATCGGCGCCATCCTCAAGGCCCTCAGGCGGATCGACGAAAAGACCCGTAAGTCAGGCAAGATCGTCGCGACCGCCGGCGAGATCGTCCGGTCCGAAATGGATCGGGAATTCGAACGGGACAGCGCCACCGACGACACGCGGGTCAAGACGGCCGTGTCCTGGCTGGAGGAGCCCGGGCTTGTCTCGCGCGAGGAGAACCGGGTGCGGATCTTCCCGTCCTCGCTGCAGGTGCGCAATCTGGATGAGGCCCGCAAGCGGCTGTCCCTGGAGGAGATCACCAACGCCCACCGCAAGGCGCTGCTGGCAATCGTCGAACACCTGATCGCCGCCCCGCCTGATGAGGGCGTCTCCACCGACGTGCTCTGCGGCGCAAGCGGGCTCCACCCGGCGGAACTGACCCGGGCGATGGCCGATCTCGAGACCCTCGGCATCGCCCGCAACGACGTGGCCGTGACGGTGTTTGTCCATTCCGGCATCGTCAACTCGTCCACGGTGCGGCTGCAACAGGCCCGGGAACTCGAAACCGAACTGATCGGGCTGATGCAGGAGTTGGCGCCCGATGCGGACGGCACGGCCCCCTCCCCCCTGCACCTCGCCGAAACCTGCCAGCACCTCAAGGACCGCGGCCATACGGACGCCCGCCCCGACATTGTCGACCGGCTGGTGCGCGGCATCGCCCGGGACGGGCGCGGGCAGGATGGCGGTAAGGGCAATATCCGGTTGCGCAAACTCAGCCGGAACACCTTGCTGGTCACTCTGGAACGCCGCTGGAGGTCGATCTCCCAAACCGCAGAAGTCCGTTGGCAGGCCGCCGGAATCCTGTTGGCCTACCTCCTGAGCCTGCTGGACAAGGGCGCCCGCGGCAAGGATCTGCAGGTCGAGACCACCGTGGGTAACCTGCTGGCCCAACTCACGCAGGACACGGTGCTGAAGACCAGTGGCTTGCGCGACATGACCCGCTTGCTGGAGCGTGCCTTGCTCTGGCTGCACGAACAGGGCGTCGTGACGCTCGGCAAGGGGCTGACAGTGTTCCGCCCCGCCATGACGATCTATCTCGACCCGAAGGGCGGGCAGTTCACCCAGGCCGATTTCACGCCGCTGCAGGAGCATTAAGAAGAGCAGACGCTGCAAACCCATGTGATGGCCACCTATGCCGAGACCGGGCTGGAGGTGATGGAGAATGCAGCCCGGCTGTCGGAGGATTACTTCCTGCTCAATCGTGACCAGTTCATGAAGCGTTGGATGCCCGGCAAGGGCCAGGAGATCAGGCGCCAGACAACCGGCACCTCGTGGAACGCCATCGTGGAAGGACTCGGCAACCGGGTCCAGCAGGAGATCGTCACCGACGACCGCGACCGCACCAACGTGCTGGTGCTGGCCGGCCCCGGCTCGGGCAAGACCCGTGTGCTCGTGCACCGTATCGCTTACCTGCTACGGATGAAACGGGAGGATCCGCGCGGCATTCTTGTGCTGGCCTATAACCGTCACGCCGCTGCCGAGATCCGCGTGCGCCTGCGGGCGCTGGTGGGCGACGATGCCTTCGGCGTGACGATCTCCACTTGCCACGCACTGGCCATGAAGCTCGTCGGCGCGAGCTTCTCCGGCATCCATGCCGATGCGGCCGATTTCGACACAGTCATCGCGGAGGCGGTCCGCCTGCTGACTCCGGAAGGGCTGACAAAATCCGAGGCCGAGGCGCATCGCGAGAGCCTGATCCAGGGGTATCGCTGGATTCTTGTGGACGAGTACCAGGACGTCGGCCCGGAAGTCTATGCGCTGATCTCGGCCGTCGCGGGCCGCTCGCTCGAGGATGCTGATTTGAAACTCAGCCTCTTCGCCGTGGGCGATGACGACCAGAACATCTATGCATTCGACGGCGCCTCGGTGGAATATATCCGCCGCTTCGAGGAGGATTACCGTGCCCGCCCCTCCTTCCTGATCGAGAATTACCGCTCTACCGCCCATATTATCGCCGCCGCGAATGCGGTGATCTCGGGCGCGCCGGATCGCATGAAGCTCGACCACGAGATCACGATCAATGCGGACCGGGCATCTCACCCGCCGGGCGGCAGGCTGCAAGCCGCCGACACCGTCGCACAGGGGCGGGTCCAGCTGTTGGATGTGCCAGCAGGGGACAGGACACAGGCGGTTGTTGCCGTGGATGAACTCATGCGCCTGTCACGGCTCGATCCGGAGTGGAACTGGGCGCGCACAGCGGTGATCTCGCGGGACTGGAAGCGGCTGGGCGCGGTACGCGCCTATGCCGAGAGACAGGGCCTCAAGGTCGAGATGGCCAATGAGGACCTGCCCAACATCTGGCGCCTTCGGGAAACGCAGCGGCTCGTGGCGGATCTGCGCGCGCAACAGGGCGACCTGTTGGGCATTCAGGGCATCCTGGCGATCCTCAACAGGCAGCCGCGCAACCGGTGGATCGACCTACTGGCCGAGGGCGTAGCCGAGCTGGCCCGCGAGCTGAAATCCGGCACCATGCCGGTGCCCGACCTCGTGGAGTGGTTCGCCGAATGGTCGCGCGACACGCTGGGCGAACAGCGCGGCTTGCTGCTGCTCACAGCGCATCGCGCCAAGGGACTCGAGTTCGACCACGTCGCGATCCTGAACGGTGGCTGGGACAGCCCAGGTCGAAACGAGGACCGCGAGGCGCCGCGACGCCTCTTCTACGTCGCCATGATCCGCGCCCGACAGAGCCTCACGGTGCTGACCAGCGGCGCCCATCCGCTGTTGAAACCCGGCTCCGTCCTGCATCGCCCCGTTCGGCCCATCCTTTCACCAGACACCACGTCTCGCGCCCAATACCAGATGCCGGCGATGGATGTCGTCGACCTCTCCTTCGCCGGCCGCCTTCCTCGGGATCACGAGGCCCATGCCGCCATCCGCGATGCCAGGGTCGGGGATGCAATCTCCCTTGAATTCCGCGAACCCTACTGGGTGCTGCTTGACGCGGCCAGACGGCAGCTGGGGCGCATGGCAAGGTCATGGACCCCGCCATCTGGGTTCGTCGTCGCATCCGGGCAGGTCGGAGCAATCGTCAACTGGCGAAAGGTCGACAACAAGGAAGAGTTCATCAAGTATCTGAAACGCGATGCCTGGGAGACGATCCTGCCCGAGATCCGGTTTCAACCGCAAGGATCTCCTTTGAGAGCTCAAGAGCATACCGATCAAGCGGCGGCTGAAATCACGGCAGAGCGGCCCCCCACGACCACTGCCGACGAAAACGAAGGACCTGCTCCGAAAAGCACAACCGTCGACGCGCCCGCCCCACAAAGCGCCTCTTTACCCCTGTTGGATGCCCTGAAAGAAATCCTGCACGACGCCGTGTCCAGGGCAAGCACCTGGGACGACCTCTCCGAATCCCTGGAGGAATTGGATCTGGAGCTTGTTCCCAGGGGCGGGGGGCTGGTGGTGCGGGAACTCGGGTCCACAAAGGAGTTGTGCAAACTCTCCGTTCTCGGTCTCCGCTACATCGAACTTATTCGGCGTTTTGGTGATGGCTTTCCCGGCCATCCGCAAACATGGCTCGTCGAGCGTGCTCTCACCGACAAATACGTTCCCAAGGGACCCAAACGCTCCAAACGCGCGCAGAAGAAGGGTCCGAACACCGGAGACGAGGACCTTGATGTCATCGAAGATTGTGTCCGTCGTCACATAAAATGGAACATCAACGCGGTCTGAGCATTGGAGGCTCTGGCTCGTTTGCGTGATTGATTATGCGGCTTGTTTTTGATGTTGCAAGCGGCGGTGGCGGATTGTCAGTTTCTTGATCTTGTCCCTTTCTCTGAGGATGGCTTTGTCCCTTCCGAAGTAGACGTCGGCGGGTGTGATGTTGCTCAAGCCCTCGTGGTAGCGCTGGTTGTTGTAGTAGTCGACGAAGGTGCCGATCTGGCGTTCGAGATCGCCGGGAAGATAGTAGTTCTCCAGCAGGACCCGGTTTTTCATCGTCTGATGCCAGCGCTCGATCTTGCCTTGGGTTTGTGGATGGAACGGCGCGCCGCGAACGTGATCCATCTTTTGATCCCCCAGCCATTCGGCCAGATCGCCAGAGATGTAGCAGGATCCATTGTCGCTGAGCAGGCGCGGCATGTGTCGAACGACAGCCTGGTCGCAGCCAGACGCCGTGAGAGCCATCTCGATGGTGGCTGTCACGTCCTCGGCCCGCATGGTCGTGCAGAGCTTCCAGGCGATGATGTAGCGGCTGTAGTCGTCGAGGATCGTGCTGAGGTAGAACCAGCCCCAGCCGATGACCTTGAAGTAGGTGAAGTCCGTCTGCCACATCTCGTTGATCGCGGTGGTCTTGTCTGTGAACTCATCGGCGGCTTTGATAACGACATAGTCGGGGGCTGTGATCAGATCGGCCTCCTTCAGGAACCTATAAGCTGATGATTCGGATATAAAATACCGCTTCTCGTCGGTGTATTTGACCGCCAACTCCCGTGTCGTGAGCGCTTCATGTTCCAGCGCAAACTCGATCAGATCATCTCGCCTGGCCTGTGGAATTCGGTTCCAGACGGACTTTGGCCGGGGTGAGATATCTGCAAGGGCATCAAAGCCACCTTCGACATAACGATCATACCAGCGGTAGAATGTGGTGCGCGGAACGCCCAGCATGTCCAAGGTCTGCTTTGTGGGCAGATGTGAGCCCTCAACGGTTCGGATGATTTCCAGCTTTTCGGAAGCAGCGTATCTCATTCCTCGAACTCCCCAGCCCCTGTCATGCTTTTTTTGAGCAATCGATTCTCAAGGGTCAGGTCTGCCACGCATTCCTTCAGGGCCATGGCCTCAGACCGCAAATCCTTCACTTCCGGTGAAGTGGCCTGACGCGCCGTATCGCCCGACAACCGGCGTTTTCCAGCTTCAAGGAACTCCTTTGACCAGTTGTAATACAGGCTCTCAGAGATCCCCTCACGGCGACACAGCGCCGAGATGCTCTCCTCGCCACGAAGGCCCGCCAAAACAATGCGGATCTTCTCCTCAGCCGAATAGGTCTGACGGGTCTTGCGGCGGATGTTCTTGACCAGCTTGTCCGCTGCGTCCTTCGACGTTCCGGATTTCTTGTCCATCTTCACTCCATGAAGGTTACGATGAACCAGAAATCCTCCGTTGCTCAAATCCTCAAATCTGTCCCAAAGGTGCTGACGTCAGACACGAAGATTGACTTGGTCGGCTTCTAAAAAACGTCGCTGCGCTTGGACCGGAGCCTTCCACAACCGCAAGAACTCCTGCACGTGTCACGGTGATCCTATGGCGAAGATACTTCCGCACGCGCTGCCTGCCTTTTGGACTACAGAACACGAGATGTTACGCGCAATATAACTTGCGCCTATCCATCGAAGTTGCGCCTACTCCTTGAAGTTCGCGCCTTTAGCACCATAATTGCGCCTACAACTTACGCGCAAGAAAGACATCAATGGTCCGGAAAACTCCTCAAGACGATCTCGATGAACTGTTGGAAATCGTAGCGGCGCGTCCTGACGGTGTCGCAGTACCCGAAATCGAAAAAAGCCTGACCGACGAAATCCCTCGTCGAACTCTCCAGTACCGGCTGAAACTGCTCGTCGACGCTGGCCTATTGAACAGAGAAGGAAGCGGACGATGGGCAAAGTATCGGTCCGCCCCGGCAGATGCGCCAAGCTCAACTATACCGGCTGCGGAGGTTGCAGACTATGCGGAGCTGATCGGCTTCTCAGAGAAGGCCAGGGCAATCAATGACTATGTAAGGCAGCCTCTCCTGTCACGAAAACCCGTCGGATACAATTGGAGCTTTCTCGAGCAATATCAGCCAAATACGACATTCTACCTGAAAGAGGAAGACCGTGAACGTCTGGAGCGACTGGGCAAATCTCAGACCGCCACACAACCGGCGGGTACCTTTGCCAAGCACATTCTCAACCGCTTGCTCATTGATCTCGCCTGGAACTCCAGCCGGCTGGAAGGCAACACCTATTCGCTCCTCGACACCAAACGATTGATCGAGTTCGGGCAGGAGGCCAACGGCCGGGATCACATCGAGGCGCAGATGATCCTCAATCACAAGGACGCCATCGAGTTTTTGGTGGGTTCCGTCGAAGAGGTCGGCTTCAACAGTTACACCCTCCTCAATCTGCACGCACTGCTGTCAAACAACCTCCTGGCGGACCCGGCTGCGTCCGGACGGCTCCGTTATATCGCCGTAGGCATCGAGAAATCGGCCTTCCACCCGCTTGAGATGCCGCAACGAATTGAGGAAGGCTTCAACCTGCTTCTGGCCAAGGCAGGTGAGATCGAAAACCCCTTCGAACAGGCCTTCTTCGTTATGGTGCATCTTCCTTATCTGCAACCGTTCGATGATGTGAACAAACGCGTTTCGCGGCTGGCGGCAAACATTCCCCTCATTCAGCACAACCTTGCCCCATTGTCTTTTACCGACGTGCCACAACGCGCCTACACGGAAGCGATCCTGGGGATCTATGAGCTAAACGAAACGGCACTTCTGAAGGACATCTTCCTTTGGGCCTACGAACGGTCCGCTGCGCAATACGCAGCAATACGACAATCTCTGGGAGAGCCCGATCCATTTCGCCTGAAGTACCGGTCCGAACTCAAGGATGTTGTCGCGACAATTATTCGTGGCGGGGCCGGTCGTCAGGAAGTTGGGGCAGCGATCTCTCGACTTTCGGCCGAACTGATCCCGGCGGACGACCGCGCGGCCTTTGCAGCCATCGTTGAGGACGAGCTTCTTGGCCTCCACGAAGGAAACTTTGCCAGATACCAGCTGCGTCCGTCGGAGTTTCGGGCGTGGCAGGAGGTGTGGACCAAATCGTGAGGAGGCGAACCTGTCCGAACCGTGAGATCGTCGATCTTCCGCATCCCGCTTCATTGAAAACCTGAGGTTTGATGCCTTGATCCGTTGAAATGGGGATTCCGCCGAAGCAACTCGATCGGACTCAGGTGCTCATGTTTCGATAGATCGACAAGCCGACGCAGATAGCCTCCATGGTTCACAATTTTCTCTCCACGTTCGATGACAAACCCAAGCAGAACAGCAGCCTGCATCGGGCCAAGGGTCGAGACTGCATAGCTCCATGCCCGATCACTGTTTGGCAAGAGCTTTGCTGTGTCGTTCAAAGCTCCCATGATCTCTCTTGCCCCCTTTTTCTCAGCCAGTATTGCCGACAGTGTCGGGAGTGCTCTGGCAATTTCGGCTTCGGTCAGTTCGGTTTTCGGCTGGGCCTCATCAATGGAAATGTTTTGGTTGTGCTCTCTGCGTCGCTCGGAATGAGCAACAGCGTCGCTCAATCTGGCTGGATCATTCGTGTCTTTCACGGGAGTTTTCCACAGGTCGATGGCCTCGCGGATCTCGTCGAGAAGTGTGGAAAGCAGATCGAGCACCGGCACGCGGCGCAGACGTCTGGTGAAATCCTTCATTGTTTCCAGCATGGCAGCGGAGACAGTCGATGCCTTATCCAGGATGCGACGCAACCGACCCAGTTCGTCGGCGCAGTCACAGTGAAGTGCCTCGATGTCGGCGGCTTCGGTCAGAACCTCGTCGGCGATCATCCGCAGGCGCTCATGACCGGCGACAAGCGGGCCGATGTCGATGCCGTAGCTGTGTAGGGTCTGCCCCCCCTGCCCTACCCGCCGGTAGCGTTTCCGATTGGGCGACATGATGCGCTGAACAAAGCCGCGATCCTCGGCGCGGCGAATGCAACGGTTGACCGTGCTGTCGCCCGAAAGCCCCATGCGCCGCGCGATGGCCGCGTTGCTGGCAAAGACGATCAGCCGGCCTGTCGGGTCCAGCGTCAGGTGGTCGTCTGGAACGAAGCTTAGGAGCGTTTCGAGGAAATGGATATCGGTGCTGTTGAGCCTAAACCGTTTGGCACAGATCTTCAACGGATCGCTGAGGTCACGCCATTTATGCGGAGCGGCGAATCGCGCCAGTCCGATGCGGGGTGCTTCAGACACAACCCGACCGGCCCGCTCAATGGCGGGAGATGTGATCTGTTTCATTTTCGTGTCACGTGGCCCTGTCGCGAGGCACAAATCTACCGTTCACCGAATCGGTGTTCTTGACTTTCGATTGTCCGGGGTGCCATTCTCAGGGTGCAAAATCAGAGATTGGGGCGTCCGGAGCGATCTGGATGCCTCTTTCTTTTTGGGGCCTGTGTGCCTCCCTTGTTGCTGCTCATCCTCGTTCATCACATCCTTCACACCAGTCCCGGTATGTTGAGATGCGGCTCCCAGAGCTGGCCGACGTATCGATTCCATGCGTTGGCGATTCCAGAAACTGTCCAAGTGTGTGCGGTTTTCCCGTAGTTTGTCAAATCATAGGGAATTCCGCGACCTCTTCGAGGTCACGTGGGGCAATTGGCGTTCTTTAGGACTATATGTTGGACGGAGTGGCAGCGTTTACTTAGGCATCCTTCTGGACGTAAGCCTACCGTTTTGGCGCATAAAGGGCTTATAAGGCATTTAAAATAAATGAAAAAATAAAATGAATCGTTTGATCTTCAAAGGCGATCTCCGAAAAACCGTTTTCAGAGTTTCTGAAATCGCGTTATTGGTGATCCGAGAGATAAAAAGAAGAGCGAGCAGATGCGAGATCACACCCATCTTCAATCTATGAACGAACGTAGCCTGGCGCAGCAGGCCGCGGTTCGCAAGGCGACCTTCTCGCCGTCCGAAGTGAAGGAGCTTCGCCCCTTCTCGATCTGGGAAATCAGTCAGTTCATGTTCGAAGTTCCAGCGGACACCCTGCGAAAAAAGCTGTCGGAAGACCCGTCTCTGCCACAGGGTTCGGTTGAGGAGGATGGGCGGCAACGCTGGTTTTCGCTCGATGAAATAAACGAGCTACGCAGGCGCCTGAAGTTTCGAGGCAAGAAATTGCTCCCTGAACGGCCGAAAGGGCGTGCCGTTCGGGTGGCGGTGTCGAATTTCAAGGGAGGGGTCGGCAAGAGCGTTGTTGCGCACCATCTGGCAAACGCCGCTGCCCTGGACGGGTATCGGGTACTGGTGATCGATTTCGACCCGCAAGCGACGTTGACCCATTCTATGGGCCTTGTCGAGGTCAAGGAGGCAGATACCGTTTGGGGTATCATGTGCAGGGATCTTTGCCGTGAGGCCGACCGGATCATGGCCGGTTATGACGATCCCACGGACTGCCCCTACCCTTCCAGCGACGAACTGCCCGACGATGTCCGGGCAATCGGCGAGCAGCGTGTCCAGGATTTCATCCAGAAAACTGCCTGGCCGACGATCGACATCATCCCGAGTTGTGCCAATGCTGCTTTCGTCGAGTTCGCCTCGGCTCAGTATCGCTCGCTTCACAAGGCCTGGAGCTTCTTTGGATGTGTCGCACGGTATCTGGATGAGCTGCCACGCGATCAGTACGACCTGATCCTGTTCGACTGCCCACCGGCGATTGGCTACCAGTCGCTCAATGCGGCCTTTGCAGCCGATATCCTCTATATCCCGTCTGGCCCGGGGTATTGGGAATACGACAGCACGACGAGCTTTGTCGGTCAGTTGGGCGATGCGATCGAAGATATCTCCGAGGGTTTCAAGGGGGTCGCCGCGGATGCTGGGATTTCGCTTCCGAAAACGTTTCTCGATATCCGTCTGTTGATGACACGGTTCGAGCCGTCGAACCCGCTCCACATAGCTATGCTGGACGCGTTCAAGAACGTATTCGGCTCGGATGTTTGCGCGAATGCTATCGAGATGACCCGTGCCGTGGAGCAGTCCGGCAGGTTTCAGATGTCGGTCTATGAGCAGGATTACCGGCAGATGACCCGAGATACCTGGAAACGGGCGCGACAGTCGTTCGACCGGGCTTATGAGGAGTTCAAGGCAACGTTCCTGCGTGCAGCGGGCGAGATCCATAGTCAGAAGGAGGCCGGGCAGTGAATAGGGGCAACAAGTTCGGATTCGAGCCGCTGTCAGAGACGCCTTCGGAAGCGCAACGAAAACGGACCGTCGGACCGATGGGGGCCGCTGTAAGGGAGACCGCCAGTAACGTTCAGGAAAGCACGGAGCAGCTTGTTGAGCAAAGGCGCCGGAACGCTGCCGATGCGAAGATGTATCGCGAGGCGAAGGATCGCGGGCTTTTGGTCGAGATGATCGACATAGACTTGGTCGATACTGACGACCTTCCGAGGGATCGGATGAATCTCGATGCCGTGGCTGGATCTAGCGAAATGGAAGAACTCAAGGCCTCCATTGGTGACCGCGGGCAGAAGGAACCCGTAGAGGTCTATCCGCATGGTGATGGTCGCTACCAGTTGAAGAAGGGTTGGCGCCGCCTCACAGCGCTTCGTCAACTGCGCCAGGAGCGTGGAGATGATCGCTTTGGACAAGTCCTCGCAAGGGTGTCGGCTGCGGATGTTGGGCGGTTGGATCTCTATGTCGATATGGTCGAGGAAAACATTATCCGCGAGGACATCACCTTTGCTGAAATGGCCCAGTTGGCAATCGCGGCTGCCGAGGATGAGAAGCTCGATCAATGTGATGCTGAAGAACTTGTGCCACGGCTATTCACGTCGTTTCACAAGACCAAGCGGTCGTATGTTCGGAGCTTCGTGTATCTCTTGCAGTCCTTGGGCGACGTTTTGTCGGACCCCAAGGGAATCTCCAGGGATCTCGGTGTAGAGGTAGCGCGTTTGATGAAAGCGAATCCGGGCTCGGTTGGCGATCTTCGCAAGGCGCTTCAGCAAGGTGGCGACGAGGATGCTGTTCGGATCCTGTCCAGTTTTGTCAGCGCGGGGGGCAAGGAGCGAAAGCCAGGCAAGGGGCGAACAACGCCGGTGCGGCGTGGAAAGTATGAATTCCATGTCGGCGAGTCGAAGGTAACGGCTCGGCAGGGCGAGTGCAGAATCCGGTCCGACTTTGACTTTTCTGCCATCGGACAGGAAAGGTTGACGAAAGCGATCGCTGCCTTCGAGGCGGCGTTGCGGGAGGATGATTAGCGGCCGGATCAAACCTTCGGTTACCGGCCGGTAACTGCGGCGGCTCAAGACCGTTACCGGCCGGTAACCGAAGTGACGGGCAAAGGTGTTAAGACCGGGGCGCAGTCAGCCCTTCAACAACCCCTCGCGTTTAGCCCGCCTGACAAGGTTTCCAACCGACCCGGTCGACCACTTCGAATGCCCGCGCGGGGTTGCAATTCCGAGCGCTTCAAGCTCGTTGGCGATATCGCAAAGGCGCATCCGAGGGTTCGAGCGCTTCATCGCGGCGACGGTGCGGACAAGGCCAGAGGCGGGCCGGGCCGGGGCACTGGCGAGCGTGTCGGCGTGCAACAGCCCATCCTCCACAAAACGATGCACAGCGCGCAGCAGGCGCCGTTCGGTCCAGCGGGGCAGGGGCGGCACCTGCCCCGCGAAGGCGGAGTTGATGCGCGGCAGGACCTGGCTCCAGGGTAGCGTCGGGCGTTGGAGAGGGAGGGCGGCGAGTTTGTCGTTCTCGGTGGGGCGGCAAGATTTGACGATGGGAAGCCAGAGATGGGCGCTGGCGTTGATGGCGTCGAAATAGGCCTCCGCGCGACGGGTTTGAAGCTCGGCGATAGCGACAGGGTCACGGGCGCGCAAGGCGGGATTGCCTGGCAGGCGGCCACGGCGTTTGGCGGCGGCGATGCCTTCCTTCGTGCGCTCCGAAATCCGCTCCCGCTCGAACTCCGCCAGCGCGCCGAAGACGTGAAACTGGAGCCGGCCCGAGGGGGTTGCGGTGTTGATCTCCTCCGCCAGCGAGCGGAAGTCCGCGCCGGCCTCGCGGATCGTGTCTACGATGTTGAGCAAGTCGATCAGTGAACGTGCAAGGCGGTCGAACTTGCTGACGATGACGAGATCGCCGGTGGAGAGCCCGGCCAGCATCCGGTCAAGGCGCGGGCGCTGGCGTTTGGCGCCGGAGATCTTCTCTTCGAAGATGCGCTCACATCCGGCCGCGGTGAGCTGGTCGATCTGGGCGGCGTTTGTCTGGTCTTCGGTACTGACACGGGCATATCCGACGATCATGGGCGGCTCCGGAGAGGGAAGGGGGACGGATCGGGCCGTAGTTTCGGCGTGATGTCTGCGTATGTCAATTCAGGAAGTCATAAGAAAACGACCGTTTGTAAACGAATTAAAGTAAGTGTTCTCTCGTCGAGCTGGGGTACAATCCCTTGGTTTCCTTGAGTAGAGCGCGAACTGGGAGGTTCCGCCAGCAGTCGCGCGCGCGTACTATATAAAGGGTGCAGGCAGCGGCCACAAAAACGCTTGGGTAATGTGCAAAAGATCAGTATTTTGCACATATGAAGACGCAAGGCTCTACTTTGACGGATGATTACGACGACCCCCTCATCACCATCGAGGAGGATGAAGAGGCTCACGAAGACGATCTTTGGTTCCTGCTTGGGCCACTCGAAGAAGAACCGGATGTTTTGCCTCCCGGGCCACGGGCGGAACCGCCCGACACTGCTGTCATCGATGACTGGGCAAAGGCAGAGGGGGTTCAAGCTGCGCGACTGGCAAGAGTGGCTGGACGCCTGGGAGCTCTGGATGACCGGCTGCTGCGCGGCCCAGAAGGCTGGCGGCATCGCCTCGCTCTTATCGAGGCAGCGGACCTCAGCTGGTTCGCAGGGGATCGAGTGAGTTCTGATCGTCTGGCACTCTGGGTATCGATGCGGCTCTCGGGTGCACAGGATGACCCAAATGCACTGGCAAGAGTTGGATGGGCTGTTCGGCGCCTGACAGGCGGTCCTGGACCGAAGGCTGACTTGGCCGCCTTCCTGGATCGCCGCGATCCCGAGAACATTGAAGACGGCGCTGAGCGTTTCGAAGATCGCGCGGGTGGATGGTTGGACGTAATGGCAGCCGCTGCCGATCTCCACCCAATCACGCGGGCTTGCATGGGCTTCCATCTCTGGAGCCCGGCGGGCCTCGGACAGCAAGGCGACCAGATAGAAGCCGCCGTCACCGCGTCCAGGATCGCGGCCAGCGAGGGAAGCGGTGCCATCTTCGCACCGCTCGCCATGGGCGGCGGGGCAGGGGGGCTGCGTGTCTCGGGCTCGCCAGCCGAACGCTTGGCACGCTGGTTGGATGGGATGAACAGCGCAATTCTAACGGCGATGCGAACACTTGACGATATTGAAGCGTGGACCGGGCGGGCAGAAAACGTCATGGCGCACTTGTTCGGCCGCACGCCGGTCGCTCTGCGAAAAGTCTTTGCGGAGTGGCCCTTGGTCTCTGCCCCAATGGCTGAAGCTGTAACGGGTGCCAGTCGCGCCGCCGTTCAGCGCAATCTGGCGTGGATGGATGCAAACAGTCTGATCCGCGAGGTGACAGGGCAGGGGCGGTTCAGGATGTGGCTGATAAAAAACTGAACCCTCCTGCTCGACAGATCTCATTGCAAGAGTCAATCTCCGCGTTTGCGTTCGTGCATACTCCCCAAGGTCCTCTAGGCATGCCTCGCTGGTCTTGGGAGTTGTAGCTGGGTCGCCTTGAGACCCTGTCGAAGCATGCAGATATCCTGGCACTATGCTCAGCAATTGTCAGGCCAAGCGATGGGATTGTCCTTTTCATTGGTCTCCGAGAGACAGATCATTGACGTTACTTGCTCGCGTCGATCCGACTTTCAGGCCCAGATGTTTCGAAAAGGATGTTGTCCGGGGGAATGCCAGCAGTTTCCAGATCGCGCCGGAGACCCGCGAGGAACGCGGCGGGACCGCAAAGCATGTATCGGGCGTTGGGGCCTGCACCTAGAGCGAGCAAGCTTTCGGCGGTAATGCGGCCTGTGAATCCCGGTGACAAACTGGTCAGCGGAAACGGTCGGATGATCTG
>NZ_LOAS01000046.1 GCF_001558155.1 Aliiruegeria sabulilitoris
CCTTCCATTCCAACGAACGGATCGCACCATCAAAACCTGGGATCAAACACCTAACACATACTTTAACACTTTGGACTTCTTCGGACTAAGACCTTAGGTGGACCTTCACCGTGGATTTGTATTATAAGATCCGCTTGGCCTGTGCCGAGGGCCTCAGCCCCGGAAACTGTCCTGGTGTTCGAGGAACCAGCCGTAAGTTTCGCGGATACCTTCTTGGAGCGGGATGGACGCCTTCCAGCCCAGACGTTCCAGGCGACTGACATCCATGAGCTTGCGCATGGTGCCGTCCGGTTTGCTGGCATCGAAGACCAGCTCGCCCTGAAAACCTGTCGCCCCCGCCACCATCTCCGCCAGCTGCCTGATGGTCACATCCGTACCCGATCCGACATTGATATGGCTGAGCATCGGTTCGGTCTCGCTCTGGTAGGTCTCCGGGTCGAGATCCAGCACGAAGAGCGAGGCCTCGGCCATGTCGTCGACATGCAGGAATTCACGGCAAGGCTTGCCGGAGCCCCAGACGACCACTTCCTTGTCGCCACGTTGCGCGGCTTCGTGAAAACGCCGCATCAGCGCCGGCATAACATGGCTGTTTTCCGGGTGGAAATTGTCGCCCGGCCCGTAGAGATTGGTCGGCATGACCGAGCGGTAATCGGTGCCGCGCTGGCGGTTGTAGCTCTCGCAGAGCTTGATGCCGGCGATCTTGGCGATCGCATAGGGCTCGTTGGTGGGCTCCAGCGTGCCGGTGAGCAGAGCGTCCTCGCGCATCGGTTGCGGCACGGCGCGCGGGTAGATACAGCTCGATCCGAGTTGCAGCAGCTTGCGCACCCCGGCCTCGAAGGCCTGATGGATCACGTTGCACTCGATCATCAGGTTCTCGTAGATGAAATTCGCCGGATAGGTGTTGTTGGCATGGATGCCGCCCACCCGCGCGGCGGCCAGGATTACCTGGTCGGGGCGCTCGGCCTGCATGAAGACTCGCACCGCCGCCTGGTCGGTCAGGTCCAGCTCGGACGAGCTGCGCGTGACCAGTTCCAGATCCTCGCCCGCCGCCCGGCGCGCCTCCAGCCGGCGCAGGATCGCCCCGCCGACCATGCCGCGATGGCCTGCCACATAGATCTTCATCTCAGCCCTCCAGCGACACGGGCAGTTCGTAGCCGTGCTCCTTGAGCAGGGCGTGCCGCCGCGCCGTCTTGAGATCCTCGGCCACCATCTCGGCGCACATCTCCTGCGTCGTGATCTCGGGCACCCAGCCGAGCTTCTCCTTGGCCTTGGCCGGGTCGCCCAGCAACGTCTCCACCTCGGCGGGGCGGAAATAGCGCGGGTCGATGCGCAGGACCACGTCGCCCGGCTTCACCGCCGGCGCCATGTCCGAGGTCACAGCGGCAACCGTTGCGATCTCCTCCACGCCCGTGCCGGAGAATTCGAGCTCGATGCCCAGCTCCCGCGCGCTCCAGGTGATGAACTCGCGCACCGAATACTGCACCCCGGTGGCGATGACGAAGTCCTCCGGCGCATCCTGCTGCAGCATCATCCACTGCATACGGACGTAGTCCTTGGCATGGCCCCAGTCGCGCAGCGCATCGATATTGCCCATGTAGAGGCAGTCCTCCAGCCCTTGCGCGATATTGGCCAGCCCGCGGGTAATCTTGCGGGTCACGAAGGTCTCGCCGCGGCGCGGAGACTCGTGGTTGAACAGGATCCCGTTGCAGGCATACATCCCGTAGGCCTCGCGGTAGTTCACCGTGATCCAGTAGGCATACATCTTGGCCACGGCGTAGGGCGAGCGCGGGTAGAAGGGCGTCGTCTCGCGTTGAGGCGTCTCCTGGACAAGGCCGTAGAGCTCCGAGGTCGATGCCTGGTAGAAGCGCGTCTTCTTCTCCAGCCCGAGGAAACGGATCGCTTCCAGCAGGCGCAACGTGCCGATCGCATCCACGTCGGCGGTGTATTCGGGCGCTTCGAAGCTGACGGCCACGTGGCTCTGCGCCCCGAGATTGTAGACCTCGTCCGGCTCCACTTCCCGAAGGATGCGGGTCAGGTTCGAGGTATCGGTGAGGTCGCCGTAATGCAGCTTGAGATTGGGAGTCGGATCGTGCGGATCCTGGTAAATATGATCGATCCGCTGGGTGTTGAACAGCGAGGCACGGCGCTTGATCCCGTGTACTTCGTAGCCTTTCTTCAGCAGACATTCCGCAAGATAGGACCCGTCTTGCCCCGTGACCCCGGAAATCAGAGCGCGTTTTGTCATGTAATTCCTATTAATTTGGAGAGTATTTGGTAAGGGAGACAGCTGAATCGCAATCGCTTATAGATTACGATTTCGAGTAATATCCGTCTCCGTAAGTGCCATAGGTGCCGCCATCCCGCGAGCCGTAGTCATAGCGTCTCTGCTTGCGTGTATCGATCTGGGTCAGGACAAGACCCGTCACATGCTGATCCACAGCTTCGAACTGGCGCATCGCCTCCATAACCTGTCCGCGCGGCGTCGAATCCCACTTCACAGCGAAGAGCAAGGCATCGACGACGGGCGCTAGGACTCGTGCGTCAGGTACCACTAGGACCGGTGGTGTGTCGATGATGACGAAGTCGTATTGCGTTCGCGCATCTTCAAGGAGTTTACTGAATGATTCCGAAGACAGCAGGTCCGCCGCGTTGATCGTGGTGTTCTCGCCCAACAGCACGTGTATCCCTTCGGTGAGATTGGAATTCACCGCTTCAGAAAGCTGGACATCACCCTCTAGCACCCGCAACAGGTTGTTGTGCGGAGCCCGGTCTGAGTCCGAGAAATACTTCGACAGGGTACAGCGGCGGATATCTGCCTCGATTAGCAGCACACGTTTGCTCAGCCCCGCTAGGTTCATGGCCAGCCCAACTGCGAGGGTGGTCTTTCCTTCACCCGGAATCGAGGATGTAAACATAATAACCTTTGGCTGCCGGTCCGGTTTGAGAAGCAGGAGCGATGTACGCAGGTTGCGGATGGCCTCCATTGCCGGAGAAGTCGGCTTGTCACGTAGATAGCCGACGAGGTCGCTCCGGCGACGGATGGGAAAGCGAGGCACCTGTCCCAGAAGTTTTTGACCGGACAGAGCCTCAAGATCCAAACTAGATCGGATTGTCATATTCATAGTTTCACGGATCAGCAACCAAGCGGATGCAAAAATGCCTCCGAGAAAGGCTGAGATCGCCAGAATAAGCTTAGTTTTCGGTGAGATCGGAACTAGCGGCGGCAGCGCGCGCGACATTAGACTGGTGTCAGTCTGAACAAGGCCCACCTGCACCGTGACTTCCTGCAGGCCGGTTAGGAAGGTCTGGTAGAGATCGCGCGTTACTTCGAGTTCGCGCTCCATTTGCTCTAGCCTTTGGAGGTCCTTGGCTTGTGCGTCGATCTCATTTTGCAGCGCTTCATACGAAGCAGACAATGCCTCGATCTCCCGCTCGGCACGAGCGATCTCTGTGTCTGTCGCTGACAGGAGCGTTTCAACACGAACGTTGAATGCCGGTGAAACCGACGCGTTCTCACCCTGTCGAACCTGCAGAAGGCGCCTGAGAGTTAAATCTCCGAAGACCTCGACGATTTTTTTGGGGTCGCCCGATGTCGTCGCTTCTTGCATAACGGCAAGTTGCGAGCGGATCTCAATGAGGTCTTCTTGTCGGACAGTCAGCCGGTCGCGGAAATCCTTGGCCTGAACTCTCATACGTTCAAGCGTTTCACGATTAATCAGGTTGGTTTCGCCTTGAAGCGCGGCGATCCCCTCCTCCTGGCCACGCAGTTCCGTTTCCAGTTCTCTAACTCTTTCTGACAGCCAATCGATCGCCTGCTCGGTCGCAGCGAATGTCTTCCCTTGTCGGTTTTCGATGTAGAGCTCGCCCAGTGTGTTGGCCAATTCCGCGGCTCGGACTGGGTTTGTGGAAGTAGCCGTGATCTTGAGCAGGTATGTGTTTCGTTCGGCGCGAACATTAAGCACTCTCGCGACATTCTCGGTCGTCTGTCGCAGCGTGAGCGCGGCTTCCTGTTTAGGCGCAACGACGGGGGGAGCATCACTCAAGCCCAGAAAGGTTGTTATAGTGTTTGTTAGAGAAAAGGCATCGGGGTCTTCCACCAATTTGGGATTGAACTCCGGGTCTTCTGTTAGATTCAGCTGCTCGACCAACTGCTCCAGAGTTTCGCGTGCCTGAATAATTGCGATCTCCGTGTTGAGACTGTTGGTATCCGTCGATGAGCCGCTGACGATGCTCTCCAGATCGAGAAGAGGAGTTTCGCCAGGAGAGAATACGATTACAGACGTTGCACTGTATTTCGGCTCTGCCAACCGGAGGGCATAATATCCACCCAAGACAGCGAAGAATACCATGCAGAGCAGGATCCATATTTTCCCGCGCCATAGTGTAGCGGACAGAGCCATTAGGTTTATTTCATCGTGCTGCGTTCCATGCTGAAAGGGATGGCTCTGGGAGGAAGAAAAGTGCTCTGTCATATTCTTTGCCTTTGAAACTCCAAAGGTTCCTATACAAGTTTTTGTGGCTTTCGAAGGGTTCATTTCAACCCATCTGAAGTGGTCCTGGTTTCTCGACCAATTTGCCGCCGGGCTAAGCTATATCATGGGTTTCATGTTAGGCGGCGGCTTTCAGGTTCCGGGTCCATCTATCATATGCCTCGCCAGGCGTCAGCAGCCCATGCGATGAGTGCGGGCGATTCTCGTTGCAATAGGCGATCAAAGCGCCGATCCCTTTGCGGGCTTCCGAGTCGGTCTCGAAGGCGTTCAGGTGAATGCGGTACTTCTTGGCCAGTTCAGCTGTCGTCAGCTCCTCGCGGATGGCTTCCAGCGCCACCTTCGCCTTGAACTCCGCAGAATATCGCTTTCGTTTCGTCATCTCAGGTCTGTTCTTTCTCAGTCGCTAAAGCTTAGCGACTGGTCCGAAATTCTGCGACCACCTCTCTTAGAGGGAAGCGCCGCATCAGCGCCGGCAGCGGGCCTAACCCGGCGCTAAAGTGGCCGACTGCCCAAGCCGCAATTCCGTAAGATAGGATCCGTCCTGCCTCGTGGGACTCAAAATCAGAGCGCGTTTGGTCATGGTTGCGTTTTACTTATTCAAGAACTGCGTGAGTTTGCTGAAGTTCTTCCAGGCGAGTGCTCCCACCCCGCCGACGCGGTTCGATCGCAGCGCGCGATAGTCCTCACAGCTTTTTCGCAGGATGCGTTCGATCGATCGGTTGCTTTCCCCTCCGACCCTCATCTTCACCAAAACTTCCGGCAGGTAGAAGGACGCTACGCCCCCCTTGCCGAACCACCTGAGGATAGCTTCATAATCCGCCGAGATCCGATAGCTCGTATCATAGGTCCCTAGACGTTCGAGGACATCCCGCTGCATGAACAGGGTCGGATGAGGTGGCATCCATCCCCGGGCAAGTTTGCGAGGGGTATAGACCCCGGCCTTCCAGTGACGGATGACCTTGGCCGGATTGCTGGCGGAGATATAATCGAGATCGCCATAGACCGCGTCTGCCCCGGTTGTTTCGAAGATATAGGCCACATTACTCAGCACATCGTTTTGAGCAAAAAAATCATCGCTGTGCATCAGGCCAACGATATCCCCGGTCGCGGCGGCGATACCCTTGTTCAGGGCATCGTATATTCCGTCGTCCGGTTCGCTGATAACGCGTATCTTATGATGGATGCGTTCTTGAACGACCTCGAGTGTGCCGTCGGTCGACGCGCCGTCGACCACCAAGTGCTCAACATCTCCGTAGCTCTGTGCAGCAACGCTATCGAGCGCCTGAGCAATGGTCTCAACACGGTTGTAGACTGCTGTAATAACGGTGATTTTCAAACCGTTGTCCTCTCCTGAAAATGCAGGTTTGCTCTTACGCTGGATCCTGGAAGGCGTAACGTCCGCAATCGGGTTTTCCTTGCCAAACTCAACCGCAAGATTATGTCTGACAGGTCAGTCAGAATGTCCGTCCACTGCTAGACACGATGCGCAAGCTCACGATCAAATCGAAGAGCGTAGCCTTTCGCCACTACATCTTCCTGACGCTCGGTTGTGTCGCGAATTCCACCAAGCCTCTCATGGCTCTATACACCTCGCCTAGCCTTTTCTTCCTTCTTTGGAAATAAACGCAAACACCTGTTCTGCAACATATTTCCATGTATAGCCCGACAAAAGACGCGTAGTCTCCGAAAGCTTGCCTTCAGGGGGGGCGGATCGAAAAGTATCAAAGAAATCCAAAGCCTCTTCGAGCGATCCAACGGTACAATAGCACGGGTAGCCGGGCGCGACTTGTTGTACATCTTCCTCGAGATCGGCAAACGAAGCGATTACGTCCCGAGCGTAGATCATCTGCATCAATTTTAGCTTGTAGCCAACGGCAAACCGATCTGTGATCAGGCCGTTTGCGCTACACATTGGATCACCGAAATCTCCGATCCGATAGCCACGTTCAATAACCTGAGATTTTTCCTTCTCCGTCAGTTCTCCAAGCCTCTTTGCACGCCAACCTTTGCTTCCGTCCACATGGATCAAGCCGCTGACGCGTTCCTGGACGTCAATGGGGCGTGGAGGTGGTGCGAGCACGAGCGAATTCTTGGACAACCCTCCGTCCATCAGGGCGTTTGCACCAGCATAATCAGGATCAGAGAGGAAAAGCAGACACCGAGCCCTACCCAGATACCGTCTGAAAAACGCCTTGGCACCCGTAGTGTACAGAGCAGAAAGAAACGGTCGCCCCATATATGAAAACCGCGGCATGAAGTTGTGCACAATAAGCAGATCCGGGCTTGCTTCCGAGTCAAACTCATCGACGACCGAGAAAAGGGCCTCGTGTGACACGACGATTAGCGCTCCGTCGGCCTTCAACTGCGCCAGTCTGGCTCTTGCATCCGCCTCGACCCTTGCCTGCCAAATCGGGAACCTCCTTGCCCGGCACCGAAAGACCGGAAATGGTTCGACCACAACACCATCGAGTGACGAAAGGGAATTCATCAAGCGCCTGTCATAAATCGGCCCCCCACCTGTATTTGGATCGTCGCCGAAATCACTATGGACGAAAACGATGCGCACCAGATGAACTCCTTTGACTACATTCTCTCATCACGCAGTTACTGGAGGACGACGCCTGAGAGCGCCTCATTGCTTCGAAGAATTCGGAATCCATGTTGGCAATGAGCCAAGAGAAATTCCGGCAAATTCTTCGATATCACGCAGCGTCGCCTGTGGATTCCCGACAATGTCACTATAATCCACCTTCAGCGATCGACTGCGGTGGGTCTCAAGAGCGTTACCAAAGCTCGCCGACATGGCTTCGACATGACGAGAGACCATTTCCTCCAGAGGCAAGGCGCTCATTTCTTTCCAGGACTTGGGCCTTGGTCCCCAGAACTTTTCCGCCTGAAATAGCAGTCCGCCAGAAAACGCGTTGAGTGCCATTGGCACATATGCCAGTTTGTCAAAATTTGGCGCGTCAACAAACCTCTGAATTCTCATTCTCGAAGATCTAAGAATCCTCTTGTCATCCAAGAGTTCAGCATTTCTATCCTCCTTTTGGGACACAAGGCGAATTATCGATTTCTTAACGTCTGATGCGGGCCTTTGCAAAAAAATAAATCTGGCATCCGGAAAAACTTTGTGAACAAAATCCACACGAAGCACGTTCGCAGGTGTTTTTTCTACAAGCACACCCACACCCTTAGTCCCCGCACGCTTTCGAAACCATTTCCTGATAAACGAAACTATTTCCGGCCTGGCGTCTTCTTGCGAAAATTCGTCGTGCCGATAGCGACGAAAATTTGAATACCGCCAAATCACATTCGGTTCTTCTAGGTAGTCGCATTGACCGCTCTCCGAAAAGATCTTGCCCAACATCGTGGTGCCCGATCTCGGAAGGCCAATAATAATGATCATCTTTTCTCTATTAGCACTCATCGAAGCTCGTTTCCAAATTAAACCCTCAACGGCATCGCGATCTGCAGGCCAATCCCCGAAGTACCCCGGTCATGGCAAGAGTATCTTTTACGTCACGAAGCGCTTAAAGTCCACCTCTGCAGAAAGCCCAGTTTAAATGTCCGCAAATTCATCGAACGATATAGGTTGAGCTGAGCTAGCCATTTTTCCAACTATTAAGAGTTTCGAACGCCTCACCAACGTTGTCATCAAAATACCGAATTTCTTCGGTGGAGAAACTTTTTTTCCACGATTTTGCCAGTTCAGATGAGTTTCGTGAGAAATCATGTAGCTTCTTATGGGATGGGTTGACAGTTTCGCCACTTGTCGAGTTCCTCAAGAAGGAAGAGAATTCCGGGAATGCAGTTCCAATCTCAAGAAATCTACGCAATGTTTCCTCAAGTTCTTCGATGTCGTTGAACATCTCTTCATGATTAGCGATAAAGATACTTTCTCCGGAACCTTTTCTCAAAAGATCAAGAACAGGCAGGTATACCCCATTCCAGAACGCACAAATCGCTGCTATATCGCCATGTTCACGGGCACGAATGGCTCCGGCCGGATCACGTCCCCAAAGATGCTCCGTGGGAATGGGCCATGACAACCGACGTAGGGACAGCAGGATAGCGCCAGGATGTCGAACCGACACTATTGTCTTCACTCCTTGCCGTTGAATTTCCGGAACCATCATCAAAAGAAAGGGATCTTTGATTGCAAGTTTTTCGACACCCGATCGCACGACCTGGCGAAAGTGTCGCGCGGCTCGAGTGCCTAAGACCAATGTACCAAAGGATCTGACCGGATTCTTCCATTTGGGAGTCCATCTGAAGTTCGCAGTACCGTTTTCTATTTCGGAAACCACTTTCAACGCGAACTTAGTATCTTTGTCCCGACGGTGGTCGAGGTACCAATTTGGCACATCCCGTACGCCATGATCAACGTTGAAGGGTTCGTGCACAACGCCATAGATAGGTAAGGCGTCAATGGCACGCCCCATCCATGTCGTACCACTTCGGTGCATTCCCGTAATGACAAGGTCGACTTTCATGAACCTTGGTTCCTCACGATCAGACTATTTTGATGACAGCCCCAAGACACTATCTGTTTACCAAAGCGCTTGGCTTGAGCGCCGTTCAAGTGCCGCAATGTAGGCCGAAGCGGAAAATAAAAAATAATACATCACAAAGCGCGGCCCATAGATCGCGCCCGTCCCAAAGCTAATTAGTGCCATTAAAATGATGATCATAATTCCGCTTCCGCCGGATAGTCGATTAACCAAGCGGTGGAATGCGAATAAGTAAACAGGGAGAAGAAAAAAACCGAAATAAAGAAAGTGAACTCCGATTCCATTATTCAGTTGGCGATCCCAATTTTCCTCCGCGACGCCGGCGGGCACCCCTCCCGCAACCAAAGTGTCAACAATTATATTTTCCAAGGAAGCAAAGCCACCAAGACCAACTCCGGCGATCGGATACTCCATAGCTCCCGATATTCCAATGTTCAATCCAGACAATAATCGAACTGAAGCCGAGTAATCCCTTCCAGCACTAATTTGTGAAATCCGGTCCTCCATAAGCGACATCCCTGCTAAAGCGGCTGGGATGCCGATAAGAAGAACAAGAAAAACGGCATTCCGTCGACGTTTTCGTCTCTCTCGCCTCCCAAGTTCCTTTGTCATGGAATAGTAGTAGGCAGAAAATACCATTGGCAAGCCAATCACAACACTTGCACTTCTCACGATCGCCAGCGCTGCGATCAATCCCGCAGAAATCCAAACAGCACTTTTCTGGCTGGGGTTCAATAGCATCAAGCTTATCAAAAAAATGACAGCGCCTTTTGCAACATGGGATGGCTCGCTGGTCAGAAAAATCGGCCTCGAAAAGCCAGCGATATTTAGGTCCCGAATAAGTGTTCGTTCGAAGTCGTACTCCCAAAATGCATTCGAGAACGTCTGAAAAACACCTCTCAACGGGGTAAAGATTTCTAAAGCGCTCCCAACTATCACGAGCACCACAAATCCGCTCAGGATGTTTTGAGCCTTTTGATATGAGTACTTTCTAAACTCTAGGTACAATCCATATCCTGCCAAAAGCGAAATAATAAGCTGCACCATAGCTTTCAATCGCGCCGGAAAGTACAAAACCACGTCTGGAGACAGCAATATACCTACAAACACTACAAGTACAAGTCCGAGCATCGCTGAA
Organism: Aliiruegeria sabulilitoris; assembly: GCF_001558155.1. Lineage (GTDB taxonomy): Bacteria > Pseudomonadota > Alphaproteobacteria > Rhodobacterales > Rhodobacteraceae > Tropicimonas > Tropicimonas sabulilitoris. The sequence goes on from NZ_LOAS01000046.1 coordinate 10,140, forward strand.
ACGTGGTTCTTCTGCAATCTCTTCCCATTAAGCGTAAGCAATAGAAAGCCAGTCAATAATCCAATCACGTTCGGAATAAACAAGTTGCCGGCGGAAAGGGGAACCTGCGAATAAAGCCCAAAAAGACACAAAATCACAAGGATGTCAGGGAAGCGCAAGTAGGTCTTTCTCATCTTTTTCTCAAATCATACCCTATAGGCCGCGCACGCCTACGTAATAAATTTAGGTCCAACATATCGGGCACGGCACTTCTTTCTACGATTCCCAAAATTGCTGTTTTAGAACCTTTGAACGTTGTGCTCTATAATACTCTTCTGGGATGCCACAAAAGACCAAATCCCCAGTTGGAACTATGCGGTACCTTACCTCATCACCGCGCTTGATAAGATGGTTGTATACCGGCGCTATATAACTCTCGGAAAGTGCCTGGGTGGGCTCTTCCTTCTCAGCTTCGAGAGCATACCTATAGTCTTTGACCGAAGCGAAGTGATAAAGCCCATTGGAACAAAGGTCTGATATCCGTTCCTTTTCCGTTACCCCTTTCACACACCCGTCCTCCGCGCTCTCACACGTTTCGTTCCGTGAAGGTAATACAAACGACCAGTGATCTCCATCTCCATAAAACACTTCAAGGAACGACGACGTGTTCGGACTGTCAAATGGATACCTGAAATTTCTTCGGAAACTATCAATATTGAAAATTGTTAGAGGTTCATGGGTTTTGACGTTTGCTGCGTCCAGACCCTTGTTGACCGTTTCGGCCTGACCAGAGGTCTCTTCTTCCAAAACGACAAGTTGAAACCTTCGAATTCCTAGCGCAGAGCATCTTTCGAGTACGAAATCCGGTGTTCCGTAGTAACGTCTGCACACTATCAGAAACTCCTGATCGTGAAACTGGTTCCGAAAGGACGAGAGCGCATAGTCAAAAACAGGACGTCCATGTAAACTCAGCATGTATTTTGGAACATTAAATCCCGCCTCGAAAAATCTTGAGCTCAAGCCCGCCATAGGAATAGCAATCATACCGGTGTTCCCTCGATCAGATTATACAAACGAACTGCATTTGCAAGAAAGGCGTCCTGACGTGACTTCTGCTCAGCGTGAAGGGGCAACATCGATAGAAACAGAAGGCATGTCATCGCAATGATTTCTCTGGATAAAACAGGATTGCCAAGGAAAGTAAGATCCTTGTAGAGGTTCAGAAGATCGTCCTGCGTAGAAAGAAAATCCTCCGATAACCGAAATCGTTGCTCGCCAAGAGTTTCAAATCCAGCTCGATTAGCCAGTAGAACATCATAGCCACCTATCACCGAGTGAGAGAGCTTTGCGAGATCATATCGGTAATCGCCGTATACCGTGGGCTTGCCGGGAAAAACTGATCCCCGCGGATCAATGACTTTAATCTTACCGGCGCGAAAATCAAAGAATGAGTTTCCAAAGAAGAAGTCCCCGTGAGAGTACGCCAAGTCGAGCGTGCTAGTGGGAGAAATCATAGAGAGGCAAGTATCCAAGATGTCCCACAGTGGCGGACTATCAACTCCGTTCACTTCAATAATTGTGGACCTGCTCCATCCCCGGCTCTTGATAAATGTAGAAAACCTACTGATAGACTTATTAACGATTATCTCAGCATAGTATGAACTTGCGAAATTCACCTCGTTCAATGGGGTCAATTCGGATTCTGGAACAGTGCGGCAAAGCGACAAAAATTCCAGACAAGAATTCAAGATCGTTCTCCATACGTATCTCGGTAAACGACCGAACACAGAAAGTTCTGCCAATGTCGGGAGATAAAGGTATTCGCAGCTATAGCTCGGGCGTTTGGCGTGATCGGAAAATTCAATAAATTGCGGCAAAAACGATCGTAAATGGGGGGGTATGTTCAGGTACCACTCGACCTCCGCACGAATTTTACTTCGATCAGTGCTAAATTTAGTTACTTTGTTTCCATCACTAATGACGGTATTAAAATCACGGCTAACAAGCATCTCTCGTCTAGAGCGGTACAGAAGCGGCAAGTGACCGAAGTCGTACCACTCCGCGACCGGCTCTTCAAATAACTCCCGTTCAACGGAGTAAGCTTCTACTGCGGCCAAAAAGTCGCCAGTCGTTTCGAGGCAATGCAAAAACTCGGGCGCTGACGAAAAGGAGAACAATCCGCACGCCACAGTGCGGACCCGTTCTCCCGATTTATAACCCATATCAAGGCGAACGCTCTTATTGTTCGGACGACTGACATCTGCCCATTGGAAGTATTCGCTCGTATTGGACACTGCAAAATGATCCGGGGCCAACGCGCTGTCATGGGATACTAAAGTGTCACCGAATAAGATCATTAGCGAGCTGGGTTTTGATAAGTGTTTTAGCGCAAACTCGGCTGCCTTCGCCAAGGGTAGCTCCGAAGCTGTTCGGATAACCGAAACGTTTAGCGTCGACATCAATCTCTTATCGGCTGGTTTGACGTGGAAACTCGATGGTAGGGTGATATATATTTGTCCAACGTCATCCCGGAGCGCTGCGACCTGCAATTCGAGTAATAGTTTGTTGGCGACAGGTAGGAAGGCCGGTGGCAAAGCCCCAAATTCGGCTGTAATTTCCGCACTGCAATATGCGCCGGAAAGAATTAAAAGATCTGGTGTCTCGCGACTCATTTTACTACTTCGCCCCACAGTACAAACGCTGATTATTGCCGATTCAGTAGATGGTGTATTTCATCCTTTGTCATAGATTTGAACTCGTCCGGCCGAACGGAGCGGTCATCTATGTAAAAACCTTCGGTCCCGCACCACGGTTTTCCTACTAAAACTTCGTCATAGGGCACGCCATTCCTGGCGAGCCAATCTATGATAACTGGCACAGTATTGGCAACAATCTTTCCCAGCGAACCATTGTAAGTGTTCATATTTCTGGCTGTATGAATCACAATTTCAAACCCGTCGGCTCGATACTCCTTGAGGCGGTCAATCAACTCATTGTCTGGTGCGCAGTCGAGGTAACTCGACGTTTTCGGTCCGGCGATCGTTTGGTCCAAGTCAACAATAAGGCGTTTCATAGCGGCGGGCTCCGTGTTATTGGTTTTGAATGGATGGGTTTTTTCTCTTTGACCGTACCGCTGCTATCTGAGCGAAGCTAACCAGCAACGTGGCAGTGGAAACAGAGATTGCAATAGGCAAGTGAATAGCGGCTTTGCTGTTCCAGAGAGAAAGGATGAAATTGGAAAGGTACAGAGGTATCGTAAGTGTAAGTAGGTATCTCCAGTTTACCTTCCAATAGCTTTCCAGAACGATTTTCCAGCGCGCCGCGCAGTACCAGTGAATACTCAAAGAAAACACTACTTGCGAAATGGCGACGATCAATGCGAACCGGCGTAGATTGACGCCATCAAAGTAATAGGTAATGCTGCAGAATGCTGCAATAATAGCGATGTTGACCACGGTAAATGATCCAACGATATGCGCTTTCCCAAATGCTTGTGTCGCCCAAAAGAACGGTACTGTAAGGTTGATCGCCATATAGCCGAATATCAGGATCTTAGTTACAGCGACAAGGTTTTGATCTGTTTGGTTCAACCAAATTTCAAAAATATTTGCGGAATTGAACCACAGGAATATTGAGAAAGGGAGCCCGAGCGCCATCTGCAGAAAAAGACTTTGTGAGATCAAGCGAATGCTGTTGGTGGCGGCCGGATCCGTGGACATCGTACTGAGACCGGGCAACATGGGTCTCATGCCATTAGAAATTGCCGCGCTAGCAGTTTGCGGTAGTTTCGATGCCACAGTGAATGCCCCGAGCAATTCTGGTCCGCCAAACTTCGTCAGCAAAATGCGCAATATTGGTTCTTGAAGGCGTTGGGGCACGTTGGCGAAACCAAATCCTTTTGCGAGATCTACAATTTCTCGAAAGGTTGGCTCCGACCTGTCGTCGCGTTTGAGCCAGGTTGAGAACTGTCCCGATACCGCAAAGATGGAGAGCGCAGTCTCCGCCAATGCCCCTGTAAATACTCCTATTCCAAGAGCTAGGAACTTGTCAGTCGACTGCAACAAGACAATGACGGATATTGTTTGGATGATAACCCTTATTAATGTTTTTAAGTAGAACCAATAATGCTCATGCTTGCCCAGTCGAACGCTGATGAGCCAACCGCTTGTAACTTGAAGGATGCCCGCCCATCCTGCCAATAAGCCCAAGATACACATGTCAAATCGGAGTCCGGCGAGCTGAACTACGATCAGACCGAATATACTTAATATCGCCGATATTGAAAATGTCCATTTGCACAAGCGTAGGATTATCGATAAAGGTTGTACGCTCTCGCTCAGTGTGACCGAGCGTGTTAGTGCGTCGCGGAGACCAAAGTCGATTATGTAGACAAACGACATAATTGTCATCACCAAGGTCCACCAGCCGATGAGTGAAAGGCCATCGACGTGGCCCATCCACCCGATCAGTGCTAAATTGATAAGTGATGTTGCCATGAAAACGCCCAGGGCTACGCCAATAGATCCGATCAAGTTCCGGCGGATCTTGGCGAATGGCGTTTCAGGCGGTGTCAGGTTTTCTGCAGTCATTGATCATATAACTCCCGAGAACCCCGTGGAATCAACGTCGTCCTGCTGCCAGTTCAATCACGTGCCTTGTAGAACGAGATATCCTCACAAGGTTTCGTTTCGTGAACTGCGCGAGTTCGAATACTTTGCTTGGCAACTCGGTCCGCGTATTTAATTTGTCCACTGTCGTGATGCCCGTGACCTTAGGCCAAAAATCTACAAGAAAACCATTTGCCTGCGCGCGAGTGCACCATTCGACGTCTTCTGCATCGCCCCATCCTAGATTGGCGTTGAGAGGGTTGCGGAGATAGCTCTCACGCGCGGCAAGAAATACGGCGCCATCGATGAAAGGTTGGCGCGCAGACAAATGAATCCTCGGGTCATCCGCATACCGGGAGCCGAGATTGACACGCGTCCCATACCGAGCGGGCAGCCTGGCATCCTGAATGGTGTAAGAAATATGGCGCTTGCGATAGTGGCCGCTTTCAACAAAGATCATTGGTGCAGCAAAGTCGAACTCGTTGGGGCTGTTTCGTAGAACGTTAGCGTCGAACTTGATACGTGCGTGAGATACTATGATCTTGTCTGCCGTCATGGCGGAGATAAGGTGGTTCTTCTTCTTGCAGATTGGGAACGGTTTGGCTGCAGTACCTTCGTAGGGAATGTATTCCAGTTTCGATGTGTCGATGTCCGCTGGCAGTAGTCCCTTGGCACTTTTCGGGCCACAAACGAGAACAGAACTAGGTCGTGTCAATTCAGGCTGGGCAAGAAGCCCCTCCAAGGCCGATTGCAGGGGCTGTTTCTCTTGCGGTGCGCCAGAGATGATTATCCCGGCCTGCCAAGTGTTGCCCACCGGCTCCGATATTCGCTTCAACTGAATAACTTGTCGTTTCGGGTCCAGGTCGAGTGTTTCAGTCTCTGCACCGAGCATCTGGAACGCAAGCATGCGCACAATCGAAAACGGGACGGTAAATGGCGCAACAAATCCGTCATTGGGTCCGTTGTCCAGGATCGTAAGAACACCACCAGGCGCGAGTGCCCACAGGGCGTATTTCAAGGCATGTTGAAGCAGGCCTCTATATTTGAGCTTTGCAGTCGCAAGTTCTATTTCGGCGCAATGGCCCCAATACATCGCGGCGATGACGTCACTTGGGGTTTCTATTCTTCGCTTGTCCTGGTTCATTCAATTCCACTCACCAAGCGGCCGCTCCCGCCATTGTAAGAAAATCTGGTTTTTTCTGTAATTTTTGAGGGTGTTGCTTTTGTATGGCGTCACTCAAGAACGTGGTGTGTGGGCTTTTGTTGTCCCATGGCAGTCCAGCCTTTTACAGGGGCATGCGGTTTTGGTTCGGATGCGCGCCAAACATGCTATCTGCTATTCCGCTCAGACGTATCAGGTTGGAGAAAATCGTTTTCCGACAAGCTTTCTGGCCGATCTGATCCATGGTCGCGGCCGGCGGCATCCTTCAGCTCAACGAGAGAGCTGTCGCCGAGTTTGTCCATCTCCAAGCGCAGCACTTCGATCTCGGCTTTGAGCGCCTCGTACTCGGTGAGCTTTCGCCTGAAGAACTGCCCTGTCAGGGCCGCCTTTTCCGAAAGGCCCTTGCGAGTCAGGATATAGGTGTAGCGCCGTTTGTCGTTGGCCGCCGTGAAGTTCCCGATCTTGACGAGCCCTTTTTCGACGAACGCGTTCAACACGTAATGTACCTTGCCGATGCTGATGCCCGCCGCAGCGGCAAGGTCGCGCTGAGACATCTCGGGATTGCTCTGAAGCAGATGAAGAATGCGGAAGCGTGCATCTTCCTGGGCATCGGTCTGGCGGAATGGCATTCAGAACACGACCGTGATAACGGCTACCGCACAAGGGCTGCCATCGTGGCGCCTTGTGACAATCAAATTCCTTGCCATCGAAACAGTCAAAAGCATCGTTCAAGGTTGAGCGATATATGATTTCCTTCGGCACAGGAAGAGTAAAACCGGTGTCGGAAACCATTTTGCGGAATTCTTGCCGGGGCGCCCAGATCTTCGCTTGCATTCGAACCGTTCTGAACGCTAGCTGCCGACGTGGGCACTAGGGGTGTATAATGACGACGCTTGAGAGCACGCTGGATTGGTATCTGGCACAGGTCAAACCAAATAGCTGGAAGATCGCCCTCAGACATCTCGAGCATCAGGGGTTCGTCACGTTCTGCCCCGAAGATCAGGAAACACGCCGGCGAAACGGGGCGTTCACGACCGAGTTGCGCCCGGTCTTTCCAGGCTATCTTTTTGTGGCCATAGACGGCGAGAAAGGCGCGTGGCGCGCGGTCAACTCGACCAGGGGCGTCACCCGGCTCGTGAGTTTCGGATTGAAACCGGCCTCCGTGCCGCGCGCCCTGATCGTCAGTCTTCGGCAACGCTATGGTCGCGCGGAACATTCCGCCATGCCCGAAGGTCTGTCGCCCGGTGATCGCGTGCGGCTGGCCACCGGTCCCTTCGCCGGCTTCCTGGCCGAGATCGAGAAGGCTGCGCCGGACCGGCGCGTCTGGGTGCTGATGGACATCCTTGGCGCGCAGACGCGCGTGGCGACGCAGCCACATCACTTGCGCAGCACCTGACCCGCTGCCCCCTTTTCGGGCGCCCCCGGTGCAGACGCCCCTCCCCCGCATCAAGGGCCTCGCTTGCGGCTATGCAAGGCCGTGTCGCGATCTGTGCTGGAATTCCCGGAGGCATTGATGCTGTGTGAAGTGCCCCACAGTTTCACTAGAGGCATGTTCGTTGGTCTCGGGCGAGCACCGTCCGAGGGTCGTTCATATTGATGGATAGCCCGCAATCGCGGCAGTGCGAAGAGTTGAGTTGGGCCCGGTTCTTTGCGAGTTGCGCAGCTCTTCCTCGAGCGCATGGGTCTTCTGGCCCAGGCTGGAGGGATCGGCCATCAGTTCGAGCGCTGCCTTGCGTCCGAGTGCCAGGATGTCAGCCCGGCCGATGCCATGGAACAGCTGCTTCCACTCGCTCCGTTCAAGCTTGCGGGTGAACAGCTTTGCCAGCTCGCCGGGGATCTTCTCCCGGGCATCCTGGCGCAGGGCATCGATCTTGGCTTTCACCGGGTTCACCATCCGCATCAGGATCGCATAACCTAAATCCTATTTTTGAAATTCTTCGGCCTGAGGCTCCCCTGAATCCTAACGGCAATCAGTCAGTCATCTGGCCCTTGGTTCAGCCGTACACTCGGTCCTGACTCCGGAGGTTTAGGGATAGCCCTGAATACACACGTTGAACCGCACCGGGTTTGCCGGAGGCTGATCTCAGTTAGTTACGCGGCAATGTCCTCAGTTTCCAGAGCTGCGTAGAAATTGGCCTCTGCTTCTGTCGGCGGAATGTTCCCGATAGGCTCAAGCAGAAGCCGGTTGTTGAACCAGTCCACCCATTCGAGTGTTGCGTATTCCACCGCTTCGAAATTGCGCCATGGGCCGCGGCGATGAATGACCTCGGCCTTGAAGAGACCGTTGATCGTTTCGGCCAGCGCATTGTCATAGCTGTCCCCAACGCTGCCGACAGAGGGCTCGATATCGGCTTCGCCGAGCCGCTCTGTATATTTGATCGACAGGTATTGGGCGGATTCAACCGGTCGTCGCAACACCCTCGATCATATCCTGTTTGA
>NZ_LOAS01000047.1 GCF_001558155.1 Aliiruegeria sabulilitoris
GCCGGATGAAAAGCGCCATGTCCAGTTCCAACTCGGAGAAACGGTCTACGGTGGCGATGCCGTCGGCGCTGAGAGAGACGGCTACTTCGGTGGCTACGCCGTCGCCAACAGAGCCAAGTTCATCGACGACATCGCGAACCTGCAGACGATGACCGTCAATCCCGAAACGGATCGGGCGTACGATATCGACCTGACCGGCACGAAGGCCGCGCTGGAAGCGCTGCGGGAATGCCAGACAGCAATGTCGAACTAGACCCTAGGCAAGCAAAAGGAGACGCGCCATGCGAAACCTGACCCTCGCCGCTCTCGCTGGCGCCACCCTTGCCATCCCGGTGCAGGCCCAGGACGTTGGCACGCTCTCGCCCAATGCAGATACGGAATTCTCGCCGTATCTGCAGCACGACTACCCCGACCAGGTGCTGTTCGGCGACACCCATCTGCACACCGCCTATTCCGCCGATGCAGGCCTGGTCGGCGCCACGACCACGCCCGACGACGCCTATCGCTTTGCCAAGGGGCAGGTCGTCACGTCGTCGAACGGCATCCCGGCGCGCCTGCAGCGACCGCTGGACTTCCTGGTTGTTGCCGACCATGCGGAGAACCTCGGCCTATATATCGCGCTCGACGAAGACAGCCCGATACTCGAGGGCAATGACTGGGCCGAAGGGCTGCGCGAGGTCTTTGCGCCCCGGAGCAAGGATGCCAAGGACAAAGCTTATCTGTATTGGGCCGATGCCTTTGCATTCAATCCAGATGCCGGCGATCCATTGATCGAGACCGCGCTCATGAAGACGATGTGGGAGCGCATGACCGACGCCGCCGAACAGCACAACGACCCCGGCGCGTTCACTGCCCTGATCGGCTATGAATGGACCTCCGGTCCGGACGGCAACAACCTGCACCGCAATGTCATCTTCCGGGATGGCAAGGCGGAGGCCAATCAGGTCGTTCCCTTCAGTGCCTATGATAGCGACGACCCCGAGGACCTCTGGGCCTGGATGGAGCGCTACGAGGCCGAGACCGGCGGACAGGTACTGGCCATCCCGCATGGCGGCAACCTGTCGAATGGCCTGATGTTCGACGACGTGACCCAGACGGACAAGACCCCGCTTGACGCCGATTATGCCGAACGGCGGATGCGGTGGGAACCGATCTACGAGGTCACCCAGATCAAGGGCGACGCTGAAGCCCATCCGATGCTCTCACCTGATGACGCCTTCGCCGACTACGGCACGTGGGATGTCGGCAGTTTCGGGCCGGAGTTGAAGACGCCCGACATGCTGCCACGAGAATACGCGCGCGCGGCGCTGAAGCGCGGCATGGCCTATGAGGCCGAGCTTGGCGCCAACCCGTTCAAGTTCGGCATGATCGGCTCGTCGGATTCCCATACCGGCCTCGCGACGACGCAGGAGGACAACTTCTTCGGCAAGGCGCCGGCGGTGGAACCCTCGGCGGATCCCATTCGTCTGGAGGAGGCGATCACCGGCCGTAGCACGCCCGACGATCCTAACGACGATCAACTACACGGCATCGCCCTTGCTTCCGGCCTCGCCGCTGTCTGGGCGCGTGAAAACACTCGCGAGGCGATCTGGGACGCACTCAACAACAAGGAAGTTTATGCCACGACTGGCACACGTCTGCGCGTTCGGGTTTTTGCCGGTACGGAGTTTGGCGCTGATGACCTCGCACGCTCCGACTTCGTGACCTACGGCTATGACAATGGAATCCCAATGGGTGGTGACCTGACCGGACTCGGTGAGGGCGACGCGCCGGGCATGCTGATCCGGGCCCTGCGCGATCCGGATGGAGCCAACATCGACCGGGTGCAAGTTGTCAAAGGCTGGATCGATGCCGCTGGCGAGGCGCAGGAGCGGGTCTATGACGTGGCCTGCTCGGGCGGACGTGCGATCAACGACGGCGCCTGCGACGGCGACGTGGGCAACACCGTGGACGTGAGCACGGCGACCTACACCAATGCCATCGGCGCGCCTTTCCTTGAAACCTATTGGCAGGATCCCGACTTCGAGCCGGCCCTACGTGCCTTTTATTATGTCCGCGTGCTCGAAATCCCGACCCCTCGCTGGACCACCTACGACGCGGTCTTCTTCGGCCTCGAAATGCCCGACTTCGTGGAGCCAACCCACCAGGAGCGCGCCTACACATCGCCGATCTGGTACACGCCGTGATCCTGGGCCCGCGCAAGGACTGCACACCGAAAAAAGGAGGAACTGAAATGATCCAGCTTCGAAAGCAAATAGCGGCAACCCTCATGCTGGCCGTGGTGGCGAGCCTGTCCTTTTCCGGCCCGGCGGATGCCGACCGCAAACGGGTGCACAACACCATGACCGGTGCAGTTGTCGGAACCGGCGTTGGCTATCTCGTCGGTGGCAAGAACGGGGCAACCGCGGGCGCCGTGGTGGGGGCTATCGCCGGGTACACGAAGTAGGTGACCGGAACCTGCACCGACTGGTTTTTCCAATGACCTGGGGAGGGTCAAAATGCCGATTTCTTTTAGAATGTCCGCAATCGTTGTCGGATGTGTCGTGGCGCTCGGCGGCATGGCACAGGCCGACGAAGAAATGGATCGCATCCTCGATGCGGCCATGCCGTATATGCACCACAGCTGTGAAAGCATGATCGCGAACTACGGCGACGATGAAGAAAAGGTTGCAGAAATTGTCCGCTTGATGGCGGCGGTCTCGCTTTTCAACCGCGAAATCGATGTCCTGCAGGCGGTTCCGGACGAAGCCGAACGCGAAGGCCTGAAGGACGAGTTCACCGAGGCCCTGGAGGAGGCGTGCGAAGCGGACCCGGACGCTTTGCTCGCCGGGGCTGTCGACACTGCTGTCAAGGATGCCTTCGACTGACATCGGCTCCAACGCTCGCAACCCTTGCGGGCCAGGGATGATATTCCCTTCCGCTTCGACGGCAGGGGCAGCAACTGAGGGAGATGAGTAAAGAATGTCGATTTTTATCCGAATACCGGCGACCGTTTTTGCGACGCTGCTTTTGCTTGGGGGGCCGATCGCCCCGCAGCCGGCCGACGCTCAGGCTCAGTCGCAGTTCACGCCGCAATATTGCGACGCCTACGCGCGCGAGCGCTCCTACAAGAAATCGGGCGGCGCTGTTGGCGGCGCTGTCGCTGGCGCCGCCGCCGGAACGGCCATTGGCCATATTGCTGACGGCAAGCTGAGTTCCCGGCAGAAGGGAGCCAGCGTCGGTGCCGTCGTCGGTGGCGTGGCTGGCGCAGCGGAGCGCAACAATCTCTACAACAAGTACTACCACGGTTGTCTGAGCGGCGTGATCTACCAGTGACCGCAGTGAGACCGAAATCATTGGAAAGGAAGACCATGAAGATCAAGTTCGTAACAGGACCGATCGCTGCCGCGCTGCTTTGCGTTGTCGGTGGCGGCGCCATCGCCCAGGACACTGACGGCGACGGCATCTGGCAGGTCGAGGAGTTCACCTGCCGCGATCTGCTGATGCGCGGCGGGGAGGAACGGGATTTTGTCCTCGTCTACATGCACGGCTTCATGAGCGGCAAGATGGCGGAGATGACGTTTGACACGCCCGCCCTTACGGCGGCGACCGATGCCGTTCTGGAATCCTGCATTAGCACCCCGGATCAACCCTTGCTGGCCGCCTTCGAAGCCGCGCGGGGCTAAGAAAACGAACACAAGCCCATTGGCCTGCGTTCGAACACTCACCTAATCCTGGACGAGCAGATAGCCATCTAGGCAAAACATGCCTCGAAATTCAGGACAGGAGGGGCGCCGGGTAACAGTACCTCGTACCGGCGCCCCAACAAGACGACCGCATTGTGATCATTCAAGCTGGCGTAATCTGGCTTGAGAGCGGTGCGTCAGCAAGAAGCGACAGTGCCGTAACAAGGGAGGCAGAAATGCTTGGAAAAATCTCGTACGCCTTGGCCACCGGTGCTTTTCTCGCCGCTCCGAGCTTGGCACTCGCGCAGGTTGGCAGCCCCGTCACCCTGTCTGCGGAGCAACTCGACGAACTCGTGCAGCGCTCCTACCAATACGTCGCCATGTTCAATGTGAACAACAAGATGGCGCTGGACCAATCCAACCCGATGACGTCGAGCGGATACAACAGGGTCAAAGCAAATACGGCGCTGGCCGATCACACCGTTCAGGCGATCGCACGGCCAAACAACGACACGCTCTACGTCGGCGCCATGATCGACGTGACGGAATTTCCCATGGTGATGGAAATCCCCACCTTCGATTCGAGCTACGTCTCGCTGATGGTCACGGGCTATGACCACTACGTGAACATTCCAATGTCGACACGGCTGGGCGATTTCGATCGGCCGGAAAAACTCCTGTTTTTCAGCGCGCGAACGCCGGGCTACGAAGGAGCGCCCGTCGATGGCATCGACAGGGTCATCGAGGTCTCGGGGGATTTCGTCAGTGCCGTATTCCGCGTCATGCCGCACGCTTCCGAGCCAGAGCGAATGATGGGAAACATCGCTGCTATGGAGAGCATCGAGGTGATGCCTCTTTCCGAGTATCTCGGCGATGAGTCGCCCGAAACCGGCTTCGTCTTGTGGGGGTCACCGCCGGGTGTCGGTCGGAACCTGACATTGAAAGAGGATCTTGCGCGGTTCCCGCCGTTCGGCTCCGATTTCGAGATCTTTGAGGACCGGCTTCTGGAGGTCATGCAGTTCGTCTTCAACCATATAACATTTGATCCCGATGACGAACTCGACGCGGCCCTTCTTGCCGTATACGCGCCGTTGGGCGTCGTGCCGGGACAGGAATTCGATCCCGATTCGACAATGGTCCTCGACGGGGAGGCGGTACGGGCGGCGGCACAGCGGACTGCGGTGGCCGCACTAGAACGCATGCAGGACGAGGACTTCACTCGGAACAACGTCACACGTCTCTTTTTGCCGAAAGGACAAATGACCCTTGAAACGCTCGTCACCCAGTCCGTCGTGGGACCGATCGGGCAACCGGCAGTCGAGGCAGTCTATCCGCAGGTCTCGACCGAAGACGGCGCCCCAATGAACGCCATGCACGATTACGAGTTAGTGATGCGCGCGGACGCGTTGCCGCCGGCGAATGCGTTCTGGTCGGCGACCCTCTATGACAACGAAAACGGGTTCTTCATCCCGAATGACCGGTTCAAATACAGCGTGGGCGAGAATGCAGGGTACAAGCCGGATGCTGATGGCGGAATCCGGATTGTGATCTCGGCTGAGCAACCCGCCGGCGTTCCAGACGAAAACTGGCTCCCGATAAACCGGGGTGACTATGACATCGACGTCACCATGCGCCTCTATTCCCCAGATCTGGAGCGGTTCGCCACCTGGACGCCGCCAGTCGCGCGCAAACTTAACTGACTTTGCCGGAACGTCCCGTCATTTCAGGGGAACCGGATTTAGTCGGAGGATGATCATGACCACAAGAACCACACTCATACTGGCCTTGTCCGTCGCCCTGACGGCGTTGGCGGCGCCCGCGATTGCGGACAACAAGAAGCCCGGAAAGGCCTATATCAGCCCGCCAGGCAAGGCCAAAGGGACCCCGCCCGGTTTGGCCAAGAAGCCAGGTGGGATGCCGCCCGGACAGTACAAGAAGATCTATCGCAAGGGGGACAAACTCTCCGGCGACTACATCTGGATCGACGACTACGACCGCTGGCGCCTTCCGCCGCTGATGCCGGGCCAGGGCTATGTGCGGTACGACGACGAGGTCTACCGGGTTGCCCGTGACACAGCCACAGTGCTTGAGGCGATCGGCATCGTATCGGAGCTTCTACGGTGAACCGCGAGGCCGCCGGCGAGGTTTTTGCTTTTCGGCAGATTTAGATCAAGGCGCAACCGATCAAAACGCCATATGCTTTCGCTTTCTAGGGAGGAGATCCAATGAGATGGTTTTTATGCTTGGCTGTCTCGTCTTTATGCATGTGCCTGCCCGGCGCGTTTAACAGCGCGGATGCGCAAGAAGGTTCGGACACAACAGGTGTTGTTGCCGGCCCGGCTGCTGTACCCATTACCATCGACAACTTCGTCCGTGCGGCGACAGACATAGAGCTGGAGAAATACCTTGCGCTCGCGGGTGGCGTGAACCGGTTTTATCATTTTCGGCAGCCGACTCCGGTCGAAAATCAGCCAACGATCCGGATGAACCGGGACACGCTCTACAGCACGGCCGTCGTGGACATCAGCCAAGGCGCGACCCTGACGCTGCCTGACGTCGGCGCGCGGTACATGACCGCGATGATTGTCAATCAGGATCACTACATCAACGAGGTGTTCAGCGGTGGCGGTACCTACATGCTCGACATGGAGCGCTTCGATACGCCGTATGTCATCGTGTATGTCAGGACGCTCGTGGATGCCGCAGATCCCGAAGACGTCGCGGCAGTGAATGCGATACAGGATCAATTTGCGATCGAAGCCGCCTCGTCGAACCCTTTTACCCATCCGGAGTATGACAGGGAAAGGCTCTCTGCGATGGTCTCGGCCTTGCTGCCGCTTGGAGGCTTCGTTCCCTCAGACAGCGTCGGTACCTTCGGTTCGAGGCAAACAACCGATCCCATCCGCCATCTGCTCGGCACGGCACTTGGCTGGGGCGGTCTGCCGGAAACCGAAGCCAACTATCTGCATGTCGATCCGGGCCTGCCTGTGGGCGCATACAAGATCGAGGTCCCGCCCGACGTGCCTGTCGACGCGTTCTGGTCGATCAGCCTCTACAACGCCAAAGGCTTCTTCGAGCCGAATGCCCGCGACGCCTACAACGTGAACAGCGTGACGGGCAGGCGCAACGACGACGGCTCCATGACGGTGCACCTCGGAAAATGCGACGACGACCGGGTGAACTGTCTGCCGATCATGGAAGGCTGGAATTACATCGTTCGAATGTACCGCCCCGGCCGGGAAATACTGGATGGGGAATGGTCCTTTCCGCCTGCGGAGCCGGTCAAATGATGGCCGGTCGTTCCCCGGAGCGGATCGAGAAAAAACCGGAAGGCATGGGAACCGGCCCTTTATTCGGTCGGATTTCGTGTCCAGCAGGGTGCCGCTGAAATGGCGCCGCTAAAAAGAGTTCAGGGAAACCGAGATATGATCAGTACCTTCGACCTTCGTCAATTTCGCAACGCGTTCACCATCGCTGCTACTCTTTTCATAATGCCGGGGATTGCCTCGGCCGCCGACGGCGTTGTCGTCAATGTCGACAATTTCGTCCGGGCCGAAACGGCTGACCAATTCGATCGCTCATTGGGACTAACAGGTGGTGTCAACGCCTGGTACCACTTCAGGGAACCCGCACCGATCGACAACCAGTCCGTGATCCGCATGAACCGCGACACGCTCTACAGCGGGGCGATCGTCGACATCAGCGAAGGTGCGAGGCTGATCCTTCCGGACACCGGCGATCGTTACGTGTCGGTGATGGTCGTCAACGAAGATCACTATGTGAACCGGATCTTTCATGAACCGGGTACCCATGAGCTGTCCATCGAGGAGTTCGATACGCCCTACGTTCTGTTGGCGGCCCGCACTCTTGTGGACGCATCGGATCCCGATGACATCCGGGCGGCCAATGCGCTTCAGGATCTCTACGTGATCGAGGCAAACTCGGCGCAACCCTATTCGCATCCGGCCTATGACACCGAAAGCTACAAGGCCACCTATGAACCCTTGTTGGAACTGGGAAGAGGGGTACCCGACGCCCGCCGGACATTCGGCAAGAAGGAGGACGTGGACGCAGTGCGCCACCTTCTGGGCACCGCCTGGGGGTGGGCTGGTCTCCCCGAGCATGAGGCATTCTATCTCAACGTTGAACCCAACCTTCCGGTCGGTGCCTATGCGCTGAACGTCCGGGATGTGCCGGTCGACGCCTTCTGGTCAGTCAGTGTCTACAATCGTGACGGCTTCTTTGAAGAGAACGAGCTTGGCGCCTACAGCGTCAACAGCATCACAGGCACGCCGAACGCCGACGGTTCTGTCACCATCCATCTCGGCGGTGACCCTGAAAGCGACAACCACCTGCCGATTGCTGACGGCTGGAATTATACCGTGCGGCTCTACCAGCCTAGGGCCGAAGTTCTCGATGGATCATGGACCTTTCCGACAGTCGAGCCGGTCCAGTAGAGCGCAAGTATCTGAAAAGACGTCTTACGAGAGATAGTCTTGGCTTCTCGGGCGATCCGAAAGCCTTCAAATGCCCAGCCAGTTGGTGATCCAGCAACGCCGAGCGATACCCGAAACATCAGAAAGGGAACTCGTCATGAAACCGACCCGCAGGCAAATCGTCGCGTCGTTCACTGGCCTGACCGCAGCTGCTGTGGTCGGAGCGCGCCCCGAAGGAGCGCAGGCTCAGGCTGCTCAGGACCTGACCACCGATGAGGCGCGCGAGATCGGCAGGGAGGTCTTCCTCTGGGGCATGCACCCGGTCGCCCTCTATCACCTGCGCTACAACTTTGCGCAGAACGAACAAAGCCCGCTGAATTATGGCATCAACCGCCTGAACTGGAACAGGACGCCGCTCAAGGCATTGCCCCGGATCGCGACCACGCCCAATGCGACCACGCTTTACGGCAACGCGATGCTCGATTTGTCGAAAGAGCCGGTGGTGATCACCACCCCGGACATCCGCGATCATTATTGGAGCCTGCAGTTCTACGACAATTATGCCCGCTGGTGGCACATGATCGGCAGCCAGTTCAATGCGCCGGGCCAAGTGCGGCGCCTGCTCATCGGGCCGAACTGGAGCGGGGAGTTTCCGGACGGGTTCGTCGGCGAAGAGATTGTACAGTCGGCTTCGGACTTCGCGGGTATCCTGGGGCGCGTGGCGCTGACCGATGACACCCAAGAAGAGTTGGCAGTGGTCAATTCAATTCAGGACGGCTTCACCGTAATGTCGCTCAGCGACTGGATCGCGGCGGGCCGGACGGATGTACGTCCCGATGATGTGCCGGAGACAAAAGCCGACTATCCGACCTATCCCGGCATGGAGACCATCGTGGAACCGGCGCGTCTTGCAGGCGTTGATTTTCTGCGTTGGGTGGGTCTGGTGCTCGCCGACCCGACCTTCACGTTGCAGGAGGACGGACATCAGGAAATTCTCGCCCTTGAGCGGTTCGCGCGTCTCGGGCTCAAGCCGGGAATGACCTTTGATCCGGAGACGCTTACCCCGGAGATTATTGCTGCCATCTCGGACGGGATCGAACAGGGCCGTGCCGATGCCCTTGCGGTTGCGGAGACGGGAACCGGCGTCATGCGGAACGGCTGGGATTTCACGAGTGACCTTGACTACAAGGACACGAACTGGCGGCAACGGGCCTACTACGGGTTGATCGCCGTGCTGGCGCCGGTTCCATCAAGGTCCCATATCGGCACGTTCTGCATGACGGATTCCAACGGGGACCGGTTGACCGGCGCGCACCGCTACACGCTCACCTTCGATCTGCAAGACATGCCTCCGGTGACGGAGTTCTGGGAGATTCCCCTTTACGACAACGAAGGCTACTTCGTGGACAACCCGATCGACCGCTATTCGCTCAACAGCTACATGCTGGAACGCGGGAAGCTGCAAACCGAAGGCGGCAAGCTCGTCATCTATATTCAGACCGAGGAACCCGAGGATCCTTTGCAGCGGCAGAACTGGCTGCCTGCGCCGGAGGGAGACTTCCAGTTCACCGCCCGGTTCTACGGTCCTTATTCCTCGCTCATTGATGGCAGATACAACATGCCTGGCATCGTGCGTGTCGAATGATGTGTCGGATGAGACATCGAACGCCAGGAGGCGCCCCGGCGAGGTTGCGGATCGTGGGGGGCGCTCAATTCCGGGAAATCATCTGCTTTCCCATTGTAATGTAATGGAGGCTTCAACATGCGGAATTTCTATCGTGGCCTGCTCGCGTCTGCGCTGCTTGCAGTCGTTACTGTGACAAACGTCGTTCTTCCGGCGACCCGGTCCCTTGCAGAGACAGAGTTGACGCCGGAAGAAGCACGAGCCCTGGCAAAGGACGCATGGCTCTTCGGAATGCCACTGGTGATGTTCGAGATCCAGGCCGACTTTCTGACCCATGTGACCAAGCCCGGAGCGGCCAAGGCGCCGGTCAACCAGTTTGTACACTACCGGCAGTTCATCGACGCCTCGAACCGGTCGATCGTCGGATTCAACGTCGACAACCTCTATTCACTGAGCTGGATCGACCTTTCGGACGAGCCTCTGGTGCTGTCCGTCCCAGCGATGGGGGACCGCTACTGGGTGATGCAGATCGTCGATGCCTGGAACGGGGTGCCGGCGGCTCCGGGATCACGCACGCACGATGGTGACAGGCCGCATGACTTCCTGATCGCGGGTCCGGACTGGGACGGGCCTGTTCCCGAGGGGTTGGAAGTGCTGCGCAGCCCGACCAACCTCGCCGGGATTGGCGGGCGCACGTATTGCTCCGGGGCCGAGGAATATGACCTCGTCAACGCCATTCAGGACAACTACAGGCTGGCGCCGCTCTCGGCATGGGGGCGGCCCTATACGCCCCCGTCCGACGTCCCGCTCAAGGCGGGCGTCGATGGTGAGACGCTGGTCAACGATCAGGTGCTGGCGCTCAGCTCCGAGGAGTTCTTCAGCAACCTCAATCGACTTCTGGCGACCAATCCGCCCTACGCCGACGATGCGCCAATGTTGGAGAAACTGCGCCCGCTGGGCATCGAACCCGGCGCGCCGTTCTCGACCGCTGAGATGAGCGACGATCTGCGGACCGGGGTTGACGAAGGCGTCGCTGATGCGAAGGTCGCGCTGGCAGAGGAATCCCGACAACTTGGCAAGCTGGTCAACAACTGGGGCCTGACCTACGACATGGGGCGGTTCGGGACACGCTATGCTTATCGCGCGGCGTGGACATTTGTCGGTATCGGCGGAAACCTGATCGAGGACGCCTTTTATCCCCTGACGTTGCTGGACGCCGACGGCAATCCATTGACCGGCGAGCACGCATATACCCTGACCTTCGCCGAAGGGGCCTGGCCCCCAGCGGCCGCCTTCTGGTCCATGACGATGTACGATCTCGAAGGGTATCTGGTGGACAACCCTCTGAATCGATACGCGATCGGGGATCGAAGCGGGATGACGCCCAACCCGGACGGATCGCTGACCATATACATTCAGGCCGAAACGCCGGGAGACGAGAAGGAGGCCAACTGGCTTCCGGCCCCTGGGAATGGACCGTTCAAATTGGCGCTGAGGCTCTACGTCCCGGGCGAAGCGGTCCTGAACGAAAGCTGGGTGCCGCCAGCCGTACAGTTGGCCAACTAAAGGAGGAAAGAAAATGCGTATTTTCCTAACACTGGCTTTTGCGATGGCGGCAGGCAGCGCTCCGATTCACGCGATGGCCCAGAGCGACGCGGTCAATGAATACCTCAGGCGTCTGCCCTACCAGGAGACGTTCAACTACATGATGAGCCAGACAGGCGGCGATCCGGCGAAACTCAATGCATGGGCGGCCGGCGCGGAGCCTGTTATTTTCAAGGCCGGGGAAGATATGGTTGTTCGCATGAACAACGATACGTTCTACAAGCAGGCCTATGCGGATCTGTCCCGAGGACCGGTCGTTCTGACCTCGGAAAATGCCGATCCTGATCGCTTCAGTTCTTTCCAGTTGATGGATGACCGCAATGTCAATTTCCGCAATATCATTCGGCCCGAGGGCAGCTACGTGCTCTATTATGGTGAAAGGCCGGAATCTGCCGAGGGGGAGTTGATCGAAGCCCCGTCGAAACTTGTTCCTGTCGTGGTTCGGATCGAAGTCAAAGATCCGCACGACCCGGAGGACGTCGCCAGGGCAGAGGCAGTGCACAGGGGTATCGGGATCTCCGGGCCGGAGATTTCGTCGATAGAGCCGCTCGACCTGCTGAGTGAATTCGACGAGCAGACGGTCGAGACAGCCGAAGCCCAAATGGACGAGGTGATGAAGACCGTACCCTTCCGGGACATGGTCGCCGGTCCCGGTGACGTCCCGGACAAAGTGTCCTACCTGCTGTTAGCCGCCAGCGCCAAGCATGCATGGGGTGGTCCGGTGCCGTCTCACAGCGCCTATGAAGCCTTTTTCTCCGACGAGAATGGTGACCCGCTGGTTGGAGCGAATGGCCCCTACACGATCAAGACGGCCGAGCCGCGGGTGGACGCCTTTTGGTCCGTCACGGTCTATGACACGTCAACGGGCCGGTTCTTCGACAATCCGGACGATCGCTACCATATCAACAACACGATGGCGGAAAAGAACGGCGATGGTACGGTCACGTTTCTGTTCAAGACAAAGTGCACGGAAGCGGACATCAATTGTCTCTATGTGCCCGAAGGAGCATTCGACATTTCCGCTCGATACTACCTGCCGGGCGAGGCGATCCAGACCGGTGAATGGACTATGCCAAAACCAGTGAAAGCGCATTAGCCCGGCTGGCGATGTCAAGGGAACTTGGCTTGCGGCGGGACAGGGGGCTGAGTAGCTACCCGGGATGATGAAACCTGACCCGCTCAAATACTTAACAGGCCGCTGAAGAAGTCTGCGGGGTGGAACGGTTTCTCTTCTGCATGGGCTTTGGCGTTCAGCGTCGTGTTGGACGAGGCAAGCGGTATGGGTGCCTGAGGCGGCTTTCCATCGTCATGCGGCGAGCAGCCGGGGCAACCGGGCGAGGTTGTTGGCCGCCATTGTCAGGATGAAGCGGGAGCGCACCCGTTCGAGGCCACGATAGACGGTCTGGGCCATGCCGCCGACAGTTTTGGCCCAGCCAAAGGCCTCCTCAATGCGTTTGCGGTTCCGTTGTGACTTGGTGTAGCCGTCGTGCCGGGTGGTGCGGCCGTCAATCGCTGAATATCTCGATTTCTGGGCGACATGTGGGGTGACGCAGGCCTGGCGCAGATCGGCGACGAACTCGGCAGCATCGAAGCCCTTGTCCGCGCCCAGCGTCAGTTGCCGGGTCGATCCTGGGGAGTGGCGGTGGATCATGTCCAGTGCGGCACGCCGTTCGGCATGGCCGTCTGCCTGTGTCAGGTCTCCCTGCACGATCAGTCCGTTTCGGTTCTCCATCAGCGCATGGTCGATGAAGCAGAGCACGGCGCCGGTGCCGGGGGACTTCTTGTAGAGCCGCGCATCGGGGTCGGTGGTCGAGGTATGGGTGGCGTTGGACCGCTTCTCGCCCCGGAAGTCGACTTCAGCATTGCGGTTCTGGTGGTTGGGGCGGGTCATAGTGTCGGTCTCGGTTCGGGTCTGGTCGGGGTGGTCCTTGGCCGGCGCATCGGGTCCTGGCGGGTTGCCCGGGTCGTCATCCGGCGGCGTGTCGCCCGCCTTCGGCTGGAAGCTCTTCATCGAGGCCCATGCCTTGACCAGCGTGCCATCGACCGAGAAGTGATCGTCCGACAGCAGCGGCGCGACTTCGCGATGCGCCAGGATTGCCGCCATCACCTTGCGCGACATTTCCGTCGTCAGCAGCCGGTCGCGGTTCTTGGTGAAGACGGTCGGCACCCAGACCGGGTCATCGATCCCGAGGCCAACGAACCAGCGGAACAGCAGATTGTACAGCATCTGCTCCATGAGCTGGCGCTCGGAGCGGATCGAGAACAGGATCTGGATCAGGCTCGCCCGGATCAGCCGCTCCGGCGGGATCGAGGGACGGCCAAAGTCGGTGTAGAGCGCCTCGAACTCGGCATCGAGACTAGCCAGCGCCTCGTTCACCACCTGACGGATCTTGCGTAGCGGATGCCGCGCCGGGATGCGCTCCTCCAGATCGACATAGCTAAACAGCGACCCGCTCGTCTCGTCCGTCCCGCGCATCATCACCACCCGCATTCGCACTGCCGAAGGTGAATCATGTTCTGCAAACCGGGTCGAGCGCCGACTTCTTCAGCACCCTGTTAAAGACGAGCCGAGAGATCATCCGCCTGGCGGTGATGATGTATGGACCGATGGACCGGATTTCCAGGTGAGCCGTGCTGGCATCGGCGGCGCAGCCGTTGCCTGAGAGATTAAGGAATGAAAGGATGAACAAGCGAACGTGAAAACAGGATCCGCGACGGCGGATGTGTCCGGCAGGACGCAGGGCGCGGCGACATCGCCGAACTCGTTGTTGCTTCCACAGAAGGTCGTGGAAAGCACGATGCCTTAGAGATTGATGCATCGACCCTGTTCTGGTCCCAACTTGTAGCGGTCCCTGTTCAGACAGGTGCGTCGACCAGGGAGCGAAGAGTAAACCCGGCCCAGATACAGATGCCAGCGCGGTAAATCCGCCTGAAGGACTTCACAGATGCAACCCGATTAGCAAAGACGGGTTCGAAATTGTCTGACAACTCCCAAGTTTGACCTCTTCTGATCAAGGAAGGAAAGTTGAAAACACTTCGACGAGACCGTGTGACACGACGTGACCGACGACGACATCAAGTTAGAAAGCACCATCACCTGTCCGGAATTTGGCTATTCAGAAATCGAGACCATGCCGACTGACAGCTGCCTGTGGTTCGACGAGTGCAAGGCATGCCGAATGGTGCTGAAACCATTGCCCGGCGATTTTTATGTTTTTTGCTCCTATGGGACGGTGCCGTGCCCCCCAGTACAAAAGGGTGCCGGCTGCTGCGGGTGATATTGCAACGCCGCGCGGAATTGCCTAGGTCATGTTGACAAATGGCGGAGCCAGAGGCGGATTGATGTGATGTCGATGAAGCCGAGGAAGCTTTCAGCCGTTTTGTCGTAGCGGGTCGCGCCGCGGCGTGCATTCTTGAGCTTGTTGAAGCATCTCTCCACCAAGTTCCGCAGGCGATACAGGGGGCGATGAACGCCAACACGCTTCTTTCGCGACTTCCGCATGGGGATCACTGGTTGAATGGCCCGTTCCCGCATCTCGTCGCGAATGCTGTCAGCATCGTAGCCGTCGCCATTGTCGCTCGGACCATTTATGGATGGGTCCCGCATGGCAAGGTTATTCGTGGTTTCTGGCGTCTGGTCGGTTGCGGCCATTTATTCGGCGTCTGATCTGCAGCACGATGTCTGCGCGCCCTGATGAAAGTCCGCTGGTCGCCTTGGGTCCCGATCAATGGCACGCGCTCGAAGGCGCTCCGGTCCGAACAGGGTGTCCCTGCGATATGTCCTTCAGATGGCCATCATCCCACCTTGCACCTCACCGTTTCTTCGGGGCCACGGCCCCATTCAGTTCAGGCCGCGCGAGCGCCCCGGTATTCCGTACCATTCCTCAGGAGCGCCCAGACGATCCTTGCCATGCGGTTCGCCAGGGCAATCGCAGCTTGCTTCGCTGTCTTTCTCTGCAGGAGGCGCCACAACCAGTCTTCTCCGGGTTGGCCGCGTCGCCGCGAGGTGATGACCCCCATCGCCCCGAGATACAGGAGGCGGCGCAAGTACCGATTGCCCATTTTCGAGATCCGGCCGAGCTTCTCCCTGCCACCGCTCGAATGTGGTTTCGGCGTCAGCCCGAGCCAGGCCGAGAGATCGCGCGAACTCCGGAACCCGGTCACGTCCGGAAGAGTCGCCGCCAGCGCCGTCGCGGTGATCGGGCCGATGCCCGGAATGGTCTGCAGCCGTTTGGCTGTGTCGCTGGAGGCCGCCTCGAGGCGAATGATCTTCGTGAGCTGGTCGATCCTGTCTCTGGTTTCAAAGAACTGGTCGGCAAGAAGCCGAAGCGGCGCGCGGGCACAGGCGGGCAATTTGGCCCGCTCACCCGCTTCCAGCAATCGGCTGACATTGTGGATCCCCTTCGGCGCGACGATGCCGAACTCGCCCAGATGCGCACGGATCGCGTTGGTGACCTGGGTCAACTGGCGCACCAAGAATTCACGCGCCTTGTGGGTCATGAGCAGCGCCTGGATCTCCTCGCTCTTCACCGGAACAAAGCGCATCGAAGGCCGGGTCACCGCTTCGCAGATCGCTTCCGCATCGGCGTGGTCGGTCTTTCCGCGCCGGACATATGGTTTGACATAGGAAGGCGGCATCAGCCGGACGTTGTGCCCGAGCCTACCGAGCTCGCGCCCCCAGTGATGCGCACCGGCACAGGCTTCCATGCCGATCAGGCAGGGCGCAAGCCGCTGGAAGAATTCGAGCATCTGGCTCCGTCGGAACTGCCGCCGAAGGACGACCGCGCCCTCACCGTCGACTGCATGGACCTGGAAGACGGACTTGGCGAGATCGACGCCTACCGTGGTAATCTCTGTCATGGATGGCTCCCTTCGTGGGGTTCTGTTGATGACACCCAATGTGGCACATTGCGATGCCGGGAGCGGGAGCCATCCACTCCATCAATGGCGCTCCGATGGCAACTCGGCCAGCAACACGAAGGGTTCCGGCAGGTTATCGTCCATGACGAGAT
>NZ_LOAS01000048.1 GCF_001558155.1 Aliiruegeria sabulilitoris
GCCGGTTGTAGCCCTGATAGCCGTCGAGCTGCAGGATGCCATCGAAGCCTCTCAGGATACGTTCCGCGTTTTGGCCGGCGCGGTCGGGCGCATAGGTGAAGACCACGCCGGGCGGATCATCTCCACCCCATCGCCGGTCATCCCGAGCCAGGGCCCAGAGGTAGCCAGTCTTCGTTCGCCCTCGACCGGGATCAAGAACCGGGGCCGTTGTCTCATCCATGAAGAGCTTGCTGGAGCCCTTCAGATGCTCGGCCAGCCGATCCACAACTGGGGCAAGGTGGAACGCGGCGGTGCCGATCCAATCCGCCAGCGTGCTGCGGTGCAGGTCGATCCCGGATCGGGCCAGGATCTGGCTCTGTCTGTAAAGCGGCAGATGGTCGGAATACTTGCTGACCAGCACGTGGGCGATGGCGCCTTCGGTCGGTAGGCCGCCCTCGATCAGATGGCTGGGTGTCGGCGCCTGGGTCACACCTTCGGCGCAGGCGCGGCAGGCATATTTTGGGCGGATGGTGACGATGACCCGCAGTTGTGCGGGTACGATATCCAGCCGTTCGGTGCGGTCTTCGCCAATCTGGTGCATTTCCCCACAACCGCACGGACACTCCAGGCTGTCCGGTTCGATCACCTGTTCTATCCGCGGCAGGTCCTTGGGCAGATTGCCACGATTGCGCCGGACGGTGCGACGTGTGGCAGGCCGCGAGGGGGTCTGCTCGTCCTGCTGCGTCTCGACCTCGGCCACCGCCGTTTCGAGATCCTCGAACGCCAGTTGGCGCTCGTCGTCATTCAGCTTTTCCGACCGCTTCCCATGCACGACCTGGTTCAGCTCCGCCACGAGGTGCTCCAGGCGCTTGTTGATCTCCTTGAGAGCATCGCGTTCGCGCAGCACCGCAAGAACAGCGTCGCGCTGGTCTTCGGGGATGGCAGAAAGGTCGATGGCGGGGGCGCTGGACATGGGCCGGTTTTACCCCGATCCGGCGCGGATGGCCTGCGATTTAAGCCTCCGAGTCACTCTGCCACAGCCGGTCGGCTCACCTCCAAAGACCGCACCCGCCGCCAGTCCAGACCGGCGAACAGGGCTTCGAACTGCGCCCGGTTCAGCGTCATCGTGCCGTTCCGGATTGCCGGCCAAGTGAAGCTGCTGTCCTCCAGCCGTTTGTATGCCATCACCAGCCCGGTCCCGTCCCAGAACAGGATCTTCAAGCGATCCGCACGCTTGGCACGGAAGACAAAGACCGTGCCGGTGAACGGATCCTCCTGCAATACCGACTGGACCAGTGCCGCCAACCCGTCATGCCCCTTCCGGAAATCCGCAGGCCTCGTCGCCACCAGAATCCGCACGCCCTGCGACGGCATCAGCATGGCCGGGTCCCAAGGGCATGGACGATCTCTGCGATCCGCTCTGAAGGGGTATCGATGGCAAGCTCGACCCTCACCTCACCAACCACGATCCGGATGTCGTTATCGGTGCGCGTAGTCTCTCGCGGCGGTTCCTTCGGCTCCACTTCACACACCACCAGCGGCGCAAAGACCGGCTCATCGATCTCCGGCGCCGGCAGGACCAGCTTCCCCTGCTTGGCCAACCGCCGCCAGGCCGAGAGCTGGTTCGGAAGAAGATCATACCGCGCCGCCACGGCGTTCACGGTCGCACCCGGTTCCAACGTCTCCGCAACGACCTGCGCCTTCACATCATCCGGCCACCGCCGGTGCCTGGACGCATAGATCTCCACGCCCAACGATCTGAGAAACGAATTCTGCCCACACATTGCGAAACGCACTCCCCATCATGAGATGGAGAAGATCTCGCAGCACGTGGTCGAGCCTACAACGTGGGGCTCAGCCGTCGCTTACGCTCTTTCTCCATTATATATCAGAAAGTTACAGCCCCCCCCCCGTGTGTAAAGTGGTGATTCTGCGTGTGTAAAGTGTCGTTATAGGCTGCTGTGTGTGTGAAGTGTCGTTTCGGGCTTGGC
This sequence comes from Aliiruegeria sabulilitoris, assembly GCF_001558155.1. GTDB lineage: Bacteria > Pseudomonadota > Alphaproteobacteria > Rhodobacterales > Rhodobacteraceae > Tropicimonas > Tropicimonas sabulilitoris. Next base: position 1,971 of record NZ_LOAS01000048.1, read on the forward strand.
GTGTGTGAAGTGTCGTTTTGAGAGAGTCCGAAGATGACCACCGCCCTGCTGGATCGCCTCACGCATCACTGCGACATCATAGAAACCGGCAACGAAAGCTGGCGCTTCAAGACCCGCGAATGAGCTCGGAAACGCCGCTGGCCCGATGCGGGCGGAGCTTTCAAGTGGCGCAGCCGGATCGGGCCAGCTACCGTCATGCCAGAGGGGTCAAAGTTGGACGCCGATACGGGGTCAAAGTTCGGTGCCGATTGACAGTCTTTGTGTTTGTCGTGAGATTTCTGTCGTGATGAGGCAGAACATGGGACGTCAAAATGGACGGCCATTTGGACGGCTCGAGCGATGGTTTCGCGGGCCGCATGGAAGTCATCGAAGGGCGCAGCGGGCGGCGGCAGCTTAGCGAGGTCGAACGGGCGCGGATTGCGGCGGAAAGCCATGTCCCTGGCGTGAAGGTGGCGGACGTGGCGCGGCGGCACGGTGTGACGCGCTGGCAGGTTTACGACTGGCGTAGGAAGTTGGCGGCAGGCAAGCTGGCCTTGCCGGAGGATGCGGTTTCCGAGCCAGCCTTCGCGGCGCTTGTGGTTGAGCCGACCGCTCCGGAGCCCCGATGCAAGCCGAGGGTAAAATCCGGCAAGGCGAGTGCTCGCATTGAACTGGTCGTGGCCGGGATCACTATACGGGTTGGCTCTGACATCGAGGAGGAACACTTGGTGCGAGTGATCCGTGCTGTGCGGGCGGCTTACCAATGATCTCGCCACAGGGGCAGTTGCGGATCTACGTGGCAATGCGGCCGGTAGACTTCCGAAAGGGCATCAATGGTCTGGCGCTGGTCGCGCAGGAGATCATGGGGCTCGATCCGTTCAGCGGGGCGGCTTTCGTTCGGCGCGGCGCTTGAACCGATGGCGCGCTCGCGCCTCACTCCGTGCCAAGCGTGCGGATCGGATCAAGGTGTTGATCTGGGACAGAACCGGAATGGTGTTGGTGCACAAGCGCCTGGAAAGGGCGAAGTTCGTCTGGCCGCAGGTGCAGGATGGCGTGATGAAGATGTCGCCCGCGCAGTTCTCGGCCCTGTTCGAAGGGCTCGACTGGCGTCTGGTACGCCCGGAGCGCGTGCGCCGGCCAGAGCTGGCGGGGTGAGTGCGGCGGAGTGACTCGACGCGGTTTTGGCCATGGTGGCAACGGTGCCCATATGGTTGATCGCGGTCATGACCGACGCTGCCCTGGCCGAAGAAAACGCTCGCCTGAAGGCGCGCCTCGCCGAGACCGAGGCGGCGCTGGCGGATGCGGTGGAGGCACAGCGGCGGTTGGAGAGCATCGTCAGCGAATTGCGGCGAGAGAAGTTCTCGGCCCGCTCTGAGAAGCTCGACCCCGAGCAGTTCAACCTTCCTCTGGAAGATGTGGAACTCGCCCAGGGCGTGCTGGAGGCGGCACAGGAGAAAGCGCGAGGTGCCCTGAAGGGCGCTGCCGCTGCCGAGAGCCGTTCTCCCAACCGGAACCGAGGGCATTTACCGAAGTACCTTCCGCGGATTGAACGGGTGATTGAGCCGGAAAGCACGCTGTGCCCTTGCGGCTGTGGCGAGATGGCGAAGATCGGCGAGGATGTCTCCGAGCGGCTCGACATCGTTCCGGCCCAGCTGCGGGTGTTGGTCACGCGCCGACCCCGATACGCCTGTCGTCGCTGTTCCGGTGCGGTGGTGCAGGCCCATGCGCCTGAACACGTCGTTCCGGGCGGTTTGCCGACCGAAGCCCTGATCGCGCAAGTCATCGTCTCCAAGCTTGGGGATCACCTGCCATTCTACCGGCAGGCCGAAATATACACCCGCCAGGGGATCGCGCTCGACCGGGCCACTCTGGGCAATTGGGTCGGTCGGGCCTGCTTCCACTTGAAGCCGATTGTCGAACACATGCGTGCGCATTTGAAGGCCGCCGACCGGGTGTTCATGCCCTCTCGGCAGATTGCTGCGCAATCGCCTGCCGGGTAATAGACGAGACGCGGGCCCCGGTGCTCGATCCAGGGCGCAAACGAACCAAGACCGGATACTTCTGGGCCGTCGTTCGCGACGACCGGGGCCATGGCGGCGCCGGCCCACCCATCGTGATGTTCCACTACGCTCCCGGCCGCGGCGCCATCCATGCGAAGCATTACCTCGACGGCTATCGCGGACGGTTCCTGCAATGTGACGGCTACGATGCCTACAACAAGCTCGTCGACCTCGACCGGCCCGAAGGGCCGTGGCAGTTGGTGCATTGCTGGACCCATGTCCGGCGGCGGTTCGTCAAGCGGCTGGAAAACGACGGCTCGCCCATTGCCGGGGAAGCCCTGCGCCAGATCGCCGAACTCTATGCTATCGAGAAATCCGTTCGCAGTTCGGCACCGGACATCCGACTGACGGCCAGGAAGGATCTCGCCGCACCGATTATCGCGGCCTTCAGACCATGCCTTGAAGCGCAACTCTCCCGCATCCCCAGATCCTCGAAGCTGGCCGAGGACATCCGCTACACGCTGTCCCTTTGGCCGGGGCTCACCCGCTTTCTCGAAGACGGGCGGCTCGAACTGGATACCAACCCGGTCGAAAACCAGATCCGCCCTATCGCTCTTACCCGAAAGAACGCCTTGTTCGCAGGACATGAAGTCGGGGCCGAAAACTGGGCAATGCTCGCTTCGCTGATCGCCACCTGCAAGATGAGCAACGTGAACCCGGTCGCCTACATCGCGGAAACCCTGCGCGCGACCTCGATGGCCATCCCGCAAAACGCATCGAAGAGCTGATGCCGTGGTCCTTCGCGAAAACGTCAACCCTCGCTGCATAGGGGGGCGGCGAGGCGCTTACATTTCTTCGATGGAGATGGCCTCTCGCCGAAAGGGGCTTAGACGTCGGTGAGGCAAAATCCCGACACCGGCAGTTCTGTCATACGTGTACACCATTGTATTGATTAGCTCGACCTTCACAGCCTTCGCCAGTCACCGCAAAAAGCTTAGGAAATCGACCTAGCCACTGCGTAAGTGGCTTTGGGAAGAAACACTGAAACTATCCAAGATCGCATCTCTTCTTCTGCCGCATAGGCAGATTTCAGCCATCCTCACGGGTGGCTATTGGGGGGCATCTAAAGACGTCTGCCGTTTCACTGGAGCCATCGAGTGTTGCAAAGGCCTACCGGTGATTTGGCTGTCGTCGCTGCTGTGGAGCGCAGCGAACGGACCTCATTTTTTAACCACCTGTAAACGCGCGGATTCGTCGGTTCAGGTATTGTGCCTGCATAATCTTGAGCAGGCATTCCATGACCAACCATTTCAACGAACTCTTCCAGGCTGACGACAACATTATCGTGGTCGGAGACGCGCTTTCCACTCTTCGGCAACTTAAGGACAAGTCGGTACAATGCGCCGTGACGTCTCCGCCATATTGGAGCGTCCGGGATTACGGCCATCCCCGGCAGATTGGGCTCGAAGCGACCCTTCCGGAATACCTCAACCGGCTGATGGCTGTCTTCAGCGAGGTGCGACGGGTATTGCGCGACGATGGCTTGCTCTGGTTGAATCTCGGCGACGGTTACACGAGTGGAAATCGTAACCGCCGTGCGCCCGACCACTTGAACCGCGCGCGCGAGATGTCGGCTCGCCCCAGGACACCGGAGGGTTTGAAGGCGAAGGACCTGCTCGGCGTACCTTGGAGGTTGGCAATCGCCCTTCAAAGCCAAGGTTGGCATTTGCGCTCGGATACGATCTGGCACAAGCCCAATGCCATGCCCGAAAGCGTGAAGGACCGCCCAACGCGCTGTCATGAGTATCTTTTCATGCTCTCAAAGTCCGAGCGGTACTTCTATGACCGGGAAGCGGTCCTGGAAAACAACGGCCGCAACCCACGTTCGGTATGGTCGATCAATACGAAACCTTACAAAGGAGCGCATTTCGCAACCTACCCCGAAGATTTGGTTCGACCATGCATCCTGTCCTCGACTAAGCCGGGCGATATTGTCCTAGATCCGTTTTTCGGTTCCGGAACGACTGGAGTAGTCGCTGCGGATCTGAGGCGGCGGTATGTTGGCATCGACCTGAACACTGATTACGTTGAGCTTGCCCGCGACCGGCTGCAAGACCGACCTCCCACGGTGTTTCGTGCGTTCGACTGTGACCCCAAGACGTGGCTCTGACCGATGCATAGACCGCGAGTCTTTTCCAAGCAGTCTGGTCCAAGTTCCAGATCCTGCGACAACTCGGGTGTGAGCGGTCATGGCCATCGTTGAGGTTGGACCCATCCGCGCCCTGTTCATGTTGGATCTATCCACCGATCACCTGCCGAATGAAACAAGACGGCAAATTCGACTGGGCGAGTTCTATCAGGACCCCACTTTTTTGACCGAGTACGGGTTTGTGTTCTATATCGGCGAATGTCCACATCCGGAGGCCGAATGTCGGACACTGGCAGCTTGTCCCTGTCCTGCATTTCGTGCGGCTATGAAGCTGGCCTGGTCGCTCAACCTGAAATTCGTTAGTTTCGATCAGGATGCAAAGATCCATGATGGGATCGATGGCTTGCCGACCTACGAGCCATGAAATTCATTCTCGGAAGCATCAACATGACCCAAAGCTCTCGGTCGGAGCGAGCTGGGGACCGCATCTGCGAACGTTCGTTCTTCAGGCCAGCTCCAACGCCTGCTCACCAACGGCATATTGATGATCCTGGCGCAGAGTCTCGCAATAGGCCCTGATCAGGCTGGGTGACATCAATACTTTCCAGGTTTCCTGGCGGACTGGCGCTGGTTGGGCAAAGGCACCGCAAGTCAAAACCGCGACATTGGCGCGACCTTGCGGATCCCGTACCGACTGATATCGGATCGCCTCGACGCCTTCCGTATGAGCCATATCAGCAATGTCGAGGCATTCGAAATAGTCGGCGGGATCAAGCCAGTTTCCCTGTGACGCAAGCGGTTGCATCATCAAGTCTATCGATTTTTCCACGTTGATATCCGCACAGATCGCGGTGTGCTCGATTGCAGCTCTTGGCCAAGGAGTTCCAGGCGACGCAAGCAAGGTTTGCACCCTGCCCCAGGTTGTTTCGATCAGCGCCGTGATCGAATGCTCCGATGAATAGAATACGCCCGGTGTGCGACCCGCTCGACGAAATCGCGACGGGCCTGGATAACAACCGTATCGAAATGGCGATCGAAATGGCCAATCCAAATGTCGGCAGGGCTCGGGCACCGGCGGCTTGGTGTCCTCAAGGATTTCTTCGAGGATGCGCTGCTCCTCATTCGTATCGACGATACGCGCTGTCGATGGCCGGTACTGACCTTCGATCATGCGCCAGACATTCCCACGATACGGTCTGGGATCAAGTCGGAGCACGGCGCGCGTCCAGGTAGTTCATCGTATCGACAAGGCCGGCTGGCGTACGGATCAACGCTCTCGGTGGCCCGCCCAGGTCCAGGTTCGGATTGGACATCCAGCCTAACATCGTTTCCCGATCCCCGCCTGCAATGGCGTCGAGCGATCGAAATACACGCACCAGGTACGCCGCAAGGTTGAAGCTTACACCGGACAAAGAAAGGTCACCGGATTTCAACCGGCGGGATACCATCGACTCCGAAAGGCCTATGATCTCGCCTAGCTCTTTTTGACTCAATCCGAGCTCGACAGACGCATTCAAGACAGCCTTGGCGAGTACTCGGCCGCGGTCTAGATCGGCACCCAGGGGTGAAGGATTGTGAGTTTGCATAGCAATGAGCCTCCTTGATGCAAGATATTGCTCTTGGATTGCATATGCAACAACTGAGCAGGGAGTATGGTTGCAATTGTCGGTACCATTCGATACGGTGATCTTCCACCGACGAGAGAAACCAACTTTGCTCACCTTTCCAACGATCTCTGAACACCGGCTTCAGGCCACACGGCGCGAGATACCGGGCGCCTGATTGCCCTTTGCCGTGCGCGGCAACCCAGTTGCCCTGTTCAGAAGTTCTTTTTTGGAAGGTGAGCGATGTCCAATCTCGTCACGCGCCCCGCCGTAATTTCGTGTCACCGCCACCCCTGGTTCGTGGAAGCGCTCGACCAGCTTTCTGACTTCGAGCTCAAGCCCGATAATGTGCCCGCCCATCAGCAGGCAGTAGGAGTTGGGCACAAATGGCTCTTCCGAAGACCCAGCCACGACATCCTGGCCGTATGCACATTGCTACGCCTGGTATCCGCCCAGCCTCTCGAGAACATGGGCATGGTCGACGCACTCTTCGACCCATTTGCGATCACCATCGTTGAGACCGGCAACTCCGAGCTCATTGAGGCCACGGAGCACGTACTTTCAAAGGGCCTGCTCAAGGCGATGAGGCACAAGCATTCCCATTTGCCGGACTGCTTGGTCATCACGCCTGAGAGCAACTCCTGGAGCCGCAAGTCAGGCTCCAAGGACTTCAGCCGGCTGGCGAAGGAAGCTTTGCTGGACGACAAGCCAGTTCTCTTCGTCGTGGAGACCGCCCGGCAATTGCCGGAGGAAATCCGGGCATCGGCCACGCTCAGGATCGCATTGGCCCCATTCTGCCAAGAACTGATCGCCAAATTGTACCAGATCGTCCACCGCATCGATCACCGATCTTTCGCGAAGTGGTTCTCTGATGGTCTCCCACCTTCCGCCGAACTGACGCACCTGAACGACGTCGAAGTGCTTTCTGCCGTCCGCTGGCCGCAGCCGCGAAAGGCACTCGACAGGTTCTCGGATCTTGTGGGGGGCCAAAGTACCGATGGCAGCGACCAGGCGCTTGATCAGGTCAAGGGGCTGGGCCCGGCACGAGAGGCGCTCGAGCAAATCGCGGACGATATGCAAGCGTGGAAATCCGGCGACCTCGACTGGTCGAACATCCAGCATGGCGTTCTTCTTTTTGGACCGCCCGGCACCGGCAAGACTTTCTGCGCGGCCCAGTTGGCCGACCGCATCGGGGCAACGCTTGTTTCTGCAAGTTATGCGGAGTGGCAAAGGCACGGTCACATGGGCGACATGCTCGCGGCGATGCACAAGTCATTTCGTGATGCGGAGGCAAAGGCACCTTCCGTTCTGTTCATCGATGAAATCGATGGTTTCGGCGATCGCCTGACAGCATCCGGCGACAATGCGGATTACATTCGCAATGTCGTCAACGCGCTGCTTGAAAAACTGGATGGGATTTCGACGGTCGAGGGCGTGCTGGTCGTTGCAGCTTGCAATCATCCCGATCACCTGGATGCCGCGGTGAAGCGTTCCGGCCGGTTTGACTTGAAGATCCGGTTATCGCTTCCATCAAAGCGGGTTCTGAACGAGATCCTTCGATCCCATTCCGGACCGGAGATTCCACCGGCTGCACTCGGCGAGATTGCTTCCAGCCTTGTCGGCCGCAGCGGAGCCGATGCCGCTGCTCTGGTTCGGGACGCGCGCAGCAGGGCGCGGCGCCGCGGCCGGGAGCTGTCGGCAGAGGACCTACGCGATGCCGCTACTTCCATGGTGTCCCCGATCCCAGAAGGAGACCTATGGCGTTCCGCCTTGCATGAGGCCGGCCATGCGATTGTCGGCGTTGCTCTCGGAAAAGGTATCCCGGTCCATGCTCAGATCGGTGCAACTGGGGGCGAGGTCATCTTCAAAGAGACCTCCCGCTACCCAACGCTCAAGAACCTCGAAGCCGGGATCGCCTGTGCCCTGGCGGGGCGGGCGGCGGAAGAGTTGATCCTCGGCATGCCGTCGGCAGGCGCCGGTGGTCCGGAAAACAGCGATCTTGCTGTGGCCACGCGGCTTGCAGCCAGCATCGACATGGCATTCGGGCTCGGAGCTTCTGGTCTCGCCTGGTACCCGGTCGATAGCACCAGCCTTCCACTGTTGCTTGCCAATCCTGAGAATCTTAAGCGAGTGGAAAAACGCCTCAAAGGCGCGTCTGAACTGGCTGTGGATATTCTTCGAAAGAACGCCGGCGCGTTGAAATCCCTCGCAACCGCATTGGTCGAGCATCGTCAGCTCGTTGAGGGTGATATGCGTCGACTCCTTGATCCAGCTGCCCTTGATATCACCGCAGTGCGAGCACACGAAGGCGACGAGACTCAATCCGCCACGGCGCCAGATTGCCGATGCGCTTCCTCTGCCAACCTGTAGCGGCTGACCGGAAGCTCCAGGGATTTGGGTGTTTCATGCGAATGAACACTTTGGGCTCTCGCGAGCGTGGCTGCCATCGCGGCATCGATCTCCGCCACCGGCCGGCCGCAAAGCCGGTCAAGCGCTCCGAGATCAATCCCCTGCCCTACCAGCCTCCACGCTTTGCCGTTCAGGGCGGGTAACAGCTCAAAACCATCCCGGCGTAGCTGTCTTACGAGCGCTTCGGCTCCAAGTTGGGATGCTATCAATCGCAGCCAGCGTCGGAGTTCGGGAAGGGATGCCGGGGCGGTATCCACACCGGTTCTAATTGCAGCGCTCTTCAGGCGTCGGTCATGAATCATGTGCGATGCGGAGCTGTAGGCAGAGCGCGCCCGAACCTTCTTCCAGTCGCTTTGGTCCAGGCCGGCCCAATGGGCGGACAATTTCAAGGCCCGCTTGTAGCGGTCAAGATCAAGTTCCGGGCGCTCCCGTTCCAGTCTCTCATAGATCTCGCGGTTGAAACGCCCAGGCGTGATTGGCTCGCGGGATCTCAGCTCACAAATCCGCGCGACTTTCTCGTCACGAATTCCCGTAAACCGGCTGCCAAGGGAACGAGACCAACCTGAATCATATTCGCTGATGCAGAGATGCCAGTGCAGGGAAGGGATCCCCCCTGCCCTCCTCTTTTCATGCTGGATGACAGAAATCGTCTCGGCCGCCTGGTCCGACAGGGCGTACTCAATGACCAGTTCCTCAATGACCAGATCTAGCGTTTCCATGGAGAAATCCGCCGCTGGGGCGGCGATCACATGCCGAATGCCATAAGGCGCGCCAGCAATCCGAGTTATCTCAGCGGAGAGATGGACGGTCTCCTTCGATCCTTGAATCCAGGCGACGGACTCGTTCTCGCCGGGTGCCGAGAGATAGTTGGCGAGGACCTTTGCCCGACTTGCCGGTACGCGGGAAGATTTCAGGATCACGAGCGAGTCTCCCGGACTGTTCTGACAATCTCCGACAGAAGATCCCGGGTTTCTTCAATGAGCTTGGCGTCCTGCTCGCACGAACCACCAATCCGGCAGAGTCCGGATTGCTCAAGTCTTCCGAGTCTGGAGCTCAGCAGTTGTAGCTCTTCCAGGAAACCGATCATTGTATGATGCGTTACCGTCATCCGGGCCGGACGTCTGGTCTTGCGAGGCCGGCTGATCGGTAGCGGTGCCTCGTGCTTCAGCGCCGCGGCGAGAATCCGGCGCGCCAGCGAGGCAGTGGATTCGTTTCGTTCCTCCGCAGCCCTCTCCAGCCTTGCGTGGAGTAAGGGAGATAACCGGACACCGACCAGGTGAGACAGCTTGCGCTTCTCTGATCTTAGCCCTCTCCTATCCTTACGACCAGCGGCATCTCCTTGCCGTACTGCACTTCCTGTGCCCATTTCTCCTGCTCCCCAATCGGTGCCCGGCGAGGCTGCGCGGTTAACAGCACAACTGGCCAAGGCGGGTTCAGTTGGGAGATGCCGGACGGTCTGCAAGGCACAAGCGGCAAGTCGAAACTTTTTGGGTGAACGATTGTGGCTTGCAACGACGGGATCATCTGCTTCGTGCAATCAAGGAGATGATCATGCGAAGGACAGTTGAAGCACTACTTTTTAGAGATGAAGACGGCGACCGTGGGGATGCCGCCTGTTGGACCGGATCGGTCGATTTCGGCTACCAGCGTTTTGAGATCGTAGCGCATGTCGAGATCCTGACGTCGACAACCGCTGAAATGCGGCTTGGATTTCACCGCCGGCTAAATGGGATCACACTGAAAAAGTCGGCGACGCTGACGGTGCCGCCTTCCCGTGAGTCGGAGGAAGAACCGGTACTTGCCGGGCCCGTGAAGATCGCAGATACAATATGGGCTTGCGGTGCCTGGATGCACTGGACGAATGACGGGCGAAAATCGTTCAAGCTAAAATTCGTTCAGATGACAGTGTCGGAAATTGAAGACCTGCCAAGGCCGGTGGTGCGGCTCACGCCGCCTCGCTGGCCGCATTGAGGCCGGTTCGAGATATTCGAAAGAGATGTTGTTCCAAAACAATATGACCGTCAGACAAGGTGGGCGCGATGCAGCATTTCGCCGACAAAAATCAGCACGTGGATGACCACGGAGATTTCATGCGCACGGTGAAAGCCACTCTGAAAAACATGGAGCATGGGCGCTCTCCCTCATGGATGGTGCGGAAGAACACATTACACATTTTAATTGTTTATTGTCAATGTTTTAGGTGGTTATCAAGAATCTTCTTTTTGACCGGTGCGCGTCAGATCATGACCGGGTGTCTTCATCGTCCCGCCAGACATCATGCGCGAAAGATGTATCTCCCTTTCGCATCTCCAGGATTTCTCCCGCTTTGAAAACCACTACTCCGCACGGATTACTTCGGTCCGGGGAAGCATAGTCCAGCCTGATATCCTCGCCCGGGTATCTAATCGAGATCTCCCGTATGACTGGCGACGGCTCGGACCATGCGGTCAGAAAGCGGAGGTGATCAGGTTCTCTCACGCTCTCGCGCGCCGCCCAACCTAGGTTTTGTCCAAAGAGCGACACTGCACCCAGGCGGCAGAAGTCCGGATCCCGGTTTCGCCAGAGCGCATCCATCGACCTAAAAACATCCAGGTATTCCCGATCTATAAGCGCATTGCAGCCTTGGCCGGGACCTGTCTCGGAGCCGTCGTTAGAACCCAGCTCCGAACTATGAGGAGCGACCCGAAGTGCAATTTCCCCTGCTCCAGCTTCGAATTCACCCTGCTCCGGGACCTCTGGCGGCGGTGTGAACTTCTCGAGGTCGACCAGGGTGTCTTCCGATCCCAAGGCGTCCAGCACCTCGGCAGACGCGTACAATCTGTTCATAATCAAATCCGGCATTCTACACCTCCCTTGCCTGTAGGAGAGCGTACAGCTCCTCCGACCTCCGCAAGTCGCAATAGCCGCCGGGAATTCTTCCTAGAGCCGCCATCACTGCACCGGCGCGCTTCCTCTCCTGCATTAAACTCATTCCGGACAATCCTTATCTACCGTATGCCGCCGTCGAAATTGACCGCGGCAGCTTCAAACATAATCACCGGTGGTTACGCCAAGATTTCATCAGTGAGGTCGCATGGCTGCCCGTGCCCAACGAAAGACCTTTCATTGAGCGACGCGAAGGCAGCCCAATCCCACGGATCGGCAGGTTTCCGCCGTAACCGCTAGAATTCAAATGTGAGCACGCTGAGCGCATTTAGCGCCGATAGGTCAAATTCTACCGGGTCGGACCATTTATGTGCTCTGAGGCACAAGAAAACGAAAAATAGCCGCATCGATCGCGGTGACCGAGCAAAAACCGCTTCTCTGGAGGGCGACCAATCGAGTCAATCAAAGGTTGCGGCGAGCTTTCGCCTGCAAATTTCTGTTTGATATCATAATTATACAGGCCGCTCAGGCCTTCCTGTATTCTTGGGTCACAACCCAAAAAAAGGACTACAGGTATGAACCCTGAGACATCGAGCGCGATCTTCAAGTTCACGTTCCTTCGCACCATCGTCGATTTTGCTCATGAACATCACTACGACGATCTTCGAATATCGGAGCGTATAGAGTTGCTTTCTGATGGAGCGAATATCGCGGCAGCCCATTCGGCAGCAATTGCAAGAACGGCTGAGAGGGCGCACGAGCTCGCCCAAAGAGCAGCTTATGCACGAATCGAACTGGCGGAGTCGGATTCAGATCCTGCCGCCTCCGAGATCATCCGCTATGTGAATGCTCTGAACCAGCAGACTCCCTTCTGCTTCAGAGAGCCCAGAAACAGCCTTGGCATTGAGCCCATCAAGGTAAACAGGCAGACCCTCGAAGAGTCCTTTGCGCGACTCTATTCACTGGCGACAGAGCACAGCACGCCGAGTTCCGCGGCAGCCCGCGATCTGCTTCTGGCAGCATTCAACTCTTCCACGAACAAGTTCGATTTTCATGACCTCAAACGGCTGGATCGATCCAACAAGCTCGCAGCGCTGAAAATCCTGATTGCAAATGTCCTGGAGGATTTCGAGGCCGACAAGGTGCTCACGCGGAGCCAGATCGACCGGCTTCTGTCGGCGCGCCATTCGGACGCCACCAGCGAAGCTCCTGACCCAGGCGCTTTGAAGACCACCACCGTCTGACCCCCAACCCAGCAATCGATCCAAAACAACTCGCTTTCCATGACGGGGAGCGGGATCCCAGAACGCAACTCGAAAAAACGAAAGACATCAAAAATGAAGACCAACCCAATCCAAAAAATCAACACCGAAACTCGCAGATACGAGGGCGTCGAGCACCTGATGGTACAGCCGCATGCACCTGCCGCGCGGGCCAGCGAAGAGCAGGCAAGCTTCTTCGAGATCGCAGAGCTGAAAGACGCTTTTCCCAAGGTAGCGCTCGTACCTAACGCCATCGATACCACTACGATCCGGCAAAAGCTGGAAACTGGCGAGTTGTCACGATATGCGGCGATTGCATCCCACGTCTTCTTCTCCAGCTATCGCGACGGGGACAAAGAAGTCCGGTTCACTAGGAAAGATCTCGAGATTGCCGCCGCTGATCTCTGGACCGATCTTCCGGCAAATCTCGGCGACCTGATCTACAGCCAGAGGCGCCGCGAGGGGCTCTCCGATCTTATTCGGTCGACGGCACCGGATCGATTTGACTGGCAGCTGGAGACCACCGGACGGGGGCGGTACCGTTTTGTCCTCGTCTCGGATGCAAGGATCACCTTCACCGATGATTGCAGGATCGTCACCGTCCCCGACCAGACTTCCCCTGCCCTGCGGGCATGTTGCCTCAGCGAGTCCGCCCGCCTCGAGCTTGCTATACGCGAAAACAATCTCCTCGAACGATTTCTGGCGATGCCCCTGGCAAGAATACAGGGCAAGACCCGTACATTTCTCGAGGGTATCGGGCAAACCGAGATCGACGGCATTCTGATGAGCGCAGAAGACCTGACCGAGCCAATCATTGTTACGCTCCAGGTGGTCAGCTCGCCGGAGCCATTTCGTCCGGCGCAGGCCATGCTCGGCGCACAGGTGGCAGCCGCCAAGTATCCTAACATGTGTCATCAGCCGGTGATCGCGCAGGCATTGAACGAACATGACATCGTTTTGTTTGAGGTCGGCCTGGATCAGCGGGAGCTGAAGGTGATCCAGAACGTCGTCTACCGAATTGTGCACAACGACGACTGATTGCTCAAGTCAGAAACCAAGAAATCGGCGATCTCGGGAGCCACGCGCGAGCGACGCGGCTTCCGAAGTCGCCATCCCAAAGCAAAAAGAAGGCAGTGAGTATGAACAAGACAAACAACAACACCCTCAATCTGGTTCCGGCCATCGATAAAAACATGGCGGCCGAGTTTCGAGCAACCACTTGGCTGATGCGGCAAGTCGAGGTTGACAACGAGGAAAACGAGTGCTTCTGGCACGATTGGCTAGATGCTGAAGGCATCCTCGACTTCTACCGGCCAGACCTGAAAGCTTTCGGACTCATCTCTGCGACACCCGAAAGGCCCTGGATCGCCTACAAGGAGATCGAAATTGGACCAAGGGGAACCCAAGCACTCGAGGCTTGCGTCGAGGGTGCGGACCCGGAGCTAGTCATATGGCAGTGGCAGATGGAGATTCTGCTGTCGGGAAGCATCGAAGCCTGACCGACGGATCTCGAGTGCGCCTCAAGAGCCGCGATTGCACCTAAGACGCCCTATCTGGTCCGACCAGTCACTGCGCAAGGCATTGAGCAGGGCGTCAAACTCAAGGTCCGCTGTGGAGCTCTTTTCGGATGTTGACGTCGGCCGCCTAAACGTCGCGTACGGCCTTACCGGACCTTGGGACGACTATCGAGATGCTGCAACGCGGCCCGTTACTACAGTCATTCGCCGCAACCGCGGGATCGGGTCAGCCTATTCCAAGAAAGCGTTCTCGAGGCGAAGCTTCCGAACGGAAAAAGCGCTGAAGTTGCTCTTCGTTCTGGCGAAAGAGACGTTCAGCCTCGGCATTGTCAATCCCGGAGCAAAATGGGTCAGTGAACCGGTGGAATAATCGCCA
>NZ_LOAS01000049.1 GCF_001558155.1 Aliiruegeria sabulilitoris
CAAGCCGTCAACCTGAAGGCACGTGGCCCGCAGCCACCGCTTACGACTGGTAGTTGTCTGCAGAGTTTAGTGTATGCGCCACTGAGAACGGCGGTGCGAAAGTCGACCACGGTAGCGGCGGGATGAACCTGCTGCGGGTGACGTAAAAGTCGTCAACCTTTGCGGTTGATCCGTGGAAGCCGATTTCGCTTTGGACGCGCGGTTGAACTCATTATGGGCGTAATAGAGTGCGCGCTCGATGAAGAGGATGAACGTCTGTTGCCCCAGCATTTCTTGGATGCGTATGCGATGCAGGAAGGCTGCGACATCGAACTAAACGTCTTCGATTCACCGAATTTGATGGAGATCCCTCTCGATGTCGGCGCCGACGAGTACGAGTTCGCACGGAGCAAGTGTCTGAAAAAGAAAATGGAGCGCGGGTAAATCCTGCCATCTGCGATCGTGGCGCCTCAGCGAGGGCTCGACCGCAAAACGATCCCGAAACCTTTTACCGAGCAAGGTGTTAGCACCTTGCTCGTTCTGACTCCCGGTGGCGAGATTTCTTGGCTAGCGCGGGTGGGGTGGGAAACTGGAATCACAACAGATTTAGACGTTGGTGGCGACCTGGGCTTGCCGCTCTCGGTAGCGCAGCATTCTCATCCGAGGCCCTTCATGAATGTCCATGTGGAAGAGAAGCAAGCCTTCGAAGCGCCTCACAACAAGGTCAAGCTGCGGACTTTGCCGCCAACGACGCCCGGTCGCGGTGGGTCAGCTCGCAGAAAAAAGGTACATCGACCGCTGCCTCGTGCATCGCAGCTGCAACATAGAACCACCATGCGCGAACGGTCCTCAGTTGCCGAAAGGTTAAAACAAAGCGAACGGCAACGACGAGTTCACACGGGAAGCGCGACCCTTGGCAGGGTCAATTTCCGGCCTAGGGTCTCGCTGCCGCCAACCTTGGTTCAGTTAACCCGTTCGAAAGCCGGAAAGGTCCAGCGGCCATCGAGGACTTCCGCGCGGGGCTCGTAGAGGCGGATGGAATGGTTCCAGTCGGGCGTGATTGGGATGCAGTTGATCCGGCCATCCTCGCAGCCGCCGAAATACAGTGTGTAGGAACCGTCATCATTCGGTGTGGCGCTGACGTTGTTGTAGCTGTTCACTCCAAGGTCGTTCGGTTCCAGATAGCCGTCGGCATTGTAGACCGTGACCGACCAGAACGCGTCTACCGGCACATCCCGGACAGTCACCGCATACTGGGCCTCCCCATCATTCTCAGGCACCGAGTCGACCTCGTACATCGCGGCACTTGGCGGCAGTCCGGCCCAGGCCGAGATGGCACCGACAAGGTGGTCGAGGGGGGTCACTTTCTCCTTGGTGCCGAAAGCCTTGCTGGCGTCAAAGCTGATCGCGCTGGCAAGATCGTTCAACGCCTTTCGCGCCACCGCTAGGCTGTCGAGATCCCAATCCGGGGCTTCGAACGGGCCCGCTGCGCCCCCGATCAACTTGATCCCATCCTGTGCTGCATGGGTGGCGGCAAGGTCGTCAGGGTCGTTTGCGTTGACGAAGGTCCGGAAGAGCACCATGGCAAAGCGCGAGCCGACTTTTTCTTCGGTCAGCGGATAGGTCCCCGGCGTCGCCTCTGCCAGCATGTAGTGATCCTGGCTGATCACCAGCATCGACTGGTAGCGCCCGTCGATCTCCGGCAGGATAATCTCGGCCGGCTCCGACAGATCAAGCACCACCGCGCTGTAAAGAGTGTCCTGGTTCGCACGGATAACCGGTTGAGGATCCTCCGCCGCAATCGGCTGCCGGAAGTGGGTGAATTCGCCGATTTCGATGTCATTTGCCGCCATGTTCACGCGGAACATGTGATCGGTTTCGGCCCGCACCAATGTGTCGAGCGTGACCTCTTCGGCGCACAGGATTGTCGGTACGCACAGCGCGCATGTCAGCAGAAGTTTGGTTTTCATTTTCGTGCCCTTCAGTTGACCTGTTCGAAGGCTGGGAAGGTCCAGCTGCCGTCGAGGATTTCCGCGCGTGGCTCATAGAGGCGGATGGAATGGTTCCAGCCGGGCGTGATTGGGATGCAGTTGATCCGGCCATCCTCGCAGCTGCCGAAATGCAGTGTGTAGGAACCGTCATCATTCGGCTTGGCACTGACATTGTTGTAGCTGTTCACGCCAAGATCGTTCGGTTCCAGGTAGCCATCGGCGTTGTAAACGGTGACGGACCAGAACGCATCAACCGGCACGTCCTTGACCGTCACGGCATGCGCAACCTCGCCATCATTGGCGGCCACGCTATCCACGACATAAGAGGCAGCCGTGCGCGGCAACCCGCCCCAGCCCGCCGCCGCGCCGACAAGGTGGTCGATTGGGCGCACCTCATCCTTGCGGCCAAAGGCGAAGTCCGCATTGAAACCAAGCACAGCGACGTCGCTCAGGGCTTGGCGGGCCACGGTTAGAGCCTTGAGGTCCCAGTCGGGCGTCTCGAACGGACCATCACCACCGCCACTGACCTCGATGGCGTCTTGCGCGGCGTGTGCTTTTTCAATGTCATCCGGGTTCGAGACATCAACGAATGTGCGGAAGCTGACAGAGGCAAAACGGGTCCCCACCTCTTCCTCGGTCAGCGCGTAGGTTCCGGGCTTGGCCTCGGCAAACATATAGTGATCCTGACTGACCACATGCATGGACTGATAGCGGCCGTCGATTTCGGGCAAGGTGATCTCGGCCGGCTCAGAGAGGTCAAGCACCAAACCGGAATACAGCGTATCCTGGTTCATGCGAATTGTCGGCTGGTTGTCCGGCGAAATGGGGTCGCGCAAATGATGCAGCTCCCCCAAACCATAGCCGAAGGCCTCCATGTTTGCCCGGATATTATAGTCGGATTCCGCGCGGACGAAGGTTTCGACCGTGACGCCTTCGGCAACGGCCAGTGTCGGTGCGCAGAGCGTGACTGTCAGCAGAAGTTTGGTCTTCATGTTCATTCCCTTCAATTGGCAGGAACAACGGCGGGGAATGTCCAACTGCCATCGATAACCGACGGCTCGGGCCGATACATCCGGACGACGTAATTCCACCCCTCCACCAGCGGCAGGCAATTCACGCGATCGTCTTCGCAGCCGCCAAGATGAACCGTCATCGAGCCGTCGTCGTTCTGCGTCCCCATGACCGAGTTCACGTTGTAGGCGTTTCGGTCATTCTTCTCGAAAAAGCCGCGGTCGTTGTAGAGGCTGACTGACCAGAACGCTTCCACAGGCACATCCGCGGGAACGTCGATTTTGTATTCGCCCACGGGCAGCCCCGGATCGGCGCCGACATAGAACGCCTCGCGTTCGGGCAGGCCGCCCCAACCGATGGCGGTGTTGAGCAGGTGGTTTATCGGGTCGACCTCGTCCTTCGGACCAAAGGCGCCCGAGCTGTCGGCCAGGAATGGCAGTAGCGCGTTCAGGCCCGCGACCAACGCCTCGTAGCTCTCTTCGTCATAATCCGGCAGGATGAATGGCTGCGACGACGCGGCTTCGATTGCCATCTGATCCTGAAGCGCATGTACGGCAGTTACATCGTCAGGGTCGGACGCATCTACAAGCGTGCGCATGAAAACAATGACATACGGCGTATCAAAACTCTCTGTGTCGAGCGTGTAGCTGCCCCCGCCGTGGAACACATCGTTGATATAATGGTCCTGATTGACGATCATCGCGGACATGTACCGCTCGCCCACTTCGGGCAGCGTCAGTGTCGCGCCTTCGCTGATATCGACGACCGCTGTGCTGTAGAGCGTGTCGAAATTCATGCGGATTGTCGGCTGGTTGTCCACGTCTCCCGGGTCGCGGAAGTGGAAGAAACGGTTCACGCCACCGGCGAGAGACACGTATTTGGCCAGTTCGATATCGGTCGCGGCGCGGGTGAAATTGCCGATCATCACCGGGATTTCCCGGGCTTCGATCAAGGCATCAAGAGTGTCGCCCGCGAATTGAGCATTGGCGACACTCCCGATGAAGACCCCTCCAACCAATGCGAGTGAGAGTGGCGCAATCCGGCAATAGGTCATTTTTTCCTCTCCATAAAGCGGTGTTTGGACATGTCGCCTCAAGTCAGTCGAACGCCCGGAAGGTCTCTCTGACGGCGAGATCGACGGCCCCGGCCAGCAACATTCCCGGATCGTCATCGCACGCGTCTTCCAGTTCCTCGACGAACTCGTCCTTGAGGCGCGCACGGTCCTGTTCCTCCGGAACCTCCGCCATGACATCGATCTGGCGATTGAAGAGAGACACCATGGCCATCAGCCGCACGATCTCCGCCACCTGATCCTCGTCATCGCCAAATGTATCGAGAACGCTTCCGCAACTGTGGTGCATATATGGCTGGGCCGAAGCGATAGCCTGGTCCATGATCTCGTCGGCTTGCACCGTGCCGCCGAGGGTGAACAGGCAAACCGCTACGGCAGCGCTGCTTTTGAAACGATGTGTCATTCTGGGATTCCTTGTCTTTTCCGAGCCCATCACTGGTACGCCTTCAGAAATCTGTCATTTTCTCGCGCCAGCGATCGCACCGACAACAGCGCCGCCGGTCGCTCCCTTGTTGCCACCTACGAGGTAGCCGACGCCTGCACCCACAACCGCGCCCCCCACTGCGTTTTGGAGCTGTTTGTTCGCCACAGCGGGCGAGGACATTGCGAAGCCGAACGCCACTGCCAATGCGAGTGAAACCGTGAGTGCCGTTTGTCTGATGAGCATGTGGAACCTCCATTCCTGTTAGTTGGCGACAGACGCCAGATGGCGCCGACGTCTGGTGGTAAACCAACGCCTGAAAACGGCAGCGATCGCCGTTTCAAGCGTCTCTTTCCTCTTCGGTCCCGTGCCGTCGAACCGGAGTGCGACAGGTGTCCGATCACCCTTTCGGGAACACGAATTGAACCTGCAGGCGGAACCGCCAGTCCTCCGGCCCGCCTTCGGGGCTCTCCAGCCAGTTGCCGACGCCGAGCTGGAAGTTGACCGGCTTGCCGCCGATGACCGCCAGCTTCGACACCGAGGCGTTCAGCGGCACCGACCAGCTTTCCGTTTGCCAGTCGTAGGTGCTTTCGCTCTGAAGCGAATACGTCCACGCGCCTTCGGTTGAATAGGCCACGAAGGGCTGAACGAAACTGGCATTGGTGGGAGTTTTCGGATCGTTCTCGAGATCCCACAGGTGATTGGCAAGCATGCCGAACGTCCATGGGCCGGTCTGCTGCAACACAATGCCGGTGACGCCAGCGGCCCATGTCTTGCTGGAGACATCGGAATAGGTTGGAAAGCGGACCACCGGACCAACACCCCATGTCAGGTTCGTCTCGGTGGTCCGGGAATACCACGCGCTCGCCAGAACATCGCCGAAGCCGCTCTGGGAGGTGCCGGGGATCACGTCCTCCTGCCAGACATAGGGGATGATCGTGCGCGTGATGATGGTGGCGCCGTTTTCGAGCGCGAAGGGGATGATCGGCTGCAGGTTCAACGTCGTCCGGTTGCCTTCATTCGTCAGACCGAGATTGTCGTCATAGTTCAGCTGGAACGGCACGGAGATGATGGCCGCGAGTGGGTTCGCCAGTTCTTGTGCGAGGTCGGCGGCGTCCTGCGCAATGGTCGCTGCGGGAAGGCACAGACCACCGATCACCAGTGATACGCGAAGAAGGGTGGTTTTCATCTTGTGGGTCTCCCTGCGACATTGTTCCCAGAACAGGGCCAGTCGGTCGTTTCACCCTGCCGACAGGATATCATTGCATCACCGGACATTTTGCGACAATGTGATCCCATGCATGGTAATCTGGTGAACCTGGTCGAACTCGCTCACGTCGTTGACCTGCTTGATCGGTTCGCGGGACGGTTGATCGTGGACAGGGCGCTTAAATCGGCGGGTCTCGATCGTACGATGCTCGACGGTATGACCGGTTTCATCCCCTACGCCTCTGAGGCCGTCGTTATCGACTCGGTCGCACGGGCAATTGGCGACCGCCACCTCGGTGCGCGGATCGGGCAGGCCTACGAGTATTCGGCCTATGGCGCGTATGCCCATTTCGTATTGGGCGCGCCCGATCTGGCAACAGCGTTTGATCGCGGGCGGCGGGCCTTGTTGTTTACGCATCCCGGCTCGGCGATCACCCTGCGAGAGACCGAAACGCATCTGGTCGTCGGACGCGATTCCAAGGGCCTGTCGGTGGTCGGGCATCATCACCTTGACGAAGGCGCGCTGTTTGTCATCGGGCACGTTGCTCGCCATTTCCTGGGCTCCGATTGGACGCCGGATTGGGTCGAAGTGCCGGAAACCAATGCCCGCGAGCTCGCTGTGCTTGAAGATCTCTTGGGGACCACGATCCGTGCAGGTGCACTGGTGCCCGGCATCGCCATTCGCCTGACGGACCTCGCGGCGCGCAATCCCGGCCCACCGCAGCCCGAAAGAACCATGTCCCTCGGCGAGTTGGGGCTCCTGATGGACATCGCGCCCGCACAAACCATGGAAGATGCCGTGGTTCAGATGCTGACCATCACATCCGCAAGCGGCCAGACGGATGAACGCTCAATCGCCCGGTTACTTGCCATCGGACCGAGGTCCCTCCAACGCGCCTTGAAGGACGAGGGTACGACCTTTCGTCAAGTCCGCGCACGGGTCGTCTGTGATCGCGCGCGGTCGCTTCTTTCTGAAACCGACATGTCTCTGACGGAGATTGGAAATCTCTTGGGGTACTCAGATCCACGAAGTTTCCGTCGCGCCTTTAAGGAGTCGACGGGTCATGCTCCGAGTGCCTTTCGCAAAGCTGCGCAGACAGGATGACCTCGTGAAAAAGCGGAGTCGGGTTCGCCTATCCCAAACCACCAATTGATTGTGCAACTTCAGAGGTGGCTCTGCGTTGGTGAACATCGGTTGTAGTCTCCCAAACACGCAACGTTTCTATGGGCAGAGGCTCTGTTGCACAAATCCGGTGAGGGATTCATGTCATGAATCCAGCGTGGTAGCTGGACGATATGAACAGACTCACGCCACCAATCCACCAGACCAGGAACTGGCCGGCCTATAATGAAGCGCTCAAGCGCCGTGGCTCGCAGACGATCTGGTTTGACCCAGAGATGATCTGGGATGCTACGCCGGCCGGAAATTGCGGACGACAGCAAACCTACAGCGATACCGCCATTCAGACATGCCTGACGATGAAGGTGCTGTTCGGCATGGCGCTGCGCCAGACGACCTGTTTTGTCGAAAGCCTGTTGCGTCTGATCGGTCTGAACTGGGCGGTGCCCGACTTCAGCACGCTGTCGCGCCGCCCGAAGACGCTGGCCGTAAACATCCCGTACAGCCGCTACATCATCGCATGGAGGCCCTGCACGACGATGAAAACTGGCGACGTGACCGACACGCTGAACCTGGCGCTGCAGGCATCGGGAGGAACTGGATTCAATCGCAAGGCGACCGATCAATGCAGAACTCCGAGAATTCCTGTTTGGAGGTTGCGCAACTACAGTTGAGATCGAAGCATTGATCGGTCAAGTACCAGACCCTCGGCTGTTGCGGGCTGATCGACACCAAGGGCGCCTCGACGCTCCGCAAGTGCATTGTCATCCTCTGAACCGGAAGCAGCCACTCGCTATCAATGAGGCGAAGGATGGAGGAGCGCCCGTTTTCCGAACGCTTCAGGTTGCACCAACGGCGGGTTTGCCGACCTACCGGACCTCTTCTCAGAGCGCGAATTCGATCGGTGCGTGAACCCGGCATTCCGCAAGAAGGGTGGAAAACAACCGTTCGCCGCAATTGTATGCTTATTCAAGTGGTCTCTCTGAAACGGACGTTCGTCATATCCCGGTTCTCCCTACTATGACGGGGGAATGATCCGCTTTCTGTTTGGTGAGCGGCTCAGTGAAACCTGAACACGCGGGCGCTGGCCCAGCCGGCCAGCACGGCGGTCAGAGCCAGGGCGGCCACATGGGGCAGAACCGCCCATGCCGGGTCGCCGAAGCTGACGAGCCGGTGCATGGCGTCCATCGTCCAGCCCGCCGGAATGGCCTTTTGCAGATCCTGCATGAAAGCCGGCGTTACCTCTATCGGCCACCATGCGCCGCCGAGGGCTGCCATGGCCATGGTCACGAGCAGGCCAAGCCCGGTGACTTCGGCTTGGCTGCGCCCGAGCGATCCGAGCAGCAGTCCCAGCGAGGCGCAGACCGCGGCCCAGACCGCCAGCACCAGCAGGATCGCAGGCAGGTTCGGCCCCCAATCCATGCCGAACAGAATCGTGCCGAACACCATTGCCATCCCGACCTGGCAGAGGGCGAGCATCATCCGGCCGAGCCACTTTCCGGCGATGATCTCTTCCCGCGAGAGGGGCGCGGAGGCTAGCCGGAGCAGCAACCCCTGATCGCGTTCCATCACCAGCAGGACGCCGCCGCTGGTGAGCAGCACCAGCATGGTGAACATGACCAGGATGCCTGGGACCGTCTGTTCGAAACCGGTCGGAACGCGCCCCAGCCGGCCACCCGGTTCCACCTCGACGGTGAGGGTGCGCGGTGCCTTGGCAAGCTCTGCCAACGTTTCGGACGGTACGTCGCGAGCGGCGAGTACCGCCAGTTCGGCGCGCAGCATCGCGGCGGCGAGGTTCAGCCGCAGCGCGTAGAGTTCGTCCGTCGGGCCCGGGGCGCCGATGTCGAAGCGGGCTGTCGGCGGCTGCTCGGCACCGGTCAGCTGGCCGGACAACCGAAGCTGCGGCACCTTTTCGGCCGGATCGACGATCCGGAAGCCGGTATCGGCCAGGATCTGTCCGAAGCGCTGCCCGACAGGATCGCTTTCGGCCGGCCTTTCGAAGGCGATCTCGGATTGGGTGATGAAATTGCCCAGCCCGCCCGCCGTCATGTTGCCGATGAAGAAGAAAAAGACGGGGGGCATGAGGACGAGCCAGAGCAGCGTCGCTCGGTCGCGCAGGGCGAAGAACAGGTCGCTCCGGGCGATGAACCAGATATTGCGCAGGATCTGCATGGTCTGTCTCCGGTCAGCGGGCGAGGAAGGCGGCGGCGAGCCGCCACGCAGTCAGCGCGGTAAGGGCGGCGATCCCTGCAAGCGCAGCGAGCGCCGGCAGAAGGAAATCGATCGGCTGCCCGGTTCCGATCAAGGCGCCCTTGAGGGGCTCCAGCATCATCCCGTTGGGGGTGAGCCGGCCGATAACGGCCAGGAAATCCGGCATGCTCTCGAAAGGGAAGAAGCTGCCGCCGACCAGCATCAGCGGGTAGAAGACGAGCGTCGAAAAGAGCGCGCCGGCCTTGCGGCTGGGGGCCATCACCTGAATGCAGCCGGCCAATGCGTGCAGCAGCAGTCCGGCCAGCGCAAGCCAGAGCAGGCTCGGCACAAGCTGCGAGAAGGGCAGGCCGAGCCGAACGAAGCCGATGATGGCCAGCGGCGTCGCCACCGCAAGCAGAACCACTGCAGCGGCGGTGCTGCGCGCGGCGAGATAGGCCGCCGGGTTGGTTGTCGTGGCTTTGAGACGGCGCAGCACGCCCATTTCGCGTTCCTGCCAGAGATCCTCGGCCAGCCCCTGTGCGGCAAATATCATGCCCATCATCAACAGGCCGGGAAAAAGCAGCAGCGCGAAGCTGGCGACGCGGGCGCCTTCGGGCGTGATCACCTCGATCTCCACCGGCGCTTCGATCAGGACGGGGACGGCGCGCAGGAGCTTCATGGCCGTTTCCTGCGCCAATGCGCCGATGGTCTCGGCGGCAGTTTCTGTATCGAGGCCGGCCGTTTCGGCTTCCTCGACCAGCTCGCCAAGCGCCGCGAGTTCCGGCGCCAGCGCCTGTTGCGTATATGTGCCCAGCTCGGCGATCAGGCGGGCGAGTTCGCGGGCCATGTCGGGCAGGATCGATTGCAGCGGATTGACGACGAGCCGCAGCGCCTGCGGCTCCGAGGCGAGGAATGCGGATTGAAACCCCTCCGGGATGACCAACATGGCCGTTGCCTCCGCCGCGTCGAGGATCTCGACGCCCCTGGCCGTGGAAACCGGCTCGAGGATCAGGAGTTCGGCAAACTGCTCGGAGGCGAGCGTGTCGGTCAGCGCCCGGCTCAGGACGGAGGAATCCTCGTCGGCGATCAGCAAGTGCACCTTGGGGCTTGTGCCATCGCTGCCGCCCATGACGGCGCTCAGAAGCGCACCCACCAGCAATGGAATGCCGATCCAGATCGCCAGAGACCACGGCGCTGCCAGCAAGCGGGCCAGCGATTTCCGGACGGCGGCTCGATAGAAAAGCATCGCTCAGGCCCTCAGCTCGGTTCCGGTGAGTTTCAGAAACAGGCTTTCGAGATTGGGGCGCCGAACCAGGGTCTCGGCCGCGCTGTTGCCGTTCCGGCCAAGCGCATCGAGCAATCCAGCCAGTCTGGACGGCCCGTCGCGGGTTTCAATCGTGAGCCGGGTGGCGTCGATCTGCAGGATCTCGACGGTGTCTGCCTGCCCGATTTCCGACAGGGCCACCTCGACAGCCTCCTGATCGAAACGGCCCGAGAGCGTTATCACATCGCGCTCACCAACCTCGGTCCGCAACTCCTCCAGCGTGCCTTCGGCGATCTTGCGTCCCTTGTCGACAATGGCGATCCGATCGCAAAGGGTCTCGGCCTCCTCCATGTGATGCGTTGTGTAGAGCACTGTCGCGCCACGCGCCGTCTGGGCGCGCACCATGTCGAACAGCCTTTCGCGGGATTGCGGGTCGACGCCCACCGTCGGCTCGTCCAGCAGCAGAACCTGCGGCGCATGGACGATTCCGCAGCCGAAATTGAGCCGCCGCTTCATGCCGCCGCTGAATTCGCGCGGCTTGTCGCCAGCCCGGTCGGCGAGGCCGATCACGTCGAGCACCTCGGCGACGCGGTCCCTCAGCCCGACCCCGCGCAGGCCGTAGGCCGCACCCCAGTAGCGGAGGTTCTCGGCGGCCGGAAGGTCTTCGTAGATTGCCAGATCCTGCGGAACTACGCCAAGCGAGCGCTTGGCGTCGCGCGGTGCGGTGGCGAGATTGTGCCCTGCCACCATGATCTCGCCGGAACTGGGTGTGATCAGGCCGGAAAGGCAGCCGATGGTGGTGGATTTGCCCGCCCCGTTCGGCCCGAGCAGGCCGAAAACCTCGCCCGCCTGTGTCTCCAGGCTGATGTCCTGAACGGCGGTGAAGGCGCCGTAATCCTTGCGAAGCTCGCGAATCGTGATCATGGAGGCTCCTTTCGGTCAGCATCGTCAAGCTCGTGCTCCGCCTCGATCAGTACATCCTGATCGAACGCTGGCCACATTTCGAGGAGAAGCCGGTGCCGCCGGCGGCCAGCCCTTCGAGCCTACACAGAACCAAGCCGGTTTCAAACTTGCTTGCACCGGATCGCATCGGATCACGGGCCATTGGCTCAAACGGCGCTGCTGCCTCTGTCTCCACCGCCACAGCTTCCGGGCAGGCGGATCCGGTAGGCCGCAATGGCGTTTCGCATACCGTCCCGACGCCGGCTTCAATCTGGCTTGTGCGCCGCTGTTTTGCGCAGCTCACGCTCCGTCAATGCGTCAAGAACCGCATTCTTGTCGGCCGACAGATACAGGCTCATCCCGTGGAGCACGACCGCGAACCCCCAGCCGATCATTGGCCAGATGAACCAGATCGGCCCGGGCAGGGTCAACACGTTGATGAAGACCAGCAAGATCATCACCGCGGCGTAGACCGCCCCATGGACGAGGAACCTGTACTTGGCCTCGGCGCGTTTTCGGGCTTTCGTGTAAACGTCCGTATTTGGCATCGCTGGCAGCTCCCGGACAGAAAAAATCACGGTGTATTATAACGCAAATCACGGCCCGGACTCCTTGATGGACATCAATCGCGCCGCCGCGTGCCGGCATCCGGCGAAATGCTGTGCCCACCGGTTGCTTCGGTCGAACCGACGGCAATGCAACTGATGCAAGTCAATGCGCCAACGCCTCTGCGGGGATACACTTCGCGCGGCATCCGCTGGGCTCCGCCGGGCAATGTAGCTGATTGATCCGACAGCGCGCAGGCCGGCAAGTGCAGCGCGATTCCGCATCAATGCAGCTAACCGGAGGAGGCGGCCATGACGATTTCCGAAGGACTCTCCCCCACGCCCCCCGCGCAAAAGGCGGAGCCGGTGATCCGCTCCATACGGGTGTTTCAATCCGGTAGCGGAGAGCAGCACAAGGAGCACCGTTTCGGTTCGCGACTTCCGCGTTCCGTCTGGGCATTGACCTCGCGCAGCTGGGTTCCCTTACCCCTTCAATATTTCCTGATCGAGCACTGCGACGGTCTCGTGCTTTTCGACACAGGGCTCGATCCGGCCATCGCGCTGGATCCGCGATATATCGAAAGCCCTGTGGGCCGTTTTCTGCTTCCGCGGATCTTTCGGCTGCATATCGACGAAGCGGACGGGCTGGACCGGGTTCTGGCTGCGGGTGGTATCCAGGCGGCTGATATCCGACTGGCCGTGTTTTCCCACCTGCATTTCGATCATGTCGGAGGCATCGCCCATATCCCGCAGGCCGAGCTGGTGGTGAGTGCCCGCGAATGCGCGCAATTGGACGCGCCGCATCCTGAATATGACTGGATCCTGCGGGACCACGTCCAGATCCCCGGCGCCAGGTGGTGCCCCTTCGAATTCGCCAGCACCGACGATCCTTTGCTGGCACCCTTCGGCGAGGCCCATGACCTCCTCGGGGATGGATCGATGGTTCTGCTGCCGACGCCGGGCCACACGCCCGGTTCGATATCGATGCTGATCCGACGCGACGGCTGGGCGCCGATCCTGCTGGCTGGCGACCTGACCTATCAGGTTGATCTTCTCGAACAGGATGTGGTCCCGGGCACAGGCGACGCCAAGGAGTTGCGAGCATCTTTTGCGCGGGTGCGGCAACTGAAGGCCCTTCTGCCCGATCTGGAGATCGTGGCCTCTCATGACGCCGGCGCCGCGGCGGCCTTGGCACGGGCACAAGGGTTCGCGCATCTGGCGGCCTGAAGGAACGGCATAACGCGCCGCGCGATCCAGTGGCTCTTGACAGCCTCTTCGCGTCCGGCGTTTTCCCATCTGAAAGGCTGGCGCCATGTCCATTGAACCGACGATGAAGGCAGTTGTGTTTAACCGCTATGGCCCGCCGGAGGCGCTTTCGCTCCGGGAGGTACCAATGCCGAGCCCAACTCCTGGCGAAATTCGGGTGCGGCTTCATGCTTCGACCGTCAACCGGACCGATACGGCGACATTGCGCGCGCATCCCTTCTTTGCCCGGGCAATGACGGGCCTGTTCCGGCCGAAGATGCAGACGCTTGGAATGGATTTCGCTGGCGTGGTCGACGGTCTGGGCGAGGGCGTGGACGGGTTCCGGCTTGGAGACAGGGTGTTCGGGCTGTCGCCGGATCGGTTCGGCGCCCATGCGGAGTATCTTTGCCTGCCCCAGAGCGGAGCAATCGCGCATATTCCGGAAGGCATCGGCTTTAGCGAGGCGGTGGTGTGCGAAGGGGCGTGGTATGCCAGCGCGACCACAAGGCTGCTCGACGAGGGCCAGACATGCCTGATTTACGGCGCCTCCGGTGCCATCGGAACAGCCGCAGTCCAGCTCGCAAAGCTTCGGGGGGCGACCGTGACCGCCGTCGTCGGGTCGGCACATGTGGCGCTTGCATCAAGGCTCGGTGCGGACCGGGTCGTGAATTTCGATGCGGAGGACTTCACCGCCATCGGTGAAAGTTTCGATCTGGTTTTCGATGCCGTGGGGCGGACTTCCTGGGCGGCCTGCCGCCCGCTGCTGAAAAGGACCGGTCTCTACACTGCGACCGATCTCGGTCCGTATTGGTCGAACATCCTCCTCGATATCTGGTTCGGGATCACCGGAAGCAGGCGCGTGCGAATACCCTTCCCCGATGATGCGCCCGGCTTCGTTCGCACCCTTGCCGGGCTCATGGCGGAGGGAAAGTTCAGCGGGGTATTCGACCGCAGCTATCCTTTGGAGGAAGTCGTCGAGGCATTCCGCTTCGTCGAGATGGGTCAGAAGACCGGGATCGTCCTGCTCGACATCCGGTCGCACGGGGCCGTTTCGCCCTGACTTCGCTCTTGGTGGCCTGCGAGCCACGCCAGTCCGTCGCCCCCGATCAATCGGTTACGGTCTGATCACCACCTTGCCGCGAACATCCCCGTTTCCCGTGCGCTGCAGTGCCTCGGGAACCGAGGACAGCGGCAGCACCGCATCAATGTGCGGGGTGATCCGGCCATCCAGCGCCATGTCAGCGACGCGTTCGGTCAGTTCCCGCCCCGACGGGACCAACAGCATGCCAATGGAGTGCTTTCGATACCGGAACGCCCCGCCTACGACGAGTGAGAGCAGGGTACCCACATTGCCACCCACCGCCTTGTATTTCCCGCCCTCGGCAAGCACTCGGGAGACCTTTCTCGGGCCGCGCGTGGCGACCATGTCGAGGATGTGATCCCATTTCTCTCCGCACTCGGTGAAATCCTGCTGTCGATAGTCGATCACGACGTCGGCCCCCAGGGATCTGAGCCACTTGGACTTCCCCTCATTGTCCACCGCTGTCACATGGCAACCGGCGGCCTTGGCCAGTTGCAGCGCCATGGTGCCGGAGCCACCGCCGGCACCATTGATCAGGAACCTGTCGCCTTGCGACAATACTTCGGTTCCGGCGACCGCAATGCCCCCGCCCTGCGGAAGACAGGCGGCAGTTTCGTCAGACAAGGCATCCGGGACCGCTACTGTTTCACTTGCCGGCACACAGGCATATTCCGCGAACCCGCCATGCGACCAGACATAGTCCCCCATGACGCGCTGTCCGGTTCTGAATCCGGTCTCACCCTCGCCTAGCTTGTCAACAAGGCCCACGATGTCCGACCCAAGAACATTCACCTTGGGCCTGAATATCCCGGCGATCGGACGCACCCAAAGCGGAGAGCCGGTAAGGTGCTCCCAATCGGACAGGTTCACCGCACAGGCCGAGACCTTTACCCGGATCTGCCCCCTGCCTGGTTCAGGAGTAGCGATATCCGCAAGCTGCAGAACTTCCGGTCCACCGTATCGATCCTGGACAACCGCTTTCATCATCTCGTGTGTACCATGACGCGCTGCTTCTTCATTTGCCTACAAAATACATGAGGGCACGGAGGATAGGGCTCAATGATTCCGATCAAGATTGCATAACCTGTCGCCTGAGGCGTGCTGCATAACCGACGAATGGCCGGTCTGGGGAAGCTGGGTGGCAGTGTTCCGATATTCGGACAATGGCTGGATTAGGCCGTTCGCTATACGTGTCACGGAAACCCCATTGAGCTTGTAAAGCCTGACTTGGCCTGACTTTTTCTTCGTTTAGTACCATTTCTCATCATAACATCGCGAGTACCTCATATGCGCTCGCCTCCAGAACGATAGACGTCACCCAGTCGCGGAAAATACGCGCATATTGACGGGTCGAGATGTGAAGGCGCTCGTGAAACATGTCGGGCCAGAGGAGTCCGGCCCCAACCATCATCGGATCTTGCAACCACCGGTCGAGCGAGACTCTGGTGCCTTCCCGGATCTCGAAGCACACGGGTTTCTATGTTTTGCTTAGCAGAACCGACGCCTATTCCTTGAGCTGGCCGGATGCCATGACATCGACGACCTTCATTTTGACCAGATCACAGCCGCGCATCTTGCTGTCGATGGCCAGATTGAAGAGCGCGAGGTCGCGATGGTTTTCGGCCACCTCAAGCCGAACTCTGATGGCCCAGACGTGTTTGGGTCTGAACGGTCGCTTCTGGCACACGATCCGGCTCTTGTCCCAAGCCGTGCGAAGCGCGCGAATGGCAGGCAAGTTTGGTGTTTCCATGACGGATCCTCCGATCCGCCACGCCCTCCCACAACGACAACCCGACTTTGACCAATAAAATACACCACGGGATGTTGCGCCGCCTCCGATGTCAGCTTCGAGCCGATTTTGTTGAAAAACACCCGTTCGCAACTGCCGAAATATGAGG
>NZ_LOAS01000005.1 GCF_001558155.1 Aliiruegeria sabulilitoris
CTTGCGTGCTGCCCACCGCACGACGGCCACAGCGCCGACGATCAGCAACCTTCGAATGTCCCGCTGACCCATCTTCGATGTCCGCCCGAGTCGCTCCTTGCCGCCACTCGAATGCTGTTTCGGCGTGAGCCCGACCCAGGCTGCGAAATCCCGACCTTTCGAGAAGGTCTCCATCGGCGGCGCGAAAGTGGTGATCGCCGCAGCGGTGATCGGACCAATGCCAGGAATGGTGGTCAACCGCCTCGCGGTGTCGTCTGTGCCTGCACGTCGCCGCAACTCGGTATCCAGGCCCGTGATCTTCTCGCTTAGATCTGAAATCTGGTTCAGAAGCAATCGCGCCAGGTCCCGCACAGCTGCAGGCAAAGCACCGTCTTCCCCGTCAGCGACTGCGGCGAGGCGGCCGACATGGGCAGGACCAATGGGCGCGACGATGCCCTGTTCGGCCAAGTGGGCACGAAGGGCATTGATTGTCTGCGTGCGTTGCCGGACAAGGAGATCGCGAGTGCGATATACCATCGCTGCCGCCTGCTGTTCCTCGCTCTTCACGGCGACGAACCGCATGGTCGGACGCGATGCCGCTTCCGCAATGGCCTCAGCGTCGGCCATGTCGTTTTTCTGGCGTTTCACAAATGGCTTCACGTAAGCAGGTGGAATCAGCCGAACTTCGTGGCCGAGATCGCCGATAGCTCGGCCCCAGTGATGGGCGTTCGCGCATGCCTCCATCGCTACGATGCAGGGCGGCTGCTCGCCCAAGAACTTCAGCAGCTGCGCGCGTGATAGCTTCCGACGGAACACGACCGACCCGTCCACCCCGGCGCCATGCGCCTGAAAAACGTTCTTGGCCAGATCCAGGCCGATGATGCTAATCTCGTTCATGGACGCTTCCCCCGTAGCAGTGTTTCAACACCCGCTACCTTGGCACATTCGATGCCGCCGGGGGGCGTCCACCCCATCGCTTACGTCTGTACGTTCAGCCCGTGGAGCAAAGAACAGGTCCTCCAGAGCGCAAGCCGTTGCTTCAAAACCGCTTTCTCGCGCACGAAGAATACTAGCCATCAGAGATATTTCGAGAGCCGTCATTGTCGGGGTGCTCCTGATTTGCCGCTCGATCTGTTTTTCTTATGAGAATCATAATACTGTTAACGAAGCCCTAACGAGGCGGTCGCATCTCCATGAGGCTCACCATTGCCTTATCGGGATCGGACGTCCGCATGACCATCCTGCGGCTCTTCCATGAGGACCAAAACTGGGAAGCCCAGTTCAAAGGGCAGCCCGGCTGGGAGCCTTTTCCAGGCCACTTCTGCTCCTTGGGCCCCTTACCCCCCTGCCGGAAACACGAGAAGGCCGTTTCTCGGGCCACTCCGGGGCCCTTATGGTCGCCTCCGGGCGCTCGCCGCCACCGTCATCTTCTGGCTTCGACTTCAAAATGGTTCTCAAAGAGATCTTCGCGGAGCTCAGATTGCCTTCCAGGCCGAACGAAGCCGGGCGGCAAATTCCGCTTCGCTGATCGTGCCGGTGGCAAGACCCTCTATCATCCTGACACCCGCGACAGGATCAGGTCGAAATGAATAACCGTTCAGCCGGAGAAAGGTTGCGGCGGTGACAAATGCCGTCCGCTTGTTGCCGTCGATAAAGGCGTGGGCCTTGGATATCCCGAAAGCATAGGCTGCTGCGATCTCGGCCAGGTCTGCGTCCGTGTAGGCTGCAAGGTTCATTGCCCGGGCACATCCCATTTCAAGGAGCGCCATGTCACGCATTCCGGCCTTGCCGCCGTGTCTGGCAATCTGCCGGTCATGGATGGCAATCGCCGCTGCCAGTGGCACCCAGACAGGAGCCTTCATGCCAATGCCTGAAGCAGATCCCGGTTTTCGTCCATCACGATTTCGGCGGCTTCAAGCGCCTTGGCGACCGAGGGGTCGTGCGCCATGATCTTCAGGCTTCCATCGTCTCCCCGGACCACGAAAAGGGTATCACCCTCCTTGGCATCAAGGAGGGTCAGCATCTCCGTTGTCAGGGTTATGACTGCCGAATTCCCGACTTTGCGGATCTTGGTTTCAATCATTGGAGCCCCTTGTGTATATAAATGTATATACCAAAGTGATAGTTAAACCACAAGGGTTGAGCTGCACCCCGCAATTCGGACACTGACGTAGGCTACGATTTGCGGTCTGCTGATCTTCGACTAGGTGTTCAGTCCCGGCATCTGGTGGATCGGATTGACGATGAATCGATCTGGCTCTGATGTCCAGATTCTGCAGATGTACTCGTAGGGCGTGAGACCGCTGAGCGTCTTCAAACGCCGGGCGAAGTTGTAAGCATCCAGGAAGTCGGAGAGGTGGATGCGCAGCTGATCGTGGCTGTCGTAGTGGTAACGCTTGACGGTGGCGTCTTTGATCGTGCGGTTCATGCGTTCGACCTGACCGTTGGTCCACGGATGGTTCGGTTTGGTGAGGCGATGTTCAATACCATTGGCTTCGCAGATCATGTCGAACCGCATCGGTCGGGAATAGATCGTGTTTCGGTTCCGCGGCTGCTCGGCGAATTGGATGCCGTTGTCCGTGAGGATCGTATGAATGCGATAGGGAACGGCCTCAAGAAGCAGCTCCAGGAACTCCCAGGCAGTTTTCCGATTAGCC
Source organism: Aliiruegeria sabulilitoris (assembly GCF_001558155.1). Taxonomy (GTDB): domain Bacteria; phylum Pseudomonadota; class Alphaproteobacteria; order Rhodobacterales; family Rhodobacteraceae; genus Tropicimonas; species Tropicimonas sabulilitoris. Next base: position 2,637 of record NZ_LOAS01000005.1, read on the forward strand.
TTCTCGACGAGTTGGGCCACCGCGAACTTGCTGGTTCGATCAATGGCCACGAAGAGATAGAGTTTGCCCTCTGCTGTTCGGAGCTCCGCGATGTCGATGTGAAAGAAGCCTATGGGGTACCGCCTAAATCGCTGCCTCTTCGGCTTGTCGCCGTCCATCTCAGGCAGGCGCGAGATGCCATGCCGTTGCAAGCACCTATGCAAAGAAGAGCGCGTGAGATGCGGGATCGTCGGCTGTAAGGCGTAGAGGCAATCATCGAGAGGCAATAGCGTGTGCCGTCGGAAAGCAACGATGACAGCCTCTTCCTCTTTGCTGAGAACGGTTGAGCGGGGCTCTTTCGGCCCGGTTCTACGATCCTCAACCGTCTGCCGTTTCCGCCACTTCGCCACCGTCTTGGGATTGATTCCAAGCTCCCGGCTCAGCTCCGCGGTCGAAGCTTGCGATCGCTGTATTGCTGCTCTGACGGCGTGCGTAGTCGTAGCGCAGCCATGGCGTATCTGTCCCATAAGGCGTCCTTCCATTCCAACGAACGGATCGCACCATCAAAACCTGGGATCAAACA
>NZ_LOAS01000050.1 GCF_001558155.1 Aliiruegeria sabulilitoris
GCTACTCAGCCCCCTGCCCTGCGACAAGCCAAGTTGTTCTGACGCCGCCTCGCGCACTTCAGCCCGGTCTTGGTGCCAAAAACCCTGATGGCGGACAATCTTCTACAAACCGGACATTTATCATTAGCGCGGCAAACCACAGGGTTCAGTCCGGAAAACACTACGCAAAGCGCAGCGTTCTTTTTGCTCAAACGACGACCTCCGGCCACGGAAAACAACAAGGCCGGAGGTCAGAAGGGATCTAGGCCGATATCGGTCGATCTAATGCGCGATCATGACGTGGCGCACAGCCGTGTAATCCTCCAGCGCGAACATCGACATATCCTTGCCGTAGCCCGACTGCTTCAGGCCGCCGTGGGGCATTTCGTTGACGAGCATGAAATGAGTGTTGACCCAAGTGCAGCCGTAGCGGAGCCTCGCTGATGCATCGAGCGCCCGACCGATGTCGCGCGTCCAAACCGAGGAGGCCAGGCCGTATTGGCTGTCGTTCGCCCAGCCGATTACGTCATCCTCTTCGCCGAAGGGTGTGACGGAGACAACCGGGCCGAAAACTTCGCGCTGAACGATCTCGTCGGACTGGCGGGCGCCGGCGATGACGGTGGGCTTGTAGTAGAAGCCCGGCCCGTCATGCAGGGTGCCGCCGGTGACGACCTCCATGTGACTCTGGTCGGCGGCGCGCTGCACAAAGCTCGCCACGCGGTCGCGCTGGCGCTTGCTGATAAGTGGCGGGATTTCGTTCAGCGTGTCGTCGTCGTTCGCATAGACGATGGACGATACTGCGCCGGAAAGCTCGGCCACGAATCTGTCGTAGATCTTCTTGCCTGCATAGATCCGACAGGCGGCAGTGCAGTCCTGGCCCGCGTTATAATAGCCGAAGGCCTTCAACCCCTCGACCACCCGGTCCAGATCGGCGTCGTCATAGACAATGACCGGGGCCTTGCCGCCCAGTTCCAGATGCGTCCGCTTGACCGAATTGGCAGCGGCCACCAGCACCTTCTTGCCGGTTGCAATGTCGCCGGTGATCGAGATCATGTCGACACCGGGGTGGTTGATCAGCGTGTTGCCTACGCTTGCACCTTGCCCCACGATCACGTTCACCACACCTTCGGGCAGGATGTCGGCCAGGATCTGCGCCAGCTTCAGCGCCGTCAGTGGCGTCTGTTCGGAGGGCTTGAGCACAACGGTGTTGCCGCCCGCCAGCGCCGGCGCCAGTTTCCATGCCATCATCATCATCGGGTAATTCCACGGCGCGATGGAGGCGACGACGCCCACAGGGTCGCGGCGGATCATCGAGGTGTGGCCCTCCATGTATTCGCCCGCGAGCGGCCCGTGCATGTTGCGCACCGCCCCCGCGAAGTACCGGAAGCAGTCGGACACTGCCGGCACCTCGGCAGTGCGGACCTCGTCGATCGGCTTGCCGCAGTTCAGTGCCTCGAGCTGCGCGAGTGCCTCAAGGTTGGCGTCTACCGCGTCGGCAATTGCCAGCAGCTTTTCCGAACGCTCGGCCGGGGTTGTCCGCGACCAGGCGGCAAAGCCCTTGCGGGCAGCTGCCACCGCGCGGTTGATCTGCTCAGCGTTGGCCTCGGGCATCTTGAGGATGGTCTCGCCCGTGCGCGGGTCGAGCACCAGTTCCTCGATCTCGGTTCCCGCCTCGAAGCTGGAGCCTATCAGCATGTTGGTTTCCATGGTTTTCTCCCTGTTCTCATTTGCCCTGTCCGGCAACGGTGTCCGTGCCGCGGGTCAGGTAATAGGCGCCGAGGATCGGCAGCAGCGTGACCAGAGCCACCATCATGGCGACAACGTTGGTCACGGGGCGTTCACGTGGGCGCACCAGTTCCTCCAGCATCCAGATCGGCAGCGTCTGCTGCTGACCGGCGGTAAAGGTGGTGACGATCACCTCGTCGAAGCTGAGCGCGAAAGCGAGCATCCCGCCCGCCAGAAGTGCGGTGGAGATGTTGGGCAGGATCACGTGGCGGAAGGTCTGGAACCCGTCCGCGCCGAGATCCATCGACGCCTCGATCAGCGAACCGGACGTACGGCGGAACCGCGCCACGGCGTTGTTGTAGACGACCACGACGCAGAAGGTTGCGTGCCCGAGGACGATGGTCCAGAAGCTGAACGGAATGTCCGCGAGGTTGAAAGCCGAGCGCAACGAGATTCCGGTGATGATGCCCGGAAGGGCGATCGGCAGGATCACCATGAGCGAAATGGCTTCGCGGCCGAAGAACTTCGTCCGGCTGACGGCGGCGGCACAGAGCGTGCCGAGCACCAACGCGATGGCGGTCGAGATCGCGGCCACTCGCAGCGACAACGACAGCGCTTCCCAGACATCCGGACGGTTCCAGGTGACGGCCAGCCACTTGGTCGTCAGCCCCGGGGGCGGCCATTGATAGGACTTGTCCTCGGTCGTGAAGGCATAGACGAAGATCAGCACGATCGGCAGGTGCATGAAGGCGAGGCCGGCGCCGGCGGCGATCTTGAGGCCAAGAGGGGCGCGGTCAGAGCGCATCGAAGGCCCCCTTTCGTTTTGCGACCCACAGGTAGAAGGCCATGATGACGATCGGCACGACGGCAAAGGCGGAGGCGAGCGGGATGTTCCCGGCCGTGCCCTGGTAGGCATAGACGGCCTGGCCGATGAAGCGGCGCGAGGTGCCAACGATTTGCGGGATGATGTAGTCGCCCAGAGTGAGCGAGAACGTGAAGATCGACCCGGCGATCACCCCCGGCAGCGCCAGCGGCAGCAGCACGTGGCGGAAGGTCTGCTGCGGCGAGGCTCCGAGGTCGCCCGAGGCTTCGAGCATCGAGGCCGGAACGCGCTCCAGCGAGGCCTGGATCGGCAGCACCATGAAGGGCAGCCAGACGTAGAGGAACACCAGGAATGTGCCGGTGGCACTGACCGATAGCGAGTTGCCGCCAATCACCGGGATCGACAGATATGCATTCAGCAGCCAGCTCAGGTGCAGCGTCTCGAACAGCCAGTTGAGGATGCCTTCCTTGGCCAGAATCAGCTTCCACGAGTAGACCTTGACCAGGTAGCTCGACCAAAGCGGTAGCATGACCCCGATGTAGAACAGCGCCTTCCATTTTCCCTTGGCGTAACGTGCCGCGAAATAGGCGATGGGAAAGGCGATGATCGCGGCGGCAATGGTCACGCAGGCGGACATCACCACCGTGCGCAGGATGACGTCGAAATTCGCGGGCGTGAACAGCTCGCGATAGGTCTTGAGCGTGAGTTCGTACTGGATCAGCCCGGAGAACTCGTCGATCGAGAAGAAGCTCTGTGCCAGCAGGGCAAAGAGCGAGCCGAGATAGACGATCCCGAGCCAGAGCGCGGGCGGGGCCAACAGCAGGAAGATCACCAGCCGCGGATTGCGCCAAAGCACATCCGAGATGCCTCTCAGCCCGCCGGAGCGTTCGGTTTCTAGGACATGCTCGCTCATCAGGCGGTATCCATCAGGTGTAGGTCCTCGGGGGACCATTTGACATGGACCTGTTCGCCGGTCTCAGGGATGCGTGTACCCTTGGGCAGCAGCGCGACCATCGAGAACCCGTCGAGGTCGAGCGAAACGCGGGTTGCGGTGCCGAGGAAGGCGGTCGAATGCACCGTCGCGTGCAACCCATCGACGCCAAGCCCCGCATCCACCAGCGACACCGCCTCGGGGCGGACGCTGGCATGGGTCCAATTGCCGGCGATCTTTTCGACGACATGCGGCGGAAGAACGTTGGAAGAACCGACGAAATCGGCCACGAACGGCACTTCCGGGCGGTAATAGACGTCCTCGGGCTTGCCGACCTGCACGATCTTGCCGTCGTTGAACACCGCGACGCGATCGGCCATCGACAGAGCCTCGCCCTGGTCATGGGTGACGAAGATGAAGGTGATGCCGAGCTTGCGCTGCAGGTCCTTCAGTTCCTGCTGCATCTGTTCGCGCAGCTTGAGGTCGAGTGCGCCGAGCGGCTCGTCGAGCAGCAGGACGCGGGGCTCGTTGATCAGCGCCCGGGCGAGCGCGACCCGCTGCCGCTGGCCTCCCGAAAGCTCGGAAGGCTTGCGCGCCCCAAAACCCGGCAGGGCCACAAGCTCCAGCGCGCCCTCGGCCTGCTTGTGCCGCTCGGCCTTGGGCATTCCGGCGATCATCAGGCCATAGGCGACGTTGTCGAGCACGTTCATGTGCGGAAACAGCGCGTAGTCCTGGAACACCGTGTTGACGTGGCGCTTGTAAGGGGGAACGCCGCCTGCATCCTCGCCAAAGATCGTGACCTCGCCCGCGGTCGGTTGGTCGAAACCGGCGATCAGGCGGAGGCACGTCGTTTTGCCGGATCCAGATGGGCCGAGCATGGCAAAAAACTCGCCTTCGGCAATGCTCAGGTCTACCTCATCGACGGCACGCACAGGGCCATAATGGCGTGAAACGCCCTTGAATCGTACTGCTGCTGTTTTCATGGAAATCTCTTGGGAGGCCCCACCGCCCAAAAACGGGCGGCGGGGGTGAGTGGTGGTGTTGGTCGGGTTACCGGCCGCCGATCACGCCGATGTAATCCGAAACCCAACGGTAGTAGGGCACGCATTCGCCCTGACTCTCGCATTTGCTGACAGGGGTCTGCCAGAACTTGATCTTCTCGAAATCGTCCATGCCGTTAGCAGTGCAGCCCTCGGCGGTCTGCATCCCGCTGCCGTCGGAGCAGGCGGCGGGGACGGAGGGGTTGGCGCCGAACCAGACGGCGAGATCGGACTGCAGGTTCGAGGACAGCGTGTGCTCCATCCACATGTAGGAGCAGTTCGGGTTCTCGGCCTCGGCATGCATCATCGTGGTGTCGGCCCAGCCGGTGGCGCCCTCTTCCGGGATCACCGAGGCAACCGGCACGCCGTCTGCCTTCAGCAGGTTCACCTGGAACGGCCAGGAACCGGAGGCAACCATGCCTTCGTTCTTGAAGTCGTCGATCTGGATGAAGGCGTCGTGCCAATACCGGGACACCAGTTCGCGCTGGCCGCGCAGCAGGTTGAGCGCGGCGTCGTATTGCTCCTGGTTCAGTTCGTAGGGCGAGGTGATGCCAAGCTCGGGCTGGTGGGCCATCAGGTAGTTGGCGGCATCCGCGATGTGGATCGGGCCGTCATAGGCCTGCACGCGGCCCTTGTTGCTCTGGCCATCCGCAAGCGTGGTTTCCTCGAACACCACCGACCAGCTTGTCGGCGCTTCCGGGAAGGCCTCGGTGTTGTACATCAGCACGTTCGGGCCCCACATGTAGGGCGTGCCGTAATGGGTGCCGTCCACATAGTGCCAGGGCGCTTCCTTCAGGCGGTCGTCGACCGTGTTCCAGCTCGGGATCAGGTCGATATTGACCGGCTGCACCCGCTTGCCGGCGATCATGCGCAGCGAGGCGTCGCCGGAGGCGGTGACGAGATCGAAGCCGCCTTCGTTCATCAACGCAACCATCTCGTCGGAGGTGTTGGCGGTCTTGACGTTGACCTTGCAGCTGGTGGCCTCTTCGAACTTGGTGACCCAGTCGAACGCGGCGTCGGTCTCGCCCCGCTCGATGTAGCCCGGCCAGGCCACGATGTTCACCTGGCCTTCGCCAGCTCCGATTTCTGTCAGCATGTCGGCGGCCATCGCCTGGGTGGCGAGAAGGCTTGCCGTGGCAAGTAGAATTGCTTTTGGGGGTGAGGCGCGCATTTCCGTTCTCCTGTTGGATAAGTCCGAACCCTTTTGGGCTTCTGAATTGCCACAAAGGATGCGCGCCGTGATCCGCGTTCGCAAATTCAAAATTCAGATGATCAATATCGGAAATTCCGATATCTACTTCTGTCGGTCTCTCACAGATCGATGTTCTTGCGCAATCGTTATGAAATCACGCGCAGCCTTGGAAAGTGGAGAGCCCTTTCTCCAAGCCATGCCAACCTGAACCACAGGTAGAGAACCAGAGACATCCCGCGATACGATCCGGTCTCCCTCGAGCGACCATGGACGGTATACGAGGTCCGGCAGAAGCGCGATTCCAGCGCCGGTTGCGGCCAGGCTGCGAACTGCCTCGACCGACTTGGTGCGAAATGCGATCTTCGGCCGTGTTCCGAGCGCCGAGAGCAGTTTGACCGCCGCTTCGCCCATCTCGTCGATGTCCAGCATGATCAACTGTTCGCCGGTCAGATCGTCGAGCGTGATTGAATCCTGGGCCACCAACCGATGCCCGATCGGCAGCCAGAGGCGATAGGGCGAAACCTCGAGAATTTCCACCTGCAGTGCCATCCGGTCGTTCAGGTTAGAGGTGACCATGACGGCAACGTCCAGTTCGCCGCCAACCAGCAGATGTTCGAGATATTCGCCATTGTCCTCGATCGCCGAGACCTCAACGAGCGGATTGGCTCGCCGGTATCGCGCCAGCAGGTCCGACATGACATAGCCAGCCATCAGCGACGTCACACCGAGGTGAAGCGTCCCGGTAATCTCCTCTCCTTCGAGCTCCAGAGCCCTGCGCGCGCCCGAGACTTCCGAAAGGATCGACGTTGCGTGGCGGAGAAACTGGTGCCCCTTATGGGTAATTCGGAGGCCCCTCGGGTGCCTGTCAAACAACTTGACCCCGAGGTCGTCCTCGAGAAATCGAACGGCCTCGGTCACCGACGATTGAGAAATCGACAGCGCTTGCGCCGCGTGGCTGATAGTGCCGTGCTCCGCAACTGCAACAAAGTACTGGACTTGACGAAGCGTGAAAGCCACCGACCCTCTTCCTACCCATAAATCTCGGCGACAACCTTAGGCAGTTTTGGTCTCGGGGGCCACAACACTGAATACTGTTTTCGAGCCATCTTCCATCCCCCTTCGTGGTCCAAACAAAGGCCCAGTTTCTTGGGGAAGTCGCAGTCACAACGTCTATGTCTCGCCGCCCTCCTGTTGGTCTTTGAGGACCTCGAAAGACACTCTGACCGTCCCCAAAACGAAGGAATTTTCAACGTTGCGTGGAATGACCGCAAGAATCCCGAAAATCTCGAAACTCAGCCTATTTCACGATGTCCTGAATCCAGGTCTTTGCGGCGGCCGCGCGCGGAAACCCAAGCGGACTGATCGCCAACATGGCGATCTGTGCCAAGTCCCGCGTGGCAATTCCTTCTTCGACGGCACGCCGGACATGAGAATGCACCGCACCCTCCGAACCGGCGCCGATAGCATATGCAAGTTTGACGAGGCGAAGCTCTCGTGCGCTCAGGTCGCCGCCCTTGGACACCGCTTCGCCGAGCGCGGCGTAGGCGGACCAGACATCCGGAAGTTCCTGTTCGATATCGCCGGCGACGCCGGGAAGCTTGCTTGACATGAAGGGATCCTTTCGAATTTTCGATTGCGTCAGCCTAGAGCGCGCGCCCTTACCCGCCAAGGGCAGACATATGGCGTTGTGTTGCGCTACATGACCCGTTTTCCAAGAAACGGTGTCCTTTTGGTTTGTTCTGAACGGCCGCCCGGATACGGGCGTGCAGATCCCCGGTCCAGCCGGAGGGTCCTTCTCGTAGGTCGACTGAACCTTCGTCTGCCATGCAGGTATAGAGCTTGCCGGTGCAAGACAGGCGCACACGGTTGCAGGCGGAACAAAAACCACAGGTCATGGCGGTGATGAAACCGATCCGACCGCCTGTTTCGGCAACGTCGACATATTCTGCCGGCCCGCCGGTCCGATGGTCGCTGTTCAGCAGCGTCCAACGGGTTGCAAGATCGCGGCGCAGCTCGCTGATCGGCAGGAAACTGGCAGCGCGGTCAAGGCCCGTCTTCCCCATCGGCATCTCCTCGATCAGAGTAAGATCCATATCTCGCCCGTGCGCAAAACGGATCAGGTCATCCACTTCGCGCTCGAACGGACCACGGCTCGCGAGAGCGTTCAGTTTGACCTTCAATCCAGCCTTCTGTGCCGCATCCAGCCCCGCCAGAACCTTGTCGAGCGCTCCGATTCGGGTAATCTTCTGGTACCGGTCGGTGGATAGGGAATCCAGCGAGACATTCACGCGGCGGACACCGAGGGCTGCGAGGTCATATGCGTATCGGGGCAGCTGTGTGCCGTTGGTCGTCAGAGTCACCTCGTCGACTTGCCCGGCGTCAAGCCGGCGCGCCAGATGGCGAAACAGATCAAGGACGTTCCGGCGCACCAAAGGTTCGCCGCCCGTGACCCGGACCTTCCGCACGCCCAGATCGACAAAGGCATCCGTCAGCCGCGCGAGGTCTTCCAATGATACAAGATCCTTGCGTGGCAGGAATGCCATCTTCTCGGCCATGCAATATGTGCAGCGCAGATCGCAGCGGTCTGTCACCGACACCCGCAGGTAGGTTACGGCGCGGCCGAAGGAATCCGTCAACGGGGCTGGAGGCGCATCATAAGGCATTGTGTCTGGGAGTCCCGGCAATCAGCTTGGCTGCAACGGCAGCCGGTCGACGCTGGACGGCCGGTATTTGGCCGTCTAGCGCCTTCGATCAGTTCGCGTCCGCTGCGTTCTGCATCAGGTATTCGGTGACCAGCGCAGCTTCGGCCTCGTCGAGCCCGGCACGTTCGTACATCGACGGAGTGATGCCTTTCCACTGTTGCTGCGTGTAGTGGGTGACTTCCCGCGGCGCGTGGCAGACGGTGCAACGTTCGAAGAACATCTTCTCGCCCGGTCCCATGTCTGCATAGAGCTTCTCGGTCAGGTCATAGAGACGATCCAGGCCCAGCTTGTCGTCGTCGATCGCGGCGATTTCCATGTTGTCGATGATCGCCGGCTTTTCATAGGCCCTGTTCGGACCTTCCGGATCTTCGCATTTGCGCATCTCGACAAGAACGGTGTTGGCCGTGGTCGCCTGTGCCAGACCAGACGACGGTTGGGTCGAGGTCAGGAAGTTTACGAGGCCCGAGTTGCAGCGGCCCTTGCTGTCCAGCGACGGCCATGCGCCTTCGTAGATCGAGACCACACCCGGCATGATGTCATCGCTGACAACAGCCCCCGCAATCACTGTGCCACGGTCATTGTAAAGCTCGACCAGATCGCCATCCTCGATGCCGCGCGATGCGGCGTCTTCGGTGCTGATCCGGACCGGCTCACGACCCTGCACCTTGTAGAGTGCGCGCAGACTTTCGGATTGGTCCATTTGGCTATGCAGGCGGAACCACGGGTGGGGGGACACGACGTGCAACTGGCCGGGTTTGGCGTTCCCGAGGTATTCGTGCTTTTCCATCCAGATCGGCATGCCCGGGCAATCGTCGATCTCCATGGCCGCGATGCCCTGGGAAAACATCTCGATCTTGCCGGAGTCGGTGTGCAGCGCGTTGCCCTCCGGGTCTTCATAGAAGGCACCGTGACGAGTCCACTTGCGGGCCTCCGCAGGAACAGGCATCCGGGCATAGCCTTTCTCCCAGAACTCCTCGAACGGCACGTCCTTAGCGGCACCGGAGGCTTCGTAGGCCAGCTTGATGTGATACATCTTGTCTTCGCTGTCGGTGAACTGCGCCCAGAGCCCCAGCTTGTCGGCGAGGCCTTCGAAGATCTCGTAGTCCGGCAGGCTTTCCCCGATCGGTTCGATCACCTTCTTCATGGCGTAAACCTTGTCGTTGGAGTAGGTGCCGCCGGAGGTGATGTCATCCTGTTCCAGTGTGCTCGAGGCCGGCAGGACGATATCCACCCATCGGGTCGCGGCCGTCCACCAGACATCGACGCTGACGATGGTTTCTACCTTTTCAAGCGCCCGGATCAGCCGGTTGGTGTCCTGCTGGTGCGACATGAAGTTGTTGCCGGCATTGAAGATCATCTTGATGTCCGGGTAGCTATTGGTCTGCCCGTTGTAGAAAAACTCCTTGCCCGGATTTTCCAGCGCCTCGGTGATCCGCGAGGCCGGAACAACCTTGGTAACGAAGTTGCGCCCCTGGCTCATTCCCACAGGCGTGCGATTGCCGCCCTGAGGCATGCCGCCGTTGCCATAGTGCCACGAGAAACCAAGGCCCGCGCCCGGCTTGCCGATCTTGCCGGTCAGCGCCTGGAAGTTGACGATTGCCCAATAGGCCATTTCGCCATGCTGGGCTCGCTGGATGGCCCAGGAAGCCGCAACCTGGGTGGTCGAGGCGGCGAAAAGCTCGGCCAACTCCTTGATCTTGGCCTCGTCCATGCCGGTGATTCCAGCAGCCCAGGCCGGCGTCTTCGGCGTGCCGTCATCCTCGCCTTTCACATAAGCGATCCACTTGTCGGCACCGACGGTGTACTTGTCGAGATAGGCGCGGTCTTCGAGCCCTTGTTCCAGTACATGGTAGGCCATGGCGAGGAACAGCGCGGTATCGGTGTTGGGCACGATCTTCAACCATTCGGCGTTCAGGTATTGGTCCGACGCAGTCCGCTGCGGGTTGATCGAGATGAACTTGACGCCCGCATCGCGGATTTCTTCCCATGGTCCGTACATGCCATGATCGGCCACGCGGTATTCGACGCGGTTGTTCTTGATCGGGTCGCAGCCGACCAGCACGAAGACTTCGGTGTTGTCACGGATGACTTCCCAGGAGGTTTGACCGGAGTAGACCTCCATGTCGCCGATCACACGCGGCAGGAGCACTTGGCCCGCGCCGGCCGACCAGTCACCGGCGGTATTGGTGCAGCCGCCCATCAGGTTGATCAGGCGGCCCTGAAGCACGTTGGGGCGGAACGAGCCGGCATTGGACCAGCCGCCATAGGACGAGCTGAAGATCGCCTCGTTGCCGTGGTTGGTCGCGGTATCCAGCAGCGCCTTGGCGGTGAGGCTCCAAGCCGTATCCCAGTCGACGCGTACATATTCTTCCTTGCCGCGCAACTCGGGCTTGGTGTCGCCGGTTTCCCAGCCCTGGAGGTAGGACTTGCGCACCATCGGATAGTCGATGCGGGTCTTGTCATAGGTCCGGTCCATCATGCCGTAAGACAGCATCTCGGTCGGGCGGGCATCCAGCTCCATCATGGTATTGATGCCGACGAGCTTTCCGTCACGCACCACGGCTTCGAACGGGCCGAAGTGGCTGGCGTGGAAAGTGCGTCCGGAAAAGGAATTAGGGTCGATTGCGGCCATCGCGGTGGAATTCATCAGGCGGGCGGCGCCAAGGGTGGCGGCGCCACCAATGAGGAATGCGCGGCGGGTCGGGCTGGAAAACGACATGGTGGACTCCCGTGGAATGAGGAACTGATTGTCGTCTTTTCTAGAAGTGAGGTGTGAACCAGTCTCCCGAACTCGATGAACAGGCTGTTCGACTTTGTAAAAGAATGTAACGTGGCCCCAAGAAGCCCGGGGAGTCCCCACCATGACCGCGCATATCGTCGTGATCGAGGATGACAGCGTCACCCGCCGCCGCCTGTCGGCCGCGCTGCGCAAGCAGATGTATCGGGTGAGCGAGGCGGCGAACGCCGCTGAGATGGAGGCGATCCTTGCCCGTGACCCGGCCGACCTGTTGCTGGTGGATATCGGACTGGACGGCAAGGACGGGCTGACCATCACTCGCGAGCAACGGGCGATATCCACCGCCGGGATCATCCTGCTGACCAGCCGCGACGACCAGATCGACCGCATCGTCGGGCTGGAGATGGGGGCGGACGACTATGTAACCAAACCATTCGATCGAAGGGAATTGTTTGCACGGGTCAAGAACTTGCTGACGCGCGTGGAGCAGATCCGCTCTGCCGCCCCGGCCAGCGAGCCGGTGTTCACGTTCGGTCGCTGGAAGCTAGATACGGTGCGGCGCCGGTTGGAAGATGTGGATGGCACCATCGAGATGCTGACCCGCGCGGAGTTCGAACTGATACATGCTTTCGTTCGCAACCCTGGTGTGATCCTGTCTCGGGATCGGTTGCTGGACATGATTCAGCAGCGCCGCTGGGCACCTGACAACCGGACCATCGACGTGCTGGTGGGACGGCTCCGCAGGAAGATCGAGCTTGACCCGGCTCGCCCCGACTGGATCATCACCGTGCACGGCGAGGGCTATATCTTCGCTTCTGACAGCTGAAGTCCAGCCTCCTGCGCGGCCCTCCGCAGATCCGCGCTCGCCGCCTCGCATGTGGCTTCGAGCGCACCCGCGATACTGCCGGCATCGCCGCCCCGTTTGCCCGTCGCCTCGATTTCCGCCAACAGGGTCGTCAACCTGACAAGGTGGAAATTGGATGCAGCGCCTTTCAGCCGATGGGCGATCCGCCCGGTATTCGCATGATCCGCACGATCGATCGCATCTCTCAGCGCAACCACCGACTCGCTTGCCTGCAGCAGGTACTCTTCGACGATGTCCCGAGTTGTCGAAGGTCCAAGATCGTCAATATCTTCGCGCAACCCGGATAGCGTTTGAGCGGTGTTGAAGGAAGGAACGGACCTAGTCGCCTCCCGGTATTCTCCACGCAGAACAGCGGCGAGTTGACGAGGCGATACCGGTTTTTCCAACGCCGCGTCGACCCCAAGGTCCGCCAGTTCCTCGGCCGACCCCGACAGCCTGTGCGCGGTCAGGGCAACCAGCAAGGGCGCATCGGCCAGCATGTCCCGTAGTCGCGCAGCAACATCCGCCCCGGACATGTCGGGCAGATCGAGGTCCAGCAAAACGAGATCGAAGGTTTCGGAGGTCCCCGCATCGAGAGCCTCCTGGCCGGTTTCGGCACATTCAACCGTGCAGCCCAGACGGTCGAGATATCCCTGAGCGACCATCCTGTTGACCTTGTTGTCCTCTACTAGCAGCACATGTTTGCCAAGCGCGTCGTTCACCGCTTCCTCGCGAATGGTTTCGACCTGCGCAATGTCCCCCTCAGGCAGTTCCACCGTCAGCGAAAAACGCGATCCGATCCCGGGTTCGCTTTCGACGCTCAATCCGCCGCCGATCAGTTCTGTCAGGCGCCGAGAGATTGTCAGGCCAAGCCCCATTCCCTCGATTTCCAGTTGGCGAGGGGTGCCGGTTCTGCCGTAGGCATCAAAAATCCTGTCAATGTTCTGCGGGTCAATGCCGATCCCCGTATCCGTCACGGAAAAGGTCATCACATGGCGTCCGGATGCCGGATTCAAGGCGTGATCGATCAGCAATGCGACTTCGCCCGAAGCCGTATACTTGATCGCGTTCGAGAGCAGGTTGATCACCACCTGGCGGATCTTCCCAACGTCACCAAATAGCACAGGCGGTGCGCTGTTGGAGAGATCCACCGAGAAAGCCAGGCCCTTGCTTTCGGCACCGATCCTCAGAAAGCCTGCAAGCTGGCCGGTCAGGTCTCGCAGATCGAAATGAACGCCTTCGGCCCGGGCGTGACCATCTTGCATCGAGGAATAGTCAAGGATGTCATTCGTCAGAGCCAGCAAGTGTTCTGCAGACACACGCGCGGTGCTCAGCCGGTTTCGCCCGCTTCCGGCGGGCGTGTCGCCTTCCAGCAAACGGAGCATGCCGATCACGCCATTCAGAGGAGTGCGGATCTCATGGCTCATCATCGCGAGGAATTCCGACTTGGCCCGGTTGGAGGCCTCGGCCTCGTTCCGGGCCGCGTCGTGGGCTTGCATCTCGGCTACGATTTCGCCGGTCCGCTGCTTGACCGTGTCTTCAAGCTCGCCCCGCAGAGCCCGCGCATCAGCGGCCTGACGACGCAATGCGTCAAGCGAACTCTCCATCTGGCCAATTTCGTCGGCACCGGTGACAGGGATCGCACGATCGTACGATTCCTGCCCAAGCGCACTGATATGGCCAGCCACGGTGCGAAGCCGCTCGACGATCAGTCGGCGCGCAAACTGCCAGGCGAGAACCGATGCCGCGATGGCCACGACAAGGACAACCAGAAGACTAAAAGTCAGGGTGCGGCCGAGTTGCACTGTGCGCGCTTGTAATACGCGCGTTTCCGTTTGGACCCGTTCCAGCAAAGCGCCGGAGAACCCCGAGAGAGCCTCAACATTACCGGGAATTGTCTCAAGCTCTTGTCGGATCGCATCCTGTGTCCTCAAAAAGGCATCCATGACCGCAAAACCGCCGCCCGGCTCCAGTTCGGCCTTCAGCAACGCGACAAGTGCACGAGCCCGTGTCTCCGCCGCAGGCGATGGAAAATAGCCAAGCCGCCGTTCTGCCAGATCGAGGTTGTCGGCGACGATGCTCTGAATAGCCTTCAACCGGGTGCGGTCATCGATTTCCGAGACCTGCAACATGTGAAATCCTATGGTGTCGATTGCCGCACCGAGTTCCACGTGCCTATCGAACGCGAAAAAATCCACATCGGCGAGCCGATCAAGCCCCTCCCGGCGCGCGGCGTCTTGAGCGTCAACCAGATCCGCTATAGCTGCTGTGACCTGAACGCGCGCGATATCGGTCTGTGCCGATATGAGCGTATTCAGTTCCGACAACTGCTCGGCCGTCAGCCTTGAGCGAGAAACCAGATCGCGCGCCGTTGCCAACCGCGCCTGAGCAAGAGACGATAGCGTGCCAACCGTCTGCTTCAGGTCCTGCAATGCCCCCATGGCATCGGTCCTCTGCTCGGCTGGCATCAGTTCGTTCAGCCGTGCAAGGTCCTGCTCAAGATCGGTGAGTTCGATGTTCAGGGAAGCTGTCATATTGCGAAGATCGCCAGGCGAATCCACCTTTGAAAATGACGGAGCCAGCGTAGCGATATAGGCGCTTTCATCTGAAATCTGCTTGGCCAGCGCCGCCGCGGGAAGATTGTCTTCGATCAAGGTCCGATGTCTGCTGGCAAGGTACTGGTTTGCCGCAAGGGCAATGAAGCTTACGCCAGCCAGAAGGACGACGATGAAGGTGAACACCCTCAAAAGCTGTGTATCAAAGCTGGTGCGCCACATGGGCGGAGCCTATGCCGCTCTGTTGGCGTGCGCAATTCTTGCCAGCGCCGGTCCGGGCGCGCGTCCCGCGTTTGCCCAGGCGGCGCCGGGCAGTTCCGACAGCGCGATTCGCATTTGCGTTGTCGTGCCGCACTTCAAGGACGAATATTGGCTGAGCGTCGCTTACGGCCTTCAGCTGGAAGCGGAGCGAACCGGTGCGGAACTTTGGATGTTTGAATCAGGTGGCTATCACGCCCTCGCACGGCAACTCGAGCTGCTTGATGTTTGCAGAGAACGACAGGCAGACGTGATCCTAATTGGGGCGGTGTCCGCCAATGACCCAAAGATCCTGTTCGCGGTAGAATCGCTCTCCGGCACCATTCCGGTTCTGGCGTTGGTCAATGAGTTGAGGTCTCCGAACCTTGCAGGGGCTGTTGGGGTCAATTGGCGGGAGATGGGTGGACACATTGGGGCTTTCTTGTTCGACCGACATCCAGCGGGAACCGAACCTGCCACGGCCGTTCTGATTTCCGGCCCTGCGGAATCCGGATGGGCACCATTGGTTGAGTCCGGTCTCCTTGCGGCGATCGAAGGGTCGGCCGTGCGCGTCGTGGACATTCGTCGGGCGGATACTGGCCTGCGGGAGCAGATGCGGGAGGTCGAAGACGCGCTCGCCGACCGCCCAGAGGTCGACTACGTGATTGGCAGTGCTCCGGCTGTTGAAGCCGCCATGGGCCTGTTGAATGGCTGGGCGCAGGCTGACCGACCGGCGCTGGTTGCGACCTACATCAGCCATTCGATTCGGCGTGGAATGGGAAACGGCAGCGTGCTCGCCGTTCCGTTCGACAATCCCGTCCTGCAAGGCCAGTTGGGTGTGCGTATGGCAATCGAAGCAGCGAGTGGGCGAACCTGGTCAGAAATGGTAGGGCCAGAAATCAAGCTGCTGGTCGCGTCGGACATCCCAATGCAGCAGATTTCTCTTTCACCAGCGGGATTTCTGCCAATGATCGAGTGACGGCGGCATTCGGATGCCACGCCTGAAAAGAGGTGCATGACCCGCTCAATGCATTGCGATGGAGCTGTCATTTGTGGACGGCCCCGGTTTTGCAAGAGTTTATTTGAGCTAATG
>NZ_LOAS01000051.1 GCF_001558155.1 Aliiruegeria sabulilitoris
ACTCAAATCATCCCTTGCGCCAACGGAGCCGTCCACACATGACAGCACCGTCGGCGATGAAGGATCTGCTGCAAAAACATTGGTAAGCCCATGGCGAAGCGACGGGCCGTGGGCTTTCTGATGACAGAGTGCGGTTTCAGCGAACGGCGCGCGTGCCGGATCGTTGGCCTGGCGCGGTCGGTGCAGCAGTATCAGCCAATGCCAAGGGATGATGAAGCCGCTGTTAAGCGCATGAAGGAACTGGCCTCCGAGAACCGCCGCTATGGCTATCTTCGGTTGCACGCGATGCTGCGCCGGGAAGGGTTGGTTGTGAACCACAAGCGCACATATCGGCTCTACACCGAGCAAGGCTTGCAGGTTCGGACCAAGAGGCGTCGCAAGCTGCCCAGGCGGGATCGCGTGGCGCCACAGGTGCCGGAAAGACCGATGCAGAGATGGTCATTGGATTTCGTCAGTGACCAGTTGGCTGACTGCCGCCGGTTTCGTGTGCTCAACATCGTCGATGACCACAGCCGGTTCTGCCCCGGCCAGATCGTCGACGTGTCGATCCCTGGGGCGCGCGTTGCTCGGTTCCTCAATGACCTGGCACTGCGCGTTGGCCTGCCGGAAGAGATCATTCTGGACAACGGGCCCGAGGGCACCAGCAAGGCCATGTTCGATTGGTCAGAGCGGACCGGTGTGCGCCTACGGTTCATTGAACCGGGCAAACCGGTCCAGAACGCCTTCGTCGAAAGCTTCAACGGCAAGTTCCGGGACGAATGTCTAAACCTTCACTGGTTTCGATCACTACGCCATGCGCGTGAGGAAATCGGCCAATGGCGGAATCACTACAACACCAAGCGCCCACACTCGGCGCTCGGCTACCTGTCACCAACGGAGTTCCTGATCAAAACCACCGCGCCAGCGCCTGAGACTCTTGCGGTCTCCACGCTGCCGCTCAACACTGAAACCCAACCGGAAGATTCCAGATCAAACCGGCCCTAATCGCGGGGGAAGGTCATGATCAGTAAGCGAAATCAGGTGATCTTGGCATCAAGTGGCATGCCACCTGGGGAATGTCGGTCGAGATCATGTTCGGGCGCCTGAAGGACTGGCGTCGCGTTGCCACCCGCTACGACAGATCCCCGACGGTATTCCTTTCAGCAATCGCGCTCGCGGCTACTGGCTTGTTCTGGTTGTAAATCAATAAGTCTGGAGCCTAGGTTTTTGTCCAGAATCTGAAAACTGAGTCTGAAATCAATAGTTCTGGCCTTAACTCCTTCGCGCTATTGTGTTTGCAATTATGGAGAGAAGCAATCCGAGAGTGAAATACCCCAACACAACTTCGCTAATTACAAGAATTTCACCCAGTACATTTTCTGCAGTCACGTCTCCATAACCGAGCGTAGTATAGGTAACCATGGAATAATAAAATGGCGTGAACCAACTTTGGGCGGAGTTTGAATAGTCCATCATCCCCCAGCCCATATTCATATCAAAAGCATAAATAATTCCGTAGACTGTAGCTATCACGAACGCGTATATTCCAACCTTTGCAAGACTTCGGCCATAATCAAAAAGACCCCAGATCCAGAACAAGAACTTTTCTGTTGTCCGCGTTGCTCCATTGGGCATTGATTCGATAGAGTTTTTTAATGTGTCAATGTAATCTTGATCTCGCGCATCGCGCAAAAAAAGAGCGTTGCCGTATGTGGAATCAAGGCCACGGATTCCCAAATAACAACCGCGCATATCTCGGAGGCTTCCATAGGTAATTCCAGTAACGTTCGCGCCTTCCAACCTTGCAGCTTGAAACTTGGCGCCGGTGACATTGGAATTGGCCAAACAAGCGTCACGCAAATCTACATTGGAGAGGTTGGCACCTCTGAGATCGGCTCGGGTTAGGTCTGCCTTGGCGAGGTTTGCCCCACGAAGGTCGGCACCAGCCAGAGACGCCTCGGTCAGGTCGGCTCCCGACAGGTCCGCAGACATCATCGACGCCGATGTCGCATCTGCCTTGTAGAGACCCGCAGCGGACATCTGGGCCCCAGAGAAATCCGTGTTCTTGAGGTTGGCATGCTTCAAATTGGCGCGTGAAAGTCGACTTTCAAAGAACACGGCCTCTGAAAAGTTCTGTCCGGAAAGGTTTCGCCCTTCCAAATCGATTTCGGACAGATCTGCACCCACAAAATCTGAAACGACGTTCGGACGAGTTGCCAAGAAGGCATCCCAATCGGAGGCACTGCCGCGGAGGGCCTCGATGGGACTTGTCACGTTGGATTGGAAATCGTCGGTCATTGTTCCTTCGCTCCAAAGCTTTCGGCTCTGTTTTGGATTAGGGCAAGGATCTCTTCCAGCACCTCTTCGATGCTATCCCCTGTCTTCTGAACGACCTCATGCGCATTGGCGTGAAGGCGTTTGCGTTCAGACGCGTCCAGTTGCATTGCGGTGACGATAATAACAGGGCTTTCCGCGGAGGGATGATCGCTGGACCTAAGCCGTTCGAGAAACTCGAAACCATTCACAACTGGCATCATAAGATCCAGAAGAATGATGGAGAAACTGCGTTCCTTCGTCTTCTCGAGCCCGATCTCGCCATTTTCGGCTTCTTCTACGTCCCAGTTGTCAGCTTGAAGGGTCCTCATCATCGTCGCACGGGCTGCTGGGTCGTCCTCGACCACAAGAGCCGATTTGCCTGTATTGGTTGCAAACTTTTTTATCAATTCAGAGAGTTTTGCGCGATCAACCGGTTTTTGAAGCGATTCCACGGCACCGAGTGAGTAGCTCATCGCCTTGTTCCCAACCATTGAGACCATAATGACGGGAATATCACTGAGGTTCTGATCGGCCTTCAAGCGGCGAAGGACCGTCCAGCCATCCATCCCCGGCATCATGACATCCAGCGTGATGAGAGACGGCTTATGCTTTTCCGCGAGGGCCAGTCCTTCGGCGCCGCTAGAGGCAAGGATCACATTACAGCCTTCAGCCTCGAGACGCTTCTTCAATAGCTCTCGCGCTGTCGCCTCGTCATCAATAACCAGCACCGAATTGCCGCGGAAAGCAAGGGCCGGCAGCTTTGTGTCCGGAGCATCTGCATCGTTCTCAGGCAAAGGATTGTCCGGCGAAACATCGGAGATTTTTGCCTCGGCTTCCAAGCCAAGATGCTGTTTCTCGACTTGCGTCGGCAGGGTGACGATGAAGCTCGATCCTTGCCCCAGCTTGCTCTCAACCTGGATAGCCCCCCCCATGAGTTCGCAGAACCGTTTTGTCAGAGCAAGCCCCAGGCCAGTGCCGCCGTAGTTGCGCGTTGTGGATTCGTCCGCCTGCGAAAACTCCGAAAAAATGTGCTCGAGCTTGTCTTCGGGAATGCCGATACCCGTATCGGAAACAGCGAACCGGACGGCGGGCTCCATGTTCAGTGATGTCGTTTTTACTTCAAGAGTAATGGCGCCATCGCTGGTGAATTTCGCTGCGTTGGAGATGAGATTGAAAAGGATTTGCCGGATCTTGGTGACGTCGCCACGGAGCGTCCCAAGGTCCTGATCAATATCAACGATCAACTTGTTGGAGTTTTTCTCAATGAGACTGGCGGCAGTGCTGGCCACATCCTGGGCGATCTCTGAAGCCGAGAAATCTTCGAGGAACAGGTCCATCTTCCCGGCCTCGATCTTGGAAAGGTCGAGGATGTCATTGATCAGCGAGAGCAGGTGTCTTCCGGCCGCTGTGATTTTGCCGAGATCGTCCAGCATCTCGTCCAACCCATCGTCTTCGGCGTCTTCGGCAAGCATTTCGGAATAGCCGATGATCGCGTTCATCGGGGTCCTGAGTTCGTGGCTCATGTTGGCCAGGAAGGCACTCTTGGCCTGGTTGGCGAGTTCCGCCTGTTCGCGGGCCTGTTCAGCTTGGCGCTCGAGTTCGAGACGCTCAGTGATGTCCTCGACCATGCCGATGTAAAAGACTTTATCTCCGACCTGCACCTCTTCAACCCGCAGTTCCAGCTTGAACACCGTCCCGTCGCGGCGAATCCCATCAACAATCCGCCGTTGGCCGACAACGGTGGAGGAGCGGCCCGGAGTGCGTCGTTCCAGATAGAAATCGTGCTCTAGGGCGATTTCCTTGGGCGTAAGAATTTTGATATTCTTGCCGATAATGTCTGCGTGATAGTAGCCGAAGATCGATTCCGCGGCAGAGCTGAACGTCTCGATGGTGCCCTTCTGATCGATGGTTATGATGCCGATCGGACTCGCTTCGATGATCTTGGATACGCGTTGCTCGCTGGCCTTCAATTCACCTTGAATCTCTTTCAGGTTTTCATTCTGCTCGAGGAGTTTGGTTTCGTTACGCTTGATTGTCGTAATGTCGGTGGCGACCCCGACAAGCCCACCTCCGCTGATTGGCGTCGTCCGTATCTCAATCGTTCGGCCAGCCAAGGTGTTAAGAACAACGGTTGACGAGTGACCTTCGGATAGAGTTTCCAGCCGTGTGCGTACCAGTTGCTCCGTGTCTCCAGTACCGTATTCTCCGTTCTCGGCGTGCCAGCGAATGACATCCTCTTCCGGTTGGCCTGGTTTTACCAACCTTGAAGGCATCCCAAACATTTCCGTGTAACGCTGGTTGGCAAGGACATAGTTCATGTCACCATCGAGCATGTAGATACCGTTCGACATTTTCGACAGCGCAAGCTCTAGTTGTGCCGAAGCATCATTGAGCTCGATGGTTCGTTCCGCGACCGTGTTTTCGAGGGTCTCTTTCTGGCGTTCGACGTCTTCCAGCGATTTGATCATGGACAAGCGCAAGGTTTCGAAGTTCCGCGCCAGATCCCCGATTTCATCTCTGGTCTCCGGATTTATCGGCGTGTCGAACCGGCCGGCCGTCAACCTTGCGGCATTCGACGAAAGGGACCGCAGAGGTCTCGTGAGGGAGATCGAGAAGAGGTAGGATGCGTAGATGGCAAAAGCCAAGATCACCGAAGCCACAAGGATGAGGCGGTCAATCAGTTTGTCTGCATCCGCGAGCGCCTCGTCACGATCGATTTCGCTCATGATCACCCAATCGAGGCCGGCAAGGTCCAGAGGGCGATAGGACGAGAGCACCTCGACATTGCGGTAATCAGGGAAGGCCTCGGTTCCAGTCTGTCCTGCCAGCGCGGCCCGTGTTCCGGCAGTATCGACCTGCTGCAGGCCGATGGAGCTGTTTGTCCGCGCGATCCGATCGACTGTCTCCTCTGGAAGGCCGACCTGGGTGATCATTTCCAGATATCTCTCTCGATCCTCAATCAGGAACCGGGACTGGTTCCTGAGCATGAGATCTCGCCCGACAAGATAGGTTTCGCCACTTGCGCCGAGCCCCACGTCGCTCCAGGCCTTGTTCGAGGTCATGATCGCGTTGATGCCTGTCAGCGGCAACTCGACGGCGAGCACTGCAAGCAGGGTAGGCCCGTCGTAGATCGGGATCGCCGCGAAGGCCGTCGGAACACCATAGGAAGGAAGGAACGGCTCGAAATCGGCCAGTACGACTTCCCCGGGTCTTCCTGCCAAAGCGGAAATCACGGAGCGGGCAAGGTGCGTGTCGGAGTGCGGACCGTCAAACAGGCTTGTTCCGAAGTCGATCTCGCGATCCACGGAATGGACAATGCGGCCCCGGGTTGGTTCGACGAGGAGAACGTCATAGAATCCGAAGCGTTCCTTGAACTCACTGAGAACCGTGTCGATCTTGGAGAATGAACGCCCAAATGCGTCCACGCTTGAAGTCAGCGAGGTCGGATTGACCATGTACCGGTCCTGAAGAAATTTTCCGGCGGAATCTCGCGGCAAGAGCGACTGCAAATCAATATCGCTCTCTGCAGCGCCATCCGATTCTTGGTACTTGGGCAGGAAATCTTCGGCGTAGAAATCCAACAGGCCCGGCGTCGGATCCGTGTCGGCCCGATCGACGACCGTACTCAGGTGAACGAGGCCGCTTCGAAGGTTTTGGATCTCGACCTTAAAGGAGCGGTCTTCTGAGATAAACGCCAGCTGGCGGCGGATCTGCGCGAAGTAGTCTTCGATCTGTTGAGCCTTGAGTTCCCTTACCGCCGTCAAACGTTCAAAAGCTGCGGATTTTAGGGCCTGATTTGACGTGTTGCCGGCCAGAAGCGACGACAGGCTGACTGCAACCATAGAAATCAAAATAGTAATGACTGCAAGCTTGGTTCCGATCCTCAACCCGTGGGATTTCTCGTCTCCATCATTTGTCTTTTTTGAAACGTCCGTCACTTTGCGGCTCCTTCGAGAAGCAGGGCAACATCATTCGATTTCTTAAGCAATTCTTCGAACCGCTGATCGATTTCCAGCATGTCGGAGCCCGACAGGCCCGAAATGCGCCGGGTGGCTCGTGATGATTCGATGCGGAGCTCTTTCCAGAGTTCGTCGGCCCCTTCGAGGGTATTGACGAGTTTTTCCCGCGCCCCGGGAGGCACGCTCTGTGGGGAAACTCGACGCAGAATATTCAACGAAACAGTGAATCTGTTCATCGCGAGAAACAAGTCATCGAATACATCCTCGTCGGCCGGATTGAACCTGTTCAGACATAGTTGCAGCATCAGCCTTTGGGAGAGCATACCTTGACGAACAGCGATGTTGATCAACATCGCTCGTTGCTCCGAGAGATCCTGGTTGCGGTAGACACGTTCGATCGCGGCGACGGCCCTGTCCATCGCGACGAGCGCGGGACCATTCAGTTTTGCGATTGCCTCCAGGTTCTCAGCCGCAACTGTTCTTCTTTCGACGGCATCGAGTACTGCGGCGCCGAATGGATTGAATAGCTGTTCGGCCCTGTCCAATTCCTGCAGGATCTGTGAGTTGTTTTCGGGAACCAGTCCCAGATCGATGTCACCCTCTCGGAGTGCTGCCTGTGATCTCTGGTGCAGTTCAATCGACTCCCGAGCAGCCATGAGGAGCCGATGGGCATCCGGATTATGATGCGAAAGACAGACCAGCTTTCCAGACCTCTGGATTAACATTCTCTGTCGGCCAGAAATGGTGAGCCTTCGCCCCACGTCAGGCAGGATATCCTTCGAGATTGCCTGCACGGGGGCTGCCAATGCGCCACCAAACGCTGCCATGCCGAAAAGCACCAGCCATCGCCGGTTCTCTCTGAAACGGACCGCAACGCTCCTTTCGCCCCGATAAAGGTCCGCGCGCAAGATCTTCACGCTTCACTCTCCAGCAATGGCGGCCCCGCGGGGATGACCTCGCTCTCATGTCTAATCCCGTGTTCGGTAATGTTGAGTCCGAGGATCTCTCCCTCCGCATCAACCCGAAACCTAAAAACCAGATTGCCAAGATAGAAGACGATTAGAGCGAGACCGAACGTCCAAACGCCATATGCGAGCACGCCAAGAGCCTGAACAGCAATCTGTTCCAGTCGGCCCAGCCCGGTGCCGAGTGTCTCTAGGTCTCCATAGAGACCCGTTGCCATCGTTCCCCAGATACCGGCACCCAGATGAACAGGAATGGCTCCAACCGCGTCGTCAATCTTCAACCCCTCAAGGATCTGGCTGAAGAAGAAGACGATCATTCCGCCAACCAAACCGATCAGGGCGGCCGTGCCGGTCGAAACAGCAAAACAATTTGCGGTAACCGCAACGAGACCGCCGAGCGTTCCATTGATGAACTGGTCCACGTCGAGACTGTGCTTCACGGCGTAGCTCAACCCGCCAGCGGATATCGCACCGATGCATCCTCCGATCACCGTGTTGACGAGAATTCCTGGGACGGTTTCGTTCAGCGTCAATGTGCTGCCGCCATTGAACCCAAGCCATCCGACAAAAAGAAGGATCGCGCCAAGAGTGGCGAGCGGCATGCTCGAGGGCACAATCTTGGATTTGTTCGCTCCATGATCGAACCGGCCAATGCGTGGCCCGACGACCAACACGAGCGCCAGTCCGGCCCAGCCGCCGACACTATGCACAACCGTCGAGCCCGCAAAATCGACAAACCCCAGATCCGCAAGCCAGCCGGACCCGCCAAACCCGGCCAGCCCGGCCCAAGTCCAGTGTCCGGCAATCGGGTACAGAACCCCGGCCACGATGAACGAGACGAAGAGGTAAGCGCCGAATTTCATGCGCTCTGCCACTACGCCCGAAAGGATCGTTACCGCGGCGCCGCAGAACATGACCTGGAACAGAAAGAATACGGCCAGAGACGGTGAGGATGCGGAGAGGTCCAGAGCGAACAAGTCAGTCCCGAACCAGCCGCCTTGACTCAAGCCGAACATCAATCCGAACCCAACTCCCCAGAACACGAAAGTCGATAGGCAGAAATCGGCAAGGTTCTTGATGGCGACGTTGATGCTGTTCTTCGAACGGGTCATCCCGGTTTCCAGGCACAGGAACCCCGCCTGCATCAGAAAGACAAGGGCGCTTGCGAGGACCATCCAGAGCAAATCAACTTCGTTCATCAACAATTCCGTTCAAGGTTGTCTCTCATGGATCGGATCACACCTGCGAGTTCAGCCATTTCTCAATTTTTTCCAAAAGCCGTTTGAAATCGACGGGCTTCGTGTCGTAGTCGTCGCAACCTGCACCAATCGCCTTGTCCCTGTCGCCAGCCATGGCATGGGCGGTCAGCGCGATGATCGGGATGGTTTTCGTTGTACTATTTGCCTTCATGTGCCCGGCCGCGTCCCATCCGTCCATGACCGGCAAGCTCATATCCAGCAGAATGATATCCGGGCTTTCTTCCGAGGCCATTTCAACCCCGCGTTGCCCGTCAAATGCCATGACGACGTCAAAGCCCTTCTTCTTGAGACGCCGAGACAGCATGTCCCGGTTCATTTCGTTGTCTTCGACCAGAAGTATTTTTGCCATACCTCGCCTCCCGCGTGTTTCATTCAGTCCGCCGTCCGGGTGTTGCCCGCCTCGTCCACTATCCCCGAAATTCTCTCTTTTGCGGGGCCATCGGATAGCCGTGCCTCCACGAGCTTGCGGAGATGCAACTCGAGCATCGTCTCAAGTTGGTCTTCTGTTTCGAAATTGTGAAATGCGCCGACGTAGGATCCGTCCTCGCCAATCAACCAACGGTCAAGATAGGCGTTCAGCCGGTCAATCTGGTCGAGGCGATCGAGGACCATGTCGCGATCCTGCAATGACAAGGTCGGCGCACCTTGCTTTCGATAGATCAGCATATCCGGTGAGCCGACATCCTTGAACCCCTCAAGCGCATCTTCGAATTCGAAGGCCGTTCCGGATTCATAGCGCGTTCCATCCGGCCGGACGATGGACTCCGGCAGAGGTGAGCCGATCCGTGACCAAAGAATTCCGACGTAGATCTCAGTCTCGCGCGGTGGATGAATTTGTGCCTGAAACGTTTCGGATGCGAGCAGTGGTTCCTCCTCCCAAAGAATCGGGATCAGGAAAGCCCGACCGAAGAACTCCTCATTCAGGCGTCCGATTACCGCCTTTGCCACGCGCCTCTCTGGGATGACATCCCCGGGCGAAGATATAAACAATCGGAACTGCCTGGAAACATTCTGACGTAGCCGGACCTTTTCGAGGCAGGCGCTGATCCGGGCCTGAAGAAGGATCGGGTTGAACGGTTTGAAGATGTAGTCCTCTGCGCCATGCAAGATGCAATCCACCATCTTGCTGATATCATCGGACGCCGACAACATGATTACCGGGATCGTTCTTAGGCGCGCTGAGTTCTTCAGTTTCTGCAAGGTCTCGAGGCCAGAAAGTCCAGGCATCATGTAATCCAGCAGGATCAGGTCGAACCTTTCCGTTTCAAGAAGAACAAGTGCCTCCTCGCCGCTGGCGACTGTCTTTGCGGAGTATCCCATTCGCTTTACACGCCGAGCAAGCAGCTCTCGGTTGGCCGGGTCGTCATCCACGACGATGATCTCTCCGCCTTGTCCGATCTGGCTAGTGACCAGAGCGGGTTCGCGCTCAACAGTCCCGTTTTCAATCGAAGCTGGTTTAGGGGTGTCAGAACAGCGTCTTGAAAGCAACGCCCCTGGAATGTTGTCGGCAAGCTCCAGTGCCACCCGTGCAGCGGCGGTGATATGCCTGAGATCCGAGGTCAATTCCTCGTTGTCGGTTTCTACAGCCTCTTCAAAGATGATCTCCGCATAGCCGTTGACATGGTTGAGTTGCAGGCGAAACTGGAACTGTGCCTCGGAGACGTTAATTTCCTCGATTGTCTCCTTTGTGGCGCCGAGGTGATCCTCGACCAGCGCCAGCATCCTTTGGCCGGCGTTCTGGATCGCCTGGAGGTCTCCGGAAAAGGATTTCAAAAGCTCCGGCGGCAGATCTTCTTCGATCATCTCTGCATAGCCGATGATATGCCCGACCGGTGTCCGGATATCGTGACGAAGCTTTGAAAGCCTCTCCGCAAACTCCTGATTGGCTCTTTGGATTGTCGTGGTCATCCTGCTGAAGGTGGTTCGTGTTCGCGGTGATAGCGGTGTGTGCTCCACTGAACCACGTCCATGAGCGACCGCTCGGCGAGGTCGCCAATTACATCTTGAGCGTGAGTGGGGTCAGAAGTAGCCTCCAGACGTTTTTCGGCCATCTCGAACAGGGTTCCTTGGTTGGCGTATTGCCAAAGCAACTCCCGTATGGCCATTTTCGTCTGATAGATTTCCCAAATCGCCAACCAAAGCGGCAAAAGCCCCATCAGGAAGACGACCAGGGTTTTGCCGTCGAGTTCACCAATATGAAAGTGGTAGAGCGACTTCTTGAAGAACAAGAGTGACACCGCTCCGAGGAACGCAGCCAGAAACAGCACTTTCTTAACTACTTCCAAGCGCTCGTGCTCATGGTGAAGCTGGCGGTGTTTCTTGTGGAAATAGGCGGATTGGTCCTTGACCCAACGCTCCGTGGTTTCGGCGATGCGTCGCCGGGTGGGGACGTCGCTTTCGTAGGTCAGTGGCTCGGTACAGCGGATCGCATCGCGTATCCATCCGAACCGTGCGAAGCGCTCTATGCTGGTGAGCCTCAACAGGTAGCGGGTTTCAAACGCGTCGCCACTGCCCGAAAGAACGATAAAAAAACGCACGCGCAAGGCTTCGGCAAGGGCACGAAAGGCCAAGTGACGACCAAACCATCCCCGGCGGGCGCCGATCTCGAACAGGACATAGCCAGCTGCGAAAAGAAGAATATAGGCGATCAGGAACCATTTCAGCGCAGCAATCTTTGCGTACAGAAGAAAGGTCAGTCCCATCATGGCGGCCATCAGACCGAACAGCTTAAAGAGGCGATCCGATTGGCGTTGGTTTATCAAGGCCAATTGATCGGCCCGGACGAAATCAGCATCGATCGATGCGGTTATCTCTGCAATCTCGGCATCTTCGGGCACAGAGATCGGGTAGGCTGGCAAGTCTGAACCGAGATCAGAATTCCGCTCGGAAGCATATTCTGAGAACTCATCCCAACGTTGGAGAACGGTTTCAGGTATGGCTGACAGGCGGCAAAGAAGACCCGTGGTGCCGGCCTGAACCAGATAGTTGGTATCGACTTTGGCGCTGTGAGGGTCACCGGATTGCCGTGGTGTCTTGATCCAGACGACCAGATCCGTGCGATCCTCGGCAAGGTCTGCGTCATCGAATATCTCATGTGGCCTGGCCTCGTCGGCCTGAATATCGGAATTCGCAAGATACCGTACAACCACATCGGACGTTCCGCCTGTCAGGCCGGTCACTTCGCCATCCCACAGGGCAACAAGCACGTTGGAGCGACGCACGAGGTAGTCCATCAATCGTCCATACAATGCATCCCGCGCCGGACCGTGAACCTGCAGGTCTGCTGTTTCACCGGGCGGAAGGGGGAGTTTCTCGATCACGACTCGTTCGTCTTCTGCAAGTCGCTTGAAATCCTCCAGCGCCGCCCCTTCAAAATCGGCCTCGTAGAGCGCCCTTGGCATAGGCAGCACCGCGCGAACAGGAAGGCCGATCTCCAGCGCAACCTCTGTTGCCAGGGTATCCGCCCCGTCGGCCAGGCCGGTTACAAGTTCGATCGGAAGGTTTGAAAAACGCGCCTTCAAGGCCTCAAGTTCCGTCCGGATCGCGTCCCGAACCTGTGCCAAAGCATCAGGGCGTATATCCCGGTGTCCAGTCAGCCCGATCGTGAAAACCAGACCAGATTTCACTGCCTCATTCCCCATCCTGCTGTCCTTTGATCTCTCTCGCCCAACGCGGCACTTCGACCCCGGTTCGCTTCGATATCGCACGAAGTGCTTGAAGTTCTTTTTGTGTTGGTTCGCCGTGAACGCCGGTCATCCCCACGGCGACGGCTTGCACGATATTCGGCCCGCCTTTCATCTCGCTGGCCCGGTCGAGCATGGCAAAGACTTCGCCGTCCGGGGCACTCACGTCGTCCATACTTGTGTATGTTCGGAACAGATCCAGGCCATGTTCAAGGTCCATATGCCTGAGCAGGTCGGCCTCTGCCATCGCGCGCCTGAGATAGGCCTCCTCCTGCTGATCACTGCCCCCCCGGCATGCGGCAACGATCGCCGCCCCTGCCATCGTCGCGGTCAGGACATCCTCGTGTCGAACCTTTGAGGAAAGAAGGCTCAGGAAATGGTGCAGGGCGGGGCGCTCCAGCATCTCATCGACATTCTGACGGATGTCTTCGGAGAGCTTGCGGCGTTCATCCGCATATAGAGTTGCCAGAAACTGCCGTTGCGCGGCCTCCGCGTCCTTTTCTCTCTGAGCCCTCCGGACCGAAAGGTCTGTTTCCAGCATCGCCTGCAATTCGGGGTGGTCGTCAATCAGCCGGCGCAGCGCGTCTTCCGACAGATGCGCGACCACGGAATACTGCTCCGCCTGAGCAAGAAGCTTCCGGTCGGTTCGCTCAATGAAGCTTTGAAGGCCGAAAACATCACCGGCACAGCAGCCTTCGATCTTGATTTCCGAGTCTCCGCGCCCCGGTACCTTCCGATACAGTGCGACGTGACCATCCAGAACAAGGAATAGCCCATCAGTCGCTGCGCCCGGTTCAAAAAAGCGCCCCGGCGGGTTGAGAGACAGAACACTGGCAGTCGAAGCCAGCTCGAAAAGCGATTTATTACTACAGCCCGAAAAGTTCTTCGAGCGGCGCAGAACGCCAAGAACGCTCTCGACGCCAAAATCTACTTCCTGGCGCTGGTCCAGTTCGCTCCACTCGTCTCCTGAGCCCAGCAGGTGGCGATTGACGGAAATCCGCAACCGGTGCTTCCGCATCGCGGTCCAGATCGCCATGATCATTTCGTTCTGCGCGTCCCACCACGGATCGTCACCATCGAAATAGTATCGAATGCGGATTTCGATACCTTCCTTGGTATATCCAAGCATGTTGAAGTCGGGCTTCGGCTCGCGGCGAACATACCTCGATTTCTCAAGTTCGTGGGCGATGGCGCGCATGACAAGTTCGGGCGGAGCGGAAAGCTCCACGATAAAGCGCACATAGTATTTGAAGCGTTCGGTCGGTTCGCTGAAGTTCAGAATTGTTCGATCGGCAACGCCACTGTTTGGGAAGATATACAAGGAGTCCGTATGGGGGTTCTTGACCGAGATCGAACGCCAGTTGATCTCATAGACCTGTCCATAAACACCATCTATCTCGACGTAATCGCCGATGTGCAAAGCTTGGGTGGCATTCAGGGCAACCCCGGAGAAGACCTCCTTCAAGGTGGATTGTGCCGCGAAACCAAGGACAAGCGCGACCACGCCGGACGTGGCCAGCAACCCTCCGATTGGCTCGTCATAGACAAAATGCATCACGAGAACGATCGCGGTGAGATATATCGCAAGCCCGACACCTTCGGTCACGATAACAGGCACCTGGCGCTGGCCGTGGTCCGAGAGCAATCCATCCCAGAGCACTGTGCGGATTATCCCGTTGAGCAGGAAAGCGATACAGACGGCGGCAGCAGACATGACTGCCCTTTGAAGGGCGCCAGCGAGATCGTCGTCACCAAGCCAGTTCAGGACAGGGCCGATCAGGAAATAGATGATCGCCAGGAAAGCTAGGAGTTCTACCGACGCCCGCACCCGATGCACTCTCCCGGACACGTAGACGGTCGCGATCCGAACTATCAGAAATGCGGAGCATGCCAAGATGCCGAACAGCCCGAAAATCGGCAAAACCTGTGGAATCGTATCTATTTGTCGCCCCCCCCCAAAACATCTTGATACTTGCACGCAAGCTGTCACATTTTCTTTACAGTAGTCAACGCGACGCCTCCGCCCGACGGCGGATCAGCGTGAGCGGGGGGAGCGAAGACGATGTTCAACTGGGACGACACAGAAGAAACGAAAGCCGGTTACACGGCTGCGATCGAAGCTGTTCTGGGCCTGACCGCACAAGGAATGCCTGTTACGGAAAAGGCCGTCGAAGAGTGGTTGGACGTTTCGCTGAGTGGCGTGGACGAACACAAGCACATTCGCCGGCATGCCATGGCTGTCGCCTATCGAATGATCCGAGGGCCACTGCGCCCACCCAATTGACCACGAAGTGACTGCGGGGAGGGTCAGTCGCCAGTAGCGAGTTCGTTGTTATCATAAACATCAAGCGTGTAAGGGGGGCACTCCATAGGCACGGGCCTATCTCGATGACGGCCGGCTGGAGTTGGACAACAACATCTGAGAGCGGTCAATCAGGCCGCTGACTCTTGGAAGAAAGAACTATCTGTTCATGGGATCCGACGGCGGCGGAAAGGCAGCAGCGATTGCCTACACCCTCATCGAAACGGCCCGAATGAACGGGGTCGACCCCGAAACCTGGCTCACCTGGGTTCTCACCTGCATCGCCGATCACAAGATCGACCACCTCGACGAACTTGCACCCTGGAATTGGGAGCCGACCCGAACGTCAACAGCAGCCACGCCGGACGGATACGTCAGAGGCGGCAACCACACAAATCGTTCACTCGGTGCCTGATGCCGAGTTTTCTTCCTCTATGAAAGTCTGAGCATAATGTAGAAGCCTATGTGCCTTCTCGAGGTCTCCGCGCTCCGCAGCATCCCGCGCATCCGAGCAAAACCCCTCCAAATCTGCGTACATCCTATCATCAAGCATCGCAGCCGCTGTGCTACGCACTAAGTGATCGATAGTACGGATTACTGCATCAGTTTTTTCATCCACAGAATTTACCTCTTTGGCAGCACAAGCGGTGCTGTTGGGATTTTGGATCTCCGCTTGGCTCAAGCGAAATCATCGCCGATGTATTTGCGCATTTCAAGGGTAGCTCCGCAGGTTGAGGGCTGAGACGCAAGTCGAAGTACGAGCGACGGTGAGAAAGGTGATGTTATGGGAACTTGGCTTGCGACTAGGCAGGTGGCTGAGTAGCTTCCCCGGACGATATAGCGCGACCCG
>NZ_LOAS01000052.1 GCF_001558155.1 Aliiruegeria sabulilitoris
CTGAAACGCGATCGTTCCATGCCGGACGATGCGATCGACATTGACTACCTAGTCGAAAATGTCTGGCTGGTGGGCTCTCCAGAGACCGTCACCGAACGATTGTTCGACCTATACATAAGGTCCGGCGGTTTCGGTTATCTTCTGGCCGCTTCGTACAATGCCCAAGACGAGGAACAGACTTGGGAACGCAGCCTTCGGCTGTTGTCGCAAGAGGTTCTTCCCGCGTGCAACCGGTTGATAAAGAAATCAAAAAATTGCCTTGCGTCGGAGGATGTGAGATGAGCTACATGACACTCGCGACCAATAAATTCGAACAAGTGGCATCTTTCTACGGCTCCGCTCTTGGCTTCCCAGTAATTGAGAAATGGGATCAGCCTACAAGTCGCGGAATTCGCTTCGACTTGGGCGGTGTGCATCTTGAGATAATCGACAGTGGTAGGGAAGCCAATCCTCTGATGCACGCTGGGGCAGTCGAGTCCTTGCAGGTCGTGGTAGAGGTAGACGACATAGAGGAAATGCATCACCGGATCGCTGCTGAAGTTCCTCCGCCAGCGACAGTGCCTTGGGGCGCCCGGCTCTTTCGGCTAAATGACCCAGACGGCATTCCCGTAACTTTTTTGCAGTGGCTGCAACCAACTTCCGCGCCTCTCACCACCATTCGCGGGACGATATCGAGTGGCCTTGGGCGTGGGCAGTATTTCACGCAACTGGTCTGGGTGCGATCTCAACTAATCGAAAGCCTTGGATTTGATCCCTTTCCCGGAACGTTCAATTTGGTGCCTATTGATCTAGTCGATGTCGTCACTTGGATCCGGCTCCGGGGAACGCCGGGTGTCAGGATCAAGAACCCAGGCAACGGGACAAACGATCATGATGCCCGCTGCTATCCCGTCACCGTCGATCATCTGGTCGATGCCGTGATCGTTCTGCCCGAGGTCGGAAGTTATCCCGAAGCCCAGATTGAGATCATTGCACCTGTATGCCTTCGAGAACAGCTCGGAAAAGGAGACGGGGAGTGCGTCGTGATCGAGTTCACGGTGGCGGAACCCGACTAGACGCGGTCCGGACCAAGCGGAGCGCCATGAAAAAGAGGTGGGATTGAAAAGAAAGGAAAGTGGATCAACCGGGGCAGCAGAGAAGCCGAAGTGGAAATGAAATGGAGGAGACGATGAACAAGGTGGAGAATGGATCCAAAGAAGCCATTGCGCGCGAAGAGTTGCAGCAAGGCGAAGGCTCACGCCGTGACTTTCTGGTAACAGGAGCTGCGGGAATTGCAGGCATCGCAGGGGCGACTGCCATGGGGCTTCAGCCCTCCCAGGTGAAAGCGCAGGAAGGTTCGTCGGGAAAGAAGCGGGTCGTTATTCTCTTCGATTCCTGGAATCACATGATGCCGGCCCTGGCCCGAGAGATGGTGCGCAGAAATCACGACCTCGTTCTCGGCGATGCCCAGGACGAAGACCTGATCAAGGAACTGCGCGAAATGGGCGCGAAAGTCGAAGTTGTTGAGGATACCGGGGATCAGACCAAGCCCGAAACATTCCAGAAGCTCGTCGTCCGCGCCCAGGAGGCATTTGGTGGGTACAACTGCGCCTGCATCCGGACTGGCACCCACGTGAACGGCAGCGTCCTCACATCGAAGCCAGAGGATCTGGATACGGTTTATGCGGGCAACATTCAGACCGTCTACAACGCTCTGCGAGCGGTGCTTCCGCCTCTGGTCGAACAGAAATCGGGTCAGGTTGTCATCAACACAAGTGCCGGCGCCATGCGGCCGCAACCTGATGTTGCGCTTTACTGTGCGACTCGCTCCGCTGCGAATGCCTTGGTCCGGGCCACCGGGCTCGAAGTCGCGCCCCATGGAGTCTCTCTCAATGCGACGGGCACATACGGCATGGCCTATCCCAGCTTCCTCCACATGGTCGGCGCTGACACTGATCCTGAGAAGCGCAAGGAGCAGGAAGAATTGTTGCCGGTCAAGCGGCTGATCCAGCCCGAGGATGCGGCGAGTTTCGTCGCGACCCTCATTGATGGAACGGCAACCGGCCAGGTCGGCCAGTTCTTCCCGATCGACGGCGGCTGGAGCTTCATGTGAACGGTCGGGACGCGCGGGGCCGACACGCGGGGCCCGACAACCATTCCTGCAGCCAATCCACAGGTTGCGTTCAGGAAGCCGGTCAAGCGGCTTTTCGATGACGCGCTGTGGCAGCAAAGAAGAGGAAAACCCATGAAACGCAGAGATCTGATCAAGAGCCTTCCGGCAACGGCGCTGTTGCCCGCTGCCCTCGGGGCGAACATTGCGGGCGCCCAAACGACCACAGCGGAGGCACCTGGCGGCAGTTCGGGTGGCGGCGGTGCAAACACGGCGGCGCCCAGGCCGAGGCCGCAGGTCTACAGGGTTTCGTCCGAAGGCTTCGATGATCCCGCTGCCTATGAAGGTATCTGGTGCGATCAGGTCGGGGTCGATGCTGACGGCAATCCGATCGCGGACAACCTGACTGGCACTGGTTCAGATGCCCGCCCCGGCGACGAGGGTCACAAGATGACCCTCACACAAGAGGAGCAGGACATCCTCAATGGCAGCCAGGGCGAGGTGATGGCGAAGGTTCTCAAGACAATCGTCATGCATGGTGAACTCTTTGGTGCCAAGCGGTTGGCGGACTGTGGAGGAGCACCACATTCGTCGCTCTATACCGGCTCGCCCTGGGTTATTCCGGTTCTCGAGATGTTCGAAGAGATTGCGGATGCCGGGCTAAAGGCGCATTTGCCTTACACCGTCAATCCGATGCCTCTGGATCTCTACTCCATCGGACAGGATCCGGTGAAGCGGAACATGATGCTTGAGGGCTACCCGCTTCAGGGTCGCCTGATCCAGGTACATACCCGCCTTGGCGCGCGTCCGCTCGATAACTGGAGCTGCGCCTGCTACCTGCCGGAGGTCGGCAACACCGCCGAACCGGGAACGGTGGTGAGCTGGGCGGAGTCCTCGGCAGTGAACTACGGAAACTCCGTACTCGGGTTGCGGATCAACCGCATGGCCACCGGCTTCGAAGTGCTGTGCGCCATTGCGGGGAAAGTCCCCGAGTTCGGGATGCTTCTGGATGAAGGCCGCAAGGCCAAATGGCACATCGATATCAAGCTCTCCAAGGAACCGCATTGGGGTGCATTGGGCGGCGCAATCGGCACGAAAGTGATCGAGCAGGTGCCCTACCTGACCGGCATTGACCAGTGGATTCCGATGGAAGATGGAAAGCCTGACCTGATCGCCATGGGCAAGCTCAAGGCCATGGGATCTGCGACCGCGTCGAGCGGGGCGGTTGGCCTTTACCATGTCGAGAACGTCACGCCCGAAGCACAGGAGCACGGCCGCGACCTGTTTGCCGATGAGTACGAGACCTATGTGATCGACGATGCCGAGATGCAGCGCGTGTTGGACAGCTTCCCGAACCGCTGGAAGGAACCGGACGGAGACCCGACAGCCGTCTACCTCGGTTGCCCGCACAATACCTACGAAGAGGTCGTCTATTGGACGAAGCGGTTTAACTCCGCTCTTCGTGCCCAAGGGCAGAAGGAAGTCGCAATCCCGGTGATCCTGGCTTGCCCGATTGTGGTGCGGAACAAGCTACTCGACGAGTATCCGCTTCTGCTTCGGGATGTGCTGCGTGCCGGTGTTCAGTTCACCACGATCTGCACGCCTGGTTACCAGGGCCTCAAGGGGATGGCCGATATCGACAGGGGTGTGACGAACTCTGCCAAGGCGCGTCACTACTCGGGACTGAGGCTGTTTGGCGATGATGACCTCATCCAGATCGCTCTGACCGGCAAACTGCCCGCCTGACATCGGCCCCACGAACGGGAGCCAGTCAGCAGGCACAGTGAAACACGGAGGCATAAGATATGGCAAAGAAGACGTTCAAAGGCCGGGTGGTCCTTCCCGGTGAGATCAGTGGCAAGGCGACGGTGTCAACGGCGCCCTTCAACACAAGCGGCTCCTACATGGAGAATATGTTCGCAGGGCGCACCGACGCTGCGCCCTGCACCGACGCAGCCAACGAAGCTTTGTTCGGCAAAGACCTCAAGGGAGCAATCCTCTGCACAACGACAACGGTCGGATCGACCATGGGTGGAATGGCGCTCATGGGCATGAAGTCGATCGGTGTGGGCCCGGAGGCGCTGCTCTTTTCGAAGCCGATCGACACTCTGGCGGCCGCTGGCGTTCTGATGGCGGACATCTGGAACGAACAGCGCATTGTGACCATCGACTCACTGGGAGACGAGTTCCTCGAAACCGTCAAGATGGATGATCCGATCGCGATCCACGAGGACGGAACAGTCGAGGTCGGTTGAGATGGACAGCCGCAGGATAGAAGGCATCCTCGGCGCAAAAGCGAGGCAAGCAGTTCCCGGGGTCCTGTTTGTCTCACTTCTGCTGTTCACGATGCCTCATAATGCCGATGCCCAGACCCGTGACAACAATCCGCTGGAAGCCGGGAGGGTGCTCGACGATATCGTTCCCCCCAAGTCCGGCGCGCTCATACCGTATGGGGTTCCCCAATCCTGGTTCGACTTCAAGGACGATGTCTACGAGCGAACAGGGCTCAGGTTCGGCGTCAGCTACCAGATCTTGGGTCAGTCGGCTTCCGCTACTCTGCCTGGTGCTGCATACGACACTGCACTGGGGGACTGGTGGGGGTTCATGGGCAAATGGACCCTGCTCAACCGCGGCGGTGACAATGAAGGTCATCTCGTCTTCAGCATGTTCGAGCGGGGTGCCGTAGGCGACAACGCGGTTCCCGCGACCTTCGGTCTGGCAGATCTGGGCAGCCTCGCCGGAAACGTCGGTTTCACGACCTGGGATTTCACCGTCGAGAACCTCTATTGGGAGCAATGGGTGAACTCGGGCCAGTCCGAGGGCATGTTCCGGGTCGGAAACCAGGTCGTTACCACCTTGCTGAATCCCTCTCGCTTCAAAGATGAGAGGGTCTCCTTCACGACCGGTCCGTGGGCGTTTCATCCGACAATACCGTACCCGACCTTTGGGTTCGGTGCCGGCTTCAAGTGGTGGCCAAACAAAGAGGATTCCGGGCTCTACTTTGCCGGATCCGTCAATGACATGAACAGTAATCCCGCCACTAGGGGCCTGGACTGGTCGACCGTAAACGGAGGTGAGCTCTTCTACGGTGCCGAGATCGGCTACGACTGGCAGCGATCCAAGGACGACTATGATCACGTGCACCTGCTTCTATTCTATGCGGACGAGAGGAGTTCGCGCTCCCCGGACACGCTTCCGAACAAGGCAGGTGGCGGCTTCCGGATCTACGGCGAGAAACAGTGGGGCCAATGGGTTGGTTTTGGCGGTTACACCTACAACACCGCCCAGGGAGGAGGTGTCACCGGCACCTTGGCCAAGCAAAACGCAACCCTCGGCGTCTCCTATCTCGAGCCGTTCGGTATCGACGGAGAAGCATCGGCCAGCTTGCTCTATATGGACCCGATCGATGAGATTTTCGAAGGGCCAGTTCGGGATCAGTACGGACTGGAAGCCTATTGGAGAATCCGGCTGAGCAACAACATCTGGGTGACACCGGGGGTCCATTTCATCTTCAACCCGGCCTTGAATCCGAAAGAAGACTTCGTTGCAGTACCAAGCTTGAAGATGCGGGTCGCATTCTGAAATGTTGCTCGGACCGTTGATCGACGGTCCGGCCTCTAAACCAAACGCCCTGATCGCCTCGTTTTTTTGGCTGCACGCCCTGGCATGGCAGGCGGCTTGAGCTGGAAGCGGCGAGGAATAACCGGGCTAAAATGCTCCAATCAATATAAGGGAAGGATCATTAGCGATGCTCTTCGTGCTCGGCGCCTACGCGATAATCGTCTGGTTGGTGTTCTTCCAACTAAAGGTCATCCCTTGGAACACTCTGACCAAGGTCCTGGTAGGTCTGGTCGGGTTGGCCATCCTTCTCGTGTTCATGTCGCTGCTGAACACGCGCGTTCCGTCAGGGAGGTTCACCGTGGTCGCCCCAGTAACCGGAGCCGCTCCCGTCTTATCTGGAACCGTGAAGGAAGTTGCCGTGGAAACGGGACAGTTCGTCGAGGACGGACAGCTTCTGTTTTCGCTTGACGAACGACCATTTAGGTTCTCACTGGAACAGGCGGAAGCCAGTCTCAGGGTTGCCGAACGCTCGTTCCAGCGTATCGAGATCGCAATAGAAAAGAACCCGGCAACATTCAGTCAGCAACAACTGGACGAAGCGCGTGCGGGTTACGAGGCGGCCAGTGCGGCCGTTGAGACAGCCAAGTACAACCTCGACCGTACGGAGATCAGGTCAATCGAACCGGGCACGGTCTCCTGGGTGGAAATCCAGCCCGGAGATCGGGTGTCGGCATTCACTCCGGTGATTCCGGTGGTTCGAAACGACAGCCAAATCATCCTCGGAATCTTCGATCTAAATGGAGTTCCGGCGATCCGGGAGGGCGCGCGGGTTGGCATTGCGCCACGCCATCAGCCGGGTGTTGTGTATTGGAGCACAGTTGGACGCATCCAGAGCGCATCCGCCAACGCACAGCTCGAAGGGGGCAGCCTAGTGCGCACGCAAGACGTTGCAGGCGAGTCTTTCTTCATGGTCGAGATCAGATGGCCAGATACCTTGGGGTCCGATGTGGCGCCCGGGCTGATTGGCAGTGCGATGGTTATCGGAGACAACGCGGGTGCGATTGCCGGGCTCGGAGAGCTTTTGTTGAGTATCAAGGCACTGGCAAACTACCTCTGAGGTTCTCTTTGCCATTCTATCTTCAAGCGGTGGAAAACTATGAAACGGAAATCAGTTGCGCCGATCCTGCTTGGGCTCATTGTCTTTACGTTTCTTGAGGCCTGTGCAGGCCCACCCAACTTGATCGGTGTGCAGCAAAAATCCGAGGAGGCATCGAGTGAAGGCGCCTTCACCGAGCATCGGGTTCTTCTTGCGACGACCCGTCGCCGCTCCGACAATCCAGCCGAGCTGTTCTCTGGGCAACGAGCGGTCGGCACCAGCTACGCGTTGTTGGACGTTTCGGTCCCACCGGTCCATCAGACAGGAAAGATCGAACAATCGAAGGGGGGTAGCCCGGACCCGCGCAAGGATTTCACGATCGCACCTCCCATCATGGTGCCCAACGAGCAGCAGTTCCTTTCGACCTTAAACGCCGAGTTGCGAAAACGCCCGCCAAACGATCGAACTGTGATGATCTTTGTTCATGGCTACAACACCAACCTGTCTGCAGCACTCCTGCGCATTGCGCAATTCGTGGAGGACACTGACTATGCCGGCGTTCCAGTTCTTTTTTCCTGGCCGTCCGGTGCGAATGCTCTGAAGTACGTCTATGACTTGAACAGCGCTATCCACGCTCGGGACGCTTTGGTCGATATCGCGGACCTTGCGGATCGTTCAGTTGCACAACAGTTCGACGTCGTCGCCCATTCCATGGGCAATATGCTGGTCATGGAAGGCATCCGTCAGATCGCGCTCACGCGAGGGCTCAGAATCCAGAAGAGCCGGTACATTATCCTTGCTTCTCCCGACATCGACGCCGACGTTTTCGCGAAACAAGTTATGGCGGTGCCACGAGAGCAGCGACAATTCTATGTATTGGTCTCGGACGACGACGCGGCCCTTCGCCTGTCGCGGAAGGTAGCCGGTGGGGTGCCCAGAGTTGGCGCTGCGGACGCTGATCGCCTGGCTGAGATCGGCGTGGCAGTCATTGATCTTAGTCAGATTGACGACGGTAGGTCCATTCACCATTCGAAGTTCGCAGATGCCCCTGAAGTAGTTCAAATTATTGGAAAAAACTTCGCGATGGGAAACACCTTGTCCGCCGAGAAATCCAGATTCGGCTCAGCTATCATAGTGCAACCAGGTGGCTTGACCCTTGGAATCCCCTGAGGCCAGTGCCAAGGAACTCGAATGGTCGCTTTGGCGGTCGCGAAGCGCGGTGGTCAGTCGGAATCGACCGGCGGCTTTGGGCCGGTAGCGTCGTTTGATTTTGTGCTGCGCTTGCGAAGAGAGGCACTTGGTTGGAGGTCCGATGTGCAGCAACTTCCGGACGTTCTGGTTTTGCGGAATGCATCTGGCGTGACGCATTTCACTTACCCGACTGCGGAGAACCCTTTCTCGATCGGCGCCGATCACCACTGCGCCTAGCTTTGAAGCAGTCTGGGTTGTCGGTTTCTCCACAAAAGCGCTTATTCGTCCGGCCAGAAATCGGCTGGCCGCATCTTTCGCAAAGGCGTTCCGCTTGGCCCTCGCTCAGCCGATCGAGCATGAGCGCCCATGCCAGACCCGGGACCCCGAGTACCCTGCGGACCCCCATCGGCTTGCGTAGCTCCCGGCGCAACCGCGGATTCTCGTAGGCCTCGGCCAGGCAGCCGCAGTCGAGGTCAAAACGCGAGTAAATCGCTACAAGAGCGCCGTCTTCGCCCTCAGCTGCAATGATCGGTTTGAGCCATGCCGCGTTCACCGACGACTGGCCGTCAACCACCCAATTTCGCGCCGCAACCTCGGCCGAATGTCGTGCCTGCTCGACGTCGTTTCGTGCCAGATCGCGGATCGAGCGCATCTGGGCCTGCGCGAAAAGATCATCCTCCGACGTGTAACTCGGCATAACGGAAGTCAGCAGTCCTGCCCAACGAAGGCAGAGTGCGACTGTTCCATCGGTGTCGCTCGGCTCGCGGGCCAACGCCTCGCTCTGAGGCGAGATCGGCCTCGGATCGTGATCGCCCGGCGGCCATTGGGCAGCGGCCGTGTTCTCGTCTTGCTCCAGCACCCGGAATGGATGGTGACCACCGGTCTCGGAAGCGAAGGTTTCCCGAAGATACGTGACGCCGCCCTCGACCACCGTTGGCACGGAAATCTCGAAAGGTGTGCCTGCGGTCGACGGAACGGCCTGCACCTCGGATCCAAGCCAGGCGTCCAGGAGCCCATCAATCTTGAGGTCGCCAAAACCTGCGGCCGCTGGCCCGACAATACCACCACCATCTCCGATGTGGAGAATGCGGAAGCATTCGATTTCTTCACCGCTGATGCACCCGACCTTCATCCGGTCCTGAGCCCAGGCTTCGGGTCCACTCCACGAAGGCTTGGTCCACAGGACGTCATGCCCATCCCAAACCGCGTGAAGCCGCTGAATGTCCCGTTGCCGCGTCGGCCTGCCGGCGCCACCCATAATCATCGGCAGCCATAGTTGAATCGGTTTCATGGCGACGATGTCTCACGTTCTGTCTCACGATTCCAGCCCAGTCCAGGCGCCTAGATTCCTCTTCGGATCGTGGGAGCGCGATCGGCGGATCGAAGGACTGGAACGTGCCGAAACAGCAGCAACACGACAATCGCGAGGTAGAGGACGCGCCCATGGCCGCCCTGTCTACGCTCGTGAAGCTGCTTGCCGAACAGGCCGCCCGCGAGTTCTTCGAAGCGACAGACACCGATCTCTCCTCGTCCATCCCCCCCAACTCCTGAGGAGAAGCGAGCATGAATTCCCCGATGTCGAATAACCCCAACCACCTGCTGAGCATTGCTGAGACCGCCAAGTTTCTCGGCGTCAGCGAGAAGACCGTCCGCCGCAAGATTGCCGCTGAAGACCTGCGTGCCAGCCGGGTCGGAGCGCAGTGGCGCATTCGCCCCGAGGACATCGAAGCCTACCTGGCGCGCAACGGAAACAACCTGTCCTACCGTGTCCATTAATGGACTGTAATGTCTAGTATTTTCCGAACTTCGGGAGACCGCACCGAACCACTTTTCAGAAGAATGTTATGGTACGATATCCCGAAAGTCCGGCCCTGACCGCTCTTGTCCAACGCTGTTTTGTCGGGACCCGCCCGACGGTCCCGAAGAACCGGAAAGAAGACAACCAATGAACCAGTACGCCACAATCACTGCGCCCGAATTGACCATGGCCGACGTCCTGCGTGCCGTGGACCGGGATCCGGACTTGAGCGCGACGCGCCGTCGGGATTTGCGTTCCGATGTCGCCGCGGTGGCACGCTGGCTCGACCGGGCGCCTGCATCCTTGAAAGCCGACGCCGCCAGCATTCGTGCGCTTGTTGACGGACTCCATCATGTCCAGATCGGCGTTTCCGAGAAGCGCCTCCGGAACGCGATCTCCAATGTCGGCGCTGCCATCAAGCTCGCAGCCGCTGCACCGTCGCCGAAGGGACGGACGCCCTACCGCACGCCGGCCTGGAAGGCGCTGCTCGCATCCTGCGGCAAGGATTGGGAACGCTATCGTCTTGCCGGGCTGGCCACCTACTGTTCGGAACGGGGCATCGATGAAGCCGACGTCGACGACGCCGTTATCCAGTCCTACCGCGATCATCTCGACCGGCAGGATCTGCGCAAGAACCCGGACAAGGCGTGCAAAATGACCGTTCAGACCTGGAACCGGCTCATCGATCAGGGAACGGCACCCTACCTTCAGCGGCTCACCCCGTCCCGTTCGGACAAGAACTGGTCGATCCCGCTTTCGGAATTCCCCGAGACGTTTCAGGCCGACCTCGAGCAATGGCTGGCGCGTCTCGCTAAGGTCGACTTGCTCGCGGATGACGGCCCGCCGAAGCCGTTGCGTCCGCAGTCGATCGACAACATTCGGGTACAGGTCCGTCACGCGGCTTCGGCGCTTGTCCTGAGCGGGGTCTCCAAGGACGCTATCCGGGCCCTTTCGTTTCTCACCGACCGGGAGAATTTCAAGACCATCCTCCGTTTCTTCATCGATCGCAACGCCGGTGCCGTTCCGACCTGGCTGCACGGTATCGCGAGTAAACTTGTCGCGATTGCGCGCTATCACGTCAAATTGCCTGCTGAAGAGCTTGAGGCGCTCGTGGCGATCAAGGCGCGTGTGAAGGTGTCCCGGCATGGCCTGACGGAGAAAAACAAGCTCCGGTTGGGTCAATTCGAAGACCCGCGCAATGTGGAACTTCTGATGCTGCTGCCGGGCGCGGTTGTCCAGCGCGTGCAAAGTCGGTCCGAACCGTCCCGATGGGATGGGCTCGATGTCATGTACGCCCTCGCCGTCGAAATTCTGCTTTCCGTTCCCATGCGCCGCAGCAACCTTGCGGAGCTCGATGCGGAGCGTCACTTCGTCTGGCGCGGCCATGGCGCTGGACGGCACGCCGCGTTGATGATCCCTGGGAGCGACGTCAAGAACGGTGTGGCGATCGAGGGTGATCTCTCGGCAGATACGAGCCGCCTCCTTCGGCTCTATATGAACAACTATCGCCACCTTGTCAGTGACGACCCCGGAAACTGGTTGTTCCCCAAGGCGTCTGGAGGCGGGCATCGCGCGTCGAGCAGTTTGGCGACACAGGTTTCCCAGTTCATCCGGCGGGAAATCGGCCTGAAGGTGAACGCCCATCTCTTCCGTCACCTTTCCGGCATGCTCTACCTGATGCGCCACCCCGGCCACTACGAGACTGTTCGGCAGATGCTCGGCCACAAGTCGGTCGATACAACCATCAGTTTCTATACCAGCACCGAAAGCAAATGGGCGTTGAAGCTCTACGACAAGAACGTTCTTCAGGACTGGAGGCGGCAGAATGGTGCATCCTGATTATCGTCCGATAGAACTGAAGCAGGCCGACTGGCCGTGTGAGGACCGGAAAGCCTGGGAAGCGCTGTTTGCCGAAGGGGACATCCTCGACGGTCGGGGCCCGCTCGCGCATTGGCGGGAAACGACGCGTCGAAAATGCGCGCAGAGCTATGGCTACTGGTTGGCCTACCTAGAGCGCATGGGGCAACTTGGTGGGACCACTCACCCGGCCGACCGACTTACGCCCGAGACGGTGAAGGCCTATGTCGAAACCACACTCGATCGGTGCACCGTGGAGACGACCCACATGCGGCTCAATGAACTGGCCAAGGTGGTGAGAGCCATGTCTCCCGAATCTGATTGGGAATGGCTCACGAATGTCGAAGGCCGGCTGCGTAAACAATGTCGCCATGGTGAACTCAAGCGCCGTGCAGGCGTGACCGCGCTTGATCTCTATGCTTGGGGGTTTGGCAGGATGCAAAGCGCCGAAGCCGACGAGACCTTGTCCCCCAAGGAACGTGCGGTGCAATATCGTCAGGGGTTGCTCATCGCATTCATGATCTCCCGACCACTCAGGCGGCGCAGCCTCCTCGCCTTGCGGGTTGGCAAAGGGCTGGTGGAGACCGGCGGCCACTTCTTCCTGTGCCTGGAACCCGCAGAAATGAAGGACAACAAGGCATTGGACCAACAGTTGCCGCTGGGACTGGAAGGCGTGATGGCCCGCTACCTGTCGCATCATCGCGAGATCCTGCTCGACGGCGCTAAAACCGATGCGCTCTGGGTCACCAAATATGGCGGAGAATTCTCCGTCTCAGGGTTTGTTGGCAGCCTG
Organism: Aliiruegeria sabulilitoris; assembly: GCF_001558155.1. GTDB lineage: Bacteria > Pseudomonadota > Alphaproteobacteria > Rhodobacterales > Rhodobacteraceae > Tropicimonas > Tropicimonas sabulilitoris. The sequence continues at coordinate 12,386 of NZ_LOAS01000052.1, forward strand.
GCCAAGCTCACGCGCCGGGAGTTTGGCGAGGTACTTCGGCCGCATGCCTTCCGTCATATCGCGGCGACCTCGGTCGCGCTCGAAGATCCGGAAAATGTTAACATCATTGCCAGCGTTCTTCGCCACGGGTCTCTTGAAACGTCTGAGACCTACTACAATCGCGCTCGGGGGATCGACGCCATTCAGTCCTACCAGAATGTCGTGCGCGACATTCGGAAATCTGCTGGGCGGAAAAGACTTCAACTGGGAGGACGACGCCCCCGAATGAGCAAGAGGGATACAGCATGACCAGAGCCGCGATCTACGCCCGCTACTCGTCAGACCTGCAGAGGGAAGCTTCGATCGAGGACCAGGTGCGGCTCTGCCGTTCCCGTGCCGAGAGGGATGGGCTCGACGTTGTGGAGGTCTTCACCGATCACGCCATCAGCGGCGGCCATCTGGGGAACCGCCCGGGTGCGCTGTCGTTGATGAACCGGGCGCGCGAAGGCGCTTTCGAAGTGGTCCTCGCCGAGAGCCTGGACAGACTCAGCCGTGACCAGGAGGACATCGCCGCCATCTTCAAGCGTCTGACCCATGTTGGCATCGCCATCCGGACGGTCACCGAGGGCGAGATCAACGAGCTGCACATCGGTCTCAAGGGGACCATGAATGCGCTCTATCTGAAGGATCTGGCGGACAAGACCCGACGCGGGCAGGTCGGCCGCGTCGTGGCCGGCAAGATCCCAGGCGGGAATTCCTACGGCTACCGCATTGTCCGAGAGTTGCAGTCCGATGGCAGCGTGACGACGGGCGAGAGGGAGATTGACGAAGTTGAGGCCCGTATCGTTCGGCGGATATTCGATGCCCACGCATCCGGCCAAACCCCGCGACAGATCGCGGCCGACCTGAACAAGGAGGGTGTCCCCGGGCCGCGTGGGGGCCCTTGGAACGCATCGACGATCAACGGTAGTCGTCAGCGCCGCAACGGCATCCTCAACAACGAGCTCTACCTCGGCCGCATCGTCTACAACCGGCAGCATTTCGGAAAGGACCCGGAGACCGGCAAGCGGGTGTCACGCCCCAATCCCGAGAGCGAGTGGCTGCGCACCGACGTGCCCCATCTCAGGATCATCGACGACGCGACGTGGGAACGCGTGCAGGCGATCAAGTCGCGCTATGCATCCCAGGCCGGCAACAAGCGTCAAACCAGGAAACGGCTTCTGTCCGGGCTCGTCCGTTGCGGCAGCTGCGGCGGTGCGATGACCATCGTCAACCGTGAGCGCTACTCCTGCTCGGCCCGTCGGGAGCGCGGAACCTGTGATAGCCCGGCCGGCATCGCTGCCGCTGCACTCGAAGAACGTGTGTTTGGCGGGCTGCGGTCGATCCTGCTCGGTCAGGATGCGCTGATCGACGAGTTCGCGGCGGCGTTCCGCGCCGAACTTGAGCGCCTTCGCAAGACGCGTGGTAGCCGTGAGGCCGAATTGCATCGCGAACTCGCGAAGGTAGAACGCGGTATTCGCCGATGCCTCGATTTCATTGTGGAAGGCGACGGTGATCCCGGATCGGTCGCCGCAACGCTGCGCGACTTGGAAGCCCGAAAAGCGACGCTCGAAGCCGATCTGAAGCGAGTCAACGCGACCACCCAGATTGACATCCATCCGAACGTGGCCGAGCTCTACCGCCGGAAAGTTGGAGAATTGCAGGGACTTCTGGCCGATGATGCGGCGCGTGCCGAAGCGATGGACACGATCCGAGGATTGATCGAACGGATCGAGGTCTCTCCGGGAGAAAAGCGCGGGCAACCCAACGTCGTTCTCGTTGGTGCCCTGGCCTCCATCCTCAATTTCGCCTGCGCCCAAACGACAACCTCCGCCAACGGAGGATCCGGTGACGGCGGTAGGGTCTTGATGGTTGCGGGGGTAGGATTTGAACCTACGACCTTCAGGTTATGAGCC
>NZ_LOAS01000053.1 GCF_001558155.1 Aliiruegeria sabulilitoris
TTCCCTGTTCGGGTCCAATAATTCCCTGTTCTTCGGAGTAGGGAAATCTTCCTTACGCCACTGATATTGCTCGTACAATCGACTTGATTCAAAGCCGAAATCCCTGCAAATCATCAATTTTCCCTGTAATTCGGGCCGGATCAGGGAAAACCACCCGAAAGCGGACCGGCGGTTCGGGCCAACTGAGACACCTCGAGTTTTGCTCCGGGAATAGCTGGGAAAGGTGCGTCTCAGGTCTTGAGCGCAGCGCTTAACCGACGGGAAAAACGCCGTTATTCGGCGCAAAATGGACATGGGGACTAGAGACGAATGTCGGTGGCGGTGGTGGCAGACTAATTCGAACTCGTCTCAGCCAGGACAGGATCACTGTCTCTAATACTGCGCCGAGCTGACACCACTCATTGAGAGCGGTGGCACGGTTCTTCTCGAAATCAGCTCTGGAAGAAAGGCTGCGCTCCGAATTGATATAGTTATGAACCGAGGCGTGAACGGCGACAAATCTCTGTAAACTTCGTGTGGACCGGAACCGCTGCATCGCCCGTTCTCTTCGTCGGAACGGTGGGTGCGCGTTCTCTGCCCGGTTATTCAACCAACGGCCGGTTTCTTGCAGTGCCGACGCTCCAATCTCCCGCAAGGCCGCGCCTTAGGAGCGAAGCAGATCTGTGACGATGGCCAGAGGCCGGCCGTATCGCCACATCGTTTTCTTCAAGAATTTCAATGCGACCTTCTTGTCACGGGCCTTTGTAGCGAAGCTTTCCAAGACCTCGCCCTCGTGGTCGACGGCGCGCCACAGGTAGTGCCGTTCACCGTTGATTTTCAAGAACATTTCATCGAGACACCACCGCCATTGCGGCCCTGAACGCAGCCGTTAAGCGCGTTTCTTGCGGATCTCGGAGGCGAACATCGGTCCGAAACGCTGCCACCAAAACCGGACGGATGCATGGCTGATGTCGATACCGCGGTCGTACAACAGGTCTTCGACTTTCTGCAGCGATAGCGGGAAACGAACGTAAAGCGTTACCGCCAGGCGGATGATCTCGCGGCTCGTGCGGAAGTATTTGAAAGGGGCGTTCTTTGTCATCCCGAGACGCTACGAGACCGCCCTACCCCGCTCAACCGGATTCCCTCTGACACCGCCTTGTTCGTCCCTAGATCGTGCCGCCGAGGGAATCCTCAAGTGCCACAAGCTCCTGACCGCCCGCCATCATGTCCTGGAGTTCCTCGGGAGTTATCTGGCCGCGCTGCGCAGTACCCAATGTCTGGCCACGGTTCAACACAGTGAAACGGTCGCCAACGGCGAGAGCATGACGCACGTTATGTGTGATGAAGACCACGGCGATGTCCTGTTTACGCACTTTGTCTATCGTCGCGAGTACATTGGCCGTCTGGCGCACGCCGAGCGCGGAGGTGGGCTCGTCGAGGATCAGAACCTTGGCGCCAAAATGAACCGCGCGGGCAATGGCCACTGTCTGCCGCTCTCCGCCAGACAGAGTTCCGACAGCCTGGTCCGGACCGCGAAGATTGATTCCCATCTTGCGCATCTCTTCCATCGTCACCTGGTTGGCCAGATCGTGATCGAAGAACTTCAGGGGCCCGATCTTCTTGACGGGTTCGTTACCCATGAAGAAATTGCGGCTGACCGACATCAGCGGGATCATCGCCAGATGCTGGTGCACGGTCGCAATCCCGGCAGAGATGGCATCGCGCGGGTCGTCGAAGTGCATCGGCTTGCCTTCAAAGATGATCTCGCCCGCGGTGGGTTTGTGCACGCCCGACATGGTCTTGATGAAAGTTGACTTTCCAGCGCCGTTGTCGCCCAGAAGGCAATGGCATTCCCCGGGATAGACATCGACCGATACACCGGCCAGCGCGATGACCGAACCGAAATGCTTCTCGATATTGATCATCCGTATGATTGGCTCGTGGATGCTGCGGGTGTTCATCTCAACGTTCCCCTGTAATCAGACGGCGAATATAGGTGTTCAGGATAACCGCGAAGAGGAGGATGATGCCCAGGAAGACACGGAACAGCGAGCTTTCCACTCCGGCGAAGAACAGCCCCTGCTGCACCACTCCGAAGATCAGAGCGCCAAGCGCTGCTCCGATGACGGAGCCATAGCCGCCCGTCAGGAGCGCACCACCGATGACAACGGCGATGATAGCCTCGAATTCCTTCAAGAGACCGCGGTCGGCGCCGGCAGAGCCAAATTCCATTACTTGGCAAGTGGCAAAGACACAGGCGCAGAAGGCAGTGAACATGAACATCAGGATCTTTACCCGGCTGACGGGCACGCCAGAGTTGCGCGCGGCCTCTGCATCTCCACCCGACGCGAAGATCCAGTTACCGAAGCGCGTGCGAGTCAGGAGGATATGGCCAAAAATTACGAGGACGATCGCCCAGACGATCAGCATTGGGATCCCGTCGACAACCGGTTGTCCCTCGCGTGTGCCGCGTTCGAAAGTCCCGATGAGGCCGGCCTTTCCCATCCAGGTAAAGAAACCGGTCAGGATCTTCCCACCGAACAGAGCGGCGAGCCAGTCGCCCTCGGCCACGTCCCTTACACCGCTGATGATCGTTTTCCGCTCGATGGTCTGCGGCAGGTAGATCGTGAAGCCACGCAGGATGAACAAGAACGCAAGGGTAACGATGAAGCTTGGCAGGCCGGTGCGGATAACGATGTAACCGTTGAGTGCGCCTATCGCGATGCACACCGCAAATGTCACGATGATCGCAAGCCACACGGGCCAACCGAACGAGACCGACAGGATCGCGATCATCATGCCCGAAAAACCTATCATGGAACCGACGGACAGATCGAACTCTCCCGCAATCATCAACAGACAGGCGCCGACGGCGATAATCATGAACTGTGCCGACACCGTCGACCAGTTCATCACACCCTGGGAACTGAACATTCCGCTATCGAACGCGAAAAGCAGAAAGAAGGTAAAGACTGCGACGGTGCCGACCAGGCCTCCCAGTTCCGGGCGGATTAGCGCGCGGCGCAAGGCGGACATTTCCTTGACACGTTCGTCGGACACAGTTTGTGACTGCGCTGTCTGTGACATCGCTCAAGCTCCGTTTGTCTGCTGAATGTTATTGATCGGAGGCGCGGACGGACCCGGCGCCTCCGAGTTGGCTCAGCGGTACTCGCCTGCGAATTTTTCGACCATTTCCAAAGCGTCGGCGGTTACGAAACCCGGGCCGGAATTGATGTTGTTGCCCGGAAGGACGCCATAGCGATGGTAGTTCGTCATGATCACGACCGGCAGGTAGGCCTGCAGGAAGGGCTGCTGATCGATCCCCCACTGGATCACACCGCTCTTGATGCCCTTAACGATCTCGTCCCCGAGATCGAACGTGCCGAAATAGATGTCACCCGCCATTCCGTTTTCCTCGAGCGCGAGAATGGTCGGGTCCGCTGAAACTGGTCCCAGCGTAAGGATGCCGTCGGTGTCGGGGTTGGCGTTGAGATAGGCCATGACGCGGTTCTTGATTTCGGCCGGGTCAGTTCCGCTGTCGAGCATCGACTCGCCGAGTTCGACGCCAAGACCGTCTGCGAAACCCTGGCAACGTTCGCCCACCGTGGGTTGCTGGATCGCGTGATTGACACAAAGGAACGACGTCACACCGTCGTCCTTGGCGCGCATTCCGGCGGCCAGGCCTGCGTCATATTCCGGCTGGCCAACATACATCAGGGCGCCAACTTCGCGCGCTTGCTCCGGCGTTCCGGTGTTCATGATGATGACATCGACACCCGAGGCCACCGCATCCATGATCGGCCCCTTTAGAACGTCGTAGTCGGCGAGCGTGGTGATAATTCCGTTCGGTGCGGAGGCCGCGGCCTGTTCAACGATACGTGCCATATCCGCAATGTCGCCGGTCGGCGGGTTGCGGTACTCCACCTCTACGCCCATTTGCTCCCCTGCAAGCGCGATGCCGTTCTTGATCGTGTTCCACCAGCTGTCGCTGTCGGGTGCATGGCTCACGAGAACGTATTTCTCGCCCTCGGCAGTGGCAAAAGTCGGTGCAACCATTGGCGCAACCGCAATAGCTGCGCCCACCAAAAACTTGGTCAGGTTCGATTTCATGGTGTCCTCCCAGTATCGATTCATTGATCGGAGCGGTCGTTTCCCTTCGCTCAATTACACAAGAACACGAATCGGTCATTTTTGCAACCGGTTGCAAAAGTGATCGTGGTTTTCCATAATGTGCTCACCCTGCGACTGATGTATGGATAGCCTCGGTCGCGTTTTTGGGAGGGGCAGAGAGTGCCGGTAACGCTTAAGGATGTCGCCGAACGGGCGGGAGTTTCCCGTTCCGCAGTATCGCGCACCTTCACCGATGGCGCTTCTGTGTCAGCCAAGATGCGGCGCAAGGTCGAAAAGGCCGCGACAGAGCTGGGCTACAGCCCGAATGCGCTTGCGAGCAGCCTTACGACGGGACGCACCAAGCTGATCGGGTTGGTTTCGAACAACTTTCACAATCCCATTTTCCTGGAGGTCTTCGACCTCTTCACCCGCGGGCTTCAGGATCGTGGCTTGCGCCCGCTGCTGGTGAATCTGACGAACGAGACTGAGCCAGACAACTCGGTTCGAATGCTGAGGCAGTATTCCGTCGATGGCGTCGTGGTGGCCTCCTCAACCTTGTCGCCGGCTTTCGCAAGGGCATTCAGAGACGCTGGAATACCCGTGGTCCATAGCTTCGGTCGCTATTCCAGCTCACCGCAGGTTCATGTCGTTGGCATCGACAATGTCGAATGCGGTCGTATGGCTGCGCGGGAGCTTCTGAAGCGGGGCTACCGTCGCATCGGTTTCCTGGGCGGTCCAGAGCAAGCCACATCCACCCAAGATCGTTTTGCCGGATTTATGGAAGAACTGGCAAAGCACCCCGGATTGAACGTGAAACACTCCTATGCCGATGCCTATTCATTCAAGGCTGGGCGAGCGGAGATGCAGCGCCTCCTTTTGAATGATGCTCCCGTTGCAGAGGCCTATTTCTGCGGCGACGACGTGCTCTCGATCGGTGTTCTCAGCGCCTTGCAGGATGCCGGTCAGCGCGTTCCGGAAGATGTTGGCCTGATCGGTCTGAACGACATGGAAATGGCTTCGTGGGAAAACATCTCGCTCACCACCATTCGTCAGCCAATCAGGCAGATTATCCGCTCCTCGATTGAACTCGTCGAAGCCATGCTGGAAGAGCCGGACCGATACCCGGAAGCGCGCCTGTTTCCCTGCTCTGTCGTGGAAAGACGCACGCTCCGGTCCGCCCATTAAGAGCGGCCGGTCATATGCTGCTTGGGCATGCCCAAGCAAACCGGGCCGATCGTACTGGAAATGGGATCAACGGAAGATAGACGGGCGCGCGTCAAGCCAGACGCCGCCATCTCGGGCGGACGCAACAGCCGAGTGGACTGCCGCCATGGACCGAACCCCGTCAGCCGCACCGGGCAGGCCATCGCGCGCCTCTCCGCGGATGGTATCCGCCAGGTCGCAATAGATGTTGGCGACGGCCAGCGGAAACCCTTCGGGATGCGCGATTGCCACTCTGGAAAGCCGCTGGGCATCCGCGTACAACCCACCCTCGCCTTTTTCGATGATCTGGGTGCGCCCGCCTACAGGCGTATAGACCAACTGGTTGGGCTGCTCCGACGCCCATCGGAACCCTCCTGTCTCGCCAAATACCTGGATGTCGAAACCATGCTGCCGGCCGATTGCGACCGAGGATGTCCAAAGCCTCCCAACCGTCCCGCCGGACATGCGAAAATTCACCATCGCGTCATCCTCCAGCTCGCGGCTGGAGATGGTCGAGGCGAAGTCTGCGGAAAGGCTTTCGACTTCGTCATCGCAAATGAAACAGGCCATGTGAAGTGCGTGAATGCCACAATCGGCGAACTGGCCGGAGACTCCAGCCATTGCAGGATCGTACCGCCAGCGCACACGTGGGTTGTCGGCATCTGTCGCGTCGCCGTGGTGACCGTGGCTGAAATTGGTCAGGACAAGACGCACCTTTCCAATTTCTCCTGCACGGACCATCGCACGCGCCTGCCGGACCATTGGATAGGCGGAATAGCAATAGTTCACCGCACAGATCCGGCCCGTCGCCTCGGCCACACGCACGATCTCCTCCCCCTCTTCTACCGTCATTGTCATGGGCTTTTCACACAGCACGTTGAAGCCCGCCTCCAGGAACGCCCTGGTTATTTCGAAATGGGTTGCGTTTGGCGTTGCGACCGTCACCAGGTCTATGCGGTCATCCCGCTTGCGCTCACCCTCCAGCATTTCCTTCCAGTCGCCATAAGCGCGGTCGGAAGCAATCCCGAGCCTTTGGGCGTACTCCCTGCCGGCCTCCGGTCGATGATCCAAAGCTCCGGCTGTGAAAGAAAAATGACCATCCGCGAGGGCCCCGAGCCGGTGTGCCGGCCCGATCTGGCTGCCTTCGCCGCCGCCGATCATGCCCCATTGTAATTTTTTCATGGATCGGATTCCTCAGTTGAAGCCAATGGACTCGAGGTATTCGCGGTTGTAGCGCGAGTCCTCCATGGGTGTGACGTCAAGCGTGGGGTCGCAATCCTGCTCGACGGTGCACCAGCCTTCGAAACCATTGTCCAGCAGCACCTGGCGAACGGCAGGGAAATCGACATCCCCAAGACCCAGCTTGCAGAATATTCCTCGCCCGCAGGCATCGTAGAAACCGGCGCGGGCGGCGATTGCCTCGGTCTTAACTTTCGGGTCAATATCCTTGAAATGCATATAGGAAATCCGCCCGATATGCCGCTTCATGAAAGCCACGGGGTCGAACCCGGCATAGGAATGGTGGCCGGTATCGAAGCATATCTTCAGGATGGCCTCGTCCACCTCGTCCAGTAAACGCTCGAGTTCCGGTTCAAAATCCATGAAGCCGGCCGCATGGGCATGCATACCCACGGTAAGCCCGTATTCTTCGGTTCCGATCCGAGCCGCCTCTGCGATGCGTGACCGGAAGGCGATCCATTCGGCTGGATCCATCTGCTCGGCCTCTGCAACGCGACCCGCCGTGGGGGCGCGGCGCCCGGAAATCGAGTCGATCAGCACGAGATGCTGCGCACCATGCGCCGTCAGCGCCTTGCACGTCCGATGGACCCCGTCGAGCACGTCACCCCATTGGTCGGGGTCGTGAAACGCCCGGAAAACGACGCCGCCGATCAGTTCGAGGTCATGTTCTGCGAGGGCGTCTCCAAGAACAGCGGGATCTTCCGGCATGAAACCGACCGGACCCAGTTCGATCCCTTTGTAACCCGCCTCGGCGCATTCCTTCAGGACTGTCTGCCAGGTGGGGTTTCGCGGGTCATCTGGAAATTCCACACCCCAGGAACAGGGGGCATTGCCAATGCGAATAGTCATGGTCCGGGCCTTTCAGCAGTTGCCGGTTTGATGTCTTGCCAGGTTTTCGTTCGGGAGGATTCGATCGCGGCCTGAACGACGCGATGGACCTCGAGCCCGTCGCGAAACGTCGGCCAGACCTGCTTGCCCGTCTCGACGGCTTGCAGGAAATCCCGGGCTTCGATGATGATCTGATCCTGGTAGCCGGTGCCGTGGCCTGGACCCTGACAGAAAGGCAAGTAGTCCGGATGGGTTGGCCCCGTCAGGATCTTGGTGAAGCCTCGCTCTGCCTCGGGCCCTTCGGATCGATAGAGCCAAAGCGCATTCTGGTCCTCCTGATCGAAGCGGATCGCGCCCTTCGTGCCGGTGATCTCGTAGGCATAGCCCATCTTCCGCCCTGTCGCTATCCGGCTAAAGTGCATTTGACCCATGGCGCCGTTGGCAAACCGACACATCATTTGCGCCTGGTCGTCGTTGGTGACGTCGCCGCCGGGGCGCTCGGAATGCACCGTTTCGACCTCGGCCACGAGGGAGCAGATCGGTCCGATCAACGCCAGCGCGGCGTTGATCATGTGTGGGGCAAGATCTCCCATCGTGCCATTTGCCATTCCGGATGTGCGCCAGGTCGCGGGCATATGGGGGTCGGCATAGAAATCTTCGGTATGTTCGCCACGGAACCAGGTGACCGCGCCGATCTCGCCCTTCGCAACCAATTGTCGTGCGAACTGGCTCGCCGGGGTGCGGATGTAGTTGAAGGCGACCATATTCGCCACGCCGGCGGCCTCTGCCGCCGCGACCATGGACTCGGCATCTTCGAGCGAAGCGCCCAATGGCTTCTCGCAGAGCACGGGCTTGCCAAGCGCAAATGCAGCCTCTGCAATTTCTCGGTGCAGCGCCTGCGGTGTTGCGATGACGATGGCGTCGACGCTGCGGTCTTCGACCAAAGTGCGCCAATCATGCGTGGCCCGTGCGAATCCAAACGCCCTGCGATAGCGATCGGACGTCTCTGCACTGCTGGAGCAGATCATTTCCAGGCGGGGACGGAGCGCCGTCTCGAACACGGCACCCACGGCAGCCATGGCGACGGAGTGGGCTTTGCCCATGTAGCCACCTCCCAGAATGCCAATGCCGATCCCGCGCTGGTCCATTATCGCTCCACAATCAGATTCGAATTGCAACCGGTTGCAAAATTGTTATCGTTGGAATCGAATTCGCGCAAGCTGCAATCGGCCAGAGTCGTTGCGGAGGGCAACCGGGAGAAAGAACGAGCATGGGTGCAGAGACGATCCGCCTCACAACGGCGCAAGCCATCATTCGCTGGCTTGCCAACCAGTTCATTGAGATTGATGGAGAGGAAATTCGCCTTTGCGGCGGGGGTTTTGGAATCTTCGGGCACGGCAACGTGACCTGCCTTGGCGAGGCACTCTACAATCATCGTGAGGAGCTCCCGCTCTACCGCGGACAGAACGAACAGAGCATGGGCTTTGCGGCAGCCGCCTACGCCAAACAGTGGCTGCGCCAGAGGTTCATGTTCTGCACGGCGAGTGCCGGGCCGGGCACGTCAAATCTTGTTACCTCCGCCGCGCTGGCGCATGCCAACCGACTGCCCATGCTCATGCTCTGCGGCGATACATATCTCAGCCGACTGCCGGACCCCGTATTGCAGCAGATGGAGAATTTTCAGGATCCGACATTTGGTGTGAACGATGCCTTCAAGCCGGTTGTGCGCTACTGGGACCGGATCTCGCACCCGGCGCAAGTCATTCAATCTCTGCCGGCAGCGCTTGCCACCATGCTGGATCCAGGTGACTGCGGCCCCGCTTTCCTGGGGCTTCCACAGGACGTGCAGGGTTGGACCTATGATTTTCCGACCGTCTTCTTCGAACGCAAGGTTCACCGTATCCGCCGCGTTGCCCCGGATACCAACGAAATCGCAGATGCAGTTGCGCTGCTGAACTCGGCGCAACGTCCCATGATAATTGCAGGCGGTGGGGTACAATACTCCCGCGCCGTGGCCGAACTCACCGCCTTTGCCGAAGCGCATCAGATCCCTGTCGTTGAAACGATTGCCGGCCGGGCCAACCTGCTTGCATCCCACCCGCTCAACATTGGACCCATCGGGGTTACCGGATCGGACAGCGCCAACGCGATCGCGGAAAAAGCCGACGTCATCGTCGCTGTCGGTACGCGCCTGCAGGATTTCACCACCGGGTCATGGACAGCATTCGACATGAGCGCGCGTTTCATCTCGCTCAACGCCGCAAGGTTCGATGCAGGTAAACACCGCTCGCTTCCCGTGGTGGGCGACGCGAAACGCGCTCTGCAGGCGCTCGGGTCCGCCATGGTGAGCTACACCGCTCCGGCCGATTGGGTCGAATTCGCGCAGGCTCAACGCAAGCAATGGGATGCCTACGTTGCGGACAATGTGGCTCATGGCAACCGACCGAACTCCTACGCGCAGGCGATCGGCGTGGTGAACGCGCTCTGCGATCCTCGCGACCGGGTCGTGACGGCATCCGGAGGATTGCCGGCCGAAGTGACGGCCAACTGGCGTACGCTATCGCAGGGAACGGTCGACGTGGAATTCGGGTACTCTTGCATGGGCTACGAGATTGCCGGTGGATGGGGCGCCCGGATCGCGCAGGACGAGCGGGAACCCGACAAAGACACCATCGTTTTCGTCGGTGACGGAGCCTACCTGCTGCTTAATTCGGATATCTATTCCTCTGTCCTGACCCGAAAAAAGCTGATCCTCATCCTGCTCGACAACGGCGGCTGGGCTGTCATCAATAAGCTTCAGAACAATACCGGAAACGAAAGCTTCAACTGCCTTATCGAGGATGCCCCCACGATCCCGGAACCCTTCCTCGTGGATTTCGAGGCCCATGCCGCCTCGATGGGGGCGACTGCCGAGACTGTCGCCAATGCCGCGGAACTGGGCGAAGCATTCAAACGGGCTAAAGCTTCAGACAAGACCTACGTGATCTGCATGAAGGTTGAGGCTTACAATTCTTGGACCGATCAGGGCCACACCTGGTGGGAATGCGGCACGCCCCATGTATCGGAGAGCGCCAAGGTTCGCGCGGCGCACGCGGAGTGGGAATCGGCCCGCACAGGCCAGCGGAGGGGTGTGTGATGAGTATCCTTCTCGACGGAATCCGCAAGAATCGTTTCGTGGTTTTCGGACGGGCCGGCATGGACATGTTTGCCGATCCGCAAGGAACGAAGGCAGAAGTCGCAGAGACGTTCCGGTCAGGCCTCGGAGGCTCGTCGGCCAATATCTGCGCCGGGTTGTGCAAGTTGGGCGGACAATCGGCACTCGTAACCTCGATATCAAACGATTGTGTCGGCAGATACTGCGCCAACCAGCTCCGCCATTACGGCGTCGATACCCAATACCTGCGCGTGCTGGACGGTGAATATCGCATTTCGCTCGCGGTCTACGAGAGCACGATGGAGGATTTTCAGCTCTGCATCTATCGCAACAACGCGGTCGATTTCCAGGTCACCGAAGAAGACGTTGACCGAGTAGACTACAACGCCTTCGGCGCCCTGATTACCGCCGGCACCGTTTTTGCCGCCGAACCCTCCCGCGGCTCCACGTTCCGGGCATTCCGGAACGCCCGAAATGCCGGTCTTCCCGTGATCTTCGATATCGACTACCGCCCATACTCCTGGCCATCGCCCGAGGTCGCATCAGAGGTGCTGTCCCGTGCCGGGGACGAAAGCGACCTTATCGTCGGCAATGACGAGGAGTTCGGTTTCATGGCTGGCGATATGGACAAGGGGCTCGACAAGGCGCGCGAACTCGCCCGACAGCCTGGACGCATCGTGATCTACAAGATGGGCCAGAAGGGCGCCATCACGCTGGCAGACGGCCAGGAAATCCACACTGGCATCTTTCCCGTGACTGCAGTCAAACCGAATGGCGCCGGCGACAGTTTCATGGCTGGCCTTCTGGCTGGCATCGCCGAGGGCCGGGACTTGCGCGAGGCAGTTCTGCGCGGCTCGGCCTGCGCCTCCATCGTCGTCTCCAAACCAGGCTGCGCTCCATCGATGCCGACAACCGCAGAACTTGATGCATTTCTTGCCACCTATCCCGGCCCAACCGACAACTGAAAAGGCCACATTCCATGCACATCGCCCCACATGACAACCAGAACCAGCCCATCGTGGACACCAATCATCCGTTGGTGCCGCTCAACTACTTCAACATTGTAAAACTAACCAAGGGCCAGAGCGTCGAATACGCCGTGCCGGGTTACGAGACCTGCGTCGTGCCTGCCACCGGTACCGTAAATGTCGAAGTAGAAGGCGTCACCTTTGCGTCGCTTGGCAACCGAACAATCGACGTCTGGGACGGCGAGCCCGAAGGCGTTTACGTACCCGTTGGCGCGAAAGTCCGGATTACCTGCGAGACCGACGCGACCGAAACATTCATCGCGGGCGCCAAGTACGACAAGGTTCTGGAGCCGTTCGACGTCCGCGCCGAAGGCCTGGACGTGGTGCAATACGGCTCGGACGACACCAAGACGCACCGCAAGATCAAGCACATTCTCGGCGCAAGCCACCATGACAAGGTGGGCCGGTTGCTCGTGAGCGAACTTTATACAGTCGGCCAGGGAGGATGGTCGGGCTTCCCCAGCCACAAGCATGACACCGATCGCCTGCCCGACGAAACCCGCCACGACGAAACCTACAATTTCCGGTTCCGCCCGAACTATGGCTCAGGCGTTCAGATGCTGCAAAGGGAGGATAACGAGCCCGGCGACGCCTATCACATCATGGATGGCTCCACGATCCTGATCGACAAGGGCTACCACCCCTGCGCCGTGCTCCCGGGGTACGAGATGTACTACTTCACCATTCTTGGCGGGCTAAGCCAGCGCAGCCTGCGACAGTATTTCCAGCCGACCCACGCGGCCCAACTCCACACGATACCCGGCATCATGGACATGGTGGCCAAGTTCAAATGACGATCGCGACACTTGCGGAGGTCCTGCAACCGGCTCTGAGACAGGGCTACGCCGTGGCAGGCCTGGTGACGCTTGGCTGGGAGGACATGCGTGCCTATGTGGATGCCGCCGAATCCGAGCAGGTGCCGGTCATCCTGCAGGCAGGCCCTTCTTGCCGGGAACACACGCCTTTGCCGATCCTGGGCAAGATGTTTCGGTATCTGGCCGACGGAGCATCGGTGCCAGTCGTGGCACATCTCGACCACGGTTACACGATGGAAGAATGCCGAATCGCGCTGGACTCGGGGTTTACCTCGCTCATGTATGATGGCTCACGCAAGCCGCTTGCCCAGAACATGGACGAAACTGCTGCGGTTGCCGAACTCGCCCATTCGGCCGGAATATCCTGCGAGGGTGAAATCGGCTTCGTGGGGTATTCCGAGGGAGAGGCTTCCGCAGGCACCGATCCCGAGGAGGCTGCGGCCTTCGCGCGTGCAACGGGCGTGGATGCCATGGCGATCTCTGTCGGCAACGTCCATCTGCAACAGAAGAGTGGCGAGGGTCTGGACGAAGGACGCATTCGAGCGATCGAAGCTGTGACGACCGTTCCGCTGGTAATTCACGGCGGATCCGGTGTGCCGATCGAACAGCGTCGGATCCTGTCGCACGGTTCCGCCATCTGCAAATTCAACATCGGTACTGAACTTCGTATGGCCTTTGGTACAGCGCTGAGGAGCGCCGTTAACCGGGACAAGGATCGGTTCGATCGGGTGCAGATCCTGAAGGAAACACATGATCCTCTTGTCGAGGCGACGCGACAGGTGTTGCGTCCTATCAGCAAGCCAATGGAAAGGTAGTGCAAAATGCGCATCGGAATTCTCGGTTGTGGCCGTATCGGTCGCGTTCACGCCGGCAGTGTTCTGGCGCTGTCTGACACACGACTGGTCGCTGTCGCCGATGCCATTCACGAGTCTGCGCGGGCACTGGCGGATGAGACCGGGTCAGACGCCCGGACAGCGGAAGAGATCGTCTCGGCCGATGATATCGACGCCGTGGTGATCGCGACGCCCACAACGACCCATTACGACCTTATCCATGCCCTTGCTTCAGCGGGAAAGGCGATTTTCTGCGAAAAGCCCATCGACATGTCGGCAGCCCGTATTCGGGAATGCATCGACGCGGTGAACCGGGCCAACATACCTTTCATGACGGGGTTCAACCGACGTTTCGATCCGAACTTCGCCCGGCTTCAACGGCTGATCAGCGAGGGTGAAATCGGCAATGTGGAGATCGTGACAATTCTTTCGCGCGATCCGTCACCACCACCGCATGACTACGTCCGCACCTCGGGCGGGCTGTTCCGGGACATGATGATCCATGATTTCGATATGGCCCGCTTTCTGCTTGGAGAGGAGCCTGACAAGATCCACGCGGTCGGTTCGGCCCTCGTGGATCCGGAAGTGGCCAGACTTGGAGATGTTGACACCGCCGCGGTCACGCTGACCACGCCAAGTGGCCGGATATGCCAGATATCCAATTCCCGACGGGCCACCTACGGCTATGACCAGAGGATAGAGGTGCACGGAGCGAAGGGCTTGCTCCGGGCCGGCAATGTCCACGAGAACACGGTCGAGTTGGCCAATCGTGCGGGTTATCAAAGCGCGCCTGCAAAGGAGTTCTTCCTAGAACGTTACGAGGCCGCATATCGGAATGAACTGGAAAGCTTCATTTCCAGTGTTCGCAACGTTACACAGCCGGTACCCTCGATCCATGATGGGCTCAAAGCGCAACTGATTGCGGATGCTGCGACGGAATCCTGGAAAACTGGTCGGTCAGTACGGATATAGCGAAGCTGGGTGGTTTCAGACCAATTCGAACGGAGCTGTCATGTGTGGACGGCTCCGTTGGCGCAAGGGATGATTTGAGTTTC
>NZ_LOAS01000054.1 GCF_001558155.1 Aliiruegeria sabulilitoris
CGCCCGCTCTCGTCGTCGAAACGGCAGGTGCGAATTCTCCGCCCTGTTGTTCAACCAGCGGCCAGTTTCGTGTAGCTGTTCGGCGCCGATCGCCTTCAAAGCCGCGCCGTAGGACCGAAGCAAATCAGAGACGATGGCCTCAGGCCGGCCGTATCGCCGCATCGTTTTCTTCAAGAATTTCAATGCAGCTTTCTTGTCCCGCGTCTTGGTCACGAAACTTTCCAGGACCTCGCCCTCGTGATCAACGGCCCGCCAGAGGTAGTGTCGTTCGCCGTTGATCTTCACGAAGACCTCATCCAAGTGCCAACGCCACTGGGGCCCGGACCGCAGGCGCTCAGCCCGTTTCTTGCGGATCTCGGCGGCGAACATGGGGCCGAACCTGTTCCACCAAAAACGAACGGACTCATAGCTGATATCGACGCCACGCTCGTGCAACAGATCCTCGACGTTGCGGAGCGAGAGAGGGAAACGGACATACATCATGACAGCCAGGCGGATGATCTCGCGGCTCGTCCGGAAATACTTGAATGGGTCGTCTTTCTTCATCCCGAGAGGCTACGAGACCACCCTACCCCGCTCAACTTGAATCGCTCTGACACCGCCTGGTGGAGAGATGCTTCAACAAGCTCAAGAAGGCACGCCGCGTCGCGACCCGCTACGACAAAACGGCTGAACGCTTCCTCGGCTTCATCGACATCACATCAATCCGCCTCTGGCTCCGCCATTTGTCAACATGACCTAGCAAAAGAAATCCTTTGCGATGTTGACAATAATTCTGTTCCGTCATGTCGGCGCGCTTTCCGAGATGACGAACCTGACCGACTTGGGAATGCCCTACCGGGCACTATCGCGTTCATCCTGACACTTCAGGTCGTCATTTTGACTTTTTGACCTTTTCGAGCAACCAGTTGGCTCTGGACTGAAGTTCTTCTACGACTTTCACTTTGGCACGGATCCGATCGCGCTTCGAGGGTTTTGAAGCCGCTTTCAACTCGGCCTTCAAGTCGTCGTGCTTGGACGCAAGTTTGTCGATTACTTTCTCCACGTGCTTTCGACTGATCGGCTTCGCCTTTTTGTGCTTTAGGCGCTCTTGATACTCGTCCAGCTTTTCCGTTGTGTTCTTCAACGCCATTTCATTTTCCTTCTGCACCTGGGCCCAAGCACATCGTTGTTTCTGTCTTTTTCAATCGATGTTTTCCAGGTCTCCCACCTCGGACAGCAGTTCCTCGATATCCTCGTCTTCCAGCATCAATATGCGCTCGACTTCAGCCATTCCGTCTTCTGTGTCCGCGTAGTAGACGCGTGCCGCTTCAATCAGATCACTCATTGCCTCGTAGGCATAGCCGGAATCTGTCATGAAGGATGTGGCTTCCTCGGCATCGATCTTTCCGTCTCTGATGAGCCCTTCAATCATGCGGGTCGTGTTCTTGCGATCCCGTTCAATCTGAACCCGCTCTTCGTCCAACCAGAGCATGCTGCGGTCGTCTGGATCGCTTCGATCCAGTTTGTTGATTTCGATCAGAATGCGGGCGATTTCAGCCCTGAGGCCGTTGTAAATGTCGGTAATCGTCCCCTGCGGGTACTTTGTGTACTCGGTCACATTGTGGCGCAGGTGCTTGATCGCCTTCACCGCGTGGACGGTGCTCTGAGCGGAATCCCTAAGCCCATAGATATGATCTGTGATGTCTCTCGGGAGATTCAGAGCGCCGGCACGGCTCGCGAAATCGAAGATTGCGGAGTAGAGGGCCTTTACGCGTTGCTCGAATTTCGCATCTATGTCGAGTTCTACTTCTGCCCTGCTGTCCTCAACCGTCTTGGCAACATCGTCCGCCGCATAGATTTCATGTCGGTGGAGGTTCAATCCGTGCGCAATCAGTTTGGTCGCGTTGTCTTGGAGGTGTTTGACCTCCTTCCGCATTGCCGCTTCCATCGAGACAGGGAAGCTCTCGACAGCCCTTGACAGGTATTGAGGCTGGCTGATGTCCAATTCGGGTTCAGGAATTGTCCGCTCCAGAAATGCAATCAACTGGTTCATCAGCGGAGTCATGATCGCGACACCCATCGTGTTGAACATCGTATGGAACACCGCGAGCTTCAGGGCGTAGTCGTCCGGCCTGATCCCGACCTTGTCACTGATCCAATCGACTGCCCAAACCATCTGATTGATCAGCGTCAAAGCCACCACTGCGGTGACAAGCTTGAATATTACATGTGCCAGAGCCAGTCGCCGACCGAGGTAATTTGCCGGCAAAGAGGCAATGATTGCGGTTATCGTGGTGCCGATATTCGCACCGATCACCAGTGCGATCGCATTCTCATAGGACACCTGGCCCGCCGCCATGGCCGTGATGACAAGGACCATGGTGGCATGGCTAGACTGCATGACCACCGTAGCCATTGAGCCGATCGCCGTGTAGACGAGCAGGCCCATCACGCCCACCATCGCGAACTTGGTCAGATCGAACTGTTCCGAGAAGGCATCGAAGCCTTCTTTCATGTAGTGGATGCCCAGGAACAGGAATCCGAGCCCAGCCAGGATGAACCCAAACCCGCGAACGTATTTGGACTTCTGGAACACCAGGACAATGCTGAGCGCGAGCATTGGCATCGCGTAGGCCGAGATCTTCACCTTCAACCCGAACCCGGCAACAAGCCAGGCGCCGGTCGTGGTTCCGATGTCGGCGCCGAACATGATGCCAATTCCGGCAATCAGTTTGATTAATCCCGCGCTCAGAAACGAGATCGTAATGACCGACACCAGGGAGCTCGATTGCATAACCGTGGCTGCAACGAAGCCAAAACCGAGAGATTTCGGTATGGTGTCGGTCGACTTATCGAGGACACGTTCCAGAACGCCCCCACTGAATTGCTTGAAGCCGTCTTCAAGCATCAGCATCCCGAAGAGGAAGATGGCAACGCCCGCGGCAATCTCCTGAAAGTCCTGGCTGTTCCAGAACCCCAGGACAAGTGCCGCAAGTATGATTGGCAGAAGGAGCTTCTTCATCAATTTATCAGACCCCTACGGCAACATCATGCCGCGGAGGGCAAAGAAGAACAGGGCTGCCATGAACGCCGCCACCGGGACCGTGATGATCCAGGCCGAGACGATCTTGAACAGCGTAGAACGCTTGACCAATTGCCGATTGAGGGCTGCGCGCAGCTCCTTGCGCTGTGCCTTGGTGATAACGGATTCCGCCCCCATCTCCTTGATCCGGGACAGCATCTCGGCCTTGTCCTCGGGCATGGCATTCTCGAAGTCCCGCAGAACCGCTTCGACCTCGTCGAAATGCGGGTCTCCCTCATGCTGATGCAATACGTCCTCGACGACGGTATGCATTCGCTGCTCGATGAACTCGCGCAGGAAGCCGACGCCAAAGACCGCGCCGAGTGCGACGTGGGTCGAGGAGATCGGCATGCCAAGCTGGCTGGCGATGATCACGGTGATCGCCGCCGCAAGCGCGATGCAGAAGGCGCGTGATCGATCCAGTTCGGTGATCTCCGATCCGACGGTACGGATCAGCTTGGGGCCGAACAGCGCGAGACCGACAGAAATGCCGAGCGCGCCGATGCCCATGACCCAGAGAGGGATCGCGGCCTTTGTCACGGCCCCGCCATCGGTACTCGTTAGGGCATCCACGATTCCGGCCAGCGGCCCGACCGCGTTGGCCACATCATTGGCACCATGTGCGAAGCTCAGAAGCGCCGCCGCAAAGATCAGCGGCACCGTGAACAGCTTGTTCACGCCCTCCCCGTTGTTTGGCAGTTTGGGCACCGCCTTGCGCACCAAAGGTGCCACGATGACCCAAACGATAATAGCCGCCACCATCCCGATGAACAGGGCGGAGAAGATGTCGATCTTGATGAGCTTCTTGATGCCTTTCAGGCAGATATAGGTCGTGAACGCCCATGCCATGATGCTTATCATAATCGGCACCACCCGTTGCGCAGCCTGAAGCGGCTCGTTCTTGAAGAAGACCAGTTTCTTGAGCGAATAGAGCGT
Organism: Aliiruegeria sabulilitoris; assembly: GCF_001558155.1. Classification (GTDB taxonomy): domain Bacteria; phylum Pseudomonadota; class Alphaproteobacteria; order Rhodobacterales; family Rhodobacteraceae; genus Tropicimonas; species Tropicimonas sabulilitoris. The sequence continues at coordinate 4,001 of NZ_LOAS01000054.1, forward strand.
CAGGGCGGCGATGATGCCGCCGGTGACAGGTGAGACAACCCAGCTCAGGGCGATCTTGCCCATCGAGTCCCAGTTCACGATGTTCCAACCGGCGGCTGCAATACCCGCGCCCATGACGCCACCGACGATCGAATGGGTGGTAGAGACCGGTGCTCCAAGCCACGTGGCAAGATTGAGCCAGATCGCGGCCCCAAGCAATGCCGCCATCATCACCCAGACAAAGGTGTCCGAATCGTTGATGTCTGCCGGATCGATAATGCCTTTCTTGACAGTGGACACCACATCGCCGCCAGCGATGATCGCGCCGGCCGCCTCGAATATCGCCGCAATGACGATGGCGCCTGTGAGTGTCAGGGCAAAGGAGCCCACTGCAGGGCCGACGTTGTTGGCCACGTCGTTCGCACCGATGTTGAGCGCCATATAGGCGCCGATCACCGCTGCCGCCACGAGCAAATAGGACTGCTCGACATGGGCGAATTTCGCGCCTGTGTAGATCATCACGGCCACGATGAAGAGGATAGCCGTGCCCAGACGACCCACCTCTGTGCGGCTTAGATCGGCCGCGCTTTCTATCTTGAGGTACTCCCTGAACTTCATGTCCCCCCCTTTTTTGGACTTCTTCTCCTGACAGACACTCTGGTCCCAGCGGGAAGAGAATTGCCGGGGCGGGAAGATGAGAGCTTTGACACACATCACCAGCAGGCGAACTTAAAAGATTCGTAACAAAAAGGCGACATTTCTGTGACGGCTCGAGGAGCCAGCGAACTCCCCCGAAAACCCAAGCCTGAGTGTGTGAGGAATTACTGAACCGGGACTTCTGTTCGGAAGCCATGCACCCAAGTCTAGCGATTGCTGGGCTGCGTCATGTTCGTGAACCGGTGTTTCGCAAAGGCAGTACTTCATGGAATTTGCCGCTCCCGGTAAATTCGGGAAGTGCCTCGCCTGTCCGCACGGTGACATCATCCAGGCCGTTATCGCGGAAAACCCGTTTCACTGACGCGATTACCTCTTGAAAGACAGGCCCTGCCGCCGCGCCCTCGGCCAGTTGTATGCGCAGTTCGAAATCCCACTCGCCGGTCTGGACGAGCTGGATACGCTGAGCCTGGTCGTGTTCAAGATTGAAGACAAGCGGAGACAGCGTCACCCCGCCAACGCGAACGAGCGTCGCCTGACGTCCCTCCACCTGAATACTGCGAAACGGCGACCCGCAGGTGCAGGAGTCCTCGTCGAACTGGACACAGTCGCCGAGATCATAGCGGATGAACGGCTGAACTTCATTGGCGAGGACAGTTAGCAGAACGGTCGCTGATAACGTGCCGTCCGGTACAGGCTGCATCGCTTCGTCGACTGCTTCGAGGATGACCCAGTCTTCGTTCACATGCTTCCGCCCGTGACTACACTCGAACGAAAGTGCCAGGCACTCAGTGCACCCATAGGGATCGGCAATTCCGTATTTCAGCGAGGGGAAAGCCCGCTTGACCCGCTCGCGCAGATCATCTGTCAGTGTTTCGCCTCCGGTGGTAAAGAGCGCAGGCTCGATCCGCAGCCGTCCGGTCTCCTTTTCCCGTGCCAGAATGGCCAGCATGCTAGGGTAGGTCACGATCCAGGCGACGTTCCCAATCGCATTGAGTCTGTCAACAATCTGGCCAATCGGCTGCTCGGCTTCAACGAAGGTTACCCCAAACCCTTTCGCCAGCCGTGGATTCAACCGTTGTACCAGTTTATTGAAACCGTTTCCGGCGAAGTGGCCACGCCCGCCTGTGATCGTCACCCTGGCGCCGAGATTGCGGACGTCTCGGACGAGCTTCCGGTGATATCGTTCGAAGCGTGCCAGCATGATGCCATAAGCATATTCCACGAACGATTCAGACAAGACGATGACGGCTGGTTCACCCGATGTCCCGGACGTCTGAAATACGGCAACATCGTCGATTGGCACACCAACCCTTCCAATGTCCGTCAGATGTTCGCGAGCCTTGTCGAGAGGAAGGGAACGGATTGTCAGCCAGTCATCGAACTCCGCCATGAGCTCGGGTTTGCGGGTCACCGGTAAGTCGCTTAGTTCGACTTCGTCTGATGGTGGCAGATCTCCATAAAGCCGACGAAACAGAGGGGAGTCGCGTCGCACCGTTTCTACAAGTCGCCGTAGGTTGCGAAGTTGCCTTGCTTCTATTCGCCTGCGTCCGCCCCAACCTGTCCACAGACCGCCGACCATATACCCCAACGCTCTGAAAAGACTGAAATGCATATCGTTTGCCGATTCTCATCAATGTTGTCCCGCTTCGAGGACCTTGTTTATTGGAATCCACACTATGGCGTTCCGCTGAATGAACAATGTCAAACACGATTGTCGTGCGGACATTTGGCTACGCCTCCAAAAAGCAAGCGGACACAAGGGCACCGGCACCGAAGGTCGGCTTCGTCCGCATGTGAGACTTTGATGCTCACTGCAGTGAGAGACCGCTCCCCGCCCTTGCTGTCGTTTTCTGCGGGCGTGCAGTCTCCGAAGTAGAACCCCAGAAGTTTGAAAGGAACGGTAATTGTGCGAACTCGCTGCAACCGAACGCCCCGTACTCGCAGATGCGAAAGCCGCTATTCGTAGACTGCCGAAGCGAGTCGGCCGTGCCGTTCTGTAGCCGTCCACTCTGGACGCCTTCACAACTTCCGAGTTTGGAAAACTGTTCGGCGCGCACGGTGGCCCCACAACGTCAATTGCACGCGGCGAATTGGAGGAGCAGGCAACGGAATCGTCAATTCTGGCACCATCTGTCTTATGCCTGATCACGGCTTCAGTGGAGCGGATCGCCTTCGCAGCATATCAGATCCACGAACTTTCAGGGGAGTTGTCCCTGTCCAGCGGCGGACGGCGCGGGTGAGGGTCGCCTGATCTGCAAATCCAATCGCAGTGGCTATGTCGCGAACTGGCATCTTGCCGGAGCAGAGTTCTGCAAGAGCGGTATCTCTCCTTGCGACGTCGAGTAGTGCCGAAAAACTGGTTCCCTCCCCGCTCAGATCGCGTTGCAAGGAACGCACACTGGTTCCAGCAGCCCGTGCCAGTCGCTCGATCGTGGGCGGCCGATCTTTCAACATGGCTGCAACGACAACTCCCGCGGAATGCGTCAGCGAGCCGTCACCTCGCATGGGTGGCCAATCCTGATTTGTATTCGCTGCGCTCCGGTCGCGCGCGATCTTGCGAAACTGATGATCGAAGACGTTCAGCGGTATCGTCAGAACCAGCACGCGTGACGTTGCGGGCGAGATTTCGGTACCGGACAACCCGAAGTTGCGAATGAGGTCGAAGCCAAAATCCGGATGCGGCTCCATCTCGACCGACGTGATCAGCGGTGGGGACGCGTCAGTGAACCTCATCAGCGAAACAACCATCATTGCAACGTATTGTTGGATCAGGTGCAGCGCTTCCGGATCGAAGGGCCAATACATTTGATGGCGGATCTGAACGGAGTCGGCACTCTCCACAAGGCTGATCTGTTCATGCGTGCAATGACGCGGATGGATGGTCTGAACCCGGAGTAGTGCATTTCGCGGGCTGCTTGCGCCAAGGATTTCGCGCCCGAAACGGGCCAGATCCAGAAGACTGGCATCGGACAGAGCCCGACACGGGAAATCCGGGCCTTCCACATGTGCGGCCGAACGCAAGAATTCCACAACGCTGAGAAGAGGAACGGGATCTTCAGGTCGGACCGCAGGCCAATAGCCCAGGTCAGCCGCATCGAGATAGGTCTGAGCATTCCGGCCAGCCAGCGCCAGCCACCTCACTATCGGAGCAATAGCGGCCGCGCTGATGAGTGGAATGACCCGGGGCAAGCTCGTCCTTTCAAATCAGTCGGGGTCGCATTCCTGGCTGCGGGCGTAAACAGGAAGCGAAATAGAGTTGTTATCCGCTCGCCCGGATATTCGCTCACATGTGTCACCGACAAAGGTACGTTTGTCGTTCCGCAGTTTTCTTCACCTGCCTTGGTACTGTGACCTGGTTCCGGCAGCCCCTGAGGGTGAATCGACCAGGGAGTGCCTTTCGGTCGCAGGATAGGCGCGTCTTCGTGGCGCGTGAAGTCAAAACTCGGCTTGTTGTGCATCTATACTCGGTTCAGATCGGGCGAGCATGCAATTCGAACCGCATGCCCCTAAAAAACAGAGGTCATATCGTGCGCAGTTCCATCTCAGCTATTCCGCTCATCATTGCAGCCGGAGCATTGTCGGCACAGGAGGCCGACTGGACATATGCCGCAGCGATATATGGCTGGTTGCCGGGATTATCTGCCTCCGTCGAAACAGATTTCGGCACGGTTGAGTCGGATTCGGACGGAAGTATCGACCTTTCCAATCTCAACATGGCCTTCATGGGCATTTTCGAGGCACGCAATGGCCCATGGGGTTTGATCGGCGACCTCCTCTACGTTGACATGGGGCGACCGACGCCACGCCCGCCGGGCTCGTGTTTTCGGACGCACAGATCGAAACCAAGGTGACGGCGTTCAGTGGGTATGTGGCCTATCGCGTCTACGATGGTCCTGATCTTACCTTCGATATTGCCGGCGGGTTCCGTGCTTTCGGGATGGATATCGACACAAAACTGGACGGCAATCTGCGCCCGAGCGAGCACGCCAGCCAGAGCGCGTCCTGGGTCGATCCGCTGATAGCAGCCCGTCTTACCGTTCCATTCGGTGGAAACTGGTTCGCAACCGCGACGGCCGACGTTGGTGGTTTCATCACGCAGGCCAGTTCGACATGGCAGGCCATTGGGCTGGTCGGCTATCGGTTCAACGCGGCGTGGTCGGCCGAATTTGGATACCGATACATGAACGTCCAGAAGGAGATCTCCGGAAACGAGGTCCAACTCGGGCTGGGAGGGCCGGTGATCGGCGCAACCTATCGGTTCTGATCGATTGCGCCGGCTTTGGCGCGTCGCACTGGCAGCTTCAGGGAAGACTCTCGAATCTCACATGAGGAGCTACGCATGACCCCAAGAAATCTCGCATTCTCGACGACCGCCGTTGCAGCAGCCCTATGGGGTGCTCAGGTGCAGGCCGACGAGTCCCACGCCAGGGCGCTATTCGCTGCCATGTCGGAATACATGGCGCAACAAACCGCTTTTTCGTTCGACTACGATTCGACTCTCGATATCGTTACGACCGAGGGACAAAAACTGGCAATCGCAAGTTCCGGAAATGTCTCCTTGCAACGTCCGGACAAGCTGTATGCGACCCGAAATGGCGGATTTGCCAGCATTGAGGCGGGATTCGACGGCAAGACTTTGACGTTGTTCGACAGCGGCGCAAATGTCCTTGCGCGAGTAGAGCTTGCCGGAACGGTCGAAACCCTGATCGACGAACTTCGCGATACATATCGTCGTCCGATGCCTGCGGCCGATCTTCTTCTGGCGGATGTCGAGGGGACGCTGGGACCGCTGTTCATTGACGTGAAGGATCTGGGCAGCGGTATCATTCGCAACCAGGAATGCGACCACCTCGCGTTTCGGACAGAGTGGGCTGATCTGCAAGTCTGGATCGCGCAAAGCGACGCGCCCTTTCCCTGTCGATACACGGTGACCAGCATTCAGACTGATGGGGCGCCCGACTACACGGTGGATGTCTACAATTGGAAGGTTGGGTCCGAGGCCGTTTCGGTCGCACAGATCGCGGCGCCGGACGGGGCAACTGTGGTCGCTCCAGGCGATGTGCCAGACCTTGATGAGTTATCCGGCAACTATGTCGTGGAAGGAAAGTGACGCCATGATGAAACGTATCCTCAAGATCTCGACGACACTCTTCATCGCCGCGACCATCCTGCAAGTTGGACCCGGTGTAATCGTGCCGAAATCCGACGGCTTCGTGGGGGCGGCGGAGGCGCGGGTCGGGCGCCCGGTGACACCGGTCAGCGTGGCCGGTGCGGGGAGGAGGACAGTGCGCCGCTGTGCGGCGGGCGTTCACTATTGCTGACCGACAGGGTGCGGGCAGTGAACTGATTGGAGGCCGATTCCGCGTTCTGGAAGGTGTTTGCGTTGCCAGTCGCGCCGGCAGGAAACAAGGCCCTGCAGGTTCGGTATCTTCAGAATGAAGAAGGATGGTTGAACATGTTTGCCGAAATGTCCCGGATGGCACTCCCCCTTGTTGTGGCCACGTTGGTGTCTGGCTCTGTACTGGCCGAGAGCGCACCACAGGTTACCGGCACCCCTGGGTCTCCGAGTGCCACAACAACAATAGACGGAAGCCAGCTTCCTCCCATGCCCGATACGACATTCGGAGGGACGATAGAGCGCAACGCGCTGCAATCAAAACCATACTGGCCGCCCCGTGTGGTGCCGCCAGAGGGGGCGCCCAATGTGCTTCTGATCATGACCGACGATTCCGGCTATGCCGTTCCAAGCACTTTCGGCGGCGTCATTCCCACACCGACGCTTGATCGTCTTGCCGCCGAAGGGCTGCGGTTCACGAACATGCACTCGACGGCGGTGTGCTCTGCCACCCGCGCGTCCCTTCTCACCGGTTTCAACCACCACCAGGTGGGCTTCGGGACGGTATCGGAAACCGCCACGGGTTATCCCGGCTACAACAGCATCATCACCGGGGACAAAGCCCCGGTCGGCAAAATCATGCGGGACAATGGCTACGCGACATCCTGGTTCGGAAAGAACCACAACACGCCCGCGTTCCAGACCTCCGCACTCGGGCCCTTCGATCAATGGCCAACCGGCATGGGCTTCGAGTATTTCTATGGTTTCATGGGCGGCGACACCAACCAGTGGCAGCCGGCCAATCTCGCCCGCAATACGACGTACATCTACCCATTCGAGGACGATCCCGACTTCAACCTGACAACAGCGATGGCCGACGAAGCAATCGAGCATATCCGGAAAATCGACGCGCTCGCTCCGGACAAGCCGTTCTTCATCTACTACGCGCCCGGCGGCACCCATGCGCCCCATCATCCGACGCCGGAATGGATCGAGAAGATCAGCAAGATGCGCCTGTTCGACGATGGCTGGAACAAGCTGCGCGAAACCATTTTCGAGAACCAGAAGACGCTGGGCGTCATCCCCGCGGATGCAAAAATGACCCCGTGGCCCGAAGACCTGCTCAAGACATGGGAGGATCTCAACGAGGACGATAAGAAACTCTATCTGCGCCAGGTCGATGTTTTCGCGGCCTATGTCGCCTATACCGATCACGAAATCGGGCGCGTGATCGAGACCATCGAGGATCTGGGCAAGATCGACAATACGCTGATCATCTATATCGCCGGCGACAACGGCACCAGCGCCGAAGGCGGTCTCGACGGCACACCGAACGAGGTCATGTCAGTGCAGGGCGTCAGCCTACCCGTTGAGGCTCAGTTGAAATACTATGACGCTTGGGGGTCCGACCTGACCTATCCGCACATGTCTGTAGGCTGGTCCTGGGCCTTCGATACGCCGTTTTCCTGGACCAAGATGGTGGCCTCGCATTTCGGCGGCACCAGGCAGGGCATGGCAATCTCCTGGCCCGCGGTCATCAAGGACAAGGGCGGGATCCGGAACCAGTTCCACCATGTCATCGACGTCGTGCCGACAATTCTGGAAGCGGCCCGGCTCCAACAACCGACGGAGGTGGAGGGCATCCCGCAAGCGCCGATGGAAGGCGTGAGCATGGCCTATACCTTCGACGCGGCCAACGCCGATGCCGACTCGACTCGCAAGACCCAGTATTTCGAGATGATCGGGGATCACGCGATCTATCACGACGGCTGGATCGCCAGCAGCAAGGTCATGCGCGCCCCGTGGGACAACAGCGGCAAGGGGAACCACGACCCGGCAAGCTGGCCCTGGGAACTCTACGACCTGAGCAAGGACTGGACGCAATATGAGGATGTGGCTGCCCAGTTTCCCGAGAAGCTGAAGGAGTTGGAGGACCTGTTCTGGAAGGAAGCTGAGCGCAATCAGGTTCTGCCGCTGAATGCGACGACGTTCACGCGCATGGTCGAGCCGCGTCCCAGCCTCGCGGCGGGCCGCAGCGTGTTCACCTATTCCGGCGAGCTGACCGGCACCCCCAACGGCGATGCCCCAAGCGTGCTTGCGACATCCTACAATTTCAAGGCAGAGATCGATGTTCCCAAGGAAGGGGCCGAAGGAATGATCGTGACCCAGGGCGGACGGTTCGCGGGCTACGGGTTCTACGTGCTCAAGGGCAAACCGGTCTTTACTTGGAACCTTGTCGATCTCAAACGGCAGAAATGGGCAGGCGAAGAGGTGCTCTCACCTGGCAAACACACCCTTGAATTCGACTTCAAGTACGATGGTCTCGGTGCGGCCACTTTGGCCTACGGTTCCCCCAGCGGTCTTGGTCAGAGCGGCACTGGCGTTCTCAAGGTGGACGGCAAGGTCGTTTCGACCCAGAAGATGGAGAAGACAATTCCCATGACTCTGCAGTGGGACGAAAACTTCGATGTGGGCGCCGATACCGGCACTCCTGTGGACGATCAGGACTACAAGGTGCCGTTCCGGTTCAATGGCAAACTCGACAAGCTTACACTGACCATCGACCGGCCCGAACTTTCGCCCGAAGACATCAAGAAGCTCGAAGCCATGCTGCACGGGAACTCAGCAAGCGAATAGACCGCCACTTTAGCTGTATGATCACGAACAGTAGGGCGGCTCCAACAGGAGCCGCCCGAACGCATGTTCTGAAACACGCCGGCACTTGTCCGCAACACTGGCAGGTCCAGGATTCGCGGCGTGTCCAGCGCTGCTGCACATGCGAAACGCGAGCGTTTAGGCGTGACCGTTCTGGGTTCGGTCCCGACCACTCGCCGCGCCAATCGCGAAGGTCGGCATTGGGCCGTTCACGTCACAATCGACGCTACCGAACGCGCGAGCGGGACACGCTCGACCGTGTCCGCCTTTAGTCGTGCAGGCTGGATCTTGGACCGCGTAAGGGTCGAAGTGTTCAGCGTTCTAGCATCGACTGGCTAAGAACATGGACCCTTGGAGGGACGAACACGGGGACGAGGATCCGTCTGGAGCATCGATTCCCATGGCTCTGAATAGTGGACTCGTCAAACGTTGATGTGGCGTTGATGTAAAACGCGACATCAAAAACCGAATCGGCTGAAGCCGACTTCAAGTATTTGATATCGTGTAGGAATTTTGGTTGCGGGGGTAGGATTTGGTCAAGGACCTACGCATTCAGAACTGAGGATGGACGTGTAGTTTTCTTGGGGAACCGCATCACTCACAACGTTGTAGCCGAGTTGAACGACCGCAATCTCAACATACTGTCGTTCAGAGCGGATGGCTGAAGAGCCGATTTGCGAGTACAGAAATCTGCAGGAAGTGCGGGAAGCATGCGTAATTGGGCTGACCCTGCTCTGAGGTCGAGCTCCCGATAGGTTCACAGTCATGCTGTGAGAAAGGGAGACAGAGAATGGAATACTTCGTTGGTTTGGATGTGTCGCTTCGATCCTGTGCGCTTTGCGTCGTCGATGGCCGTGGCAAGGTTTGCTTGGAACGAGAGCTGCCTTGCGAGGTCGATGACATTGCCGGTTGCTTGGATACAGTCGGTCATCCGATCGCGCGGAGCGGCTTTGAGGCTGGCACTCTGAGCCAGCACTTGTTCTTCGGCCTGCAAGCCAAAGGCTTCAATGTCACATGCATGGAAGCTCGCCAGGTCAGCGCTGCGCTTTCAGCGATGCGGAACAAGACCGACAAAACAGACGCCAAGGGAATTGCTCAGATACTGCGGACAGGCTGGTTCAGCCCGGTGCACATGAAGAGCCGCGAGGCGCACGGGCTGCGTGCTTTGCTCAGCACCAGAAAGGCGTTGCTCAAGAAAACCATGGACCTCGCCAATGAAGTGCGCGGCATTTTGAAGATCTTCGGCATTCGCCTTCCCCGATCCGTCAAACACGGTAGCTTCGACGGTCTCGTGAGACCGATGATCGAGATGGATGAAG
>NZ_LOAS01000055.1 GCF_001558155.1 Aliiruegeria sabulilitoris
CCTCATATTTCGGCAGTTGCGAACGGGTGTTTTTCAACAAAATCGGCTCTTCGATGCCGCTCGCCGCAGCTGGCACGGATGATGGCGTCGGGCCGTTCCCAACAGTTACTTTTCGTCAAGCGAGAACCCGTCCTCGCAGGCGCAGAAAACGACAGCAAGGGCGGGTTGTATGTGCCGGCTGCAGTTCGCAAGGGATGATTTGGCGTGGTTGCAGATATCGCTGATTTGCATCCGCTCTACGTGTCGGCTCGCGGGCCGTGACCTTGTTGGAAATACGCACGCACGCTGATCTCATTTCCGGACAGGCCGTCGAAGGGCCTTTTCCGCCCTCAGATTTTGGGTGCGTAGTTTATCCGCCCCATGCTGTTCTCCTTCGCGAACCTCTGTTCGGCTGTCCGACCTCAAATAGCTTTGGCAACCGTATCTCTTGGAGCGTCGAACTCCCGGCCGCAACGCAGAACCGCCCAAGCGATCCTTGCGAGCTTGTTGGCCAAGGCCACCGCCAGCTTGTTGCGATGCATCCGTCGATCAGCCATGCACCAAAGCTCAGTTTTGGCCAGTTGTGCGGGCGCATCAGGATGATTTTCGCAGCCTGGATGAGGAGCGTCCGCAGGTATCGACTGCCCCGTTTGGATATTCTGCCAAGCGTGGTCCGTCCCCCGGTGCTGAATTGCCGGGGAATGAGCCCAACCCAAACGGCCAAGTCCCGTCCCTTGTCAAAGGTTTCGCCCTTGCCAATGGCTCCAACCAGCGCCGTCGAGATGATCGGGCCGATACCAGGGATCGTCATGACATTGGCACAGTTTTTCTCCGTGCGGCTGATCTCCTCGATCTCGTTCGAAATGACCCCGATCCGTTCGTCGAGCCAGAGCCAGTCGCCGTAGAGACCGATCAGGATTCCCCGCATGCGGGATGATATCTCGTCCCGACGCTCCTCGAGGATGGCCTCGAAGGAGTTCTTCAGCGCCCGAAGCCCTTTGCGGTCCGCGATCCCCTGTTCGACAAGAAATGCCCGGATCTGGTTAATCGTAGCGGTCCGTCGCGAGACGAGCCGCGCCCGGACCCGGTGTAGCGCCTGCAGATCAAGCTGGTCCTGTGTCTTCTCCGTCACCGTCCGCAAATTGGGTCGAAGCGATGCCTCTGCAATTGCCTCGGCATCGTTGTAATCGTTCTTTTGCCCCTTGTTGAACGGCTTCACATAGAACGCCGGAATGATCCGTGGCTCGAAGCCCATCCCGCGCAACGTCCGGCTGACGAAATGGGCACTGAGGCAGGCTTCCATGCCCACGACGCAGCTCGGAAGCTTCTCGAAGGTGGATCGGAGCGCAAGACGCTTGATCTTCCGTCGCAAAACAAGCCCGCCATCGGCGCCAAAACCGACGAGATGAAAGACATCCTTACCGATGTCGATACCAACAACGGCAACCGCGGAAAGGTCTTCTTTGAAACTGGACGTCATGATCGCTCCTCCTTCGATGCGGCTAAGCCTTGGAGGCTATCACCGCCGGTGAAGCAGTCGGCACATTCCATTAGCGGTCGTTCGTTGCGAACCACGCGGATGTCGGTTTCCGCTTCGTTGATCATTGCCGGGCTTGGCCCTACGTTCCTGACGAAACGGCTGAGCAACCTGGGAGGGGACGATCGGTCACTCGCTTGTATCGACCACGGCGCTTGCAGGCGTTCCGGAGTTCATCGAGGCTTCTGCCGGATCCACGGCTGTCTCCAAGGTGTTCAATGCCGCGGATGTCCCGGAAGCCTTGATCGGCAAGCAGGGTTACTTCATACCTCATCGGGCATTTTCCCGCATCCTCGAACAGGGCGCGCGTGCAGCTGGCGATACGGCGTTCGGACTGAACATGGCGCCCAGTCTCCACATTCGGACATGGGGGGCTTTCGGAGCCTACGTCTCGCAGGGCAGGAGCTTCGTGGACGCCTTGCAGCGGCTCATGCGGGCCTTGCCCTACCACGGTGCGGACGATCGCATGGAGATAGTTGTACGGGGCGAAGAGGTGCATTTTCACTATGACATTCCGTCATCGGGAATGCTCGGCTACCCGCATTATGCGATTGCCGCAGTCCGATACATCCAGACGATCGCGGCGCCGTACTTTCCGCCGGATTGGGTTCCGCTTCGCATCGAGTTCGATTTCCCGAAGCCGCGTCACGCGGCGCTTTTCGAAGACTCGTTCCGGTGTCCGGTGGTTTTCGACGCTCCCCGATGGGCGCTGGTAATCCACCGGGAGCCGGAACTCCTTGGCAATCCGATGGGCGACGTTGCTCCGACGATGACGCTTTCCGATCTTCACCGACAGGTGCGCCCGGCGGCGCCGACCGACCTGCCGGAAAAGATCCGCGAACTCGTCCGCGTGCAGATGCTGGACGGCCAGGTGGATATCGAGCGAGCCGGCGCGCAACTCGGGCTGGGCGTCCGCACGCTTCAGCGGCGGCTCGATGCGCACAATCTGGTCTTTCGCGACCTCGTCCTGCGTACGCGCCTGGACCGGGCGTGCGAATTGTTGAGAGAGACCCAGACGCCAATCACGGAAATCGCCATGATGCTTGGCTATGCGAGCCCTGCCAATTTCAGCCGGGCGTTCCGGCAGGGGCGAGGTGTCAGCCCCGGGCAGTTCAGAGCGCATCGCTTCGCCACCTGACCACGTGTAGGGATCCGGGGCCGCCGGTCGCTTTGTCATGAAATGAATAGTCGGGGGCGGTCGCCATAGCGCATGGTGTCCTGCGGACAGAATGCAGGACAGGACGAAAACCATGCCTTACGGTTCAAGAAGCGCTTTCACCGCGCTGGCCCTCACGCTGGCATCAGCTCCGGCGCAAGCGGAAATGACCGAGGTCCAGCGCGATCTCGCGGTGCGTCGCGCCTGCGAGGCGGCGATCTGGGGAATGCCCGCCGTCGGCATATACGACATCGAACTGGCACTGCAGCGGGATGCCGGCGCCGAACCAGGGGTGATCGGCTACATGACCGAACCGATGGACAGCCGGCACGGCTTCCTGACGGCCAATGACGTGACGCCCTACGTCTTCGGTGGTGGCAGCATCGCAAACGGCCCCATCGTCATCGATGTGCCGCCGGCCGGCGACAAGGCCGCGTTCTTCGGCACCATCGTGAATGCGTGGCAGGTGCCCATCGCCGATGTGGGAACCAGCGGCGACGATCAGGGTGCCGGGGCGAAGTACCTGATCCTGCCGCCCGGATATGACGGGCCGGTGCCGTACGAAGGGTTCATCGTCTATGAGAGCACCACTTTCGGCGTCCACTTCTCCTTCCGGCCGGTGGCCAAGAACGGCGGGACTTCCGCTGACCAGGCAGCCTATGCGCAGACCTTGCAGGTCTACCGCTATGCAGATGCAGACGCCCCGCCGCCGACCCGCTTCGTCGACGTGAAAGAAAATCCCGTCAACACGCTTCCAGTCTACGACATGACCTATTTCACCGATCTCAACACGGTGATCCAGCGCGAGCCAGTCCTTGCGCAAGATAAGGTCATGATGGGCATGCTGGCCTCGCTCGGGATGGTCCGGGGCGCGACGTTCGAGCCGGACGAGGAAACGCAAGCCGCGCTGCTCGAAGGTCTCGAATGCGCCTATGACACGATGCAGGCGCACTTCATCGAAAGGTCGGTTGCCCCGCTCTGGGAGGATCGTCAATGGGGGATCTGGTCCTTTGCCGAAGGCCAGCCCGAGGCGGGCTTTCCGTATGTCACCGACGAGATGGTCCTGATCGACGATCGCGCCGGCGGCTCCTATTCCTGGATCACCTATCTGCCGAAGAACCTCGGCGGGGGGACCTTCTACCTGACCGGACTGCGCGATGCCGACGGTGCCATGCTGAACGGCACCGATACCTACAAGCTGACCGTGCCCGCCGACACGCCGGCGGAGGATTTCTGGTCCGTCATTGTCTACAGCATGAAGACCAAGGGCTTCGTGACCGGCAATGAACGGGTCGGACTCGCGACCCCAGACCTCGACACCATGAAGCGCAACGATGACGGCTCTGCTGATGTCTATTTCGCACCCGAGGCACCCGATGGCGTGGACAGCAACTGGATTCCGACGGGTGAGGACTTTTTCCTGCTGTTCCGGCTTTACGGACCGAGCGACGGATGGATCGAAAGCGGCTGGAAGCTACCTGACGTTACCTTGGTCGAATGAGATCACCAGAACAACGAAACGGGAGGCATGGAACAAATGAAAACGATATCGAAGCACGGGCTCGGGGGGCGAGCCGGCCTGATGCTCGCGGTGCCGGCGACGGCACAGGAATACAAGGCCGATATCCCTGCAGCATAACCGTGCCGGACAGCGTGGAGACGCGCTTCGGCACGCTGGAATACTTCGACGGGCTACCGACCCCCGAGACGGCAACGCTCTCCTACAACGCCTTGAACTTCGTGCGCGGCATGCAGGTGTTCATGGACGGGATGCCGGCTGCCTCGACCTATGCCATGTGTCATGGTCTGGAAGAGGCGGGCGTGGACCCGATGACGATTGGCATCTTCGAAGATCTCTACAATGCGCGCTCGCTCCTGCTGACACCGAACACGACCACGATCTACATCCTCAACTGCACGGACCTGTCCAAGGGGCCCGTGGTTTACGAGGTGCCCGAGGGGATGCTGGGCTTCGTCAACGACGCCTACATGCGCTACGTCACCGATATCGGCAATGCCGGGCCGGACGAGGACAAGGGAGGGAAGTTCCTGATCGTACCACCTGATTACGAGGGGGAATTGCCCGGGGAAGGCTATTTCATTGTCCGGCCGCCGAGCTACCGGAACTGGTTCCTGCTGCGGGCGTTTTACGGCGAGGACGGGGTTCAGGCAGCGGTCGACCGGGTCAAGGAGACGCTGCGCGTCTATCCCTGGGAGGCGCGCGAGACCCCGCCCGAGCAGGATTTCGTCAACCTGACCGACAAGCAGTTCAATACGATCCACGCCAACGACTTTACCTTCTTCGAGGAGATGAAGGCGGTGATCGACAGCGAGGCCGAGGGCGCGCTTCCGGAGGAGCTTCTGGGCGCAATGTTCTCGATTGGCCTGCGCAAGGGGGAACCTTTCGAGCCGGATGACGTACTCAAGTCTCTCCTGAGCGAGGCCATTGCGCTCGGCACCGCTGCGGCGAAGTCGCTGAACTACGCAACGCGCTCGCGGGCGCCGTTCTACTACGACGAGGGATACTGGAAGACGGCTTTCGTTGGAGGCAATTACGAGTTCTAGGCGGGCGACGTGAAGATCCTCGACGCCCGTACCCTGCTCCACTACTATGCCACCGGCATCACGCCCGCGATGGTGGCGCAGAAGGTCGGTGTCGGCTCCCAATACGCGCTCGCGAACCGGGACAGCAACGGGAACTACTTCGACGGCGGCAAGACCTATTCCGTTACGATCCCGGCCGACCCGCCAGCCAAGGATTACTGGTCTTTCGTCGTCTACGACACCCAGACCCGTTCGCTCCTTGAGACCGACCAGAAGCTGGCCGGTGTCGACAGCAACCAACCGACCGTCGAGGCAAACGAGGATGGCAGCTTCACGATCTGGTTCGCTCCCGAAGCGCCGGAGGGCAAGGAGGGCAACTGGATCCAGACGATGCCTGGCAAGTCCTGGTCCACGGTGCTGCGTCTCTACGGACCGCTGGACCCGTGGTTTGACCGCAGCTGGCGACCGGGCGAAATCGAGTTGGTCGAGTAGACGCCCGAAACACTTTGATTTGCCGGGCGGATCAGCCGTCCGGCACATCACCTTCTCGGAGGCCTCAGTTTGCAACGCCTGCGACAGAACCTGAGACTGGTGAAGTCATTCGCTACAGGATGCACCAAGGGCGGCTCTGGGCCGTTCTCGATCATCGCACACGCGCCGTTCTTGTCTGGCGCCGTATGGCTACCAACATCTTCAGAACTCAGACAGTAGCTCAGGGACAAGGTCTCGCAGCGTCCGACGACGACTTGGCCTTCTCCTCTCCTCGCTCACACCTCCATCCTTGTCCCCGCCCGGATTATGACCGTCCTTCTATATCAGCAGTGAATGAAACAACGCTGCAGAGCATGACATGACCAAGAGCCCCACCGCCGCCTTCCTGATCACCGCCATCGAGCACTCGGGCCTGACGCAACGCGAGATCGCGCAGCGCGCGGGATATGCAAAGCCGAACGTGCTGTCGATGATGAAGACCGGCGAGACCAAGGTGCCGATCGAACGCTTCCCGGCGCTCGCCGAAGTATGCGATGCAGATCCAATCGACTTCGCGCGCATTTCCATGCTCGAGTACCATCCGGAGATTTGGGGCACGCTGAGCCTGGTTTTCGATCCCAAGCTCACCGATCGCGACATCACCGTTCTTCGGATCCTGCGGCAGGCCGATCCCAACGGCGAACTGCATTCGCAAGGGGCCGACAGGCAGTTTCTCTTCGTCATGTTCCAATATCTCGTCGGGGGGATGGAGCATGTCGCCGGTATCACATCGAAATAGGGAAAGGCTGCGCCCCCGCCAGACCACGAAGTCCTAGGTGGGGGCGGGGCCTCATGAAGGCCATGCCGGCGCGCGACGCCAGGATGGTGCCCAATCCTTGGAGTTGACCGGCGGGACCGAGCACAATGCATATGAATGGCATAAAATCGCCCTGCCGGATTCGGCGTTTCAAAGTAGAGACTTGCCCGTTGCCGCTACGCCGCCAACAGGTCGCTCTCCAGCTTGGCGAACATCGTCAGGTCCTCCTCGGCGCTGTCGAACAGGTGGCCATAGGTATCCATGGTCATACCGATCGTGGCATGGCCAAGCAGGGTCTGGATCTTCTTGGGGTTCCAGCCCTGCTCGATGAAGAGCGAGGCAGCGGCGTGGCGCAGCGAATGCACGGCGAATTTCGGCTCGCCCTCCGCGTCGACGATCCCGTTCTCGACCAGCATCGGCTTGAAGACCCGGTTGTAGAAATTGGAATAGCTCTGCACCTTTCCGACCGAATTGGGGAAGACGAGATCCAGGGCGCTTTCCGGCGCCTCCTGCTTCCAGGACGCGAGGGTGTTCTTCACCATCGGCGCCATCGGGATATCGCGGACCCCGGCGCGGCTCTTGAAGTATGCGGCGAGTACGCCCATTGGACCGCCGCTTTGGCACTGCCCGTTATTCGTCAGGTCGGTTCACGGTCTCGGCGATCTGCATGAATTCGATGGGAGGGAAACGAGTCGATCTGCCGGCGATGTCCGTGTCGACCAAGTAGACAAACTCGACCCCGCGCACCACGGTTAGGTCGCCAGGCCTCGCTCCGTTGCGGAGAATTCGTACACGCATAGCGCTGCTCACGGGCAAGCCGATCTCGCCGGGCTGGTATCTACGTGACATCAGGGCGAGTATGGTGGCGATCAGAGCGGAAACGGATGCCAAAACGAAAGACGGTGGAAGGTGACATGAGAGAGTTCGAACAGCGTTCGGCGATGCCGGGCGCCGGCGTCGTGCGCGTGCGGATGTTTGGAGTGGCGGTCCTGCCGCTGCTAATGGGTCTATTGTTCTTTGCGGCGTCCCTGACCCCGTCGCTGATTCCACGCCCTTGGCTCCTGCAAGGTGTTCTGGCCGGTCTCGTTACTGGCATTGGCTACGCGATCGGTCAGTTCCTGAACACAGTCTGGCGTGGACTGGATCTGCCGACCCTATCCGCGCCGGCGGTACGCAAGATGTGCGTGATCCTGGCTATTCCAATCATCGCGATACTAGTCTGGACACTGCTGCACGCCGCAGCGTGGCAGAATTCGATAAGAGTACGCTTTGGGATGGAACCACTCGAAGCCTTCAGCACCATGGGTATTGTCGGTGTTGCCACCGCGGTCTTTCTGGTTTGCGTCGCGATCGGTTGGGCGGCGCAGTGGCTGTTCGACCGGATCCGGCACTCGCTCTACCGGGTCATGCCGATGCGGACAGCAAATGTCCTGGGATTGTGTCTCGCGATCCTGATCGGATTTGTCATAACCCGCGACGGTGTGGTGCAATCCGGGTACGACTTCGCCGACAAATCATATGCGGCCGCCCAGAACCTGTTCGCCGACGCCCCGCCCGCGCCCACGAATCCCAGATTCCCCGGGAGCCCCGATTCCCTTGTCGACTGGGGCGCGATGGGACAACCGGGGCGGAATTTCATAATCGAGGGGCCGGACGCTCAGGCGATCTCGGCTTTCAGCGGCCGCCCGGCCAAGGATCCGATCCGGGTCTATGTCGGTCGCGCCCAGGATGAATCGCCAGAAGTGCGCGCGGAACTGGCGCTCAAGGAGCTTCAGCGGCTTGGCGCTTTCGACCGAAAGATTCTGGTCGTTGCCAGCCCGACCGGTACGGGATGGCTCGATCCGGGCGGGCACGAGCCAATGGAGTTCATGCATGATGGGGATGTGGCGACCGTCGCCGTCCAATATTCCTACCTCCAATCACCACTGGCACTGATTTTCGAGACGCAGTCTGGCCTCGAGCAGGCAACGGCCACCATGAAGGCGATCTATTCATACTGGACCACGCTGCCGCCGGAGACCCGTCCAAAATTCTATATGCATGGGATCAGTCTTGGTGCTTGGTCGTCGATGTACTCGTTTAATGTCTTCCGGGTGCTTAATGACCCTATCAACGGCGCGCTCTGGACGGGGCCGCCGTTCCCATCTCAACTCTGGAGACAAGCCGTCGCCGCACGTAACCCGGACTCGTCCTACGTCCTGCCAGAAGTCGGGACTGGTGCACTTGTGCGGTTTACATCGCAATATGGAGGGCTTGAACGCTCACCCGGGCAATGGGGACGGTTTCGGGTTGTCTACTTTCAGCACGCCTCCGATGCGATCGTGTTCTACGAACCGGCCTCGCTCTGGCGGGCGCCGGAATGGATGAAGGAAACGCGCGCACCGGATGTCTCTCCTTCCATCCGCTTCATTCCGGTTGTCACGCAGCTTCAACTGGCGCTCGATATGGCTCTGGCCTTGGGAGTGCCCGGCGGCTATGGCCACAACTACATCGCGGAGGGCTATGTCGAACCCTGGGTGGCCGTGACCGACCCGGAGGGGTGGAGCGACAACGACAGCGCGCGATTGAAGGCGTGGTGCGGGCAGGAATGGGGTCTGGGGTGCCGCAGAGAATGATCTGGTGGATTGTCGGTGGAGTGGTCGTGATCGTGCTTCTGCTCGGGCTGAATACCTTTCGCCATGCCGTTGGCGTCGCAACGATCGACGATACTCCGAAAAGGCGCGAGGAACGGCTTTCCTCCCATTGGCGGATACTGCGCCCGGAGGGATCAGGGCCTTTCCCTGCATCTGTGCTCTTGTCTGGTTGTGATGGGGTGCGGGACAACATGACATACTGGGCAGAGAAGTTCGTCGCTTCCGGTCGTATGGCGTTGATCGTGGACAGCCACACGCCCCGTGGCCTTGACCAGCTTGAGAGCTGGCGCCTTGTCTGTGCGGGTCAGGCGTTGCCCGGGGCAGAGCGTGCAGGAGATCTTGCAGTGGCATTGCAGACGCTCGCAGAAATGGAGGACGTTACGGATGACGTTGTTGTGCTGGGCGCGTCGCACGGGGGATGGACAGCGATGGAATTCGTCTCCCATGCGTCTTCAGGCACCATCCCTCCAGGGCTGACCGCATGGCCTGCGCCTCCGGAAATATTGTTGGAGAAACTGACTGCGCTGGTATTGCTCTACCCATATTGCGGGCTTCTGAACGGGGCGGACAAGGCCGACTGGCCATCTGGTCTGCCTGCTCTGATGGTGCTGGCCGAGAAGGACAATATCGTGGATGTCGACGATTGCCTCGCCATGGCAGACAGCCTCCGAAGAGGTGGGGCGAGCATCGAAACCGAAATCCTTATCGGTGCCGGGCATGGGTTCGATCAAAGGGACAAATCACCCTTGTCGAGTCTTAACTTCGATTCCGCGCAGCGTGACGAGTCAGAAATGCTTGTCGAGACTTTTCTATGGAAAACCAATCGGAAAATGTGAAGTGAAGATCTTGGGATCCCGTTCTCATTTTTGAGCTCAAGAAAAAGTGTCGATCGGTAGTCGGCTCGGCTGAATCGGACACTCATCGAGCCGCGTCCAGATGACCGCTCAGGGCCGAGGCTGTGTGAGAACTCCGGGCCGAAATCGCTCTAGTGGAGCTCATTTCCGTCAAACGCCAGAAATAACACTCAGTTTCGCGAGAGGGCGACAACAGACGGCGCTTTCACACAGCCTCGGCCGTGTGCGATGGTCGGCCAGGCTGAGGCTGAAGGTTGGCTCTATGCACTGACTGCAGGTCGAGCCTTCACCAAAATGGTTTGATCTGTAGAAGCTAGCACTTGATCCGACAGACAGTGTCGCGAAGCTAAAGTGGAAGCCGAGGCTGGGCGTGGAACGGTTCAGGGTGGTGGAACGCCCGGCCTCGGCGCTTGGTAGAACATAGAGGTGGCTCGGTTTGTCTGAACGGTTTGGAGCCGTTTTCCAAGTGGATGTTCCGCTCAGTTATGCCGCGACCGGGATTGGCCGGGGCAGGTTGAGATATGCCTGATCGGGCGTTTGCCCGTCCAGCGATGAATGCGGTCTTCGGGTGTTATAGAAGGTCAGGTATCGGGTAAGGCCCAAGCGGGCCTGAGAAACGCTGTCATAGGCGTGCAGGTAAACCTCCTCGTATTTGATCAGCTTCACGAGTTTGCGGAGGTTCTGGCCGGTTGTGGCTATGTGGAGTTCGTCCTTGGCGCCTATCTGGGCCTCTGAGGCGCAGGCGGTCGAAGCCGAGGATGCGTTTCAGGTGGGCGAAGAGCATCTCGACCTTCTTTCGGGCATCATACTTCTTGAAGCGGGCCTACCCGAACTCCGGTCGCCCCTTCGAGGTGTTCCGCCAGTATGGCCTGAGTTCCCGCCAGCGGGGGCACCGGTCTATGTCGGCGGCGGGATAGAAAGGGACGTTGGTGGCTGGGCAAGATCCCGCGGTCGCAAGCGGTCCGCTGCTCACAACATAAACCGATATTGCAGGGATTTTCGTTGCGCTCAGCCTCGCGACGCTCATGATAACTTGGTTGGTATGACGCAGATAAACCAGAGGGAACCTTCGCAGAGAAGTCGAAAGCAACCTGCGCTTGGGCCTTGACGGCCGTCATATCAACGGAGACACAACCTTAAGGTTTTTGACTCGGACGGGTTCCGAAAAAAGCGTATCGCCAGAAAGAAAACACAGCCTGATTCTGCCCTACTGGAGCCCCTTATGAAATTTCGCTTTCCCATCGTCATCATTGACGAGGACTTCCGCTCAGACAACTCTTCTGGATTGGGCATCCGTGCCATCGCTGAAGCCATCGAGAGCGAAGGCTTTGAGGTGTTGGGCACAACCAGCTACGGAGATTTGTCGCAGTTTGCTCAACAGCAGTCCCGCGCAAGTGCTTTTGTGCTGTCCATTGATGACGAGGAATTCACGCCCGGCCCCGATCTTGATCCAGCAGTGTTGAACCTGCGGTCCTTCATCGAAGAAGTGCGTTGGAAAAACAACGATGTGCCGATTTACATCTACGGCGAAACCAAGACGAGCCGCCATCTGCCCAACGATATTTTGCGCGAACTTCATGGATTCATTCACACATTTGAAGACACGCCAGAATTCGTCGCCCGCCATATCGTTCGGGACGCCAAGGCCTATCTCGAAGGTATCCAGCCGCCGTTCTTCAAGGCGCTGCTCGACTATGCCGAGGATGGATCTTACTCATGGCACTGTCCGGGGCACTCTGGCGGTGTGGCGTTTCTGAAAAGTCCTATCGGGCAGATGTACCACCAGTTCTACGGCGAAAACATGCTGCGGGCAGATGTGTGCAACTCGGTCGAGGAACTTGGCCAATTGCTTGACCACAACGGTGCCATCGGCGCATCCGAGCGCAATGCGGCAAGGATATTCAATGCCGACCACTGCTTCTTTGTCACCAACGGCACCAGCACATCAAACAAGATGGTATGGCACCATACAGTCGCCCCCGGCGACGTGGTTGTCGTTGACCGAAATTGTCACAAATCCATTCTGCATAGCATCATAATGACGGGCGCTATCCCCGTTTTCATGAAACCGACGCGCAATCACTATGGCATCATCGGGCCAATTCCAAAGACCGAGTTCGAGATCGACGCGATCAAGGAGAAAATCCGCTCCAACCCGCTGTTGGCGCATGTGGATGCGGACACGGTCAAGCCGCGTATCATTACCCTGACGCAATCGACCTATGACGGCGTCTTGTACAACACCGAGACGATCAAGGACATGCTCGACGGCTATGTCGAGAACCTGCATTTCGACGAGGCTTGGTTGCCGCACGCGGCGTTCCACCCGTTCTATGGCACCTTCCACGCAATGGGGCGCAAGCGCGACCGACCGAGTCATTCGGTGACCTATTCGACCCAGTCAATCCACAAGCTTCTGGCCGGGATTTCGCAGGCGAGCCATGTATTGGTCCAAGACAGCAAGAACAGCAAACTGGACCGGCACCTGTTCAACGAGGCGTATCTAATGCACAGCTCGACCAGCCCTCAATATAGCATCATTGCGAGTTGCGACGTGGCTGCCGCGATGATGGAGCCTCCTGGTGGACGCGCTCTTGTCGAAGAAAGCGTGATCGAGTCGCTCAATTTCCGTCGCGCTATGCGAAAGGTGGATGAAGAGTACGGCAACGATTGGTGGTTCCAGGTTTGGGGTCCAGAGGAGTTGGGCGAAGAAGGCGTCGACAGTCCCGAAAACTGGGTGCTGCAAAAAACGAACGCCGAAGGCGTGCAGCCGTCAGATGGCGAAGAATCCTGGCATGCCTTTGGCGACATGGCCCCCGGCTTCAACATGCTGGACCCTATCAAGGCCACCATCATCACGCCGGGCATGAATTTGGACGGGAAGTTCGACTATTCGGGTATCCCTGCTTCGATCGTTACAAAATACCTGGCCGAACACGGTGTTGTCGTCGAGAAAACCGGTCTCTACAGCTTCTTCATCATGTTCACGATTGGGATCACCAAGGGCCGCTGGAATTCGCTTCTGACCGAGTTGCAGCAGTTCAAGGACGACTATGACAAAAACGTTCCGATGTGGCGCTGCATGCCGGAATTTTGCGCCAAACAACCGCGCTATGAACAAATGGGTCTGGGCGATATGTGCCAGCACGTCCACTCGCTATATGCCAAATCTGATGTCGCTGTTCTGTCGACGCAGATCTACCTCAGCGACCTGGTGCCCGCGATGAAGCCGACTGACGCTTTTTCCTGCATAGCCGCCCGTAAGACCCAACGCGTGCCTATAGACGATCTTGAGGGACGTATAACAACAAGTCTTGTCACACCCTACCCACCGGGCATTCCGCTTTTGATCCCAGGAGAGGTCTTCAACAAGAAGATCGTCGAATATCTGAAATTCAACAGAACCTTCGTGCGCGAATGTCCGGGGTTTGAGATCGACATTCATGGGCTGGTTCAGGAGTTGGACGAGAACAATCAGATTCAATATTTTGCAGACTGTGTTGCCACCGACGAGGAGGTTTAGCGTCCGCGCAGTCGGTAAGTGGTCTTTCGTTTCGTGCGCCTGACCTTGGTGATGCGGACGTCGTCCCTCCACCTCAGGCGGCGTCCGGTTCACCAGCAGCCCCACCTTCGCACGGATGATCTTTTGGTCCTTGGTCATGTCGACGAGAGGTGGCTCGGTTTGTCTGAACGGTTTGTGGCCGTTTTTTAAGTGGA
>NZ_LOAS01000056.1 GCF_001558155.1 Aliiruegeria sabulilitoris
GTAGCGCTTCATTGTTTTCTTTAGGAATTTCAATGCCGCCTTCTTGTCCCGTGCCTTCGTCACAAAGCGCTGCAGAACCTCACCTTCGTGGTCGACGGCCCGCCACAGATAGTGCCGCTCGCCATTTATCTTCACGAACATCTCGTCAAGATGCCATTGCAACTGCGGCCCTGAACACAGCCGTTCGGCCCGTTTCTTTCGGATCTCGGAGGCGAATATCGGGCCGAACCGGTTCCACCAAAACCGGACAGATTCATGGCTGATGTCGATGCCGCGCTCGTGCAGCAGGTCTTCGACGTTCCGCAGCGACAAGGGGAAGCGTACGTAGAGCATCACCGCCAGGCGGATGATCTCGCGGCTCGTCTTGAAGTACTTGAACGGGTCGCGTTTTGCCATCTAGGGAAGCTAGTCAGCCCACTGCCCCATCTCAAGCCACGTTCTTCTGACACCGCCTTCTCAGGCATTGGCCGCTCAACGACGCGTTGGCGGCCACATGCGCTCGAAAACACCATCGCGCCGAAGCAGTGCGTGCTGGAGAGCGGCGCCGATATGCATCATAAGCAGCACGACAATTGCGAACGCGGTCAAGTAGTGGATCGTCTTGGCGACATTGGCGATCATTTCGGAGCGAGGCAGCAAAGTGCCGATGCCGAGTGCGTCCAGCCCTTCGATGGGAAAGCCACCCGCCCGGACACGGATATAGCCGGAGATCGGCATGACGAAGAGTGCAACATATAGCAACCGATGAGAAATATCGGCGATTTTTCGCTGCCAGTCTGGCAAATGATCGGGCAACGCGGGGGGCCGTACAAAGAAACGGTAGGCGACCCGCAGAAGCATAAGGACAAGAACGATCACGCCGAAATTCTTGTGAAATAGAAAGAGGGTGTTTTGAAGCGTCCGGGGTAACCCATGTTGGACCATGACGAAGCCTGCGGGTATAAGCAGAAGCACGAAAAGCGCGACGGTCCAGTGCAGCAGGCGCGCGGGTGTGGTGTAGCCTTTAGCTTTGTCTTGCATCTCGGTAATTCCCGTTAATTCGATAGATTTCTGCCGCGAAGTATCGAGCGGCGTCGCGATGCGACTTGATATTGCTGTGGCAAGACCGATCATTGTCGCAATGGCAACACCGTATCAAGAAATCTCTGGAACAGCGGTCAAACGCGCGGCGAGCGGCGACACGCTGCCGCCATGGCGTGGATTGCTGCTTTCGGGGTCGTTGGGGCTCACGATCTGGGCGGGGCTGCATTTCGCGTTTTTCGACACTATCGCGAGAAGTTACTGGCTCGTCGGGCTCGGCCTTTGTATTGCGGCTCTGTCGTTGCTTGCAAGGCAATTGCCCGTGCACTACCCGCATGCCGTCTTAGGTGCGTGTAACGCGGTGACGCTGCTGCGTGGGGCCCTAATGCTGGCTCTCGTCACGCCGCTGATTGCAGGGACAGAGCGGGGTTGGCCCGAATTTGCCGTGGCGGCTGTCGCAGCGGGGCTGGATGGCGTCGATGGATGGCTGGCACGGCGGAGCGGGCTTATCTCGGATTTCGGGGCGCGGTTTGACATGGAGACGGACTCTTGCCTTGCGCTGGTATTGGCATTGCATGCGCTTGCCGACGGGCTAGCCTGGCCGTTTGCGGTGATCCTGGGAGCGTCACGTTTCCTGTTCCTGGCTGCGATGGTTGTTGCACCATGGCTGCGCGGGCCGTTGCCGGAACGGTTCAGTCGCAAGGCCGTCTGCGCGCTGCAGATCGCGGCACTCGTGGCGCTGCAAGCACCACCGCTCGCCGGCGCTTCGGGGCTCGGGCTTTTGGCTGCCACTGGGGCGGCACTTGCGGTGCTAGCGTCTTTCGCGCGCGACATTCATTGGCTCTGGGGACAGCGGGCATGACAGCTGGGAAGCCACCACGGCGCCGCTGGATCGCCGCCTTTGTCGCTGCTTTGCTGTTGCAAGCTCTGCTGGTGCAGCCAGACCATCCGGGCGGCCTGACGCGGGCGATGTTGCTGCAGCCGACGCTTGAGCTTCCGGTGATCCTGCTAGCCCTTCTGGTGCTCGGCACGTCGCGTCTTGGTGTCGTCTTCCGCTTTGCCCTGACAGGCGCAATGACGGCGATCTTCCTGTTGAAAACCGCCGATTTCGGGATGCAGATGGTCCATGGGCGGCCTTTCGACCCGGTCTCCGACGTGCCCCTGCTCAACGCCGCCTTCCGCATGATAGATGGCGCGTTCGGCCGCCTCGCCGCCCTTGGCGCGACAGTCGTTGCTGCTCTGCTGGTCATTGGCGTGGTCGCGGCGGTCTGGTGGGCGACGGGTGTCTGGGCTCGGATCGCGCTGCCAACCGGGGGGCGTTGGCTGGCAGCACTTGGCTGCGGGGTGGCGGCGATCCTTGCAGCGAGCGAGGCGCGGCTGTTGCCCGCGGGATGGAACACCACGGGAATTCCTGGCATCGCAGGCGCCACCCACTACGCGTTCCAGTCTGTTCGCGAAGTGCAGTCAACGCTGGCCGGCCTTCGGGAATTCACCGAGGCCACCGCACGCGATGGACTGGCAGGGCAACCGGTCCTGTTCGACGCAATCGACCGCGACGTGTTGGTTATCTTCATCGAGAGCTATGGCCGGGCCAGCCTCGACACGCCCTTCTACGCCGAACGGCACCGGGCGACGCTGGAAGCAAAAACGAAACGGCTGGAAGCGCTTGGGCTCGCGATTCGATCTGCCTATCTCTCCGCGCCAACGCGGGGTGGGCAGAGCTGGCTCTCGCATGCAACCTTCGCCAACGGTCTTTGGGTCAATGACCAGTCCCGCTACCGAGCGCTGCTGGCATCCGAGCGACAATCGCTCTTTCACATCGCGAGACGGAACGGCTTACGTACCGCCGTGGTAGCCCCAGCGATTACCATGCCATGGCCGGAAGCGGCGGAAATGGGTTTCGACACCGTGCTGGCGGCGAAGGATCTTGGCTACAATGGCAAGCCCTTCAACTGGGTTACCATGCCGGACCAGTTTACCCTGGCTGCACTGGACCGACTGCTGCGCCATGACCAGCAAGCGCCACCGCTTTTCGCGGAAGTACCGCTCGTCTCGTCGCATGCGCCCTGGGTACCTGTGCCGGACCTGCTGGACTGGGAGGAACTCGGCGACGGGAGGATTTTCGACGAGATGGCGACATCGGGCGACCCGCCCCGCGTTGTCTGGAGCGACCCGGAACGGGTCCAGGTGCAGTATCGCAAGGCGGTGGATTATTCCCTCAGAACCGTCTTCGACTACGCCGCGCTACACGCGGATGACCCGCCGCTGATGATCGTGCTGGGCGATCACCAGACATCCGGAACGATCGCGCAGGACGAACGGCCGGACGTGCCGATTCATGTAATCGGGCCGCCCGCCCTGGTGACACGAATCGACGACTGGGGCTGGCGCAGCGGGCTCGTGCCGGCGCCGGAGCCCGTCGTGCCGATGGACCGGATGCGGGACATGATCCTGCGCGCTTTCACCACCGCGCCACTCCCCGGAACGGAGGGCTGAGCCTGATGCGCAAACGCGTTCTCTGGATCTGGATCGGTCAACTCGTCGTCGCGATTGTGCTGATGACGCTGCTTTGGAGCCAACTTGACGGCGCGGCCGCCGGGCGCGACCTCGCCGGGGCAAGACCGGGCTGGCTGTTCGCGGCACTTGCCGCGCTGACCTTGCAGACGTTTCTTTCCGCGTTGCGTTGGCGCTTCACGGCCGCTCGGCTTGGACAATCGCTGCCACTCGGCCGGGTTCTTCGGGAATATTACCTGTCTCAATTCGCCAATCAGGTCCTCCCGGGCGGCATGCTTGGCGATGCGGGTCGGGCTTATCGCGCGCGCAACGACGGAGGGCTGGTCATCTCCGGGCAAGCGGTGATTTTCGAGCGCTTCGCCGGACAGGTCATGCTTTTCGTTGTGATGCTCGCGGGATTGGCGCTGGCTGCTTTCTCGTCGGGCGGCGCGCTTCCGCCCGACACGGCGCGCACCCTGGCAGGGCCGGCCTCCGCCGTCGCTGCGGCGGGTATCGTTCTGCTGTGGTTGGCGCCTCGCCTGCCGGGACGGGTCGGACGCGCGTTCCGCAATGTTCGCGGCGCACTATCCCTCGCCTTTCTCGGCCGCCGCGTCTTCGCCTTGCAGGTGGTTCTGAGTCTCGGCGCAACAGTCTGCAACCTCACCGCTTTTGCTTTCTGCACCCGGGCCACCGGTACGGTGCTGGCGCCGGTGCACGTTCTGGCGTTGGTTCCGCTCATCCTTTACGCGATGGTTGTTCCACTCTCGATCAGCGGCTGGGGCCTGCGAGAGGGCGCGGCGGCGGCGCTCTTCCCGCTTGCCGGCGCCACGGCGGCGGCGGGGCTCGCCGCCAGTACCGTCTTCGGGCTGGTCTTCCTCGCCAGCACGCTTCCCGGGCTGGTCGTTCTCATGAGCTGTCTTTTCCTGGCAAGGGTGCGCCGCTCCAGCAGCTCGCCGTCGCCTTCTCGCTTGCCGAACCGGAATCGCCCACTAAGCTGAAGACGTGAAGTTTTAAATTGAGGATCTCATGGCATATTTCAAGCCGAGTCGCCGTACCGTTCTCGCGGCTGGAACCGCCAGCGCGGCAAGCGCCGTCCTAGGCCTCTCCGCACCGCGTGCCTGGGCCACCACGCCCGTCAGCCTGCAACTGTCCTGGCTCCATTCCGTTCAATTTGCCGGTAGCTACATTGCGCGCGCGCGCGGTTGGTGGGATGAGGACGGGCTCGATGTCTCGCTGTTACAGGGCGGGCCCAATGCACCGGTGGAACCACCCGTGGTCTCGGGCAGCGCGCTTGTTGGCATCTCGGCGGCCGACTACACCGCCGCCGCCGTCGAACAAGGCGCGCCCTTCCGCATCCTCGGTGTGGCAATGCAGAAAAACCCTTTCGTGATTGCTTCGCTTCTTGCGAACCCGGTCAGGGAGCCGGCGGACCTTTCTGGCAAGAAGATCGGCATGGCTCTGGCGAACATGCCGGTTCTGCAGGCGCTCTGCACGCTCAACGGCGTGGACGTGGAGGCTATCGAAGTTGTTCCCACGCAGTACTCCGCTCAGCCTCTATTGGCCGGCGAGGTCGATTGCCTGCTCTGCTGGGAAACCGACTTGCCAGTGGCGATGGCTATGGAAGGTATCGAAAGCGTGACCATGCTGATGGCCGATTACGGCTACGCGGTCCATTCACAGACCTATATCGCCACCGAGGAGAGCCTGACCGAGCGCCGGGACCAGTTGGTCGCGCTGATGTCGGGTGAGGTGCGCGGTTGGGAGGCTTATCGCGCCGATACCGATGCCGCCGCCGCGCTGACGCTGGAGGCCTATCCCGATGCAGGGCTCGACCTGGAGACACAGAAGCTGCAGGCCGCGCGGCAGGTGCCGCTAATGTTCTCGGAATTGACCGATGAACATGGCTTCGGCTGGTGGACGGACCAGACGGTGGAGGCGAATATCGAGACGCTCGCGCTGCTTGGTCGCAAGGTTTCGCCCGCGCTCTGGGACCGCTCCATCCTCGAAGAAGTCCATGGTGGCTAATACTGACAACGATGCGTCTCCGGACATCCAGTGCCGTAGCTTGACGAAGGCATTCCCCGGCAACGTGGAGGTTCTGCGGCCGCTCGATCTGGAGATTGCAGGTGGTGAAACGACGGCGTTAGTCGGTCCGTCGGGTTGCGGAAAATCCACGCTTCTCAGGCTGATAGCGGGACTGGAGACGCCAAGCGCGGGAGAAGTTCTGATCGGCGGTGTGTCGCCAGCGGAGATGCTGCGCGATGCCGGTCTGGCGGTGGCATTCCAGGATCCGTCGCTGCTGCCGTGGCGCTCGGTGCGCGGCAATATAGAGCTTGCGCTGAAGCTGGCGCGGCGCCCGGCGGACCCACGAGCGGTCGAGGACTTGATCCGCCTAGTGGGGCTGGAAGGGTTCGCCGACACCCGACCCGGGGCGCTGTCAGGCGGCATGCGGCAACGGGCGGCGATTGCGCGTTCGATGGTGACTAGGCCTCGACTTCTATTACTTGATGAGCCGTTTGGGGCGGTGGACGAACTGACGCGACGCCAGCTTGCCGATGATCTTCCGCCGCTTTGGGAGAAGCGGCAGACAACGACGCTGCTCGTTACCCATTCCATTGGCGAGGCGGTGCTACTGTCGGACCGCGTGCTGGTGCTGACGCCGCGACCTGCGGAAATTATCGCCGATATCCGGATCGAACTCGAACGGCCCCGTGCGCCGGCCGTGACAGGAAGCACGGAGTTCCGTCGCTTGGTGGAGGCCGTTTCTGAAGCGCTGGCTGAGGGCGTCCGCGCCACGAAACCGCCTTTGGCAGCACAATGATCGCGCTTGCGGATCCATTGCCGGAACGCGTGAGCCGAGGAGCATCTGGCATTGTTGGAACAATCGTTATTCTGTTGGCTTGGGAACTTGCCGCGCGCGCGCTTGCCGGGGCCTATATCCTCGCGGCTCCCAGCGACGTTGTAGTGCATATATTGCAAAATTCCGGTCTCATCTGGCGGGCACTGCGGGAGACCCTAGGCAATGCGACCCTGGGCTATGTACTGGGTAACCTGGCGGCGATCGGACTGGCGGGAGCGGCGCTCGCCTGGCCACGCGCGGAGCCGGTTGTCGCCGGGTTGGCGCTGCTGGTTTTCTGCCTGCCGCTCGTTGCGACCGGGCCGATCTTGCGGGTACTCTACGGTCCCGGGCCGGGGCCGCAGATCACGCTGGCCGCGCTCGCCGTCTATTACACGACATTCGTGCCGCTGCTTGTCGGGCTGCGTGCCGCGCCAGCGAGTTGGCTCGAACTGCTGCGCAGCTATGGACGGGGGCGTCTGGCCGAGTTGGTGCATATCCGCGCCCGCGCCTCCCTGCCATACCTATTCGCCGGGTTGCAGATCGCGGCGCCTGCGGCTTTCCTCGGGGCCATGGTTGGCGAGTTCACGGGCGCCGAGCGGGGATTGGGGCTGTTGGCAATCCGCGCGATCCGTACCCTCGATATTGCCGGGATCTGGGCGTTGGCCAGCATTTCCGCGGCGGTCTCGATTTTGATCTATACCGCGGTGGGATGGTTGTCTCGCGCTGTACTGCGGGATCCGCCGCCGCTGATCCTCGCCCCGCCCGCCCTCCCTCGCACGGGCCACGCGCAAGGGCTGGCGGCAACTGTCATGCGAACGGCTTTCGTCCTTGCGATGGCGCTGCTTCTCTGGTGGGGCGCGATGACGACATTCGATCTGAACCCGTTTTTCGCCAAGCGGCCTGACGACGTCTGGGTGGCGCTCTTCACTGCGCCTGATGCTACGGAAACCCGCGAAAAACTTGCCGGGGCGCTTGGCGAGACCGTGGTCTTCCTGCTGCCGGGATTTGTCGGAGGGCTGGCACTCGGGGCGGGGCTGGCGATCCTGCTCACTCTCGCGCCAGCCTTGACCCCGTCGGCAACGCTCATCGCCGTTGCACTGCGCTCGGTGCCGATCCTCACCACCGCACCGCTGATCGTGCTGCTGCTGGGGCGCGGCGCGGCAGGGACGATCACGCTGGTCGCGGTGATGGTCTTCTTCCCGACCTTCGTCGCTTGCCTGCACGGGCTGCGGCAGGCGCCCGGACAGATTCTCGACGTCTTCTCCACCTATGCCGCAGGCCCTTTCGCCCGGCTCTGGCACGTGCAGGTGCCAGTCATGCTGCCTGCCTTCTTCGCCGCTGCGCGGATGAGCGTGCCGGCCTCCGTCCTCGCGGTTACGGTCGTCGAATGGCTCGCCACGGGCCGAGGAATCGGCAGCCTGATGGCGCTGTCGGCTTCGCTGTCGGACTACGACATGCTTTGGAGTTCGGTCGTTATCGTCTCGGTGTTATCGGCGCTTGGATATGCCGGGATCGGCTGGGTGGAACGCCGCGTACTGACCGTTTTCGCTTCCGAGCAGGTGGCACGATGACTGCGCCCGCCGCCTTCGCTATCCCGGGCGACATCACCACCCTCACCGGAGGCTATCTCTACGAGCGCCACCTGCTGGAGCATCTGCGCGCTGCAGGCCACGACATGCAACATATCGTTCTGGCAGAGAGCTTTCCCGATCCCTCTGCGCGGGAGATGGAGGAAGCCGTTACAGCGCTGGCCGCACTGCCGTCGGACCAACCACTGATTCTGGACGGGCTGGTCTTCGGCGCCATCGACACAGCCGGACTGGCGCAGGTCTCTGCCCCCGTCATCGCCATGATCCACCACCCTTTGGCGCTTGAAAGTGGACTGTCGGAGGCACGGCGCGAGCATCTCTACCGCACCGAGCGAGACAACCTGAGACTCGCCGCCCACGTCCTCGTGCCGAGCCCGCATACGCAGTCTATCCTCGTCGATCGATACGAGGTGGACCCGGACCGCATCACTGTTCTGCGGCCCGGTGTTGCGCCTGCCGTGGGCCGGTCGGAGCCAATCGACCCCCCGCTGATCCTCTCGGTCGGAATCCTGCACCCGCGCAAAGGTCATGACGTTCTGATCGAGGCGCTGGCAAGCCTGCGAGATTTCGACTGGACCGCCGTGATCGTCGGCAGCGCTTGGGACCCCGAACATGCCGAGGTGCTCGCGCAGCAGTTAGCCAAGCTGGATTTCGGGGGCCGTATACGCCTTGCCGGCCGGGTAACGTTGGAGGAGTTGCAACGCCTGTACCGTGCGGCGTCAGTCTTTGCGCTGGCGACCCGTTATGAAGGTTACGGCATCGTCTTTGACGAGGCCATGAGCTATGGCTTGCCGGCCATCTCCTGCGATACGGGGGCGGTGCGGGAGACGCTGCCTGCATCGGCTTCACTGCTGGTTCCGCCTGATAATGCGATGGCATTCGCGGACGCGCTGCAACGCATACTCGAAGACAAGGAGCTTCGGACGCGGCTTGCCGCAGCGGCCCTGCAGGCCGGGAAAGCGCAACCGGGCTGGCCACAGCAGACAGAGATCGCCAGCAAATTGATCAACCAACTCGCCCCGCAGGCTGGAAACGGCTTCTAGCAGCCCAGCAGCGGGCGACATCCCGCCAAGCCCCCTTACGGACACCGTTCGACCAATTGACTTCGTTTCCAACTGCCTCAGGATTAATGGAAAGTTTCGGGGGAATTCGAAAGTGATTTCTGAGACCAAGGTGTTCTGCGATGTCGCGCCAAGGATGCGACCGACCCGCCGGCAGGCGCTCTGCACGGTTGCGGCGGCCGCGTTGATGGCCGCAGGACGGCCAATCGGCGCCCAAGAGGCCGCTTTGGCTCTGACGCCCGCGGAGCCGGCGCCTTTCAGTTTCGACAGGCTGAGCGAAAGGATGCGTACGGCCAGCGCCGCCCCTTACCAACCGCCGCTCAAAATCGATGGGCCGCTGTCCAAGCTCGACTACGACGATTTCCGCAGTATCAGGTTTCGCCCGGATCACGCCCGCTGGGCAGATGAAGGGACGCCCTTCACGCTACAGGCCTTTCACATCGGCTGGCTTTTCGAGCACCCGGTGAGGATTCATGAACTGATCGGGGGCGAGACGCGCGCGCTCTACTTCACCCCGGCCGATTTCACCTATGACCACGGGCTGGAGGAGCGGATACCCGAGGATTTCACCATGCCGGGCGTGGCGGGTTTCCGAATACACACCCCCCTCAATCGACCGGATGTCTATGACGAACTGGTGGTCTTCCTCGGCGCAAGCTATTTCCGCGCGCTCGGACGGGACTCGCTCTACGGCCTCAGTGCCCGCGGTCTGGCGATCAATACCGGGATAAGCGGGCCGGAGGAGTTTCCGGGATTTACGGAGTTCTGGATCGAGCGGCCGCGCCCGGGTGACGAGAGCCTTGTCTTGTATGCCGCGCTCGAAAGCCCTTCGGTGACCGGTGCCTACCGCTTCGAGCTATTTCCCGGCGAGACGACGCGGGTCGATGTCACCTCTCGGCTGTTCTTCCGCGCGGCGGTGGAACAGGTCGGCATAGCGCCTCTGACCTCGATGTTTCTTTTTGGGCCTAACGACGCCGGGGCGTTCGACGATTACCGTCGGCGCGTGCATGACAGTGAGATGCTGGTACTGGAGACCGGCGGACAACACTACGTCCGGCCGCTGAACAACCCGCCTCGGCTGGCCAATTCCTATCTCGGCGCGGAGTCGCCAACGTCCTTTGGGCTGGTCCAGAGAAACCGTGACTTCCGGGACTACCTCGATGCAGGCGCACGTTACGAGCGCCGCCCGTCGCTGATCGTGGAGCCGCTGGGCGAATGGGGCAAAGGCACTGTCCGGCTGGTGGAGATCCCCTCGGACCTCGAGGCCAATGACAATATCGTGGCTTTCTGGGTGCCCGGGGAGCCTGTCGCCGCGGGCGACGAATTGGACCTGTCCTACCGGTTGCATTGGGGGTTGGATCCGCCCGGCGCTGCGCCCGAGAAAGGCCACGTCGTCCGCACGCTTTCCGGTCATGGCGGCGTGGCCGGGCTGGAACCGCGGACAGACCGGCGGAAGTTCGCGATCGATTTCGAGGGCGTATCGCTGGCGGAACATTTCGAGGAAGAACGCGTTGAACCTCGTGTGATCGCAAGCGGTGCAGAGGTGATCGACCCGGTGCTGTTCCGGATCGATGGGACCGACAGTTGGCGTCTGGTGTTCGAAATCGAGGCCTCGCCGGACAAATTGGTCGAGTTGTTGGCAGCCATTGTTGTTGATGACCGGACTGTAACAGAGAACTGGCTCTATCAATGGATTGGCGGGGATTAAAGACCATGTCGGAACATCCCGAAACCATTGAGAAAGATTTGGCGAGAGTGGACCTCTGGGTGCCGCCCGAAGCGCCACTCGAAATGCCGGAGCAGGTGCTGATACGCGAGGAGCGTCTCGCCCTGGGAGCGCGCCTGCTATCCCTGTTATTCCCCTCAAATGCGTGATGTCGGTCTCATCACCGCGCGCCGTCGGGCGCCCGGCTCGCTCCGCGTCGCCTGCCTCGGGCTGGCGGCGCTGTGCGGATTGCTGGCAACTGTGGCACTGGCGCAAATCTCTGCGCGCAATGGCGTGTCGATCTGGGACATAGTGCGCTGCGCAATCTTTTTCGTCACGACGATCTGGCTGGCTTGGGGCGCGGTGCAAGCGATGCTCGGCCTATCAGGGCGAGACGACCGCGCTCCCTTGCCCGAACTGGCACAACCTCAACCGCCCACCGTTCTGTTACTGCCGATCTGCCATGAGGATCCGGTCGCCGTCTTCGCCCGGGTCGCGGCAATGGATCGCTCGATACGGTCCGCGGGGCTGGAAATCGACATCGCGGTGTTGTCGGACAGTCAGACAGAAGCAGCACGCGACCGCGAACGGGCCATATTCGCGATGCTGCTGGCGGAAACCGGTGGGACGGGGCGGATTTTCTACCGGAACCGGTCGGACAATCGCGGTCGCAAGGCGGGCAATATCGAGTCCTTTATCCGCCGCTCCGGCGGGGCCTACGATCTGGCGATCGTTCTAGATGCCGACAGCCTCATGGAGGGCGAGACCATGCGTGGCATGATTGCGCGAATGCAGGCAGAACCGGATCTCGGCCTCCTGCAAACGCTGCCGCGTATCATCGGCGCGCGCTCGTTATTCGGGCGGGCAATCCAGTTCTCGTCGGCATTCCACGCACCCTTCTTCACCCGCGGGCTGATACGGTTGCAGGGCGGCACCGGGACCTACTGGGGACATAACGCAATCTTCCGAATACGCGCCTTCGCGGCCTGCTGCGGGCTGCCAGAATTACCAGGTAAGCCGCCGCTCGGCGGGACGATCCTGAGCCACGACTATGTCGAAGCGGCGCTGCTGGCCCGTGGAGGCTGGAGGGTCGAGATCGACGAGCGCTTTGGTGGCAGTTTCGAGGAGGGGCCGGAAAACCTGCTCACCTATGCGCGCCGCGACCGCCGCTGGTGCCAAGGCAACCTTCAGCACACAAGACTGATCACGGCGCCGGGCCTTCGCGGTTGGAGCCGGTTCCAGTTTCTTCAGGGCGCGCTCACATACCTCGTCTCGCCGCTCTGGGCGCTGTTCCTGCTGGTCTCGGTTCTTGCAACGGTGACAACGCCCTTGCCGGATTACTTCCCCGAACCGCAAGGGCTCTTTCCGGTCTTTCCCGACGATCCTACGGGCGGGTTGATCGCATTGGCTCTCGGCATCTGCTGTCTGCTTCTGTTGCCCAAGATCGCGATCTGGGCCGGGGTCGTCCGAACCGGACGCGTACAGAGTTTCGGCGGCGCTGCGCTCTCCTCGCTCTCTGTCATAGCCGAGGTTCTGCTCAGTTCGTTGCTGGCGCCGTTGATGATGGCCTACCAGACACATGCTGTTGCCAAGGTGCTGTTGGGACATGACGGGGGCTGGCCGGCAGGCCAGCGCGGCGAAGGAAGCCTCGGGCTTGCCGAAAGCTGGCGCGCTAGTCGTGGAATCGCGCTGACTGGCACCGCACTTCTGGCCGCGGGATTGCATTTTTCGCCGACACTCATTATCTGGCTGCTGCCTGTCGGTTTGCCGCTTGTCGCTGCTCCACTGGTTGTTGCCGTTACGTCTCGACCAGTTTCAACGGCAGTGTTCCTTGTTTCTGATGATATACGCTCTTCACCAGTGGTATCAGATTTTCGTGCAACATTTCGGTACTGGGTGCTGCCATGTGTGGACGGCTCCGTTGGCGCAAGGGATGATTTGAG
>NZ_LOAS01000057.1 GCF_001558155.1 Aliiruegeria sabulilitoris
CCCTCCGCCACCCTGCGCCACCCCGCCACCCCTTGCGGTCTGCTTCGCTTGCAATGGGCGCGAATCTACGCGTCATGTCAAAAGCGAAGGAGGCGAGTTGCATGGTCAACCGACTGCGATTGAACGAGAAAGCCGTGCGGGACGCGGAACCGGCCGAGGGGCGCGACTACCAGGTCTTTGACACCGATGTGCGAGGGTTTGCGGTCTGCATCTACCGCTCGGGCAGCCGGGCGTTCACGCTGGACTATCGGCATGCCGGCCGGCAGCGGCGGATGACGATCGGACGCTGGCCGGAGTGGACGACGACGGCGGCGCGGGAACGGGCGAAGGAGCTCCGACGCGAGATCGATGCCGGAGAAGACCCGCTCGCCCAGCGCGAACAGGGCCGCGAGGCGCCGCGCTTCCAGGATCTCATTGATCGGTACGTCGAAGTGCACCTGCCGAACCTGGCTCCGACCAATGCCTCGGATCAGAGATCGATGCTGAAGAAGCTGGTGGCCCCGGACTGGGGCAACCGGCTGGTGACCGAGATCACCCCCTACGACGTCGAGAAACTGCTGAACAAGATCGCCGCCGGCCGGGCCCGGCCCTCGAAAGCCAAACCGAACAACCGGGCGCGCAAGCTGCAGGGCTCGAAGCCCACGCCGATCCGGGCCAACCGCACCGGCGAGGTGCTGCGCAAGATGTTCACCTATGCCCAGAGCTGGGGCTGGCGCGACGACAACCCGGCCTCAGGCTTCCGGCGCCGGATCGAGAATCCGCGTGAGCGGTTCCTGACCCAGCAGGAAATCCGCAGGCTGGCCGCGGCGCTAGAACGGGCCGAAGACCGGCGAGCCGCCGATATCATCCGCCTCTGCATGCTGACCGGGGCCCGGGTCGGCGAAGTGCGGCAAGCCCGGTTCGAGCATTTCAACCTTGAGCATCTCAGCTGGACGAAGCCCGCCAGCATGACCAAGCAGCGCAAGATCCACCGGCTGCCGATCTCCGACGAGGCGGCGGCGATCGTGCGTCAGCGCCAGATGCTGGTGCCCCGCGGTTCCCCGTGGCTGTTTCCCGGCGATGTGCCGGGCCAGCCGGTGAAGGAGATCCGCCGGTTCTGGATCCAGATCCAGAAGGAGGTCGGAATCCCGGACGTACGCATTCACGACCTGCGACACACCTTCGCCTCTCTTCTGGTGAGCGGTGGCGCATCGCTGGAGATGATCGGCAAGCTGCTGGGACACAGCCAGACCCAGACCACCCAGCGCTACGCCCACCTGATGGACTCGCCGCTGCGCGCTGGGGTGGACGCCGTGGCCAGCGCGTTCCGGCCGCGGCCGAAGCTGGTGCACGATGGCGTAGATGAGCGGAGGACCGGGTAGGTCCTCCATCCAAACCATTTCAAGCTCTCAGGCGGATGCCCGCAGCGATTTCCAGATCGGATTTAGCCGCCGCCTGATCGTCCGCTCGTCCGGAACGTCGCCGCTCTCCGTCTTCATCGCGAACCATTCCTGAATCCGGCCGATCCACTCGGCTTGGGTCCCCGGAACGCCGTGTTCGTGGATCCGCAGGATCTCGGCCGAGAGCGCTGCTTCCCAATCATAGGTTGAACTGGCGCCGATGTTGACGGTCGGGCGACGCAGCAGATCGCAGTCTTCCTCGAAACGATAGACATCCTCACCGCGGATCATCAGGTCGGCGATCGTGACCTCGATCCCCTCCTCGGGCTCTGTGATGAAGCGCCAGTCGGTCTCACCGGCGCCGCGGATATTCTGCAATCTCCCGGTCGACAGCGCGGTCCCCTGCCGTCGGAACATCGGCAGAATGTCCGCCACCGAAACGGATACAAAGCCAGCAAATGCCCTTGATCCACAAAGCGCCCGGCGAATCCCCGTCACGATGTCGAAATACCCGACAGCGGCCCATCCGGCGATATCGGCCATCGCGCAGTCCCAGCGCGCGGTGACTTCGTTCAGGGAATAGAATGCTCTCCGAGGCAGTGCCATGCTCAGTTCCTCCTGTCGGACACACGCAGGCAGCCCGGTGAAGCCGGGAGCGATGCGGTGTCCATGCTGTTTTGGGGCCAGCCCTCTCGCGTCCTGTTCCTTCGCCGGAATGCGCGGCCTGTTCGGGATCTGGCTGAGCCGGAATTCAGCGCCACCAATTTGATTCTGCAAGCCAACTTATCGACCGGGATTCCCAACTTTGTTCTTGACGTGTTCTGTCGTTGGCTTCCCCAGCTTGTAGGACGTTCGATCTGCGGCCAGAGGTCGCCCCTGACATCGGAACGTTAACAAAGGTTAACGATTTCAAAGGGCAAGGTAAGCCTTGCGTGGCTGCCATGCCACGTCCTCAACAAAACAAGGGGTGGTACAGGGGGTGGCGCTTTAACGCCACCTTGCGCCACCCCGCCACCCCTCTTTTCTGCCATAGGGATTCGCCGTTGTTCGCCGGCGCTGGGCGGCGTTGAACGAGGCAAGTTTCCCGCAATTCACATCTGTCCTCCCCGCGATCGGGCCTCCCATGTCGGGCATCCGCAATGATGCCGGGCCTCAAACAGCCCCGAATGCCAGAAAGCCTTGAAAACAGGGGGTGGCGCGGGGGTGGCGCCTTTGCGCCACCCTGCGCCATCCCGCCACCCCTGCCGATCTGCTCTCGCTGTCTCACGTCATCCGTCCGTGTCGGGCGGCAAACAGGAGGACAGAAATGCTTCCGGAACATCACGAGCAGGGAACGACAAATCCCAGACTTCTCTCCGGCTGGATCGGTCGCGGAGAGCTCGCCGCAGAACTGGGCGTCAGCGTCGATACCCTCGGGCGCTGGGCCGCGAGCGGTAAAGGGCCGAAATGGGTGCGCGCCGGCCGCAAGGTGCTCTACCGCCGGCGAGCCGTCGTGGACTGGCTCCAGAAGCAGGAAGAGCCGCCGGTCAAGCCGGCCCCGAAAAAGCGGGGGCGGAAATGATGCGGGCCGTGTCACTGCACCATCAGGCACCAGCCCAGCGACGCGATGAGCGGTCCCCGGCCCAGAGAGAGTGGCGCGACGACCGCCTCCGGGAAGCCAGAGGCATTCTCGCTGACGTCGCCCACCATCCGGAGAGCCTCGTCCTGCTGGCATGCGGGGTCATCGAGACCCACAGCGACGATCGTGTCGAGCGGATCGGAGCGTACGTCCTCGCAGACCTGCTGCAGTCGGAACGGGAGGTGCGGCCATGACAAAACACCGTCATCCCGAAGCCGACGCCCAGCGCGCCATCGTGCATGCACTGCGTGTCGTGCTGCCCCGCGGCTCCATCGTCCATCATTCGGCCAACGAGGTCACTTCCCACAATCGCAGCGCGAAGGCCCGGCAGGCCATCCTGCAGGGCATGGGCGTTCATCGCGGCTTTGCCGACCTGATCGTCCTCTCCGGCGGACGGGTGCTGTTCCTCGAGGTCAAGAGCCAGACCGGGCGTCTCAGCCCGGCACAGGCAGACTTCCGTGACGCCGTCCAAGACCAGGGCTTCGCCTGGGCGCTGGTGCGGTCGGTCGACGAGGCGCTGGGCGCGTTGGCCGAGCACGGCTTCACAACGCGGGCGACAACATCGCCTTCACGATCTCGTCTTGGGAGGGCTGCGCGATGAGCCACCAGGCCACCAACTGGGCGATCCTTCAGCGCGGCCTCAAGCCGACGACCAAGATCGTGCTCTGGCACCTGTGCGACCGGTATAATCCTGACTTCGGCTGTTTCCCCTCTCAGGAGCGGCTGGCCCATGACTGTGAGATCTGCCGGTCGACCCTCAACGTCCATCTCGAACATCTGGAGATGGCCGGGCTGCTGCGCCGGGTTCCGCGGACCGACCCCATCACGAAACGCCAGTTGACGACCCGCTACATCCTCGGGTTCGAGGACGGTTTTCCTGTGGATAACCCGGACTCATGTCCGGATTCCGGACAGGGAGCCGTGTCCGATTTTTGCGCCGAGCCGTGTCCGGAAAACAGCGAAAGCCGTGTCCGAAATCCGGACACTAACCCTGTAAGAGAACCTATAAGAAAACCTGTAAAGGAGGCGGGGCGCGCAAGCGCGCCTGTGGAAATTTCCAATGAGTTTTTCTCGGCGCTGCTTGAGGCCCTGGGCCACGACCCGGCCGGGGCGCTTCCCGACTGGTGGCAGGGCTGGCCTGCCCGGGAGCATGTCCGGCGGTGGCGCGACGATCTCGGGCTGACGGAAGAGCAGATCCTGACGATCGCGTCAGCCACCCGAAGGCGACATCCGATACCACCCGATGGCCCCAAGGCCCTGGACCGCGCCATGGAAAGGGCGGCCCAGCACAAGGGACAGCCCGACGGCCGGAAGCAGTCCGCGGCGAGCAATGAAGAGATCATCGGGTTCTACGCCGACTGGATCAACTCCGACCGGTATCTCGTTCCCAACTCCATCAGCGCCTCCATTCGCGATGCGCTGCTGGCGCGCGGTCTGGTGACGGAAGACCGGCTCCGCGAGCGGGGTGTGCTATGACGGTGCACCAGAACATCCCCGGCCGCAGTACGAAGGCTCGTCGGGCGCTGGGAGTGCAGGCGCTCCTGGAATGGGCCTTTCGCGTCGAGAAAGCGCAGCTCGAGCTCCCCATGCCACCGGACGAGGCCAATGAGGGTCACGGATTCGGCCTCGAATACGTCCTGCTCCAGCGCGCGCAGCTCGGCTGCCGGATCGACGGTGGTCGCTACAAGCCGGAGGCCAGCACCCACGAAGACGCCGAGACCATCGCGGCGATTGTGGCCGGCCTTCCCGATGGTCTCGGCGGCCGGCGTATGGCGATCCGTGTCGCCGAACTCGCCCGCGCTGGGCTGACCCCAGACTGGATGCCGGGCGCAGTCCCCCGCTGCGTGCCCGTCGAGACACGCCGCAACCAGCATGGTGAACGGTCGGTCACCGTCGTCGTTGGCACCGAGCAGGTATTCAACCGTGGGCGACGGCGGACGGTCGAGGTGTTGGCCTGTCCGGTGGCATGGTCGCCGCATCCCGAGCAGATCGCGGCAGCACGGCGCGCCTACGTCGAATGGTGGCAGGCGCTGGGCTGGGTCAAAGATGGCATGGCGCAATGTGATTTGCTGCGGCACCACAAAGTGACTGAGGTAATGCCCAAGGTCGATCCTTGGCAATGATTTTGTCAAGTAGATGGACATGACGGATATCGCGCAGCCAGCGCCGACTGGTCGGCGCATGGCAGCAACGGGTTCGAGCTCGATTGGACCTGCCGATCGCCGTAGCCGGCACAAGGGCCGGTCAGCGACCTCTGCCGCCGTTCCCCGAACCTGTCCCGACAGTTCCCTACTTCGCACTGCCGGGATTGGTGGAGACTTGGCCAACGCCCGCTCTCTTCCGTCCAAGATTACCTAGACATATTCATATGCAGGCACCTAACATCGACCCATCAACCGGGAGGACACAATGAAACTTACGCGCAGATACCTGATCGCTATAGGAATGATCGCATCCACGATTTCTGCCCCAGCCTTGGCGGGCCAGTCTGATGACGGAGTCAAGCGCCTGGCCCTGCAGATCAGTGACAACGATCCGGCGACCTTCAACAAGGCCCTGAATGTGGCGACGAACTTTGCGCGGGGTATGAGCGAAGCCGGCGACATGTATGAAATCGAAATCGTTGCGTTCAACGCTGGCCTGCACATGTTTCGGACCGACACGTCTCCTGTACTGGACAGGCTGCAAAGCATCTCTGAGAGCGTCCCGGATGTGACGTTCAGCGCCTGTGGAAATACTATTGCGGGGATGACCAAGAAAGAGGGTTCCGAGCCGCCGATCTCGCAACATGCCGGGGTTGTGCCCGCCGGAGTTGTCAGGCTGATGGAGCTTGATGATGAGGGTTACTACGTCATTCGGCCTTAGAACCCTGCAATTCCGTCAATCATGCTCGCACGCGCTGATCCCGGAAAGGGTATGGTCCCAGATTGGGAAAGCCCGTTGGTTGCGCGAAGCGTAACCTGGTTGGTTTCATCGAAGCTCCAGTTTGCGCGACCCCTCAAAACCCACCTGAGGGCGGACAGGTGGATGGATCGACCAAACCCGTATAGAGGCCTTGGATCATGAAGGGACATTTTTTTTCGATACTGGTTTGCATCGTCGGAGGTGCAGTTCAAACGACCGCAGATGAAGTACCTGCGGACGGCGGAATGCTCTTTGAGAAGCATTGTGCAAGATGCCACGGAACCGACGGCACGGGAAACGGAAACGCTTCTGGCAACTTGAATACACGCCCGCCCGATCTTACCAAAATAGCTGCCCGACGCGATGGTGTTTGGCCAATGCTTGAGGTCATGTCGATTGTCGATGGCTATACAAAGCAGACGACCCCACGCGAAGAGATGCCGCTTATCTCGGCTCTTACGGACGGACCGGTGGTCGAGTTCGATACAGGAAACGGTTTATTCACAGAGGTACCGGCCCGCCTCATTGCTGTGGCAAACTACCTTGAAAGCATCCAGTCGCCGAAACCGGAACGCTACGTACCGTAGGATCAGGATCTACAGGTCTTCCACCGAGGCGACAGCCGACTGCTGCGCATTCCGGTCTCGCAGGTCGGTTCCTGAAATGCCCGCTTAGCGGGCCCGTCGGCCTTTCGATGCCGCTCTTTCGTGTTGATATCGATCAACGACAGGCCCGCGCAATCGACCAAACTGGCGGCCTTTAGGTACGTGCAACCAAAAATGGGGAGGATACTATGAGGATTTTTTCAGGGATTGCTGCAATTTCTGTTGCTGCCACGGTGCTCAGCGCGATGCCGGTCCAAGCGGAAGATCTGGCGCTCGAGAATGCTGCCAGCATAGTGCGCGGAGGCCAGATTTACGACAAATGGTGGAAGGTGGTGAAGGCGGAAGAGCCCAGCAGTACCCACAGTGCTTACCCCGAAGACGGACCCAGAGACGGTTCTACCACATGGCGCTGCAAGGAATGTCACGGCTGGGATTATATTGGGCCCAAGGGACGCTATTCCTCCGGCTCGCATTTCACCGGCATCGTTGGGATTGAGGGCGCGGCTGGTGGAGATCCGGCGACAATTGCCGCAGCAATGCGTGACGAGCCACACGGCTTCGGAGCCGACCTGATCGACGATGCTGCAATGGCTGATCTGGCGAATTTCGTCTCGCATGGGCAGTTCGACATGTCGTCCTACATTTCTGACGGCAAGTCCACGGGAGATGCGGCAGTGGGTGAACCGCTCTACGCCACGCTATGTGCAGGCTGCCACGGCGCGGATGGCGCCAAGATCACCGAGATGCCACCGCTTGGCGAGATCTCCAGCAATCCGCAGGAAACCATGCACAAGATCCTGTTCGGCCAACCCGCTGAGTCTATGCCAGCGCTCTACGTGTTCGGCCCGCAGGTAGCCGCCGACATCACGGCCTATCTTCACACATTGCCGCAGTAATATGCGTTGGGCCGGGGCTTCAGCCTCGGCCTGTCCAGGCGCCGTATCGCGCCGCGTGAAGGAGCAAGCAGGGTGGCAAGCGAAACGACCCGCCAACCGGGTGTGACCCGTCGTATGTGGCGATGGCTCTGGAGTCCAACTGCCCGGTTCGGTTGGGGCGTGATTTTCGTTGCCGGCGGAATCGCCGGGGTCATGTTGTGGGGCGGGTTCAACTGGGCCATGGAGGCTTCCAACAGCCCGAAGTTCTGCCTGAGCTGCCACGAGATGGCTGACAATGTCGGTGAGGAGTGGGTGCGCTCCACCCATTACAACAACCCCTCGGGCGTGCGGGCCACTTGCGCGGATTGCCACGTTCCAAAGGACTGGTTCCCCAAGGTGGTCCGCAAGATCAAGGCCAGCCGCGAGCTTTACGGCCATTTCACAGGCGTGATTGATACACCCGAGAAATTCCGGGCTCACCGCGCGGAAATGGCCGAACGGGTCTGGGCCGAGATGACCGCGTCGGATAGCCAGGAATGCCGCAACTGCCACAGCGAGCACGCGATGAACTTCGAGGAGCAATCGGCACGCTCGCGCGAGAA
Organism: Aliiruegeria sabulilitoris; assembly: GCF_001558155.1. GTDB lineage: Bacteria > Pseudomonadota > Alphaproteobacteria > Rhodobacterales > Rhodobacteraceae > Tropicimonas > Tropicimonas sabulilitoris. The sequence goes on from NZ_LOAS01000057.1 coordinate 7,984, forward strand.
GATGGTTCCGGGCATTGAAGAAGGCAAGACGTGCATCGAGTGCCACAAGGGCATAGCCCACCGGCTTCCACCGCGCGACGATTAGATACCGAAATGTCAGTGATGGAGCGCGAAACGGATAGTCGCGGCCCTTGGAAGCAAGGGCAGTACTGACGCGAAATTGGATCTTGACCAAATGTCAATTTCACACATTCTTATGTGTATGGAGGGTGAGGAACTGTTCTGGAAGAGACGTGAGATCGGCGCTCGAATAAGAAGTCGCCGCAAAGAAATGGCGCTCACGCAATGTGAACTGGCGGCTTCTCTCGGACACAAAGGTTCCAGCCGGATCAATCAGGTCGAACTCGGACGTCTGCGGCTTTATGCAGAAGAGTTGCCCAGACTTTGCAAGAAGTTGAACTGCACCTAATGCGATATCGTTGGCACAGTTGATGACGGAGAAGGATAAACCCCGCCAGACTTTTTTCTACAACAGAAGAGCGACCAACATCCCGCCGAGCCATGCATCCCGCGGCCCCTCAAAGAGAGCAATCCGACGGCCTCCTTGGCCTTCGCTGTTAGGCTTGCGCTGATGTGCCTATCCGGTTTCAGTTGAGGTCAGCGGGATAAACTTGATCGGACGAAATCGAGTAACTCCAAGCTAGCCCCGCATTCTTCCAGCCGTTCAAAACTCGCTGACCGGCCTTCGGTCCCTCCTTGGCCTTGTCCCCCTCAAACCCGTCGATGACTGAATAAACCTGTGTGTAGCCAAGGTCATAAAGAATGTTCGCCGCCCTTGCACTTCGCGAACCCGACCGACAGAGGACTACAATTGGCGTCTCCTCCGCAATGTTGTGAGCCTCAGTATAGTCCAAGAAGTCAAACTCAAACGCCGAATTCTGCTCCAGTTGATATCCCTTTTTGTCAGGGTCGTAGCTGACCGTTTGAGGCATCATCATGAGAGGAATATGAACATCGACACGGTTCGGGAGCCCGACGAAGGTTATTTCCGGGCGACTGCGTACGTCGAGCAGAACCACGTTTTCGTCATCAAGCATGTGCGCCGCCTCTGCCGAAGTCAGGTAGAGCCCTGCCTTGGTCCGTTTCTTCTCTGGAATGTCTTTTGAATCCTCTGCGTGACACGGTATCGTGAGTACCGATGCAAAAAGACTGCCAATTAAAAAAGTTCTTAGAGCCATCTTCCCAACCTCCGGAACAAAAATCTCGGGAAACATAAGCAAAGCTTACGCTGGGTCAACTTACCACAGATTCCGGCTTTCACAAAGTCGGACAACCACCGATGTGGGGGGAGGCGAAGGTCGTCTCGCTGCCAAGCTTTTCTGGCCCCCATCCGGTTGAGTGGCATCAATGAGTGTTCGAGGCAGACCTTGACCTAGATCGACCAAACATCGACATAGCGCTGAAGCACCACTTGAACACTCGGGCCTGAACGATGGGACTGTCCGCTGACTTGCCCCTCATGTGAACTGCCGCGAACGTCCGGTCTGTTTCTCAACTGGTGGTTCTTCAGTGGGTACGGACCGGGCGGCGCTGCACCGCGGAGAACGACGGCAAGGTCGGCATATTACCGGTTTGCTGGGGAGTGAAGCTTAGCTCAATCAACCCCATTGACAGAGCTGCCCCTCTTGACTCATACATCAATCATCGCAGGAGAACGCCCAGAGAACATCGCTCCGGGCGTTCTGCGTTAAGGCCCCCTCCCATGGTTCCTCCCTGGCGCATGTGTATGCGGGGGGGCTGAGCGCAGAAGATCGCCAGCGACAGTGGATTTCACCGGGGAATCCACCCGGAATCCACCTTCGCGAACGCCTCAGAAAAAGCATCTTATTTACAAACAGTTACGTTATGAATGCGGCCGCACGGGGTGGATTCTTGACCAAAACTGTAAAATCCACCTGCGGACTCCAGCTGGTGGAATCCACCTGTCGGAATCCACCCCGGGAATCCACCTTGTCACCCGGAATTCGCCCCACCTTGAGATGAAGCATCCGCCGTTGAGTCAGCTCGCCTCTTGCGGAGCATAGAAACGGATGTCGGCGACCGCGATATCGGCTTCGAACGCACGTCCGATGGCGACAATCCCGATGCGGCGGAGACGCGACAGGTTCAACGGCCGGTCCGTTCGATGCGGCGCGAACCCGGAAAAGGGCAGGAACACCGTCGTCCATGCCGGCGATGCGCGGAAGCTCTGCCGGTAGGATTCCCATGGGCGCCGAATGTCCGACGTCCGCAGGTGCAGATTGTAGGTCTGATCGTTGCCAAGCACGTCGAGCCGGATCCCGGTCCACCGACGAGCGTCCACCTCCCCGCCGGCCCGAGCGAGATTGAGGGCGACCTGCAGGAAGCCGCCGTCGTTCTCGAGGCTGACCCCGCCCTGCATGCGGATGGCATTGCGACCGGCAACTTCCTCGCGGGACATCGTGCCTGACGAGACGCCCCCCATCACCTGGTCCGAGACCAGTGCCCAGCCGTTTCCGGTTGCCGCCAGTGGCGGGTCGAAGCGAAGATCATCAATGACTTCCAGAGCCTCACTCATTGCAGGGTTCTCCTCCGTGATGTCCGTGTATCCAGGTTGGCCTGAGCAGGACGCAACACCCGACCGGGCATCGGCACGTGCGCCGGACGGGCTTGCGTTGGCTGGTCCGGTCTCCTTCAATGCGTGCAACAGGATTGAATCACAAGGGCACCAGACATGGTTCGCACGCTGACACTCCTCGGGATGCTGATGGCCGCTCCGGCGCTGGGCCAGGAAAGCCCGTCTTTCGATTGCTCCCGGGCGGAAAGCTCGGCTGAAGAGCTGATCTGCACGGACGCCGATCTGGCCGCGCTCGACCGGCGTGTCGCGGAACGCTACGCCGATGCACTGGACGCTGTCCGGGGACTGGATGCGGGCGCAAAGGAAGCCGAAGACACCCTTCGCGCCTACCAGCGTGGCTGGATCAAGGGTCGGGATGAGTGCTGGAAATCCGAAGATCTCCGCGATTGCGTCCGGTTTTCCTATCTGCGGCGTGAAGGCGAACTGGTCGCCGAGTGGCTACTGGAGGACCCCACGGGCATCGCGTTCTGGGCCTGCGGCGGCAATTCCGCGAACGAGGTTGTCACATACTTTTTCGACACCGAGCTGCCGAGCGTCCGTTTCGAGCGCGGCGACACGATCGATACGGGCTCTCTGGCGCCAGCAGGATCAGGCTCGAAATACGAGGGGAGCTTCGGCCGATCCATCTGGATCAAGGGCGAGGCAGCGACCTATCGTGAGCCGGACCCGGATGGCAGCACGTTCGAGTGTGTCCTGGCCCGACAGGAATGAGCCGCTGCCGTCGCCGCAATGCTGGCAAACTCCCGCCGGCCTGGCAGACGGCGGGAGTCAGGTTGCCCGGGCTCGTTTGTCAGCCGGTTTGCACCCTGTAGACGCGGCCACGATCGGCAGTCCGCTCACAAATCACCGTCAGCCCGAGCTTCTTGCGCAGCGTACCCGAGATCGTGCCCCGGACCGTATGCGCCTGCCAGCCGGTCGCTTTGGAAATCTCGACGATGGTGGCCCCGTCGGGATCCGAGAGCATCTCGATCAGCCGGACCTGCTTGGTTCCGGCGCGCGGTGCACTGGGCATAGAGGAGGCGAGCTCCGGCTCGGAGCTGCGCCGGTTCAGCCGGCTGCGGATCTCGGCCA
>NZ_LOAS01000058.1 GCF_001558155.1 Aliiruegeria sabulilitoris
CATCGGCAGGATCGATGCTTTGGACGTCCCAATCGGCCTTCGGTGTCGAAGTCTGCTTTTGATCGGCACCGTCAGGAAGTTCTTCATTTCAAGGTTCTGATCGAGGGCGAACGATCCCCTTCTCCGAAAAAACGAAGCCGGGTCACAACCGGCGGCTCCTTGCCGATTGCCCCTCTTGGCACTCAGTAGTCACGTGTGAAGAAAAGCCCGATGGATCCATTCCCACCAGAGCGGGACCTACCGACGACGGACAGGTTATTGTTGAGTTCCAACTCGATCACGACCTCGGAGTCGCCGGCCCTGTCGGAATCCACTCTCAGAAGCACATCGCGGCGGGCCGGCCTCGGGCTTTCGAGCGGCGCATCGCCCAAGGGGGCGGTGGAGTGGGATCGTCGTCCGACCTGAATGGCGAAAGGGTCATCGAGGCTCCCCGAAGCAGCGCTGGCCACACCGAAGAGGAATTGCGCGGCCTGGAGCGCGCTGACCCCATTGATGGGGTTTCCAAGAAAGAACCGGGACACGGCCTCGTCCGGAGGATAGCGGTTGAACCTGCCAGGTTCGGTCTCGCTGGGAAATGGTGACGAGCCAATGAACTCGACGTTGAGGTCGTTGACTGGGCCGGACAGTACGGTGTCCAATACAATGTCGCGCCGTTCCCCTCGGGCCACGAACTCAACCCAGGGAACGAGCCCATTGCGCAGCCAGAGGTTGCCGGCGGTCAGGTCAAGGCGCCGACCGAGAAGACTCATTTTCCCGTCCAAGATGCCTATCTTTCCGGTGGGTCGGATGTCACTTGAGTTTCCGCCGACGTGCAACTCACCACCGAGGTTGGCGGAAAGCGATGCGCCTTCGACCCGTATTGTCCCCGGAACGGAAACTGCTACATTGAGGTCGATCGCAGGTCCTGCAATCGCAATCTCGTCCGCAGCTTTCACGCCTGCCCGCGCCCGGGTCTGACGGACATTGGCAGGCTCGTTGACATGGCGGATTGTCGGGATCGGCGCGGCCGTCGGAAATAGCTTCGACGTCAGATGGACGACCGTGTCACCGATGTTCAATCCGCCGCCAATCCCAAATCCGATTGTAGTGTCTCCCGAAAGTACGATGCGGCCGTCAACCGCACTGCTGAAGATCCCTGCACGCTCAAGCCTGAAGGACTGCAGATCGCTGCTCAACCTTGTCCGAAAAGGAGGCTCGAGTTCCGTCGTTCCGGACAACAGAACGCCGCCGCCGGAGCTGCCGGCCGCATTGCCATCAATCCGAACCTGCCCGTCTGTTAGTCGAGCCGCGAGATCGATGCCTTCGAGCTGTTCGGTGATACCGGCGACCGACAAGCGTGCCCCTTTGATGGCAACCCCGCCCGACAGTTCTTCCACAGACAATGGAGCGCTGGTCTGAACTTCGAAGCTCGCATTGCCTTCGATGGCGTTGGGGGCGATGACGGCGTTGATCATCCGCAACGGCATGTCACCGCGGAGCGAATAAGAGGGGGGATCGTCGGAGGTCGGAAACTGGGCATTGAGCCTTGACCGGATTGCGCCTGGACCGTTTGATTGAAGATCGATCATCCAGCCCGTCAGGTCCTGTTCGGCCCTGCCTTCAACGGAGATGCCGGTATCAAACGGCGCCGGAAGAGACGGGAGCCCCGGTATTCGCCCCGTGACACCCAAACTGGACGCTTGAGCTTGAAGCACACCCAGCAATGCGGCGGACAAGTCGTCTGGCCCATTCATGACGAGAGATGTATGCCAGACGCCACTATCTGTTTCCCGGAGGCGGGCCACGACGCTCGCTTCTCCAGGAAAAGGTGGGGCGAAAAAGGCAAGGTCCCGAAGCGTGGCATCCAGAGCCAAGGCGCCCCGCGCATCGCCGATACGACCGTCAGCCGACACTTGCAGGGCTTCCGCCTTGATGACCGCTCCCCGGATCTCGGTGCCTTCGATGTCGCGCAGCAGATCCGCAGTAAACACAAGATCGGTTCCGAGAAGAGTGTCTACGTCCGGAATACCAGTGTGCAGGTCACCGAGCGCAACCTCCATCCGGGCGTCGATATCCCCTCCCAGAAGATCAAAATCTCCCGCGACCGTCAGATCGGCCCAGCCGTTGATATCCAAAGGGGCTGGCCATTCAAAAACCGTCAGGTCCGTGAGCGAGCCCGATGTTTCTCCCGACAGGATCAGGCTGCGATCCTCCGCTCTGATCTCTCCCTCGAAGGCAATGTCGGCATTGGCAGCGTCCAGCTCGACCCTGTCTACTCGGATTGGGCTGCCTTCCTCCCAACGGACCGCGCTATCTGCCCGAAGGTTGGCACCGAGAATTCGGGCAAGCGCAGAATCGGGAAGCTCCAGCCCCAGAAATTCAGCGAATCCGTCAATACTTACGCTGCGCGCGCCAGGTTCGTCCGAGATCAGACCGTTCCCTTCGAGAACCAGGGATTCGAGCGCGCTTTCGTTGCGTTCGAAACTGTTCACTCGGCCTCTCACAAACCACCTTTCGCTGACATCTGCATCGAAATCAGCTGTGATGAATACGCTTTGGACTGATAGCGGATGTTCGGGTGCTGGCAGAAGGACGCTTTCTCCGTCTTCGCTTTGGATTTTTCCACGAAGCGAGAATGCATTGGGAATGTTGTCCGAACCGACATCGGCCGATCCGGTAATGGTCATTTCCGCGGTCGAAAGACGAAACTCGGAGATCTGGAAGGACGAGTCGGCTCGGCGCAGCGCATCCACCGAGATTTCGCCGTCCGGGCCGAAGAAATCACGGAAATCCGGCTCGAAAAGCGGGCGAACATCCCCGCCGACTTCGAGCGCGAGTCGTTGTGCGCCATCTTCGTCACCGCGAGAAGTAAAACTGCCATCGATGCGTTCGATACCGTTTGTCTCAAGGTTCAAGTCTGCCGCGAAATCGTCGAAGGTCCCTAAGCCGGATATCTGCAGGTCGATCGACGGAAGACCCGGCAAACCCAGGATCCGGGAGGCAGCGCCGCCAGGCGCTTCGCGGATCCTTGTCTTGAAATCGATGTTTTCGGCGCCGCTATCGTAGCCCAGTTCGAGTTCGAGAAAGTCTGACCGTCCATCGATCCTCGCAACCTCGAGTTGGCCCTCACCGCGGCTTCGGGCCAGATTCAGATTTCCTCCAATCTCGAACTGCGCCGGCGTTTCGAACGCTGGGCCGGATACCGTTACGGCGGGCAGGTTCAGATCTCCGATCCGGAACGAGACCGGGAGTTGAGGAAAGGAAAATCCACCTGCCTCCGGTGATATGCCACTGTCCTCGTCGGCACTGGCCCATCTACGGAGGGTCACCTCCTCGGCGCTGACCTCGCGGAAGTTCACGTTCCGGCTGACCAAAGCGGTTCGGTTCCAGTCGATGACAAGGTTCCGGATCACCAGCCATTCGCCGAGATGATCGGAAGCGCTTACGCGATCCACCTTGACCGGCCCACGTGTCACGCCGGACATTCCCTCGATCAGAACCTCGCTGCCCTCCACACTGAGCAGGTCTTCAAGAAGACGCGTCACATAACCTCGGTCCTCTCTGGTCTGGGCGATTGCCTCCGAGGATGGGTACATAAGCAGGGAGAGCAACACCAAGGTGACCCGCAGGATGTGCATTGCTCCGGAAAGCAGACCAGCCATCACAGGCTCCCGGTCATCGCGATTTCTACCACGGCCGACAATACGGCATTCGCGGCGACAGAGGCGAGGATCATACCCATCACGCGGCTGATAATGGCCGCGCCGGAGTTTCCGATCAGGCGAATGATCGGGTCGGCGAGCAACATGAAGATGTAGGCGACGGCGAGCACCACCACCATGACGGCGGCCGTCAGCGCCTGATCCAGGACTGGCTGGGTCGTGTTATCGGTCAGCAGGACGATGGCCAGCATGGCGCCGGGGGAAGCAAGCGAAGGCACCGCCAGCGGAAAGATGGCGGGCGATGGCTGCTCTGCGCGACCGGCATCCGCATCCGCGGCATGCATGTCGGACTCCGATTTGGGTTCTCCGAAAATCATCGTCAGGGCAAACAGGAAGAGAACGATCCCGCCGGCGACCTGGAACGACAGCAGGCTGATGCCAAGCGCTTCGATCAGGATCTGCCCGCCGACGAGGAAGAAGAGTAGGACACCGATGCTCACCAGGGTCGCCAGCAGAGCCGTGGAGCGCCGTTGGGGTGCAGTCATCGCGGCCGTAACCGCGATGAAGACAGGGATCGTTCCGATCGGGTCGATCACGACCCAGAGCGTGATGAAGCGTTCCAACAGGTCGGTCATTGTCTTTTCTCCCGAGTGTCAACACTCTGAGCTATATTTCTCTTTTCCGATAGCAGCTTGGCACACATCATCGAGCGCTTCACTTGATCACCGATATGCCGACTGTAACAGGAAGCCCGGGAATGAGCAGCGTCTCCGGGTTGGGCACTTCGGCCCAGATCGCAAGCGTACTGTCTTCTGCGCTCAGCGCATTCGCAGTGGCGATGATACGGCCGGTCTCCGAAATCTGTTCTCCCGTAGGCAGGGTGACTTCGACGGACACTGCATCAAGCAGGTTTCCAAGCCGGTCCGGGGCGGCGGCATAGAGTTCAAGCAGGGAGGTGTAGGGGTGGTGGAACGACACAAGCACCGGGTCCAGTTGCGTCACCTGGGACAAGATCACGCCGGTGTCCGCCTTCAGATAAGAGCCGGTGGGGTAATTCACGCCATCGATGTGGCCGGCAATCGGCGCTCGGACCGCCGTCGCCGCAAGCTGGATCTTCGCGAGATCAAGGGTCGCCTCGGCCTCCAAAAGGTTGGCCGTTGCGAGTTTGACGGCGTTCTCGGCGTCGGCGCGGGCGGTTGCCGAGGTGTTGCCTCTCTCGTGCAGCGCGGAGGCCCTGGATAGGGCAGCAACCGCTGCGTCCAGGTCGACCTGCCGCCGCGCCACGTTGACCTCCGCCGTCTGCAGCTTAAACTGGTACGCGGAGTCGGCAATTTCAAAGAGCGGCTGCCCCGCTTCGACCTGACCTCCCATGTTGAACAGGACACGGGACAGCAAGCCATTCACCGAGTTGGAAACGACGGCGCGCTCTTTCACCTCGACCCTGCCGTCGAAGGAAAGGTTTTCGAGCAAGGTGTTGAAGGACGGACCGCCTTCCATTGGAACTGCGGCGATGGCCGCTGGGCTGACGATAGCAAGCGCCGCGGAGACCAGAAAAGTTGCGAAGGGGATGCGGGTTGTCATGACGGTAAACCTATCAGATAGCAGGAGTTTTCTTTCGATCCAGAGATATGAACGCCCGGTCGGCGGCTGAATGGGCCGGGCAGTTCCCAAAGTGATCAATCGACGACATAGTGGAGCCGTGCGTGAACCGATGCAGAATTCCCGGGGGTTACTTCCCACGATCCAAAGGCTGGACTCCTTGGCTTCTCGCAGGATCGTGGAGCGCGGGTTGAAAGACCTTGGGCTGACACGGTCCGTCCTCGAAGGGCCGCCCGTGCATCTGCCGTTGCGATTGCACGCTGGCCTATTGGAGCACGTTGCGAGGACAATCGGCGAAGAGCATCTCGGCGCGATCCTGGCAAAGGGCTTCTCCTTCGCCTCGCTGGCCGGTGCGAACTCCTACTCGAATTACGTCCTCGGCGCGTCACGGCTGGATCTCGCCCTCCAGCGCACAATGCGCGCGCTTCCCTTCCTTCAACGCGGCACCAATATCCGGACCCGGCGCGATGGGCAGCATCTCGTGGTCAGCTATGACACGCCGCTCGGCGGGGGCATCGCTGTCCAACTCCTCGAACAGGAACTCCCGCCAGTTCTAACCGGGTTCGTGCGGCCGTTCCTCGGTCCTGACTGGGTGCCGGACTGGATCGAACTGCCCCAGACGCACCGCCTTCAGGCAAGGGCGCTTGAGCGCGTGTTGGGTACGGAGGTTCGCTCGGGAGACATGCTGCCGGGGATCGCGATCCCGCTGTCACGGATCAACGCGCCGTCACTCCTCGATGACGCAGCGCGGCTGGAGATTACGGCGTCCGGCGTTCGGGAGTTGCGTTTTCTCCGGCCGCCACGGACCCGTTCGGACGCCGTTCGACAGGCGCTGCGGATGCAGCTCAACAAGGGAAGCGCCTCGGTAAACGATGTTGCCGAGGCGCTCGGAGTTGGCGTGCGGACGTTGCAGCGCCAGCTGTTGGCAGAAGGGGGTTCATTCAAGGATCTCGCGCAGTCCGAGCAGATCGGTCGGGCAAAGATGCTTTTGGCGGAGACCGATATGAGCGTGGCGCAGGTGGCCTACTACCTTGGCTTTACCGAGGTGAACAGCTTCCGGCGGGCTTTCCGGAGCTGGTTCGGTGCCACGCCGAGCCAGTTCCGGTCATCGTCTTCCGGCTGAGCTGTCACATTGCCGGGTCCGGCAGGGGCTCGTCCGCGTCCTCTTCGGAACCCGCCTGCTCATCGGCGGCTTCGGCTTCGGCAAGCTCGCCTGCAGTCTGCACCATTTCAAGGCTTCCGACCGGGATCGGCATGGCCGGGACGGTTTCTTCGGGCGCTTCAATCTTGCGGGAGCGATGCCAGACGACCGCGACGACCGCGATATTCATCAGGATCAGAGCCGACGGCATGGCGTTGTCAGCGAGAAACGGTGTGAGCGCCATGATCGTGAGCGGTCCCAGGACGGAGCCAGCCGAGTAGATGACCAGCATGGTCGTCGAGACGGTGATCATCTTGCCCTCATCGGCGCGGTCGAAGGCGAGGGCCGAGGCTACGGAGTACATCGGGTAGATCGATGCGCCGATCAGCAGTGACATGAGAAATCCGAGCCCCTGCCAGATCCGACCCTGATCGCCCGTGAGAAGTGCGCCTTCATGCGATCCGAGCGCGATCATTGCCACGGCCTGCACGAGGATCGGCACGGTGAGTGCGGCCATGAGATAGCGGCGGTCCATCCGGTCCGACAGTGCGCCGATGGGCCACTGAAACAGCAGGCGTCCGAGATAGATCGTCATGATGATCATGGCGACGAGGCCAACGGGGACGCCATGCGTGGTCAGGTAGAAGGGCACGATGGAGATCATCGCTGCGACGCTGAAACCGGAGGCGAAGGACGCGACGCCGGCCGAGACAGATGGCAGGCTGAAATAGATCCTCCGGCCTTCCTGGCGCTTCACCTCGGGCTGTGTCGCCGCTGTGGTCGCGATGACGACCACCGAGATGTTCATCAGGACGGCAAAGACAAGCACGAGTTGGTCCGCATTGTTGCCCATCCAGAGAAAGACCAGCTGGCTGACCGTGGAGGCGAGCCCGAGGACGATACTGTAGGCGGCAATCACCTTCCCACGCGAATTCGAGGGCGCGGACTGGTTGATCCAGGTGTCCGAGACGGCCAGCACGGCGGCGATGGAGGCACCCATGACGAAGCGGAGCGCAGCCCAGCTCAGGGCGCTGTCTGTCATGTCCATGCCTATGATCGAGATCGTGGCAACGGCGGCAGCGGCCGCGAAGACCCGGATGATACCGATGCGAGCGGCCTGTGTCGGTGTCGCAAGGCAGCCGAATGCGAATCCCAGCGAAAAGGCAGCGGCGATGAGGGAAAGTTCGGCCTGTGTGCCGCCATTCCTGGCGACGAAGATGCCGACCATGGTGGTGATGGCGGCATTGGCAAGGTTTACTAAGAACGAAGCCGCCATCAGCGTGGAGAGATGTCGAAACATGGGGTTGGTCCTTGGGGATATCGGGATCAAACGCTGCGACCGGTCGCGCGTGTCATATGCCCCCGGGCCAATCTGTGATCCGGGGGGCGTTGGGGGCTCAGTTCAGGTGCCGGTCGAAGAACTCGTAGAGCTCCCGCTGTGCATCTTCGGCCTCGGGAACGGGGGTCAGCAGGTTCTGCATGTAGTCAGCATGGGCCTGGCCGTCATAGACATGCAGGTCGGCCTCGACGCCAGCGTCCCGCAGGGCACGGTGCATCCGCACAGTGTCGCTCAACAGCAGGTCGCGGGTGCCGGAGATCAGGACCGTCGGCGGGAACCCTTCGAGGTCCGCATTGACCGGCGACAGCAGCGGATCAGACGGGTCGGCTTCCCCGATATAGAGATCGAACGCGCCGGCAAGTGCACCTTCGCGTCCGCCGAGCGGGTCGAGGCCTTGTAGCGTGTTCCAGGTATCGGACAGGTTCTCAAGATCGGTCGCCGGGGTGCCGGCGAAGATGGCGCCCGGCAGGTCCGCGTTCATCTGGCCGAGTTTGACCGTTGTCGCCAGGGCGAGATTGCCGCCAGCGGAGGTGCCGAATATCGCGGTCTTGCCCGGATCTGCCTCCGCGGTGATCTCGCTCCAGACCGCAACCGAATCTTCAAGCGCCGCCGGGAAGGGATGCAAGGGAGGTTGACGGTAGTCGACCGAGACCACTTCGACTCCCAGTCCGACTGCTGCCCAGATCGCCTCGCGCAGGGCGCTCTCGCCGCCGCCAAAGACCCAGGCACCGCCATGGGTATGCATGAAGACGTGATCGTCCCACCGTGGGTCGGTCTCTCCCGGTGTAACGACGAAGGCCGGGACGCCAGCGATTTCAACCTCTTCATAGGTGGCGTTGTTGAGTTTCGCGCCGAGGCGAGCGAGTTCCGCACCTGGTGCATCAATGGTCGCCTGAGCTTCAAGCCAGGCCTCAATGGACGTCGGTGCAGGCGGGGTCGGCGCGAACTGGCGGTCCTGTACGACTTGCTGCATTTCCGGCGACAGGCCGGCCGGCATCGGCACGGTGCGCTCTTCCAGAAGCGTCTCGCTGAAAGTGTTTGCGGCGCTTTCAGCGCCCACAACCGGCATGGCGACGGACAGGGCCAGGAGCAGGCTGACGGGGACGGTGATCGACTTTCGCATTGGGGAACTCCTCTGATGCTTTGATTGCGTTTTGCAATCATTTCTGTGTTGAGCTTCAGATATGATCCGCTCTGAGGTGCTGCCACCGAGCAAAGTGATCAATCGACGACAGTCGGTTGTCGGGGTCCGTTGCTGGGATGACTGGCCCGTCTCCGGGACATAGAGCTTTCCAGAGCGCGACGTTGCACCGGATCGCGTAGTCTGGATGAAACGCCAGCCGCGACAAGCTCTAAGGCTTGGGAAAGCAGATTTGCCGGAAATGGAGCGGATCCGGCGTCACGAAGAAACAAGGTTGAGACCATGAGCAAGACCGATCCCACGGATAATGACCAACATGTGGAACTGGATCCAAACCATGAAGACCGCATAGTCCGCACGAACAACAGGCTGATCCGTCACGGCATTCGCCTGCTGTCGGTCGTCATGGTTGTCGTGATCCTTTTCGCAATCGTCGACACCGCCTACACCTTCGTCATTAAGATGATCAGCCCACCGATGTTCATTCTGGAGGTGGGCGATCTGCTGGATGTCTTCGCGGCCGTGCTTGTCGTACTGATTGCCGTGGAAATATACAGCAACGTGACTCTTTACCTGACCGCGAATGTCATTCACGTGAAGCTTGTCGTGGCAACGGCGCTGATGGCGGTGGCTCGAAAGGTGATCACCCTCGACAGCAAGGATCTCGACGCGGGGTACTTCCTCGGTTACGCGGCTCTCGGCCTTGCCTTCGGATTGACTTACTGGCTCCTGGCAAGGGAGGAATGACAATCCGATTCCTATCTCCCGCGAAGCGGACACTCATATTCGCTGCGGCGAACTTCCGGAGTCCGCCCGTTCTGACTGATGCTGCGGTTGCGAACGGCGCAGGTGGACAATAATCCCGAACGGCAGATGCGTGTAAACACCTGCCGAGCACCTCGGTTTCCGAATTCGATTACGATGTTCTCCAAAGCCGACGTGGAAACATATATTGGGTAGCGGACGCTGGGTCGGCGCTGCGGATGGGAGTGGCGGATGTGAGGAAACGTAATGGAAAACGTGAACCTTCCTGCCATCCGGGATTGTCGACAGCCGTGGAACAAGGGGCGAGTTGTCGGCCAGAAACGACCGCTGCTGCCCAATCACGTTTGGGCAATCCGGGTAAGGCTGGAACTCGCTGAGCGGAAACGTGATCTGGCACTCTTCAATCTTGCCATCGACAGCAAACTGCGAGGGTGCGACCTCGTAAAGCTCGAGGTCGCGGATGTCTACGCTGCCGGGCTGGTCAAGGAGCGCACTTCGATAATCCAAAGCAAAACGGACAAACCAGTTCGGTTTGAGATTTCGGAAGGAACTCGGAAATCGATCGCGCAATGGATCGCAGACCCTTTGATGATCGGATCGAAATTCCTGTGGCCAGGTCGCTTTCATGAGCGGCTGCATATCTCTACCCGCCAGTATGCGCGCCTAGTTCGAGAATGGGTCCGGTCGATCGGCTTGGACCCCAATTCGTACGGAACGCATTCAATGCGTCGTACCAAGGTTGCGCAGATCTACCGCAAGACCGGCAACCTGAGAGCAGTACAACTCCTACTGGGACATACGAAGATGGACAGCACTGTCCGTTATCTCGGTGTCGATTTGGAGGACGCACTCTCGATCGCCGAGTCTGTCGATCTCTGACGAGTTGGGCCGATCAACCCGATCGGCCCATCATCTCGAGCCGTTTTTCGAGTCGGCTTTGCCGACCTAGCAGTCATTCTCGGCAGTGCAGCAATCCCTGCCTTGCTAGTTGGACGGCTGTCCAGGCGGAGTGGAAGCGAACCTTCGCGGCGTCTCCCACCAAGGTCAAGTCAGCGGACGTTGCTGCCGCTGCTGGACCGAAACAGAAGGTCTGCTCCCTGCGCTCTTTGACCACGGAAGCATCTTGGAGGATACCCGCACCGCGAAGCGTTGTCCTGTCATCGTCACCCATGTGTTTGTTCACAGGCGCATGTTGTCGATAGATCTCAGGACAAAGTGGTACTGCTGCCACCGGTTATCTCTGTTTCCCTGTGTTGGGTGTCATTTCAACGAAAGTCTTAGATTTATCCTGAGGGAGTTCCCAGGTTAAAACGATCATATCTCAGCGACCAGATTTCACTGTGACCTGCCCCCCGGAAAGTCCCTCACCGTAATGTAGAGTCTGCCCAAC
>NZ_LOAS01000059.1 GCF_001558155.1 Aliiruegeria sabulilitoris
ACCCGCAGACTCTCGTTATGACTGAGGGACCAACGGGGGGCAGGTCACATCCGAAGCTGTTTTTGAAAGTGGTGCCCGGGGGCGGAATCGAACCACCGACACGAGGATTTTCAATCCATCGGAAAGAAGAGGGCAGGGGGAGTGTTTTTGGATCACAGCGGGCGTGCACAGCATCCCGCCCGGATCGTATGTCTTAGCGTGATCGCCATCGGCTTGAATTCCGAAAAATATGTAGCTACGACATAAACGAAAATAGAGTGAGGCGTACATCTAGTGTTGGCTTAGGTGCCGTCAATAGAGGCGACAGCTCTAGACCTATTGGGTAGTGATATCTTGACGTTGATCCCCTTTCTCACGGGTGCAGAAACCTGCAGGAAGGGCGGGAACCGGACATTCTCTGCAGGTACAGCCGGATACCGGCCAAATCCTGGAAACAGACTCTGGAGACATCCAGCCACGCGCTTGACTCACTGGAGTGCGGTCGACGCTTTGGCGGAGAGCCTCCCTGTCACCTGATGGCTTCGAAAAGCGGCTTACCCGAGGCCCCGCTTGGCATGGTCGTGCCGAACAGATCGCTCAGAGTGGGCGCTACATCGACGGTGGCGATCGGTCGGGCAACCCGTGCCGGCTCGATGCCGGGGCCGGCGAAGATGATCGGGACATGGGTGTCGTAGCGCCAGGGCGAGCCATGCATCACGGCGACAGATCCATGGTCGAACAGGAATGAATAGGGGGCTTGTGCGACATAGAGATCTCCCGATCTTTGCGGATGGAAGTTGCGGCGGATCGGGGCCTCGAGGAAACCGCCACGCTGTTCGGGCAACGGCTCGCGTGGCATGGCGATAGCGATCCCGTCGCGCGCTTCAAGCGAGCGGGAAATCGCCTCCTCGATTTCGCGGACCGATACACCGGCCTCGGAAATCGCCTTGTGATTGAGGTAGATGTAGGGCCGGAAGAAGAACTTCACCGCCCCTTCGATGCCATGGGTTTCAGCGATCTCGGCGTTCAATTCCTCCTGCAGATCCTGGTTGGTGTTCCGCTCGACGATGAACCCTTGTTCGGCCACGAATTCCGGCATCTCGGGCATGCCATGATCGGCTGACAGGACATAAAGGATGTGTTCGTGCCCGACCTCTTCGTCGAGAAACTGCATGAACCCGGCCAGCGTCCGGTCCAGCCGTCGGACGATTTCCTCGTTTTCGAGGCTCGAGGGGCCGAAGAAGTGGTTCACAGCATCGACGGAAGAAAAGCTGACGCTGAGCAGGTCGGGCCAGGCGTCGCGGCCCAACCCTTCGGCAGTCACGGCGGTCTTGGCAAACTCGGCTGCCAGTTCATCGCCAAACGGGCTCACGAGAACCTGGGAGTAGTAGATCCCGTCATCTGGCGCGCCGTAAGCGTGCGGGAAGATGCGGCCGAAGCCCTTGAGGTCGACCTCATAGGGACGATCGTCATTAGCGGCGAGCAGGTAGCTGTCGGCTTCGCCGCTCAAAGCCCATGACGTGCCTATGGCCGCATCCGCTGGGCGTGCGGCGTTCCAGTCCAGCGCCCATGTCGGGTATTCGTCATAGTAGTAGCGACTGGTTTCGAAGGCCCCGGTGGTGGTCGAATACCAGAAAGCCTTGCCGGCGTGGCCAGCCATCGCGACCGCCGAACGGTCCTTGCCGGAGACTGCGAGGACCTTAGAGCGCCCGTTGTTCGACTTGACCAGCTCGTCGGCGAATGTCGTGGCCAGCAAGTTGACCGGAGATCGCCCGCCAGCCTGCGCGATTGCTTGCGCGGGGTCGAGTTGCTCTCCGTCACCGCCAAAGCCGGGCACAGGCAGGATCGGGCTTTTCGGGTCTTCGATATTGTAGCCCAGCTTCCCGGTGGCGCGGTTGAGCCAGACATTGCCGACCATCCCGTGTTCAGATGGGTGTGCGCCGGTGGCCAGCGTAGCGTGGCCGACGATGGTTTCTGTGTTCGCATGCAGGTGATGGGCGTTTGTGTACCAGACGCCGTTGTCGAGCAGCCGGTTGAACCCGTCTGGACCAAAGCTTGGCCGGTATCGCGTCAGCAGATCGCCGCGCATCCCGTCGACTGTCAGTTGCACGATCAAACGGATGTCGCCCGTATCTGGTTGGGCCGTCAGCTGGAAGGGGATCGCGCAGGCGACGAGCAGAGGGAGGGTTCTTTGCATTTTGACGTCTCCATTTCGGTGTGCTGTGGCCAGAACCGCTCTCTGTCCAGCGTCCTTCTCACAGATAGTTCATCTGCTTGGTGATCCAGAAAAGGATCTCCGCCAGCGCGCCAATCGGGCCGGCCTTGTCAGTAATCACCAGCGAGGTTCCGGAGGTGCCAATGGGCAGGGAGGTCTGGTCGATTTCTTCCGGGATAGTAACCATGACCGGAAACTCGCCACTTCCCCGCAGATCCCGCAGATTCGGCAACCCGGCACGCGTATCCAGCGCCCCCTCGGCTGTTCCGGGAGGCATTGCTTCGATGCGCGAGGTGAATTCGGTACCGGGCATCGTCCGCAGGGCGACACGTATCTCGTCCCCGACCAATACGTTGCCTCTGCTCGACTGCGGGAGCGTCGCAACCATGAAGCGGTCGTTCGGGATCATGAAATTGATCGCTCCGCGCACGGTCGTCGCACGGTTGCCCGGACGCAGGGTGACGCCGGTGACGATGCCACCGGCCGGCGCGCGAATGACGGTCTGCTCGAGGTTCCAGCGCGCCGCCGCAAGGGCGTTCTCAACCTCTGCCACCCCGGCATCGACATCCCCCACTTGCGCCGCGATCCGGCGCTCCAGGCCCGCCTTGCGCGCCTCGGCCGACCGGAGCCCGGCCTTGAACTGGTCGATGGTGGAAACGGCCTCTTGCAGTTGGAAGGTCGTAGAGGCGCCGCGGTTTTCGAGTTCAATAATGTCGTCGCGGCGCTGGATGCCGAAGGTCAGTTGAGCGTTCAGCGAGTCGATCTCCGCCTCAGCCGCTTCCAGATCCAGCCAGAGTTGATCCGAGGCCGAGCGCGCGGTTTCCAGCGAGGCTTCGAGCCGGGCGACCTCTGCGGCAAATACCGTGTCGTCGATCCTGAACAGCACGTCCCCTTCTGCGACTTCCGCACCGGGCTCGACGACCACTTCGGTCACCCGGCCAGCCACGTTTGGGACGATATTGGTGACAACACCCTGCACCGATACCTGCCCGGTCGGCGTCGTGTGGTTCAGTGCGCCGATCACGACAAGTGCGATGACGAGAGCGCCGGTCCAGACGATCCCTTTGAAGAAGCCATTCCAAGGCAGCAGTTTCATCTTGAAGAACAGCAGCCAAATGAGACCGGAATAGAGGCCAAGAACGATCAGCATTCCGTGGATTCCTGTGATTTGAGGCCGGTAATGTTGCGCGTCAGCACGCCTTAGACCTCTTCGGCGAAATCGAGGCTTCCCGGCAGGAAAGTCTCTTCGATGGTCAGGACTCTGCTCGCAAGGCCCTGATCGTGAGAGTATCGGAAGAGGGTCTCGAGCGTCTTGCGGTTGGGTTCGATCCCATAGGGATAGAAGTTCCGCCCCATCAGCGCCCGCGTGTCTTCCAACTCTTGGGAGTACCATGGCAGCATGTCCGTGGCCCAGGTCAGTCGATCCTTGGTCTCGTAGGCCAGCGTCTTTGCCTGCGAGTAGGCGTCAAAAACCGCGCGGGCCAGCCAGGGGTGCTCTTCGGCAACATCCCGGCGGATCGCGAGGACGTGCATGATCGGGTAGATGCCGGTGCGTTCGAAATAGTCACGCTCGACAGCGCGGAAATCGGGGAAGAGCCGTTCGATCCGGGCATCCCCTGCGATGAATGCAGCCGGGGTGCCTGCATGGAAGAGCGCGTCCACTTCGCCCTCCAGCAACAAATCGGATTCGTCAAAGCCCGGTGTGCCGGTTGTCACCGTGATCCCTTCGGGCAGCCGCTGCTCCTGAGCGGAGATATTGCCAGCCTCGCCAGCGGAGCTGTCCTTGACCGACTGCACCCATTCCACCTCCGAGGGCTTGAGACCATACTCATCCTCGAAGATGCCGCGAATCCATGTCAGCGAGGTGGAGGAATAGCCCGGCGTGCCAATGCGGCGGCCTTTCAAGTCTTCCGGTTTCTCGATGCCCGCACCTGCACGGACAAAGACGCTCTTGTGCCGGAACTGCCGCAGCAGCGGAATCGGAAGGAGAGCATAGTCGCGGAACTCCTCGTTTGCATGGGTCAACATGAACGGGTGCAGGCCAAGCTCGGTGATCTCGCGTGTGCCATTGCCTGAGAACGCGGCGGTGTTCATGTCACCGATCGCATCGGCCACAAAGGTCGCCTCCGTGCCTTCTATCTTTACGCGACCATCGAACAGAGCTTCGGTACGGTCGAGCAGATAGCTGGAAACAGTTATCGGCAGGGTACTCTGCGCGGAGGCGCGCGTCGCGCGAAGAAATGCGGGGCCGGCAAGCACAGCGGCACTCCTACACATGAAATCTCTTCGGGTCTGCATGAGCGGCTTGCTCCAATTTTTTTGAACTTTGCCCGGCCTGCTGGATGCAGGCCGGGCAAAGACGGTGCTTGGTCGTTATTCGCCGATGCTCGGGTCCCCGTTCGGATCGAAGGGCAACTCATCCAGATGCTCGATATACTCGAGCGGATCGAAGGGAAGATCCTTCAGCACAAGCTGCGGGTTCTGCTCCTTCTTCAGCGCTTCGGAGGCGTTGGCGATTCCGGTCCACGGGATACCATGCTTCTCGGGCCTGTCGGGATAGGACTCCTTCCACAGGTTGTGGCGCAGGACCATCCGGTTGAACGGCCGCTTGAGGTGAATGAGGTTGGTCAGCATCGGCTGCACTTCGCGCGGGTCGGACGGCAGGAAGTAGAAGGCCGCCGGGATACCGCTGGCCTCTCCCACGGGGTCCGGCGAGATCATGTGACGCTTGTAGTCGCCCTTCACCACCGCACCGAGCGTCGGACCGGCATAGGTGAAAGTATAGTCGCGGCGGCTATGGGTGTCGCCATTCAGCAGCAGCGAGGTCTGATCCAGACCGTCGATCACGCGATCGGTTGGAATGGCGTCCATCGCCCCGCCGAGGCTCGCGAAGGTCGTGAAGAGATCCGTGATGTGGATCATATCACCGGGCAGCGAGCCGGGCTCGATCATGCCGGGCCATACGGCAAAGGCCGGGACGCGAACGCCACCCTCAAGAAAGTCGCCCTTGCCGCCCCGAAAGATCGTTTCGGCAAAGCCGGTACCCGGAGGCGGGTTATGCGACATCGGGCCGTTATCGGCCATGGCCACGATCAGCGTGTTCTCGGCAATGCCCAGCTCTTCGAGCTTGTCCTGCACCGCCTTGATCAGCGGATCGACTGTGCATTGCAGACCATTCTGCAACAAGCTACGCGCGCGCGTGCATTTCTCTCGGATCGGCAGGAAGCTCGACATGATCGGCCAGTTGGCCACGTAGAAGGGCTCACCAGACTCGGCGCTGCGCTCCATGAAGGCAAACATCCGGTCGAGACCTTCGGAATCGATCATCTCGTAGGTCTCAAGGCTGTTGTCGCGCCATTGTAGGGTTTCGCCGCCTTTGGTGCCTTCGGCGACTTGAACCCAGTCCTTGGTGATGAATGTGTCGTCAAGCTTGTAGGGATCCTCGACAAGCATGTCCTCGAACAGACCGATCGAGGCATTGCCCTGCTCCGCCTCGCGTGTGTTAAGCGAGAGGATCTGGTTATACCCGGTGAACAGCGCTTCGTCGAAGCCCTGGTTGTGCGGATAGCTTTCCTCGATATCGCCCAAATGCCATTTGCCGTAGAAGGCCGTTTTGTAGCCCGCCTCGCCAAGCACCTCAGCAAGCGTTACCTCCTCGGCGTCGAGGCCATGGCTCTCCTGAAGCATCCCGATATTGTACATGCCCGACCGCACGGCCATCCGGCCCGTCACGGCCGCGGCGCGGCTCGGGGTACAGCCCACTTCGGTATACATGCGGGCAAACATCATCCCGTCTTCGGCAAGGGCGTTGATATTCGGGGTGTCGAGACCGCGCACCGCCTGAACGCCCGGCATCCCGAGGTCGCCATAGGCGGTGTCGTCCCACATGATATGGATCAGGTTCGGCGGCGTGCCGAACTTTTCGCGCAGTTCCGCGAGACGGGATTGAAGGTCAACATCCTCCTCTGCCCAACGCTCGCCATTCTGTGCCTTGAGCACATAGTATTCCGCGTCGTGGACAACTCCGTCTATTGCTTCAGCGTTCTGCGCCGATGCCGAGGTCGCAAATGCCCCCGCAACGAGCAGCGCTGCTGCGGTCCTGGGACCGGCAGCCAGCCCCTTCCTGCAAATTTTCATCGTTGTTCTCCTGTTGGTGCTAAGGATTTGTTCGTTCTTCGGTATCTGCACCGCGGTCGGAACGTGCCAGCGCGCGTCGGATCTCATTCGCGAGTCCGGCAAGGCATTCGGAAACAGCCTCGTCCTCCGGGGTTTCCTTCTGGGCGATACCCGCGATCAACTCGTAGTCGCTGCAGATTTCTTCAAAGACCTGGTCCTGCGCGCGCAGACGGCGAATGTCTTCCTGCCTGTCGGGGAAGAGTTGTTCGGGTGTTCTCCCCCCGTTCAGATCCTGCTTGCTGTTCGTGGCCATTGGAGGAGGCTGCGCTATCCTTGCAATCTCCAACAAGGGCTTTACGGTAAAACAACAAGGGTTTTACGGTAAAACGGGCGCGTTAAACCGTAGGCTTAACGCGGGTCAGACATCTGAAATAAAAGGATATTGCCGAGAGTGCCCGCAGCGAACGAAATTGAGCGCGAGAACGGCCCGGTTTCGAAACGGGCAGCGCGCGAAGCGCTTGATCGAGTGATCAACAGTTCGGCGTTCGAGAACGCCGGGCGTTTGCAGGCGTTCCTGAGCTACGTCGTCGATGAGAGCCTGGCAGACCGGGGGAACCTGATCGCAGGCAAAACAATTGCCGAAGATGTCTATGAGCGGGAACCGGATGATGGCGGCAACAGCATCGTCCGCGTCGATGCAGGGCGACTGCGACGAAAGCTTGCCGAATATTACGACGACGAGGGCGCAAGTGATCCGATCAGGATCCATGTCGATAGCGGCGGCTACGCACCGCGCTTCGAGCTTTTCAGCCCCGGCGTTTCGACCGACAAGACGCTGGAGGCCGAGACCGACCAAAGCCCGCCCCCCACCATACCCAGCCGCCGTGCCGGCGACTTGATCGGGCTGCTGATCCTGGCGGGATTGGCCGCTTTCGCCCTGATCCTTTGGTATTCGCGTGCCGGCGACGCGCCCCAGAAGCCATTCACCGACCTTTCGGCAACACCTTCCAACGCCGTTGCGACAAGAACTGCGCTCGCCGAGAAATCCGTGGCGACCTTGCAGGCCGCCAACCTGGCCGAGAAGGCCAGTGAACTGCTGTTTCCGATTGCCGATGCAAATCATCAGAAACTCGCCACCGCCATATACCGCGAAGCGATTGCTGTCGATCCGAGTTTCTCCGGAGGTTATGCCGGGGCGGCCCACAGCCTCGGAACGTTGGCCCTGATCTCCCCCGATGCGGACCTTGCTGCCGAGTTGCTGTCGGAGGGCTCGGAGATGGCGAAAAAGGCGATCGATCTCGACCCGCTCTCGGGTTGGTCCCATTCGGCCGCCGCTTGGATTGCCTTTGCGGGACGCGACTATGACACGGCTTTGGAAGCGAGCCGACGCGCGGTCTCGCTTAGCCCTACCGACGGACAGGTACTCGATTTCAGCTCTGTGATCGCAGCAATGACCGGGCATTTCGAGGAGGCGCTATTGCTCGCCGATCCAGAACGGCCGAGAAACAGCGGGGGGCGACACCCCGCATATCTGAATATGTACGGTGTTGCGAACTACCACATCGGTCAACACGCGCGAGCAATCGTGTCATTCGACAACGCTGTTCGGATGGGCGGACCGGTGAGCGAATTGACTCTGATGTACAAGGCTGCCGCGCAACAGGCCGCAGGACGCACGTCTGACGCCCGGGATCTACTTGACGAACTTCAAGAAACCTGGCCAGCTTTCCGGCCTGGGCCCGTCGTCAAACGGTTCTACCAGAACTCTGAAGACGCAGGGCAACTCCTCTCCGATCTCGCTGCCGCCGGTTGGTCAATGGAACCCTGACGGTAGCACTCGTCGCGTAGCGACTACGGGAAAAACTCGTGATCCGTAATCTCTTACTGTCCGCTTCGACGATGCCGCGTTGCCGCAAGCTGACGCACCTCGAGGGTCCGCTCAGGGCCGGTCGCGCCCCGCGTCGATGTCTGGCCGGATCTTGGCACTGCCGCAGTGCCGCTTCGAGCCCAAAGTGAATGAGAGGTCGCGGTCTGGGTTGAACAATGGCTTTGCTCTTCGGCATGCTCTCTGCGTAGGCTGATTGAACACTGGATGCCATTTCCTGGAGTTTTTCTTTTGACTGTCATTCCCACCGCAGTTCTCACGTCTTTCCTGGTCTGCTCGACCTTCCTGTTTTCGACCCTGCCAGCCAACGCACAGGACTCGAACACGAACCAACCCGTTTTCTTGATGGTGCACGGCACCTTTCAATGGGCGGGCCAATGGCAGCTGCTGACGGAAATTCTGGAGGGGGCCGGGTATGAGGTGATCGAGGCATCGCTGACGGGACTTGGCGAGAAGGAGCATTTGCTTTCCAAGGAAACGGGCTTGTTGACCCACATTCTCGACGTGTCCAACATGTTGAGCTGGCGCGACCTCGAGAACGTCATTCTCGTTTCCCACAGCTATGGCGGACCGGTCATTTCCGGTGTCGCGGCCCAGCAGCCAGATCGCGTCAAGCACCTTGTTTTCATCGACACGGTGCCGCTGGATCATGGGGAAAACCTTATCGATGGGTTTGGGCCCGACGTCTATGACACGGCGAAAACGGCCGTTGATGAAGAAGGCGATGGATGGCTCATTCCATCGGATGCGCTTCGGGAAGCCAAGCCAACCATGCGCCCTCACCCCTGGAAGTCCTATGTGGAGCGTATCGATATCCCGGAAGGTACACCGGACTTTGATGGAACCATCATCGTGGCCACCGAAGGCGAAGTTTTCGACCATATGCGCAATGTGCAAGCCCCGGCGCGTGCAGAAAGGCGTGGTTGGACTCTCGTGACCGTTGAAGGCCCACACCAGTTGATGGAAGTCAGCCCATCCAAGGAAGCTGTTTCGGAGATACTGTTGGGCATCGCTGCAAATTGAAAGCGCAGCACGCAAACAATTCAGTGCGTTCCAGACACTCCAATAGGAGACACTGGCATCGTTCTGCATTTCAGAGAATGACGGCTTCGTCCGCACTGCGGGTATCGACGAGCCGGACGATGCCGCACAGCGCAATGAACGTCGGCTTTGAGGGGGCCGCGCCGCGGCGATGATCATCTTGGCGAATGTCCGCTCGGGTTCGTACACGATTGTTAAACTCGCGCAGACCACTCTCTCGGCTCGCGGCGACCGATGTCAGGCAGGCCAGCACAGACAGCCGTCTCAACGACAAGCTTCCGCAGGGTCAGACCACGACGCGGCCCTTCATCGCCTCGCTCGATCCTCCTCCCTTGCCCCAACCCGGATCGCACGCGTCCTTCTATATCAGCAGTGAACGAAGCAAACTGTTGAGCATGACATGACCAAGAGCCCCACCGCCGCTTTCCTGACCACCGCCATCGAGCACTCGGGCCTGACGCAACGCGAGATCGCGCAGCGCGCGG
>NZ_LOAS01000006.1 GCF_001558155.1 Aliiruegeria sabulilitoris
TCCACTTAAAAAACGGCCACAAACCGTTCAGACAAACCGAGCCACCTCTATGTGACAACTAGCAAAGAGACATCATCCAAGATGTTCCCAATATCGACTTTGCGTGGAGTATGGAATTTTCGAAATCTCGATCGGACTTCCGAACCAAGAATGCCATTGTTGGCAAGCAAGCGGAGCCTCAGCGTTCGTCAAAACGAAGTTCCAGAGTTGGCAGCAAACTCGCGCTCCGCGGAGGTTTAGGTGGGGCATGCTGCCCCACCTAAACGAGCTCATCGTAAGTCTCTTGCGGCGGAATGCTAAGCTCAAGGGACAGGCCCTATTTGTTTGACCTCCGGGGATCAGGCAAGCATGCCGAGCGGGTTTTCCAGGTTTTCGACGATGGCTTGCAGAAGTTGTGCGCCGAGGGCACCGTCGATGACGCGGTGATCGACGGAGAGTGTGACAGACATGATGGTTGCGACCGTAAGTTCGCCGTCGTCGCCAACCACGGGCTTTTTAGACCCTGCACCGACGGCAAGGATCGCGCCGTGGGGTGGGTTAATGACGGCGTCGAAATTGTCGATGCCGAACATGCCAAGGTTAGAGATGGCAAAGGTGCCGCCCACATACTCATGCGGTCCGAGTTTCTTGTCGCGCGCACGGGTTGCGAGATCCTTCATTTCAGTCGAAAGGGCCGAAAGAGACTTCATCTCGGCGTCCTTCAGGACCGGGGTGAAGAGACCTCCATCGACTGCGACGGCCACGGCGACATCGGAGGGCTTGAGTTGTAACATGCGGTCGCCGGCCCAGACGCGGTTGGCCTCGGGCACGGTTTGCAGTGCGAGGGCGCATGCCTTTATGATGAAGTCATTGACCGAAAGCTTCACGCCGCGCACTTCGAGTTGCTTGTTCAGCGTGGAGCGGAACTTGAGCAACGCGTCGAGCTTGATGTCGCGACGTAGGTAGAAATGCGGGATCGTCTGCTTGGCCTCGGTGAGGCGGGCCGCGACGGTTTTGCGCATGCCGTCGAGCGAGATTTCCTTGAAATCGCGGTCGGCGTAGGTCTTGAGCACCGCGTCGGTAGAGGGACCGGTAGGTGCGGCGGAAGCGGCGGCGGCTTTTGGAGCTTTGGCTACTGGCGCCGGAGCAGGGGCTGCGCTGGCGTTGACAACGTCGGCCTTTACGATGCGGCCACGGGGACCGGAGCCCTTGAGCTGGCTAAGGTCCAGCCCCTTGTTAGCGGCGATGCGACGGGCCAGCGGGCTCGCGAAGATGCGGGAGCCGTCGGCCGCAGCAGGGGCCGGAGTTGCCGGCGCCTCGGAGGCTGTCGCGGGCGCGGTCGCCTCTGCACTTGCGTCGACTACCGCAACGGACTCCGGCGCGGGGGCGGCGGCAGGGGAGCTGCCGATATCGCCGGCGCTTTCGCCTTCGGCGAGCAGGATCGCGATGGGCGAGTTGACGGCGACGCCTTCGGTGCCTTCGGCGACGAGGATCTTCCCGATCACGCCTTCGTCCACGGCTTCGAACTCCATCGTCGCCTTGTCGGTCTCGATCTCGGCCAGAAGGTCGCCGGACGAGACCTCGTCCCCTTCCTTCACCAGCCACTTTGCCAGCGTGCCTTCCTCCATGGTCGGAGAGAGCGCGGGCATCAGGATTTCTGTCGGCATATCTCGTTCCTCAGCGGTAGGTGACTTGCTTGACGGTCGCGATCACCTCGTCGGTGGTCACGAGCGCATGCTTTTCGAGATTGGCGGCATAGGGCATGGGAACGTCCTTGCCAGTGCAGTTCATGACCGGCGCGTCGAGATAATCGAATGCGTTCTCCATGATATAGGCCGAGAGGTGGTTGCCGATGGAGGCCACCGGGAAACCTTCTTCGACGGTCACGCAGCGATTGGTCTTCATGACCGAAGCGATAAGCGTGTCATAGTCGATGGGGCGCAAGGTCCGCAGGTCGATCACTTCGGCCTCGATCCCGTCCCCGGCGAGCTTTTCGGCAGCTTCCAGTGCGTATTGCATCCCGATACCGAAGCTCACGATGGTAACATCCGTACCCTCCCGCCAGATCCGGGCCTTTCCGAACGGTACCGTGTAATCGGCAATATCCGGCACCTCGAAGCTGCGGCCGTAAAGGATCTCGTTTTCCAGGAAAATTACGGGGTTAGGGTCGCGAATGGCGCTCTTGAGCAGGCCCTTGGCGTCGGAGGCACAGTAGGGTTGGACCACTTTCAGGCCGGGGATCTGCGCATACCATGCGCCGTAATCCTGGCTGTGCTGGGCGCCGACGCGGGCGGCAGCACCATTCGGGCCGCGGAAGACGATCGGGCAGCCCATCTGTCCGCCGGACATGTAGAGGGTCTTGGCGGCCGAGTTGATGATGTGGTCGATCGCCTGCATGGCGAAGTTGAAAGTCATGAACTCGACGATCGGGCGCAGGCCGGCCATGGCCGAACCCACCGCGATACCGGCAAAGCCATGCTCGGTGATCGGCGTGTCGATAACGCGCTTGGCGCCGAATTGGTCGAGAAGCCCTTGGGACACCTTGTAGGCGCCCTGGTACTCGGCCACTTCCTCACCCATCAGATACACGCTCTCGTCGCGGGTCATCTCTTCGGACATCGCGTCGCGCAGTGCTTCGCGGACCGTCTGCTGCTTCATCGGGGTGCCTTCCGGATAATCCGGTTCAAGCACAGCGCTCGGTGTCGGCGCAGCCGGGGCCGCAGCAGGGGCTGCGGCAGCGGCGGGTGTCTCGGCGGCTGGGGCCGGTGCAGCGGCCGGAGCGGCGCTCAGTGCGGCGTCCACGTCTTCGCCTTCCTCGACCAGGATCGCTATGGCCGCGTTCACAGCCACACCCTCGGTACCTTCGGCCACGAGAAGTTTGCCGACGATCCCTTCATCGACCGCTTCAAACTCCATCGTCGCCTTGTCGGTCTCGATCTCGGCCAGGATGTCACCGGAAGATACGGTGTCGCCTTCCTTCACCAGCCAGCGCGCCAAGGTGCCTTCCTCCATGGTCGGCGACAGCGCGGGCATTAGAATTTCGATTGCCATTCGTCTTTTCTCCGTACTGTCAGCTGCTTACGCTTCGGCGTAGATGTCGGTCCAGAGCTCTTCGAGCGCGGGCTCGGGGCTCTGCTTGGAGAATTCGGCGGATTCGTTGACGATATCCTTGATCTCCTTGTCGACGGCCTTCAGCTCTTCCTCGGTGGCATGCTTGCCGGTCAGCAGAAGCTGGCGCACACTCTCGATCGGGTCGCGCTCGTCGCGCATCTTCTGCACTTCTTCGCGGGTGCGGTACTTGGCCGGGTCCGACATGGAGTGGCCGCGATAGCGATAAGTCTTCACTTCAAGGATATAGGGACCCTTGCCCGAACGGCAGTGGGCGACGGCTTTCTCGGAGGCGGCCTTCACGGCCAGCACGTCCATTCCGTCCACTTCCTCGCCGGGAATGCCGAAGGCCGCGCCGCGCTTGTAGATCTCCTGGCTGGAGGTCGAGCGCTGCTGGGCGGTGCCCATGGCGTATTGGTTGTTCTCGATGACGAAGATCACCGGCAGAGCCCAAAGCGCGGCCATGTTGAAGGTCTCGTAGACCTGGCCCTGGTTGGCGGCACCATCTCCGAAATAGGTGAAGGTCACGCGGCCGTTTTCGTTATATTTGTCAGCAAAGGCGAGGCCGGCTCCGAGCGGCACCTGCGCGCCGACGATTCCGTGACCGCCATAGAAATGCTTCTCCTTGGAGAACATGTGCATGGAGCCGCCCTTGCCCTTGGAATAGCCGCCTTCGCGGCCCGTGAGCTCGGCCATGACACCCTTGGGGTCCATGCCGCAGGCGAGCATGTGCCCGTGGTCGCGATAGGAAGTAATGCGCTTGTCACCTTCCTCGGTCGCGGCTTCCAGCCCGACGACCACGGCCTCCTGGCCGATATAGAGGTGACAGAAGCCACCGATCAGTCCCATGCCGTAAAGTTGGCCGGCTTTCTCTTCAAAACGCCGGATCAAAAGCATGTCTTTATAATAGCCGAGCAGCTCCTCCTTGGAGACATTCGGTTTCTTGGTGGTCCGTCGCGCTGCCATTCGCAGGGCCTCCCTCGCCAAAGAATAGTTTAACGTTGAATTATCCTGTAGCAGAGGCAGTTGGGGAACGCACAGAAAAAACTGTCCAACATGGCGGAAATTAGGCTTGCAAAGCCGAAAACCCGCCATGCATCAGGTGGGATGCTCGCCGCGCTGAACACATAGCTCGTCCTCAAGAAAAGACGGCGAGTGTGCCTCCGTTGGCGAAAATCCTGTCCTGGCCTGACTCCACGACCCCGAAATTGGTCGAATTCGTTTCCCGTGTTATGGTTCTGGCGTGAATCTGGGAGGGAGACTGAAATGCGTTGCTTGTTCGTTACGACGTCGGTGCTGTGTCTATTGGCCGGGGGGGCGATGGCTTTCGAGCCGTCGCCGGATGCTTCGAGCCTCAACAAGGCCTTCCCGGGAAAATCCTATTCCCCCTATGCCGACAGAGGGTTTCCCAGCATGCCGCTCTGGGGAGACACCCATCTGCATACTTCGACCTCCTTCGATGCCGGGGCTTTCGGCAACCGGCTTGACGCCCACGCGGCCTATCGGTTTGCCAAGGGCGAGCAGGTAACGGCGACAACTGGCATTAATGTGCGGCTGTCGCGGCCGCTCGACTGGCTGGTGGTGGCCGATCATTCCGACAATATGGGCCTGTTCGACCTGATCTACGCCCAGGACGGCTCGATCATGTCCGACAGCGAAGGCCGCCGGATCGCAACGATGGTGGCCAATGGCGGCGAAGAGGGGGTCGCCGCGGCGCTCGAGTTGATCGACGCCTATTCGCGTGGCGAGAAGATCTCGTCGGCCCTGGCGGTCGAGGCCGGCAGCAAGACCTTCCGCTCAGTCTGGCAACGTCAGATCGAGGCGGCCGAGGCTGCCAATGACCCGGGGCGGTTCACGGCCTTCATCGGCTATGAGTGGACCTCCCTGATCCAAGGCGGAAATATGCATCGCGTGGTGATGTACCGCGATGGCGGCGAGAAGGCTGCAATGGTTGACCCCTTCACCACCGAGGCGCCGATAGGTTCGATCAACCCGCGCGACTTGTGGAAATGGATGGCCAATTACGAGGATCTGACCCGCGGCGACGTGCTGGCGCTCGCCCATAACGGCAATCTCTCGAACGGCATCATGTTTCCCATCGACGCGCAGTTCGACGGGTCCGAGCTTGACGCCGAATATGTCGAGACCCGCGCCAAATGGGAGCCGGCCTATGAGGCGACCCAGATCAAGGGCGACGGCGAGGCCCATCCCTTCCTGTCGCCGAACGACGAGTTCGCCGATTACGAGACTTGGGACAAGGGGAACCTGAACCTCTCCGAGCTCAAGGAAGACAGTATGCTCGCCGGCGAATATGCCCGCGAGGCGCTCAAGCGTGGCCTTCAACTGGAAGCGCGGCTCGGCACCAACCCCTACAAGTTCGGCATGATCGGCTCGACCGACAGCCACACCAGCCTGGCCACCACGCAGGAGGACAATTTCTTCGGCAAGCATTCGGGAACCGAGCCGAGCCCGGAGCGTCCAGGCCATATCGTCGCCCAGTTCGGCGACGTGGCGGTTCTTGGCTGGGAACAGGCGGCCTCGGGGCTGGCGGCCGTCTGGGCGGCGGAGAACACGCGCGAGGCGATCTTCGACGCGTTCGAGCGCAAGGAGGTCTATGCCACGACTGGCTCGCGCATCGGCGTGCGCTTCTTCGGCGGTTGGGACTACACGGTCGAGGACCTTACGTCCCGCACGCCGGCCTTCGCTGGCTACGAAAGAGGGGTGCCGATGGGAGGCAACCTTCCCGCCGCGCCTGACGGAGCGAAAGCGCCAACCTTCATGGTCTTTGCCCTCAAGGATCCGATCGGAGGGAATTTCGACCGCATCCAGATCGTCAAGGGCTGGATGAATGCCGATGGCGAGACCGAGGAGAAAGTGTTCGACGCGGTCTGGGCTGGTGACCGTGCCCGGGATGCGGAGGGCAAGCTGCCGCCCATCGGCTCGACCGTCGAAGTGGAGCGGGCCACCTGGACCAACACGATCGGCGCGGCGGAACTGGGCACGGTCTGGACAGATCCGGAATTCGATCCGACGCAACCGTCCTTCTACTATGCGCGGGTGATCGAGATCCCGACGCCGCGCTGGACCGCCTATGATGCCTTCCGCTTTGGCGCAGAGGTGCCCGATGAGAGCCCGATGACCACCCAGGAGCGGGCCTATACCTCGCCGATCTGGTACACGCCGCAAATGTAACGCGGCCTGATGCTGCGCCTGTTGCACCGCCGCAAAAGGATATGGCCGTCGGCGTGCCGGCGGCCATTTGCGTAGCGGTTGGGGAACGGCGAGGGCAGGGCGTTCTAGCGGATGACGATTTCGTCGACGCGGATCAGGCCCAGCACGTTGCGCGCGCGCTCATCAAGAAGATCCAGGTCGAGGTAGTCTTCCGAGAGGCGATGCGTCTTGTTCTGCATACTGGCCACGACCAGTTCGAGCTGGGCCTTTTCGGCCTCCAGCGCCCGCGTTTCCGCTTCTATCTCGATGCGGCGAAACAGGCCGAAATCTCCCTGCACGGCGGCGAAGGTAAAATACATCGCCAGCGACAGGCTGATCGTCAGAAATATCGCAGATTTCACCGCGGGGCGCGATGTGGTGTTGCTCATTGGCCTGCCTCTTGGCCGCCTCTTGGCGGGCGACGTCGAGGATGATTCTGTCACAGGCCGATGGATTTGTGAATCCACGAAATGTAGCGGGGCACCCTTCGCGAATCACAAGTGAGTCGTGCAGGCAACACCTTTGGGGCGCCGAGAATGACCGACCGTCCGCCAAGCCCGAGCTAGACGAAACGCTCGAAGACATTGCCAGAGCTGGCCTCAATATGGGTACCTGCTCTTAATGGGAGGGATTTGCGCTGGCAGGGCGGGCGTCTCTGCTCCACCAGCGTCTTCCCGAGTTCAGTTCCCAGAGCGGCGTTTAAAACGCCGGACTTGACCCACCGCGCGAAGAGGGCCGGCATTGCCGGCCCTCGCTTGCCGTTACACGTGACCTGGAGGGTGCATGTAGCGGCTATGTGACAAGGCACTGGGTCAGGTCCGCACATCCGGGCCGTCGCGCCCGGTACGCTCCCGGATCCCGGCAATGGCGTCCGCTGCAGCAATGATCTCGGCCAGCGCCTCCTGCGGATCGCGGTGCATTGCCGCCGGATCCTCGCAGACATCTTCCAGGTAAACGCGCAGGGTCGCGCCCACGGTGCCGGTGCCCGAGAGGCGGAAAACAGCACGCCCGCCGCCCTCGAATCCGATGCGGATCCCCTGCTTGGCCGAATGTGAGCCGTCAACCGGATCGTCATAGGCGAATTCATCGGCGCTCGCGACCACCTTGCCAGCGAAGGACTTGCCCGGAAGTGTTTCGAACTGCGCGCGCATCGCCTCCATCAGCTCCTCGGCGACGGTCGCATCCACACCCTCGTAGTCGTGGCGGGAATAGTAGTTGCGGCCGAACTCGGCCCAGTGATCGTCCAGCATCTGCTGCACCGACTTGCCGTTGACGGCGAGGATATTGAGCCAGAGCAGCACCGCCCAGAGCCCGTCCTTCTCGCGAACATGGTCCGACCCGGTGCCGGCGCTCTCTTCACCGCAGAGCGTGGCGCGGCCCGCGTCCAGCAGGTTGCCGAAGAACTTCCATCCCGTCGGCGTCTCGTAGCAATCCAGGCCCCGCTTGGCAGCAACCCGGTCCACCGCGCCCGAGGTGGGCATGGAACGGGCAACACCGGCAAGACCCTTGGCATAGCCCGGGGCCAGATGCGCATTCGCGGCCAGAACCGCCAGCGAGTCCGAGGGTGTCACGTAAGCGCCGCGCCCCACGACCATATTGCGATCCCCGTCGCCATCGGAGGCGGCGCCGAAATCGGGTGCGTCCTCGGCGAACATCGCGTCAATCAGTTCCTTGGCCCAGATCGGGTTCGGATCGGGATGGCCGCCGCCGAAATCGGGAGCAGGGGTGCCGTTTACCACTGTGCCGCGCGGTGCACCAAGACGGCCTTCGAGGATCTCTGTAGCATACGGTCCGGTCACGGCATGCATCGCATCGAAGCGGATGCGGAAGCCGTTATCGATGAGCCGGGCAATCGCGTCGAAATCGAACAGCTCTTCCATCAGTTCAGCGTAATCGGCCACCGGATCCACCACCTCGATCGCCATCTCACCGAGCGCGGTTTCGCCAATCGTGGAAATGTCCACATCCTCGGTCACCATAATGTCATAGGAGGTGATCTCCTTGGTGGCGGCAAAGATCCGGTCGGTCACCTCCTCGGGGGCGGGGCCACCATTGGGAGTGTTGAACTTGACGCCGAAATCTTCCTTCGGCCCGCCCGGGTTGTGAGAGGCCGACATGATGATGCCGCCGTCGGTCTGCCGGATACGGATCATGTGGGAAGCCGCCGGCGTGGACAGGATTGCATCCTGGCCCACGATCACCTTGGCGCAGCCCTGTGCGGCGGCCATGCGCAGGATCACCTGCGCGGCGCGATCGTTGAAATAGCGGCCATCGCCGCCCAGAACCAGCGTCTTGCCCTCAACCCCGCCGATCCCGTTGAAGATCGACTGGATGAAGTTTTCGAGGAAATGCGGCTCCATGTAGACATTGGTTTTCTTGCGCAGGCCCGACGTTCCGGGCTTTTGTCCCTCGATCGGCTGTGTCTGAACGGTAATGCGTTCCATGGCTCACTCCTGTCGGCCGGACTCTTTCATGATTTTCGCGGCGGCCAGCACGGCGGGGTGGCCGTCCAGCGCCTTCACGCCAACCGGCAGCCGGCGCCGCCAGTTGGGATGCGTATCGACGGTGCCGGGCAGGTTGGCCTGCTCCTTCACCCCCAGGATATCTTCGAGCTGAAGCGCGACAAGTCGACTCTTCACCGAGCCAAGGAACCGGTGCAACGCATCCGGCCCGTCGCCATTGGTGCCGGCAAGCTTGTCGAAGCCTGCGACCTCGCTGCGGCGCCATTCCAGCCCGTTCGAATACCCTTCTTCGTCAAGATAGCCTAGATCGTGGCGCACTTCGATATCCAACCCCGCGCGCCATCCCGCCCAGGTCGGCACGTCATGGCTGCCGAAGCTGGCCAGCGCGGCCTCGGTATAGTCCTCGGGCTTGCGGAACTCGGCATGCTCGGGCTGCTCGAACATGCACAGCCGGCAGCCGAGCAGGCCGGAGCGGCTCATCGCCTCCTGCAACCCGTCGGGCACATTGCCGAGATCCTCGCCAATCACCGTGGCGCCCGCGCGCGCGGCCTCGATGCGGACCACGGCCAGCATAGCCTCGCGCGGCATCACGACATAGGTGCCCGGCGCGTCCGCGTCCGTCGGCACCCAATAGGCGCGCTCGAAGCCCAGAACATGGTCGATCCGCAAGAGCTTGGCAAAGCGCATCTGCCGGCGCAGCGTCTCGGCCAGCGGGCGGAAATGCATCGCGGCCAGCGCATGCGGATTGAAGGGGGCCAGCGCCCAGCACTGCCCGTCTGGCGAGAACGCATCGGGCGGTGCCCCGAGCGAGACACTGGGGGCAAAGACCGACCCGTCGGACCACGTCTCGGCCCCGTGCGGATGGGTGCCGACGGCCAGGTCCAGATAGAGGCCGAAATGCATTCCAGCCGCTTCGGCAGTGTCCGAGACGGCCTGCAATTGCTGCTCTGCTGTCCATTGCAGCCAGCAGTGGAACCGGATCTCGCGCGGATGGGCCTCGCGAAAGGCGCGTGCGGCGGGCGAATGGGCGTCCTGCAGGCTCTCGTCCCAATTGCACCAATAGGGCCCGTGCAGATCGCTCAGCGCCTGATGGGTGGCGAAGCGTTCCAGCGAGCCGCCTTCGGCCGCGATCCAGCGATCGAAACCCGCGTCGCCGCCCTTTGCCTCGAACCGTGTGAAAGCGGTTTCCAACGCTGCGCGGTGCGCCGGCAGGATTTCCGCGTAATCGATCAGCGTGCCACCATCGGTCGGCCGGTCTTCGCCAAGCGCAATATGCATGGTCGAGAGTCGCCGCCGGTGGGCGGGCGAGTAGGGGCTGAAGGCGTTCTTGTCGTTCGGAAAACCCGCATGAACCGGGTTCAACCCGACGAAGCTGGCGCCGGCACGGCCGAGAGCGGCGACGGCCTCGGCCAGGTCCGAATAATCGCCGAGCCCACCCTCCTGCGCGCTGCGCAAACCATAGAGCGCCAAGGTCACGCCCCAGTCGCGTTCCGGCAGCGGGATCGCGGCAGGGGCGACGAGCAACGTCGTTTCTTCGCCATCGACAGAGAGCACGTGGATGCCGACGGGCAGCGGCGGAACGACGATCTCGCTTCCCGCTGGCAGGATCGGGTCCGGCCCGGTGGGCAGGGCCTTCGCGCTGCCATCCTCGTGCAGCAGGCGGATCGCCTCGGCGGGCTGCGCCAAGGCATGCCGCGTCTCGCAATCGGGTTCGATGATCAGCCAGCGGGGCAGGGCGCGGCGCGCGGCCTCGGCCTTCAGATTGGCCAGCGTCGCTTCGGTGGCCTCCTCCGAGGACGCGTCGAACCCCATCGCCGTGAGCAGGGCGATGTCCGTCGCGGCGCCAGTGGCGCGGCGGGTGCCCTTCTGGTCCCAGTAGTCGTCATAGATCCCGGCCATATGCGCCAGTTCGCGCAAAGCCCCACTCATGCGACCTGTTCCAATACGAAAATGGCGACGGATTGAGCTTTCACAGCGACCTCTGTCTTCTGAACCGTAACCTGGGCGCGGCCCGGCTCGGCGGTGTCAATGGACCATGCCCATCGCGACCCCTTGGGCGGATCGGGCAGGTGCACCTCGGCATCGCCGCCGGCATTGAAGACGGCAAAGATGGCATTCTCGGTGGCGGCGTAAATCGGCGTGCCGGAGGCGGTGCGCATCTCGACGCACACCAACTTCAGCTCCGGATCGACCCAATCGGGCGTCAGCATCGGCTTGCCATCGGCGCGCCACCAGAACAGGTCCTCGCGCCCGTCGATGCGGCGTTCGCGGGAATGCAGGAACACTTTCTGCCGCAGGATCGGGTGCTCGCGGCGGAACCGGATCATCTCCGCCGTGAACGCCATCATGTCCATGTCGGCGTTTTCCCAGTCGATCCAGCTGGTCTCGTTATCCTGCGCATAGGCGTTGTTATTGCCGTTTTGCGTGTTGCCCAACTCGTCGCCCGCCAGCAGCATCGGCGTGCCCTGGCTCAGCATCAGCGTGGCGATCATCGCCCGCTTGCGGCGGTCGCGAGCCTCGATGATCTTGGGATCGTCGGTCGGGCCTTCCCAGCCGAAATTGTCCGAGTAGTTCTCCGAATGGCCGTCGCGGTTATCCTCGCCATTGGCCAGGTTGTGCTTGCCATTATAGCTGACCGTATCGTGCAGGGTGAAACCGTCATGCGCGGTGATCAGGTTCACGCTCGCGGTGGCGGGGCGGCCGGAATGGTCGAACTCGGCCGCCGAGCCGGTCAGGCGGCCGGCAAGATCGGGCGCACGGCCGGAATCGCCACGCCAGAAGCGGCGGATCCCGTCGCGGAAGCGGTCGTTCCATTCGTGGAAGGGGGCGGGGAAGCCGCCGAGCCGGTAGCCGCCCGGACCGACATCCCAAGGCTCGGCGATGAGCTTGACCTGAGTCAGTACCGGATCCTGCCGGATCGCATCAAAGAAGCTCGCGCCGGGATCGAAGCCGTAATCTGTGCGCCCCAGCGTGGAGCACAGATCGAAGCGGAAGCCGTCGACATGCATCACCTGCACCCAGTAGCGCAGGCTGTCCATCACCATGCGCAGCACCATCGGGTGGTCGAGATTGAGAGTGTTCCCGGTGCCGGTATCGTTGATGTAATAGCGCTTGTCCTGGATCAGGCGGTAATAGGAGCGGTTGTCCAATCCGCGGAAACTCAGCGTCGGTCCAAGCTCGTTGCCCTCGCAGGTGTGGTTGTAGACCACGTCGAGAATGACCTCGATGCCTGCATGGTGCAGCCGCGCAACCATCTGCTGGAATTCGGAAATCTTGCCTTCGGACAGGTAGCGCGGATCGGGGGCGAAGAAGCCGAGCGTCTGGTAGCCCCAGTAGTTTTCCAGGTTCTTGTCGTGCAGGAAGCGGTCCGTCAGGAAGCTCTGTACCGGCAGAAGCTCGATCGCGGTGATACCGAGCTGGTTGAAATAGTCCAGCATCGGATCGGTCGCCAGCCCGAGGAAACAGCCCTCCGGCGCCACCTTGGGGTGAAGCTGGGTGAGGCCTTTTACATGCGCCTCGTAGATGATCGTGTCCTGGATCGGGGTGCGCGGGTGGTTGTCATAGCCCCAGGAGAACGCCGTATCCTCGACCACGCAGCGCGGCATGTACGGGGCACTGTCGCGGGTGTCGAAGCTCAGATCGCGCGCGTTGGAGCCGACCTGGTAGCCCATCAGCGCGTCATGCCAGACAGGCTTGCCCGTCAGCCGCTTGGCGTAAGGGTCCAGCAGCAGCTTGTTGGGGTTGAAGCGGTGGCCCTCGTCGGGGCGATAGGGGCCGTGCGCGCGCAGCCCGTAATACTGCCCCGGACGCAGGCCCGAGACATAGCCGTACCACACGTCGCCATCGCGTTCGAGCAGCCGCAGGCGTTGGGTCTCCGTCTTGCCATCCGAGGAGAAAAGACAGACCTCCATCGCGGTCGCATGTTGAGAGAAGACGGCGAAATTCACGCCGTCTCCATCGAAGGTCGCGCCGAGCGGTGCGGGGCGGCCGGCCGAAATCACGAATTCCGGGTGTCTCACGGGGTCCTCGACGCTTCCTTGAAGAGCGCCGCGTATTCGGCGGCCGATACATCCCAGCCGACCGGGTGTTTCATCCCGTTACGCTGAATTTGCTGGAACAGCTTTGGCTGGGCCCAGAGATCGCATAGCGCATCGAGTGCCTCGGTCAGAGCATCGGCACTGCCCGGTTCGTGCTGAATGCCCGTGGCGACCTTGGCCATGCGCGTCGCCACGGTCAGGGGAATGACCGTATCGGCCAGCCCGCCCGTCTGGGCGACAACGGGAACCGTGCCATAGCGCAGCCCGTAGAGCTGGGTCAGTCCGCAAGGCTCGAACCGCGATGGCACGAGAATCGCGTCGCCGCCGGCGATGATGCGGTGGCTGAGCGGTTCGTCATAGCCGATGCGCACCGCGACCTGGCCGGGATGCGCCGCGGCGGCTTCAAGGAATTTCCCCTCGAACCAGGGATCGCCGGAGCCGAGCAGGCAGAGTTGCCCGCCGCGCTCGATCAGGCGGGGCAGGGCATGGAGCAACAGGTCCATCCCCTTCTGGTCGGTCAGGCGCGAGACGACGACGCAGAGCGGACCGCTCTCTGGATCGAGCCCCATTTCCTCGCAAAGCACCGCCCGGGCTTTGGCCTTGCCGCGCAGGACCTTGTAGGCTTCGATATGTGGGTCCGTCGCGGGGTCCCAGTAATCGGTGTCTATTCCGTTGAGAATGCCGGTAAAATCCGCGCCCTTGTATTTCAGGGTGCCGTCGAACCCCATGCCGAATTCGGCTGTCTTCAGCTCCTTGGCATAGGTCGGCGAGACAGTGTTGACCTTGTCGGCATAGGCGATCCCGGCCTTGAGCGCCGAGATGCGCCCGTAGAACTCGAAACCGCCGGCATTGTAGCCTTCCATCGGCAGGCGCAGGCGGTGGACCATGTCCGGGCCGGCAGAGCCGGTGAAGGCGATATTGTGGATCGTCATGACCGAGCCGACAGTATGGGCCGCGCCGGTGCGCTGCATGTAGACGGGCGTGAAGCCGCCTTGCCAGTCATGCGCATGCACGACGTCGGGCTGCCAGCCATGCAGGTGGCCTTCACTGGCCAGCCGCGCACCGATCCAGCACAGCGCCGCGAAACGCTCCGGATTGTCCCACCAGTCAAAGCCGTCGGGCGCCGCATAGGGGCCGCCGCCGCGATAGAACAGATGGGCGGCGTCGAGCACGTAAAGCTCCAGATCGCCCACCGTCCCGTAGAGCACCTGCGCGGGACCCCCGAAGAGGTTCCCATCCGTCATCACCTGCCGTCCCTCGCCAAGCGCTTCCAGGATCTTCGGGTAGCCTGGAACGAGCGTGCGCATGTCCACCCCTTCGGCCTTGATGGCCAGGGGCAGGGCGCCAGCCACGTCGGCCAGGCCTCCCGTCTTGATCAGGGGGGCGATTTCCGAAGCAACGGAGAGGACTTTCATGAGAGCGCGGCTTCCCTTCTGTCGAGCATGTCCTGCGTGATCAGCGTGACCCCTTTCTCGGAGACGCGGAACCACTTGGCGTCCTCCTCCGGATCCTCGCCGACGACGAGCCCTTCGGGAATGATCACACCACGGTCGATCACGGTCTTGGTCAAACGGGCGTGCCGATTCACGGTCACATAAGGCAAGACGACGGAATGGTCGAGCACCGCAAATGAGTTCGTTTTCACCATCGTGCCCAGCAGCGAATTGCGGATCTCGGTACCCGAAATGATGCAGCCGCCGGAAACCATCGAGGAGATGGCCATACCGCGGCGCTTTTCCTCGTCATGGATGAATTTCGCCGGTGGCACGGATTCCGAATAGGTCCAGATCGGCCATTCATGGTCCCACAGGTCCAGCTCGGGCGTGAAATCCGTCAGGTCGATATTGGCCTTCCAGAAGGCGTCTACCGTGCCCACGTCGCGCCAATAGGCGGTCGCGGAAGGGTCGGACTTGACGCAGCTATCGGAGAACCGGTGGGCGACGGCCTTGCCGTTTTTCACGATATGCGGGATCAGGTCATTTCCGAAATCATGGCTGGAATCGACATTGGCCGCATCCTGCAGCAGCAGTTCGCGCAGGAATTTCCAGTTGAAGACATAAATCCCCATCGAGGCCAGCGCCATGTTCGGATCGTCGGGCGTACCCGGCGGATCGGCGGGTTTCTCCATGAATTCGATGATCCGGGACGTTGCGTCCACAGCCATCACGCCAAAGGCGGAGGCTTCTTCGCGCGGCACGGTCAGGCAGCCGATGGTCACATCCGCGCCCGTGTCGACATGCTGCTGGAGCATCATCTCGTAATCCATCTTGTAGATGTGATCACCCGCCAGAACGACAATGTATTCAATGTGGTAGCTGTCGATGATGTCGATGTTCTGATGAACGGCGTCGGCCGTGCCGACATACCAGTTTTCGCCGCCCATCCGTTGCGAGGCGGGCAGCACGTCGAGATATTCGTTCCGCTCGGCGCGGAAGAAGCCCCAGCCGCGCTGGCAGTGGCGAATGAGCGAATGGGCCTTGTACTGGGTGGCGATCGCCATCTTCCGGATGCCGGAATTCAGCGCGTTGGAGAGTGCGAAGTCGATGATCCTTACCTTGCCGCCGAAATAGACCGCCGGCTTCGCCCGGCTATCGGTCAATTCCTTCAGGCGGCTTCCTCGGCCGCCGGCAAGAACGAAGGCCATCGCCCTCGAAGACAGTCTTGTATGAGAGTTCGGCATGGGGGTGGTCCTCCTCCTTCTTAGTCCTGTCGTCAGTCCAGTTCGCGCACAAGGATGACGGTCGAGAGTGGCGGCAGGGTTACGGGCGCGGAATGGTCCTGCCCGTGCCAGGGTGTGTCCTCCGCCGTGACGCCGTTCATGTCGCCACGACCCTCCCCGCCATATTCCTTGGCATCGGTGTTGAGCGCCATGCGCCACTTGCCCTCTGCCGGCAGGCCGATGCGGTAACCCATGCGCTCGATGGGGGTGAAGTTGCAGGCAACGACAACCTCCGGATCGTCCGGCCCGCCGCGACGGATCCAGGCAAAGACGGAGGCGTCCATGTCATTGGCTTCCAGCCACTCGAAACCGCCCGGCTCGCAATCCTTGACATAGAGCGAGGGCGTTTCGCGGTAGAGGAAGTTGAGATCGCGCACGAGCGTCTGCACGCCTGCGTGGGTGTAATACTCGGTCGCGGCCCAATCGAGCTGGTCGTTGTTGTTCCACTCCGCCCACTGGGCGATCTCGTTGCCCATGAACAGAAGCTTCTTGCCGGGATGGCCCCACATGAAGCCGTAATAAGCGCGCAGGTTGGCGAATTTCTCGCCCTCCAGCCCCGGCATCTTGTTGATCATGCTGCCCTTGCCATGAACGACCTCGTCATGGCTGATCGGCAGGATGAAATTCTCGCTGAAAGCGTAGTGAATGCCGAAGGTCATCTGGTGGTGATGGTGCCGACGATGGATCGGGTCACGCGCGATGTAGTCGAGCGTGTCGTTCATCCAGCCCATGTTCCACTTGAAGCCGAAGCCAAGGCCACCGGCATCGACCGGCTTGGAAACGCCGGGGAAGGAGGTGCTCTCCTCCGCCGCCGTCATGATGCCCGGCACCTCGCCATAGCAGATCTCGTTGGTGCGCTGCAGCAGCGAGATCGCTTCGAGGTTCTCTCGTCCGCCATCCTTGTTGGGGATCCACTGGCCGTCTTCGCGGGAGTAGTCACGATAGAGCATCGAGGCCACGGCATCCACGCGCAGCCCGTCGACATGATATTCCTCCAGCCAGTAGAGCGCGTTGGAGATCAGGAAATTGGCGACCTCGATACGGCCGTAATTGTAGATCAGCGTGTTCCAGTCCTGGTGGAAGCCTTCCTTCGGATCGGCATGCTCGTAGAGCGCGGTGCCGTCGAACTGGCCGAGGCCATGCACATCGGTCGGGAAATGCCCCGGCACCCAGTCGAGCAGAATGCCAAGCCCCGCCTGGTGGGCGGCGTCGATCAGGTCGCGGAATTCATGCGGTGGCCCGAAGCGGATGGTCGGCGCGAAAAGCCCGATCGGCTGGTAGCCCCAGGAGCCGTCGAAGGGGAACTCGCTGATGGGCAGGAATTCCAGGTGGGTAAAGCCCATCTCCTTGGCGTAATCGACCAGTTCCACCGCCGCTTCCTTGTAGGAAAGCGGGCGGTTGCCCTCGTCGGCCTTGCGCTTCCAGCTGCCCAGATGCACCTCGTAGATCGAGATCGGCGCGTCATGCGCGTTCTTCTCCAGGCGATGACGCATCCAGCCGTCGTCGTCCCAGCCATAGCCGGAGATGTCGCGCACCACGCTCGCCGTGGCCGGCGGGTGCTCGGAGCCGAAACCGACCGGGTCCGCCTTGGCCGCCATGAGCTGGCCCTGCGCCCCGATGATCTCGTATTTGTAGGGCGTGCCTTCACCGATCCCCGGCAGGAAGATCTCCCAGATGCCGGTTGCCCCGCGCAACCGCATCGGGTTGCGCCGCCCGTCCCATGAGTTGAAATCGCAGATCACCGACACGCGCTGCGCATTGGGCGCCCAAACCGCGAAATGGGTGCCATTCACGCCTTCGTGCACCTTCACATGCGCGCCCAGAACCTCCCAGATTCGCTGATGTGTTCCCTCGCCCAGAAGGTACTCGTCCATCTCGCCGATCACGGGACCGAAGCGATAGGGATCCTCGTTCTCCCAAATGTCGCCATCGTTATTGCTTCCGCGCAGCCGATAGGGCGCACGCGCGGGCACCATGCCGCAGAAAACGCCGGGCACTCCGTCGAAATGCCAGAGCGGGAATTCCTTGTCCTCCATCAGGACGGTCATGGACTCCGCGCCCGGGTCGAAGACCGTGACCCAATGGGTCTCGTCCTCGGCCTCGTGCAGGCCCAGGACGCCAAACGGGTCACGGAGCGTGCCGGCTGCGATCTGCTGGGCCGTTTCCGGCGACAGCGGCATTTGCGGGTATTTGGCAGGGGTGTCGGTCATAATTGCAAGCTACTCCTATTCCCCTGTTCCGCAAGCGTTGACGCTCACTCTGCGGCGAGATCGACCAGCGGCGCCGCTTCCACGTCCCAGACATCCTTCATGTAACCGCGAATGGTACGGTCCGAGCTGAACCAGCCGGTGCGCGCGGTGTTGAGCGCGGCAACGCGGGCCCATTCCGCCTTGTCGGCGAAAGCGGCATCCACGTCGCGTTGGGCGCGCCAGTAATCGGAGAAATCCGAGCAGACCATGAAATAGTCATGATGCGTCAGATTGTCTGTGATCATGTGGTAGCGTCCCGGCTCCTCGGGGCTGAAGCGACCGGAACGGATCGTTTCGAGCGCGCGGGCAAGCCGCGGATCCGCGGCGATCGCGCGGCCGGCATGGCCGGGTTCGGCGCGGCGCGTCATTACTTCCTCGGCGGTCATGCCGAAGAGGAAGAAATTCTCGGGTCCGACCAGTTCGCGGATCTCCACATTCGCGCCGTCCAGCGTGCCGATGGTCAGCGCGCCGTTGAGCGAGAATTTCATGTTGCCGGTACCGGAGGCTTCTTTGCCGGCGGTCGAGATCTGCTCGGAAAGGTCAGCGGCCGGGATCAGGCGCTCGGCGAGGCTGACATTGTAGTTCGGCGGGAAGACCACCTTCAGGTAACGGCTGGTCAGCGGGTCGGAATTCATCACCTTGGCCATGTCGTTGGTCAGGTGCACCATCTCCTTGGCATAGGTGTAGTTCGGGAAGGCCTTGCCGCCGAAGATCTTTACCCGCGGCGTCCAGCCGGCATTCGGGTTGTCGCGGATTTCCAGCCAATAGGCGATGGTCTCCAGCAGGTTCATGTGCTGGCGCTTGTATTCGTGGATCCGCTTGACCTGGATATCGAAGATGGAGTCCGGATCGACACTGATTTCGAGTGTCTCGGCAATCCAGTCGGACAGGTCCACCTTGTTGGCGCGCTTGGCGGCGGAGAATTTCTCCAGCCAGCCGGCATCCTCGGTAAAGGGCTCCAGCTTCTTGAGGTCCTCGGCGTGATCGACCCAGTTGTCGCCGATGGAATCGGTGATCAGCGTCGACAGGCGCGGGTTGCACGACAGGAGCCAGCGGCGCGGCGTCACGCCATTGGTCTCGTTGACGATCTTCTCGGGGTGCAGTTCGTGCAGATCCTTGAAGACCGTGCTCTTCATCAGCTCGGTATGCAGCGCGGCCACGCCGTTGACCTTGTGCGCCATGATGAAGCCCAGCGTGCCCATGTGGACCTTGCCGTCATGATGGGCGTTCAGGTCGTGGGTG
Organism: Aliiruegeria sabulilitoris; assembly: GCF_001558155.1. Classification (GTDB taxonomy): domain Bacteria; phylum Pseudomonadota; class Alphaproteobacteria; order Rhodobacterales; family Rhodobacteraceae; genus Tropicimonas; species Tropicimonas sabulilitoris. The sequence goes on from NZ_LOAS01000006.1 coordinate 19,007, forward strand.
CCGGTCTCGCGGCGGTGCAGATCGTCGATGCGATCGATCAGTTGCATGTGACGCGGCAGAAGGCGGCCCATGCGCCCCTCGCTCCAGGTCTCCAGCGCCTCGGGCAGCAGCGTGTGGTTGGTATAGGAGATCGTGTTGCGGGCAATGCCGACGGCCTCCTCGAAGTCGATGCCGCGCTCGTCATGCAGGATGCGCACAAGCTCGGGACCGGCAATGGCCGGGTGGGTGTCGTTGATCTGGATCGCCGCTTTCTTGGGCAGCAGCCTCAGATCGTCATACTCGCTCTCGAAACGGCGCAGGATGTCGCGGATGGAGGCGGCGGTATGGAAGAACTCCTGCTTGAGGCGCAGCTCCTTGCCTTGCTCGGTGTGATCGTCGGGGTAGAGCACGCGCGACAGCGTGCGCGCCATCGCCTCCGGCTCGGCCGCGGCGGCATAATCGCCCCGGTTGAAGCGGGCGAGATCGAACCCATGCATCGGGCGGGCTTCCCAGAGCCGCAGCGTGTTGCCCCAGCGGCCTTTCCAGCCGATGACGGGCGTGTCATGGGCCATGGCGATGAGCATTTCGGAGGGGTACCAGTTGGCCCGGCTGCCGATTTCCTGCACATGGCCGCCAAAACCGATATCGATGGAGACCTCGGGGCGGACAAATTCCCAGGCATGCGCCTGGTTGAGCCAGTCTTCCGGTTCCTCGACCTGGCGGCCATCCTCGAAACGCTGCCGGAACAGGCCGTTCTCGTAGCGGATGCCATAGCCCATCGCCGGCAAGCCCAGGGTGGCCTGGCTCTCCATGAAGCAGGCGGCCAGACGGCCAAGCCCGCCATTGCCAAGCGCGGCATCGGGCTCGTCCTCGATGATCTCTTCCCACTCGACGCCAAGATCCTTCAGCGCGTCGAGCACCGCCTCGTCGAGACGCATATTGATGATCGCGTCCTTGAGCAGGCGGCCGATGAGGAATTCCAGCGACAGGTAATAGACCCGCTTGCGCTTTTCGGCATAGGCCCGACGCGTGGCCTCGAACCACCGGTCCACGATCTTGTCTCGCACCGCATAGGACAGCGCCATGCGCCAGTCATAGGTCTTTGCGTGGGCGGTATCCTTGCCAAGGGTGTAAACAAGGTGGTGAAGGATTGCGTCCTTCATGTCTGCGGAAGTCATTTTGGCTTACCTCGTCTCATCGCCGCGGGGAGGAGCGGCACGGAATTCATTTAAGCGGTTATTGACGCTCCGCGACACTGGCGCAAGCCCCGTCCGCGCATTCAATAATGCGACTGCAGCGTTTTTGCGGCTGTCGTGAAACCCAGGAAAAAAAGGTCCTTCCCTCCCGGGACGTGCCGCCGCCCGGTGGATTGGGATGCTGCATTGCAGAAATAGAATGGGTTTAATTCGTGCTTGGCGCGAGGGCGGACGGTTCAAGCGCCGGGGTCGTATCTGTCCAGAAAGCCTTCGGCCGGCATCTCCCGGAAATCCCCGAGGGCAGCGCGCAGGCGCACATGCTCCCAATTCCACCATCCAATCGCGATCCGGCCTTCGGCAATGGCCGCTGGCATTGCGGCCTTCAACGATCTTGAAGCCGGAGACGAAGAGGGCGACCAAAGGGCCATTGTGAGTCCGGAATGGCGGCGCTTTCGGAGGTCAAGCGCCACGTAAGAACCCTTAATTTGACTGTTGCGGTCCTGCATGTTTGTGGCGACGTCGTCAATGAGGCCTGCTTTCGTTCAGTTGGCACGGAGCAGGGGGCTCTGCCCCCGCGCTCTTGCGAGCGCCCCGGAAGTGAAATCGTCTTCCAACACGTCCCGTCCATCGGCCAAGGGCACGCCGGCGTGGGTTTCTCCTCTTCCCTTTTCGTAATGCAGAGCGCGTGCTGCAGGGACCGCTAGTACCGCCCAGGACAAGTCGGTTGTGATCGGTTCCGGGCAGGGGTATCCGGCTAACAGGTGAGTGAAAGGACGTCTCATGGAACGGGTGGAACTCAGTGTCGGGCTGGAACTCAGCCGGATCGTCTATGGCCTGTGGCGGCTCGGGGATGACGAGGACACCTCGCCTGCCCATGTTCAGAAAAAGATCGAGGCCTGTCTGGAGCAGGGGATCACCAGTTTCGACATTGCCGATATCTATGGCGGCTACACGACCGAGGCGATCCTGGGCAAGGCGCTGAAGGATGCGCCGGAGCTGCGGGCGCGGATGGAGATCGTGACCAAATGCGATATCATCGCGCCGGTCGGCAAGTATTCCGGCCGCGCGGTGAAGTATTATGACACCTCGCCGGCGCATATATCCACTTCGCTGGAGCGCTCGCTGCGCAAGATGAAGACGGATCGGATCGACCTGTTCCTGCTGCACCGGCCCGATCCGCTGATGGATCCAGTTGAGACCGGGCGAGCGCTGGATGAGGCCGTAGCCTCGGGCAAGGTGCGCGCGGTGGGCGTGTCCAATTTCAAGCCGCATGACTGGGAATTGCTGCAATCGGCGATGGAGAACCGGCTGGTCACCAACCAGATCGAGATCTCGCTGCTGACGCACCAACCGATGACCAATGGCGAGCTGGCTTTCCTGCAGCGCGAAGGCGTCGCGCCAATGGCCTGGTCGCCGTTGGGAGGCGGCGCGCTGCTCTCCTCCGGGCATAACCGCATGAACGAGGCGTTGAAGCATTTTGCCGAACGCGACGGGGTGGAGGCGGGCGTGATCGCGGTGGCCTGGCTGCTGGCGCACCCGGCCTGTATCCTGCCGGTGATCGGCACCAACAAGCTGGAGCGCATCCGGCATTTCCCGGACGCTTTCAAGGTCAACATGGACCGCGAGACATGGTACGCCCTCTACACGGCGGCGCTCGGCCACGAGGTGCCCTGATGGAGAGCGCTCCGGAGAGGAAGAGAATGGAAAGCGAGAGCTTCACGCCCGGACCGGGCCGCGAAAGGGCGCTGCGCACGGCGCTTGGCGCCTATGCCACCGGGGTGACGGTCGTCACCTGCGGCACGGATGAGGGGCCGCTGGGCTTTACCGTCAACAGCTTCACCTCTGTCTCACTCGACCCGCCGCTGGTGCTTTGGTGCCCGGCGCTGCTCTCGCCGCGCCATGACGCCTTCGTCGCCGCGCGGGACTTCTCAATCCATGTGCTGGAGGTCAGCCAGCTTGAGATTTCCCAGCGTTTCGCCGAACGGGCCGATGATTTCACCGGGATCGACTGGGCCGAGAGCGAGGCCGGCGTGCCGCATCTGGCCGGCTGCCTGACCCGGCTCGACTGCCGCCATTTCGCGTCTCACGGGGCAGGGGACCACACGATCGTTATCGGCCAGGTGGAACGCGTCACACACAGGCCCGGCACGCCGCTGCTCTTTGCGCTTGGTGCCTATGGGCGGCTGGCGGGGACACGCTGATTTCCCGCCGGGGTGAGGCTGGCGGAAAGGGCAGGGCATAGTCGCTGGCGACTACTCGGGCAACACGCCATCCAGAACATATCGTAGTATCTGAACCACCTGCTCCGGTTCCTCGGCCACGGCCAACGCCGCTGCGTCGACCTCTTTCAAGGCGTGCTGATGGCTCTTCCCGTGAAGCACGATCAGTGCCTTTCCCAGGGCTGCGGCATAGCCCGCGTCGAAGGCCGCGTTCCACTGCTTGTACTGCTCTCCGAAGCGCACGACGACGACATCCGCGTCTTCGATGCCCTTGCGGGTGCGAATGGCGTTCAGTTTCGCGCCCTTGTGGTCATGCCAGAACTTGTCCGGCTCGGCACCGAGTATTGCAACGCCACAATCGTCGCTTGCCGCATGATCGGTGACCGGGCTGTTGAATGCGACATCCAACTCTTTCGACCCCTCGACAATGCGTTCTCTCCAGTCAGTATGAATTTCGCCCGACAGGTAAACCTTTAGCATCACGTCATTTCCCCTTGATAATCGCGACCAACGTCCTGAAAGTCGCAGCCAATGTCCAGCGATCATCGCAGCGCGCGTTTTTCCGCAGTGCACACGCCCTTGCCCTGTGATTGACTGCGCCGCGGAAACGGCGGGCCCCGAGGCCGAAGAAGAGGTGCAGGTATGAATGGCGCGGAAACCCTTGTGAAAACCTTTCTTGCGGGCGGGGTCGATGTCTGTTTCGCCAATCCCGGCACTTCGGAGATGCATTTCGTCGCCGCGCTCGATTCGCATCCGGAAATGCGCTGCATTCTCAGCCTGTTCGAGGGCGGCGTGACCGGGGCGGCGGATGGTTATTTCCGCATGAGCGGCAAGCCTGCGGCGACGCTGTTGCATCTCGCGCCCGGTTTCGGCAATGGCTATGCCAATGTGCACAACGCGCGCAAAGGGCATTCGGCCATGATCAATGTCGTGGGCGAACATGCCGATTACCACCTGAAATTCGACGCGCCCCTCAAGGGCGATATCGAGGGCGTGACACGTTCTGTCTCCGACTGGGTCAAGGTGTCGATGGATGCGCTCGCCGTGGCGCAGGACGGGGCGGAATCGATCCGTGCCGCGACCGCCCGCAACGGTCAGATCGCCACGCTCGTGCTACCCGCGAATACCGCCTGGACCGAGGCCGAGGGGCCGGTGGACCCGCTGCCGCCGGTGGCGCTGCACCGCCCGCGCCCCGACCAAATCGCGGCCGCCGCCGCCGCGCTGACCGAGCCGGGGGCTGCGCTGTTTGTCGGTGGCGCAGCGGCGTTCGGCCCGCTGGCAAGGCTGGCCGGCAAGATTGCCCGCAAGACCGGCTGCCGCCTGATGGCGGATTATTTCCTGCCGCGGGTCGAGCGCGGCGAGGGTGCAGTGGATATCGACTGCCTGCACTACCCGGTTCTGGAAAACGTCGAGCTCCTCAAGGACGTCAAGCATATGGTCCTGCTCGGCGCGGGTCAGCCGGTGGCTTTCTTTGCCTATCCCGACCGGCCCTCGACGCCGGAGCCCGCCGATTGCCGGATGCTCGATCTCTGCGGAGCGACGATGGATATCGCCTGGACCCTGCAGGCCCTGATCGCGGCGACAGGCGCGGAGCAGGCGGAACCCGCCTTGCTGTCGCTGGACGTGCCGGAGCTGCCCACGGGAGAGCTGACGCTGGCGAAGGTCGGAAAGGCGCTGGCCGCGTTGCTGCCCGAGGGCGCTATCATCGCCAATGAAGCGGTGACGGCGGGCGCCGATGTCATCCCGCCCACGCGCACTGCCCGCAACCATGACCTGCTTTACAATCCCGGCGGCGCGATCGGGGCAGCCCTGCCGCTGGCCGTCGGCGCGGCGGTGGCCTGTCCGGACCGCAAGGTCATCGCGCCCACGGGCGACGGCTCGGCCATGTACACGCTGCAGTCGCTCTGGACCATGGCACGCGAACAACTCGACGTGACGGTGCTGATCTTCGCCAATCGCGGCTACCAGATCCTGCGCGCGGAGTTGGCCAATGTCGGCGTAAGCCATGTCGGGCGCAATGCCGAGCGCATGTTCAATGTCGAAGGGCCCGAGTTGGACTGGGTGGCGCTGTCGCAGGGGCATGGCGTGCCCGCGCGCCGGGTGGAGGACATGGAGAGCTTTGCCGACGCCTTCCGCGCGGCCATGGAGACGCCCGGTCCGAAGCTGATCGAGATCGTCTGCTGACCGGGGTGCCCGGGCTGTCGCAAGTGTTAACTGCAAATTAACAAATTCGTCGGCAAACTGGCCAAGCGTATACTCTATATAGATTTATCGAGGTCGAAATGACCGCGTTGCAACCCCAACCGGCCCCAGTGGTCCGGCAAAAGGCCTTTACCATCGACGAGCTCGGTTTGTGCAATCCCGCCGAGCAAGGTGCGCTTCAATATATCACCCGTGTTGTCCGTCGAATCTTTTCGACGGAAATGGCGCTGATCGGCGTTTTCGAGCAGCAGGTGGAGCGGCAGATCCTTGTCAGTGGTCTGGGTATGCCCGAACAATGGGAAAGGGCGGGCTGGATCCCGCTCTCGCAATCCTTCAGCCAGTTCGTGCACCGTGACGCGGTGCCGCTTGCCGTCGACGACAAGGACAGCCACCCCCTGGGCGCGGAGCTGGCCGATCTGGGCAAGCTTCCCTATCGCTCCTATCTCGGAGCCCCCGTTTTCGGACCGACCGGCGATGCGCTCGGCGCGCTGTGCGTGGTCGATCCAAGGGTGCGCCATTGGAGCGAGGAAGACATCGAGGTCATGCAGGATCTCGCCCATTGCGTGACGGATGCGATCCTGCTGCGGGCGAGCTTGCTCACCAGTCAGCAGCTACAGCGCAATCTGGAACGTGCGCTGAGCCGTTCCCGGCGCAACGCCGCCGTTCGGGACACCATTGTCGCCGCCTTTACCGAACCGGACAAGAACGCCGATGAACGGTTGCAGGCGATGTTGGCGGCGGGTTGCCGGGCGCTGAACATGCGCGCGGCCGGGGTGACGCGGGTGGACGGGTCTCGCACGCTGGTGATCGCGCATTATTGCAGCCAGGGTCAGGACATGCCCGTCGGAGATCCGGACAATCACGCGAGCCTGACCGCGCATCTGATGTCGGGGCAGGAGATGGTCTGGTTTGCAAACCCGGAAAAGGCCGGCCTTGCGGGCAAACCCGCCTTTGACGGCTCCACGCCACGCAAATTCGTCGGCACACCGTTGATCCTTGATGGAATCGCCTACGGGACGCTGGAATTCGTCGGCGACGGGCCGACCTGCGCCGACGATATGGACAGCGACACGCTGCTTGTCAGCGTCATCGCCATGTTCACGATCACCCAGCTCGAGATCTTTTCGCAGGTCGACCGCTTGAAACGCTCCGAAGCCGCGCTGCTGCAATACATCCTCGACCTGCGCGCGGCAAAGTAATCCGCGCAGCAACGGTCGGCTTTCGTCGCTCCGCGGGCCTTTCCACGGATGCTCGGTGCCCATAGGGGGTAAGCCGGATGACTTCCCAGACCGGCGATTTCTTGACCGACCGGTCGCGCCATGTGCTGAACGGCCTTGGCTTTCCCTCCGGAAGAAACGGACTCCCGCGGATGGGCCATGTTTTTCGCGCCGGCAGCGGGCACAGGCCCAGAGACCTGAGGACAGTGCCATAGGTGGCCCCAGGCCAGAGCGGCGACGTTGGCGTGTCCGCCCTCTCTCCTTCGCAAGGCGTTGAAATATGCGTTTCTCTTCTTGCGAGGCCCACGGGAAATCACCTGTTAATGCCCCTTCCGCGCGCAAGGTGCGGTGATCGGAACAATACCGCGCGCCTCGCAGCTCTTGTCATGTTGCTACAATTCGCAATGGCGCATTTCCCTGGGGCCATGCGGATGTGGCGAGAGGAACAGGCATTGCCCTTGGCAACGGCTCATTTTCTAACGCGACCTGTTTCATCCTCTTTTGGAGAAACATCCCGGGGGGCCCGGGGCAGCGCCCGCGGTTTGCCACCATCTCCGCGGGCGTGGTCTCGCAAATGGCAGCTTCAGGCTTGCGGTCACAACCGCCCATGGCCGCTGACCCATTCCCCCGGGCATCGCATCCGAGCAGTGGGCTCTGGCGGAAAACCTGCGCCTTGCCGCACTCCGTTCCGCCACTAAGGGTCAATGAAAGGTGAGGGTCCAGCCCCAGCCCCAGTAGCCGCCGTAGTCCCATCCGTAGCCCCAGGACCAGCCATAGCCCTAGTACCAGCCATGTTGCCACGCGCTTCCGTAGCTCCAGCCCCAGCCCTGATACCAGCCGTAATCCCAGCTATAGCCGTGAAGCCATCCGTAACCGGTGTACCAGCCATAATCCCATCCGGGGGACCAACCGTAGCAGGCATACCAGCCCTGGTGCCAGCCATAGCTCCAGCCTTGGCCGACATACCAGCCATAGCTCCAGCCCTGGGACCAGCCGTAGCCAACGTTCCAGCCGACCGTCCAGCCGTAATTCCAGCCATGGTTCATGTACCAGCCGTAATCCCAGCCGAGGTACCATCCATATCCGCTATGCCAGCCAGTGTTCCAGCCGCCCGATGACCAGCCATAGTTCCAGAACCAGCCATAGCCATAGCTCCAGCCAAAGTGCCAGCCGTTGTTCCAGCCCCAGCCATAGCTCCAGCCCTGATACCAGCCATATTGCCAGCCATGGGCATAGACCCAACCGTAGTTCCAGCCATAGTGCCAGCTGTCGTTCTGAAACCAGCCGTAGGTACCGCCATATTGCCAGCCAGGGCCGTAGACCCAGCCGTAATTCCAGCCATAGAGCCAGCCGAAATCGTAGATCCAGTCAAAGCTGTGATGCGTTCCGAATTGCCAGTCATAGACGTAAATCCAGCCCGGATCGTAATGCCAGCCATATTGCCAGCCGACGTCGTAAAACTGGCCATATTCGTAATGCCAGCCATACTGCCAGTCATACGTATATTCGTAATACAGATCGCCTGCCAAGTTCCTGCCCTCCGGCCGCGTTGACACAATTCTTCGGCCGAAAGATACCCGCGGCTCCAGTTCCGGGCCACTCAGGTCCGGTTCGCATTTGGCTGAAAGTTATTGAAAATTTGGGCTATTTTCACGTGCCGCCGCAGGCGTCCCGAGCCCTTTCGGTGGATTGTGCAAGAGTTCCGCGGGGTTGATACCTGCAAGCCGAGAGGCGCTGTCACGAAGGCTGCGAAACAGCGCGTAGTTTGCGTCAAATGGTCTGCATTTCCCGCGTTCGGAACTGTCCCTGCGCGGCCGCGACGGGCAAGCCGCCAGCCGAAAAGAAAAGACGCCACCCGAAGGTGGCGCCTGTTGTTGTCCGAATTGCGGGGCGGAATGCTCCGCCCCGATCAGGCCGTTGCTCAATACCAGCCGTAATCCCAGTATCCGCCGTAGGTCCAGTACCAGCCGTAGTCCCAGCCATAGTCGAGCGACCAGCCATAACCGACATACCAGCCGTAGTCCCAGCCGTAGGTCCAGCCATATCCGACATACCAGCCGTAGTCCCAGCCGTAGGTCCAGCCATATCCGACATACCAGCCATAGTCCCAGCCATAGCCATACTCCCAGCCATAGCCGACATACCAGCCGTAGTCCCAGCCCCAGCCGTAGTCCCAGCCGTATCCGACATACCAGCCATAGCTCCAGCCATAGTCGAGCGCCCAGCCATATCCGAGATACCAGCCATAG
>NZ_LOAS01000060.1 GCF_001558155.1 Aliiruegeria sabulilitoris
ACCGCCGCTTTCCTGACCACCGCCATCGAGCACTCGGGCCTGACGCAACGCGAGATCGCGCAGCGCGCGGGCTATGCAACGCCGAACGTGCTGTCGATGATGAAGACCGGCGAGACCAAGGTGCCGATCGAACGCTTCCCGGCGCTCGCCGAAGTATGCGATGCAGATCCAATCGACTTCGCGCGCATTGCCATGCTCGAGTACCATCCGGAGATTTGGGGCACGTTGAACCTGGTTTTCGATCCCAAGCTTACCGATCGCGACATCACCGTTCTTCGGATCCTGCGGCAGGCCGATCCCAACGGCGAACTACATTGGCAAAGGGCCGACAAGCAGTTTCTCTTCGTCATGTTCCAATATCTCGTCGGGTGGATGGAGCATGTCGCCGGTATCACATCGAAATAGGGAAAGGCTGCGCCCCCGCCAGACCACGAAGTCCTAGGTGGGGGCGGCTGCCTATGGAGGCTGTCCCGGCGCGCGGCGTCAGCAGGACGTCCAATCCTTGGAGTTGACCGGCGGGACCGAGCGGAATGCATATGAATGGCATAAAATCGCCCTGCCGGATTCGGCGTTTCCAAGTACAGACTTGCCCGTTGCCGCTACGCCGCCAACAGATCGCTCTCCAGCTTGGCGAACATGGTCAGGTCCTCCTCGGAGCTGTCGAACAGGTGGCCATAGGTGTCCATGGTCATGCCGATCGTGGCATAGCCGAGCAGGGTCTGGATCTTCTTCGGGTTCCAGCCCTGCTCGATGAAGAGCGAGGCAGCGGCGTGGCGCAGCG
>NZ_LOAS01000061.1 GCF_001558155.1 Aliiruegeria sabulilitoris
TCGGAGTCGAGGCGACGCGGTCCATCCGCCAGGCGGAGGTTGGAGCAACGCGCACCATGCTGGAAAAGGCAAAGGACCGGTTTGACCTACACCCTGAACGTCTGATAGCCCCTCTCATTGATTGCTTCGCAATCAACTGCCGGGCAGCGGATACGGCATACGGATCGGGGCCGATGCTCGGCTGGCTGGTTGACCGCAAGATCGCGCCGCACATCCCCGTAATCGACAAATCTGACAGACAGGACGGCACCTGGAGTCGGGACGATTTCGAATGGGATGCTGACAACGATCAATTCATTTGCCCCGAGGGCCATGCGCTGAAGCAGTTTCGCAGGAACTATTCCGATCCGAACAGGGGTCAGACCGGGAAAGGCAGAGCCAAATACCGGGCGCTGAAATTGACCTGCCAAGCTTGCCCATCGAAGCAGCAGTGCTGTCCGAATGCCGAAGCGCGAACGATCACCCGCGAGGAACATGAAGACGCTCGGCAGGTAGCCCGCGACATCGCCAAGACCAAACAGTACGAAACCTCGATGAAGCTCCGAAAGAAGGTCGAGATGCTCTTTGCCCACCTCAAACGCATTCTCGGTCTCCGCCGCCTCCGACTACGCGGTCCCAACGGCGCGAACGACGAATTCCTCCTAGCAGCAACCGCCCAAAACCTCCGCAAACTGGCTAAGGTCTTTCCCGCACCGCAGAAACCGCAAAGCGCCTGAAAAGAAGACGCTTGCGCCGAACCCCAAAGCCGTTCCACTGCGAATGCAGCGAAGAGTTTTTCAACGAAATTCCGACCTACCGGACCTTAGCCGCAAGCGCGAAAACCCGACAATTACGGGAGCTGCATTCGTAAGGAAGGGCGGGGACCGGTCGTTCGCTGCGATTTTGGCGAAGGTCAGGTTCCCCCGGTGTAGAGTTGTGTGAGACACCTGTTTGGGTGAGAGCGCCCCCCCGGAGAAGGAAGGGCCATGACAGATGAAGAGAGAGCCAATGCGGGCGTTTCATTTCGTGGCGCGCCCATTACGCTGGTGACGAGCCGCCCGTTGCGCCGCCGCGGCGGCGCAACTAAGCCGGGCGGAAGCAGGAGGTGGTGCTGAGGAACTTGGGTGGCGAGGACCTGGAGCTGGTCAGCCGCGAACTTGGCATCACTGCTGCCGATGTGAGCGGCTGGCGAGACAGTTTCCTGGCCGCATCTGGAAGGCTAGCCTGAAAGCCTTGCCAAAAATTGCGACCGCTGCTCCGAAACCCTCGACACGATATCGCCGGAAGGGTTTGGAGCATCATTCGATGCGCCTATCCGAGCTTTGTGGCTTGGGCTCTACCCGGAGAATGGCTTGACGTAAGTGATAGCCATCTAAAGGGTGTTATGGAGTGTGGAGAACATCATGGACGACGAAGCATTCTCGATCGGAATAGAAGAGGAATACCTGCTCGTGGACCCGGAAACGCGCGCTCTTTGCGCGCGGCCGCCGCGGGAGTTCATGGTAAAATGCCAGAACCTTCTCGGACCTAAAGTGGTACATGAATTTCTGCAGAGCCAGGTTGAAATCGGCACCAACGTCTGCGAAACGATCGCCGAGGCACGAGAGGATCTTCGTCACTTAAGGGAAACTGTTGCGCAATGCGCCAAGGATTTCGGCATGCGCATGATCGCCGCCTCGACCCACCCCTGGGCGCATTGGAGCGAGCAGGAACCGGTCGACATGGAACGCTACCGGATCCTGGGGGCGGAACACCGGACCCTGGCGCGCCGCATGGCGATCTGCGGCATGCACGTCCACGCCGGCATTAACGACAAGAACCTCAGGGTCGACCTGATGGGCCAGGTAACCTATTTCATGCCGTACCTGTTGGCGCTCAGCACGTCCTCCCCGTTCTGGGAAGGCCACGATACCGGCCTCAAGGCGTTTCGCCCTATCATCATTGGTGACTTACCGAGGTCGGGATTCCCCGAGGTGTTCGACAGCTGGAGCGACTGGACCGAACTTCTTGACGATCTTGCGGCAACTGGAATGGTTATGGATCCGTCGAAGATCTGGTGGGACATCCGGCCTTCCGGCAAGCATCCGACGTTGGAGATACGGATCTGCGATATCTGCACGCATATCGAAGACGGTCTGACGATCGCCGCGCTGTACCAATCGATCCTCGCCTACCTGTTCCATCTGCGGCGCAGCAACGAACGCCGCCGCACCTATCGCCGTATCCTGCTGGCCGAAAACAAGTGGCGAGCCATGCGCTACGGCGTCGAAGCCGAGATGGCGGACTTCGGTAAGCGCAAGCTGTTGGCATTCGCCGACCTGACGGACGAACTGGTGGAGTTGCTGCGGCCATTTGCCGAAGACCTCGGGTGTATCCGTGAAGTCGAGCATGCGCGGACGATTGCGCGTCGTGGCACAAGTTCCGACGAACAATTGCGGATTTTCAACGCGGCGCTTGCGCAAGGCACGACAGAACATGACGCGCAGGTCGCCGTGGTGGACTGGCTCATCGAGGAGAGTGCCAGCACCGGTGAATGACAGGCCCGCCGAATTCTCCAACTCCGGCATTGTGCGCAACCGCAAGACCCCTTACCTCGAATGCGTGGAGCAATGAGGCGACGCGCTTGGAAGCAAATCGGCAGGTCGTGAATACCGTGAACGTACAACCCAACATTGAGGATGCTCGTCACCCTGATAACGGGGCAGGCCAGGTGCATCCACATCTGCGGGATTTCCTTGCTGCCGAGGACAGGTCCTCGCCCGCCGTCGACCGTTTCCTGTCCGGACTTTCGTCGCCGCTCGTCGAACCGGGCGCATTGACGTTTCTGTGGCGCGGCGAAGCGCATGCGGTCGAGATCCTGCGATGGATCAATGCTGGAGTGAACAGGCAGCGCTTTCAGCGTCTCCCCGAAAGTGACCTATGGTTCCTCAGGCTCCCCGTCGCGGACGGGGGGCGTTTCGAGTACAAACTGAACGTGGTTGGGGCTCATGGCGACGCCTGGGTTCTGGACCCGGCGAATCCGCATCGCGCCGGCGATCCGTTTGGAGAGAACTCCGTCGCGATGACGCACGGCTACGCTCGACCTGAATGGAGCCTGGAACGTGGCGCTCCGCGTGGACGCATGGAAGAAATTACCGTCGATAGCGACGTCTTTGGCCGTTCCCGGACCGAACGGGTCTATTTGCCCAACGCCTACGATAATGGCCGGGACTTTCCGTTGGTCGTGATCCATGACGGTGGCGATTATGACGAATATGCCGACCTGACCACGTCGCTGGACAATCTGATAGAAGCCGGAGATATCCCGCCTCTCGTGGCCGTGTTGATACAAGCCGACGACAGGATGAGCGAGTATCCGAACGGGCGGCGCCATTCGCGCTACGTCGTGGGCGAGCTATTGCCGGCGGTGACCAACCGGTATTCGATCTCTACGAGGGCTCAGGACCGCGTGCTCCTTGGCGCAAGTCTTGGCGCGGTCGCATCGCTGGCGACAGCGTTTCGGTTTCGCGGGGTTTTCGGTGGCTTGATCCTCAAATCCGGGTCCTTTGTTCTGGATCCCGACAAGTTGAGGCGACGTTCGAATCCGGTATTTCACCGGGTTGCCCACCTGGTCGAGGTTGTCCGCCGTGCACCGGCACCTGAAGCAACGAGGGCCTTTGTCTCGACTGGCGAGCTGGAAGGATTGGCGGCGGAAAACAAGGAATTGGCCAAACTCCTAGCGGAGCAGGGCATTGATGTCTTGTTCCAGAGCTCCTGGGATGGTCATCATTGGCATAACTGGAGGGATCAGTTGCGGAACGCCCTAATGTGGGTCCTGCCGGTGCAACCGAGAGAATAACTGGCGTTCGATGCCCGTGCAGCGCCGGAATGAATGGGGGGATATTTCCATGGCCAGAAGCACCAAGCAAGTCGGACTCTCGTTGGGAGCAGACATCTGCTGGCCCATTGCCTATGAAAGTTTGTTCGAGGCGCTGACCCGCGACGGGTTGAAGATTGGCAAGAACACCTATGACTTTGCCTTGGAACGGGTGACGATCGAACCCTTCAGCCTTCACCAGCCGGTGAAATACGACGTGGTAATTGACCGGCTGACACATTGGTATTCGACCAGCCGCGAATGGATCAAGAAGGCCATCCTGATGGATGACCTCTACGTCTACAATAACCCCTGGTCACTGCAGTCGAACGAGAAACACACCAGCTATGCTGCGATGCTGCGGCTGGGCCTTCCTGTGCCAGAGACATGGATGCTGCCGCCCAAGGCCTATGACCCGTCAGACGACCTGGAAGCGACGCTGATCAAATATGCGCGGATGTTCAGCCTCGACGAGATCGGCGACAAAATCGGTTATCCGTTCTTCATGAAGCCCTACCATGGCGGCGGCTGGAAGGGCGTGACCAAGATCGACAATGCACAGGAGCTGCACCGCGCCTACGATGCCAGCGGCACTGAGATCATGAACTTGCAGGCGGCTGTGCTGCCGCATGATTTTTTCGTCCGAAATGTCGGGCTCGGACCGCAGGTCCGGCACGTAAATTATGATCCCGGTGCACCGTTGCACGACCGTTATCGACAGGACATCAATTTTCTGGACGAGGTGGACCAGCAGACGCTCAAGGACATGACTCTGACGATCAATGCCTTCTTCGGCTGGGATTTCAACTCCTGCGAGGCGCTCCGGCAAAATGGCAACTGGCATCCGATCGACTTTGCGAACGCCTGCCCCGACAGCCAGGTCACGTCGCTGCACTATCATTTTCCGTGGCTGATCAAGGCCAACCTGCGCTGGTCGTTGTTCTGCGCCGCGACGGACCGCGCGATGCGCAAGAACATGGATTGGCCTCCGTTCTACAAGATCGCCGACAGCGATCGGTCTCCTCGTGAAAAGCTGACCGAATACGCCAAGATCGCCCACAAACGGTTCGAGACAGAAAAGTTCCGGCGCTTCTGCAAGAACCAGCTGAAGGATCTGGACGAGCTCGCCTATGACTTCTTCGGATCGGAAAAGCTGCACGATGCGATCCGGCAGAAGGTCGAGGCGTTGTTTCCACATCACGAGCACGAGGAGTTCACGCAGTTATTCTGGGACAGGATCCAGCTGTGGCGCGAGCAGGAAGGGAAGTTCGGTGACAAAGACGGTTTCTAGGTGGAGGTCGGACAGGCTTCATCGCGACATATCGCTGGTCCGCTGGGGCACCTTTGGCCAGCCTGTCCTGCTGTTTCCCACCGCGGGCGGCGATGCGGAAGAGATCGAGCGGATGCACGTGATCCGGGTGCTTGATCCAATCATCTCGGCCGGGCGCATCAAGGTCTACTCCTGCGACAGCGTCGCCGGCGCTGCTCTCGCGTCCAAGGAAGGGTCGGTTGAACATCGCTGCTGGATCCTCAACCAGTTCCACGAATACGTCGCACACGAGGTGGTTCCGGCGATCCGTGCCGATTGCCGAGACGGCAGCATCGAAGTGGTCGCTGCCGGCGCGTCGATCGGGGCGTTCAACGCCGTCGCTGTAACCTGTCGATATCCGCATCTGTTCCGCACGGCGCTCGGCATGAGCGGCACCTATGATCTCGAACAGCTTATGGGGTTCCAGGGAAACCAGGACTACTATTTCTCCTCGCCCCTGTCCTTTTTGCCCGGGCTGGAGGGGCCGACTCTCGATATGCTGCAGCGCCGGTTCATCGTCCTGCCTGTCGGTCAAGGTCGATGGGAAGATCCATCTGAGAGCTGGCGGATGGCTGGTGTCCTTGGTGCAAAGGGCGTGCCAAATCGGGTCGACCCTTGGGCCGCGACCTACGATCACGACTGGCCGACCTGGCGCGAGATGTTGCCGCTCTACCTAGACGATATCGTCGCCTGACATGGGAGCGTGGCCTTGAACATCATCTTCATAGAACCGGGCTTTCCAGCTAATCAGAGAGAATTCGTCCGCGCACTTTACTCGATCGGGGCTAATACTTACGGCATCGGGGAACGGCCCGTGGATTGGTTGGATGCCGAGACACGGGCGAGGCTCACAGATTACCAGCAGATCGAATCGGTAACCAACGAAGGCGCTCTTGAGTGGGCCGTAAGGGACGCCCAGTCAAAGGTCTGGATCGATCGGATGGAAGCGACGGTCGAGGCACACACCCTTCCGGTGGCACGTGTCAGGGAACGCTGCAGCATTCCAGGATTATCCGCGAGAACGACCTACCTGTGCCGCGACAAGGTCGCCATGAAACAGGTGCTCCGGACCGCAGGCATACCGGTGGCCGCGTCGGGCGGAATATCGAGCCTTTCCGAAGCTTGGGATTTCGCCGAAGCGGTCGGCTATCCGCTGATAATCAAGCCACGAGATTCCGCCGGAGCAGCTGGCACCTACCGGGCCAATAACGCCGCCGAGTTGGAACATGCAGCCCGCGCGGCGGGCGTCGCCGATGGTGCACTGGCGGCGATCGAGGAGTTCATCGAAGGCCACGAAGGGATTTACGACACCGTGACGGTCCAGGGCGACGTCCGGCACGAGTTCATTGGGCACTATTATCCGGGTGTTCTCGAGGCTATGCGCACGCGCTGGATCTCGCCTCAGCTGATTTCTACAAACGCGGTCGAGGCGGACAGGTATGCCGACCTCCGGGAAATGGGACGGCGCGTGATCGGCGCGCTCGGGATCACGACGGCCCCGACCCACATGGAGTGGTTCTTTGGGCCGAAAGGGCTCAAGTTCTCGGAGATCGGTTGCCGTCCGCCCGGTGTCGGGCAGTGGGACAGCTACTGCGCGGGCAATGAGTACGATCTCTATCGGGAATGGGCGCTCGCCGTTTGCCACCACACGAGCGATGCCCGTCCTTCACGCCGTTATGCTTGCGGAATCATCGCTCTGCGACCCGAATGCGACGGGCACATCACAGGCTACGAAGGCACAGAGACGATCTTTGGCAAATACGAAAACTTAGTCGTCGGCCAGCACTTTCCGTCACCAGGAACACCGACACAACAGGTCGAGGCGGGATACATGGCCAATGCTTGGATGCGTGTCCGGCACGAAGACCACGATACCTTACGCGCGATCCTAAACGAAATAGGTGAAACAATTCGCGTTCGCGCGCGGTAGATTGAAACCGCGTAGGTAGGTCTTGCCTGATAAACTTGGCGTGAGGCGTAATAGGCCATCGGGTACCGTTCAATAATTGAAAAACGCCACCCTTTAACACACTTCAATACGATCAGGGAAATCATGCTAATTGCGTTGAAACCGTACTTTCATTTTGCGCTTTCTCTCAGGAATGTCGAAGGTCATCCGCTCGAAAGCGGTATCAACGTGAGCAAAGATTCGCTTCGGTTCGCCGAACCAGACTTTTGAAGGCTACGGTGAGCTAAGTCCGCTTCGGTGCAGGTTTCTCGGACGCCACGCGGTACGTTTGAGTAAGAGCGGGGCGTTGCCTGGCGTCGGAGAAGCGCGCAAGCGGGAAATCGCGGGGTTGGTCTTTGCGGATCAGCTGTGTCTATGGGGATTTGAGCCGTTCGGTTGCTCTGGATCTGACTGGGCAGGTTGGGTTGGTAGGGCTGGTGTTGGCAAACTCATCGGGTTTTGTGCGGGCTTTTTGCCGATATGCGTTGTGTCCCGTTGATTTCAGCAACCTTCGCCCCTCCGATATTTGGAATTGCGCATGCCGGTTGAACCACAGGCGGTGTGGCGTGTGGCTGAGGTCGTGGTTTTCAATTCGCGGCGCGGGTTTCATGCGGCGGCCCTTGCTGTCGTTGGTGGCGCTCTGGGATGTTGCGCGGGCGTTATGGTGTCGATGATGATCAGCCGTCCGCCGCAAGACGGGCAAGGCAGTGCCAGGACACGGGGAAGCTCATCGGTATCGCCGAGGCTGTCATCGTTGGCGTGTTCCTGACCCGGCGTTTTGGCCCCGAGCAGGTGCCTGATCCTGGCAATATTGGCGGCCCGATGGCCATTTCCAAAGAAGCCGTAGTGGCGGATGCGGTGCTGCCGCTTTGGCAGGACATGGATCAGGAACCGGCGGATGAACTCGTCTGTCGTCAAGGTCATGGTGGTGTGTCGCCCGGGGCCGTCCACACGGTAGTCCTTGACGCGGAAGGTGACGCCGCGCTGATCCAGGCGGATCAATCGACTGTTGGAGATGGCGACACGGTGGGTGTAGCGCGACAGGTATGCCAGCACCGCTTTTGGCCCGGCGAATGGTTCCTTGGCGTAGACCACCCAGTCGACCTTGCGCAGCGGTTGCAGGCAAGCGTTGAAGGCCGCGCGATCGACAAGCTCGACACGGTCGCCGAAGAACTGCAGCTTTCCGGCTTCATGCAGCCGCACCAGCCCTTCCAGGATGAGGCGCCGGTAAAGGCGGGACAGAACACGGACGGAGAGGAAGAAATTCCTGCGGCAGGTGATCCAACGGGTGCCATCGACCGACAAGCCACCGCCCGGCACGATCATGTGGACATGCGGGTGGTGCGTCATCGCCGAACCCCAAGTGTGAAGCACGGATGTGACACCGACCCGGGCGCCGAGGTGCTTTGGATCTGCGCAATGCCGACATTGGACCAAATCTGAGCGAGGTCGGCTTTGCGGACTTCTTAAAAACTAAAGGTAAGCGCCGCTTCGTAGCGTCAACCGCTCCGCTCGTGTACCGGATGGACGAAGCGAAAGTGAGCCAGGATTCTGACGGAGTTCGCGCCGTGGTCGATGGAGGCGAGGCAGGAGCCGCTGTGGACGATAGCTCGCGGCACATGACGGCCCTGGAATAGTTATTCGCAAAGACACAGGCGGGGCGGCACCTGCTTCAGAACTTCCATCGGACGCCTGTCAGGACAGATTTCATATCCTTGTAGCCGATGCCCGTGCTGTCTTTGAAAGAATACTCAGCATAGGAGGTGTAGGCTTCAAGACTCAGTTTGTCGAAATTTTGGACGGCCTGAATGCCCCACATCTCTGCATTGTCGCTGCTGGAAACACTGTCCTTGCCCTGGGCATAATCGACCGACAGGGCCGTGCCACCGATATCCGTGAACTCAGCAATCCAACCCAGCTTGCCATACAGGAAGCTGCCGCCGTCGGGATCACCGCCGCTTGCGACGGAGCCGTTCAGCCCCGTTGGCCTGTGAAGTGCGGACATGGATGCGCTCCAGTTTTCGGTGGTGTCGTCCTCACCTTCTATCCAGAGGTAGCCGGCCGCCGCGGCGACATCGAAGGAGCTGAATGCCTCACCGAAATAGGCTGCCACGTCGTAGTAGGTGTTGTCGTTGTCGTCCTGCAGCGCTTCGTAGCCATAGGAGATTTCGAAATTTATCCCTGTGTCGTCCGACCTTCCGCCAAATTTGGGCGTGTCGTACCGGACGCGCATGCGGCGCGCGCCATCATAGTGTTTGAACGCGTTGCCGATGGTGACACCTGAAAGTTCGCCATCGTCCTGCCGAAAGAAATAGCTGCCGGCCGAATCACCGACAGCCCGGCCGGACGCAAGGGTTGTGCCGGAAAGGTCCATCGAATCGGTGCCGTCCGTCGCCAGACTGCCCTGACCTGCAAACACCGTGCCCCAATTCGAGGACCAGATCAGTTCGAGTTTTCGAAGTTTGGTCTTGTCCCATTCCCAGATCGGGTCATTTTCCTGGCTGAAACCTCCCGACTGCGGCGCGCCAAGGGCAGCTTCGAAATTGAACCGAAGTTCCTGGCCGCCACTCAGTTTCTGGTCTAGGAACAAGCCGACACGCGAATTTGAATGCGAGTTGTCAGCGACATTGCCGAAGGTCTTCGACCCGTCATCGAAGCCGAGATATGCCGGGCTCAACTGGCCGTAGAATGTTGCGGCTCCGCCAGAGTTATTCGAGTAATTCTGAGCGAAGGCGCTCTGGTTGAGACTGATCGCTGCCACTACAAGGCCGATCGAGCAGCGTTTGGCATAGACTTGTTTCATCGGTGAACTTTCTGGGAGCAAGTCTGTACTTGTGCCGACACTCCCCAAGCGGTCCCCTGAACACGGTTCGAGCGGTCTGATATGGCCTCCGGATCAAGCGGCTTCGGTACGTCGGCTCTCATCATGATAGCCTGTTTTCGGTGGTAAACCTCACGTCCGATCTCCGAACATTTGCTGAGTGTTACCGGATTGTCACCCAACCTTCATTCCCGCTGTATGGATGCAAGCGTTAAAGCTGACGTTCTCTTCGACGGCACCACAAGATCGTTTTCTGTGCTTCTTGATGACTTCAGCGGTCAGTATGGACGGCGGCTTCCGACCACGAATCCGTCTTCCGAGCGTTTCCCTCTGATTTCTCCAAAGTCGGCAAACTTGCCCTTCAGGCATCAGCGGTAGTGCCGGTGCGCCTTCGACGAGGGCGATGGCAGCTTCCTGCGGATGCCGTTGAAAAAGTCGGCTGATCGCGGCGTATCGGTCTCTCTGCG
>NZ_LOAS01000062.1 GCF_001558155.1 Aliiruegeria sabulilitoris
AATCACGCCTACTGCCGAGTGTGAATCCCTTTTGTCAACACGACCTAAGATAGTGTTTCTCATTCTTCGGTCTTGCGCATCTGGCACTGGCCATCGGTGAGGGGTTTCCATTGCCGCATCGATGCCGTTTCCGCGCAAAGGGATATAAGAGGCAAATCGCCGTCTTGGAGCCCTTCATTGTCAAAGGTGCGACCTTCGTCTTGAACGTGGCGCCGCGGTAGCTTCTCGGACCTCTTGCCATCTTTCGCTTCTTCCAACCGGCAATCGCTGCCGGATCGAGAGCGGGAAAACCACCTTAATCGGCTGTTAAGAATTTCGGGCCACCCTTCGTCGCCCAAGTCTGGACGTGATCGGCGCATTGGCAAATGCCCCGTGGGGTGCACAATCCACCAGAAAGGCAATCTGTTCACGAGTGAGAAATTCGTGAATAAGTATTTCGGAACAATGCCGAGGGGAATCCATGCTTGTCTTTCTGACCCAAAGCTTGATTGCGCTCGCCCTCGTCGGGGTCCTGTTCTTTCCGCTATTCACCAAACCTCGACGGTCTGAACTGGATTGGAATTCCGCTTTCCTGATGGGCTTTGTCTTTGGTTTCGCGGCAGCGCTGGCGCTTCTGAGCGGCTTCAAGCTGGAAGGTGGCTTCATCATCAGCTGCGTCGCCGGAGCGCTCATTTTCGCCGGATACCTCGGCGGGGCGCTAACAGCCGCTATCGCGCTGTTATTTACGCTTGGTCTGCGCATCTGGTTCGGCGGAGCCCTCCTGCCAGTCTCCATCGGAATGCTGATCGGGCTGGCGGTTGTCGGGTGCGTGTTGCGCCGGATCGCCGCCCAGACGGATCGGCCGCGTTTCTCCCCCCGCATCCTGGCCTATGCCATGGGAGGCTACGTTGTTGTCGAGACGGGATTTGTCGTGGTGGCCGCTCTGTTTGACCTGTTGCCCCCGAACCCGGTCCCCTTACTTGTTGCCCGCTATTGCGCAGGAATCGTCTCTGTGACCTTGGCATGGCTGTTTCTGCGCATTTCCTGGAACCAGAGTTCGTTGATGCGGGAAAACAGTGTTTTGTTGCGGCAAATGCAACTGGTCTTCGAAACCTGTGGCATCGGGGTCTTTCGATACAATGGTGAGACCAAAAGGCTTAGCTACGACACGAGCTTCCTGCATCTATATGGAGTCCAGCCAAGCGATGGGCTGCATCCGGGCACCTTCGCCAAAACCCAGGTCCATCCGGACGACCAGGCGGGCATGCAGGCCTATATCATGGAGGCGACGATGGGGCATGCCGAGCAGGGAAGCCATTTCTTCCGGGCACGCAGACCGGACGGGCAGTTCCATCACATGCGCTCATCCTGGAAACTGGAAGGCATCAATCCAGATGGGTCCCGGAACGTGATCGGACTTCACATCGACGTCTCGGATGTCGTCGAAGCGCAACAAAGACAAGCGAAGGCAGAACACCAGGTCGCCGCAATCGCCGAGAACGTGCCGGGGGTCATCTTCCAGATCGTCTGGAGGGAAGGCGCCGCCTCGCAGTTGACCTATGTCAGCCCGAAAGCGACGGAAATCTGGGGGAAGTCACCGGAAGAATTGATTGCGGACCCCTATTCGACCGTGACCCAGTATGATGATGGCGAATTGCCGAAAATCGTGGAGGCCATTTCACAGGCCGCAGAGACCGGGAAGCCGGCAGGTGTCCGAGTCCGGTTGCGGGACGTGGAGGAAAGGCCCCTCGTGTTCAAGATACGCGTCCAGGCGGCGCCGCTTGGCGATGGGTCTTACCTCGTCAACGGGATATGCCTCGATGTCACGCGGGAAGCGCGGGCCGAAGCGCGCGCGCATGAGAACGAAGAGATCGCTCACCGGGCGCAGAAGAACGAGAGCATCGGCCGACTGACCGGTGGCATGGCGCATGATTTCAACAATCTCCTGGCCGTCATTCTGGGAAATCTCGAGCTGATCCGGGAAAACCCCGGTGCCGAGGACAAGAGCGCCATGATCGACGCGGCGATCCGCGCCTGTAATCGCGGTGCAGAGCTGACACGCAGCATGCTGTCCTTCGCGCGCAAGGCTCGTCTGTCGCCGGTCACGCTTGATCTTAATGCGGTGGTCCGGGATTCCGGCAACTGGATGCGTCGCGCGCTGCCAGATTCGGTCGAGATGGAAACCTCTCTGCTGGCCGGGTTGTGGCAGGTCAAACTGGACCCGAGTTCGTTTGAAAACGCCCTGCTGAACCTGATCATCAATGCGCGTGACGCCATGAATGGCCATGGGCGGCTGACCATCGAGACGGCGAACATGCGGATCGACAGGGAGTATATTGACGCGCGTCAGGAACGATTGCCGCCGGGCCGCTACGTGATGCTTGCGGTGAGTGACAACGGTGAAGGCATGGATCAGGAAACCCTGCAACGGAGTTTCGAGCCATTCTTCACGACAAAGGCTCCTGGCACGGGATCCGGGATCGGACTGTCGATGGTCCTCGGCTTCGTCCGCCAGTCGGGCGGGACGGTTCAGGTCTATACCGAGCCGGGAGAGGGCACGACCTTCAAGCTGTATTTCCCTGCCGTGTCGGGCGATGGAGAGCTGGACAGGAATGCGACCGCCAAGGAGTATCGGGCCGGAGAGGCCCAGTCGGTGGGCACGCCGTACCGCATTCTTCTTGTCGAAGACGATGACGAGATCCGGAAAGTCATGATGACAAGATTGCGCAACTCCGGCTACGCCGTGACAGACGCGGCATCAGGTGACGCGGCATTCGAGTGCTTCAAGGCGGATCCATCATTCGATGTCATCGTCACGGACATCGTCATGCCGGGCACGTTGCAAGGACCCAGGCTGGCGGCAGCCATCAGGGAGATCGATCCGAGCGCACGCTTCGTCTTCATGACCGGCTATGCCTCTGAAGCGGCTGTCCACGGCAATGGTCTGCGGCCAGAAGACATCCGCCTCATGAAACCATTTCCGCAAGCCGAGTTGCTGGAAGCCATAGCCGTTTCCTTGAAGACGGTCCGCCATGAAGGCGATGACTGACTTTCAGGATCAGCCTGTCTGACGTCAGGCAAAACTGCAGGCTCTGAGGGCTGAGGAACAAGCCGACGGGAAAAACAGCCCGAGGCGTGAACGGTAACCTTTCGCCGAACAAGGCGACGGAGCGAGAACCGGTGAACAACGCATGCCCGTGCCGTGAAAACCTATTGGGTCCAGTTCGTATTTCAGTAACGGGTGGAGGTGGGCGTCGGCATGCAGCCAATGCAACCTACCAGGTTCGTGAGATGAATCCCGGGTGCCCTTTTCCCGGAGATACCATTGCCGGTCATACGTTCTAACATTTGTGCACAAATGGTTTGACAATTGTTCAGGTGAAATCTACCGTACTGATAGCAGCTGAATCGACTTGGCAATCCAAGGCCGGAGGGTGCGGTGAACAGGCAGGATCTGGGTGGCCATGGCGGGTTGTCATGCCGCTTCCCGGGTGCAGGCCGTCAGTGCATGGAGAGGCCCTCAGCAATATGGCCGAAGACCGCCCGGGATTCTGCGTCTCAGGGGAGGCAACAACATAGAACTATCCTTACACCAAAGGGTTTGATGCGAGGCATCCGAACCGGTCCGGCCAGACTCTTTTGACAGCAATCAGGACACAACTCAGCGCACAACATGGTGTCAGCCGATCACCGTGATTGGATTTGTCGGCCTTGAGGAGAGGAGCCGCACGATTATGAGGACCTCGGATGTCGCTTCCCGAGCCTGGGCGCGAGGATGTCAGGCAAACTCCCACACCAACGTAGAGCCGGCCAAGGCCAAGAGGCAACGTAAGGAAAATACATGAAGAATCCAGTTGTCATCATCGGGATCGGCGAATTGGCCGGAGTTCTTGCGCGCGGTTTCCTGCGCGACGGATTTCCCGTTTTTCCAGTTACGCGAGACATGGACGCATCCGAAGAGGCGATCGGCCTTCCCGAGCCGGAGATGGTTGTCGTCGCAGTGGCGGAGAACGACTTCCCCGACATGATGGCGAAAATGCCGGCGGCCTGGCGAACGCGTCTGGTCCTGCTGAAGAACGAACTGCTGCCGGAGGATTGGAAGACACTCGGTATCGAAAATCCGACCGTGATGTCGGTATGGTTCGAGAAGAAGAAGGGAATGGACTACAAGCCCTTCCGGCCGACGCCGATTTTCGGACCCTACGCAGAAACCGTCGCCAGTGCGCTCGGCACTCTCGAGATCCCGGCCCAGATCGTCCGGTCCGAGCAGGAACTCCTGTTCGAGCTGGTCCTCAAGAACGTGTTCGTCCTGACGATCAACATTGCCGGTCTTGTTCTGCCCGAAGGCTCCACGACCGAAGATCTGTGGGCTGACCATCAGGATCTGGCCAAGCGGATCGCCGGAGACGTGATTGCGATCCAGGAAACGATCACCGGGCAAAGCTTCAACCATGCAGACCTGATCGACGGGCTGAAGGTCGGGATTCTGGCGGATCCCAACCACAAATGCCGTGGTCGCTCCGCGCCCGGGCGCCTTGAACGCGCGTTGCGGGATGCGGACGCCAACGGGGTGGAATGCCCCACAATTCAAGAAATCGATCACCAGTTGAAGAACCGCGAAGCCGTCGCGTGAACATGGGCAGTTGAAAATGGACCAGGAGATCAGATCCAGCGCGCAAAATGGCAAGCTGGAATCCATCCGGCTGAAGGCGATTTCGAAGACGTTCCCGGGTGTTCGCGCCTTGAACAATGTCTTCATGGAGATGCGCGCCGGCGAGGTGATATCGATTGTCGGCCAGAATGGCGCCGGAAAGAGCACGCTCATGGATGTTCTGGGCGGGGTGATCCAGCCGGATTCCGGAGGGATTTTCTTCGATGAAACTCCGGTCGTGTTCGCATCACCGCGGGATTCCATGCAGAAGGGCGTCTCTTACATCCATCAGGAACTGACATTGTTCAACAACCTGACGGTTGCAGAGAATGTCATGTTCAACGAGTACGCCGTGGCTAACCCGCTGCGTCCGTTGGATCGTTCGGCAATCAATCGGAAATGTGCCGAAGTTCTGGAAATGATCGAGCCTTCGATCAAGCCGGGCGATCTTCTTGCGTCTCTGACGGTCGGAAAGAAGCAGATCGTCGAAATCTGCCGGGCCATCGTTTCGGGCGCGTCTGTCATCATCTTCGACGAGCCGACCTCATCCCTGACCTTGAAGGAAAAGGAAGGTCTCTACGATCTGATCGGTCGGCTGAAGCGGTCAGGCTATGTGATCATCTACATCACCCACCACTTCGAGGAGATCTTCCGGATCGCGGACCGGATCTATGTGCTTCGGGACGGTGAGAACGCCGGCGAAGTTCAGGTCGCTGACACCAATACGACGGAACTGACCAAGTTGATGCTTGGCGAATACGCGGCCAGGATGTTCGCCAATGGCGACACCGGGCCGGATGCACGACTGGGTGACGATCGCCCGGCCCTGCTTGAGGTCCGCAACCTGTCGAGCACGACGGGGCTGCAGGATATCGATTTCACCCTGCGCAAGCGCGAGGTGCTCGGGATCTGGGGGCTGCTCGGTTCGGGGCGCACGGAGTTGATGCGGGCGCTCCTGCAGATCGATCCACTCACTGACGGAACCGTTCAGATCGACACTGCAGAGGGCATGGTCCCCGTTCCCCGCGAATTTACCACGCATTTCGGATATGTCCCTGAAAACCGTCGGGAAGAGGGGCTGTTCCTGGACGCGCCCATCCTTCAAAACACTTCGATCGGACGTATTCGAAGCTTCGCCAACCGGCTTGGCCTTGTGAATAGAACGACCGAGCGCAGCAAGGTCGAAAAGGTCGTCAAGGATCTCGGCGTCAAGCTGGTCGATATCCACCAGAGGGTGGACAACCTGAGCGGCGGGAACCAGCAGAAGGTCGTGATCGCCCGCTGGCTGATCATCAAGCCCGACATCATCATCCTCGACGATCCGACCAAGGGCCTCGATATCGGCGCGAAAAGCGATGTCTACCGCCTGATCAACGAGTTGGTCGGCGAGGGTATTTCGGTGCTCCTTGTCAGCTCCGACATCGACGAGATCCTGCATCTGAGCGACCGCGTGCTTGTGCTGGCCGACAAGCAGGTCTCGGCGGTTCTTGAACGCGACCAGATCGAAAAGACCACCCTCATGGAACATTGCGTGGGACAGAGATGAACATACCAGCCGTACATACCCCGCGCCTGTCGCTCAGCTTCCTGGTCGACCATTTCTTCTATCTGGTCTTCCTGCTGGTCTTCGTCTTCTTCTCGCTCGCCAGCGACAAGTTCCTGACCGTCTCGAACCTGTCTTCCCTGCTGTTGCAGTGCTCCTATTACGGGGTGCTCGTTACAGGGCTCTCCTTTGTCATCATCAGTGGCGATTTCGACATCTCGGTCGGGACGGTGGCTTATGTGTCGATGAGTGTCGGCATGGTCACCATCGCTGCCGGCTACCCGATCCTGCTCGGCGTCGCGCTGACCCTGCTGACCGGTGTGGCGATCGGGTTGCTCAACGCGTTGATCATCATCTACCTGCATGTGCCTGCCTTCATTACCACGCTCGGCGTGCTGATCGCCGGGCGCGGCGTCGGGCACCTTCTGGTCGCCGAGCAAGGCGGCATCGAAGCCCCTGTTGCGCTGACCCAATTCGCCCAGTTCCGCATTGGCCCGCTCTACCTGGAAGTGGCCTTCATGCTGCTGGTCATGTTCATCGGGCAGTTCGTTCTGACCCGCACGGCCTTTGGCCGGACCGTCTTCGCCATCGGCGACAACGAGAAATCCGCCCGCCGGATCGGGATCGAGATCAACAAGATGAAGCTGGTCCTGTTCACCTTGTCGGGCTTCGTCGCCTCGCTGGCCGGGCTCGTCTACGTCACCCAGGTTGGATACCTGCATGCCAGTTTCGCCGATGGATGGGAGTTCACGGCGATCTCGATGGCAGTGATCGGCGGTGTCAGCCTGTTCGGCGGCCGCGGCACGATCCTGCCCGGCGCGCTTCTCGGGATCACGCTGATTGTCATGCTCCAGAACGGGCTGACGATCATCGGTCTCTCGCCCTACATCCATCCGTTCGTGATCGGCTCGATGATCTTCGTGGCCATCCTGGCGGACTCACTCAAGAACCGACGCAACTGAGGCCCGGCCCGGGCGGCTGTGGTCGGCAATGGAAGACCGAAAATCGCAACGATCATCGGAAACTGAGGAGGAACGAAAATCATGGGTTTCAAGATGAAGATGCTGTCAAGCGCGGCAATCCTGGCGGCTGGCATCGCCACGCTTCCGATCGAGGCCATGGCGAAGGACATGACCATCGGTTTCTCGTCCGTCGGTCGGTTCTCGCTGGCCTTTATCGCCGGCGAGACCTATCTGGGTCGCTTCGCGGAAGAGCGCGGCTGGAAATATCTCTCGGCCATCGCGGAGAACGACGCCGCCAAGCAATCGCAGGATATCGACAACCTGATCGCTCGCGGCGTCGATGCGGTGATCGTGATGGCGGTGGACAGCAAGGCGATCGAATCCAGCGTTCGCGCCGCCCATTCCGAGGGCATTCCCGTCATCGGTTACATGCGCCCGCAAGATCCCGGCTCCACGCATCTCTATGATGGTTTTGCCGGCCAGGACACCGTCGCCCAAGCCTATGACGCGGCCATCGAGATGAGCAAGATGCTCGACGAGGACAGTGTCGCTGCGAGCGATGTGAAGGTGCTGCACGTCATCGGTGATCCGAAGGATGAAAACGCGCTGAAACGGGCCGAAGGCTTCAAGAAGGCCGCAGAGGAAAAAGGTTGGGAGATCGTCAGCGAAATCATCTGCGACGGATGGAGCCTCGACATGGCGCTGACCGGCGCGACCAACGCGCTCGAATCCGACAGTTCGATCAATGCGGTTCTTCTGGCCTCCGACTATCTCTGGCCCGGCGTTCGGACTGCGCTTCAGAACCGCGACAAGCTGCACAAGCGCGGCGAAGAGGGCCATGTCTACATCGCCAGCCAGGACGTTTTCCCGGTTGCCGTGGATTCCATCAAGGAAGGCTACATGGATACCAGCACCCTGCTGGACATGTACGGCATGGCCGTAACCGCGATGGACATGACGGAGCGTCTTCTTGCCGGCGAGGAATTCAGCGAGACGACGACCCCCAAGAAGGTCAACTGGATGTCCGGCGTGACCATTACGGCCGACAATGTCGAAACCCAGGAAGGTCTCTGGGGCGCCGAGTTCCACCCCGACAAGAAGTAAGGGTCGAGCCGGTCGGGGGAGCTGATCCCCCGACCGCAATCGTACGGCTGCGAAGCCGGTTCAAACACAGGTCGATGCATTGACGGGTCGAACAGAACCATGACGGATATGACAACAAACAGGACACGGCCAATCGGTGTCGGGATCGGCCTCAACACCCTGATCATCATCGGCTTGTTTGGAGCGACCCTGATCACGGTGTCGATCTTCGCCGAAGGGTTTTTCTCGGTTCGGAACTTCTCGAATGTTCTCTACCAGGTCTCGGCCCTGGGGTTCCTTGTGCTGGGCATAACTCCGGTGATCATCATTGGACACCTCGACCTGTCACTGGTCGCCTTGATGACCGTATCGGCGATCATCGGGACGCTGGTCATCAGCGTGACCGGAAGCACATTGCTCGGCGTCGTGGTGATCCTGGCGGTTGGCGCCGCGGTCGGTGCCTTCAATGGCTTCTTCATCGGCAAGATGAAGGTGGTTTCGTTCATCGTGACGCTGGCCATGATGATCGTCGGCGGCGGCGTCGCGGCCTACTTGACCAAGAGTGTCACGATCTCGAGCCTGCCGGATGCCTATTTCTGGATCGGCGGCGGCAAGATCGGGATCATCCCGGTGCCGTTTCTCATCTTCTCTGCTTTCGTGGCCGTCGGTCTGGTTATCCTGAACCGGACCTATTTCGGCCGCTGGCTCTACAGCATCGGCAATAACGAGCAAGCCGCCCGCGTGGCCGGCATCCCGGTCGAGCGCGTGATCCTTTACGTTTTCATCGTCGCCGGACTCATGGCCGCCATGTCGGGCATCGTGCAGTCCTCGAAGCTTGGCTATGCCTCCGCTTCGATGATCCGTACGGGGACACTGGTGAACTACATCGCCGCAGCTACCATTGGCGGTGTGAGCATTCGGGGCGGTAAGGGTAACCTGCTTTTCGCGGTCTTCGGCGCCTTCGTGATCGTCACGATCACCAATGCCTGTACCTTCCTTGGTGTGGGTTACTACGAGCAGCTCATCATCAAGGGTGTCATCATCGTCGGCATCGTCGCGCTGGACCAACTGGCCTTGGGCCAAACCCGCCGCGACTGACTCCCCCTGAACTACGAACATCGCGGACATGAAAAAAGGCAGCCCGTTCGCGCTGCCTTTCCCTTTGCTGTTAGAACCGGAGCTTCAGTCGCCCAGCGGATTGCCAGAGAGGAAGCCGCCATCTACGTCGAGGCAGGTCCCGGTGATATACTCTGCTGCAGGCGAGAGCAGGAACAAGGTTGCCCCGGTCACATCCTGTGCGGTGCCCCACCGTCCAAGCGCAGTGCGCCGCTCGATCGAGCGCGTCACGGCCGCATCGCTCCAGAGCCCGGTTGTCAGCTCCGTGATGTGATAACCCGGCGCCACTGCGTTTACGCGAATGCCATCCGGTCCCCATTTATGCGCGCAGGCCCGCGTCAGGCCGAGCACGCCGGTCTTGGAGGTCGTGTAGGCCGGAATACTGGCATCGGCGAGATAGCTCAGCATGGAGGCGATATTCACGACCGATCCGCCGGTCTGCGCCAGCGCGTCATGCAGGCCGATGCTGAAGCGCATCTGGCTGTTGAGGTTCACATCCATGACATCGAGGAAGACCTCTTCCTCCCATTCGTCCTCCGGTTTTGCCGTGCCGGCGCAATTGACCAGGACGTCCAGTTGCTCCTGTTCGGCGCAGAAGGCGCGGACCTCGGCCTTGTCGCGAACATCGATGCGCTTGAGGATCAATGACGGCTCGTCGAGCTTGGCGATCCTCTCCTCGGTGCTTCCCAGGGCGATCACGGAGGCCCCCAGATCCGACAGGGACTTGGCGATGTCCAGGCCGATCCCGGCCGTCCCGCCGGTTACGATTGCGGACTTTCCTTTGAAAAGGTTGCTGGCGAAGACGTTCATGTGACCTCCATTGCACCGGGTTCTTGCGGTATTTCCCTGACGTTTGAGCTGTTCGATTCAGCGCGGTTCGGAGGGCCGTCCGGCCCCGGATCTCCGCCCATATTCGACTCGCCCCATCCGCCATCTGAACATTTGTTCAACCATATGTAACATCGCTGTGGACGTTTGTCATGACATATGATAGCTCTTTTGGTGCGGGGTCATG
>NZ_LOAS01000063.1 GCF_001558155.1 Aliiruegeria sabulilitoris
CTCAAATCATCCCTTGCGCCAACGGAGCCGTCCACACATGGCAGCACCCCTGGCGAGCCTCAACCGCCATTGGCGAGGAAATAGAAGCGTGCCACCACGAGAAAGACGATGAGGATGGCCAGAATCCATCTGCCTCGGATCGAAGGCCCCTTGGGCATCGCCGGTTTGGCCAGCTTCGTCGCGCGGCGGGACAAGCGGTCGGGCAGTAGCGCTGTCAGGGTTGCGGCAACGGCCGCGTGTTCAAGAGCAAGCGTTGGGACATCCTTGAATCCCGAGAGCGACCTTCCAAGCCGTTCGCAGGCAGCCTCCCGTCCCAGCGATGCAAGCTTGGCAGCCTCTATCCAGGGATCGAGGCCAAGCCTTGCCAGCGCGGACACAACGGTTACGGCAGACCCGTTTCGGTCTTCGCCAACGGTAGCGTATAGAAAGCGATCGAAATCGGTTCCGTCTGGTTGCAGATGTTCAACTCCGGACAAGTTTATCCCCTTTTCTCTTTGAGCCCGGGGCAATGATCAGGTTCGCACGCCGTCGGCAGTGCACCGACCAAAGGGCAGGGCTGTTGGATGGAATCATATGGAGTTGAACGGTCCGGGGCCCTTACGCAGATCAGTGGCGCACCCGGATGATCTTGGCAGGTGGTCCGCTGATCATTTCCGATCAGACAGTTTTTCGTCCGGAACTAACCTCGATCAGCGCAAGCCCGGCAGCCGCGCCCTATGGTCCTCCATAATACCAAACCTTGCCCGAACCTCGTTGCCGAATGTCCAACGCAGGATGGTGCAGGTTGTCCCCACAGAAATTCACGGAGGCCTGGAATGAATACACGGTCGTCCAAATCAATGGTGACGTTTTTCAATGCGTTCGCCCAACCTGGTTATCCGGGCCAGCTTCCCGCCGGTACCTACGAGGTGATCGTCGAGGAAGAGCTTCTGCAAGGCCTCAGCTTCGAAGCTTGGCGACGGATTTCGACCTACCTGATCGTCCATGGAAAAGGCAATCGCGGGGGCTCCATTGCGATGCGACCGATCACCCAGAAGGACCTGGAACTGGTGCTGCGGCGTGATCGGATCGCCACTGAAACCATCAACTATAGCGAGGCGGCGCTTTCTCCGCCGGAGGATCTAAAATGAACACTCCCGAATGGCTGAAACCCGGCATCCAGGGTGCCGTCGTCGGTGCCGTCTTTACTGTAATTGCAGGCTTCTCCTGGGGCGGCTGGGTCACCGGTGGCAGTGCAGAAGAGATGGCCAGCGACCTGGCCAACGACAATGTCATCGCAGCTTTGCTTCCGGTCTGTGTTGACATGGCCCGGACCGATGCAGACCGCATTGCGAAACTTGCGACGATCCGCGAAGCGACGAACTACAAGCGGCGTGATGCCGTCATGGAGGCCGGCTGGGCGACAGTCCCCGGTTCCGACGCACCGAACCGTGATCTGGCACAGGCATGTATTGCGGGGCTGGAACTAGGTGAATCGTAATCCAACGGGAATACTGCCTGCCGCGCAACACACGAGAACAATGGACCGAACGCTAAATGTTCGGTCCATCGGACAGGTTGTGGCAACGCTTCTCTTGGTCACAATCGGTACCTTGACGGCCTTTGCATCGCCGGCAATGTCGCAATCGACAACTGCGTCGATGCCCGAAAATGCACATGCGAGAAGCTATGGCGGCGGATGGGAATGCGATCTGTCCTATCGGTTGGATGGCGATACCTGCGTCGCCATCGTCGTGCCGGCGAACGCATATCCCACGAACCGAACCTATGGCGCCGGGTGGGAATGCCTGCATGGTTTCACACAGGTGGATCGCGCATCCTGTGTCGAGGTTCCGGTTCCCCAAGGCGCGTATCTCGACGACTCGGGAAACAGATGGAAGTGCCTGCGCGGCTACACAAAGGTTGATGGTGGCTGCAACAAAGTTCTGCTGCCGGAAAATGCCTATCTGGAAGACGATTCCTACGGATCAGTTTGGCGCTGCAATCGCGGCTACGAGGTCAAGGGAGAGACATGTTCGACCATTTTGGTGCCGGAAAATGCCTTTCTGAACACCTCGAGCCACGGCAATCCATGGACATGTGAACGTGGTTATTTCGAGGAAGACGGAAAATGCATGGCCGTCGACATCCCCGAAAACGCCTATCTTAACGATGTAGGTTATGGTTCCGGCTGGGAATGCGACCGCGGTTTCTCTGTGTCTGGGGATACATGCGTCGCCATTGAACTGCCCCCGAATGCTCATCTCGACAGATCCGGGAATCGATGGGAGTGCCACAGGAACTTTCAACAGTCAAAAGGCCGTTGCGTACTCAACAATTAGATGCCGCTCCGGCGCATAAGCCGAGCACGCACTCTGCGTGCCTCATTCGAATTGATGCGAAGGGCTTTGCGGAATCAAAGGGATAGACCATGGAAATGACACATACTCACCCGAACGTTTTGCGCGAGATCGTCGAAGCCAAGCAATTGTTCATGTCCAAAAGGGCCAATTCTCCACGACGTTCGGCCGAACCCGCCTCGTCGAGAACACCCACCGCAATTGTGTACTGCGAAAGGAACTTTGCGAAGCTTGACGGAAAGACTGCAAATGGACTTGTCCGACATTCTCAAACCTACCGCATTCTTTCGGTGATCGACAGCGACCACGGCGGGAAGGACAGCGGTCAGGTTCTTGACAATATGACCAACAATATTCCCGTGTTCGGGAGTCTCGAAACGGCCGTTACTAACGAAATAACGACTCCAGACACATTGATCTACGGAATGGCACCATCCAATGGAAGACTGTCCGTCGAGGATCGCCGTGTTGTTCTCGATGCTATTTCGCTTGGTATGAACATCGTCAGCGGGCTGCATGAATATCTCGGAGATGATGCGGAAATTTCTTCCGCCGCTCAAATCGAGAAGGTAACCATCCACGATCTTCGCAAGCCGCGCCCCAGCAAGGACATGCGGTTGTTCGACGGCAGCGTCGCCAATGTAGAGGCGATCCGCATCGCCGTCCTGGGGACGGATTGCGCCATCGGAAAGCGGACGACAGCAACCGTTCTGGCGCGTGCCCTGAATGCAATGGGGATCAAGACGGTTCTGGTTGGCACGGGTCAGACAGGTTTGATGCAGGGTGCCAAATACGGCGTCGCGATGGACGCGGTGCCGCCACAGTTTTGCTGTGGCGAACTTGAGGGGGCCATCGTTGCGGCCTCGAAAGGCGAACGGCCCGAGGTCATATTGATCGAAGGGCAGGGTGCGCTCAGTCATCCCGCCTTCTGTACGTCGGCATTCATTTTGCGTGGCAGTCAACCGGACGCCGTGATCCTTCAGCATGCGCCAAAGCGCCCCCATCGCTGCGACTTTCCAAACATGGCGATGCCCGAACCGCGTGACGAGATCGCCCTCATCGAAGCCTTCGCCGATACCAAGGTGATCGGGCTGACGATCAATCACGAAGGGATGACGGATGCCGAGGTCGACGGGGCAATCACGAGCTATTCGCGCAGCCTGCACCTGCCCGTCACGGATGCTCTCAATCGGCCGGTCCCATATCTGACTGAAATGGTTCTTGCGGCATTTCCGGAACTGCGACGAGCGCCCGTCATTGCAGCAGAATGATGACACCGCGCATCGAAGTCGATCTGGCCAAGATTCAGCACAATACACGCTGCCTGGTCGAACGTCTGAGATCGCGCGGGATCACCGTGACCGGTGTGACAAAAGCTGCATGCGGCCACCCTGAAATTGCAAATGCGATGCTCGCAGGAGGCGCGACGGGACTCGCGGATGCGCGGATCACAAATGTGGTGAGGATGCGCAAGGCGGGGATTTCGTGCCCCATCTCCATGATCCGAACCCCAATGTTGAGCCAGGTCGATAGGATCTGTTCGAACTGCGAGACCAGTTTCAACACAGAGATCGAAGTCATCGCGAAACTCGCCGCTGCAGCACGGCGCACAGGCATTGTTCACAACGTCATCCTGATGGTCGAACTGGGCGACATGCGGGAAGGGATAATGCCCGATGACTTGGCGGGCATCGCCTCCCAGGTCGTCAGGATGCCCGGCGTCGCCTTGAAAGGTATCGGTGCCAATTTCGCTTGCCTGAGTGGCGTTGCACCAAACCCCGAGGCCCTGGCGATGCTCACTTTTCTGGCGAATGACATCGAGGGATCATATGGGCCAGTCCTTGAAACGGTTTCGGGAGGCAGCTCTGCAAGCTTACCCTGGGCTCTCGGTTTGGGGACTATGGGTCGGGTCAACAATCTGCGTCTGGGTGAGGCGATTTTGCTGGGAGTTGACCCTGTTTCAGGCGCTTCAATTGGTGGGCTTCACACGGATGCCTTCACGCTTGTCGCCGAGGTGATCGAAACAAAGATCAAACCACAGAAATTGGTGTTGCAGTCGGTCAATCCGGCCGGTTCGGACCTGCGTCTGGTGCACGACGACCATTGGAAAACACGATCTCTCCTCGCCGTCGGATTCCAGGACACCGAACCGGCGGGTCTGAAATTTCCGGTGGGAGTCACATTCGTTGGAGCGACCAGTGATCACATTGTCGTTGAAAGCAGAAACAGTCCGCTGCGCGTTGGGAGCGAGCTGAGGTTTCAACTTAATTATAATGCACTTATGCGGGTCATGAACGCGCCCGGTGTTGTGAAAATTTCAAGCCATGACAGGTCTTTGAGAAACGAAATCGCGGATAGCCAATGCCACACGAGACCGGCTTTAATGTAATCCATTCGGCTCGCGACGGAACCAATCCGCCCCCAATCAGTGGTCTCCTATTTTGGCGACCCATCGTAAAATGGGACTTCGATCCCCATATAGGTGATAGCCGCACAAACATTTCTCGCCCTTTTGCAGGCATGAAATGGTCGCGGGCAATCAAGGAATAGACAGCATGTCTTTAAAGGATTTGAAGTCCAGGGCGACGGCTTTGCGGAAGTTTCGGCCCCCTGAAGATTTGACGGACCCACTCGAACTAAAGGACAGGGCAATCGACGTCCACAAGCCGAAAGCGCAGACGAAACCAAAAGATGAAAAGACATCTTCCAACAGTAATTGAGCTGTCCTTGGATCCGTAAACGAACAAGAAATTCCAGCACTGGAAAAATTATGACTCCTCTCACCAAAAAGACAACCGCCATATTCTCTCGGCCGTTCACCTTGCCCGGTTTTGATGAAACGCTTCCGGCGGGAGACTACGAGATTGAAACCGAGCTCTGTTCGCCCCCCGACCATCTGAACCCCGAAGCATGGAAAGCCTCGGTTCTTGTTCATCTGCGACCGCGGGTGTCCCATACCGGGCTGGTTCGGACCCTGACTGTCTCGCTCGCTGATCTCGACAGCGTGCGAGCAAAGGACAAGTTGACCGGGCTTGAGTTGTCGCAGCTCTTCCTGGAAGAGATGTTGGCCGACCCGATGGTGCGCCTCGTGATGCAGGCTGACGGATTCTCTGAAATCCAGATTCGCCAGCTCTATTCCAGATCGTGCGCACAACAATCGGATAGCGAGATACTGGACGACAAGCCCGTGGTCCGAATGCCCCGAGATTGCCTGCAAGACGCGGCTTCGATTGAGGCCGCCGAAAACGAAGGATTGCCGACCCGGGCGAGCAATCTCGCTCTTGAGGAGCGTTACATTCCGGACGGACGGCCTTACGGGCGGGAGCACTGCCATGACCAGTAACCCAGTCGAGCTTGGCACAAAACGCAGCGCCGAAAGCAGCATGGTGACTCACATCCGTCGACATTCTCTCCAGAAATTCGAGGTCGATCGGGAAAACCTTAGAGAGCGGCAAGAGGAACTGGAGGCCACCCTTCTCGTCGAGCCAGCAATGAACTGGCGGGATGCAGCCGTGAAGGTGCAGTACCTGATCCGCCGCTACTCCGAGACCGCTGAGGCTCAGGACGCCAGCCGACAGGAACTCATCCAAAGCGCGCTCGACGATCTTGCCCGCTTGTCTGACACGGAGGTCACGAACCAATGATAACATCGCCTGAGCAAGACACGATGTCGCCCAAACGCGCACGCAATGATGTGCCGCAAGAGCGTTTGTGTCTTCGCTGCAAAACCTCGTTCAGGAGTGAGTGGTTCGGAGAGCGTGTATGTCGACGCTGCAAGTCGCAGAACGCATGGCGTAACGCCATTTCCGCCAGACCTGGTTCAGCTCGGCGACGTTGAAATACTCGGGTTTTTTCCGGTGGCTTTAGGTCGGTCCGTTTTTTTGCGTGTTGATGGCTGCCTTGGGTCCAGTAGCACAATCCCCTTTCGTGATGAATATAGCCAGAAAATCCGCTGCTGAGACCTTGGCGTCGAACACGGCGAACATCCGCGACGATCTGCGCCTGCACAGGGCCCGAGACCTACTGACATCAGAGGAGTGCAGTATTTCCGAGATAGCCGCCGAACTGGGCTACAGAAGCACTTCAAACTTCTCGAGGGCGTTCAAGACGAAGACCGGGAAGAGCACAGCTGGATTTCGAAACAGCCTGAACTCGGGGGCGCCGAACCCCGAATCCTCCACATAGGCGGCTTTTTTGCAGAGCACTGAACCGGACCTTGGAACCAGCTGCAGCAGATGTCTGCAAACCGCCCTCTTTGTCGATTTCTGCACTACCGCGTCGGGTGCGCGGCATTCAAACCAAGAGACGTCGTTCTTGGCCCACTCCCGTCATTCGTGCCAGCCGCGGCAATGCCCGCAGGACCTGTCACCCGGGAACTGATTGTTCGCGATTGTGCTGCCTCCATGTTCAGCGGCCACTCTGAAAGGTCGCTGTTCAAGTTGACGGAATGAAGAGCGGTTTTTCGTTGGACCAATCCCGCTCTCGCGAACTGCCGTCCCAGACCCTGGGTCTTGCTGCCTGATAGCATGCCGTCAGGCGTTTCGTTGCGAATTGGTTCCGTTCGCGGATCGCTGGATCGTTTGGTCGATCAGGGCACTCACTTGGGTTGGCGTTTCGATCGACGACGAATGGCCCGCCCCGGCAAACTCGACCATCTCCGATCCGCTGATGGCTCCATGCAGGCGTTCGGACCTCGCAGGCTCTGTGGCGACGTCTTCATCCCCGACGCCAATTCCGACAGGCATCCTGATCGCCCTCAGAAGATCAGCGCAACCATCCCTGGCGATCACGCCCGATACGGCCCGCGTTATGCCGATCCGGTGGTTGCCGGATATCGCCGATGCCCACCGCTTCCTCTCTTCTTCACGCGCCGGGTCACTCAGGAACGTCCGACCAAACATGATCGGCAAGACTCGCCCAACAACAGCCCACAGCCCGATCCAGCGGGCAACAAGGTTGAGTATCCGGTATTTCGGCCCGTTCTCAGCGGGTTCGGGGTCGGCCGAGGTATCCAAAAGGGTGAGGGTTTTCAACAGGTCCGGCCGTTGCGCCGCCAATCTCATGCCGACAAAACCGCCCATGCTGAGGCCGACGAAGTGACATGGCGCAACGCCAAGGTGCTCGATCAGGGCGGCGGCATCCGCGGTCAGGGTCTCCATGTCATATCCGTCCCGGGTTACGCCACTCTGTCCCTGACCCCGATGATCGAACGTGACGCAACGGTAGCTGTCCCGGAACTGCGCAACCTGATCCTCAAACATGGCTCCACTGAACAGGAGACCGTGGGAGAACACGATTGCTTCGCCATCACCGCCCGTGTCGGTGAAGTGAATACTCGCCCCATTCAGGTCGATAATTGGCACTTTGCGGTTCCCCTGTGACATGCGCATGAAGGCATGTGTGGCCATGTATTGCACGAGTGCAACTGGGCAGACAGGGTCAACAATTCGAGGAACCAACTGCGAGTTGCCCTGCGAAGCGCCATTGGCCAATCATCCCAGCTTTCGTGGGGCGAATGGCTGCTTTGTCGGGTGGATTCATAGGGTCGACGCAATACTTCAACCTTGAAGCAGGGATGGAGTGTTATGAATGGCTTATCGTCGTTGGATCTATTTCACGAAAAAGCAGAAGTCAGAGATTTGGGATCGCTGGGAACGCGGCGAGTCGATGAGTTCGATCGGGCGGCTGTTCGATCGCAACTGGTCCTCGATCTACCCGTTGCTTGCGCGAACTGGCGGCATCCGTCCGCCGGAGCGCAGACGATCACGGTTGGCACTGGCTCTGGTTGAGCGCGAGGAGATATCACGCGGGCTCCGGGTTACCGTGCCATCGCCCGGCAATTGAAGCGAGCGCCATCAACGATCAGCCGGGAAGTGCGGCGCAATGGTGGTCGCTCTCGCTACCGGGCGGTGCCGTCGGACGAGGCCGCCTGGGATCGAGCGCGGCGACCCAAGTCATGTAAGCTGGCGAGCCGGCCTGTGCTCTGTCACACAGTGGCCGGGAAGATCGAACGCAAGTGGTCGCCGCAGCAGATCGCAGGCTGGCTGAAGCGTGATCATCCCGATGACGAGGCGGCCCGTGTGTCCCACGAAACGATCTATCGGAGCCTGTTCATCCAGGCTCGGGGCGTGCTGAAGAAAGAGCTTCTCGCCCATCGGCGGGCGCCTCGTGCTATTCGCCGCTCGCGCCATGCCAGCCTCAAGAACAAGGGGCTCGGAAAGATCCGGGAGGCGGTCTCGGTCCGTGAACGGCCCGCCAGTGTCGAGGATCGCGCCATCCCCGCCACTGGGAAGGCGACCTGATCGCCGGCTCCCGAAAAAGTTGGATAATGACCCTGGTCGATCGGCGCTCGCGCTACGTGATGCTGGCGAAAATCGCGAACAGGGATTCCGCGAGTGTGGTCGCCGCGCTGACGGATCAGATCCGGTACCTGCCGCACGAGTTGCGCTTGTCGCTGACCTGGGATCGGGGCACCGAAATGGCGGCTCACAAGGATCTGTCGTTCGCCACGAATATCGACATCTATTTCTGTGATCCGCACAGCCCCTTGCAGCGCGGAAGCAATGAAAACACCAACCGCCTCCTGCGCCAGTTTTTCCCGAAGGGAACGGACCTCTCTGTTCACAGCCAGGACCAACTTGATGCTGTCGCTCGCGAACTCAATGAACGACCCAGAAAAACGTTGAACTACCTGTCTCCGGCGGAGATGTTCGACCAGTGTGTTGCGGCGATCGGTTGAATCGGCATGAGAGGGTGAACTGAAACTCGCGCGAGCAGCGAACTTCCGCTTCTCTAATTGGGCGTCTGGGTCAAGCTCGTTTCCTTTCATTCAT
>NZ_LOAS01000064.1 GCF_001558155.1 Aliiruegeria sabulilitoris
CCTGCGCAAAAAGGATATCATGCCGCCGAGTTTTCACACAGCCTCGGCCGTTCACGACCGTTGAACTCTAGCTTTTCGTGCCGGGGTGCCTCGCCGCGATCAAGAAAAAGACAGAGCGGAAAGCCGTCCTCAGCTACAAGCTTTGGCCATGGCGGAGCACGACTTGACCTTCTCATCTCTCTGCTCAGTCATCCGTCCTTGCCCCCGCCCGGATCGAACGCGTCCTTCTATATCAGCAGTGAATGAAACAACGCTGCTGAGCATGATATGACCAAGAGCCCCCGCCGCCTTCCTGACCACCGCCATCGAGAAGTCGGGCCTGACCCAACGCGAGATCGCGCAACGCGCGGGATTTCCCAAGCCGAATGTGCTTTCGATGATGAAGACCGGCGAGACCAAGGTGCCGATCGAACGCATTCCGGCGCTTGCCGAAGCATGCGATGCAGATCCGATCGACTTCGCGCGCATTGCCATGCGCGAGTACCACCTGGAGGTCTGGGGCACGCTGAACTTGGTATTCGATCCGAAGCTTACGAACGCTGTATTGCTGCTCTGACTGCGTGCGTAGTCGTAGCGCAGCCGTGGCGAACTTGTCCCATAAGGCGTCCTTCCATTCCAACGAATGGATCGCACCTTCAAAACCTGGGATCAAACACCGCTGAGATCCCAGGATTTGCAGGAGCGCCAGGACGAGGCGGTCCGACAGCGCGGAGGATCAGGGAAAGGCGTCCAGTACAGCCGCCGCGGCGGCTTCGGCAGCGGCGCGATCCCGCATCGGAGTAGGACTGAAGATGAACATGACACGCCCGCCACGGTGCCAAACGGTCAGCTGACCAATCTCGCCTACCCAGACAGCGGCATCGCCGATCTGTCGCTCCTCGATGACCGCTGCGTTGCCAATGGTGTCCTTGAGTTCGCTGACCATTTGCGCTCGCAGGGTTGCGGCATCCGGCCCGTTCGCGGCGAGGCGTTCGCGCACCATCAAGGTCATGCGTAGGGATAGGTCCGGTGTGTCAGCCGAGCACAGGCTTAACCGAACCTGCGCGTTCTCCATCAAAATCCCGGGCACATAGCTGGTGCCAGCGCCCAATGTTGCAGCGATATTGATCTCTTCCAAGATGTCACACGCGAAAGGCAGGTTTGTGTCGGCCATAGCAGGCAGCCCGGTCAACAGGGCCAGAACAGTCGCAACGCTTTTCATCGGACTACCTTTGCACCAGTTCGACGCGGCGGTTCAATGCGCGCCCCTCGTCGGTTTGATTCTCGGCAACAGGGGCCAATGGGCCCACGCCTGCTGGCTCCAACCGGGCCTGTGCGATCCCGTATTGTCCGGTCAAGGCCAGCACAACCGAGCTCGCCCGACGCTGAGATAGATCAATGTTGTACTCATAGCCTCCGGTCATATCGGTGTGACCAACGATGAAAACCTGTCTGTCGGGTTCCGCCGCGAGGAATTTGGCGATTTCTTGCAGGGTGGGGGCGGACTCGGGTGTCAGCGCGTCGGAATCATGGGCGAACTGAACGCCGTACAGGGACACGCGCCCAACCGTTTCAAGACTGAGGGCCATTTCCTCGGCTGACACCAACTCCATTCTACGGGTAAGCGCTTCGCCCTCGATCACGTCCAGGAGGATCAGAGTTTTCTCCGACAGCTCCGGAAAGTGATCAAATGTCTCGAACGCTACGTAAATTGAAACGGTTCGGTTGGTTTCTGAATTGGTCGCAACGAGATAGCGATGATCGTCGCGCGGCAGGCTGAACACACTCGCCGTTATCCGGCCAAGTGTCTTCAGTTGAGCATCGCGCGGGTACAGATATTGCGACATCGCGCTGGCAGGTCCGCAGTCTTGCCCTCCGCAGACATAAAGCATTTCGTAGCCTGCCTCGGTCAACTCGGCCTCGTAGTTTCGGATGACTTCCAGTGGCGACCGGTCCCCTGGCACGAGGTAGATCACGCGCGTGCGCGGTCCTTCCAGCGTGACGCTCGTTTCAGGGCCGTCATAGGTGACCTTGCTCATTGGCACGGACAGCTCGTCGAAACCCGATTGATCGTAGCCAATGATAAAGGCCCCCTCAATGCGCTTCAACTCGGGCGGATCACTGGTACCGGGGGCATCAGACAGGATATCCTGCGCGAAAGCAGGGGCCGCCAAACCAATTATCAGTGCAAGTGCTGGAAAAATGCGCATGACAGCTTCCTTTCAGTGAAATGGCAGCGCTTGCGGAGGCCGCGAGATGTGCTCAACGTAGAAACGCGAATTCCATCGCTGAGGACACAGTCGTTCATTTGAATTTGTGGAGCATTGATCCTGGTCAAGCGCTTTCGGCGAAGCGTAACTCTATGCTACACGAAGCATCCGGCAGTTTGGGCTCGTTCCGGTCATTCTGCTGCTTCCACGAAGGTCCGCTCGGGTTCGTACACGATTGTTAAACTCGCGCAGACCACTCTCTCGGCTCGCGGCGACCGATGTCAGGCAGGCCAGCACAGACAGCCGTCTCAACGACAAGCTTCCGCAGGGTCAGACCACGACGCGGCCTTTCATCGCCTCGCTCGATCCTTCGCCCTTGCCCCAGCCCGGATCGCACGCGTCCTTCTATATCAGCAGTGAACGAAGCAAACTGTTGAGCATGACATGACCAAGAGCCCCCGCCGCTTTCCTGACCACCGCCATCGAGACCTCGGGCCTGACGCAACGCGAGATCGCGCAACGCGCGGGATTTCCCAAGCCGAACGTGCTGTCGATGATGAAGACCGGCGAGACCAAGGTGCCGATCGAACGCATTCCGGCGCTTGCCGAAGCCTGCGACGTGGACCCAATCGACTTTGCCCGTATCGCCATGCTCGAGTATCATCCCGAGATCTGGGGCACGTTGAACCTGGTTTTCGATCCCAAGCTTACGAACGCTGTATTGCTGCTCTGACTGCGTGCGTAGTCGTAGCGCAGCCGTGGCGAACTTGTCCCATAAGGCGTCCTTCCATTCCAACGAATGGATCGCACCATCAAAACCTGGGATCAAACACCTAGGACCGGTGCTCCGTGTGTATCGGCAAGTATGGTGCGCTGGCCGCAAGGTCGTGAATGCCGACCATGCGGTCATTCTCGGCAATGCAGCAAACTCTGCACATCTCCTTCATCAGCAGTCCAAGCAGAAGAGAAGCAGACGGTCGCTGCGGCTTTGTCAGAGGGAAGGTCAGCTGACGAAGCAGACATGTGTCTTTGTCGATCTGGGTCGTGGCAGCTCACATCGGGGCTGGCAGGCTCCACCGAGCACCACGTTTTGCCTGCCAGGCTCGTATCACTCGGCAATTGCAAGCAAGCCGACACCATGTGGGGTGCAGAATTCTGCAAAGGTCCATTCAGGCTTGGCGTTTTCTTCGAGGATCAGGTCGATCACCCGTTCGTAACGAGCGCCATACTGCTGCAGCATCGTCACTTGCGTAGCAGTATCAGCGGGTAACTCGACTTGCTCTCCGTTCACGCTCACCAATGCAACCGCCGGGCAACTCTCCGGGACTGCCTCTGCAGCACTTGCCAGGATCGTCACCGTCAGCCCGAAAGAGGCGACAAACGCTGCGGATTCGGTAATACTTTTCATTGTGCACTCCATTGCATTGGTTGAGTTCGAAACGCCCTTCGATGGCGAGCGTCTGCCTCCAGTGGGGCGTTACAGCGACGACGAAAGTCACGAAAGCGGCCACGAAAAAATGCTGAAATCACGTGAAACTATTGATATTATGGGGTTTTGTTTTCATCAGCAGCCAAATGAGTTGCGTGACCCCGACGGCAATCTGGTGCCATTGCGCCCGCAATCGCTTCACGTGTTATCGGTTCTGAGCGAACAGGCCGGGGCGCTCGTCACGAAAGACAACCTGATGCAGCGGGTCTGGCCGGACACCCACGTGACCGACGACAGCCTCGTTCAGTGCATCTCGGAAATCCGGAAGGCTCTCGGTCCGGAGGCGGGCGCTCTCCTGCGAACGGTGCCGAAACAGGGCTATTGTCTCGATGTGTCGTCCGATGGGTCGCATCGCGCGTCCCTACTAACACCCGCGCGGATCGCCATCCTGGCGGTTGTCGCGGTTGTCGCTCTGGCTGCTCTGTTGTTCACGCCCCGCGAACCGGTCGCATCAAACGTGCAATCGATCGCCGTTCTGCCTTTCGAGAATCTGAGCGGCGACGCAGCGCAGTCATATTATTCCAACGGCCTCGCCGAAGAGCTGATCGTCGATCTTTCCAGGATCGCCGACCTCAGGGTCGTATCACGCGCCGCTTCGTTCTCGGTCGCCCAGCAAACAAGCGATCCGCGACAGGTCGCAGATGAGTTGAACGTTTCCTACCTCGTGGAGGGGAGCGTGCGACGCGAGGGGAACACCCTGCGGATCACTGCGGCGCTTATCGATGGCGCGAGCGGCGAAAACCTCTGGGCCGATAGCTATGCGGGGGCCGAAGCCGAGGTGTTCGATTTCCAGGAGAGGGTACTCTCCGAACTCGTGCGCGTGTTGTCGGTCCGACTGTCGCAGCAGGAGCGCGAACGCCTGGGGGTCCGGGGCACGCGCGACGTGGACGCCTTCGACAATTACCTTCGCGGAATGGAGCTGGCCGGTTTGCTGACGGCAACCGACAATCGTCGGGCGGAAGAGACCTTTTCCGAGGCGATCCGGCGCGACCCTTATTATGCCGCAGCCCATGCCCAACTGTCGATCGTGCTGAGTATGCGGGCCGAATACGGCTGGACGAGCGACGTGACGAACACGGTGG
The DNA here is from genome assembly GCF_001558155.1 of Aliiruegeria sabulilitoris. Classification (GTDB taxonomy): domain Bacteria; phylum Pseudomonadota; class Alphaproteobacteria; order Rhodobacterales; family Rhodobacteraceae; genus Tropicimonas; species Tropicimonas sabulilitoris. Next base: position 4,761 of record NZ_LOAS01000064.1, read on the forward strand.
CGCGGGCGGTGCAACACGCGGAACGGGCCGTGGCGCTGTCACCCGATCTGCCCTTTGCCCATTTCGCGCTCGGACGCCTCCTGTCCCGCAGCTTCGTTGCGGACTTGGCCGGAGCCAGCGCCGAATTCGAGAGGGCCATCGCACTCGACCCCAACTACACGGATGCCTACGCGTTTTACGCAATCGTGCAGATCGCCGATGGGCGCGCGGCGGATGGGCTAAACACCATCTCGGAAGCCTTCGCACGCAACCCGATCCCACCGTATTGGTACTACATGCCGCTTGGGCTGGCGAACTTCTTCCTTGGTGACTACGAAGCCGCAGAGGCCGCGCTGACCGAACTCCTCCAGCGCAACGCGAACCTGCAGAACGCCCTGCGGCTCCAGATCGCAACCTATGGTCACATGGGCCGGTTGGACGACGCCGATTGGCTGGTCATGGAATACGAGGCTCTGGGCGTCCCCGCCACGATCAGCGACATCATGCAGGTGATGGCAGTCGAACACCCTCCGTACCGAGAGGCCGTCATTCAAGGGCTGAGGCTGGCCGGTTTGCCGGAATAGGCGGTCCAAGTCGGTGCCATAAACTGAAACACGGTCGCTGGGCCGTTCTGGTTTGGGCTCAGTGCGGACATCTCACGAGATCGCTCAAATTTTGGCTTAGCAGGCCGCCTGTCTCATCAACGACATCTTCTTTCGGTTGAAGTGGCTATTCTTGCTGCACTTCAAGGCCGGGAGCGGAAGTCTCACGATAGGGCGGCGTCAGATCGATCCGAGGTAGTAACCGATAGCCTCCACCAATTCGGTTTCCTCGTAGCCGAAATGGGAGCGTACGACCTCTTCCAATTTTCGGAATGTGTTTGCGGCCTGAACGAAATTTACCTCTGAGGGGTCTTCCGCCAATGTGTGTGCCGCACGGCTCAGGCGGATGATCAACTCATGGACGACCTCGTGCTCTGCCTTCAGCTTCGCCACAATCTCGCGAAATCTGCCGGCACCCGCCGCCTCAATCCGGGGGAACATGTCGGCGCTTTCAATGTCGTGGTGAAACTTGAGCACTTGGCATTCACGGCCACAAAGCGATCCGAACGCTCGAAAATTCTCAGCCATATCGAGTGAAAGCACGAGCCGCTTCAAGTGCTCAGGCGGAGCGTCCCTCGCTTCGATCCGTGCCAGGACCGCGCCGATTTGAGCCATTTCTCTAAGGTAGTGACTGTGGATTGCGGCCAGTTGTCGGCCTTGGCGACGGTGTATGTCCGTTGCCTCCGGCACTGGCGGCGCTTTGGGACGGTCAGCCTCGTCGAGGCTCAGTTCATCCAGCAATTGATTCGAAAGATCAGTCGTGACGGACACATTGGCCAACTGCAGGCCAAGTCAAGGACGTCCGCTTCGGGCTCTCCACGGCCAATCGCCGCGCCGACCATGAACGGCAGCTCACGATTCAGGGAAAAATGCTGCGCGAGCTAAGTGGCTATGCACCGTGAACGTCCGGAAAGCGCAGGAAGTGGACCTATTGACCACGGTGGCTTTCCGACGAAGTCCTTGTCCTGTGAACAGTTTCGGTGTCGGTTGACGCCATGAAGCTCAGTGGACCATTCCTTTTCATACTTGCCACGCTCATGATTGATGCGATTGGCATCGGGATCGTGTTCCCGATCATGCCCGACCTGATGATCCGGGTCGGCGCCGATAGCACGGCCGAAGGGGCATTCTGGGGCGGAGTTATGATGTCGGCCTATGCCGCGGCCATGTTTCTGTGTGGCCCGGTGGTGGGTGGCTTGTCTGATGCATATGGGCGAAGGCCAGTTCTGATCACAGCACTTGTGACGTTGACAATCGACTACGTCATCATGGCTATGGCACAGACCTACTGGGTCCTCCTTGTGGGGCGTGTTCTGGCGGGGATGGCGGGTGCGACCTACATCACTGCAACGGCCTACATCGCGGACATTGCCGAAAAGCATGAGAGATCCGCGGGTTTCGGGATGATCGGTGCGGCCTTCGGGATCGGCTTCGTCCTTGGGCCTGCGCTAGGCGGTCTTGCGTCGGGATGGCACATCACCGCGCCTTTCTGGATCGCTGCGTTGCTCTCGGCGATGAACGTGGCATTCGGTGTGTTTGTTCTGCCTGAATCGCTCAGGAAGGAAAACCGCCGCCCCTTCGGGAAACGGGACATCAATCCCTTTGGCGCCATAACGCGGGCTTTCGTTGTTCCCGGACTCGCCGTTCCGCTCATTTGCATCTTTGTGTTCGAGTTCTCCAATATGGTGTACCCGACACTCTGGGCATTCTGGGGGCGGGAGGTATTCGGCTGGAGCGGTTTCACGATCGGGCTGAGCTTGTCTGCCTACGGCGTCCTGATCGCGGCGGTACAGGCAGGACTCCTACCGCAGCTGACGCGGCACCTGGGCGACTTCAGGACCCTAGTGATCGCGACCCTCGCTGCGGTGATTGGGATGGTCGGCTTCGGGTGCGCCACTGCGGTATGGGTCGTTGCAATCTTTTTGCCCATCGCTGCGATCTCTGACATGGCGCCACCAGTTATGACCGCATTCGCAGCCAACAGGGTCGGTGAAGACCAGCAAGGTCTGGTCCAGGGTGTGATCGCGTCTCTATCATCCGTGGCGGCGGTGGCGGCACCTCTGATGATGACGGGTATCTTCGAACGATTTGTGCGCGGCACTTGGCTCTACTTTCCAGGCGCACCCTTTCTCGTCGCGGCACTGATGGTTGTCGCGATTGTTCCGCTGGTATTTCGCCTGAGGTCTTCAAACCCAATCAGATTAATCAGTAGTTCACCAGCGTCTGCTTTGCGGATATTTCGTTGAAAAACTATGGTTGTCGGACGGGCTGATCGCTGATTCAAT
>NZ_LOAS01000065.1 GCF_001558155.1 Aliiruegeria sabulilitoris
CGCTGCCTGAGCTTCCTGCCTCGATCCCATCATCGAAGTCACTCCCGTCCAATTCCGGAAAGTGAATCAGCCCAACGCAAACGCATCAACAGACTTTTTCAACAGCATCTGCGCATTGCTGCCGCTTGCGGTGATTGCGTCCCTCGCTGACGCAGCAACTATCCCTGACCCGAAAGCCGCCGATCGCTTGAGGTGCCGCGAACGACGGCTAGTAGCCTATTTCGTTGAAAAACTATGGTTGTCGGACGGGCTGATCGCTGATTCAATTCTTTCACCAAGGTGGGAGGTGTCGGCGATGATGGGACCGAGGCAGGAGGCGCAGAGCGCGCTTTTCTACGACTTCTCGCTGGAAGATCATGTGCCCCAGGACCATCTGCTGCGTTCCATTGATCGCTTTGTCGATCTGACCAGCATCCTCTTGCACCTTGCGCCTTTCTACAGCCATACGGGGCGCCCTTCGATCGATCCTGAACTGCTGATCAGGATGCTGATCGTAGGTTACTGCTTCGGTATCCGTTCGGAACGGCGGCTTTGTGAAGAGGTGCATCTCAACCTGGCGTACAAGTGGTTCTGTCGGCTCGACCTGACTGATCCCGTCCCAGATCATTCCAGCTTCTCGAAGAACCGTCACGGCCGGTTCCGCGAAAGTGGGCTCTTGCGCCACCTGTTCGAGACCCTCGTCGCGCGATGCATCGACGAAGGTTTGGTGAGTGGGCAACGTCTGGCGGTCGATGCGAGCCTGATTGAAGCCGATGCCAACAAGCAGAACTCGACACCGAAGGCCGATTGGGACGTCCAAAGCATCGATCCTGCCGATG
>NZ_LOAS01000066.1 GCF_001558155.1 Aliiruegeria sabulilitoris
GACCTCCTCGGACGGCACACCGGGCAATGTGCCAAGATCGCCGTCAAGCCCGGCGAGCCACCCGTAGGGCGTTACGTTGAACTCCCACTGTGACTGGGCCTCTGCCGACGTGCCTACGATCACCATCGCCAGCAAAGCACTCAATCCGCGTGATCCGGCAAGACGTTGGATATTCATGGACACTCCTCCGATCGGGCTTGACCTAAAGCTTACGCCGTCTCCCTCATGCGGATTTTGATCCAGATCAGTCTCTTTTGCTGCAGGACGGATCATTTTGCGACAAAGTGCTGATCATGCTTGTTGCGCTTCAGAATGTCCGAGGCTGGCGTCCAGTTATCGGCGCCAGCGATCATTTGGCATCACCGCCCGTGTTTGATCGGGTCTTGATGTCGCTCGGCCTAAGTCGCGAGATGATCGAGGGCCCGCCGACCTTCGTTCCTTTGGCGCCGCAGGCGGCATTCGCCGAGAGCGTCGCCCGGCAACTCGGCGAGCGTCACCTCGGACCGATCCTGGTCAACCAGTACGGGTACAGGGACCTCGGTATCTACGCGGCTTATGTTCTCGAAGCCCCGCGTCTCGACATCGCCGGTTCCCGAGGGAGGCGGGCACTTCCGTTCCGCTTCTCCTCATCGATCTTGTGCGCCATCTTGACGGCACGGACTGGCGTTCCGAATGGGTGGAACTATTGAAGAAACCGCTCCGTGGAAATTCGACGTTGGACAGTGTCTACGAGGCGCCCATCCGCCACGGACATGAGATGCAGGAGATCGCCGTTTCGAGGGACGAAATTCTGGCGCTCAATCCGCGTTCCCGCTCGGCGCGAGGCGCGATCCTGTTTGGCGATCTGCGGACCGATGGAAAGTCAAAGCCCGCCAAGCAACATAGTGGACCTCGTGCTGAACACTCTTGCGCTGGCTACAATGGCCGCCAACCGTTCGAAGAGTCTGTCACTGTTTGGCTGGGATTGGGTAAGCGCTGCCCCACTCAAGCGAGTTTTATCCTAGAACACCGCGGCGACGGTTTCGAAAGTGCCCTATTGACGGATCTTGTCGCAAAATGATGAGCCTGCGTGGACGTACCTATAGGATTTTGTGGTTTAATTGGGGATTACGCGACACCGGTGACGGAGGAGATGATCATGCTTCATAAACTACTTTCAGGATTCTGCCTCGCGTCGCTTGCTGCCGGGCCATTGCTCTCACAACAGAACAATACCTTTGGCACAGACTTCGCTGTGTCGTCGGAGGATCTGCCATCCACCCGTGGCGAATACTCGCCCTTCGTTGGACAGAATTTTCCGAACCGGGTGTTCTGGGGCGACAGCCATCTTCACACCTCCTACTCATGGGACGCAGGGCTGGTCGGAGGTCGCCTCGACCCCGGGGACGCCTATCGTTTCGCCCGCGGCGAAGAAGTTACCGGCAGCTTCGGCGTGCGTGCCCAGCTCGTACGGCCGCTCGACTGGCTTGTTGTTGCGGATCATGCCGAGAGCCTCGGCGTCGCGCAGATGATCGAGCGCGCCGATCCGCGGCTGCTCGCCACCGATGTCGGGCGCGCCACCTATGACCTCTGGAAGGCGGGCGATGCATATGGCGCGTTCGCGGAATGGGGGAGCAACGTGATCGTCGGCGGTGACGATCCGCTCAACGACCCAGAGATTGCGCGCACGGTTTGGGAAGAGATCACCGCCTATGCCGAACAGTTCAATGATCCCGGCGCCTTCACCGCCTTCATTGGCTACGAGTGGACGTCAGCACCGGGCGGGAACAACTTGCACCGCGTCATCGTCTACCGCAACGACGCGAGCAAGGCAGACCAGTTGCTCCCCTATGGTGGGACAGACTCTTCCGATCCCGAGGATCTGTGGACCTGGATGGAGACCTACGAGGCCAAGACCGGGGGCAACCTGCTCGCCATCCCGCATAACGGCAACCTCTCCAATGGCGTGATGTTCGCCGTCGAGACCATGTCGGGCGAGCCTATCGACGCCGACTATGCCGAGCGCCGGTCGCGGCACGAACCGCTCTACGAAGTGACCCAGATGAAGGGAGACGGCGAGGCGCACCCGCTTCTGTCGCCCGACGACGAGTTCGCCGATTATGGCACCTGGGACCGCGGCAACTGGAACGGCGAGGCCAAATCGCCGGAGATGCTGCAGACTGAATATGCCCGAAGTGCGCTCAAGCTGGGCCTGCAACTGGAGCAGAAGCTCGGCGTGAACCCCTTCAAGTTCGGCATGGTCGGCGCCACCGATTCCCACACCGGGCTCTCGACCACGCGCGAGGACAACTACTTTGGCAAGGTTCCGTTCATGGAGCCATCAGACGACCGCTTCGAGGCGCAGATCGTTCCCGATCCGAACGACGAGGGCGTCGGCACCTACGAGTTCGAGACGCTTGCCTCCGGCCTGCAGGGCGTCTGGGCGCGTGAGAACTCGCGCACCGCGCTGTTCGACGCGATGCAGCGCAAGGAGACCTATGCGACCACGGGCAGCCGGATCACGGTGCGCGTCTTCGCAGGCTGGGATTTCGAGGCTGACGAGGTCCTGAGTGCGAACTTTGCGGAGACCGGCTATGCGCGCGGAGTGCCTATGGGGGGCGATATGCGCGCCTATTCCGAGGGGGCCGCGCCGCGCCTTATGATACGTGCACTCCGCGATCCCGACGGCGCCAATCTCGACCGTATCCAGGTGGTCAAGGGCTGGCTCGACGCTGTGGGCGAGCTGCAGGAGTTCGTGATCGACGTCGCCTGTTCGGACGTCCGCGAGATCGTGGACGGCCGCTGCGACAGACCGGTGGGCGACACCGTGGACGTGCCTAACGCGACCTATACGAACAACATCGGCGAGGCGCTACTGATGGGGTATTGGGAAGACCCCGACTTCGATCCCGCCGAGCGCGCGTTCTACTATGTCCGCGTGCTCGAAATCCCGACCCCGCGCTGGACGACTTACGACGCCGCATTTTACGGGGTCGACCTCCCCGAGGGCGTGCCGGCCGTGCAGCAGGACCGAGCCTACACCTCGCCGATCTGGTACACCCCCGACTAGTCCTTCCGCTCATCGCGTCGGCCTCAGCGTGTTGGGGTAATCGCGCCAGATAGAATTCCACAGTGCACGGTATTGCGAGCCGATCTCCGCATTGGAAATGTATCACTAGAAACTTGATCGTCGCGCCGGTCATGAGGCCGTCATCTGCGCTGCTTCGCGGATCTCCTAGCGGTGAACTCCGTTGGCGTCATACTGGTCCAGTTGCGGAAAGACCGTCGGAAGCTGTTCACCTCGATGTATCCTAGGCGAAAGGCGATTTCCTGAACCGAAAGGTCGGTTTCTCGCAGAAGCGCTTTGGCCCGATCCGCGCGGAAGGAGGCCAGTATCTCCCGAAAAGTGTAACCTTCAACTCTAATCAGCCTCTGCAACGTGCGTTTGCCAACCCCGAGCCTCTCGGCCACAGCCTCTTCCGAGAAATCGCCGTACCCGCTCAACACAACCAGAGCATCTCGCACGAGTTCCGCCGCGCTGCTAGGCGGGCGGCTCTTGATCATCGATCGCAGATCGGAAAACAGGATTGATTCACGGGCCTCAACAGGGCGTGGATTGCGCGTCAGCAGAGTGCATTTTCGAATGGCAATGCCCGGGAGCCGACTGCCGTACCGTATCGGCGCTCGGAATGCGTCTTCGAGCGGCGCAGCACCGGAATGCGCTGGCTGGGAAAGTTCCACCCATTCGGGGTTCCACTCTGGACCGACAAAGTTTCGAACGAGATCGATGAGAAGAACTATAGTTGCTTCGTCCACATGGCGGGCACCGACGACGGATTGGATGCCTGACCCGTATTGCAGGACAACAATCTCACCTTCGTCGATGGTGCCCACGGTTGTACCTGATTGGAGGAACGGAAGCGCACGGACGCCTCGTCCAAACGCGGCATCAAGCCGTGGGGCATCAAGGACGTATTGCGCGTAGATGCCCATATTTTCATAACGGCCAATCACGAGCGGGCCGAGATGTGGCTCTCCGATCTTCCGTGCGACGTATTCTCCGAACGCAGCCTGAAGGGCGGAGGGAACGAAGATCGGCGGTCCCTCCAGAATTCGACGGCTAAGACCCACGGACCGCAATGCACGGCTGGTCACCAGCGGTGATCCCAGTTGGTCAATGGCGTCGACGATCGGTCGCCATGACCGAATATTTTGACGTGGGGCTAACACGCTAGCATTTTGTCGCAAATTGATAAGCCTGTCTCTGCTAAAATAATTCGTGGTGGTTTCTGTCTGACGTCAGCACCTGTGGGACAAAATGGAGTAGAGATATGATCCGCGCCACAACATCCATCCTGGCAATGACCATTGCCGGCCTCAGTTTGCCTGCATTTGCGCAACAAGACGCCCCCATGTCGGACATCGGCATTCTGGACGATGCAACGGCCGAGCGGGCCTTTGGCAAGCGTAGCTACTCGCCGTATGTCGGACAGGCCTATCCGACGCGTGTCTTCTGGGGCGATACTCACCTGCACACGGCGCTCTCGGTCGATTCCACGATCTTTGGTTCGACCCTGCAAATGGAGCCGGCCTATCGATTTGCGCGCGGGGAGGAAGTGATGTCCTCCACGGGGCTGAATGCCAGGCTCAGCCGTCCCCTCGACTTTCTGGTCGTGGCCGATCATGCCGAAGGGCTCGGATCGATGGTCGAACTGTTCAAGGGCAACCCGCTCCTGCTGAAGGATCCCACGTTGAAAAGGTGGGCCGAGCTGTTCGATTCAGGACCGGAGGGAGGGCATGAGGCCTACACGGAATTGAATGCGGCTTCCGCGGCGGGCAACCTACCGGCCGCGATGAGCGATCCCGCGCTCGCGCGATCGGTCTGGGACGAATATGTCGAGACTGCCGACAGGTTCAACGAGCCCGGACGCTTCACGGCGCTCATCGGCTACGAGTGGAGCAGCAACGCCCGTACAAACAATCTGCACCGGGTCGTGGTCTACCGCGACGATGCAGAACGTACTCGGCAGATGCTGCCGTTCTCGGCAGAAGACAGTGAGAATCCGGAAGACCTCTGGAAGGCGCTCCAGACCTACGAGGACGAAACCGGAGGCCAGGTTCTCGCGATCCCGCATAACGGCAACCTGAGCGGCGGGATGATGTTCGACCTGGAGACCTTCGAGGGGGAACCGCTGACCCAGGACTGGGTTGAGACTCGCGCCCGCTGGGAGCCACTCTACGAGATCACGCAGATGAAGGGGGACAGCGAGGCTCATCCGTTGCTTTCGCCAACTGACGAATTTGCCGACTACGAAACCTGGGACGACATGACCATCGGCGGAAATCCGACCGGGCCTGAAAATTTCCCCCGTGAGTATGCACGACCAGCCCTCAAGAATGGACTGGCTCTTGAGGAGGAGTTCGGGACCAATCCGTTCAAATACGGTTTCATCGGCAGCACCGACTCGCACACGTCCCTGGCGGCGGTCGAGGAAGACAATTTCTTCGGCAAACATCCGGGCCTTGAGCCCAGTGCAGAACGCTTGACGAACCTGATCGCCAAGGTTCAGGACGAAGTTGTCCTGGGCTGGAAGATGGTCGCGTCGGGTTACGCGGGGGTCTGGGCCACCGAGAACACGCGCGAAGCCTTGTGGGATGCAATGAAGCGCAAGGAAGTCTACGGCACCACCGGGCCACGCATGCTGGTGCGCTTCTTCGGTGGCTGGGATTTCACAGAGGCGGATGCCAGCACCCGCAGGCCAGCTGAAGTCGGCTATGAAAAGGGTGTGCCGATGGGCGGAGATCTCAGCAATGCGCCCGAGGGCAAGTCTCCGACCTTCCTGATCGCCGCGCTCAAGGATCCCATCGGGGCCAACCTCGACCGCTACCAGATCGTCAAGGGCTGGATGGACGCCGAAGGCGCGTTGCACGAGAAGGTCTACGACGTCGTCTGGGGAGGTGATCGCCAGCCCGGATCGGACGGCAAGCTGCCTCCGGTCGGCATCACGGTGGATATGGCCGCAGCCACCTGGACCAATACCATCGGCGCCACCGAACTGATCACGGTGTGGGAAGATCCGGACTTCGATCCGGCGCAGAAGGCGTTTTACTATGGCCGCGTGATCGAGATCCCTACCCCGCGTTGGACCGCGTACGATGCGAAGTTCTTCGGACTGCAGAACGTTGATCCGGAGGTTCAGATGATAGCTCAGGAACGCGCCTACACATCACCGATCTGGTACACGCCGAACTAAGCCGCTCGGTCAATAAGGCGGCTTGAACAAGAGGGAAGAAAGCAATGAAGACCGGATTGGTGTACGCTATTGGCCTCGTGGCCGCCTTTGCCCTCGGGCAGGTGTCCGCGAACCGGCAGAGCGACGTAGCGCATGCCCAAACAAGTTCGGCTATAAAGGCTGCATATCTGATCGGCGCCAAAAGCCCCGTTCAGGCGCCCCCCGAAAACATGGCCAAGTATCGCGACGTGGCCATCCCTCTTGCACAGCAGGCTGGCCTGCAATTGCTTGGAGCGGGCATTGCGGGAAGCACGTTGCAGGTCTTGGAGGGCAGGTGGCCCTACGAAGGCCAGGTGGTCGTCGAGCGCTACAATTCGATGGAGGCACTCTTGGACTTCTGGAATGCCGCCGAGTACCAGCAACTTCGGCAACAACTGCTCACCGAGGCGAACTTCATCATCGCCGTCGAAGCTGTGAAGTAGGGTTGGACGGGTGATCGCCCTAAAATGCTGCGACCTCTTCTCGGACGAAGAGTGCTACAACTACTTCAAGGCTTCAGGCTATGAGGCCAATTTCGCACGATACGCTTTAGTCGGCGCCCTGCCCCGCTGCAAGCCTGGTTCCTCTGATGGTTGTCTAATCGCTTTTGTCGCGTCAAGCCCTGCGCGCCTGGATGCGTGCCTGCCGGGTGCATGGTTGTCTCCGCGGTCGACACAGGGCCGCCGCATGTTGGGGCTTCGCGGGTAGGGCCTTCAATGTGGACGACGCACTCTGCCTGATCGACGATGCAACACCATCAACGGAATGACCCGGCCCACGTCCCGGCAGGGACGCCTCAAGCGTTCGGAACCCGAACGCTATCCGCTGGACTTCAGGTTCTGGCTCCAGCCTGCGGATCGAAGAACTCACCGGTCTTGAGCATCGCGTGCATGATCACCACCAGTTTTCGGGCCACGGCGACGGCGGCGCGCTTGAAGCCGATCCTTTCGCGCAGCCCAAGCCCCCATGTGCGCAGGCTGCTTTCGCTTGAAACACGGGTCAGGATGATCGCCGCAGCTTCGTAGAGTAGCCATCGCAGATGCCGGTCGCCGCGCCGAGAGATATGGCCGTCATAGTCGACCTCTCCGGATTGGTAGCGGCGCGTTGTCAGGCCGACCCAGGCCCCGACGGAGCGTGAGTTCCTGAAGTTGGCCGGGTCCTCGATGGCGGCAACGAACGACGTGGCGGTGACCGCGCCGACGCCGGGGATCGACATGAGGAGGCGGCAATCGGGGCTTTGGCGTGCGGTTGCGACGAGCCGTGTCCCCAGGTCCGCCACCTGCGTGCGAATGCTGCGCCAGGCCCCCAGCAACGGCAGAACTATGGCAGCGAGTTCCGTCTGACCGGCGAGAAGGTTTCGGACATTTTGCTCGAATTTGCTTCCCTTGCCCGGATTGCCGACGAAGAGGATAGCGATTTGAGCGATATGTTCCGAGATCTGCTGCGAGAGATATTCGACGAGTTGACAGAACTGGATCGTCGTATCTCCTCGTGCAATCGGAAAATCAGGAACCTCTTACGGACCAACGAGATGTGCCAACGCATCAGCAGGATCGAGGGGATCGGACCGATCACGGCAACGGCTCTGGTCGCCGCCATGGGCGACCGAACCTGCTTCAGAAATGGCCGCCAGTTTGCCGCCTGGCTGGGGCTGGTTCCGAAGCAGAAATCAAGCGGCGGAAAGGCCAGACTGTTCGCCCTCAGCAAACGCGGCGACAGGTATCTCCGAACGCTGATGATCCACGGCGCCAGAGCTGTTCTCGGGAAGGCGGGTGGAAAGGAAGATCCAAGAAGCCTTTGGATCACCAGGATGCGGGAACGCCGGCACCCGAACGTCGTGGCCGTTGCTCTCGCCAACAAGAATGCGAGGATCGTCTGGTCCATCCTGTCGCGGGGTCAGGAATACCAGCCGGATCACGCCATGCAGGCCGGCTGACCGCACCCCGAAAAGGAGGAGATTTCCCGGTTATTGCAGCAACTGGCGGAGATGGTGAAAGAGACACGACCGACGCTTCTTGAACCTGGTGTGTGGATTGGCAGGCCGCGACGCCCATGCCTTGAAGCCATAGAGGGAGAAGCGAGCGGAAACCCATCGGGGCTCGCGGCGACGATGTATCGGGCCGCTC
>NZ_LOAS01000067.1 GCF_001558155.1 Aliiruegeria sabulilitoris
CGACCACCTGACCTGAACGGGATCGTCCATCCGGACGAGGTGTGTGGATAAAGCCGAAAATGTCTGCTGCGCAATTTGAAGCGCGCCGGAAAGCGGGGCTCTCCACAGCCAAGCCGACACATGCATGCAGCGGCGCCCTTCGAACGCCAAACCAGACTGCGAAGAGAAGCGTGACCCGGAGAAACGATCCCAACGATGAATGAGATGAATGAAAGGAAACGAGCTTGACCCAGACGCCCAATTAGAGAAGCGGGCTTTCTCTGCAGGCGCGAACCGCGCACGGATTATCGTCAAAAGCCGACATCCACATTCGCCTGAATCCGAGATGCTCACTGCGCTGCCGCAAGTCGGCTCGGAGCCCGCTATACCAAATGCTGCACCTTGCAACGCAGGCTGCTATGCCGACTTCGCCGCAGTCGAGAAATCTCAACCTTTGTGGGCGCCGATTTCAGAAAGTAGGACGGGACGTATCTTCGTTGCGACCGGTGCAGAGATAGATATCATCGCGCCATTCTGACCCAAGTGGGCTGTTGGAAGCAGCGACAGGCTGCTTCCAACATTTTCGATCACTTCGCTGCTTCTTCGGCGCCACAGGCGCAGTCGCTTGCACTGCTGGCAAAATCGATCAACTCGATCTCGCCTGGCCGCCAGGTCTGGTCGAACCAGGACTCCAGCGGGCCATACAGGCGGAAAATCGTGTTCCAGCCCTTGCCGGGAACGGTCTGGACCCAGTTGCTTTCCTTGCCCTCCGGGGCCTCCGGCGCAAAGTAGATGTCGTAGGAGCCGTCGTCATTCTGGGCGACGCTGGTGTCGTTGCTTCCGATCCCCGGGAACTGGGCGTCGGTCTGCAACATCGATCGGGTCTGGTTGTCATAGAGCGTGAAAGACCAGAAATCCTTGGCCGGCACGTCCTTTGGCACATTCACCTTGTAGGTCCGCGCACCATCCAGCGGGTTGCCGTTGGAATCGAGATAGGTGAAGGCGTATTGCGAGCCCTTGCCGACCTTCTTGAGCGCCATCGCGGGTGTGATGCCGGTGGCGTAGAAATGGAAGCCGGCGCGGATGTCATGCAGCGTCACCCCGTCCAACTCCCAGGTATAGGCGCCGCCCGGGAAGGCCGTCAGCCAGTAGCTCTCGCCGGGATACCAGTAGAACCGCTCGTCGCGTGGCTTGGAGACGATGGTCTTCACCGTGACCGAGCCGGCGCTTGCAGCGGCCTTGAGGATCGCCTGCATCCGATCATCGGGCGCAAATTCCTGTCCCTTGACGATACCGATTGCCGCGAGGTGCCCCAAAAGCTCAGGGCGTTCGCCCATCAACGGCTCTGCCTGAACAACGTCGTTGATCTCGTGGAAGATATTCTCGTCCATCCGGTGGATCGTGTTCATGAACTGACCAGACGCATTCACGAAGGTCATTTCCGGCGGGTTCTCCGCCTCGGAGAGCGGATAGATCTTGAACTTCTCCTTGGTGTTATTGACCGCGTCATCCGTCGAGCCATCCTTCTGGTAGCCCCGCCAGATCACCCAGTTGCCATAGGTGGAGGTCGGGGCAACATGGTAGCCTTCGGGAACGTCACCCTCGTAGCCCGGCGGCAGGACAAGGAACTTGCCGCCCTTGCCTTCATCCGGCCCGAGATTGCCGAAATCGATGACATAGCGGAACCAGTGATCGTTGATGAACCCGAGCACGTTGGGCGGTGTCTCGATCACCATCGGTTCGTCGCCCAACTCCAGCCAGGAGAACATGTAGACGCTGGTGGTGTTGGCGGTCAGGAACAGGGCTTTCGAATCCATCAGCCCCTCGAACAGAACGGCCGTCGTGTTCGCCGGACCAAATTCGAGGATGCCTTTGCGGATTGCGTCCATCGAGGCAATCTTGGTGCCATCGAGGAAAGCCTGGTAGGCGTGGGTGAAGTCCAGCAGGTTGTACACCTTCTGCGCGGATTCCACATCTGGCACACCGTCAAAGAAGTTCAGAGCTCCCACGCGGGTCTGGATGTTGTCTGGCGTGGTAATGCCTTCCGGTATCTCCGTTGTCATCTCCATTGCCGGCACTTCCTGAGCCGCCAGCGGAGAGCCCCAGAGCCCTCCAGCCATCGTGGCAATTCCGGCTGCGATAGCCAGTGCCCTTGTGAAATTCATCTTTCGTCCTCCCTTTTTTCGTTTGGCGCAAGCATGCCCTTTTTCAAAAGCACCTCTGCCCTTGCGGAATTGGTCGCTATCGTCCGATATTTTCAATCGATGCGGCTGCGTCGAATGGGTACAGCGTCGAGAGCCAGACTCGCATGATTGCCGAAAGCACCGCGTCTTTCGGGGCTTTCTCGCCCGAACCAAAAGCGTGAATGAGCATGCCGGCGTCCATTCGATTCAATGCGCGCGCAACCGGCAGCGGTTCAAAGTCTGGCGTAATGCCCGCAGCCTGATCCTGTGCAATGCGAGCCGAAACCACTTCATCAAACGATCCCAGGAACGTCTCCCAGACACGTTCCAGTCGGGCATCGCCCGGCGCGGCATCCGCAACGGCTTTCAGGATCGGGCCATGCTGGTGGGCGACATCGACCAGGGTTGTCAGGCTCTGCCGCAGGCCCCCAACCGCATCCCCCTCATTGGAGAGCCAGGCACGCGCCCCTTCGACGATCCCGACTTTCACTTCGTCCAGAAGCGTTTCCATGAATCCATGGAGATCGTTGAAATAGAGATAGAAGGTGGGGCGACTGTACTCCGTCGTTGCCATGAGACCGCCGACGGTGAGATCGCGAAATGGCCGGGTCTCCAGGAATACGGATCCTGCATCGAGAATGGCGGACCGCGTTATCGCAGCCTTGCTCGGCGGCATGGGCCGAACGCTTTTGGACGCAGAATCGGTAGCGCGTGCATCTGACATCCCGTCACTAAATCTGACAATGTGTCAGAATTCCAGAGTATTCCTTGCAACTCGTTGGGGATATCTTCTGCCAGGAGCCCTGTATGAGCCTCCATTCGCTTGCAACATCCGCTTCCGTGTGTGGATGTATATGGACCCCGCCTGATTGCAACGTTCTGGTAGTTCTGGTTCGGCGACTACAATTGCTGATGTATATCCGGCTTCTTTGAGCGGCCCGATACATCGTCGCCGCGAGCCCCGATGGGTTTCCGCTCGCCTCTCCCTCAATGGCTCCAAGGCATGGGCGGCGCGCCCTGCCAATCCACACACCAGGTTCAAGAAGCGTCGGGTTGTGTCCCTCTCACCATCTCATCCGCTTTGCTGAAGGATTTTCGATGCGGGCCGCAGCGGATCGGTGGTGTTCGGGCGCAGCTCGGCCCGCGTTGGAAATCCTCGCAAGGTGGAAGCCGCGGGAACCTGGGCGCTGTCTATGGGCAAAATGTGCTGCGGATGGTTGCGACGGTGGGTACTGACGGTCGTGCGGTCAGAAAGTGTCGGCCGCGGGAGGTTGCCCGATCGGGTGCGATCGTGATTTCAGTGTGCCGGCAGGTTTGTTGATCGCGTGTTCGTGGACGGATCGTGGCACGGGGCACACCGGGGGCGGTCCGGTCGGCGGGCACGAACCGGGGCGGTATTCGCGGCAAGGACGGGTGTTTCGTCATGCGGCCTGCTCCCGGGGTGGTGCGCGGGATGAGGGCTTCTGCCCGCGACGGAAGATTTCGACGATGCGCATCGGGCCGCCGCAGCAGGGGCACGGTTCGCGCAGAGTGAGCGGGACGATCTCGGCAGTCTCCTGCGTTTCCCGTTCAGGCGGCGCGGCGCCAAGCAACTCGCGGACGCGGGCGATGGTGGCCTTGCGGCGCGCGCCGGCCAGCAGACCGTAGTGGCGGATGCGGTGGAAACCGTCGGGCAGGACATGGAGCAGGAAGCGGCGGATGAACTCGGCCGTGGTGAGCCGCATGACCTTCATCCGGTCGCCGGACTTGATGCGGTAATCCTTCCAGCGGAACGCCACGGTGTCGGCATCGGCGCTGACCAGGCGATGGTTCGAAATCGCCACGCGGTGGGTGTATCGGCTCAGGTAGGCCAGCACCGCCTCGGTGCCGCCGAAGGGCGGTTTGGCATAGACGACCCATTCGGCCGTGCGCGGCGGGGCGAGGTAGGCGGAGAAGGCTGCGGGATCGGCCAGTCCCGCGAGGTCGCCGAAGAACCGAAGCTCGCCCGCTTTGTGAAGCGTCGCCAGCCCTTCCAAGAACAGCCGTCGGAAGAGCCGGGACAGGACCCGAACGGGCAGGAAGAACCCGGGGCGGAAGGCGATCCAGCGGCTGCCGTCGGGCGACAGGCCGCCTCCGGGCACGATCATGTGGATGTGGGGACGGTGTGTCAGTGCGGAGCCCCAGGTGTGGAGCACACTGGTCATGCCGACGCGGGCGCCGAGATGCCGGGGATCGACGGCGATGGTCGTCACGGTCTCCGCCGAGGCGTGGAACAGCAGGCCGTAGACCGCCCGCTTGTTCCAACAGGCGATGCGGGCGTCCTCGGCCGGCACGGTGAAGACCACGTGGAAATACTCCACTGGCAAGAGATCCTCGGCTCGTGCCGCCATCCAGTCCCGCGCCGCGGGGCCCTGGCACTTCGGGCAATGCCGGTTCTTACAGGAGTTGTCACGCCGCTGGAAATGGTCGAAGCCGCAGTAACGAGGTCGCTCTTTACGTCCCCAGATTTGGGACAGATACGTCACGGCTGCGCCACGGCCACGTACGCCGTCAGAGCAGGCCGAAAGCCACGGATGTGTATTGCGACCCCAGGTAGGAGTGATGGATGACACCATCCGGTTTTCGCTGGCCAACAGCCATGTCCATGGCGTCGATGACCAGTTGGGCCTTCAGGTTGGCTCGCAGGGCCCAATCATCGAAGCCGAAAAAATGGGAAGACGCTGAACATTGCACGGAGAAGTATCGAAGGTACGGCTGAATAACCGGTCAGGAGATGATGAAGCCGGAGGCCCGAAACCTCAAACTGCGGGCATTTGGGGAACTGGTCGGCGACTCAAGTTCGCCTGACATAAAAACGATCCGTACTTTTTCGACCTGAATGATGGCTTTCAAATCGCAAGCTTCGCGGAAGTATCTAAAATTATTAGCTGAATCTCGATTGGCCGAAACTGCATAGCGGTCATACTCACATTCCGTCCAACTACTATACACGCTCCGGGAGTGGAATAGCCGGACGTACACGCCAATAACAGGGAGCTTTGCCCCTGACTCATTTTGGAGGAACCACCATGCTTCGTACTTTCGCCTTAGCCGCTTTCCTAGTTGGCGCAACTTCGGCTTTCGCAGACTCGCACAATGCGGCTCTCATCGACGAAATCACCAGTTACCTCGACAAGAAAGGCATCGAGTATACTCAGGAGGAAGTCGACGCACTCACTGATGAACAATTGGCTTCGGTCAAGAACGTGATGAGTAGCGGCGGTGACACCCTTGATAATCAACAGAAAGCTGCAATTCGCGCTATCCTCACCAGCAAGTGACGACGTGAAGTAAATTATCTCTGTAACCTGCGCATAAACCTATACCGACAGCGCCGGCTCAAACTGAGCCGGCGTCATAACAATCCAACAGAGCGCCCTGGTCTTGAGTGCGGTCGCAAAGCGGAACACGCCCGGTCGGAATCCTTTCGATTCAGTCGCTCACTTGATTTGGCAGTGAGGGGGGGCCGAATCTTGGAATAACGCACCGGCCGGCGACCGCGCCCACTCGATCCGAAAACAGATCTCTCCAAAGATCAAAGGGTAGCGCGCGTGTTGAAACTTCCGGTAAGCGCAGCGACTCCATGGCCTCGACAAATTCACAAACAGATACTGTGCAAGGTCTGACTAGGGAGAACTCCGTAATACTGCTTGTATCTTCCGGAGAACCGTCCGAATTCCCATACACCCCAACGTGTCAAGACGTCGGTCACGGTAGCTTCGGCCGGATTCGATTGTCTCAAGTCTTGATGGACCTTTTCTAGTTGTCTGGCCAGAATGAATGTGCGTGGACCAACTCCATAGAATTCCTGAAAAACTCGCCGTAGCGTGCGTTCGGAGACACCCGAAGCAATCGCCAAATCCGACGCATGAATCGGGTAGTTTTTCAATTCCCTAATGTACTCAATCGACTTCTTCAGAACGGTAGCTTTTGTTCGGTACGAACATTCGATCTCTTCCGCTGGTCTTCCTTTCCGCCCGATCTCGACCTGCAGCAAAGGAGCAAGCAGCGAAACCAAGTCGGCCTCCATCATTCGGATCGCAGGGGATGTCTCCATTGTGGGGCGCTGGGAAATCGCCGAAATTGCTTGGGCAACGTAAACCCGGAAACGATCCGCCAACAACCGTTGGTTCCTGACACTGTATCTCCAGCGTCGTGTGCGTCTTTCAAGTCCGTATCGCTTTTCGATTGTATGTTTCGGCACAGCAAAAAGTTGCCACGACCCCTTGTCGCTAACGTTTACGCAGAACTCAGCGCCAGGTTCGTTCACGCTGATGGCATCTTCAGTCATCGTATTGCCGCTGGATACCAGAGTGCCCGCCTGTAAAGGAACATAAAATGTGTAGTAGTCTGATGATCCGGAGCCCTCGGCAATAAATCCCGTATTAGTATAGGCCCTCTGGATCAGGCATTGACCGGTCGGCAAAATTTCCTCTCTAAACAGCATCTGACCACCGGTCGTCGGAATAAACCGAGCATCGATCATCGCGTTGCTTTCGACAAATTGATCGAAATTGGTGAACTGTGATTGTCTCATAGATGACCGTGGCCTCGCGCTAGCTCGTTCGGATCAACTTACTTAGATTCATCTTGGCTCACCTTGACATAGCACAAGTTCGAATTCCACCGGAGTACGCTGAGGTATCCCCGGAGAATGCACGGCAATCTCAAGCCATTGCTTTTAAACACAAAAAAAGATTGGCCGGATCTGCATAGCGGTAGCGCCGATATCCCGTTCGTCTGTATGTGTGATCTTCAGCTGTCAGAAGGCTCAGCGAAAGATGAAACTCGGCGCCTTTCTAGTCCCATCTCGTCCGCCTGAGCGTTCGCGCTCCGACAACCGTTGCTGGGAATTGGAAGAGCTGGTCAGACTGGAAGAGCTCGGGCTGGACGAGGCGTGGATCGGGGAGCAGATCGCTACCTCTTGGGGTACATGCGATCTTCCAGAACTGATTATCGCAAGATCTCTGTTTGAAACAAATCGAATTCGGCTCGGAACGTTGGGATACCTGCTGCCTCACAACAATCCGATCGAAATGGCCAATCGGATTGCCTATCTCGATCACGTGTCCAATGGACGGATACAGCTTGGCATCGGTGTCAGGTCGCTCCCTGCGGATAACATAATTGCTGAAGCTGAGGTCGGGCGAAGTAGCCGTTTGTCGTTCGAATTGATCGAAACGATGGTGGATCTCTGGCAAACGGAAGCCCCAAAAATCGAATATGGACGCGGGTCTATGGAAGCGACAGGGATTTCGCTGCCTTGGCTCGGCCGTGATTGCAAACCTCTTCAACAACCTCATCCGCCAATCGCAATCGCCGCGATTACGCCTTCATCTCGCAACCTCAGGTTTGCGGGAGAGAAAGGTTACATTCCAATCAGCCTAAGTGTCGATCCCGACGGATCGTGCACCGCTTTGCACTGGCGTACTGTGCAGAAAGGCGCCGAACGGAGCGGCCTGTCTCCAGATCCAGAGGCTTGGCGGATAGTACGGGACATTTATGTCGCTCCAACAGACGCCGAGGCACGAGACTGTGCGGTCAACGGCATTATGGGTCGTTGCTGGCGCGAGTTCATACTACCTGCCTATCTTGAGA
>NZ_LOAS01000068.1 GCF_001558155.1 Aliiruegeria sabulilitoris
TTTGAACCTACGACCTTCAGGTTATGAGCCGATAATCCATTGATTCCAATATGTTAGAAAAATCAGCCGCTTGCGCGATAAGCCTTTGAATTCGCGAAATTCAAATGTCGGCACTGGGCGACGTTGGGCGATTTTTGGGTGCAGCTGATGGAAGAAAACGGCATTTGTCGGTTGAGGTAGCGTTGAGTTGACCGGCAACGATGGCCGTCAACTAAATCACACAAACTGAACAAAGCGCCAGCTGTTTCCGAAAAAGCGGCTACCCGTCGTCGTTCCCGCAATGGGACGGAACGAGCTCGATGCATTCCCAGCAAGAGCAGGCTGCGTGCGCGTACGAAAAACCCCATGTGGCGGCATCGCGTCTATCCGTCCTTTACGGCAGAAGAAAAAACGATCGCTCACATAGCCTGAAGCTGATACGCCGCAGCGATGCGTCGCACATGGAGCCGCCTTTCGCCGGCACCGCAGGTTTCTGGAAGGAAACACCTAGAGAAGTAATATGAGGCGAGCTTGTTGCCTTGCAGGTGGGTTCTAGTTTCGCCTACGGCTGTCCTTCGAGAGGTAGTGCCCATTGCGGTTCGCGCGCATCTACACAACCAAGTTCGATCTCCGCGTCCGGATTCTGGACAAAGCCAGTGGCAATCCGCCCAACGCAACTCTCCGCGTGATTCCAAGTCCCATGTCCTTGCTGCGGAATGAGGACCAAGATGCTGCTTTCTAACTCGCGGTCTGCGCGTCTCCCCATGTAGACTGGTGTGGGGAAATCGTAAGCGCCCTGCAAGATTATCGTCGGAACACTGCTACTCACCGGATCTTTGACCTCAATGGGTGCAGCGGAAATTGGCCATTTCTCGCAGCGACCTGCCTGCGTCCGCGACATGTCCAGATCGGCGAGTTGCGGTAATTGCAGGTCGTTGTAGCTGTTCACCGCATCCTCGAAACGTTCATGCAGAATGTCGTCAGCGCAGTGAATCGAGCTGAACAGAAAATGCGGGAGTCCACCGGCAATGCTTAGACGCATATTGGCCATCTGCATTTCTGGGGTGCCTTCCGCAGAAGCCATGATTGCGATTTGTTGCGCGACATAGGGAGACGCGGCAATGTCCGGACGGGTCAGCTTTTGCAGCATCTCCAGCATCTGGTCGCCGGTTTCGCCGGGGAAGCCTTCCGCGATGATAGCCTGCAGCGTCAGGAGTGGCTCTTCCTGAACCAGTCCAATGTTCACGTAGACACGAAATTCTGCTGCCGCGTTATCATCAAGAAGGGCCGACGCATCGGCTATGAAAGCCTGCACCGGGTCACTTGGATCCAAAGCGGCCGCCGGTAGGGGTTCTGCCGGGGCGGTACCAATTTCTCCAGCGCGCAAGGCGAGATAGGTATCCAATTCACCTAGCTCCAATTCGGCGATCATTCTGGGTATGAACCCAGCCCGGGTATTCGTGACATCAGTGAGTTGATCTACGACATCATCAATCGTGACCGTCTCACCGTTCGCTCTGAGCGACGTTTTCTCGAGCCTGTTCAGCAACGCAGCGAGACGTGCCGCGAGATTGGGATAAGCTCCGTCACAGACCGCATCCGCTTGGCACTCATCCAACAATTGCAGCATGAAGTCGTGGTCAGAACGCACGAGGCTTCTGATCAGATAGACAGAGGGCGGAAACGTCGAATCCAGAATAACCGATCGAAGTTCAGGTGCATTCTCGTATTCGGCCATGTTGTCCATAATCGTCATCGCAAGACGCGTGCCGTAGGATGCGCCTTCGATATTGAAAGCATCACGGCCCAACGCCTTGATCAGTTCGACCGTGTCACGAGCACTGGAAGCTGTTGTGAATTGGTTGGGGTCAATCCCCCTTGAGATAAATTGCTCCCAGCAAGTGGCGTTGAGAAGAGGCAGGTCCAGGTCAGAAAGGCCTGGAGTTGACGGAGCGGCCTCGCCATTTGCGATTGCCAAGAACCTGACTGCAGCTGCCTGTAAGGCATTAATCTGGTCGGCTGGGGCATTGTTCTCGAGGGCCAGCACGAGGCATTCTTCAAAGCCTAGACGCTGACTGACTCCGACACCGCGAATGTCGAAAAAGATGATGTCGCGCTCAGTCCGTACACGCTCATATTTATCGAAATCTCCTGCAAGGACGCCAGATGCACCGGGACCACCTGCCAGAAAGATCAGAGGGTCTGGTTGCGGGGTCTCGCCAGTCGCCCTCGCCACCAGAAATCCTAGATCGAGGTTGCGACCGTCCGGGCTGCCCCAATTCTGCGGCACGGTAAGGACACCGCAGGTATAGGTCGCACCCTCCACTTCGATCGGGCTTCGAACGGTTCCAGGCAAACAAGAGATTGTGTGCAGACCAGGCTCCCGATCGGAGAGCCGAGGTGGCGGTGCAAGAGCTGACAGCTGTTCGAGGGCCCCTTCCAGATCGTGACTATTTGTATTCACAGACTCGTTATCCGTGACTTCGGCGCTTTCTTCAGGGGCATCTAGAGTTTCGGCTGCACCGAAATTCGGACTGACAAGCGAGGCCACCAGTAGAATAGACGTCAGATATGCGCATTTTTTCATGGGATACCTCCTGAATTCGTAAGAACCGTGCCGGTCTCGTCGGAGGCCGGGTTATTTGAGTGACGCACAATGCCAATCAACCAGATCGCCAACCCGGGTGAGGTATGACCTGCCACTTGTGCCGGAACCACCAGCGCGGTGCTCTCGCAAAACTCAGCGGTAGGTCAAGCTGAAGAACGTCAAGCTGTTCGTCTGGGTGATCATCTGTGCTCCCGTTTCCACCATCAGCGTCTCCATCGCCGAACTTCCCGTCGGGCAGGCTACAAGATCGGAGGCGTCATCCAGAAATTCGACAGTGAACGCGCTTTCACCAACAAGTTGGCATTCGTCGGACGGGTTCCGGTAGCCACGGACGAATACGAGATCGGGATCCGGCTCGCTGATCGCAACCTCAACCGGCGGCTCTGTACATCCTGCAACCAGGAGGCCTGAAGCCATGGTGCATCCGGCTGCGAACGATCGCACGCTACTCGATCCCGTGAATTTGTTTTTGGGTGTCGTGGCTGGGATCGGGTTCACCGCATTTCGAATTCTCATTTCTGCCTCCAGATCCGACTTAGCACCGCAACGCCGGCTGCAAACACCATCACGGCCCCGCCCGCGAGCACGAAAAACCACCCCAATGCCAGGAGATGAAATGGTTCGCGCAAGACACCGTCGGTATCGACATAAGATCCCTGAGAGGCGTATCCCGCCCAGAGTGCGGCCCCAATCCCCAACAGCACCAGCGAAATCAAAATCGACCTTCGCATGAGACTACCCCTGTCTTCTACCCGCCCGCCGTCCTGGGGCGCAGTGCGATCTGGGAATGTCCGTCCCGAGAGCTATTCCCACTCGGCTGTCGTGCTCCGCCATTGCGCCGTTTCCTTGTCCCACGTGCTTGCGGTGACGCATGGAGTTGGATTGATCCCGCCGCATTGCGACCCGTGAACGTCTGTCAGTAGAACACGGTTGGGACCAAGATCCACGACATCCCAAGCTCGATTGAGCAGAGAGGCAAACTCGTCCCCGACAAGGAAATGCGACATGCACCCGCCGGTTCCGCAATATAGGGACACCGCGGACGAGCAGGTAAAGAACATCTCGTTCAGTACCCAGTCCGGTCTCAGATCCCCGTCGAGATCTACGCGCGTGACTGCACCCCATTCCAGTGAGAACTGGCCGTCTTCGTAATCAGAGCAGGCCTGTTGGGCCTGGACGACCTTTTTCTGAAGCTTCTCCGGAAGCTCCGATATCTCGGAAGCAAAGGCAGGCACCGGAAGGGCCGTTATTGTCGCAAGAAGCGCTGCGGCCAAGATCCTGCCAATCCCGAAGGAGACACATGACGCGGTATCTGGTCTCGGCATCAGTTGCATTGGTCGTACCGATAATCGCCGAACTCCAGCCAGTTTTCCATCCGATTGCGGAAGATCAGAAACTCGGACCGGTCCTCTGCCAGCAAGGCAACCACGAAATCCTTGACCGGTTCGGAGTTGCCGAAATAGCTGTAGGCCGTCATCGCCCGCTGCGTTTCGCCGTTCACGGTGACGCGCGCGTCCCATTCATCGCTGGCATCATCGAGGATCTCAAACTCGATCTGCCGTTTGATCCCACCGCCGCCGCAATAGACCACACCTTCTGGTGCCTCCATGGGCGCGGAGGTTTGGTCCAATGCACGGCATTCGGCCCGGAGCGACTGTATGGCTGCACCCGATCCCTTGAGATCAAAAATGCCGTAACTGACGTCTTGATCGACCATCGACAGGTTCAGGGTGGCGTTTGCGGCAATCTGGTCGAGGACGAACGCATAATCCGCCTCGTCGCTGAACTGGATCTCGACAGGATAGTTGTCCACGATCTGGACGAACGAGTTTTCGCGTCCCATCTGGAAAGAAGCGACTTCCTGCGATCCGTTTACCAGAAAACGAAAGGAAAGGCCGTTCTTTCGCACGATATCCTGCGAATCCTCATACCCGGCCGGAGCAAACCTGATCCTGTCGCACTGCACCTCAAGGGACATGTCGTTTGTCTGGATCGTGGCATTGGGGTACGGAGGCCCGCTGTAGGTCCAGTCCGCCAACGCCGTAGTGGCAAGAAGGATGCCGCCAAACGAAGCCAATATCGCTGCATTCTTAATGTTCCGCATCAGCGTGTCGTCCCCTCTGTATTCAATAGCTATTTCCGTTGGCCGTGCAGTGTACCGGGCCGTCATGACACGCGACGCACCCGGACCATTTCTCGCTATCCTGGCAGATTAGTTGCTCTCACGAAGGCTAGTCATGACTTCTTCGCACTGAGCGATGGAACCGACGATCATCTGGTCGTCTGTCAAACTGGCCTGTCCGGTCGCATCCAGCGCCGCCTTGGTCAGCACTTCATCAACTTGTTCGGCGGTCATGATACCCAGCTCTTCTGCTGCGGTAACCGTCGAGCAAATTCCGGCAGACAGGCCGGTGGCAATGCCGGCACCCGCACCAACCCCCATCAAAGCACCGCCGCCAAAGAAGAGTGCGCCCGCTCCGCCGACGACGATACCTACAAGCAGCGTGAGTATTGTTTTTCCCATTTCGCAGTTCCTTCTTGTTGAATTGTTTTGTGCAGGAGGCATTCAGCTTTCGAAGAATCGTCAAATGGCTACCAGAAGCACCATCGTCAGATTTGGGTGGAAACAGATGCATGTGCACATAGATGAAAAAGGAAGCGTTTCATGGCATCATATCCCCCAAGTGTTTCTGATGCCGATCAGAGGGCCGGCATCAGATTACGCGTTGCAACGCTCCAGAGCGCTATCTGTTGGCAGCCCAGCAAGCCTCATAACCCTGCCGGAAATAGGGTTCAAAGCGCGTGTCATAC
>NZ_LOAS01000069.1 GCF_001558155.1 Aliiruegeria sabulilitoris
ACACAGCCATCGTCATAATATGCTTGCTCGTTGGAGCCAGGTGTCAGACCGCTGGAGGTAGGAGGGCTTGCGGATCCCGTGTCTTCTACACATCCGGCAAGTGATGCAGTTGCCAAGATTGCTGCAAGCAGCACAATCCGATTGTTCATTGGTTCTCTCCCTGGTCCAAGTTTGTCTGTAGAACTGCCTTGCCTTTGGCTGATTTCGATTTAACGCATTGAACGATGCGCCATGTGCGCCGCAACGACATTGACCCATGTCATTTACTTGTGCGGTCCGCCGGACCATTCGCCCGTGGAAAAGAGCATCCATGGAAATTGGACATGTGAGGCGGCAATCCAACTTTGGCGCAGACCTGTACTTGGGGCAAGGCTTCAGAACCTGCAGTCGCGTTTGGGGCAACCGGTTGGCAATTTGTCTCGGCTGGGGCCTTCACTCTGGCGGAAACCGTCGGCATTGCCCTTTGGAACCGGCCTCGGTCGTCGAAGCGAAGTCGCGGAGAGATCCGCCCCAATCAGGATTACACACATGGTGCGGCAATTTCGGCTGTGGGCGAACGGCGGTGGGCAAGCCGTCCACGGATGCCACGGGTTGAACCGTTGCCGCCCCCCCCCCCGCAAACTCTACGGACTGCCTACTGCACCTTTGCCCCATCCAGCGCCATCGTTATCAGCGGCACCCCAAGAACGGCTGTACTGCTTGCAGAGTTTGTCCAGAAGACAATGGTCGTCCCACTTGTAGGCGAATGCGCTGTATCGCTTTCAAATCCCATGGTCTGGCCGCCATGCCCAAACATATCGCCTGGCTTGCCTATCAGGCCGATACCGTAGGACAGATTTGGATACGGCGCCGGTACGCCATCGGCCATGGCGTCGAGTGTACCGGCTTTAGCAAACAGCCACCCGGCCATCAGCCGTTCGATAAAGAGAGCCATGTCCGGCGCTGTCGAGATAATGCCGCCGGCCGCCCAGCCCTGGGATAGGTTCCAGCCGGTCGTCTCCAGGTCGAAAGGCGCCTTGTACCAGGCCCGCGACAGGCCGACCTCAGGAGACGGAACGTCATTCCACAGGAACGTGTTCGCCATTCCTGCAGGTTCAAACACGCGTCTCTTGAACACCTCCGCCAGCGGTGCCTGTTCCAACTTCTCGATGATCAATCCGAGCAGGATGTAGCCGGTGTTTGAATAGGACCAATGGCCATCGGCGCCTGCTTCAAAGCTCGGTTCGCCGTGGGCAATGGCGAATTCCACCAGTTCCGCAGGTGTTCGGCTCACGGCCAGCATGTCCGGGTTCTTCAGCGCGCCTTCCATTATCCCGGGCGTCCCGTCCGGAGCGTCGTCGGTGTAACTGAAGACACCGGAGGTGTGGGTCGCAAGGTGCCTGAGCGTGATAAGGTCGCCGAATGGCAATCGGCCGGCGATCTCTGGCAGATGTGCTTGCAGCGGATCGGTTAGGTTAAGACGGCCTTCTTCCTGCAACTGCATCAGGACCGTTCCAGTCACCATCTTGGTGGCGCTGCCGATCTCGAATGGCATCTCGCACTCAAGCTGCGCGCTGTTGTCAAAGTCGGAAATACCCGCCGCCTTGAAATACGCCCAGTCGGTGGATCGGACGAGCAGGACGGCACCGGGCGCGTTCATTCCGTCTTTGGAATAGGCACCCACTGGATCCACCGTGTCTTTCAGCAACTTGTCCAGTGCCTCGACCAAGGCACCAGGTGGTTCAGGTGCATCGCCACAAGTTTTAAGGTCCACCCCGACGAATTCACAAAATGCTGCCGTCGCCAATAACCAAGAGAGGATACCACCCGTCAGCATCGACGTTTCGACAGTTCTCATTGGCTTCCCCACGGATTTCCCAGGTTCTCCACGTGGCCCAATCACACGCGTCGTTCGACCGTATCACCGACGCCGTGCCGGTTCATAGACCCGTGGTCTGAACCATAGAGAATGCCCGCTTCTCTAATTGGGCGTCTGGGTCAAGCTCGTTTCCTTTCATTC
>NZ_LOAS01000007.1 GCF_001558155.1 Aliiruegeria sabulilitoris
GACATACCAGCCATAGCCCCAGCCATAGTCGAGCGACCAGCCATATCCGACATACCAGCCGTAGTCCCAGCCATACCCGGTGGTCCAGCCATAGTCGGTGTACCAGCCGTAGTCCCAGCCGATGTTCCAGCCGTAGCTCCAGCCATATTGCCAGCCGAAGTTCCAGTACCAGCCGTAGTCCCAGCCGTAGTACCAGCCGTAATCCCAGCCATAGAACCAGCCCCAATCCCAGGTCCAGCCCCAGCCATAGTTCCAGCCATACATCCAGCCGTAGTCGTAATCCCAGCCATAGCCATAGTACCAGCCGTACTGCCAACCATAGTCATAGGTCCAGCCGTAGCTGTAGTTCCAGCCATAGAGCCAGCCGTAGTCGTATGACCAGCCATAGCCGTAATACCAGCCATATTGCCAGCCATAGTCATATATCCAGCCGGACTGATAGTGCCAGCCGTACTGCCAGCCCCAGTCATAGGTCCACCCGTAGGTGTAGTTCCAGCCATAAAGCCAGCTGTAGTCGTAGACCCAGCCATAGGTCCACCCGTACTGCCAGCCATAGTCGTAGACCCAGCCATAGTCATAATACCAGCCATAATCCCAATGGCCGCCGTAATCCCAATGCCAACCGTATGCCACTTCTTGTTCCTCCCGCAGAGTTCGCACGCCCATGCACAGCGATCATATCAGGTATTCGCAATTTTAACCATGTTTCGGCTTGTCGCGGATACCGGGTTTATTGCGAAAATACCCATGTTTTCATGTCTGATTTGGCCTTTGGGGGTGGTCCGGGCGCCGCGCGGCAGAAATGTTGGATATCTCCGCATCCGTAGGGCGATTCCCTCAGTGAAGACATCGCTCTGAAAGCGACCCTTCCGGACCCGGATTCGGGCCTATTCGGCGGCCATCGCCAGTTGGCGCGGGCCGGCAGCGAACCTGCGAGCGGCGCCGTGGCCCAGATAGGTCAGCACACCGCCCGAGATCGTCATCTCGATGGCCCGTGTCTCTTCGTTGACGGCGATCATATCTGCACGGCGGCCGAAATCGAGGTTGCCACGGTCATACAGGCGGAGGATCTCGGCCGGCCCGGCGGAAATCATCGCCCAGGCGCGGGGCAGGTCGCAGATGCCGCGATCCACCAGCGTCCAGGCCGCCCGGGCGAGGGCCGGGTAATAGTAATCGGAAGCCAACGCGTCGCAGAGCCTTTGCGAGACCAGGTCCGTTGCGCGCATTTCGCCCGACTGGCTGCCGCCGTGCAGGACATTGGGCGCGCCCAGGATCACCGGGTCGTTCGTCGCCTTGGCGGCAGCGGCGGCGGGGCGCGTGGTGGGGAATTCGGCGATGGAGGCGCCGATCATCGAAAAGGTCTCGCGCGTCTCGCCATCGGGGTCGCCATGGCTGCCGTAGCACAGGCCCAACATGTCGAACGCTTCGGCCAGCCGGCACAGGTGGCGCGGCACCTGGTGACGGCGCGATAGCATCTCTTCGACCACCACCATGTGCTGCTCCGGGGTGCGCCCCTCGCGCCGGGCCCGGTGGGCGAATTCTTCGGGCCTGCTCCGGGCCTGCTCCAGCGCTTCGTCGAGGTGGTTGTTGAAGACCACGTAATCCACGCCATGGCGCCGGATCGCGGCGAGCATCCGCTCCGCGCTGTCGATCATGTGGGTTTCGCAGCGCAATTGCACATGCAGGTCCGTGCCCATGTGCGGGCGATAGGCGCTCAGGGCCTCCAGGATACGTTCGGCGGAATCGGGCCCGCGGAAGCCGCCCTCCCACGACCATGAGACGGCCAGCCAGGCGGTGGTCACCCCGTTGACGCCGGCGTCGCGATCGACCGAACCCAGGCCGATGGATGGATCGAAACACGCGTTCGGGCGGGGGGCGATATGGCGCTCTAGGGCGTCGCCATGCAGGTCGATGATCCCCGGCAGCAGCAGGTAGCCGCGCATGTCCACCGCGGGCAGGGGGCCTTTGGTGATCCGGCCGTCTGCAACCGCCAGGGAGCGGCGCTGAAGCTCGCCGTCACGGAGGATTTGTGCGCCGGTGAAGCGCACAGGGGGAAGAGCCGCCTGCATGGATATACTCGGGGTAACTGCCGCTGTCTGTCCGGTGGGGATACAAAAACTCTGTATCGCGCATATGACATCGACTGCGGTTTTCCGGATTTATTCTCGATTGACGGTATGTGGTGCGCGACGGACCGGCCGCTCACGCGCCGTCGTCGTGCAGCGTCCGTGTCAGGCGGTCGCCGGCAAACCGGGCGTGGCCATAGTCTACCGGCGTGCCGGCCGGGGCGACATTGACCGAGCGACCGATTGCGACCCGGTGCGGGACTGGGGGAGTACGATCCTGGGGCGGCAGCGCGGAGCGCGGAATTCGTACTTGCCCAGGCCGACAATCAAAGGTGGGAGAGGTTCGCGGCTCAGTCGCGCGTGTCGATCAGCCAGCCGCCGGGGCCGGCGATCTCGTCCGGCAGGACGATCACGAGGGTTTCGTGGATCAGGCAGCAGGCGAGAAAAGACAGGATCACCTCGCCGACCGTGATCTGGGAAAACCATTCCATGGAAACCTCCTTGACCGCTTGCGCCCGAAGAACTCGCATCGAATTGGGGCAGACTCATGACGAGTGAAGGTCAAAAAGATTACCATTTTCCTTATCAGCACGAGCAGACGCAGCGGATGATCCGCCAGGCGCTGCTCGACGGTCTGGCCATTCCAGCGCGAAGGCTGCGTCTTTCCTGGAGAAAATCGCAAAATCGGTGCGTATCAGGAGCCGGGCGCGTTTACAGCAAGTTCCGAGGGAATTGAGTCCTGACGCCGCTGTGGTCTGTTCGAAAGATCGACAAGCGGTACGGCGCGCGGATCGGCTGCACCGTGGTGTTCTTTGATCTCCATACCGGCGAGGTTCTGTTCGACACACGCGCCGAGGGATTGCGCGACACGGTGAGCCTGCCGGAGCGGAAGCGGCAGGTGCTGGCGTTTCGGTCGATGGTGATGAAGCAAGGGCGCGTTGGAGAGGCGGGTTTGACAGATCAGGTGCTTGACGATCCGCAGCATGGTTATACGCACATACGGGTATCTTCCGTTCTGCAGGTCTGACCCATGTTGCATGCCTTCCGCCTTTCGCAAAACGACATCCTTGCCCTCGACTCCCCGCCGGAGGGGCTCGATGAGGCCATCTGGATCGATCTTTTCGTTCCGAGCCCGGCAGAGGTCGAGACGGTGGAGGCGTTGGGCATGGCGGTGCCGGCGCAGGAGGACATGGAGGAGCTGCAGCTCTCCAGCCGGCTCTATCGGATCGGGGCAACCAAATACATGACGGTGGTCCTGCCGGGGCTGTCGAGCGATGGGCGTCGCCTCTCGCGGCCGCTCTGCCTGGTGCTGGCGCCCGAGCGGCTGCTGACGGTGCGCTACCATGCGCCGGAGGCGTTGGCGGTCTTCCCCGAACGCGCCGCGCGCAGCGGTGCTGGCTGCGGCTCGCCGCTCCGGCTCTGTCTGGGGCTGATCGAGGAGATGGTCGACGAGCTGTCCGATACGATGGAGGAGATCGGCCGCTCGCTAGATGCCACCTCGGTGGAGGTTTTCGATGGAGGGCGGCTGAACCGCAGCGTGACATTGCAGCGCGCTCTGGAGGTGACGGGGCGTTTCGGGGTGCGCATCGCCGCGGTGCGCCAGTCGCTCCTGACCCTCGCACGGGCACTGAACTATCTCGAACAATTTCCCACCGAGGCAGAGGATGCCAAGGAAATAAAACGACTGGTGGCCGGTCAGGCGCGCGATGTCGCCGCGCTGGAGGTGCACGCCGATCACCTTGCGTCGCGGGCCTCGGTGGTGACCGACGCGACCCTCGGCATGATCAGCCTGGAGCAGAACAAGTCGGTCTCGATGCTCTCGGCGCTGGTCGCCCTCTTCGCCCCGGCCATGCTGATCTCCTCGATCTACGGGATGAATTTCACATGGATGCCGGAGCTTGACAGCAAATGGGGCTTTGCCCTCGCGCTAGGGGGCATGGGGGTCTCGGGTATCGCGACGTTTCTCTTCTTCAAGAAACGCGGCTGGATGTGAGGCCGGACGCGGGAAGCCGGGAATGATCGAACTTAAGAACGTGGCCGTAGGCTTCACGCTTCGCAACCGAGGCGCGGCAGTGGTCCCGGTGGCGCGCTTGAAACCTCGGGGTGAGCTTGAATATCGTTTGTTAGTAATTTGATATAAATAAATTTTTTGTTTTTGGGTTGTGTGCCTCTGAGCACGCGTTGGCCGAGTGGCTAGCAGCGAGTGACGGCAGCCGCAACAGCGCGACGCGCGCCTTTCCGTGCGGGGGTCAGCCGGAGAGCGTGTAGCGATGCAGGTGATGGAAACGCCCGTCCTGCCCTTCGCCGAAGAGGCAGATTTCGCGGATGCGGAAGGGGCGCGGCAGCAGCGGCTCTACGACGGGACGCAGGCGCTCGGCCACGGCGTCGGTCAGTGTCTCGGGCAGATTGCCCGAGAGCGTCAGGTGAAAGAGGAATTCTTCCATGACATAGGGGTAGCCCCATTGCTGCAGCAGCACTTCCTGCCGCGCAGAGAGGCCGGGTTTGCGGCGACGGGCGAGCTCGTCTTCCTCGGGGGCGGCGCGGAAGCCGTCCAGCGCCTCGACCAGGCGGGCGGCCAGAAGCGCGAGCTGGGTTGTGTCGCCTTCGGGCACAAGGGCAAGGAAGCCGCCGATGCGGGCGAGTTTCAGCCCGTCGAGCAGAACCGGCGGCAGAGTCGTCGCGAGCGCCTCGGTAGCGTTGTGCAGTTCAGCGACGTCGAAGCCGGGCTTGAGCGTAAAGGGTGGCTTGAGCGTGCCGTGAAAGCCGTATTTGCGCGGCGTCTCGGTGATTTCGGCAACCGGCAGCGGCAGGCCGGGCAGGGCGGGATGCGCCACGCGTTTCCCGTTGCGGGGATCCCATCCAAGCCAGGCGGCGCCAAAATCGGCCAGCGGCCCGGCCGGCGGCGCGTAAAAGAGTGCGTAACGCGTGAATCCATCCATGACATGCCTCCTCATGCGCGCCTAGCATAGAGCGGCCCGCACGGCGAGAGCAGACAGACCGGAGACGGCAGATGAACGAGACTATCCTGGCCAATGCAGAGCTGGTTCTGCCCGACGAGGTGGTGACCGGCAGCCTGCGGATCGCCGGCGGGCGGATTGTCGAGATCGGGCAGGGCGCGGCAGTGCCGGCAGGTGCGCTGGACTGCGAGGGCGACATGGTGATGCCCGGTCTGATCGAGTTGCACACCGATAACCTTGAGCGCCACATCCAGCCCCGGCCAAAGGTCGACTGGCCGCATGCAGCCGCGATGATCGCGCATGATGGCGAATTGGCCAGTGTCGGTATCACCACCGTCTTCGACGCGATGCGGGTTGGCTCGGTGCTGGGCGCGCGCACGGATTACCGGGCCTATGCGCGCCAGTTGGCGACCGAGATGCTGCAGCTGCGCGCCTCGGGGGCGCTCAGGATCAGCCATTTCCTGCATTTGCGGGCCGAGGTCTGTTCACAGACGCTGGTGCAGGAAATGGCAGAGTTCGGGCCGCAGGACCGGGTTGGGATCGTCAGCCTGATGGACCACACCCCGGGCCAGCGGCAGTTCCGGGACCTGTCCAAGCTGAAGGCCTATGTTCAGGGCAAGCACGGGCTTTCGGACGACGGGTTCGAAGAGCATGTCGTGCATATGAAGGGTCTGCGAGAGAAATACGGCGCGCTGCATGAACGCGTCGCCGTGGAGGAAGCGCGCCGCTACGTCGCGGTGCTGGCCAGCCATGACGACACGCTCGCGGATCATGTCGAGACCTCGGCCGCGCAAGGCGTGCGGCTGGCGGAGTTTCCGACCACGCGGGCGGCGGCGGCTGCCTGCCACGAGCGGGGAATCGCGGTGATGATGGGGGCACCGAACCTCATCAGGGGCGGCAGCCATTCCGGCAACGTCGCCGCGCAGGACCTCGCGGAGGCCGATCTGCTCGATATCCTGAGTTCCGATTACGTCCCTTCGGCGCTGCTGACGGCGGCGTTGATACTGGGGGATCTGTGGGGCGATGTCGCGCGCGCTGTGCGCACCGTCACCCGTGCGCCGGCGGACGTGGTCGACCTGCACGATCGTGGGCGGATCGAGATCGGCGCACGGGCGGACGTAATCCGGGTTCACCGTGTGGCTGGGGCCGGCGCCGTTCGCGGCAATTGGGTTGCAGGCCGCCGGGTCGGTTGATCCCAGCGGCCCGTGGCAGAAGACATGACGGGATTAGAGACCGAACTGAACCTCCGTGCGGCTGCTGGGGGAGAGCGCCTGCATGCAGTCCGGCGCGTCGCCCTGGGCGGCGGAGCATTCGGCGATGTCATTGACCAGCAGGCGTGAAATCTCGCTGCAGTCCTGTCCGGCGAGGTCGAATTGCACGACCTTGGTCTTGCCGTCGCGCAGCGCGCCGAATTCAAGGATCAGCAGGCGGCCGACCGCGCCTTCGCCATCGAACACGGCAACTTCGAATGAGGCCGCTTGCAGGTCTGTACCGGTGGCGTTGCGGGCAACGTAGGTCAGCCTGCAGCCGGTCTCGACCGGTTTCAGACTGTTGAGTTCGAGCTCGAACTGCGGTTGCTGGGCGCTGGCCGGCGCTGTGGCAATTCCCGTGGCCATCGCCAGCCCAAGCGCAATTGCAGGTATCGATTTCATCGGACACGCCCCTTCCTTCGGCAAGTCGTTACGACAAATGGCTAACATGCGCATCGCCGGGCGCAAAGCCTCCCTTTTGCAAGCCCTGCGGCACGCCGCGGTGCGGCATTTTCGCCCGAGCGGCCAAAGCCCGCCGCTCACGCCGTTTTCGTTGCGTCGCGCAGGCTTTCCTTCAATTCCCCGACATGCAAAGTCCATATTGGGGAGAAATGTCGAATGGGCGGATAACCGGATGCCGCCCTGTACCTGTTTCGGCACCCGCAATTCGGTAGGGATGGGATGATGACCACATTGAGCAATACGCCGTGGGACAAGTTGGAAATCGGCATGGAAGCCGAGGTTCGACGGGTCTGCCGCGCGGATGATTTCTTCGTTTTTGCCAATATCACCGGCAATATGAACCCCAAGCATTTTCCCCGCATGAAGGAGCTGGAGGGAACCGACGCGTTGCACGAGCCGGTTGCGCCGGCAATGTGGGTTTCGACACTGATTTCCTCGGCGCTCGGCAACAAGTTGCCCGGCCCGGGGACGCTCTACAAATCGCACAAGGTCGAATTCTTCGAGCGGGCCCATGACGGGGACGAACTGATCGTCAAGGTGGTGCTGACCGAGAAGCTCGACAACAACGTCGCGAAATTCGCCTGCCGGGTGGACACGACAAGCGGCAAGAAGCTGCTCGAGGGGTTCGTCGAGGTCTTCGCGCCGCTGGAGCAGATGGATTACAATGTCGACGATATTCCCGGCATGATCGTCCAGCGCCATGTGCATTTCGACAAGCTGCTCAGGGAGGCGGAGCCGCTGCCGCCGATGAAGACATCCGTGGTGGCGCCCGAGTCCGAGGATTCGTTGCTTGGCGCGCTTCTGGGGGCCGATCACACGATCATCGACCCGATCCTGATCGGGGACGAGGTCAAGATCCGGGCAGCCGCCAAGGCCATTGGCCGCGATATTTCCAGCTTCGAGCTGATCCACGAGCCCAACCACAAGCTGGCCGCCGCGATCGGCGTACGCCTTGTCCACGAGGGCAGGGCACAGGCGGTGATGAAGGGCCAGCTGCATACCGACGAGCTGCTCGGCCAGGTGGTCAAGCGCGATGGCGGTCTGCGGACGGGGCGTCGTCTCTCGCATGTCTTCGTGATGGACGTGCCGGGGTTGACCCATCTGCTGCTGATCTCGGATGCGGCGATCAATATCGCGCCGGACCTGGAGACCAAGGTCGACATCACCCAGAACGCGATCGACCTGGCGCATACGCTGGGAATGGAAGTACCCAAGGTGGGCATCCTGTCGGCGGTGGAGACGGTGACCCCCAAGATCCCCTCGACGCTCGATGCCGCCGCCATTTCCAAGATGGCCGAGCGCGGCCAGATCCGCGGCGCGCTGGTCGATGGCCCGCTGGCCATGGACAACGCCATCGATATCGAGGCGGCCCGCACCAAGGGGATCCATTCCATGGTGGCCGGTCAGGCCGAAATCTTGATCGCGCCGAATCTGGAAAGCGCCAACATGCTCGCCAAGGAGTTGACTTTCATCGCCCATGCCGAGGCCGGCGGAGTCGTGATCGGCGCGAAATGCCCGATCATCCTGACCAGCCGGGCCGATGACGAGAAGGCGCGCCTCGTCTCCTGCGCCTGCGCTGCGCTCTATGCCTACAAGAAGCCGCCGGCGTAGGGCCGAAAGGCCGATGGACCGATGAAATGGAAGGGGCGCCTTGCGGGCGCCTCTTTCGTTTTCGGCATCCCGATTGCCGGGAACCCTCCCGCCCGTCGTTGCCCCATCGGTGATGGGACGTCTCTCGTTGGGCCACGCCGCGCACCTGCGGCGCGCGGACGCGTCGATTGACCTCGGCGCTGCGCAGGCAGATAAGGCCTGCGAATTCCGGTTGCCGCCGTCGCGGGCGACCTCATTGGAAAGGATATCCCATGAAGACGAGAATGCTCGGATCAAAAGGTTTCGAAGTAAGCGAAATCGGACTTGGCTGCTGGCAGATCGGTGCCGACTGGGGACAGGGCGTGAACCGCGAGATCGCGCTGGAGATCCTGACCACGGCTGCCGGACAAGGCGTGCGCTTCTTCGACACCGCCGATGTCTATGGATCGGGCCGCAGCGAGGACCTGATCGGTCAGTTCTTCAAGCATTATGAGGGCCCGGAGATCCGGGTGGCGACCAAGTTCGGACGGGGCGCGGATGTCTACCCCGATGGCTACTGCGAGGACGCGCTGCGCCGGGGCGTCGACGCCTCGCGCGAGCGCCTCGGGGTCGAGGCGCTGGACCTGGTTCAGCTGCACTGCATCCCGACGGAAGTGATGCGGCAGGGTGAGATCTTCGACTGGTTGCGCAAGTTGCAGCAGGAGGGGGCGATCCGTCATTTCGGCGCATCTGTCGAGACCGTTGAGGAAGGGCTTCTTTGCCTGGAGCAGGAGGGGTTGCTGTCCTTGCAGGTGATCTTCAACCTCTTCCGGCAGAAACTGGTCAGCGAACTGCTGCCGCAAGCGGAGGCCAAGGGGGTGGGGATCATCGTGCGCCTGCCGCTGGCGAGTGGTCTGCTGAGTGGTCGCTACACGCTGGAGACGGAGTTCGCCGAAGGCGATCACCGCAACTTCAACCGCGACGGCGCGGCCTTCAACGTGGGCGAGACCTTTGCCGGGCTGCCCTATGAAAAGGGGGTCGAGCTGGCCGACCGGCTCAAGGAAATGCTGCCCGAAGGCATGACGCTGGCCAAGATGGCGCAGCGCTGGATTCTCGATCACCCAGCCGTCTCCACGATCATCCCGGGCGCAAGTGCTCCGGATCAGATCCTGCGCAATGCGGGCGCGTCTGACGTGGCACCGTTGCCGAAAGCGCTGCATGACGAGCTGACGGCTTTCTACGAAGCGGAAGTGAAAGATCACATTCGCGGCGCTTATTGAGGGCGGAATCTGCTTGCTTCGCTCGACTGAATGGTCTTGACCCATGAGCGGGCTCAGGGTTCCGTCTGGAGCCGTTGTCTGATCGCGACGGGGGGCTTTGCCCCCCTCGTAGTCTTGCGAGCGTTCCCCCAAGGATATTTCTGGTCAGAAGAAGCATGGTTGGCAGCAACGACTTCTCCTGGTGAAAATACTCATGCCGATGGCACGATCCGGAGGATCGTTTTCGTGCGCGAAGCGCGCGCCGCCTAATAGCTGCAATGCCCGAGGTTGGAAGGTAGTCCTGATCGAGATGATCGCGTGCTTTTGCAACCAGCACGGGACCAGGATTGAGACTAGAGAGTCGCAAATCCCTGGATGAGTTGGCGCAGGCCGAGCCATGCGCCGATTGCGATAGCGCCGAGTGTCAGCGGGGCCGAAAAGGCCAGCAGGGAGAAGGCCGAGAGGCCCTGGCCGACGGAGCAGCCGATTGCGATTGCGCCACCGAAGCCCATCAGGGTCGCGCCGCCGATTTGTCGACGCAATTCGCGCGGGTCTTCGCAGGCTTCCCAGCGGAAATGGCCACGACGGAGGGAGCCGATGCAGGCACCGCAGAGCACGCCGGCCACGGAGCCGACGCCGAAATTGAGCTTCATGCCCGAGGCCAGCATCACGTAGAGCACCGTGTCGCCGAGAGGGGCGGAGAACGTGTGGCTTTCAACCGGGACGGCGCCGAGACTTCTGTCAGCGACGAAGGCGGTCGCCGCCCAGCCGGCGGTGATCGACAGGCCGACCACGACGGCCCAGAACACGGCCCCGCCCTCGCTGCGCATGCGCGCGGGGGCGAGAGACGCGACGAGGATCATTGCGCCGAAGCCCATGCCGATGGGGATTGGGGAGAGGCCGGTTGTCTCCGCGAGCAGATGGGCGAATCCGGCCGGCGCGCCGCTGGCCCACAGACCATCAGGAAAGATCTGTACCCGCAGTGCGGCAAAGGGGCCGGAGATGACGGAATAGGCGGCGATGGCCATCACGAGCACGATGACGAAGGCCCGCAGGTCGCCTCCGCCGACACGTGCCAGCACCCCGTAGCCGCAATTGCCCGCCAGCGCCATGCCGTAGCCAAAGATCAACCCGCCCGCGATATGCGCGACCGGGTTCCAGCCATTGTTGAGATAGAAACTGTCCTGAAGATCCAGCAAGCCGGCGCTGGCCAACCCGAAACTGCCCAGTACGGCCGTGCCGATCGCGATGCCCCACATGCGCAAGCGGATGTCGGAATCGCCATAAAGCGCGTCCTCTATGGCGCCAAGCGTGCAGAAACGGCCCAGCCGAGCCGCGAGCCCCAAGCCAAGGCCGCCGATGAAACCGAGAATGGCCACCAGCGCGGTATCTCCCAGGGTCTCGCCCATTCACAGCCCTCCCCAGCTAGCTGGCCGGGGTCGGGCGCACCCTCTAAAACCGGCCTAGCAGGCGTCGCTGTCCTTGCAGAACAACTCGTAAACGACCTCAAGTATCTTGCGCGGCCGATCATCGGTCAAGCTGTAGTAGATCGTCTTGCCATCACGACGGGGCTGCACGAGCCCTTCGAGGCGCAGCCGGGAAAGTTGCTGGGACACCGCCGCCTGGCGGGCCGAGAGCAGCTGTTCAAGCTCCGTCACCGATTTCTCGCCCGATACCAGATGGCACAGGATCATCAGCCGGCCTTCATGGCTGATGGCCTTTAGAAAGTTCGACGCCTTCGTCGCATTGGTGACGATCCGGTCGATCTCCTCGTCACTGGTAAGGCTATTGATGACCGGGAGCACCGATTCAAGGTTTTGGGGTGTCAGGTCTTCCATGTCGTTTCCATCCCGTTCGCAATCGTCCGATTACATCCGGAGGGCCGCCAGTTCACTTGCGGTCCCTGATTGTCGGCCCTTCGGGCGCGGTTAGAGGCGTTATTGCCCACAAAAAGGCAAAACACCCCGCGAATCTCCCCCTCTCGTCCGATCTCAACTGCCGTCCGTGGACGGCGCGCTGTAATCGGTCTTTTCCAGAAGCATCCGTTCCAGAAGCCCCCAGAAGAAGTCCTCCCCCGGATATCCCTCAAGCCGGGAGATTTCCACACCCGCCGTGTCGACGAGCACGAAAGTCGGGGTGAAGTTCACCCGTCTTTGCAGCGTGAGCTTTTTCATCTCTTTGCCGCCAAGTTCCACGCGACGCAGGGGCGCATGGGCGCCTTCTGCCGTTTTTGGATAGATCGGCCCGATCTCGGCATTCCAGCGGGCGCAGTAATGGCATCCCGCCTGTTGCACCATGACAAGCTCTAACGCCCATGCCGGCAACGCGGCAAAGGCAAATACGATCCCGGCAACGGCCGGGCGCAGGAGCTTGGCGATCTGTGGCATTCTCGTCCAATTGACTGTCGCGCTAACACCAACATAATCTGAATGTGTGAATGGGACAAGGGAGAGGATTCATGCCCGAGGTAACCTGGGCTGGGGCGCTGTTGGCCGGGCTGTTGTCATTCCTGTCTCCCTGCATCCTGCCCATCGTGCCGTTCTATCTGTCCTACATGGCCGGAACGAGCATGAATCAGATCACCGCCGAAGGCGCGATCCCGCCGGATGTGCGGCGACGCGCGGTGATCTCGGCGATCTTCTTTTCGCTAGGTATCCTGACGATCTTCATGGCGCTCGGAGCGTCGGCCTCCGCCTTCGGGCAGTTGGTCGGGCAATACATGGACATCCTGCGCATTGTCGCCGCGGTCATCATCATCGTCATGGGGATGCATTTCCTCGGCGTGGTCCGAATCGGCTTTCTCTATCGGCAGTTCCGGGCCGAGGCGGGCGATACGTCGAACGTCTCCTGGCTGGGCGCCTATGTGATCGGGCTCGCCTTCGCCTTTGGCTGGACGCCTTGCGTCGGCCCGGTGCTGGCGGCGATCCTGATGACGGTGGCCATGGATGGCGGCGGAGCGGGGCAGGGAGCTGGCATGTTGCTGGTCTACGGGATTGGCATGACGGCACCTTTCGTGCTGGCGGCGTTCTTCATCGGCCCCTTCATGCGCTGGATGAAAGGGTTTCGGAAATATCTGCCCGTTGTCGAAAAGGCGATGGGCGTGTTGCTGATCCTGTTCGGCCTGCTGATCGGAACCAACTCGGTCAACCTGATCGCCGAATGGATGCTGAATTTCATGCCGACGATCGGGTGATCGCGGTCCATTTCAAGGGGAGGATGACATGTTGAAGAGGATTCTGGGCGCTCTTGCGGCGCTGATGCTGGCTGCGCCGATGGCGTTGGCCGAGATTGGCGAGGACGGTCTGCACAAGGCGGACTG
Organism: Aliiruegeria sabulilitoris; assembly: GCF_001558155.1. GTDB lineage: Bacteria > Pseudomonadota > Alphaproteobacteria > Rhodobacterales > Rhodobacteraceae > Tropicimonas > Tropicimonas sabulilitoris. Next base: position 12,883 of record NZ_LOAS01000007.1, read on the forward strand.
GATGCGCGATACGTTCAAGGATCTCTCGGAGGATCTCGACGAGGCCAATGCCGAAGGCAAGCGCCTGATGCTGATCTTCGAACAGCGCGGCTGCATCTATTGCAAGCAGATGCATGAAGAGGTTTTCCCGCGCCCTGAGATCGCCTCCTATATCGAGGAGAATTACTTCGTCGTGCAGATGAACCTTTTCGGCGATGTCGAAGTGACCGATTTCGACGGCGACACGCGGACCGAAAAGCAGATGGCGCGCAAATGGGGCATCATGTTCACGCCGACGATCCTGTTCCTGCCCGAGGAAGTGGGTGATGACGCGACTGCGCCGCAGGCCGCCGTGGCGATGATGCCGGGCGCCTTCAAGGGCGGCACCACGCTCGACATGCTCACATGGGTCCGCGAGAAGCTCTATGACGCGGAGGGCGAGGACGCGGAGTTCCAGCGGTATCACGCTCGCAAGATCGAGGAGCGCGCCGCGCAGAAATAACCTGTCCCTGGCGTAGGAGCGGCGCTTGTCCGCTCCGCGCAGCGATTCCCCCAAGCCCTGTGACAAGCCCCGGAGCTAGCGCTTTCATACGGCGGTGTGCGACCCGATCGGCGAGCCTTTCAATCGGGCTTTCCCGGTGCGTCTCCCCGCAATGGGAGAATACAGTTCGAACAGTCTTTGCGCCGTGAAACGCAGCATAACTTCGTGGTTCAGCAAGATATTTTCCGGGAGGCGCAACTTTCGATCATGTTTTCGGGCTCAGTTTGAAATCATTCTTATTGTAGAAGGTAATTCAGATAGTTGAATTTGTTGTTGCCTCGGGGGATTTCGGTGCGCTACGGTGTCCCGAGCGAACGGAGGATAATCGCAGCCATCGCGAGAGCGTCGCTACGGGAGGTACTATGAAACGCGCTATTTCTGCGGCTATTGCCGCTACTATTCTGGCAGCCCCTGCCATCGCCGAGACCGTCGCCCCTGGCGACGTTGCTTATGACGAAGCGGGAGCGGTTGCCGCGTCCCTGTCGGGGATGCCCGGCAACGCCGAAGAGGGCGCGAACGTGTTCGGCTCCAAGTCCATCGGCAATTGCGTCTCGTGCCACGAGGTGACGGCGCTGGCGGACGTGCCGTTCCCCGGAAATGTGGGCCCGTCGCTGGACGGCGTCGCGGACCGTTGGTCCGAGGGCGAAATCCGCGGCATCGTTGCCAATGCCAAGATGACCTATGACGGCACCATCATGCCGTCCTTCTACAAGGTCGAAGGCTTTACCCGTCCGGGTGACGCCTACACCGGCAAGGGCATCGCGCTGGACAAGATCGAGCCGCTTCTGACGGCGCAGCAGATCGAAGACCTCGTCGCGTTTCTCGTGACGCTGAAAGAGTAATCAACGAAATCGGCTCCAGGAATGGGGCTGGCAACCAAGGAGAAAGAGATGAATTTCTCACGACGCGAGACGCTGGCCCTTGGCCTTGGCGCCGCCGCGATGGGCTTCATGCCCTTCCGCGTGAACGCCGCCGTCGACGATGCAATCGCTGCCTTCACCGGTGGTGCTGAAATGGGCGAGGGTGGCCTCACGCTGACCGCCCCCGAGATCGCAGAGAACGGCAACACGGTTCCGATCGGTGTGGACGCCCCTGGCGCCGCCGCGATCATGGTTCTGGCCTCCGGCAACCCGACCCCGGGCGTCGCCACCTTCAACTTCGGCGAACTGGCAGGCAGCCAGGCCGCTTCGACCCGTATTCGCCTGGCAGGCACGCAGGACGTCGTCGCGATTGCGAAGATGGCCGATGGCAGCTTCGTCAAGACTTCCTCGACCGTGAAGGTCACCATCGGCGGCTGCGGCGGCTGATCCTGGCAAGAGATTAGGAGAACAAAGCAATGGCAGATGGTGTCAAACCCCGCGTCAAGGTGCCGAAAAAGGCCGCCGCTGGCGATACGATCACGATCAAGACCCTGATTTCGCACAACATGGAATCGGGTCAGCGCAAGGGCAAGGACGGTGAGCTGATCCCGCGCTCGATCATCAATCGATTCACTTGCGAGTTCAACGGCAAGTCCGTCATCGACATGACGATGGAGCCGGCGATCTCGACCAACCCGTATGTGGAATTCGACGCGCTCGTGCCGGAGGAAGGTGAGTTCAAGTTCACCTGGTACGACGATGACGGGTCCGTCTACGAGGACAGCAAGGCAATCGCGATCGGCTAAGCCCTTTGGGCAACTGCAGGAAACCCGCCCCGGCAAGCAAAGACCGGGGCGGGATGACCCACTGGGAGGACATGACCATGAAATTCAAGGCAATGACGGCGCTCAGCCTGACCCTTGCCGTGGCCGCGGCAGGTAGCGCGAACGCCGACCCGGTCGAAGACGAGCTGATCATCAACGATGAGACAGAGATCGTCACCAAGACGGCGGCACCCGCGCATATGGAAAATATCGACGAGGTGATGTCTGGCTGGCTGTTCCGGGAAAATGACACCCGCGACATGCAGCGCGACGACTTCGACAACCCGGGGATGCTCGCTGTCGAGTCGGCCATGGAAGCCTGGGAAACCGCCGAAGGTTCCGAGGGCAAGTCCTGCGCCGATTGCCATGAGAGCGCCGAGGACAGCATGAAGGGCGTTCGCGCGGTCTATCCGAAGTGGAACGACAACGCGGAAGCCGTCTGGACACTGGAAACGGCGATCAATGGCTGCCGCACCGAGCGCATGGGCGCGGATGCCTGGAAATACGATGGCGATGACATCACCAACATGGTGGCGCTCATCTCGTCCGTTTCCCGCGGAATGCCGATGAATGTGGCCACTGATGGTCCGGCTGCGGCCACCTGGGAGCAGGGCAAAGAGCTCTACTACACCCGCACGGGTCAGTTGGAGTTGTCCTGTGCCAATTGTCACGAAGACAATTACGGCAACATGATCCGGGCCGACCACCTGAGCCAGGGCCAGACCAACGGCTTCCCGGCCTATCGCTTGAAGAACGCCAAGCTGAACTCGGTTCATGCCCGCTTCAAGGGTTGCGTGCGCGACACCCGCGCCGAGACCTATGCGCCGGGCAGCCCGGAATTCGTGGCGCTTGAACTTTACGTCGCCTCGCGCGGCAACGGCCTGTCCGTCGAAGGACCGTCCGTCCGGAACTAACCAAGTCGATCGGAATGGCCCGCAGCGGGGGAGCTCGCTGCGGGTTTTTTCCGGTTAATTATATTCAAAAACGCGCATGTTTGTCGCATTGACACGGCAGGCCGCGCTCTATCGAGGACAAGAATCGCATGATTTCGCGCCGTGACTTCCTCCAGGTCTCCATGGCCGCATCGGCCATCGTCGGCGGCTCCGGATTTGGCAACTGGGCCCGGCTGGCCGCGCAGCAGGCGCTGACGCAGGACCAGCTGCTGGAATTCGACACTTTCGGCAATGTGACGCTGATTCATGTCACCGATATTCACGCGCAGCTCAAGCCGATCTATTTCCGCGAGCCTGAGATCAACCTTGGCGTGGGCGATGCCCGCGGCCAGATCCCGCATGTCACCGGCGCCGATTTCCGCAAGATGTACGGCATCGAGGATGGCTCGCCCTCCGCTTACGCCCTGACCTACAATGACTTTGCCGCCCTCGGGAAGGAATACGGCAAGGTTGGCGGGCTGGATCGCGTGGCCACCGTGGTCAACTCCATCCGCGCCGCGCGCCCCGACGCGCTGCTGCTCGATGGCGGCGACACCTGGCACGGCTCCTACACCTGTTATCACACGCAAGGCCAGGACATGGTCAACGTGATGAACAAGCTCGCGCCCGACGCGATGACCTTCCACTGGGAGTTCACGCTCGGCTCCGACCGCGTGCACGAGATCCTCGAGGATCTGCCCTTTGCCGCGCTCGGCCAGAACATCTTCGACAAGGAATGGGAAGAGCCCTCGGAAAACTTCGAGAGCTACAAGGTGTTCGAGCGGGGCGGCACCAAGGTCGCTGTCATCGGCCAGGCCTTCCCCTATATGCCCATCGCCAACCCCGGCTGGATGTTCCCGGAATACTCCTTCGGTATCCGCGACGAACGTATGCAGGAGATGGTGGACGAGGCGCGCGGCGAGGGTGCCGAGCTGATCGTCGTGCTGTCGCATAACGGTTTCGACGTGGACAAGAAGATGGCCTCCCGCGTGCAAGGCATCGACGTCATCCTCAGCGGCCACACCCATGACGCCGTGCCGGAACCGGTTCTGGTGGGCGAGACGATCATCATCGCCTCGGGTTCCAACGGCAAGTTCGTCTCCCGCATCGACCTCGACGTGCGCGACGGTAAGATGATGGGCTTCAAGCACAAGCTGATCCCGATCTTCGCCGACGTGATCGAGCCGGACAAGGAAATGACCGCGCTCATCGACGAGCAGCGCGCGCCCTATCTCGACCAGCTTTCCGAAGTGATCGGCCAGCTCGACATGGACTCGGTCCTTTTCCGCCGCGGGAACTTCAACGGCTCCTGGGATGACCTGATCTGTGACGCGCTGCTTTCCGAGCGCGAGGCCGACATTGCCATGTCGCCGGGCGTCCGCTGGGGACCGTCGCTGATGCCGGGCCAGGAGATTACCCGCGAGGATATCTGGAACGTCACCTCCATGACATATCCCAACGCCTATCGCACGGAAATGACGGGTGAATTCATCCATGTCATCCTCGAGGACGTGGCCGACAACCTGTTCAACACCGATCCCTATTACCAGCAGGGCGGCGACATGGTGCGTATCGGCGGCATGGGCTACGAGATCGACATCACCAAGCCGCAGGGCTCGCGCATCTCCAACATGACGCTGCTCAAGACCGGAGAGGCGATCGACCCGGCCAAGACCTACATGGTTGCCGGCTGGGCGAGCGTGAACGAGGGCACCGAAGGCCCCGAGATCTGGAACGTTGTCGAGAGCCATATCGGCAAGCTCGGCACCGTGAGTTCAAAACCCAACACCTCCGTGAAGGTGGTTGGCGCCTGATAATCCGACATGTGCCGCCCCGCGAGGGGCGGCGTTTCCACAACAAGGAGGGACATCCCCGATGACCACCAAGCAAAAGGGCAATGGCGCCTCGCGTCGCCAGTTCCTGACCGGGGCCGCGGCTGCCGGGGCCGGTGCCGTGGCTGCCGCCGCCGCCAAGGCCAGCGGACCCGACCCGCTTATCACCGAAATGCAGGACTGGGCTTCGAGCACCGGCGCGGGCGTGGATGCCACCCCCTACGGCCTGCCGATCCAGTTCGAGAGCGACGTTGTGCGCCGCAACGTGGAATGGCTGACCGCCGACACGATCTCCTCGATCAACTTCACGCCGATCCATGCGCTTGACGGCACGATCACGCCGCAGGGCTGCGCTTTCGAGCGCCACCATTCCGGCGCCATCGAGCTGCGCAAGGAAGACTACCGGCTGATGATCAACGGCCTTGTCGATCAGGAGCTGGTTTTCACCTACGAGGACCTGGAGCGTTTCCCGCGCGAAAACCGCATCTGTTTCTGCGAATGCGCGGCCAATACCGGCATGGAATGGGCTGGCGCCCAGCTCAATGGCGCCCAGTTCACCCACGGCATGATCCACAACATGGAATATTCCGGCGTGAGCTTGCGCACGCTTCTGAACGAGGCCGGTGTGAAGCCCGAGGGCAAGTGGGTCTATGTCGAGGGCGCGGATGCCTCCTCCAACGGACGTTCGATCCCGCTCGAAAAGGCGCTCGATGACTGCCTCGTGGCCTTCAAGGCCAATGGCGAAGCGCTGCGCATGGAGCATGGCTACCCGGCCCGCCTTGTCGTTCCCGGTTGGGAAGGCAACATGTGGGTCAAGTGGCTGCGCCGCATCGAGGTAACGGAAGTTGCCGTGGAGAGCCGCGAAGAGACCTCCAAATATACCGATACGCTGGAAAATGGCGTTTCGCGCAAATGGACCTGGGAGATGGATGCGAAATCCGTCGTCACCTCGCCCAGCCCGCAAGCGCCGATCAAGCACGGCCCGGGCCCGCTGGTCATTACCGGCCTGGCCTGGTCGGGCCGTGGCGCGATCACCGGCGTGGATGTGACCATCGATGGTGGCAAGACATGGACCAAGGCGCGTCTGGCAGCGCCCGGCCAGTCCAAGGCGCTGACCCGCTTCTATCTCGATATCGAGTGGAACGGCGAGGAGATGTTCCTGCAGAGCCGCGCCCGCGACGAGACCGGCTATGTCCAGCCGACCAAGAACCAGCTGCGCGACGTGCGTGGCCTGAACTCGATCTATCACAACAACGGCATCCAGACCTGGTGGGTCAAGGCGAACGGGGAGGCCGAAAATGTCGAAATTTCCTAATCAACTTGCGCTGGTGAGCGTGGTCGGCGTTTCGGTCATTGCGCTCTCGGTCGGTCTCTCCGAACGCGCTGCGAACAAGGCCGCAATGGCCGCGCACGAGGCTGGGATGGCTGCCGTACAACATGCCGCCGCCACCCATGACGCGCCTGTCGAACAGGTGGCCGAGGATGTGGAACCGGCAGCGGAAGCCGCTCCCGTCGAGGTGGCTGAAGCCGAGGCCGCACCGGCCGCAGAAGAGGTTGCCGAAGCCGCTCCGGAAGCGGCGGCGCCCGCGGCGGCTGCTGCGGTGGCCGTTGTCGATGGCTCCACGGATACTCTCGAAGGGCAGGGCGATACCGACGTCATGGCCGGCGACGATACCGCAGCGCCCATGGGAAAGCTCGGCCTCGGCCGTCCGGCCCTGCCTGAAGAGGTTGCCGCCTGGAATCACGACATCCTGCCCGATGGCACCGGCCTTCCCAATGGTGAGGGCGATGTCTGGACCGGCGAGGAGGTCTTTGCCGATAATTGCGCCGTCTGCCATGGCGACTTTGCCGAAGGCGTCGACAACTGGCCGAAGCTGGCCGGCGGCATGGACACGCTCGACCGCGAGGATCCGCTCAAGACGGTCGGCTCCTACTGGCCGTATCTTTCGACCGCTTTCGACTATGTCCGCCGCTCCATGCCCTTTGGCGCCGCGCAGACCATGTCGGATGACGATGTCTATGCCATCGTGGCCTATATCCTCTACTCGAACGACCTCGTGGATGAAGATTTCGTCCTGTCGAAGGATACCTTCCTCGATGTCGAGATGCCCAATGCCGATGGCTTCATCATCGACGACCGGGCCGAGACCGAACTGGGTCTGTTCAGTGCGGAACCCTGCATGGAAAACTGCAAGGAAAGCGTAGAGATCACGATGCGCGCCGCGGTTCTCGATGTGACCCCGGATCACGGTGGCGACGAAGACGCCGCCTCCGACGAGGCCCCGGCGGAAACCGAGATGGCAGCTGCGGAAACCGCGCCTGCTGCCGAGGCTCCGGCCGAGGAAGCCGCAGCCACCGAAGAGACCGCTGCCATCGATCCGGCGCTGGTTGCTGATGGCGAAAAGGTCTTCAAGAAGTGCAAGGCCTGTCACCAGGTGGGCGAGGATGCCAAGAACAAGGTCGGTCCGATCCTCAACGGTATTGTCGGGCGCGCGGCCGGCACCGGCGAAGGGTTCAAGTATTCCAAGGCCATGATCGAAGCGGGCGAGGGCGGGCTTGTCTGGAATGACGAGACGCTGGCGGGATACCTCGAAGCCCCCAAGAAGTACATCAAGGGGAACAAGATGTCCTTTGCCGGTCTCAAGAAGGCCGACGATGTCGCGGCGATCACCGCCTATCTCAAGGCCCATCCGTAATGGAGGCGCCGCGGATTATCGCGGCGCTGGCCGTGACGCTGCTTGCCCCGACCTTTTCGGCCGGGGCGAGCGAATTCGGTGATGTGGAACGCGGCGCCGAATACTGGAAACAGTGCCGGACCTGTCACCGCATCGGGCCCAACGCCTCCAACAAGGTTGGCCCCAATCTCAATTTCATCTTCGGCAGACCCTTCGGCGCGGCCGAGGGGTTTCGCTATTCCAAGGCGATGCTGGCCGCTGGCGAGCAGGGACGTGTCTGGGATCTCGATCAACTCGATGCGTATATCACCGATCCGCGTGGCTTCCTGAAGGGCACCAAGATGACCTTCAAGGGCATCACGGACCCACAGGAACGCGCCGACGTGCTGGCCTGGCTGCGGGAAAATTCCGACAATCCGCAGGATATCCCGGAAGCCGCGCCGACAGCGACAGGGACCGATCACAGCGTCGATCCTGCCATTCTCGCCATCGTCGGCGACCCGGAATATGGCGAATACCTTTCCAGCGAATGCCTGACCTGCCACCGCGCAGATGGCGAGATGGAAGGCATCCCCTCGGTCACAGGCTGGCCCGAGGAGGACTTCGTCATCGCCATGCATGCCTACAAGGACAAGGTGCGCGAACATCCCGTAATGCAGATGATGGCCGGACGGCTGTCGAATGACGAGATCGCATCTCTGGCCACCTATTTCAGGGCGCTCGGAGAATAGCCCCGTTTTGGGGCAACCGGTTGGGGAGCCGGTCACATAAAGGGAGGACAATTCATGAAACTGAACAGACGGCATTTCATCGGCAGTTCCGCAGCCATGACGGCAGCGCTTGCAGCGCCAACGGTCTGGGGGGAAAGCCACGGCAAACCCAGGGTCGTCGTGATCGGCGGCGGGGCCGGGGGCGCGACGGTTGCACGTTATCTGGCCAAGGACAGCAAGGGCGGCATCGAGGTCACGCTGGTTGAGCCCAGCCGCAAATACTACACCTGCTTCTTCTCCAACCTCTATATAGCCGGCTTCCGGGATCTGGCCTCCATCGGCCACAGCTACGGCACGCTGGCCTCCGATTACGGCATCAATGTCATCCACGAATTCGCCATCGGCATCGATCGCGACACGAAGACGGTGACGCTCTCCGGCGGATCGGTCCTGTCCTATGACCGCCTGGTGCTGGCGCCGGGCATCGATTTCGTCGACGGCGCCGTGCCGGGATGGGATGTGACCGCCCAGAACGCCATGCCGCATGCCTACAAGGGCGGCTCGCAAACGGAACTGCTCAAGCGCCAGATCGAAGCCATGCCCGAGGGCGGGCTGTTCTGCATGATCGCGCCGCCCAACCCGTTCCGCTGCCCGCCGGGACCCTACGAGCGCATCTCGATGATCGCCCACAAGCTCAGCGAGGTGAACCCGACTGCCAAGATCCTCATCGCGGATCCGAAGGAGAAATTCTCCAAGCAGGCGCTGTTCGAGGAGGGCTGGCAGGCCCACTATGCCGGCATGATCGACCGGCTCGGTCCCGATTTTGGCGGTGGCAATGTCAGCGTGAACCCGCATGACATGACGGTCGATATCGACGGCGAGGTGAACAAGGTCGATGTCTGCAATGTCATCCCGGCGCAGAAGGCGGGGCGGGTCTGCGAGATGGCCGGCGTCACCGAGGGCAATTGGGCCCCGGTTGTTCCGGCAACGATGCAAAGCCGGATCGACGAGAACGTCCATGTGCTCGGCGATGCCACCGATCAGGGCGATATGCCGAAATCGGGCTTTGCCGCCAACAGCCAGGCCAAGGTGGCCGCGATGGCGATCCGTGGAGCGCTGACCGGCTCCAAGGTCTTCCCGGCCAAGTTCACCAATACCTGCTGGTCGCTGATCTCGACCGATAACGGCGTGAAGGTCGGCGCGACCTACGAGGCGACCGAGGAGAAGATCGCCAAGGTGGACGGGTTCATCTCCCAGACGGGTGAGGATGCCGATCTGCGCAAGGCGACCTTCGAGGAGTCTGTCGGTTGGTATTCTGGCATCACCACCGACATGTTCGGCTGATCCGGCAGGATAAAACCGCCGGGGGCGAAGGAGTCGCCCTCGTGCAATCCAGGGGAACACGTAAATTCAGGGGAATGACAGATGAAAAAACTTCTCGCCGCCGCAGTGCTGGTTTCGTCGCCGGCTTTCGCGCAGGACATGGTCCTGACCGAGTTCGATGGAAGCTTTGATGACGCGACCTTTGCGGTCGAAAGCGCGATTGTCGGGCAGGGGCTCGTCATCGACTATGTCAGCCATACCGGCGAAATGCTCGCCCGTACCGCCGCAGATGTCGGCAGCGATGTGAAAATCTTCGAGGCCGCGGATATCTTCCTTTTCTGCTCCGCCAAGGTCTCGCGCGAGGTCATGGAAGCGGACCCGATGAACATCGTGCATTGCCCCTACACGGTCTATGTCATCGAGAAGGACGGCAAGGTCGAGGTCGGGCATCGCAGCTATCCCGATGGCCCGATGCAGCAGGTCGAGGAACTCCTTTCCGGAATCGTCGCCGAGGCCGCTGGCGAGTAACCGTTTCCTTCTGACGCCGCCGGCCCCAAACCCAGGCCGGCGGTGCTTCCCGGCGGTCGCAGCCTTTTGACCAGGAAGGATCGACTGCTCTGAAATTGCATTCGCTTAGGCGATGTTGCACAAGGTGGGCTGAACGGTGAGTTCGCCCTTTCTCCCTCGAATTCAGGTGACAGATTCGATTTCGGCCCTTCAAAGGGCCGAGAAGCGGATCATGATGGAAATGCGGATCTGGATTTCGGCGGTCTGGCGGTCGGGATCTCGTGACATGATCCGTTCGCGGAAGAGTTTCAGACAGTTCATTCTTGCCGCGACCCGACTTCGGACGTGGTAGCCTGCCATCGTTTCCAGAGCGCCCGGCCCAGATGGCGCGTGGCCCGCAGGATCTCGTTTCGTGCAATGGCGGCAGTGCAGTCCTCTTTCCGGGCCCGGTCGTTGCGACGGATCGGTATGACCGCATCGGCTCCGCGCTCGTTGATCGCGCGATGGCATCGCCGCGTGTCATCGGCGCCGTCCGCCGCCCGACAGGTGATTGCATCGCAATCACCGCAAGGGGCGATGATCGTGCCGATCTTTTCCTCCGGCGGGATCTGCGCGAGCAACTCCGGAAGCAACGGGCTGTCGCCCTGGCGGCTCGAGGTGAACTCGACCGCGCGCACATCGACGGTGTCCGCGTCCATTGCGATGTGGACCTTTCGCCATTGCCTGCGCCGCGATGCTCCATGCTTGCGGGCCAGCCATTCGCCATCGCCGCGAAACTTGATGCTGGTGCTATCGACAAGCAGGTTCAGGGGCTGCCCCGATGCACGATACTGGACTTGCACCGCGATCCGCGCCTGTCGGCGGCAAAGCGTCGAATGGTCCGGTACCGGCCAGTCGAGCACCGCCATCCGGATCAGGCTCTCGACCAGCCCGGTTCGCCAGTGGGCTCGAACCAGTGGTGCCTTCACTGGCTCACTCTGCCGAAGAGGCAGGCCGAACAGAACCTTCAGCGTCAGGCAAGTTTGGATTGCAGCATCAGAGAAGATTTCTTGCCGTCCGCGCTTGCAAGTCTTCTCCGCATGCCAGACCATGTTCGGATCGAACCAGACCGACAACGAGCCTCGGCGGCGCAACGACGCGTTATAGTCTGACCAGTTCATCGTGCGGTAGCGGGGTGGTGCAGGCTTCTACATGCGCTTGATCTAACCGACAGGATTCACTCAGTGAATCCCTCTCACGACTTTGTGCAACAAGGTCCCCGGCGCGGTTCAAAGTCCTGAATGCCGAATGGTTCAAAACAACCAAGGAGGCCCGGATCGTAATCAATTACTGGCTCAAGCAGTGCAATCATACCCGCCCGCATCAGGCGCTCGGAATGCGTCCTCCAGTGCCTGAACCTTTACTAAGAAGTGGCCCACAGAAATGGGGCTGGACACTAGCGCTGATAAAAAGGCGTAATCGGATCGAAACCATGTTCGGCAGGCTAAAGGGTTGGCGGCCTGTCGCGATAAGATATGACCGCTGCCCGAAAGTCCTCTTCTTAGCCCTCACGCTCGCAGAAACTGTCATGTTTTAGATATAAGGCTGGAACGCGTCCTGACCCTAGGTGTTTGATCATATGGTTTGATGGTGCGATCCATTCGATGGAATGGAAGGACGCCTTATAGGAAAGGTTCGTCATGGCAGCGCCACGACCACGCACGCCGTCCGAGCAGCAATACAGCGATCGCAAGCTTCGATCGCGGAGTTGAGCCGCGAGCTGGGTATCAATCCCAAGACAGTCGCGAAGTGACGAAAACGACAGACTGTCGAGGATCGGAAGACCGGCCCGACAGAACCGCGCTTAACCGTTTTGAGCGAAGAAGAGGAAGCGATGATCGTTGCGTTCAGGCGGCACACGCTGCTGCCGCTGGACGATTGTCTGTACGCAATGCAGCCGTCGATCCCGCACCTGACGCGCTCTTCTTTGCATCGATGTCTGCAGCGCCACGGTATCTCCCGCCTGCCGGACATGGATGGCGACAAGCCGAAACGGCAGAAATTCAAGCGCTACCCAATCGGTCTCTTTCACCTCTACATTGCCGAGGTGAGGACAGAAGAAGGTAAGCTCCATCTCTTTGTCGCCATTGACCGAACCAGCAAGTTTGCGATGGCGCAACTGGTGGAGAAGGCCAATCGAAAGACGGCCTGGGAGTTCTTGGACTTGCTTCTCGAGGCTGTGCCGTACCAGATTCACACAATCCTGACGGACAATGGCGTCCAGTTCGCTGAGCAACCGCGAAACAGGAATGTAATCGTCTCACGACCAATGCGTTTTGACATGATCTGTGAAGCCAACGGGATCGAGCACCGACTGACCAAACCGAACCATCCTTGGACCAACGGTCAGGTTGAACGCATGAAACGGACGATCAAAGAGGCCACTGTCAAAAGGTATCACCACGAAAGTCACGACCAGCTTCGCATCCATCTGTTCGATTTTCTCGATGCATACAATTTCGCTCGGCGCCTCAAGAAACTCAGCGGCCTGACGCCATATGAATACAAATGCAAAATCTGGACGTCAGAGCCAGAGCGATTCATCCTAAATCCGATCCACCAGATACCGGGACTGAACACCTAGAATAGGTTAACATCTCCCTCGATAGCACTGTCATCGGTTCTTTCGGATACCTCTTCCCTGAAGAGTCTGTATTTAACTCCGCCCAGCCGCAACTGGCTGTTCAAAATCTGAAACGTGGCGGATTTTCCCGCTTGCGATTCGCACGCGATGATACGCGCCGCTTGCGCCAAGTCGTCCAGTGTTTGGGTGGTGTAGTCTAGAGTTTGTAAACGTCGAACCTGACTCGGCGAAATATGAGCGGACTTCAAAATGAGCGACAGATCATTCTGGAATCCGCTCAATGCAACTTCGCATTTTTTTATCTCGTCGGCTAAGCGTTCTAAAAAAACTCGTGTCCAGTTGTCGTTATGTGAACCCTTTGCCCAATCCTGAGTGCCCGACATTACAGACGTCCAACAACTGACTCGATGCATTTTTGAAGATCCGTTGGAGAGAATGGTTTTTTTATAAAGTTGTTCATTCCCAAACGTTGCCCCGCCTCGATTAGAGACTTCTCAGCCTTTCCCGTAATCAGAATAAAACCGGTCCCTTTCAATTGCGGATGTTGACGGAGAGTTTGGAGAAGTTGGAGTCCATCCATTCCCGGCATATTGAAGTCAGAGATAACAAGGTGCGCGGGTTGTGTCTCCAGTGCTTTCAATGCCGAGTTGGCATCCGCTGCGTGCCTCACGTTGCGGATCCCGAAAGCATCGAGAGCTTGTAGGATCAAGCCTCTGCTTGTGGACATGTCATCTACCACAAAAACATGCAAAAGATCTCGAAGGGCCACGGCACTAGTCCTTTCTGCGGCAGTTTGTCATTGCGCGTCGATACGTTGTTGTGCCGCAGGCGTGGAAGTCACCTGTATACAACTCGTCGAGGCGCTCGGAATGGCCAAGAAACAAAAGTCCGCCAGGAAGGCAGGAGTTTTCGAAGCGTGGCCACAAATCGTGTTGAGTGATCTTGTCGAAATATATTACGACATTTCGGCAGAAGATCGCATCAAAGCCACGCCTCATGGGCCATTCGTCAAGAAGGTTCAGGTTTCTGAACGTTACAAGATTCCGTAGTTCTTTGTTGACTTGAAAAGTTGTAGAATTGGTGGAGTCATCGTGGTTCTTACTGAAGAATCGATTTCTACGATTGGGTGAGATCAAGTCGGTTTGTGAGTCATCGAAAATGCCTTCTCTGGCGGTATTCAGGACATTTGAGTCAATGTCAGTCGCGAGTATGCGGATATCGAGATTCGAGGCGTCGGGAATTTTCTCAAGTACAACCATGGCAATGGAGTACGCCTCTGGGCCGGTTGAACATCCTGCAGACCAGAAACGCAGCCCCTCACCCGATCTGACTTTTGGGGCTAAATTAGTCTCGAGCTCCCGGATAAGGGTCTCAAAGTGATGGTTCTCACGGAAGAAACTGGTTACATTAGTCGTCAATGTGCTGATTAGTTCTTTTCGTTCTGATTTTCCGTTGGGTGATGAAACAAGTCTACAATACTCGGATCTTGACGTGATGCCGAGAGCTCTGAGTCTTTTGTTAAGGCGAGCGAAAAGCATCGGTGCTTTTTCAACTGGAATGACAAGGCCGGCATCCGACTTGGCAATTCCTGAAAGAACAGAGAATTGCTTTAGATCTTCTCTTGTCAATGTCGTTGAAGGAGGGAGGCTCATCGCCTCAGATACGTTCATACTGCTTCTACCGATTGTTCCGGAAGGACGGTCTCAAGGTCCAAGACACGCAGCATTCGGCCGTCTACTATTGTCAGTGCTTTGACGAATCCGCGGTCCTTTTCTTCGGTCATTTCAGGAGGCGGCTGCATTTCGGAATCTGGAATGGCTAAAATGTCGGACACTGCGTCAACGAGCAAACCTACCGTTTGGTGGCGAATTTTCGAAACGATTATCACATTTCTTTCGCACGCTTCTTCGACAGACAAGTCCAAGCGTCGCGCAAGGTCCACTATCGGGAGAACCGTTCCCCGCAAGTTGATAACACCACGCACGTAGTCGGCTGAATGGGGAATCGGTGTTGGTCGGGTCCATCCGCGTATTTCTCGGACTGACATGATATCGACCGAGTATTCCTGCTCGCCGACCCGAAATGAAAGCAATTCACGATCGGTGGCTTCGTTTTGAAGGGCAGTTTGTTCGTTCATATCTTTCATCCTGCTATTTGCAGGTCCGCAGAGCGGTACCTCGTTTTTCCATTTGCACTCGACAACAGGTCGACCGGGTCCAGAATGAGGGCAACTTGTCCATCCCCCAGGATAGTTGCAGCCGCGATTCCCGGTACGTAGCCGTAACTCTCCTGAAGGCCTTTGATTACGACCTGTCGTTGCTCGTGGATTCGATCGACGATCAATGCTGAACGCGTGCCGTCTTCCAGTGTGATCAGTAGAACGACACTTCCGTGATAGTCGGACCGTGGCTCGCGGAATCCAAGTTCGACGCCGAGATCCAACAAGGGAACAAAGCTTTGCCGCACCTGCAGAACCTGACTGTCGGCGCCTAGGGCGCGCATGTTTTCGTGTCGTGCCGTCAGTGTTTCGACGATCGAGCCAAGAGGTACGACGAGTGTCTCTCCAGCGGCTTCGACAACCATTCCGTCGAGTACGGCAAGCGTGAGTGGCAAGGAAATGGAAAAGGAGGTACCTTTTCCTGGTGTTGAAGTGATATGGACTTGTCCCCCGAGATCCTGAATGGATTTTCTGACGACATCCATGCCCACGCCACGTCCTGACAGGTTGGAAACTGTTTTTGCGGTGGAAAAGCCTGGTAGGAACAGCAAGGCGTCGGTGTCGCTTTCGGACAGTGACTGGCCGGCTTGAACCAATCCTTTTTCTTCTGCGATGGCCCGAACCTTTTCTCGGTCGATCCCTCCACCGTCATCGCTCACTTCGATGACGACGCGGCCCGAACGATGAGCGGCAGAAAGCGTTATGCAACCTTCCTCCGACTTTCCGGCTTCAATACGAGACTCTGCGGATTCAAGGCCGTGATCGACTGCGTTGCGGATCATGTGGGTCAGAGGGTCTGCCAGTCTTTCGATGACGGTTTTGTCGACCTCAGTCGTTTCGCCGTCGGTTACCAGGCGAACGCGTTTTCCCAGAGAGGCCGAGGACTCTCGAACGATGCGGGCCATGCGTTGGAACAGCGACTTGACCGGCTGGGCGCGGATCATCATCACGCTGTCCTGGATGTCCCGTGTCAATTGCATGAATTCTTCGAGGTCTTGGGCGACAGGTGAGTTTGCAGGGATTCCTGCCTGTGCGACGCTTTGGGACAGCATTGCCTGGTTGATCACCAGTTCGCCCACGAGGTTCACAAGGCGCTCGATACGCTCCAGATCAACGCGGACCGTTGCTGGCGGAGCAGAAGGCGAGCCAGAGCTTCTTTGGGTCTGGCTTTTCGCCGAAGCATGGGCGGGGGCCGGTGTTTCAGAAACCGGTGCCGTTTTTGGTGTTTGGGTTTCCTGTGCTCCCGGAAGAGTCAGGTTCAGGCGTGATATGGGCGGAGCGGAATTGGCGTCCTCGCTTTCGATGCTCTCAGCGGAGTCACCGGGAACTTCTGAGATTTCGGGGAGATCAGGGAGCGGCGGAAGTGAAAAACCTGACAATTCCTCGATCTCCAGGGTGCAGAGGCCTTCGACGAATTCGAAGACTTCCTCGATCTCGTTTCGAGCCCTATTGGTCTCCAGAATTATCTTCCAACTCAGCAAGGCCCCTTCGGCTTCCAGCTTGGAAAGGTCGGGGATGGCGCCGAGCGTGCATTCCGTTTCGGTGTGCCCCAATTCGCCGAGGGCACGAAGAATAAAGAGGGGTTCATTTCCGGAAGCAAACAGCTCCCGTTCCGGTCGAAACCGGATCTCGTAGCGCGTATCGCCTGTATCAACCGCGCCAAGCCCGAGGTCGAGCGACAGGGTCATCGGTTGGAAATCGGCAACTTCCTCTTCTTCCTCCCCCTCGGAGCCTCCGGTGAGCGACTCCAGCTCGCGCAAGGTGGGCTCGACGGCCGTCGCATCGGTCTCTACGTCGTCGCGGCAGTTCCGGACGATATCGAACAGGATGTCGGCGGCGCGCATGAACAGGAGAACGGCGTCGTGATCCAGCGCAAGGCGCCCGCCGCGCACTTCGTCCAGAACCGTCTCGTATCGGTGGGCGAAACGCACCAGATCGTCCAACCCGAATGCTCCCGCGCCCCCTTTGATGGAGTGAACGGCCCTGAAGCAGACATTGACCGTCTCGTCATCGGCCGCACCTTCATCGATCTGGGTCAACCCATCTTGAAGCGCTTCCAGCAGTTCGTCGCATTCAATGAAGAAGGAGGCGCGGATTTCGGCCATCGGGTCCGGACTGGTCATGCTGTCGCTCCCGGCCCGGCAACCATGTGCAGTGCGCGCACGAGTTTCGCCGGGTCGAATGGCTTGACGATCCAGCCGGTGGCGCCCGCGGCGCGGGCCCTTGCCTTGAGTTCGGGAGCGCTTTCGGTCGTCAGAACGAGGATCGGTGTTGCGCGATGGGCGTCTTGCCCGCGCACGGCCTCGATAAAGCCGAAACCATCCAGGCGCGGCATGTTGATGTCGGTAATTATCGCGTCGGGTTGCAGCCCGTCGAGGACCTCGAGCCCGTGCACGCCGTCTTCGGCAAGTTGCGGCTCGAAGCCGGCCTGCGTCAACGCGAGCTTCAGCATGTCCCGGATCGTGCGGCTGTCATCTACGGCCAGAATGCTCAAACTCATGTCTCAAACCTCCCGGCCCGGCGCCGACAGTGCGGCCGAGTCGATCCCAAAAATAGAAAGTTGTTCGGTAAACGCTTCGGAACATGGCTGAAGCGAGAAACTCTTGCCGTCGGCCGCCCAGCTGCGTGCTGCAGACAGCAAGACCTGCAGCCCCGGCGTGCCGAGATGTGTAACGGCCTCGGCGGACATGCGGAGATCCTGGCCGCGTAACGCGGTGATGGCCTCGGCAAGAGGTGTGGCAGCGGGCAGATCGAGGCGGGCCGGCAGGGCGAGTTCGGCGCTCATATCCGGCACCGTGGGTGCTGCTTCGGGTCCGGCACTGGTTTTCCCCTAGGTGATTGTCGTCTTTCCCAAGCCCTAAGGGGTGCCGGTTAACATGCCGTTTCTCGCCGAGATTTTTTAGCCCAGTTCGAGCAGAGCCTGCAAATGAAGGGCCATTCCGATCAACGCGGCGTCGTCATCGGAAACAACCGTAACCGAAAACTGCTCCATGAAGCCGGAAAACCGGCCCTTGTCGCGCAGCGATTCCACGAATCCCATTTCGACCAGATAAGGCGCCATCGCCCGGCCGACACCGCCGATCAGGAACAAGCCGCCAAACGGCAGCTGGGTCAGGGCAAGATCGCCGGCAACCGCGCCGAGAAGGCGGGCGAAGAGACCAGCGGCCTCGCGGCAGAGCGTATCGCCCTCGGCCACAGCGGCCATGATCTGCTTGCCCTTCAGCGTGGCTTTCTCCGGCACGCCCGCCTCAGAGCAGACGAACTCATGCAGCGCCACCAGCCCGCGTCCGGAAAGCGCGTCTTCCACGGCGGCGAATCCATGTGCCTTTTCAAGGAACTGCGCCAGTCGAACGTCGCGCTCGTCGCGGAGCGGCAGAGCGACGTGACCGCTCTCCGAGGGTGGCACGAAGCGTCCCGCGCGGGTATCGAAAACCGGCGCCGCGTTGAACCCGGTGCCGATGCCGATCACCAGCTGCGTTGCCTGAAGGCGCGGCGGGGGGCCGGCGATCACCGGGAAAAGCGCCTCGGAGGGCAGGTGGCCGAGGGCATGGCCCTGCGCCTGCAGGTCGTTCAGCAGTGTCACCGTGCCCGCGCCGGTGGCGTGGGCGAGGGTCGCGGCGTCAAGCGTCCAGTCGAGATTGGTCAGCGTGCCGACGCCCTCGCGCACGGGGCCGGCCATCGCCAGGCAGGCGGCGGCTGGCGTTTCGGTGCCGGTTTCGGCGATGTAGCGGTGCAGGACCGGCTCCAGCGAGTCGAACTCGGCATTGGGGTAGTGGCGGACGGAGCCGTGGATCACCTTGCCGCCGCGCGCCAGCGCGACCCGGGTGTTGGTGCCGCCGATATCGGCGAGAAGGGAAGGGGCTGTCATTTGCGTTTCCTTAGCTTGCCAGCGCGGCTTTCAGGGCATGATAGGAGGCTTTCGGTGTACGCTCCAGCGTATCGAAATCGACATGGATCAGGCCGAAGCGTTTTTCGTAACCGAGGGCCCATTCATAATTGTCCATCAGCGACCACACGAAATAGCCCTCCAGCGGAACGCCCTCGGCGATAGCCTGCTTGGCGGCGTCGAAATGGCGGGCGAGATAGTCGATGCGCACCTGGTCGTCGACCTTGCCGTCGATGACGAGATCCGGATTGGCCATGCCGTTCTCGGTAACGTAGAGCGGCAGGTCGCCGGAGAAATCGGTGTGGCACCGGCGCAGGAAATGCAGCAACCCCTCCGGGTAGATCTCCCAGCCCATCTGCGTCTTGGGCAGCGGGCCTTCGAGGCTCTTGAGCGCGGGCCAGGGGCCGGGATCGGCAGCGATGATCTCGCGCGTGTAGTAGTTCACGCCGAGCCAGTCGACGGGGGTGCCGATGATCTCCATGTCATCCTGCCAGCCTTCGGGGAAGTAGCGGCCAAGCGCGTTCACGATCCGCTCGGGATATTCCTTTCGGAACAAGCCGGAGATGAAGAAATTATTGTAGTAATCGTCGAAGGTTGCGGCCGCCTCGATATCTTCCGGCTTGCCGGAGGCGGGTTGTGAGTAGGTGAAGTTGCACACCGCGCCGATTTCGCCGAAACCCTTCGCGCGCAACGCCTGCGTCGCGCTGCCATGCGCCAGAAGCACGTTGTGCATCGCGCGCGCAGCGCCGCGAATGTCGCGTTGGCCGGGAGCGTGCAGGCCGAGGAAATGGCTCAGGAAGCTCACGCACCACAGCTCGTTGATCGTCGCCGTCTTCCAGACCCGGTCGCCCACGCGGTCCATCAGGATCTCGGCGTAATCGGCGAACCACTTGGCAACGTCCTTGTTGCGCCAGCCGCCCAGATCGGTCAGCGCCGAGGGCATCTCCCAGTGATACAGCGTCAGCATCGGCTTGATGCCACGCTCCAGCATGCCGTCCACGAGACGTTCGTAGAAATCGAGCCCCTCCGGGTTCACCGTCCCGCGCCCCTCGGGCAGTACCCGCGCCCAGGACGCTGAGAATCGATAGGCGTCGAAACCGGCATCGCGGATCAGGTCGAGATCGGCTTCCCAGCGGTGATAGTGATCGCAGGCAATCGCGCCATTCTCGGCCCGGATCACGTTGCCGGGCGTGGCGGCGAAATCGTCCCAATGGGTGGGACCGGCGCCACCGAAGGAATGGCCTTCGATCTGGTAGGCGGCCGTCGAGGCGCCGAACTGAAATCCTTCGGGGAAGTCACTGCGCTTGTACATGGCAGATGTCCTTTAAAGGGTAGGGGCCGGTCCAGAAGAAGGGCCGACCACAAGGGAAGCCTTGAGCTTGGTCTGTATGGGCGGGGTCTTGTCCTGATCGATACGCTTCAGGAGCATTTCGGCGCAGATATTGCCATGCGAACGCACCGGCGACTGCGTGGCGGTAAAGATCGGGGCGTCCTCGGTGCCATTGGGCAAGTAGGAGAGCCCGTCATCATGGGTGACCACCGAGACATCCAGTCCCATCCGCAGCCCGCGCGCTTCGATCGCCCGGTGCGCGCCCATGGCAACCAGCAGCGAGGAGGTCAGAATGGCCGACGGCGGCTCGGGCAAGGCCAGCATCCGCATGGTTTCGTTATACCCGTATTGCTCGGTCATGGTGCTGCTGGCCATGATCTCTGGATCGGCGTTAAGTCCGCGCTCTGAAAGCGCATCAAGGAACCCGTCGCGCCGCCGGTGGGCGAAATCCATCGCCTCAATCCCGTTGAGCAGCGCAACCCGGACATGGCCGAGGTCGAGCAGGTGATCGGTGGCCTCGTGGAAGGCATGGCGGTTGTCCATGTCCATCCAGCAATACTCGTCATCGTGATCCGAAACCCGCCCATGCACGACGAATGGCATGCCGAGATCCTTCAGCAGCGCGATGCGCGGGTCTCCGGTCAGCGGCGCCTGCATGATCATACCGTCCACGCGCCCCTT
Source organism: Aliiruegeria sabulilitoris (assembly GCF_001558155.1). Classification (GTDB taxonomy): domain Bacteria; phylum Pseudomonadota; class Alphaproteobacteria; order Rhodobacterales; family Rhodobacteraceae; genus Tropicimonas; species Tropicimonas sabulilitoris. The sequence goes on from NZ_LOAS01000007.1 coordinate 33,804, forward strand.
GGAGAGCATGGAGCGATAGACATTCGTCTGTTCCTCCTCGCTGGCGAGCGAGAGCACGATGTCATAGCCGCGCATGGCGAGCGTCTCGGCGGCGCCGGCAACGAAATCGGCGAAGACCGGGTTCACGATCTCCTGTTTCGCCGTCATCGGCAGCACGAGGCCCACGGCCATGGCCTTGCCGGTGGCGAGCGATCGGGCACGGCTGTCGGGGCGGTATCCATGTGCGAGCGCGGCTGCGGATACCCGCTTGCGTGTTGCTTCGGAGACTTCGGGATAGCCGTTCAGAGCACGGCTGACAGTTGTCTGGCTCAGCCCGAGGCTGGCCGCCAGGTCCTTGAGGTTCATGGGCACAGGTCCGCTAGGTGATGGGCAAGTTACGACTACAGATCGAAACAGTCAAAGGGCTTTGGGCGGAAAATTCGTGCGCCATGATGATTATTTCCACACCGAATCGTAAAAATCGGGCGTAAGCTGAATCCGTTGACAGATCGCGGGGGTCGGTCTAGTGAACGATTGTCCAAAGCGCTTTGGCAGTGATTCCCTCTGCGCGGGCGAAACCGGTCGCAGGGGTATGGGGCCCCGCGATACATTCGGGAGGCTACTCAATGAAATTTCACCTTTTGGCCAGCGTTGCGGGGCTCGCACTTGTCGCGGGCGCAGCCAATGCCGAGCTCAAATTCCCGGTCGGCGAAGGTCCCTTCAGCTGGGACAGCTACACTGCGTGGGCCGACAACGCGCCTGACCTGAGCGGGCAGACGGTCACGGTGTCGGGCCCCTGGCTGAACCCGGAAGACGGCTTTTTCCGCGACGTGCTGGCCTATTTCGAAGAAGCGACCGGCGCCAAGGCCGTCTATACCGGCTCTGACGGTTTCGAGCAGCAGATCGTGATCGATGCCGAGGCGGGCTCTGCCCCCAACATCGCCGTATTCCCGCAGCCGGGCCTTGCCGCTGTGCTGGCCGCCAAGGGCCAGATGACGCCGCTGGGCGATGACATGCGCCAGTGGGTGACCGACAATTACGCCGCCGGCCAATCCTGGGTCGATCTGGGCACCTATCCCGACCAGAACGGCGATCCGCAATTCTACGGCTTCTTCTACAACGTGAACCTGAAGAGCCTCGTGTGGTATTCGCCCGACAATTTCGACGATGCCGGCTACGAAATTCCCGAAACCATGGAAGAGCTGAAGGCGCTGACCGAACAGATCGCCGCCGATGGCGATGTGCCGTGGTGCATCGGTCTGGGCTCCGGCGCCGCGACCGGCTGGCCGGCCACCGACTGGGTCGAGGACATGATGCTGCGCACGCAGTCGCCCGAAGTCTATGACCAATGGGTGACGAACGAGATTCCCTTCAACGACGAGCGCGTGATCGAGGCGATCGAGGAATACGGCTGGTTCGCCCGTAACGACGCCTTCGTCTCGGGTGGTTCTGGCGCGGTTGCCTCCACCGATTTCCGCGACAGCCCGAAGGGCATGTTCACCTCGCCGCCGCAATGCTACATGCATCGTCAGGCTTCCTTCGCCACGGCCTTCTTCCCGGAAGACGTGGTGCCGGGTGAGGATGCGGACTTCTTCTACCTGCCGGGCTTCGCCGAAAAGGATCTTGGCAACCCGGTCCTGGGTGGCGGCACGGTTCTTGCGATCACCGATCCCACGCCGGGTGCTGAGGCGCTCATGGATTTCCTGACGCTGCCGATTGCCAGCGAAGTCTTCATGCACCAGTCCGGCTTCCTTGCGCCGCATACAGGCGTGAATCTTGACGCCTATCGGGACGGCATCCTGCGCAAGCAGGGCGAGATCCTGCTGAACGCCACCACCTTCCGCTTTGACGGCTCCGACCTGATGCCAGCCGCCGTTGGCGCTGGTACGTTCTGGACCGGCATGGTGGATTACACCGGTGGCAAGGACGCCAAGGCCGTTGCCGATGACATCCAGAAATCCTGGGATGCGCTGAAGTAAGCGCAGGCCGGAATGACACGGCGCGGCCCGCCGCAATGGTGGGCCGCCTGAACGCCACCCCGTCAGGGGAACCCGCAGACGTTTGGGGGAGGGAGACCAAATGCATCCGGCCTTGCAAGGGCTTATCACGATCATCATCGGTGTCGGCGGCTGCGTCGGATACTTCTATTTCTCCAATTTCTTGCTCGACAAGTTCCTGCTGCCAGCGCGCGCGCTGAGCGCCGAACAAACGGCGACGCGGCGCCAGATGGGGACGATCTTCCTCTTCGGCATACCGGCCCTTCTGGTCGCGGCGCTCTATGTCATGGCCGTTGGTGTCGGAAGCATCGCAAGTATCGGCGGCATCTTCTGGCTGCTCGTGGCGGCCGGCGTGATCTACGGCCTGTGGCGGCTGAAGGATTTCGTCTTCGCCTCCGGCGCCACCACCGCCGGGCGCAACATCTCGCATGCCAACATGATCCGGCCCTGGCTGTTTCTTGCCCCGGCCATCCTCGCGCTCGGCCTCTACCTGACTTACCCGGTCTTCGAGACGCTCCGGATGTCGCTGGTCACCCGCAATGGCAGCGTCGGCTTCGGCAATTACACCTTCATGTTCGGCGAACAGAAGTTCTGGGAAGCCATGCGCAACAATATGCTCTGGCTGATCGTGGTGCCGGCCATGTCCACGGTGTTCGGCCTGCTGGTCGCGCAGTTGACGGACCGCATCGCCTGGGGCAATATCGCCAAGATGCTGATCTTCATGCCGATGGCGATCTCCATGGTCGGTGCCTCGGTGATCTGGAAACTGATCTACGAAGCGCGCCCCGTCGACGTCGGACAGATCGGCATTCTCAATGCCATCTGGGTCGGAATGGGCGGCGAGCCGCAACAATGGCTCCAATTGCCGGTCTGGAACAATTTCTTCCTGATGGTGGTGCTGATCTGGATCCAGACCGGCTTTGCCATGGTCATTCTCTCCGCCGCGTTGCGCGGTATCCCGGAGGAGACGGTCGAGGCGGCCATTGTCGATGGCGCGAACCCGTTCCAGATCTTCTTCAAGATCAAGGTGCCGCAGATCATGCCGACCATCGTGGTCGTCTGGACGACGATCACGCTGACCGTGCTCAAGGTCTTCGACATCGTCTTCACCATGACGAACGGGCAGTGGGGCACGCAGGTGCTGGCCAACTACATGTATGACAAGCTGTTCCGCGCCAATGACTGGGGCACGGGCTCTGCAGCGGCCATGATCATCATGCTGCTGGTGACGCCAATCCTGGTCTGGAACGTGCGCAATGCGCGCAAGGAAATGCGGTAAGGGGGCCGGCAAATGGACAATATCGCAGGACATAAATCCGGCCTGACATGGGCGGTCCATCTCTCGGTGGCCTTCCTCGTCATCCTCTGGCTCTTCCCGACCATGGGCCTTTTCGTTTCCTCCTTCCGCACGGCGGACCAGATCTCTTCCTCCGGTTGGTGGAATGCGCTGTTCCCGACCGAACAGAATATCGTCATCCGTGGCGCCTCGCCCTCCGATCAGGTTCAGATCGATGGCCTGTACGTCATCGAGGGCTCTGTCTTCGACGGCCGCGCCACGGGCGATATCTCCCATTGGGGCATCTCCTCGCGCGAGATCGACGCCTACAAGCCCGGAGACGTGGTCGAGTTGAACGGTGGCGGCACCATCACGCTGGGCGAGGACGGCCTCTACCGGATGGAGAACGCGGAAGAGTTCGAGGGCTCCCGCGGGCAGCGGATCTTCTTCACCGCCACCACACCACCCGAATTCACCACATCCAACTACGAGTTCATGCTGTTTGATCCGCGGAACTCCGAAGGCATGAGCAAGGCCTTCTTCTCGACCCTGACGGTCACGATCCCGGCCACGATCATCCCGATCCTGATCGCGGCCTTCGCGGCCTATGCGCTGGCCTGGATGGAGTTTCCGGGCCGCGCGATCCTGATTGCCTGTGTGGTCGGCCTGCTCGTGGTTCCACTTCAACTCGCGCTGATACCGCTATTGAAATTTCACAACAATATCGGCATCGGAAAAGGCTATCTCGGTGTCTGGCTCGCGCATACGGGCTTCGGCCTGCCATTGGCGATCTACCTGCTCAGGAACTACATGGTCGGTCTGCCACGCGACATCATCGAAAACGCCAAGGTCGATGGCGCGACCGATTTCCAGATCTTCATGAAGATCATCCTGCCGCTCTCCTTCCCGGCGCTGGCCTCCTTCGCCATCTTCCAGTTCCTGTGGACATGGAACGACCTTCTGGTGGCCATGGTGTTCCTGATCGACAGCTCAGGTGAGACCACGGTGATGACCAAGCAGATCGTCGAAATGCTCGGCACGCGCGGCGGCGACTGGGAAATCCTCGCCACGGCGGCCTTCATCTCCATGGCGGTGCCCATCGCGGTCTTCTTCGCCATGCAACGCTACCTCGTGCGCGGCCTGCTGGCCGGCTCTGTCAAGTAAGGCAGCTAAATGACTGATATCAAAAAAACATCCGCCATCGATACGGATTGGTGGCGGGGCGCGGTGATCTACCAGATCTATCCGCGCTCCTATCAGGACAGCAATGGCGATGGCGTCGGGGACATTCCCGGCATCATCCAGCGGCTGCCCTATATTGCCCGGCTCGGCGTGGATTGCATCTGGATCTCGCCCTTCTTCACCTCGCCGATGCTCGATTTCGGTTATGACGTCTCGAACTACCGCGACATCGACCCGATGTTCGGAACGCTCTCGGATTTCGACCGGCTGATTGCCGAGGCGCATGGGCGTGGCATCAAGGTGATGATCGACCTCGTGCTCTCGCACACGTCGGATCAACATCCGTGGTTCAAGGAAAGCCGCGCAAACCGTTCCAACTCCAAGGCAAACTGGTATGTCTGGGCGGATCCGAAGCCCGACGGCACGCCGCCCAACAACTGGCTCTCCATCTTCGGCGGCTCCGCCTGGGAATGGGATGGCGAACGGATGCAGTACTACCTGCACAACTTCCTGATCGAACAGCCGGACCTGAACTTCCACGAACCGGAAGTGCAGGAAGCACTGCTCGACGTCGCGCGCTTCTGGCTTGATCGCGGCGTGGACGGGTTCCGGCTCGATACTGTCAATTTCTACGTGCATGACAAGTATCTGCGCGACAATCCCCCGCTGGCCCCGGAGGAGATCAACGACAAGACCGCGCCGGCAGTGAACCCCTACAATTTCCAGAACCACCTGTTTGACAAGTCCCGCCCGGAAAACCTCGATTTCCTGCGCAAACTTCGCCGCGTGATGAACGACTACAAGGGCATCACATCGGTCGGCGAAGTGGGCGAAAGCCAGCGCGGCGCCGAAGTGCAGGCCGAATACACATCTGGCGGCGACAAGCTGCATATGTGTTACGATTTCGCACTTCTTTCCAACGAGATACCGAGTGGAGTTCACCTCAATTCGGTGATCGAGACCTTCGACGCCATGTCGTCGGATGGCTGGGCCTGCTGGGCGTTCTCCAACCATGACGTGGTACGCCACACGACCCGTTGGCACCTCAATGGAACGCTGCAGCGGCTCTATGCGGCGGTGCTCATGGCGCTCAAGGGCACGGTCTGCCTCTACCAGGGCGAGGAGCTTGGCCTTCCGGAGGCGGATGTCGCCTTCGAGGACCTTCAGGACCCCTATGGCAAGCGCTTCTGGCCCAAGTTCAAGGGTCGCGACGGGTGCCGGACGCCGATGAGCTGGACCTCTGGAAAGGCCAATGTTGGTTTCAGCGACGGCAAGCCATGGCTGCCGGTCGCGCCCGAGCATCGGCGCCTGTCCGTGGCCGCGCAGGAGGGCGATCCAAACGCGATTCTTGGGTTCTATCGCCGCATCATCGCGCTCAGGAAAGCGCTGCCGGCTCTGCAAAAGGGCAGCTACATCCCGCTTGTCGCCGAGGAAGATTTCCTGGTGTTCATCCGTGAGTATCAGGGCACACGCGTCTTCTGCGCCTTCAATCTCGCAGACGAGGCACGGCGGCTGGAGCTTCCTGCGGGCAATTGGGCGCATGTCCCGGATGCGCCATTCAACTCGACAATCGAAGCCGGCAGGGCCACCCTGCCGCCATATCAGGCGGTCTTCGCCACCGCCCGCGACGCCTGAGGAGGGGAAACATGGCTGGATTGAAACTCACGAATGTCGCCAAGAGCTATGGCGATGTAGATGTCCTCAAGGACATCAATCTCGACGTCGATGCGGGCGAGTTGATCGTTTTCGTCGGCCCCTCGGGCTGCGGGAAGTCCACGCTTCTGCGCATGATCGCGGGGCTGGAAAAGATCACAGGTGGCGAGTTGCAGATCGACGGGCAGGTGGTCAATGACGTGCCGCCCGCGCAACGCGGCATCGCGATGGTCTTCCAGAGCTACGCGCTCTACCCGCACATGACCGTCTACGACAACATGGCCTTCGCGTTGAAACTGGCGAAGATGAGCAAGGAAGAAATCGAGGCCGCCGTGAAAAAGGCTGCCGATATTCTCCAGCTCACCCCCTATCTTGACCGCCTGCCCAAGGCGCTCTCGGGTGGCCAGCGCCAACGCGTCGCCATCGGTCGTTGCATCGTGCGCGACCCGAAGGTCTTCCTCTTCGACGAGCCGCTCTCAAACCTCGACGCCGCCCTCCGAGTCGCCACCCGGCTTGAGATTGCGCAGCTCAAGGAGAGCATGCCGGACCGCACGATGATCTACGTCACCCACGACCAAGTTGAAGCCATGACTCTGGCAACCCGCATCGTGGTGCTGGCCAACAAGGGCATCAGCCAGGTCGGCACTCCGCTGGATCTCTATGAACGGCCACAGAACGAGTTCGTGGCGCAGTTCATCGGCTCGCCCGCCATGAACCTCTTCCCCGGCGAGATCGTGGGCACCGGCGAGCAGACCTCCATCGTGCTCGAAGGCGGCCACGGCACGGTTGTTTCGGCCTATCCCTCGCAGGAGGCGGATATGGGCGCGAAGGTCAATGTCGGGATCCGTCCCGAAGACATGACCGTTTCCGAAGATGAAACTGGCTATGCCGGGACCGTCGATGTACAGGAAAATCTCGGCGAAGTGACCCTGCTTTTCTTCAAACCCACCGAGCCCGGCAAGGACCCGGTCATTGCCAAGCTTCCCGGCATCCACCGTGGGCTCAAGGGACAGGTGCTGCACATGACGTCCGCGCCCGGCAAGGTCCACGTCTTCCTGAACGGCATTTCGCTGCTCTATCGCTAAGGCGACGGGGGAGAGCGGCGCCGCCCTCCCCATACATCATTCCGAAAAACCTCCGCCGGAGGCACGATCCGCAGGATTGTATGCCGTCCGCCCTTGGTGGGCGGCCCCCGACGTGTTTCTCCAGCGGTCCGGGGGGCGCGACCGTGCGACCAATGTCATCACCGCCATCCGCGCGCTAGACAACGCGGGAAGGGCGCGCCCTTCCGTTCCCTCATCCTCCTGCAACACCGCCTTCGAGCGGATGGAAAATGCTTATGCCTGCCCCCAAAAACACCATCAAACAAGCCCTTGCGGAAGATCGCCTGCAAATGGGCTGCTGGCTGAATCTCGGTCATCCCGCCATTGCCGCCATCGCTGCCAGCGCCGGTTTCGACTGGTGCCTCGTCGATGCCGAACACGGCCCCAACACGCTGGAAATGATCCACGCGCAGCTCAACGCGATGCAGGGCCATCCTGTCGCCACCGCCGCGCGGGTCCCCTGGGGCGAGGGCTGGATCCTCAAGCAGGTTCTCGATCTCGGCGTGCAGACCGTGGTTGTGCCCATGGTCGACACTCCCGAACAGGCAGCGCAGGTCGTGGCCGCGTGCAAATACCCGCCGGAGGGCATCCGTGGCCGGTCCGGCGGCTTGTCGCGCTGTTCGAACTGGGGACAGATCACCGATTACGAGCCGACGGCAAATGACGAAATCTGTGTCATCGTTCAGGCCGAGACCGAGACCGCGCTCAGCAACCTGACCGAGATCACCAAGGTGCCCGGCGTCGACTGCGTCTTTGTCGGCCCGGCGGATCTGTCGGCCGATATGGGGTTCCGCGACCGGATGGACGCGCCGGAGGTGAAGCAAGCCATCGAAGATGCGATCGTGACGATCCACAAGGCCGGTAAGCCGGCAGGCATCATCTCCTACGATGCTGCGGATTATCGGCGCTTCGTTGAGCTTGGCGTGCGCTTCATCGGCGTGGGCGCCGATGCCGCTATCTGTGCCAAGGCGATCCGCAGCCAAGCGGCCGCGATGCGCGAACTGCTCTCCTGAGGCCCAACCTCTGCAAACTGTCTCCGGCGCAAGCGATGACCCGTTTCCGCCGGGGCCACCCGCCTTACGGCAGGGAGACCTTGAGCACGTAAACCGGCACGTCCATGATCGCGACAATGCTCTCGGATCCGTCGAACATTTCTGCCAGCTCTGCGATGGAAACCGACACCGCCACGTCGCCAGACAGCGGCTTGCCAAGCGATGCGCTCGACAGCACTTCGATCAACCGATCATAGCGGTAGATCCTGTAGCTCTCCGGCTTGACGCTGGAGAACGGCTTCACCTCGCCGTTGACCCAGCCCGCCATACCGGGGGTGAAATCGAGCGATACCTCGAACGCGCCGCCATCCGGCACGACAGTTCGCCATGCCAGCGACTTCTTTTGTGCTCCGGCGGCATCTACGCTCATCATCCTTTCGAAGCCGGTTTCGGCCTGAACAGAGTTCCCGTAGGGTCCTTCGCCCGGTTTCGATGAATAGACCCGGAAAACCATGACGCGCGGCGGACCGCCATTGCTGGCCAGTGTCAACATGCCGACCGAACGGCTTTGGGGCGGATCCATCGGCTTGCCGTCGGCGTCTGTCTCCAGTTCCCGGTTGACGAGGGACACGACGCAATCGGCCCCGGCAAGCGGCCCTTTCGGGAAGGGAACGGATTTCCACCCTTCCGGCAGGAATTTCGCAAATGCGGTGTCCGGCACGTCAAATCCCAGAAGAACGCGGCTCTCGACGCTGGATGACTGCAACGTTTCACCCGACGCTGTCATAGTCGATGCCGCCAGGCTGATCGCCATTACGACGGGGGCGATCAGAAATCCCGTTGATCTGCGTTTCATCTTGTCCTCCCTCGAGATCCCGCCCGGGGCCGCGGGCGGACACCGGCGGGTGACCTAGGGTAACCTACGAGACGGAGGGGGGCGATGATGCAGATCAACCGCCTGAAATCCTCCGCGCGGGCGGCCGGCTGCAACAACATGTTCCACCCAAGCATCCGCTATGTCCAAATACGGGGTTTCATGCAGCGGATATCCGTGTATAGGGGATGCGCCAAACGACCCCCCTCTAGGAGAGTGTGATGGAGATTCGTGAGGCGCTGACCTTCGATGACGTTCTGCTTGTTCCTGCCGAGAGCTCCGTGCTGCCCTCGACTGCGGACACATCGACCTGGGTAACCAAGACGATCAGGATGAATATACCGCTGCTGAGTTCGGCGATGGACACCGTAACCGAAGCCAGGATGGCGATTGCCATGGCCCAGGCCGGCGGTATCGGGGTGATCCACCGCAACCTCGACATCGAGGAGCAGGCCAAGCAGATCCGCCGCGTGAAGCGGTTCGAGAGCGGGATCGTCTACAACCCGATCACCCTGACCCCTGATCAGACGCTGGCCGACGCCAAGGAGCTGCAGGAGCGCTACAATATTTCCGGCTTCCCGGTGGTGGATGCGAACGGCCTAGTGGTCGGGATCGTGACCAACCGCGACATGCGCTTTGCCAATGACGACGCGACCCCGGTCAAGGCGATGATGACCGCCGAGAAGCTTGCCGTTCTGACGGAACCGGCCGATCTGGGCGAGGCGCGTGCAATGATGCGCGAACGCCGGATCGAGAAACTGCTGGTGACCGACAGGAAGGGCAAGCTTACCGGTCTGCTGACGCTGCGCGATATCGACCAGGCGGTGCTCAACCCACAGGCTTGCAAGGACGATCTTGGCAGGCTGCGCGTGGCTGGCGCCTCGACCGTGGGCGATGCCGGCTATGAGCGCTCCCAGGCGCTCGTGGATGCCGGTGTGGACATGATCGTGATCGACACGGCGCATGGCCATTCCGCAGGCGTTGCCAAGGCCGTGGAGCGGGCCAAGATGCTCTCCAACAACGTCCAGATCGTGGCCGGCAACGTTGCCACGGGCGAGGCGACGCGGGCGCTGATCGGGGCAGGGGCCGACGCGATCAAGGTCGGTATCGGGCCGGGTTCGATCTGCACCACGCGGATGGTGGCCGGTGTCGGCGTGCCGCAGCTGACGGCGATTTCCGACAGTGCCATTGCCGCAGGCGAAAGCGGAACGCCGGTGATCGCCGATGGCGGCATCAAGTTCTCCGGAGATTTCGCCAAGGCCATCGCCGCCGGGGCCTCCTGTGCCATGGTCGGCTCCATGCTGGCGGGCACCGACGAATCCCCCGGCGAGGTGATCCTCTACCAGGGCCGCAGCTTCAAATCCTATCGCGGCATGGGCAGCCTCGGCGCCATGGCGCGCGGCTCGGCCGACCGCTACTTTCAGAAGGACGCGGCCAGCGACAAGCTGGTGCCGGAAGGGATCGAGGGGCAGGTGCCCTACAAGGGCTCTGCCGGCGCGGTGATCCACCAACTCGTCGGCGGCCTGCGCGCGGCCATGGGCTACACCGGTAATCCGACGGTCGAAGCGATGCGCGGTGGCTGCGAATTCGTGAAGATCACCGGGGCAGGCCTCAAGGAGAGCCATGTCCACGATGTCCAGATCACGCGCGAGAGCCCGAACTACCGGCTTGGATAATCAGCGGCCCGCAGCGCTTCCCTGAGGGATGTGCTGCGGTGCCTTCGCCTGCAAACGGCAAGACACCGGCGTCAACTGTGGTTCGCCAATCCTGCGAGCATGTCGAGGCAGCGTTCAAGCTGCGCAATCTCCAGGAATTCGTCCGGCTGGTGGGCCTGCGCGATCGATCCCGGACCGCAGATCACCACCGACATCCCCAAGCTCTGGAACAGCCCCGCCTCGGTGCCGAAGGCGACGAGATCGGCCGCGTATTCGCCGGTCAGCCGCGCAACGAGGTCGCGCGCCGCATTGTCCTTCATCGGGATCAGCCCCGCGATTTCGCCGATGATCTCGGTCTCGATAGCGGCGTCGGGCGCGATCCGGCGCATCTCTGGCAGTAGGACATCCTCGCAGAACTCCCGCACCGCCGCGCGCGCATGCTCGGCATCCGCCGCCACGACCGGCCGGGTCTCCCATTCGACCTCCGCTGCGCCGGCCAGCACATTGCGCGCCGTGCCGCCATGGATCTGTCCGACATTCAGCGTGCTCCAGGGCGGGTCGAACGTGCTGTCTCCCGGCACCCGTTCCCGCAATTCCTCCCGGAGCACCAGCAGGCGGCTCACAAAGCGCGCCGCGTATTCGGCGGCGTTCACGCCTTTCTCGGGCGCGGAACCGTGCCCCTGCGTGCCGGTGAAGCGGGTGGTGTATTCGTTGCAACCCTTGTGCCCGTCGATGATCCGCATTTCCGTCGGCTCGCCGATAATCGCCATGGCGGGGGCGATGTCTCGTGCCCGCAATTCCTCGACCAGTTGCTGCGCGCCGAGGCAGCCCACCTCCTCGTCATAGGTGAAGGCGAAATGCAGCGGGCGGCGCAGATCGGCGGCGGCAAAATCCGGCAGGCAGGCGAGGGTGGCGGCGATGAAGCCCTTCATGTCGCAGGTTCCGCGACCATAGAGCCGGCCGTTTTCCTGCCGCATCCGGAACGGGTTCCCGCTCCAGCCCGGCCCCTCCACCGGCACCACATCGGTGTGGCCGGAGAGCACGATCCCGCCGGGCGCGTCGGGCCCGAGCGTGGCGAAAAGGTTGGCCTTGCGGCCCGTGCTGTCATGGAACAGCTCGATCTGCGCGCCGACTTCCGACAGGAGCGAGGCAAGGTGGACGATTATCTCAAGGTTGGATTCCGAGGAGACCGTCGGATAGGCAATCAGATCGTCGAGGATCGCGATGGCGCGGGCGAGCCGGTCCATGCTCACGCCTTCACGAAGAGCTTGCGGGGCCGGTCGCAGAAACATTCCGCCGGACCGTCGGGGCGGATCAGGATGCTTTCGGTGATCTCCAACCCCCAATCCTCCATCCAGAGGCCGGGCATGAAGTGGAAGGTCATTCCCGGCTCCAGGATGGTCTCGTCCTCGGGCCGGAGCGAGATCGTGCGCTCGCCCCAGTCCGGCGGATAGCTCAGGCCGATCGGGTAGCCGCAGCGCGCGCCGCGCTCGATTCCGGCGCGTTCCAGCGGGGCGGCGAGCGCATTGGCGATGTCGCAAGCCCGATTGCCCGCGCGCGCCGCCTCCAGCCCGGCTTCCAGCCCCTCGACCAGCGCCGCCTCGGCCCGCCGCAAGGCGTCGGTCGGCGCGCCCAGAGAGACCGTTCGGCAGAAGGGCACGTGATAGCGCCGGTAGCAGCCGGCCAGCTCGAAAAACGTCGCCTCGCCGGTTCGGAAGGGTGCGCCATTCCATGTCAGATGGGCCGCGGAGGCGTCTGGCCCGCTCGGCAGGAGCGGCACTATAGCCGGGTAGTCACCCCAGTCCTCGCCATTTCCGAGCACTTGGTCGCGAAGGATCTCCGCCACCAGCACGTTCTTGCGCATCCCCGGTTCGATCCGTTCGATCACCCCGTCCATCACCCGCTCGGCGATCCCCGCCGCCTTGCGCAGGAAGGCGATCTCCTCGTCCGATTTTACCCCGCGCTGCCAGTTGACCAGCGCGGTGGCATCGACCAGTTCCGCCTCCGGCAGTTCGGCCAGCAACGTGGTATAGGCCTTTGCCGAGAAGTAGTAATTTTCCATCTCGACGCCGATCCGGCCGCGCCCGCCACCCGCCTCGCGGATGATCGCGGCGAGGTCCTGCATCGGGTGGCGCTCGGTCGTTTGCACGAAATGGTCGGCATAGCCGCGCACATGCTCTGCCGTCATCCAGACCGTGCGCAGCGCGCCATTGGCATCCATGCGCCGCCCCCACCAGAGCGGGTCGCGGTCGCCAGAGACCAGCACTCCCTGGTGGACATAGAAGGACCAGCCGTCATACCCGGTCAGCCAGGCCATGTTGGACGGATCCTCGACAAAGAGCATGTCGAGCCCGGCCGCCGTCATCGCGGCGCGGGTCTTGTCGAGGCGGCGGGCATATTCGGCCCGGCTGAAGGGAAGGTCCTGGGCGGTCATGCGGGGGGCTCCTTTCAGCCCCGGGGCGGAGCCTTGTCAATGGGGTGCGGAGAGCCGCGCTGCCCGGTCGCGGGAATGGGGCCAGGACAGGCGTGATCTGTCGGCCAGAATAGCGGGCGGCGCGCTCTGCCTGTCAAGCCAAAGCCAACGCGCGAGGCGACATGCAGCCGCAAATCTCCGAACATCATGCTGTTCGTGCCGTTTTGCGCGGCACGGTGAAAAATGCGGGAGCGGGCAGGGGATTGGGTGGGGCGGCAGGCTCGGGGCCGGCTGTGTGGCGGAGGCGCCGAAGCGCCTGCCGCCGTAATCTGCATCAACCTCGGCGCCAATACGGCGCAGCGGTGGAACGCTTGGCGCGCCGTGTGTGACGGCGCGCCGGGGCGAGGTCAGTCGGCGAGGGACCAGCGCTCCATCCAGCGCTCGCCATCTTGGTCGAAGTTCGAAGCCATATCGCCATGCACAACCCGCTTGCCGGTGGCGAAGACGAAATTGGCGAACATCGGAAGTACGGTGCCGCCATCGGTCGAGACGATTTCCTGCATCTCGTAATACATCGCCCGGCGCTTGTCTTCGTCGAGCTCGGCCCGTGCCATGACCAGCAACTCGTCGAAGCGGCCATTCGCCCACATGCTGTCGTTCCAGGCAGCGCCGCCCTCGAAGGCGGTGGTGAAGATCTGGTCCTCGGTCGGACGACCGCCCCAGTAGACCGCGCAGAACGGGTGCTTCAGCCAGACATCGGACCAGTAGCCATCATTCGGCACCCGCTTGACGTCAACGGTGATACCGGCGGCCGCAGCGGAGTTCTGGTACAGAACGGCGGCGTCCACGGCCCCCGGGAAGGCCGCATCGGCTGCCGAGAGCTGAACGGTCAGCGCGTCGAGCCCGGCCTCCTTGAGGTAGAACTTGGCCTTGTCCGGATCATAGGGCGTCTCCGCCAGGTCCGGGTTGTGGAAGCGGTAGCTCGGCCCGATGGGTTGGTCCTTGCCCACGGTGCCGTGGCCGAAGAGGATCTTGTCGACCAGTTCTTGCCGGTTGATCGCGTGTTTCAACGCCCGGCGCACATTCACATCGTCGAGCGGCGCGGTATCGGCACGCGCGGCGAAGCTGTAATACTGCGGACCGGCGACGGAATGGATCGCGATTCCGGGATTGCGGCCCAGCAGCGCGACGGTCTTGAGGTCCAGCTTGTCGATCGCGTCGACATCGCCGGAGACCAGCGCCGTGGTCCGCGCATTCAGGTCCACGATGGACAGCATCTCGATCGCGTCCATGAAGCCGCGTTCCTGGTTCCAGTCGTCCTGGAAACGCTCGAAGCGGGCCACGACGCCGGGATCGAACTCGACCAGCTTGTAGGCGCCGCACCCGTCGCCGGAGCGCCAGTCGATCGAGCCCGCGCCGTCGGAGGGGCAGATCGCCATGTGGTAGTCGGTGAAGACGAAGGGGAAATCGGCGCTGCCGGTCTCCAGTTCGAAGACGACCGTGTCTTCGCCTTCCTTGGTGATCGACACAATCGGGGCGACGAGCGGTTTGGCAACCGATTTGGAATCCTCGCCACGGTGGTAGTCGATCGAGGCGATCACATCGTCGAGCGTCACCGGCTTGCCGGAATGGAAGGTCATGCCGGAGCGGATCTTGAATCGCCAGGTCTTGGCGTCGGGGCTTGCCTCCCAGCTCTCCGCGACGTCCGGTTCCAGCGACCCGTCAACACCGACCTTGGTCAGGAAACCGTTCATCCCATAGGTCAGCGCCACGGTGAAACCGTTGGTCCAGGTCGCCGGGTCGAGTGTGTCGCCGGTATTGCCATGGCCCTTGGCGACGCGAATGGTGCCGCCGCGCGATTGCGCGCGGGCGCGCCCCGTGCCCAAAAGTGTACCGGTCGATGCGAGTCCTGCAAAAGCAGCCGTGGTGCCGAGAAATCTGCGGCGTGTCGGCTGTGCGAAGGTCGTTGTTTTCCTATTATCGCTCATGCGTCCCTGTCTTTCTTCCAAATGAGGCGGGCGGCACCCGTGGGTGTCCTTTTTGCGACATGCAAAGTCGCTTTCGTACATAGCTGTGCACAGTCCGGATAGATAGCCTCTCCCAATATCTTCCCGTTCTGACGCGGCCATCAAAGACCTCCTCCATCGTATCTTAACGTTTTCTAAAAGCAATTTTTTTCAGAAAATCGGCGCTTAAGTTGCATGGCGCAAAAGAAAAACGCAGCGAACCGCCCTGCGCCTCTGGCGGGTTGCCCTCGGGGAAGGTAAAGTTTCTCTTGTGCCGGGGTAGAACTCTGCTGCTGTTCGTGATTGTTTTACCGGATGTCGTTTTTGAGCATTTCTCCCCCGTCAGTGCAGGAACGCTCCGACTCTGAAGGCGCATCAACGTCGCCAGTCCAAAAAAACCAACAGGAGACACGAATGTCGAAGAAGGACGAAATCCTGATAAATCGTATCGCAAGGGCGGCCCGCACCGGTCGGATCTCGCGACGTGATTTCATTAATACCTCTATTGCCGCGGGCCTGACCGCGACCACGGCCACCGGGCTGTGGACGACGAAAGCAGCCGCGCAGCCCAAATCCGGCGGGAGCTTCCGCTGGGGCCTGCATGACGGCAATACCTCCGATACGCATGATCCGGGCACCTATGTGTCCCGCCAGATGATCTACCTGGCGCATACCCACCGGTCCTACCTGACGATGATCAATGGCGACGGCTCGCTTGGCCCGGACCTTGCCGACAGCTGGGAGGCCTCCGCCGACGCTTCCGAATGGACCTTCAAGCTCAGCGAGAACGCGTCTTTCCACAGCGGCAAGAAATGTACCGCCGATGACGTCATCGCCTCGTTGAACCACCATCGCGGCGAAGCATCGACTTCGGCGGCCAAGGCGCTGCTGAGCGACGTGGTCGATATCACCAAGGATGGCGACTACACGGTCAAGATCGCCCTGACGGGCGGAAATGCCGACCTGCCATGGCTGATGACCGATTATCACTTTGCCATCTGCCCGGCCAAGGATGACGGCACGATTGACTGGCAGTCCGGCGACGGCACCGGCCCTTACAAGATCGACGGCGGCGAGTTCGGCGTGAGCTGGCAGCTTTCCCGCCATGACGGCTGGCACCGCGAAGGCGCCTGGTTCGACAAGGTCGAGATCATCGTGCTGAACGATCCGAACGCGCGCCAGACCGCGCTGGTCACCGGCGATGTGGACGCGGTCTCGATCATCGAGCTCAAGACGATGGCGCTGCTGCAGCGGGACCGGAACATCAACATCCACAACATTCCCTCGGCAGGCGCCATCACCATGCCGATGCATTGCAACAAGGCGCCCTTCGACAATCCGGACGTGCGCAATGCGCTCAAGCTTGCGATGAACCGCGACGAGATCATCGAGAAGATCGCCTTCGGAGCGGCCACCAAGGGCAATGATTTCCACCATTCGCCGGCACA
This sequence comes from Aliiruegeria sabulilitoris, assembly GCF_001558155.1. GTDB lineage: Bacteria > Pseudomonadota > Alphaproteobacteria > Rhodobacterales > Rhodobacteraceae > Tropicimonas > Tropicimonas sabulilitoris. Next base: position 50,382 of record NZ_LOAS01000007.1, read on the forward strand.
GCCCTATTGGCCCGCCGACATCCCGCAGCGCGACTACGATCCCGACCAGGCCAAGGCGCTGCTAAAGAAGGCCGGTGCCGAGGGGCTGGAAGTCAGCCTGAGCACGGCCGACAGCGTCTATGCCGGCGCGGTAGATATGTGCGTGCTCTATGCCGAGCAGGCCAAGGCTGCGGGCATCAAGGTCAACGTCGTGCGTGAACCGAATGACGGGTACTACTCCGATGTCTGGCTCAAGAAGCCGTTCACGCTCGTCTCCTGGGGCGCGCGCCCGACGCCGGACGTGATGTACACTCTGGCCTACAAGTCGGATGCGGCCTGGAACGAGAGCTACTGGGTCAATGAGCGCTTCAACGAACTGCTGTTGATGGGCAAGGCCGAACTCGATGACGCCAAGCGCGCCGAGATCTACCGCGAGATGGGAATGCTTGCCCGCGACGATGGCGGCACCATCATCCCGTTCTTCAATAATTTTGTCTATGCCAGCCGCTCAAATATCGGTACGCCCGATACTATGGCTGCGAGTTGGGAATGCGACGGGGCACGTGCGGCGAGCCGCTGGTGGTCCACAGCCTGATGTGAATGATTTCGGCCCCCGGCGTGGTTTCGTGCCGGGGGCTCTCGATCCGGCGGCACTGGGCGACCGAGCCGATGGCCATGCCCCGGAGGGCGTTCCCGGCGAAACGGGATGCACGCCATGACAACTAGGAACACGCATCCGGCTGCCGGTCGTCATGCGGAGCTTCGGAGGGACATATGGGCGACCTCACCAGGCTGGTCTTCAAAAGGCTGGGACTTGGCCTCCTCACCATTTTCGTGGTGTCGGTGCTGATCTTTTTCGCGGTGGAACTGCTTCCAGGCGACATTGCCGAAGCCGTGCTCGGACAGGGCGCGACAGAGGAAACCGTGGCCGCGATGCGCGAGCAGCTTGGGCTCGACCGGCCCGCGCCCGTGCGCTATTTCGAATGGCTCGCCGGCGCCGTAACCGGCGATTTCGGCGTGTCCCTGGTGTCCGGCGAACGGGTGAGCGAGGCAATTTCGGACCGTTTCGTCAACACGCTCTTCCTGGCCTCCTACGCGGCGGTGATCGCGGTGCCGATCTCGATCATGCTCGGCGTCTTCACGGCGCTGTACCGCAACACGATCTTCGACCGCGTCGCCAATGTCATGACGCTGACGACGATCTCCTCGCCGGAATTCTTTCTCGGCTACATCCTCATTCTCTTCCTGGCTGTCCGCACGACGATGTTTCCGGCCATTTCGAGCCTCAGCGGTGACATGAGCCTTTTCGATCTTCTCGAAAGGACATTTTTGCCAATGCTGACGCTGGTGCTCGTGGTGACCGCACACATGATGCGCATGACCCGTGCCGCGATCATCAACCTGCTGGCCTCGCCCTATATCGAGATGGCCCGCCTCAAGGGCACGCCGCCCTGGAAGGTGATCGTGAAACATGCCCTGCCGAATGCCTGGGCGCCGATCATCAACGTGGTGGCGCTGAACCTGGCCTATCTCATCACCGGCGTCGTGCTGGTCGAGGTGGTCTTCGTCTATCCGGGTATCGGTCAGCTGCTGGTCGACGCGGTTTCCAAACGCGACTTCCCGATCGTACAGGCATGCTGCCTGATCTTTGCAGCGACCTTCATTCTTCTCAACCTTGCTGCGGATGTCGGGGCGATCCTGACCAACCCGCGTTTGCGGCATCCGAAGTGAGGGCGGGAACATGAGTACCTTCGTCATTGTCTACTATTCCGCCCTGATCGGCGCTTCCTGCCTCGCGGCATACTACAAGCAACGATCGGTCTTCATGCTGATCTTCACGCTGACGCTGATCTCCTTCGTTCTGGGGATCATCGGCGGGGCGGGCGCGCTGCGTTTCGTGGCGACATCCGCCTTCGTGCTCGCGCTTGCGGCCGGCACCTCCTATGCCTTTCGGGAATTCCTTATCCTGATCTCGAAGCCCGGTCTGGCCAAGGAACTGCGCACCGCGCCGCTCACCGCGGCTTTCGGCATGTTCGTGATCTTCACCTATGCCATCGCCGGCATCTTCGCGCCCTGGATCGCGCCGCATGGCGAGGCCGAGATCATCGGCCAGGCCTTTGCGCCGGCGGACGAGAACATGCTTCTGGGCGCCGACCAGCTCGGCCGCGACATGTTCAGCCGCATCATCTATGGCGCGCGGAACTCGGTCGGCCTGGCGCTTGTCGCCACCTTGCTGGCCTTCCTGATGGGTGCGACGGCGGGGCTACTGGCGGCCGTGAAAGGCGGCTGGTTCGATCAGCTCATGGGCCGCACGGCGGATGTGATCATGTCGATCCCGTCGCTGATCTTCGCGCTGCTGATCCTGTCGATCTTCGGCACCGGTCTGCAGGTCATCGTGATCGTGGTGGCGGTGATCTATTCGCCACGCGTCTTCCGCCTGACACGTGCGGTTGCGGGCAATATCGTCGTTATGGACTTTATCGAGGCGGCGAAACTACGGGGCGAGGGGGACTGGTACCTGATCCGCAAGGAAATCCTGCCCAACGCCACAGCGCCGCTGATCGCCGAGTTCGGTCTGGAGTTCTGCTTCGTCTTCCTGCTCATCGCCGGCCTGAGCTTCCTTGGTCTCGGCATCCAGCCGCCCACGGCGGATTGGGGCTCGATGGTGCGCGAGAACGCAACGCTGATCTCCTTCGGTGACATCACGCCACTGATACCGGCGGCGGCAATTGCACTTCTGACGGTGGCGATCAATTTCGTCGTCGACTGGATGCTCTTCCGCACCTCCGGCCTGAAGGAGCAATAAGATGAATGACAAGTTCAAGAACGCCGAGGTCCTGCTCGAGATCAGGGATCTTAAGATTGAAGGCTACTCCGACGAGACCTGGGTGCCGATCATCAAGGGCGTGGACCTTACCTTGCATCGCGGCGAGGTGCTTGGCCTGATCGGAGAGAGCGGCGCGGGCAAATCCACGATCGGCGCCGCCGCCATGGGCTATGCCCGTGACGGAACCCGCATTTCCGACGGCTCGATCGAGTTCGACGGGATGGAACTGACGACGGCCACCGAAGCCGAGCGACGCGCCTTGCGGGGCTCGCGTATCGCCTATGTGGCGCAATCGGCCGCGGCGTCCTTCAACCCATCCCACAAGATCATCGACCAGCATACCGAAGCGCCGGTTCATTATCGGATCAAGAAGCGCATGGAGGCGCAGGAAGACGCGATGGAGCTCTATGAGCGCCTGCGCCTTCCGAACCCCAAGGAGATCGGCTTCCGCTATCCGCACCAGGTTTCGGGCGGCCAGCTTCAGCGGGCGATGACCGCGATGGCCATGTCCTGCCGGCCGGACCTGATCATCTTCGACGAGCCGACAACGGCGCTCGACGTGACCACCCAGATCGAGGTTCTGGCCGCGATCCGTGACATCGTCGATCAGTTCAACACCGCCGCCATCTACATCACCCACGACCTCGCGGTGGTGGCCCAGATGGCCGATACGATCAAGGTGTTGCTCAAGGGCGAGGAGGTCGAACAGGCGCCGACGCAAGTGATGCTCGACAACCCGCAGGAGGATTACACCAAGAGCCTCTGGGCGGTCCGCTCGTTTCATTCGCCGCAGCGCCACCGTCCGGCCGACGGAACCGAGCCGCTGATCTCGGTGCAGAACGTGGACGCGGCCTATACCGGCGGCGTCAAGGTGCTCGACGATGTCTCCTTCGATATCTACCCGGGTATGACCGTGGCGGTGGTGGGCGAGTCCGGTTCCGGCAAGTCGACCACGGCGCGCTGCATCACCGGGTTGTTGCCGCCGATGTCCGGCCAGATCCTGTGCAAGGGCGAGCCGCTTCCGCCGCGCTACAAGGACCGCACCCGCGACCAGCTCCGGCAGGCGCAGATGATCTACCAGATGGCCGATACGGCACTGAACCCGAAGGTTCGCATCAGCGAAATCATCGGCCGGCCCGCGCAGTTCTATGGCGGACTGCACGGCCCTGCGCTGAAACAACGGGTAGATGAGTTGCTGGACCTGATCGAGCTGGAACCGTCCAAGTATTACAGCCGCTATCCGCCGGAGCTGTCAGGCGGTCAGAAGCAGCGGATCGGCATCGCCCGGGCGCTGGCAGCCGAGCCGGAATTCATCATCTGCGACGAGGTCACCAGCGCGCTCGACCAGCTCGTGGCCGAGGGTATTCTCAAGCTACTCGACCGGTTGCAGGACGAGTTCGGCCTGGCCTACATGTTCATCACCCACGACCTGGCGACGGTGCGGTCGATTGCCGACGAGGTGGTGGTTATGCAGCACGGCAAGGTGGTGGAGCAGGGGCCCAAGGACGAGATGTTCACCCCGCCGCACCATCCCTACACGGACCTGCTGCTGTCCTCGGTGCCGGAGATGGACCCCGAATGGTTGACCACCGTGCTGGAAGAGCGCGGTGTCGACAATATCGGCGAGTCCGCAGGCAACTGAGCGCGGCCACGAGAAAACCGGCCGTTCCCATCGCGGGGACGGCCATCAATCAGAGATCCACAAACCAAAGCGCCGCTTGCGGTGACGCAGCGATTAACGGTCCGGGTCTGGGTGGTAATCTTGGGCGCTGGCGCTTCGCTCAGAGTATGGCGTTTGCTGACAACGCCAGCGTACTGACAATGGCGGCATAGATCAGCAGCAGCGCGGGCAGGGTGCCTGCACGGGAACGGTATTCGCGGATCATGTCGTCGCGTGTCAGCATCGCAACCTCCGGGGCCTCGGGTCTTACGGCAGCCATCAGGTGCCGCCATATGTCGGAAAGGGCGTCGTTCGCCGCCCGTACAGCACCGTATTCATCGATTGGTAGATATTTCTTTGATCTGCGTCACCGACAGGAAATTGGCCTGACCACTGTTGCAATCCCGCGACAAAACATGCCCCGAGGGGCTCTGACCTTGGCGTGGATCCAGGAAATACCAGGGGTACGAATGGGCGCACGCGGCTGAAGGGCCATAGATTCGGGGTTTGACCTGCCCGAAATGCCGAAAAACGCCCCCATTGCGACGCTGCATGGCACGGCTCTGTGCCTGCGGTGGATACTCTTTCTTGCAAAACAAACGCGCCGCCAACCAACGCGCCGCTGAAGGAACGACGATGACACAGCCGAATATACTGATCTTCATGGTCGACCAACTCAACGGAACGCTCTTTCCCGACGGGCCGGTGGAGTGGCTGCATGTCCCCAATCTCAGGCGGTTGTCGGAAAACGCAGTCCGCTTCGAGAATTGCTATACCGGCTCGCCGCTCTGCGCGCCGGGGCGGGCGGCCTTCATGTCGGGTCAACTGCCCTCGCGCAACGGGGTCTATGACAATGCCGCCGAGTTCCGCTCCGACATTCCGACATTCGCCCACCACCTGCGGCGCGCGGGCTATCAGACCTGCCTGTCCGGCAAGATGCATTTCGTCGGACCCGACCAGTTGCACGGTTTCGAAGAGCGCCTGACCACCGATATCTACCCTGCCGATTTCGGCTGGACGCCGGATTACCGCAAGCCCGGTGAGCGGATCGACTGGTGGTATCACAACATGGGTTCGGTCACCGGTGCGGGCGTGGCGGAGATCACCAACCAGTTGGAATATGACGACACTGTCGCCCATGAAGCGAAGATGAAAGTCTACGATCTGGCCCGTGCGCAGGACGACCGGCCATGGTTGCTGACCGTCAGTTTCACCCATCCCCACGACCCCTATGTCGCCCGCCGGGAATACTGGGATCTCTATGAAGACTGCGAACACCTTCTTCCGGATGTCCCTGCGTTTGACTACGAGGATCAGGACAATCACTCCAAGCGGATCTTCGGCGCCAATAACTGGCGCGATTTCGACATCACCGAGGAGCATATCCGTCGTGCGCGCCGCGCCTATTTCGCCAATATCTCCTATTGCGACGCCAAAATCGGGGAGGTTCTCGATGCACTGGAAAAGACTGGCCAGGAGGCCGTGATCCTGTTCGTCTCGGATCACGGCGACATGCTCGGCGAGCGCGGCTTGTGGTACAAGATGAGCTTCTTCGAGGGATCGGCGCGGGTGCCGCTGATGATCTCTGCGCCAAATCTCACACCCGGGCTGGTCTCCGGTCCCGTCTCGACCATCGACGTTACGCCCACCTTGTGCGATCTGGCCGGGGTGTCCATCGACGATATGGCGCCCTGGATCGACGGGCAGAGCCTGTTGCCGCTTGCAGCCGGCACGCCCCGGCAGGCGCCGGTTGCGATGGAATATGCGGCCGAGGCGTCCGAGGCGCCGCTGGTCTGCCTGCGCAAGGGGCGCTGGAAACTGACCTTATGCGCGCTGGACCCCGATCTGCTTTATGACATCGAGGCCGATCCGCTTGAACTGCACAACCGAGCGCAGGACCCGTCCTGTACCGCCACTCTGAAGGCGCTGAAGGAAGAAGCCCTTGCGCGCTGGAACCTCGACGTGTTCGACGCAGAGGTGCGCGCCAGCCAGGCCCGTCGCCTGCTGGTCTACGAGGCGTTGCGGAACGGCGGCTACTACCCCTGGGACTACCAGCCGCTCAAAAGGGCCAGTCAGCAATATATGCGGAACCACATGGACCTGAATGTCCTGGAAGAGACCAAACGCTACCCGCCGGGAGACTGAACCCGCGCCATCCACGGCTTGTCTGCCAGCGGCGGCTGCCGGGCGTCTCAACCGCTCCCTGCGATCCGCACTCAACAAATAACCGCAACACCGTTACGGGCGTTGCGGTCGCGTTGAAACAGGAAGTTGAATGCGGCTCCGGAGGCCGTCCCCGGCCTACAGAATGGCGCTCGCCGACAGCGCCAGCGTACTGAGCAGAACGGAATACACCAGCAAGAGCGCCGGCAGGGTGCCTGCGCGCGAACGGTATTCGCGGATCATGTCGTCGCGTGTCAGCATGGTAACCTCCACCAAAAGGGGAATCCCGTCCTCGAACCGGGCTCAATTCCGAACTAGGAGTTCAGAACGACCCAATCAAGGAGTTTTCCGAGAAATCGTGAATGTGTAATTGATCGTCATTCGACGACGTCGCAAAGCGTCCAGCGCGTGTCGCAATCGGGAACCGTGAGCGGCGCGATTTTGCCGATCGGCAGACTGCCCGAGCAGCCGGTACCAAAAAACGCGGTGGCGAGAGCGAATCAACCCAAGCAGAAAACTTCGGGAAAATGGCTCATCAACCGGCGTTCTGGCCGACCCGGCTCAGCTGCCCCAGATCTTCTTCACGTAACGCTTGGTTTCGCGGTAGGGCGGCACGCCGCCATATTTGTCCACCGCGCCGGGGCCGGCGTTGTAGGCCGCCAGTGCCAGCCGCCAGCTGGAATAGCGCTCATACATCATCCGCAGGTAGCGCGCGCCGCCATCCAGGTTCTGTTTTGGATCATTCGGATCGACGCCAAGATTGGCGGCGGTTTCCGGCATGAGCTGGGCCAGCCCGATCGCCCCCTTGTGCGACACCGCGCCGATCCTCCAGTTGCTCTCCTGCTGAACGAGGCGCAGGAACAGGTCCTCGGGCACGTTGTGGCGCCGGGCGGCATTCTTGGCGAGCTGGAGATAGGGGCCGGAATAACGGCCGCGATAGCTGGGGACCGCAGCGGACTCGAGCGCTGCCTTGGCCGAGGGCGGCTGCAGCCGGACCGAATTTTCATATTGCTGGGCGGCGCGGCTATCGAGAAGACGAGTCTGGGAGGCAAACAGCTTGGCGCGGGCCTTGGAGGAGACGGAGGTTTCCGCCCAACTCGGCGCAACCGTCGTCACTGCCAATCCTGCAGCCAGGACGGCCGCAATGAGCCCTGTCTCGACACCCCTCAACATGCACTTTGTCCCAAATACCACTTGTTCTTGGCGGCGCAGTATAGCCAAAACTCCGCGTCGCGCCAGCCTGCGAACTCCGCAGCCCGGATATTGGCGGTTTTGCACCGTCCTCAGGTGGTGTAGCGTCTGGCTCCAATCGGAATCGGTGCGCCCGTGAGCGCACGCGCAAAAAACGAGGAGCAGCGCATGGCCGGATCGGTGAACAAGGTGATCCTGGTGGGCAATCTGGGCCGGGACCCCGAGGTGCGCACCTTCCAGAACGGTGGCAAGGTTTGCAACCTGCGCATCGCGACATCTGAGACCTGGAAAGACCGCAATAGCGGCGAGCGCCGCGAGCGGACCGAGTGGCATTCGGTGGCGATCTTCTCCGAGCCGCTGGCCCGCGTTGCCGAGCAGTACCTGCGCAAGGGCTCCAAGGTCTATATCGAAGGCCAGTTGGAAACCCGCAAATGGCAGGACCAGTCCGGCCAGGACCGTTACTCGACCGAGGTCGTCCTGCGCCCCTATCGCAGCGAGTTGACCATTCTCGACAGCCGCGGTGGCGGTGGCGGCGATACTGGCGGCTTTGGTGGCGGTGACGGCGGCTATGACGACCGCGGCAGCTATGGCGGCGGCGGTGGTGGTGGCGGTCAGCCCGGCGGCGGCTATGGCGGCGGCGGGAAGAGTGGCCCGGGTGGCCCCGGCGGTGATATCGACGACGAGATTCCGTTCTGAGCCGATAGCGGCTTTTCAGCTATACCACTGGCAAGGCGCACCCGGTTCCGGGCGCCTGACCCCTGTGTCCCTGTGGGGCACAGGCCAAGTTCCTGCGACCAATCCAACGGACTGAGATGAGCACAGAAACTTCCGCCCGCATCACCCGCACCATCGCCAGCGAGATCGGTGCGCGCCCCGAACAGGTCACCGCCGCGGTGGGGCTTCTGAACGAGGGGGCCACGGTGCCCTTCATCGCGCGTTACCGCAAAGAGGTGACGGGAGGGCTCGATGACACACAGTTGCGGGACCTCTCCGAGCGGCTTGCCTACCTGACGGAGATGGAGGCGCGGCGAAAGACGATCCTCGACAGCATCCGTGAGCAGGGCAAGCTCAGCGACGAGTTGCAAAAGAAGATCGCCGGGGCGGATACGAAAGCCGCGCTGGAAGACCTCTATTTGCCCTACAAGCCGAAACGGCGCACCCGCGCTATGATCGCCCGCGAGCGGGGCCTTGACGGGCTGGCCGAGGCAATCCGGGTGGATCGCTCCGCCGAGCCGGCAAATCTCGCCGAAGGTTTCCTCGGCGAGGAGGTGCCCGACACAAAGACCGCGCTCGCTGGCGCACGTGACATCATCGTCGAGGAACTGGCCGAGAATGCCGACCTGCTGGGCCGGCTGCGCGGTTTCATGCAGGAACGCGCCTATCTCTCCGCGCGTGTGAACGAGGGCGAAGAGACCAAGGGCGCCAAGTTCTCTGACTATTTCGACCACCGAGAGCTTTGGGCCACTGTCCCGAGCCACCGCGCGCTGGCCATGCTGAGGGGCTCCAACGAGGGCATCCTGCGGCTTGAAATCGCGCCGGACCCGGACGTGGACCTGCCCAAGGTCCAGGCGATGGTCTGTGCCGCGCTGGACACGGCGGGCGAGGGGCCGGGCGACCGCTGGCTGCGCGATGTGGCCGGCTGGGCCTGGCGGACGAAACTGAGCCTGAGCCTGCTGCTCGACCTGATGGGCGAGATGCGTTCGCGTGCGCAGGAGGAGGCGATCCGGGTTTTCGCGCGCAACCTCAAGGACCTGCTGCTGGCCGCCCCGGCGGGCGCGCGGACAACCATCGGCCTCGATCCCGGCATTCGGACCGGCGTCAAGGTGGCGGTTGTCGATGCCACCGGCAAACTGCTCGATACCGACACGATCTATCCCTTCCAGCCCAAGAACGACCTGCGCGGCGCACAGGCGACGCTCGCGCGGCTGATCCGGGCGCATGGCGTGAGCCTCATTGCCATCGGCAATGGCACTGCCAGCCGCGAGACCGAACGCATGGTGGCCGAACTGATCGGGGACCTGCCGGGGCAGAAGCCCACCAAGGTCGTCGTCTCCGAGGCCGGCGCCTCGGTCTATTCCGCCTCCGAGCTGGCGGCGCGGGAGTTTCCCGGCCTTGACGTCTCGCTCCGCGGCGCGGTTTCCATCGCCCGCCGCCTGCAGGACCCGCTGGCCGAATTGGTCAAGATCGAGCCCAAGGCCATCGGTGTCGGCCAGTACCAGCATGACGTGGACCAGTTCCGCCTGTCCCGCGCGCTGGACGGCGTGGTCGAGGACGCGGTGAACGCGGTCGGCGTCGACCTCAACATGGCCTCCGCGCCGTTGCTGGCGCGGGTCTCCGGCCTCGGCCCCACGCTGGCGGAATCCGTGGTGGCGCATCGCGACGTGAACGGCGCCTTTGCCTCGCGCAAGGAGCTGCTCAAGGTCGCCCGCCTCGGTCCGCGCGCGTTCGAGCAATGCGCGGGCTTCCTGCGCATCACTGGCGGCAGCGAGCCGCTCGATGCCTCCTCCGTCCACCCCGAAGCCTATGACGTTGCCCGCCGCATCGTGTCGGCCTGCGGGCGCGACCTGCGGCAGGTGATGGGGGACGAGGCCGGGCTGGCGAAGCTGCGGGCAGAGGATTTCGTGACCGAGAGCTTCGGCCTGCCCACGGTGCGCGATATCCTGGGCGAACTGGCCAAGCCCGGCCGCGACCCGCGCCCTGAATTCAAGACCGCCAGCTTCGCCGACGGGGTGGAGGCGATCACGGATCTCAAGCCTGGTATGCTGCTCGAAGGGACGGTCACGAACGTCGCGGCCTTCGGGGCCTTCGTCGATATCGGCGTGCACCAGGACGGGCTGGTCCATGTCTCGCAACTGGCGGACCGCTTCGTGAAGGACCCGCATGAGGTGGTGAAAGCCGGCGACGTGGTCAAGGTGCGCGTCATGGAAGTGGACGTTCCTCGCAAGCGGATCGGCCTGTCGATGCGCAAGGACGCAAAGCCCGGCAACACGCGCCCGGAACGCTCGCAGCCGCCGAAAGGCCCGCGCGGCAAGGGGCCGTCCGGGCCGAGCGGGAAGGGCGCGCCGCGCAATCAGGGCAAATCCGTCTCGACTGACAACGCTTTCGGCGCCGCCCTGCGCGATGCGATGAAAAAGACATAACTGGCAGCCTGGCTCGCCGTCGCGCCTCAGGCGCGGCGCGCGGCCATGATCCAGATCCCGATCAGCACGGCCGACAAGGCCACGTTGATGTTTGCAAAGGACAGGCCGAGAACCGAGAAGGAAATCTCGTCGCACATCACGACCGGCGCGCCGAAATCCATGCTGATCAGGTCAGACCCCGACATTCCCGAAAGGTCATGCCCGCCGGTGCAATCGCTCGGCCCAGCCCAGAGCTTGCGCTCCACGCCGCTGTGATAGATCGCGAGGCCAAAGCTGTAGAGCGCGATCGGTACCCCGAGCCATGCCAGCCGAAAACGCCCGCTCAGAAGGATGACGACCCCGAGTGCTGCAAGGATCCAGTGCGGATAGCGCTGCAACAGGCACAGGTGGCAGGGCAGAATGCCCACCACGTGCTGAAAGAAATACGCCCCTGCGACGGAGCCGGCGGAGGCGACTGTGGCCAGCGCGACAAGGATTTTGGCGTTCATAGGTACTTCACCAGGTAGAAGGCGCCGAACAGCAGCACGCAGAAGATGATCGTCAGCAACCCGAGCCGCTTTTCAATGAAATACCGGATCGGTTCGCCATATCGATGCAGGAGCCACGCCACGAGGAAAAACCGCCCGCCGCGCGCAATGATCGAGGTGATCATGAAGGTCAAGAAGGGCATGCCCGTCCAGCCGGACATGATCGTGATGACCTTGTAAGGGAACGGCGTCAGCCCGGCGACCAGCACCGCCCAGAAGCCGAAATCGTTGAACCGCTGGTTGAACTCGGCCATCGAATCCGCCTTGCCGAGGCTTTCGAGGATCGGCTGCCCGATCTGTTCGAAGGCGAACATGCCGATCGCATAGCCCAGCATACCGCCGAGAACAGAGGCTACCATGGCCACGCCCGCGATCAGGAAGGCGCGGCGCGGTGTGGCGATGATCATCGGGATCATCAACACGTCCGGCGGGATCGGGAAGAAGGAACTCTCGATGAATGCGACGGCCGCGAGAACCCAAAGAGCGTAGGGCCCGGCCGCGAGGGAAATGGTCCAGTCATAAAGTTTTCGCAGCAATGGTCCGTATCCTGTAATGATCACAGTGCAAACATCACGGAGAAGGCTCAGGGTCAAGCGAGGGAGTCGAGGATGAAGTGGCAAGGTCGGCGCGGAAGCCGCAACATCGAGGACCGACGCGGCAGGCGGGGCGGCGTTTCGACCGCGGGCGGCGTCGGCGGCGTCGGTCTTCTGTTCATCCTGGTGATTGGGTGGTTTCTCGGAATCGATCCGTCTTTTCTGTTACAGGGCAATGATCGGCCGGCCGATTACGCCACGGGAGCGGCCCCGTCGGCAGAGGAAGAAACCGCAGCTCAATTCGTGTCGGTTGTGCTGGCCGACACCGAGGAGGTCTGGGGTAACATCTTCGCGAGCCAGATCGGTGAAACCTACAATCCGCCCATCCTCGTGCTCTTTTCCGGCGTCACGCAATCTCCCTGCGGCAATGCCTCCGGCGCGACGGGGCCGTTCTACTGCCCGGTCGACCAGAAGGCCTATCTCGACACGGCCTTTTTCGCCGAGTTGCGCGACCGTTTCGGCGCAAGCGGCGATTTCGCGGCCGCCTATGTCGTCGCGCACGAGATCGCCCACCACGTCCAGAACGAGCTTGGCATCCTCGGCAAGGCAAACAGCCTGCGCAGCCGGGTCAGCGAAGCCGACAGCAACGCCATCTCGGTACGGATCGAGCTGCAGGCCGACTGCTTGTCCGGCATCTGGGCCCGCAATGTCGAGGCACAGCTCGGCACGCTGGAGCAGGGCGACATCGCCGAGGCGCTGAACGCAGCCAGGCAGATCGGCGATGACAGGTTGCAGCGCCAGGCTGGCAGGGTCCCGCAGCCGCACACGTTCACCCATGGCAGTTCCGAACAACGGCAGAGGTGGTTCGCGACCGGTTTCAAATCCGGCAATATCGAGGTGTGCGACACGTTCGGAACGGATCGGCTCTGACTTCTAGACCTGCACGGACTGCCATGCAGTCAATGCAACTCGGCTTGCAAGCCAATCCCCGGTTGCAATTTGCAGCGCTAACACCGCATAGGAAGGCGAAACCGGCCCTTACCACGGCCAGATGCCATGAACGGAGGCGTATCCGATGACTGTCCTTATTGCCGGAGCCGGTGTTGCCGGGCTTACCCTTGGTCTCTCCCTTCACCAGGTCGGGGTGCCCTTCCGCATCATCGAAGCCATCGCCGAGCTTCGTCCGCTCGGCTTCGGCATCAACCTGCAACCCCATGCCGTGCGCGAGCTCTATGATCTCGGCCTCAAGGACAAGCTTGAGACGATCGGCGTGCAGACCGAACGCACGGCCTATTTCAACAACAGGGGCCAGGAGGTCTGGTCCGAGCCGCGCGGCCGCGAGGCTGGATACAAGTTTCCGCAGATCTCGATCCACCGCGGCAGCCTGCAGATGATGCTGCACGAAACGCTGCTGGAGCGCTGCGGCCCCAAGGCGATCCTTGCCGGCGCCAAGGTGTCCGAATGGTATGAAACCCCGCGCGGGCTGGAGGTCGTCCTGACGGATCGCCAGTATGGCTACGAGCTGGACCGGCTCCGCGGCTCGGTGCTGGTCGCCAGCGACGGCGCCCGTTCCTCCATTCGCGAGACGCTCTTTCCCGATGCGGGCATGCCAAACTGGCGCAAGTCTATGATGTGGCGCGGGGTTGCCCGCGCGCCGAAGTTCCTCGGTGGCAGAACGATGACGATCTCCGGAACCAAGGGCATGAAGTTCGTTGCCTATCCCATTGGAGAAAGAGGAAAAACACAAAGCTTTGTTCACTGGATCGCGGAGCTTCCCGTGGCCCCCGAGCGAGACTGGGAGAAACAAGACTGGAGTCGTCGCGGCGAGATCGACGATGTGTTGCCGAGCTTTGCCGACTGGAAGTTCGAATGGCTCGACATTCCGGCGCTGATCGGTGGCACCGAGGCGGTCTGGGAATGGCCGATGATCGATCGCGATCCGCTTCCCTCCTGGACCGAGGGGCGTATCGCCCTGCTGGGCGACGCCGCGCACCCGATGTACCCGATTGGCTCCAACGGTGCCTCGCAAGGGATCCTCGATGCCCGAGTGATCGCGCGCTGCCTGCGGGACAATGGCGAAACGACGCTGGCCCTGCAGGACTACGACGAAGAGCGCCGCGAGGCCGTCAACGCGATTATCATCGCCAATCGCGGGCAGGGCCCCGATGCGGTGCTCGACGCGGTGGACGATCTGGCGCCGGACGGATTTGACAATATCGACGACGTGATGCCCGACGCCGAACGCCGCGTCTTCGCGGACCGCTACAAGGAGGCCACCGGCCTGACTGTGGAAAAGCTCAACACCCAGCCGTCGATCATCGGGGCCGGCGAAGGCAAGCCCTTTACCGGCAAGATCGGGGACTGACGCAGCCCGGGTGCGGGAGGAGACCTCCGCCTCCGGTTCGTTCGGTTGGTCCAGATTCTGGAGAAAGTTTGCACGGGTGATCTTGTGAAGCCGCGAAGCCGGCGCTAAACCACCGGTCGTTGGCCCGAGTGGCGGAATGGTAGACGCAGGGGATTCAAAATCCCCCGTCCTAGCGGGCGTGCCGGTTCGAGTCCGGCCTCGGGTACCAACTTGATAAAAGAGAAAACCGGCCCCAAATCACGGGGCCGGTTTTCTCTTTTGGGTGGGGTGTTCCCGCATATTGTTCTCACCGTCACGTCTGGACCCGTTCTGGTCCCGTCGATTCTGCGAGGATCGAGAGAGTTTTCCTGTGCAGGCTTTGCGCCGTCGGCCGGGAGCTGCGCAGAACCGCGGAACGGTGGGAAGTTTGCCGTGATCCCGTTCCTGTCGCCACCACATGGAAAGTCCGTCCAGCGCATCGCCACAAATGACAAAACTATACCCAGGCCAAGGTAGGTTCCCGCAGTATCACGCGCTCCACCCTTCAATGGTCATATGATTGAATCGGTATTTGTCGGTCTTGAGGTCGAACTGCCCCGGCTCGCGCGGGATGGTGTGGAAATCCAGATAGCCCCAGCACTCCTGCATCGGGCCGCGGCTCGTCGGCCAGGTCGCGCCATCGTCCGGCACGTAGGTCTCCAGGCGTCGATGCAGATCCGGGTAGAAATCCCCGAGCCAGAACCAGTCGCAAAGATAAACGGCTTCGGTCTGTCGCGCCTCGCTCACGGGAGGCCTCTTCCTGTAGGGCGGAATCCGGTCGCCAACGGTTTCTGAGACAGGAAACAATGCCAAGACGGCGGCGACATCCCGCCAGAGCAGGCGGCAAGTCTCTGGTGTGAAGGTGTGGAAGGCACCACATTTCGACGTAGCTCCAAAGCGCGGCTTGTGTTGCCCGACCTGGTAGCCCCAGCCGTAGTCGAAATACTCGGCATAAAGCGGGTGCATAAAAGACGGGAAATCGGGCGCGACTTTTCGGATCGCACCAATTGGCCAGAACCTGGCTCCATCGCCAAGATCTGCCCAGTAGTTGAACGGTTCTCCCCTGAAAGCCCGGTTTGAAATCGGCGAGTGAACGAAACCATTCACAGTTCCTGCCTCCGCTCCCGGTGTCGCACGCGTTGCACAACTCAAGCGATCTCTGAAATCCTCGCTTTTCTCCCAAACTTCTGGAATGCCGAAGTGAAAGCGATCCATCAGTGCTTCGATATCCGCTGTCTTGAGAATCGGAATGTCGAGAAAGAACCGCTCGAGGGTGCGTAGGCGGAACTCCGCCCTGTCTTCGAAGCTCGTGAGTTCAGCAAACTCGTTTGGCCCGGAGACGAGATAGGTGGTCCTGGAAAGATCGACGCCGTAGTACTTCCGGGCCTCGTCCGGCGTAGGTCTTCTGAACCGGTTGTCCGTGTCAGGGTGGCGTCTGGAGAAGCTTGCGTTGGAGTAAACGAGATCCGTACCTGGAACTATCTTCGCGTCACCGCGATAGACCTTCCTTATCCACCGCTCCGGCACTGAATCCAGCGGCGCCAAGGGCGGAGGGGCGGGGGCCACAGGGCCGGAGCGTCGTTCTTTCAGCGCCCATTGCACCACGTCCTGCGAGAAGGTCCAGGTCGAACGCTTGAGCCCGCCCTGCCAGCACCCGTTGAACCAGCCGCCATGCAGGACCAGCCGCCCCTGCCCATCGCTCTGCTGTCGCGCCGAGGGCCAGATCCGGAACGCCTCCAGCGCCGCGTCATCGACCCGGCAGAAGGCGCCGTAGCGCGGGTATTCCTCGGCGGCCCCCGTCTCCGCGCGCCACAGCGCCGCCGAAGCGGTGTGATCCAGCTCCAGTCGGGAGAAATCGGGTGTTACGGAAAGGACCAGCGGGTAGTCGAGCTCTTCGTGCCGGTAGTCGAACCGGTGCAGCGTCGCGGCCTCCCGCAGGTCCGCGTGCAGATCCGCCCCGAGCAAGGCGCGTTGCGCTGGATCAATGTGCCCGCGATGCACCAGGCGCTCACCCGTGTGGATGTGCCACATCTGCCCCAGGTCACCGGCGCCGTCGCCACCCGCCCATTGCCACCACCCGAGATCCACCGCCGAAACACTCATCCTGCCCATCTCCCTGCCAGCGCGACCGTATCACGATGAAACAACGTGTCATCTCTCGTTTGGCCGAGGCTGATCAGCTTCAGTCGCCGCCCGCCGAAAGAATACTCGGTATGGCGTCAAAGGACTGTCGGGCGAAGCTTCTTCTTGGGGATAACGGGGCTCCTTTTGCATTGTGCGAAGGGTTTCACGCAAGCGGCCGGAATGAAGCGCGCGATGGGCTGGTAAATCTCCTGGATCCGCTCATCTCCCTGTAAGGAACACATCACGCTGCGGAAGGCTCTCACCGAGTTTGGGGGACGGCTACGGGGGGCATGTCACGGGGGCCTGAGCCCAATCGCTCCCTTTTTCTTGAAGGCGCATCCGTGTCGGTCCCTTCGTCAGGGCACAGCGCAATCCGGTATCTCGGGCAAAGTGATCTTAACAAAAGTCAAGGATGCCGCCTTGGATTCAGTGTTGTTGAATGGTGAAGCACTCGATTTGGTTCAGGATGCAACAACACTCGCATATCCCCGGAAAGCAGCAGCGGCTGCAAAGGAGCAGGCGGAATTTCCTTTCCGTCTTGCTCTGCATGCTTGTGGCCATGCAGGCAGTGTTGCCTGTACCGGCCGCAGCCAATGCCGGTGGCGAGTTGACAGAGATCTGTTCCGAATTCGGTGTCTCGGTCCTTCGCATCGATCCCGATGGGAACGTAACCGATCCCGAAGATGCTCCCTGTCCAGAGTGCGACGATTGTCAACTCTGTGCGAACGTCGCCCTCGGTGATCAGCCGGTTCAATCGCGGATAATTCCTGAAACTGACCATTCAGGACGGCCCGATTGGATTGCTGCACAGCCGGTCAAAGACAATCCGGCCCAGTTCTGGGCAGACAACCGCGCTCCCCCATTCCGCAGCGAAAAGGCAACAGACTTGGCTATGATCCCGTTCATGGGGCTGCCCTTTACCGAGGGGAGGGCGTCCTGGATATGAAACGCGCCTTCACCTTCTGGCTTTGGGTTTTCGGCTTCACGCTCTCCGTTATCGGTTCTCAGGCAGACCGCGCAGCCGCCGAAACCCTCGCCAGCTTCCTTCCCGACCTGACAGCTTCCGATTTTCATCCCGAGGCCGATTCCTTCGGTCCTGTGCGGAACGACATCTCCGTTGCCCCCTTGCTGAAAGGCGGTGAACGGGTCGCATGGGCGTTTCTCACATCGGATTTCGTCAGCACGACAGGATATTCCGGCAAGCCGATTCACGTCGTCGCGGCCGTCGATGACGATGCCGTGCTGACCGGCGTGCAACTGGTCAAGCACTCGGAACCCATTGTCCTGATTGGCATCCCCGACCGCAAGGTGAAGGCGCTTACCGAGTCCTATGCCGGGCTGGATCTCAAGGCCGAGGCCGAGGCGGGCGGCTCTGCGCATGATCTCGACATCATCTCGGGCGCGACAGTCACGATCATCGTGATCGACGATTCCATCGTTCGTGGCGGTTTGAAGGTTGCCCGCGCACTCGGCCTTGGCGGGCTGGCGCTGGAAACGACCGGGCCGAAGCGCGAACTGGACCTGTCCATCACCGGCACGGAGAATTGGAAGTTTCTGTCGGGCGACGGGTCGATCCGACGCCTGACACTCGATGTCGGACAAGTCAACGCGGCCTTCGAGGAGACGGGCGACGAACGCGCCATCAAGCGGCCAGAAGCGGGCGAGCCGGGCGATACCTTCATCGACATGCACATGGCGCTGGTCTCGGTGCCCTCGATCGGCCGGTCGCTTCTGGGCGACAACGAATACCGCAACCTCACGGAATGGCTGGAGGAAGGCGAGCACGCGATCCTCGTACTCGGGCGTGGCACCTATTCCTTCAAGGGGTCCGGCTATGTGCGCGGCGGCATCTTCGACCGGATCCAGTTGATCCAGGGTGACAGTTCCGTGCGCTTCTTCGACAAGCAACACCGGCGACTTGGCGATCTGGCAACCGGCGATGCTCCGACATTTTCCGAAATGGACCTTTTCCGGATCCCCGCCGATGCCGGGTTCGATCCCGCCGAGCCATTCCGCCTGCAACTACTGGTCCAGCGAGCCGTCGGGGCGATCGAGAAAAGCTTCCTGACATTCGATCTCGGCTACAAACTGCCGGAGCACTACCTGCTGCCGGCGTCCACGCTGCAAATGGTCGATGCGCCCGAGGACGAAGCCGCCGCCAAGGCCGCGCTCTGGCAACGGATCTGGAAGGACAAGACGGTTGAGATCGCCGTTTTGTGCGTGATGTTGCTTGTTCTGACGGCGACCTTCTTCTTCCAGTTCCAGGCGACGGTGAATGCCCGCGTCTTCTACTGGTTCCGCATCGGGTACCTGACGATGACGCTGGTGTTTGTCGGCTGGTACGCAAATGCGCAGCTCTCGGTCGTCAACCTCATGGCGCTGGCGGGGCAGATGCGCGCGGGCTTCTCTTGGGACGCCTTCCTGATGGACCCGCTGGTTTTCATCCAGTGGTTCGCTGTCGCCGCAGCGCTGCTCTTCTGGGGGCGCGGAGCCTATTGCGGCTGGCTCTGTCCGTTCGGCGCACTTCAGGAACTCACAAACCAGATCGCGCGGTTCTTCAAGCTGCCGCAATGGGAACTGCCGTGGGGGCTGCATGAACGGCTCTGGCCGATCAAGTACATGATCTTCCTCGGGCTGTTCGGCGTCTCGCTGGCCTCGATCCCGTTGGCCGAACATCTGGCCGAGGTGGAACCTTTCAAGACCGCGATCATCCTGAAATTCGTGCGCGACTGGCCATTCGTCGTCTTTGCCGTGTCATTGCTGGTCGCGGGACTGTTCGTGGAGCGGTTTTACTGCCGCTATCTCTGCCCGCTCGGCGGCGCATTGGCGATCCCGGCGCGGATGCGAATGTTCGACTGGCTGCGCCGCTACAAGGAATGCGGATCGCCCTGCCAGATCTGCGCGAACGAATGCCCGGTGCAGGCGATCCACCCAACCGGCGAGATCAACCCGAATGAATGCGTCGACTGCCTGCATTGCCAGGTTCTGTACCAGTCTGAAGCCAAGTGCCCCGTTGTCATCCGGCAGATAAGGCGGCGCCAGAAGGTCGGCAATCCGCTGGAAATGCCGCCCACCAATCACCCCAACGCAAAGAAAATGAAACCTGAAGGAGGGAACGCCCATGTCTGAGAAAATGAAGCAACTGGCGATGACACGTCGCGGAATGCTCGGCGCCACGGCCACGGGGGCGGTGCTCGCCTCCGCCGGCTTCGGCGGAACGATGATGGCTGCCACCCCCGCGAAGGCCGCGGCCGGAAATGCCAGCCTCGAGCCGGGCGAACTGGACGACTATTACGGCTTCTGGTCCTCCGGCCAGACGGGCGAGCTGCGCATCCTCGGTGTGCCGTCTATGCGCGAGCTGATGCGGATCCCGGTGTTCAACCGCTGCTCGGCCACCGGCTGGGGCCAGACCAACGAGAGCCTCAAGGTGCTGACCGAGGGCCTGACCGAGGAGACGAAGAAGTTCCTCGCCTCAAATGGCAAGAAAACCTACGACAATGGCGACCTGCACCACCCGCACATGTCCTTCACCGACGGCACCTATGACGGCCGTTACCTGTTCATGAACGACAAGGCGAACACCCGCGTGGCCCGCGTGCGCTGCGACGTGATGAAATGCGACAAGATCCTCGAGATCCCGAACGCGCATGACATCCACGGCATGCGGCCGCAGAAATTCCCGCGCACGGGCTATGTCTTTGCCAATGGCGAGCACGAGGCGCCGCTGGTCAATGACGGCAAGATCCTCGACGATCCGTCGCAATACGTGAACATCTTCACCGCCATCGACGGTGACACGATGGAGATCGCCTGGCAGGTGATCGTCTCGGGCAACCTCGACAACACCGATTGCGACTACCAGGGCAAATACGCCTACTCGACCTCCTACAACTCGGAAATGGGCATGAACCTGGCCGAGATGACCGAGAACGAGATGGACCACGTCGTCGTCTTCAACCTCAAGGAGATCGAGGCCGGTGTCGCAGCGGGCGATTACCAGGAGCTGAACGGCGTCAAGGTGATCGACGGCCGCAAGGGGCAGAACAAGAAATACACCCGCTACGTTCCGATCCCGAACAGCCCGCACGGCATCAACACCGCGCCCGACGGAAAGCATGTCTGCATCAACGGAAAGCTCTCGCCGACGGTTTCGGTGATGGATGTGACCAAGCTCGATGCGCTCTTCGACTCCGACGCCGATCCGCGCTCCTGCATCGTGGCCGAGCCGCAGCTGGGCCTTGGGCCGCTTCACACCGCCTATGACGGTCAGGGCAACGCCTTCACCACGCTCTTCCTCGACAGCCAGGCCGTGAAGTGGAACATCGAGAAAGCGATCGAGCAGTATAACGGCGCCGACGTGGACCCGATCATCGAGAAGATCGACGTACACTACCAGCCGGGCCACAACTCGACCTCCATGGGCGAGACCAAGGAGGCCGACGGCAAGTGGCTGGTTTCGATGAACAAGTTCTCCAAGGACCGGTTCCTCAATACCGGCCCGCTGAAGCCTGAGAACGAACAGCTCATCGACATCTCAGGCAGCGGCATGAAGCTCGTGCATGACGGGCCGACCTTTGCCGAGCCGCACGACTCGATTATCGTTCGCCGGGATATCGTCAACCCGCGCAACGAATGGGACCGCAACGACCCGATGTGGGAAGATGCCCGCAAGCAGGCCGAAGCCGATGGCGTCGATCTGGACTGGGGGCACGAGGAACTCATCCGCGACGGCAACAAGGTGCGGGTCTACCTCTCCTCCGTGGCACCGGAATTCTCGATGGAGAAATTCACCGTCAAGCAGGGCGACGAGGTCACCATCTATGTCACCAACATGGACGATATCGACGACCTGACCCACGGCTTCTGCCTGGCCAATTTCGGCGTCGCGATGGAAGTCGCGCCGCAGGCAACGGCCTCGGTGACCTTCGTCGCCGACCGCCCGGGTGTGCACTGGTACTATTGCCAGTGGTTCTGTCACGCGCTCCACATGGAGATGCGCGGCCGGATGTTCGTCGAGCCGAAGGGCGCGTAAGCCATGCGTATGCTCTGGGCTATCCTGCTGCTGATCGCCTCGCCGCTTGCCGCGGCCGAGTGGGACGTGCCGCCGCGGCCCGGGGCGATTGCCGAGACACTGGCCCGGGCCGCGGAGGGCGACGTGCTTCGCCTGCTGCCCGGGACCTATCCCGAAACCGTCGAACTGGCCTTTCCGGTCACGCTCGACGGACAGGGCCACGCGATCCTCGACGGACAGGACCGGGGAAGCGTGCTCACCGTGACCGGCGCGGACGTCACGGTGACAGGGATCACGATCATCGGATCGGGGTCCGCCCATGAGGAGATCGATTCCGGCATCAAGTTGACCAAGGGGGCCACTCGCGCCCGTGTCGTCAGCAACGTGCTGGAGGGCAATCTCTACGGGGTCGACATCCACGGCGCGCGCGACGCCGTGGTTGCCGGCAACACCATCACCGGACGCACCGACCAGCGGATGAACGATCGCGGCAATGGTGTCTATGTCTGGAACGCACCCGGCGCGGTGGTCGAGGACAATGACATCCGGCTTGGCCGCGACGGGATTTTCGTGAATTCCTCCAAGAAGAACATCTTCAGGAACAACACCTTCCGCGACCTGCGCTTTGCCGTGCACTACATGTATGCCAACCAGTCCGAGGTGACGGGCAATGTCTCCATCGGCAACGATCTCGGCTACGCGGTGATGTTCTCAAGGCAGGTCAAGGTGGCCAACAACGTCTCCATCGATGACCGCGAGCATGGCGTGATGATGAACTACGCCAACCACAGCGAGATCACCGGCAACTACGTGAAGGGGACGGAGCAGAAATGCGCCTTCCTCTACAACTCCAACAAGAACCTGTTTTCCGACAACCATTTCGAAGGTTGCGGCATCGGCATCCACTTCACCGCCGGCTCCGAGGGCAACCGGATCCTTGGCAATGCCTTCATCGCCAACCGGACCCAGGTGAAATACGTCTCCTCCCGCTGGGTGGAGTGGTCCGAGGAGGGCAGGGGCAACTACTGGTCCGATTTTGCCGCCTATGACCTGAATGGCGACGGCATTGCCGATGCGCCTTACCGACCCAATGACAGCATGGATCACGTGCTCTGGACGCAGCCGGCGGCCAAGCTGCTGCTCGGCTCCCCGGCGGTGCAGCTCGTACGCTGGTCGCAATCTGCCTTCCCGGCGCTCTTGCCGGGCGGGGTGATCGACAGCCACCCGTTGATGCGACCGCGAGAGATCGACCTGACCGGATGGGAGGGACTGAATGACTGATATCCTGACAATCGACAGTGCCAGCAAGCGCCGCGCCGGGCAGTTGACGCTCGATGCCGTGAGCCTGGCGCTGGCCCCAGGTGAGCGCGTGGCGCTTCTTGGCCATAATGGCGCCGGCAAGTCCACGCTGATGAAGCTGATCCTCGGGCTGACGCCGCTGGATGGCGGCACAATCCGCGTCGCGGGTGTGGCTCCGGGCAGCAATGCCGCCCGCCTCGCCACAGCCTTCCTTCCGGAAGCGGTGAGCTTTCACAAGTCACTCACGGGACGTGACCAGCTTTCGCTGTTCGCGCGTCTCGCCGGCGTCGGATGCGTGCCGGTGGCCGGCCTGCTGGAGCGGGTCGGCCTTGCCGATGCGGCGGACCGGCGCATCGGCACCTATTCCAAGGGGATGCGCCAGCGGCTCGGGCTGGCGCAGGTTCTGCTCGGCAAACCGGCCGTGGCGCTGCTGGATGAACCGACAAGCGGGCTGGATCCGCTTTCGCGCCAGGAGCTTTACACGATCATCGACGAGTTGGCCGAACAGGGGACCGCAGTGCTGGTGGCCTCGCACGCGCTGACCGAGGTCGAGGCGCGGACCGACCGCATTGCGATCCTGCGCAAGGGGCGGCTGGTGGCTAACGACACGCTGGCGAGCCTGTCGCACAAGGCGGGCCTGCCAACGAAACTGCGCATTCGAGCCCGCCAGGGTGCGGCCGACCGGTTCGCCGCGGATACCGGCGGGCGGCGCATAAACGGCGCCTCCGTCGAGCTTTCCTGCGCGCCCGAAGCCAAGATGGAGCAGCTCCGCCGTTTCGCCGCCATGACCGATACGGTGGAGGACATCGAGATGACCCCGCCACGGCTGGAGGACCTCTATCGCCACTTTGCACAGGAGGAAGGCGCATGATCGGCCGTGTTCTTGCCGTCGCCCGTACCGAATGGCTCATTGTCCGCCGCAACCGCTGGCTGTTCCTGGCCACGCTCATCATGCTGCTCTTCGCTTTGGCGCTGACCTTCGCCGGCTCCGCGCCGACAGGAACGCTCGGCGTCGACCGGCTGACCGTGGCCGTGGCTTCGATGACCACGCTCTCCGTCTATCTCGCGCCGCTTCTGGCGCTGATGATGAGCTTTGACTCCATCGCCGGAGAGGCCGATCGCGGCAGCCTTGCGCTGTTGCTCTCCTACCCGGCCGGGCGGGGCGAGATCCTCGGGGGCAAATTCCTCGCCCATCTGGCGGCGCTCGGTTTTGCCATGAGCGTAGGCTTCGGCACCTCCGGTCTCGTCGTCGCGGCCACCGGCGGGGCGTCATTGGAAAGCGCGCTGGCGGTCGGGCGCCTGATCGGCACGTCGATCCTGCTCGGGGCCGTCTTTCTGGCATTCGGCTACATGCTTTCGAGCCTTGCAGGAAGCCCGGCCGCGGCTGCGGGTCTGTCCGCAGCACTGTGGCTGGTGGTGGTTGTTCTCTATGATCTCGGCCTGCTGGGTGCTGTTGTGGCCGATGCGGGTGGTTACTTCACGCAGAATGTCTTCCCCTGGGTGTTGACCGCCAATCCCGCCGACGCGTTCCGGCTCTGGAATGTCGCGGCCTCAACCGATGTGGCGCTTGCCACGGGGATGGCCGGCGTGTCCGGAAGCCTGCCGGACTGGGCCGCACCGGCCTCGCTCGCTTTCTGGCTGATCGCCGGCTTCGCCATGGCCCGCACCGCGTTGCGGAGGTTGGAGCCATGAAGCACATCCTGATCCCCTGCCTGCTGTTGCTGCTGACCGCCTGCAAGGAAGAGGTCGCAGAGGCCCCGGATCCGTCCCCCATGACCGATGCCGCTCTAAGCTATTTCTGCCAGATGAACGTGGCCGAACATGGTGGTCCCAAGGGACAGATCCATCTTGAGGGCTACCCGGCGCCGATCTTTTTCGCGCAGGTGCGGGACATGGTCGCCTATCTCAAGAGCCCGGAACGTGACGCCCATATCCTCGCGATCTATGTCAGCGACATGGGCGCGGCGCCCTCCTGGGCGGAGCCCGGCGCCGAGAACTGGATCGCTGCCGATACCGCCCATTTCGTCGTTGGTGCCGGGGTCGCGGGTGGTATGGGCGCACCTGAAATCGTGCCATTCGCACAACCTGCCAAGGCGCAGGCCTTCATCGATCGATATGGCGGCGCCGCGATGCCGCTGGGCACTATCCCGGACGAGGCCGCCCTGGGCTCGGTCGACCTGAACCAGCCGTTGGAGCAACCCTCATGATCTCGTCCCTGACGCGCCGGCGTTTCCTTGCAATCTCGGCCAGTGCCGCCGCCGCGCCAGCACTGGCCGGCCAACCGGCCGCGCATTGGCGTGGGCTGGCGCTTGGTGCCGGGGCAAGCATGCAGCTTGCAGGGCTCGCGCCAGATCGGGCCGCGCCCGTCTTCTCATCGGTGGAGGCGGAACTGCGTCGGCTGGAAGCGATCTTCAGCCTCCATCGGCGCGGCTCGGCCATCGACAGGTTGAACCGCGACGGCCGGCTGGATCACCCCCCCGCCGAACTTCTGGAAGTCCTGACACTGGCTGGACGCCTGCACGACGTGTCCGGCGGCGCCTTCGATCCAACGATCCAGCCGCTCTGGCAACTACAGGCGGCGGGCGCAATTTCTGGACACCCGCCAGGGGTCGGTGATCTGTCGGCGACGTTGAGAAGAACAGGGTGGCGGCACCTGCGAATGGACACAGGGCAGATTGCCTTCGCCCGTCCCGGCATGGCGCTGACGCTCAACGGCATCGCGCAGGGCTACATCACGGATCGGGTTGCATCGCTGCTGCATGCGCGGGGCCTGCAAGACATCCTGATCGACATGGGTGAGATCGTGGCAAGCGGGACGCGCTCCGACGGGTCTGCCTGGGTGGCCGGTGTCGCGCGGCCGGACGGCCGTGTTGTCCACAAGGTGCAACTGCGCGACCGGGCGCTTGCGACGTCGTCGCCGTCGGGCACGCTGCTGGATCCGCGGGGGGAGGTTGGCCACATCCTCCATCCCGCGACGGGTCTGTCGGCGATGGGGCAGGGGGTGGTCTCGGTAAGTGCGCCACGCGCGGCGCTTGCCGATGGCCTGTCGACCGCCTGCTGCCTGCTGAGCGCAGAAGGGGCCGCGACCGCTGTTGCTGCATTTCCGGATGCGCGCCTGGAGGTGATCGCCTGAACCGGGCTGTCCGGGTCTATCCCTTCCGACGTGGCCTCCGCTCGGCCTCGTCCATCAGCCCGCGCACCCATCGCGCGGCCATCCAGCCAGCGGGTATTCCCAGGGGCAGGCTTACCCAGATCGCCAGGGCCGGCGAGATCGCGGGCAGGCCGATCGTCTGTCCCATCAGGCCCAGCATGAAGAGGTTGATCGCCACGGCTGCCGCGGCAAACGGATAGAGCAGGACGGCAAGCTTTCGGATCGACCAATTGCCATCCGCACCGCCTGCGCTGTCCTGCTTGCCAGCCTGTGCCCGACTGGCTTTGGTGCACGGCATTTCTGTTGCTCCGCCCCGATTGGTGGTGATGTCTCAAAATCCCACGGCGCCTGGCTAGTTTCCTTGACTTTCGTTAAGGTGCTGGGCCTGCCGGACGTCTATTCCCGCAACATGATCCGGACAGCGCTTGTCGCGCGGTCCGAAGATTCACCTTTCGCAGGCACCACGAGGACAGAACCGCCATGACTCCCCGCATGAACATCTTCTTCTCGGAGGGCTTTCGGGTCTTTTTCCTGTCGGCGGGGCTCTATGCTGTTTTCGCGGGGGTCATCTGGGTGATCTGGCTGACAGACCCGTTTCCGGGCGGCGTGCTCGGTGCACCGCAATTTGCCGTACCGCCGCAGCAATGGCACGCGCATGAGATGATTTTCGGCTATGCCAGCACGGCGCTCGGCGGTTTCCTCCTGACGGCCGTGCCCAACTGGACCGGCACCCAGGCTGCGCGCCACCTGTTCGTTATCCTTACAGCCAGCATCTGGCTGGCCGGACGTGTGGCGGTATGGTTTGCGATGGTGCTGCCCGCAGGGCTGGTGGCATTGCTGGATCTCGCCTTCCTGCCCATCCTGATCGTCAAGATCGCCCAGCAATTGATGAAACGGCCCAAGCCACAGAACGTTCTGTTCGTGCTGTTCCTTTCCATCGTGTGGGCCGGGAACCTGATGGTGCATCTTGAGTGGATGGGGATCACGGCTGACACGCTCGACAGCGGGATGCGCGTCGGGCTGCTGGGGCTGTGTTCGATGATCGGGGTGCTCGGTGGCAGGGTCACGCCGGGCTTCACACGCAATGCCATGAAACGCGCGGACCTGCCCGAGCAGGCCTGGCCCCGGTCAACGGAGAGGCTGGACAAGGCCGGGCTTGCCCTGGCGGTCATACTGCCGCTTGCCTTGCTTATCGGGGTGCCAGCCGTCCCGGTCGGCGGACTCGCGATCCTGTCGGGGGGCGTGCAACTTGTCCGGCTCTCGCGCTGGAGCGGGCGTTGGACCCTGAACCAACCCATCCTGCTGGCCCTGCATCTCGGGATGGCCATGCTTGGCCTTGGCCTGGTTCTCTGGGGGCTGGCATGGATTGGGTTCGGCGATGAAGTCGCGGCGCTGCACCTGCTTGGAATCGGGGCCGTCGGCGGTATGACGCTCGCTGTCATGAGCCGCGCGGTGCTCGGCCATACCGGCCGGGAACTGATCGCTCCGGGGCCGGTCGCGGCGAGCTATCTTATCATCGCGGCGAGCGCCGTTCTGCGCTGGATCGGCTCGGAACTGTCCGGGGACTGGTATTCTCCGCTGGTAGTCGGCTCCGGTCTTTGCTGGGTGCTTGCCTTTGCGCTGTATACCGTCTCCGTTCTGCCGCTCGTGACTACCCCACGTCTGCCAAGGGCCGGCTGAATTTCCTCGATCCACGCATCGCCCGCGCCCTGCATCCTGCAGCGCGATTCTTCGGTGTGCCGTAAGCCCTCTGGCGAGCCCAATCTCGCGTGCCACGAGCATTTTCACATCCTTGACTTTCGTTAAGGCGAGTCGGGCTTACACCTTTCATCCTTTCTTCATCACCAACGCTTCGCAAAGGAGCGCGCAATGCGCGAAGTCATGACAAAAAGCATGGCCCGCAATATCTTCTATGGCGGGTCATTGTTCTTCATCCTCATCTTCCTGGGCCTCTCGGTCCACTCACATCGCTACATCGTCAACCAGTCGACCGACGCGAATACGCTCAACGAGAGCGTGGCGGCGGGCAAACGTGTCTGGGAACACAACGCCTGCATCAACTGCCACACAATACTTGGCGAGGGCGCCTATTACGCTCCGGAAGTGGGCAACGTGATGACCCGCTGGGGTGTGCTGGACGATCCCGAGGCCGCTTTCGAAACCCTCAAGGGCTGGATGGAAGCGATGCCGACGGGCATCGAGGGCCGCCGGCAGATGCCGAACTTCCACCTGACGGATGACGAGATCCGCGACCTCACCAATTTCCTGATCTGGACCGACAAGATCGACGCGCAGGACTGGCCGCCGAACGACGCCGGCTGAAGGAAAGAGAGAACAGAGATATGAAATACCAATCACAGAAAATCGCCCTTGCCTACTTCGCTGTTGCAATGGGGCTTTTCGCGGTGCAGGTGACGATGGGGCTCGTGCTGGGCTGGGTCTATGTCTCGCCCAATTTCCTGAGCGAGTTGCTCCCCTTCAACATCCTGCGGATGCTGCACACCAATTCGCTGATCGTCTGGTTGATCTGCGGCTTCTTCGGAGCGGCCTATTTCCTGATCCCGGAGGAGGCGGAGCGCGAGATCCACTCCACCAAGCTCGCCTATCTGCAACTTATCATCCTGGTCGTGGGCACGCTGGGCGTGGTGCTGACTTACACGTTCAACCTCTTCGAGGGCAACTGGCTGCTCGGCAAGGAGGGCCGCGAATTCATCGAACAGCCCAAATGGGTCAAGATGGGCATCGTCGTTGCGGCGCTGATCTTCCTCTTCAACGTCACGATGACGGTGCTGAAGGGCAAGAAGACCGCCATCACCAATATCCTGCTGTTGGGCCTCTGGGGGCTGGCGCTGCTGTTCCTGTTCTCCTTCTACAACCCGGAGAACCTCAGCCTCGACAAGCAGTACTGGTGGTACATCGTGCATCTGTGGGTCGAGGGCGTCTGGGAGCTGATCATGGCGTCGATCCTGGCCTACCTGATGCTCAAGCTCACCGGCGTCGATCGCGAGATCGTCGAGAAATGGCTCTATGTCATCGTCGCCGCCGCGCTCTTCTCCGGCATCCTTGGCACCGGCCACCACTATTACTGGATCGGCACGCCGGGTTACTGGCAGTGGATCGGCTCGATCTTCAGCGCGCTGGAAGTCATCCCGTTCTTCGCCATGATGGCCTTTGCCTTCGTCATGGTCTGGAAAGGCCGCCGGGACCACCCGAACAAGGCCGCGCTCCTGTGGTCGCTCGGCTGCGCCACGCTGGCCTTCTTCGGTGCCGGCGTCTGGGGCTTCCTGCACACGCTGCACGGGGTGAACTACTACACTCACGGCACACAGATCACGGCCGCGCACGGACACCTGGCCTTCTTCGGCGCTTACGTCTCGCTCAACCTCGCCATCTTCACCTATGCCATGCCGATCCTGAAAGTACGCGACCCCTATAACCAGGTGCTCAACATGGCCTCCTTCTGGCTGATGGCCGGTGGAATGACCTTCATGACCTTCGTGCTGACCTTCGCCGGCACCCTGCAGACGCATCTGCAGCGCGTCCTCGGGGAATACTTCATGGACGTGCAGGACCAGCTGGCATTGTTCTACTGGATGCGCTTCGGCTCCGGTATCGCCGTTGTGCTCGGGGCGTTGCTCTTCATCTACGCCGTGGCCATGCCCCGCAAGGAGATCATTGAACCCGGCAAGACCGCCGAAGTACCGGCGGAGTGATCGAAATGGATGGATCCATGACACATGCGAAAGGGGCGGCCGACGCCCCCTTCTACCTGCCCCAGTCTGACGAATGCACGGTCTTCGAGGCAGCCCATGAAAACGGCCTGCCGGTTCTGCTCAAGGGGCCGACCGGCTGCGGAAAGACACGCTTCGTCAGCCACATGGCGGAACGTCTGGGCCGAAAGCTCTACACCGTCGCCTGCCATGACGACCTGGCAGCGGCGGACCTGATCGGACGCTATCTGCTGAAAGGCGGCGAGACCGTCTGGGTGGATGGCCCGTTGACCCGTGCGGTCAGGGAGGGCGCGATCTGCTATCTCGACGAGGTGGTGGAAGCGCGCAAGGATGTGACGGTCGTGCTGCACCCCCTCACGGACGACCGTCGCATCCTTCCCATCGACCGCACGGGCGAAGAACTGCTTGCGGCGCCGGGCTTCATGCTCGTGGCCTCCTACAACCCCGGCTACCAGAATATCCTGAAGACCTTGAAGCCGTCCACGCGACAGCGTTTCATCTCTGTCGAATTCGGGTTCCCCAGGCCGGACTTGGAAGTGCGCGTGGTCGCGCAGGAGAGCGGGCTTGACGAAGACCGTGTTCGCGCACTCGTGCGCCTCGCCGGCAAGCTGCGTGCGCTCAAGGGGCAGGACATCGAAGAGGGTGTCTCGACCCGTCTGGTCGTCTATGCAGCGACGTTGATCCGGCAGGGAATGGGCATTGAACGGGCCATTCTCGCGGCGATGATCGAACCGCTCACCGATGATGAGGACGTGAAGGGCGGCCTTCTCGATCTTGTCACGGCGGTCTTCGGATAAGGTCATCCAGATGAGCAGGATCGAATTCGAGCCGTGGGAACCCGAGGAAACCGTCGGAAAACTGTGGCACGCCTTTGCCAGCCGTCTGGATGCGCCGGAGGTGCATCATGGCGCCGCGGTTGACCTTTCGGAGGTCTCGGGGCGGCTGGCGGTCCTGTTCCGCGGATTGGGGGGCAGCCATTCGGTCGAGCTGCGCGCCGCTTCCGACGAAATCTCCCGCCACCGGCTGAGTTTCCTGCGTCGCCTGGGAACCGAGGTCGAGGCCACACCAAGGGCGAGTTTCGACGGCGAGATCCTCCGTCTTCCCGCGCGTCTGGCGGTGTTCCCGACGCGCGAGGCGAATGCGGCGCTCTATCTGTGGTTGACGGCGGCTGTGGCCCATGCGCCCGACCGGATCGCGGAGGACGATCCGCTGCGCTCGGACCTGCGCGCACTTATGGCGGCTCAGGCGATGGTCTCTGCCGCGCTGGAGAACGCGCCCGGCCTGCGCGATCTCTATGCGGCCCTGTGCGAGGGCACGCTCTATCAAAGACCGACTCCCATGTTGCCGGTTGTCGAAGCCCGCATTGAGGGGCTCCTGCGGCACATGCTGGGCGATCGGGCGGCTCTCTCGCCCGAGGTGAAGGCGCTGCAAGACGCCATGATCTCGGGGGAGCTTGTTTCCATTTCCGCACCGCGCGGTTACCGACCCTTCCGCCCCGTGCCCCTCTGGCCGGATCTGCGCGAGGTCGTCTTCTCGGCGGGGGACGAGGTGGAAACGCGCGAAACCGATGGTACCCCGGAAGAGGCGGGCGACAAGACATTCCGTGCCCGCCGCCGGCAGGCAGATCAGGCCGAGCGGGCCGACAGCCTGATCCTGCACAAGTTCGAGGCGATCCTGAGCTGGGCGGAGTTCCTCAACCTCAATCGGCGTGTCGATGACGACGACAATGACGATGCGAAGAAGGCGGCGGAGGATCAGGACGAGATCGGCCTGGGGCAGATCTCCAAGGCGCCCGCGACGCGGCTGAAGCTGCATCTGGACCTCGCGCCGGAGGACGTGGACCGGGAGCGGCTCTCCGCGAAGCTGACCTATCCCGAATGGGACGCCCGCTCGGGCAGCTACCTGCCGGACCATGTCCGTGTGCTGGCCAGCACCGCGGAAGCAGGGGAGGAATACGAGGACTACGCCAAAGACCCGCGCACAGCGCGACGGATCCGCTCGGTCAGGCGGCAGTTCGAAGCGCTGAGGCCGGGCAGGGTCGTGACCCGAGGGCATCTGGATGGCGACGCGCTCGACCTCGACGCCACCGTGCGGGCCCAGGTCGACTGGAAGGCGACCGGGCAGGGCACAGAACGGATCTGGACACAGACGCGGCCGGAGGCGCGTGATCTGGCGGTTTTGATCCTGCTCGACGTGTCCCGCTCCACCGAGAGCGCTGTTTCGGGGCGCGCGGTGATCGATATCGAACGCGAAGCGCTGGACGCGATGGCATGGGGGCTCGACGCCTGCGGCGACGATTTTGCCATCAATGCCTTCTCCTCGCTCAAGCGCCACCGCGTCTACGTGCAAAACTGCAAGCGTTTCGACGAACCTATGTCCCGCATCGTCGAGGAACGGATCGGCGGGTTGAAGCCCGGCTTTTACACCCGTCTCGGGGCGGCCATTCGGCACGCAAGCGCCGGGCTGGCCACGCAGGCCCGAAAACGCAAGCTGCTTCTGGTCATCACCGACGGCAAACCGAACGATCTGGACCATTACGAAGGCCGTCACGGGATCGAGGACACGCGCATGGCGGTGCGCGAAGCACGCCGCGCTGGTCAATCGGTTTTTGGCGTCACGGTCGACAGGACTGCCAAGAGCTGGTTCCCGCGTCTTTTCGGGCAAGGCGGGTTCGAGGTCGTTGCCGACCCGGACAAGCTCACCCAGGCGCTGCCGCAGATATACCGGCACCTGGTCGGAGCCTGACCATGACCGAAACGCAAGCCCGGACCGAGCCGCGCAATGCGCTGGACGAGCTTCCCGGCGAGCTTCTCATGTGGGTGCTCATCGTCAGCGAATTGCTGGTGTTCGGTGCCGGGCTTGCGGCCTTTCTGGGCGTGCGGATCTCCGATCCCTCCGGCTTCGCCGAGGCGCAGGACCACCTTCACCGTACCGGAGCCGCTCTCAATACGGTGGTTCTGATCACAAGCGGCTTCCTGGCCGCGCGCGCGGTTCATTTGCGGCGGAATGGACAGAGGGCCGTGGCCCGCAGGCACCTGATTGCCGCGATGCTGCTTGGCGGGATTTTCCTCTGGATCAAGGGGGGTGAATTTGCCGAGAAAGTCGCGCAGGGGATCGGGGTCGAAACCCATCCGTTCTTCATGTTCTACTATCTTCTGACCGGGTTTCATGCCGCGCATGTCGCCGCCGGAATCGTCATCCTCGGTCTTGTCGCGATCTGGGACGAGGCGCACACCATCGAGGTCGGCGCCGCTTTCTGGCACATGGTCGACCTGGTCTGGGTGCTGCTCTTCCCCGTCATTTACCTGCTTGCGTGAGGTGCCATGTCGATGAAATCACTTACACGCGCCTGGTTTGCCCTGATCCTCCTGAGCGGCGCCTCGGCGGCCAATGCCGTCATGGTTTCCCGGAACGCGGTGCCCACCATCGCCGGCGTCGCCATCCTGTTGGTCGCCTGGATGAAGACGCGCGTGATCCTGTCGCGGTACCTTGGTCTCTGGCAGGCCCCGTCATGGAGAGCGGGCTTCAACGGGGTTCTTGGGGTCTACTGCCTGTTTTTGCTCGGGCTCTACGTGGTCCCGGTGCTCGCGAGCTGACATCTTCTGCCGGGGAACAACGAATTTCGGGACGAGAAGGGAGAAATGAAGATGCGTTGGCACATTCTCATCGGGGGCGCTGCGATTGCGTTCGGAACATTGACTATCCTGTCCGGCGGTGCGGTGCTCTGGGGACCGGAGGCCGTTCGAGAGGGGGCGGGTGACATCGTTCTTCCCGTGCTCTGGTTCAACGCTCTTTCCGGACCGGCATATGTGGCAGCCGGCGTGGGAATGGTCTTCCGGCGTGCCTGGGCCGTGACGCTTTCCCGCGTGATTGCCGTCGCGATTGCAATCGTGCTGGGCGTATTCGTTGCCCTGATCCTGGCAGGTTCTGCCTGGGAGGCACGCACGCTTGTGGCGATGCTCGTGCGGCTGGCCTTCTGGATCGTCGCGGCGCGGATCGCGTCTATCGCAAGAAACGAGATTGCCGGCTGACCGGCGAGACCATTGGCCCGACAGAAGTTGCCCTGGCAGGCGCGCCGAGCTCCGGCAGGTCTGATCTACCTGTTCCAGGAGTCCGCGGGATCCGACATCGCAAACTTCCGCAGCTGTTCGATGTTCTCGATCGCCGCATCGTAACGGTTCACCTTGACCCCGAAGGTTCTGAGCTTGGCAAACGCCCGTGACAGGCTTTCCGGCTTCATTCCCAGACGACCGGCAATCAGCACCTTGTCATAAGGAAGCGTTACCACGCAGCTATTTTCGTCGCTGTCGGAGATTTCGAGCAGGAATTCCGCAAGGCGTTGGGCACCCGTCTGGGCCTTGAGTTGTTCGAGCTGATCGACGAGCGAATGGAGGTGGGTGAACGTGGAGGCAAGGATCGAAACGCTCACCTCCGGATCCTTCCGCATCGTTTCGAGCAATGCGCTGGTCGGGATCTGGAGGAGATGGCAATCCGTGACGGCCTCGGCGGAAACGGGGTATTTCTTGTTGCGGAAGGCAACGGCCTCGCCAAAACTTTCCCCCCTTGTGAAGACCGAAACGACCGTCTCGCCGCCGTTCGGCGCGACACGAAACAGTTTGACCCACCCGTCGATGACAATGTGGATAGACCGCGCGGTTTCTCCATGAAGGAACAGCGTTTCGCCACGTTCATGCCTGTGCCAGCTCGATTTCGCGATCAGTTGTTCGACATGCTCGTCTGGAAGGCTCTGCATCAACAAGGACTCGCGGGCGATATTTCTGCGTTTCTCGTAGGGCAAGGGATCTGTCCTCGATTAGCTGGGAGGTTGCTGGAGGGAGCGTGGCTGATCTGGCAGCGTCCGGAGTGCCGTTCAGCAAATACCCAACTGCCTCGAGAGGTCAACGCTCATTCCGGCACCCGGCCTGCGTGCGGGGTGGCCATTGTCATGTAAGCCCTCGGGCGCGCGCCCTGCCATCCCCGGTGCAAATGACGGTGGCGATGAAATGCATACATGGCAGGCGCCATTGATCGCCTGACAGGCGGCGCTCCGATATACGATGGCCGCTGCCTGTGCTTATCTATGCGCCCGGTCGCCGGGATTTTCCGAAGCCTGCCGCACCGGCACCTGCAAGGACGGACAAGTCGCAAGACCGCGCCTGATACCCGTGCCGTTTGCCAGAAATGGCGAGAATTCCGCGCGTTGCATGAATGCGCGTTATGCCGACTTCGCAGCGTGCGCGAATTCGACGGGCCCACGAACCCTGAGTTCGCTGAGACGGGCAGACACCGGTAATTCGCTGCGGGTTGGAGAAATGGCGGCTTCCAAGCCGTGCAATGTGGCCGGCCCCCGTGGTGGCCTTTGCGATTTGAGTCCGTTTGCGGCAAGCTCGTGGATGTATCTCCTCCACGAACCGAAACCCAGGACAAACGACCAGAGAGAATGGCCAAGACAATACCGCTCATCCGTGCCGCCAATGTGTTGCCCTTGGTCCGCTTCCTTGAAGCCAACGGGGGCGACAGCATGCGTTACCTCGAAGGTGCCGACCTCGGGTACTGGTTCGCACTGGCGCCGATTGATCCAATTCCATTGCTCAATGCCATCCAACTCTTGCGCGACATGTCCCGCTCGCACGGGGCGGATGTCGGCGCCGCTATCGTTTCACAGGCCAGCATCGGTGAGTTGGCTTTCATCGGGCATGTCGCGCTAGGGGCGCGAACGCCGGCAGAAGCCGTGCGACGCGTTGCGATCGCGCTTCCTTTGCACTGCAGTCACGAGTTGATCCGGGTCGAAGAGACCCGGAACGGCCTGACGATCCTCCATAAGCTGTCGGTCAGGATCGATCCCGAGGCACTGCACGCGGTCCACGTGCTCTTCTGTTCGATGGTGGCCCAGATCTGTCGATTCACGGGGCACCAGCCGCCGCTCATTCAACGCATCGAAGCCGAGCCGCATCCTGAATCCGGGCTGACCGCTCTCTCCACCCATTTCGGCGATGTCGTGACGCCAAGCGGCGATCACAGCCTGCGTATAATGCTCGACGCAAACGTGGCGCAAAACCCGTTTCGTGTGATCGCGCGAGACAGGCTCGCCAATGCTGCCGGTCGCTCCATTCCACCTCTCGCGGAGGATTTGAGCCTTGCGGCTTCTGTCCGACCGGTGATTGCCGCCATGCTCCATGGCGGCGAGCCCACGATAGAACGGGTCGCGCGGGCCGGGGATATGAGCGTACGGACGTTGCAACGGCGGCTGTCGGAGGAAAACACGACGTTCTCGGGCGAGCTCGACCGGGTCCGGCGCCATCTGGCCGTGTCGCTGCTGCAATCCCGGGAGCTTGAGCTCGCGGACCTTTCCGAACGCCTCGGCTATTCAAGCACATCGACCCTGTCGCGGGCGGTCCGCCGGCTTGTTGGAAACAGTCCGTCGGAAACCCGAACGGGCGCAGCTGGCTGATCCGCACCGCAAAAAAAAGTGGCGCGCAAAGCAAAATCCGAACGACTTCGCCCCTGTATTCTCCGTGAAGGGAAAGCAGAACAGGAGCCGGATTGCGATGCCCGGATATCGTTTTTTGAGTATTGTTGCACTCGTCGTGGCCACGTCGGCGTTTGCACAGCAGGATGGACCTGGCCCGATCCCACCGGAGCTGGGCAGGATCGCGGAGGAGTGGGCCTGCGCGCAGGCGCGCGAGACGCCGGGGTATTTCGCTTCGTTGAACGGGGCTGAAGTGAGCGATTCCGAGCGCAGTCAGCTCTATGCCTGCGCCAGTTTCCTGGGGGATATGGGGGGCGGGAACACCGTCCATGCCTCCCCGAGCGCCGACAGCTATCAAGGCGTGCTCTTCATGAGCAACCGGCGGCCGGGGGAGCTCTACCTCACGGGGGGCAACAACCCGCCGCCGCAGGGGAAGGTTCCACCAGGCCCCTATGTTGCGCGGGTCGATGACACGACAGGACGGCAAATCTGGCGGACTTATCTCCAGAATGGCAATGTGAGCGGAGAATGGGTCGGGGCGGCCAACCTCAACATCCTGCCTGATGGCACCATTCCCATTGCGTTCGGAAATCACCTGGTGAAGCTCGACGGCGATACCGGTCGCATCCTGCAATACACAGCCCTGCCGACAGGTGCCGCGCCGCCAGAGGGAAGCAATTTCAAGCATTTGACCATTGCGCCAGACGGCACGCTGATCGTCAAGAACCAGACCCGGGCGACGCCATGCGGTATCCAGGGAACATTGGCTGCCTTCCAATGCCCCGGTGGTGTGGCGGCCTCGCCCGGCTCGACCATCGTTGCTGTCGACCCGGAGAGTTTCGAGTTGCTGGACCAGATCGGCGTGCCGGAAAACACGGTCGTGCCGCACACGATCACGCGTTTGGACGGACGTATCGCGATCTATGCACCCTCGATCCTCAAAGCCTATCGGTTCTTCTGGGATTCCGAAACCAGGACCCTCTCGCAGGACCCGGACTGGACGACGCCCTATCTCGATCCGGGACAGACAACAGGTGATGCACCCGCGATCCTCGGGGATTGGGTCCTGTTCCAGACAAACGGTCTGCCGACCACCAAGGCCGCTTCCTCGATTGCCGCGATCAACCAGCGCGACGCCACCCGGATCACGCGGATCTACCCGTTCGGGACGGAGCTGCCGACAGGCCAAAGCTGGGCGCCGCCGAAATCCGCCGTGGACGCCGAAAACGGCCTCGTTTTCTCCGCCGACCAGAACATGATGAAGATCGGCGCCGTCCGGCTCGATCAGGCGAGCGGCGAAATGGAAGTGGTCTGGACCCTCGACGGGGCGACCACCGCGCTGCAGGCGCTTTACGGTCCCGCTGAAGCCCGTGTGCTCGGCACCGCGCGCGCCGCGCCTGGCACGACGGTGGAGCAGCTGAATCAGACCAACGCACCGAGCTACACCCAGACGGCGCTATGGTTGAACGCTCTGACCGGGGAGGTGCTCGCCGAATCCGATCCGCTGCCGCCGATGGCTTTCAACACACTTCTGTCGTCGGGCTATGGCGGGCGGTTCTACTACATGCACGACCAGGGTTTCTACGTGCTCAAGGTCCTGCCCCAGCAGCCATGAAGTTGGCGATCGGACATTCAGAACGAAGGGAAATAAAATGTACTCTTTGAAAATGGCGGGTATAGCCGCGGCTTTGATCTGTCTTGCGGCTCCGCTGACCGCTCAGTCACCCAAGCCTGTGGAAGCGGTGACGATCTCCGACATACGCGGCATGCGGTTCTGCGAAGTGCTTTTGATCTTTGAGGATCGCGTGGAGATCTACAATACGTCTGCCTCCGCCGGTTGCCCCGAAGAGACCTGGGAGAAGCTCGACACGGCGGCCATTGCCGAGGACCATGGGGCGAAGGCGGCCCAGCTCAACGGTCCGCATTTCTGGACAATGGATGCGCAGACGGTTGGTCTGGGCGCGGAGGCCGATTTCGGGGGGATCGCCGCCCGCTATGGCGCGACCCTGCCGCTTTCCGCACTTGGCGCCGGCAAGGGAGCCGATCCCTACAAGCCCTATACCAGCGCAAAGCTGCAGACATTCCTCTTCGAAGCCGGCAAGCCCGTCTATGAACTCGTCGATGCCGCGGGAAATACCTACATCCTGAATGCCTATGGCAATGAGGTGAAAGATGGCGATCCCGCGAACCTGGCCGAACAGCTCTCGCCCGCGGAAGGTTGGCACTTTCGAACGCAGATCCTTGAACAGGACATGACGCTCGCAGGAACCGCCGATACGCCGGTCGACATGGTCGGGGACGATCTCCACCAATACTACACGCGACTGCGGGGGGACGAATGACGCGCCGCTGCAATATCGCGGGACGCGTGGCGCGATCCCTGCTGCTGCTCCACGCATGTCTCTGTGCAAGCGCGGTATCCGCTCAGGATAGCACAGCGACATCAGGCACCTATTCGGGCTATGCGAGCGATGCAAAAAGCCTCGAAGGTGGAGATTCCGTCACCGAGGACTTGTCCCTCGACGATGTCGATGTCGGCGGCGTGCTCGAATTCCCGAAGGTAGAAAGTGTCTTTCAGCCGTTCTTTGACTGGAAGAAGCGATTGAACGACCGTACCGGCCTGCAGCTTCAGTTCAGCTACCAAACGCTCTATCAGACCACCGATGATGAGAAGGCCCTGTATTCCGACGCATTCGCGGGCCGGGGACAGATCCAGGGCGCCTGGACGCTGCTGAACCGCGGCGGCGAGAACCCGGGCAAGCTCACGTTCCGGCTGGAGAACCGCTACAAGATCGGCAGCGAGATCCCGCCCAGCCAGTTCGGCTACCAGTTTGGCAGCGTCACGCCCTCCGGCACCGGCTTCAGTGATTTCGGCTCCGCCCTGACCGAGCTTGCCTGGCGGCAGACGTTGGCCGGGGGCAAGGTGAAGTTTATCATAGGCAAGATCAGTGCCATCTCATGGTACAACGTGCATGCGCTGTCCTCCTCCATGCGCGGCTTTCAGAACACTGCGTTGCAGAGTTCGCTTTCCAAGCCGGCGCCGGGCCGCGGGATCGGCGGTGGCATTGGTGTCGAACTCACGCCGAAATTCGTTGTGGTCGCCGGCATTCACGACGCCAATGCAAAAACGACGGACAACCCGTTCGACACCATCGGAGAGAGCGAATTCTACCGCTCCGTGGAGTTCCGCTACTACCCGACCACGCCCGACCGATGGCGCTTCGACCAGGTCCGGTTGCAATTCTGGCAGCAAGACGCCCTCAGCGCGAAAGGAACGCCGGCCAGCCAAGGTATGACACTCTCCGCAAGCCGTTTGCTCAAGGATCGCTACTTTGTCTTTGGCTTCGGCGGGATCTCCGACGGGGAGGCGACCCTGTTCAAAGCCGACGCGGCAGCAGGTCTTGGCGTTGCCATCGACACCCGCCACAGGGCGGCGCGCGATGCGCTTGGGGTCGGCCTCGCCTGGGGCCGTCCTTCCAATGAAAGGCTGCGAGAACAATACACTGGCGAAGTATTCTGGCGTTTCCAACTCATCGACCGCGTGGCCCTTACCCCGTCCTTTCAATACGTGAGGAACCCGGCAGCAAACCCGGACAGGGAAGATGCTTTCATTTTTGGATTGCGTACGCGGATCACATTCTGAGCCTGTGTCTCATGGACAAAGCGACGGATAAAAAATGACGGGTTCGGGATCCAACCGTGAAAGCCGCCGATCGTCCCAATCGTCTGCACGGCCGGAAATGGGACGAAAACGGTGGTTTGAATTTCCTTGGCTGAAGGTTTGGACTGTCGAGAAGCCCGTTCATGACCTGTACGGAGCTGAGTGTCCGATTGTGGAGGATTCTCGATTGCGTTTCCTTGACGATCTGGCGAACTGTCAGTGGTCGGTCCAGAGGCCGAGGAAAAAGGCAGATCCGTCGCCTTGAGACGGCGCCGACCGCCAGAGACGATAGCCGGTCCTGTCGGAAAAGTGCCATGGGCATCTGGGTGACCCATATTTTCTGTCGTCTCAACGAATGACAATGGTGGTCATCAGACTCCCACAGGCGGATTGGATTGCGTCGATTTATATGGGTGCCGTGGATCGTAACAGAATGATTTTAAATCATATCGTGAGAATTCAAGATCCCCCGTCCGCGCGGACGTGAGAGTTCGAATCTCTCCTCGGGCACCAATCAATTCAGGGTATTGATATGCGCGCATTGTGCCAAGCGGGAAGATTACCTGAGGGACGCTTATTCCTCATGTCTGTCAACGTTTTGGCTAACAGGAGCTTCTGCGCATGTCCAGTTTTGAGTGACGGAATGCCGGGTGTGCCGAAGCGCAAGACGCGTGGGGGGCGAAACAGTACCAGAGCGGTCTACTCGACAGAAAAGCCGGAGCAGGCGGGCCGCTCCGGCTTTTCCGATTTCAATCCAGCGAGGATTTGTCAGGCACGCATCGTTTTCTTTTCAAGGAAACGCTGATGCCAGGAGAGCGCCTCGCTGGGCAGCATCGGCGTGTGCAGGCCGAGTGCGTTTTTCTTGGCGCGCTCGTAATAGTCTTCGAGTTGCGGCTTGTAGTCCGGGTGAGAACAGTTGGCGATGATCAGTTCCGCACGCCTTTTCGGCGAAAGTCCACGCAGGTCGGCAAGGCCCTGTTCGGTCACGATCACCTGAACGTCCTGAGTGATGTGGTCGGCATGGCTGACATGCGGCACGATCGTCGAGATATCGCCTTTCTTGGCGATCGACGGCGACACGAAGCAGGACAGGTAGGCATTGCGGGTGAAGTCGCCCGAGCCGCCGATGCCGTTCATGATCCGCGAGCCCATGACGTGGGTCGAGTTGATGTTGCCGAAGATATCGGCCTCGATCATGCCGTTCATGGAGATCGTGCCGAGGCGGCGGATCACTTCCGGATGGTTCGAGATTTCCTGCGGGCGCAGGATGATCTTGTCGCGATAGAAGTCGAGCTTTTCCCGGAACCGGATGGCGGCCTTGTCGGACATACCGAAGGCGGTCGAGGAAGCGCAGAGCATCTTGCCGTCGTCGATCAGGTCCATCATCCCGTCCTGGATAACCTCGGTATAGGCCATCAGGTCATGGAACGGCGAATCCCGCAGGCCGGCGAGCACGGCGTTGGCGACATTGCCCACACCGGATTGCAACGGCAGCAGCCTGTTGGTCAGGCGGCCTTTCTGCACTTCCCATTTCAGGAATTCCATCAGGTGGCCGGCGATCGTCTTGGAGACATCGTCGAGTGGCGGGAAGGGGGCGTTCTTGTCGGGAAGGTCGGTCTCGATGATGCCGACCACCTTGTGCGGGTCGCAACGCAGGGTCTGTTGGCCGATCCGGTCATTGGCATGGACCATCGGAATCGGCACCCGGTTCGGAGGCAGGGCGGTGCCGTAATAGATGTCGTGCATACCCTCCATGCGCTCGTCATGCCAGGTGTTCACCTCCAGGATCACCTTGTCCGCGCAATCGATCCAGGTCTTGTTGTTGCCGATGGAGGTGGCGGGGATCAGCGAGCCGTCTTCCTTTACGCCGGTCACTTCGATCACGGCGACGTCCAGATTGCCGAAGAAGCCTTCCCAGACCATCGGGGCAACGTGGGAGAGGTGCAGATCGAAATACTCCATCTCGCCGCGGTTGATCTTCTCGCGCTCGATCGGATCGGAGTTGTAGGGCAGGCGGTATTTGATCGCGTCTGCCTTGGCGAGGGCGCCGTCGAGTTCGGGGCCGGTGGAGGCGCCGGTCCAGAGGCCGATCTTGAAGGGGTCGCCGGCTTTGTGGGCTTCCTCGATTTGCCCGGCAAGGGCCTGCGGCAGAGCCTTGGGGTAGCCGGAGCCGGTAAAGCCGCTCATGCCGACCGTGTCGCCGGACTTGATCAGTGAAGCCGCGTCATCGGCGCTCATGACCTTTGAGCGGAGGTAGGAGTTCTGGATACGATCTGTCGTGGCCACGATTGGTGTCTCCTTATTCTGATCCGTTATCGACAACGGTTTCAGCTACTTTAACGCACGACGACAGGCCTCGTCATCGGCCGGTATTCGCTCTCAAATGGTGTTTTTTCTCTGCAAACAACCGAATTGGAACGTTGTACCCGTGCCTTATGCCCAATACGACGACACGATCAATGCGACCATAAAGCGTTGTGGCGTCAAAAAGTACCCGCTTGAACGAAGTTAGTCTAAGGTATTGAAGTAGATAAAAAATACCCGTGTTGCGCATGGTGCAATGCCATATCCCAGCGACGTGGCCGTATCAGGGCTGTCTTGTCACGGAGAATTGTCGCCCGCGAAACAGGATCTTTCGTTCAAAGACGACGGTTGGTGCGCCAGGATCCCCCCCCAGAGTTACGATCATCCGCCTCCATCCGACCTTGCAGGGCGGATGGAGGCGTTCATGGCTGGGTCGCTTTCAAGGTCTCTGTTGTATAGCGAACAGTGGCATTCCGCTGTCGTCAGGCTGCATGACCAGACATGCTCTGGTTCGGGTCCGAGCCTTCGGACCATGACCAATCGTCCTCCCTGGTTCGGAAGGTTGACAAGGTCTTGCTGAGCCCTTCGGCATCCTGTTGCAGGACGGAGCTGGCGGCGGTTACCTCTTCAGAGGACGAGGCATTCGCCTGGGTGCTCGCATCGAGTGTCGTAATGGCTGTATTGATCTCGGCAATGCCCGTAGACTGTTGCTCCATGGAGGCGCTCACACTGTTCATCTGCTCGCTGACCCGGCTGGCTGCCGTCACGATGTTGTCGAGCGCCTGCTGTGTCTTGCCAACATTCTGAACACCAGCCTCCACTTTCTCCCGCGCTGTCGAAATCACTTGAGAAATGTCTGCCACGGCTTCGGTCGAGCGTTGGGCCAAGGACCGAACTTCGGAGGCCACCACGGCAAACCCTCGGCCGGCCTCACCGGCGCGGGCCGATTCCACACCGGCGTTGAGTGCCAACAGATTGATCTGGAATGAAATATCCTCGATGATACCAGCGATCGACTCCATCTTCTTGGAGGCCTCGGTGATTTCGGAAAGCGCCGTCACGGCTTCGCGGCTGACTTCGGCTCCGGCACGAGCGGCCTCGGCGGCGGACTGGGCGTCGGAACTGGCCTGCCCAATGTTTCCGGCCACCTGACAAACACCCGC
The DNA here is from genome assembly GCF_001558155.1 of Aliiruegeria sabulilitoris. Lineage (GTDB taxonomy): Bacteria > Pseudomonadota > Alphaproteobacteria > Rhodobacterales > Rhodobacteraceae > Tropicimonas > Tropicimonas sabulilitoris. Next base: position 93,698 of record NZ_LOAS01000007.1, read on the forward strand.
GGACATCTCTTCCAACGCTGCCGATGTCTCTTCCAGAGAGGCCGCGTTCTGTTCGGAACGCCGAGACATCTGTTGGGCGGCCGATTGCAGTTCTGAGGCTTTCCCGTTCACGCTGTGGCCGCGATCGGAGAGATCCCCGATCAATCGGTTCATGGAGGCAAGCGTATGATTGACGTCGTTCTGCAGGCGGGCGAAGGCGCCCTTGAAGTCTCCCGACATGTTGCCGGTCAAGTCGCCTTCGGCCATCTTCTGTACGACGCGCGCGGTTTCCGACACGCCGGTATCGACGGTTTCAAGCAGCGTGTTGATTGCGTCGCCTAGCTTCGAGAGCGCTGCATTGGAGCTTTCCGTGGCAACGCGGGCGGTGAAGTCGCCCTCTCCGGCCAAGGCGATGACGGCCTCGACGGATTGCTGGAATGACTCGGCTTCCTCCAGTTGACGTCTCTCCTGCTCGGCACGGCGCTGCAGGGCTTCGGCCGCCTTCCGGTCGCGCTCGGCCTGTTCGGCCTGAAGCTGCTTCTCACGCTGGTCGGCGGCTTCCTTCTCGGCTTCGAGGCGTCGCGTTTCCTGGGCGTTCTCGCGGAATACTTCCAGGGCACGGGCCATTTCGCCAAGCTCGTTCTGATTGGCGGAACCTTCGATTTCGACATCCAGATTGCCATGGGCCAATTCGCTCATGGTTGCCACCGAACGTCTCAGGTTCCCGGAGAGAAGACGCCCGATGCGCCAGCCCATGACGATCGCTGCAAGCACCGAGATTGCCGCAAGGATTTCGATTGTCCGCGTTACCAGATGGACAGCTTCGCTGCCGGCAGGCCCGAGTGTATTCTGGCGATCGACCTCGATTTCGAGAAAATGCTCCAGGGCTTGCTGGATCTGGGGGCCCAGCTCGTCCATCTTGGCATTGAAATCGTTGCGTTGCTTGACCGCCTTCTCAATTCGATCCGCGCGCGTGCGCAATCCGAATATCGTTTGCTGGGCGTCCTTTGCGCGTTGTTCAAGCTGGGGCCAGGAGAGTGCTTTCATCAGGGCGCTGTTCGTCTTCAGCGCGTTATCGAAATGTTCCGTGGCTTCGACAAAGGCTTCCTGCTCGTTTTCCAGCATGTAGGTTTCGAGGTGAAGGCGCCCCTCCATGACATCGACAAGAATCGTCGTGGCGGCGGCCGTGGCCTGAGGGTCATTGAGCCGGCGGGCGTCTTCCAGGAATTCGGTAACGTCGTCGAGCGCCTTGGGGCCGATCTCGTTGATTTCCCGCATCGCGTCCAGGCGACGCTCCTGAAGAAGCGCGACGGCTTCGAAATTGCTTCGGTATGAGTCGGTTTTTTCCACGACCTCGGCGAAGAGCGCGGCCAGTTCGGGGTCGTCCGCGTGCTCTTCCATCAATTCCTGGCCGTGCTCGAGCACCTCGTTGATGATTGCAAGCATTTCGGTCTTGGTCTCTTCCTCGCCCGAAATCCTGTATTGGACGGCGGACAGGCGGACATGGACAAGATCGTCGCCGATGTCGCTCGCCGTGAGGCTATTGCTGGCGGCGTCCCGGAATTCGGTGAAAATCGTGCCGACCTTGTAGCTGAGCAGCGTCGAGATCACCGAGATCACCAGAAGCAATACCCCCACGCTGCCCATCGCGAAATTGATTTGCGTGCGGATGCTCCAGGTATTCCAGGCCAGGTTGATTTTCTTGGAAGACATCGCGAACTGTTCCGTTACTTGTGACAGGGATCCTGGCACGAGCTAGAACACACAAGTCCTAATGTTTCGGAAACCGCCGCAGGTCCCAGCCGACGAATTCTCGCCTCAACTCAGGGAAGCTGGTCGCGCAGGGCCAGCAGATCCGGTGCTTCCGGATTGCGGGCCAGCGCTGCGTCGAGCGTCTCCTGTGCGTCTTCCATCCGGCCTGAGGCGGCCTGAAGGCGGACGATCATGGACCAGGCGCTGGTCATTTGCGGGTCCAGCCGAACCGCTTCACCGAAGGATGCCAGCGCGCCTTCGAGGTTGCGCGTGGTCAGCGCGATGCCACCAAGCACAAGCTGGGTCTCCGGAAAATCGGCGGTCCCGGCGAGGGTTTGCTGCCATTCGCCCATCGCCGCCTGCATGGCCCTGGCCTGTCTGTCTGGCAGGTGGGCGATCGGTGCGGCGAGAAGCTCGCGTACGGCGGCATTGCGCACAAGGCGCGTGCCGTCCTCCAGAAGGGGCAGCAGGCGCACGGTCATGTCGGTGGGAGCGGCGGCGCGTTGAAGACCGGCCGCATTGGCGCGCACCATCGGGTCAGGATCCGACAGCAGGCCCAGCATCCGGTCGGCCAGTTCGGGCGAGCCAAGGGGCAGCAGCATCTCGAGCGCGGTGGCGCGGACAATCGCCGGCAGGTCCGACAGTGCGATTTCCGCGAGATTCTCCAACTCCGAAGCATCGCCCTTGCGGATCGCGGCGAAAGTGGTGGCGAAATGCGGGCCGCGATATTCGGAATCCGGGAAACGCTTCTCCAACTCCTGCTGTGCCCAGAACGGGCCCTCTGTTGCGTGGCAATCGGTGCAGGCATTCGGCGCGCCCGTGCTCACCGACAGGTCCGGCCGCGGCACGCGGAAGGAATGGTCGTGGCGGCCGTCCACGCCCATGTAGACGCGCTCGATCATGTGGCAGGAGACGCATTGCGCGCCCTCGCTTTCGGGTTCGTGGAAGTGGTGCTCCTCGCTGTCATACTCGGCCAGCTTCAAGCTGGGGAAATCCGGGTTGCCGGCCGGCGAATGGCACGTCAGGCAGACGCCGTTGCCTTCATTGTAATGTGTGGCGCTGTGCACGTCGTGGCAATCGGAGCACTGCACGCCGGCGGCATACATCTTCGATTGCAGGAAGGAGCCATAGACATAGACCTCATCGAGGATCTGGCCGTCGGCGTGATAGAGCGGGTCGCGCAGGGTGGAGAGGCGATAGGCGTCGTGGAAGGGCGTGCCGGGCAGGGGGGAGCCGTCCTCCAGCGGGCCGCGCCGGGAGTGGCAGGCGGCGCATTGCTGGATCTCGGTCTCGGCATCGCCGGTGGTGAAATCGGCGGAGAAGCCGGTCGGGCTCAATCCGTCCAGCGGCCATCCGGGCAGATCGCCATCGGCCTCGGCCCAGTCCAGGTGCAGGGAGCCGGGGCCGTGGCAGGCCTCGCAGCCGACGCCGATCTCGGAATAGGTGGAGTTGTAGCGCTTCTCCTGCGCATCGTAATTGCGCTGGTAATCGGTGGAATGGCACTCCGCGCAGCGGTTGTTCCAGGTCTTGTAGGGGCCTGTCCAGTGGAAGGCCTCCGAAGCCGGCAGATGCTGGTCGGGATACATGTGAAACCACTCGTTGCGCTCGGTATCCCAGGGGATGTCGAATGTCTGGAACCGTCCCGGCTCGGTCTCGACGAAATATTGCTGCAGCGGAGCGATACCGATCACGCCGGCAACGGGCCAGCGCGTCATGGCGCCGTCGGGGCCGTCGCTTTCGATGAAAAGCTGTTCCCCCTCGCGGCTGAACTGGGTGGTCACGCCGCGATGGGTGAAGCTCGCGTCGTCGAAATCGCCCAACACACCTTCACCCGTTTCCGTCCAGGCAAGATCGTGGTGGGAGCCTTGCCAGTCTTCCCATTCCGACGCGTGACATTCCGCGCAGGCGGGGCTGCCGACATATTCGGGCGGATCGGACGGCTCCTGGGCCGGCGCGGGGCCCGCGACAAGGCAGGCTACCAACAGGGCGCCGGCTGCGCTTGCGAGCCCGGAAAGGCCAGAAGCCTTTGCGGCAGAGCGGAGGGATGCGGCGGCTGACATGGGGATTCTCCTGTTGTCTCCGGCCACGCTATCCTTGCGAAGGCCGGCGAGGCCAGAGGCGAAGTTGCGAAAGGGCTGCCGTGTCGTCACGGGCAGGGGGCCTCAGTCGCTTGCGAAACGGAACAGCCCGTCGCGGTCCAGCAGCCGCAACCGGCCATAACCGAGCTCGATCGCGTCCATCTCCGAGAGCAGCCGAAGGCAACGCTGGACCGTCGGAAGCGAGACGGCGGTGTGCTCGGCCAGTTCCTCCTGCGAAAGCTCGATCCAACCGTCGGGGGGGGTGATGGACTCGGCGATATGCAGAAGACGCAGCGCTATGCGGCTGTTGGACCGCGTGACCGAGAGGTTGGCCAGCAGCCGAAGCGCGGTTTGCATGTTCGCATGGGTTAGCGCATAGAAATCGCGCATCATATCCGGATGTTGCCGCACAAGCTCCCGCAGCTTTGTACTCGGCAGGAACAACGCCTGCACCGGCCCTCGCGCCACAACGCTCACCAACCGCCGCTGGTCCGAGAACAACGCAAGGTCGCCCACCCAGAATCCCGCCTCGGCGCGATGGGGGGTCAGCATTTCCTTGTTCTCGCCCGGGATCAGGATCTGGACCACGCCGGAAACGATACCGAACAGGCCGTTTGGTGGATCGCTCAGGTTGTAAAGCGGCTGGCCGGATTCGAAACTGGCCAAACGCCCGATGTCGAACAGTGCCTCGCGCGTTGCGCTATCCCGCGCGGCCAGCCATCCACGTTCGAAAAGGACGGACCTGGCTTGGTCAAGCGGTTGAGGTTTGGCGACTTTCTTTTGGGAAACATTCATTTGATGGGATAGCCAAAATGATATCGGACTAGAAATAACGAGCAACGAGAGCTTAGAGTTGCTTTGTGCGCCTGTCGACGCCGCTGATGGGCGTGCAGTGTTTTTGTTCGAGTGGACCGGCGCGGTGATGCCCCGGTCATGCAGAGATGGTATGTTCAAAGAAGGCGGTTTGTCAGAAACCGCTGTCCAGGGAGAAATTGAATGCGATCAAGATTTTCATTACGAGCCGTGCTCGGCGCGTCGTTCATGGGGCTTGCGCTGAGCGCGACAGGCGCCTGGGCACAAGACGCCGACAAGCCCAACATCCTGGTGATCTGGGGGGATGACGTTGGCCAGTCCAACATCTCGGCCTACACAATGGGCCTGATGGGATACCGGACGCCCAATATCGACCGGATCGCCGAGGAGGGGGTCATCTTCACCGACTATTACGGTGAACAATCCTGCACCGCCGGCCGCTCCTCATTCATCATGGGGCAGTCGGTCTTCCGCACCGGGCTCTCCAAGGTCGGCCTGCCGGGCGCAAAAGAAGGCATGATGGTCGAGGATCCGACCATTGCCGGCCTGCTCAAGGCCGAAGGCTACGCTACCGGTCAGTTCGGCAAGAATCACCTCGGCGACCGCGACGAGCACCTGCCGACCAACCACGGTTTCGACGAGTTCTTCGGCAATCTCTATCACCTCAACGCCGAGGAAGAGCCGGAGAACGAGGATTACCCGGGCGAAATGGTTCTGCCCGATGGCTCCACCTTCCGCGACAAATGGGGGCCGCGCGGTGTGATCAAATCCTCCGCCGACGGGACCATCGAGGATACCGGGCCGCTGACCATCAAGCGGCAGGAAACCGTCGATGATGAAACCGTCGCCGCCGCCATTGATTTCATCCAGCGCTCGGAAGACGCCGACACGCCGTGGTTTGTCTGGTGGTCCGGCACCCGGATGCATTTCCGCACCCATGTCAGCGAAGAGCGCCGCGAGATGGCCGACGAGATCGTCGGCAAGCATGTCGACGAGTACCAAGCCGGCATGATCGAGCATGATATGCACATCGGCATTTTCCTCGACAAGCTGGACGAGCTTGGCATCGCCGACAACACCATCGTGTTCTACTCCACCGACAATGGCGTCCACATGAACACGTGGCCGGATGCAGGCATGACGCCGTTCTGGGGTGAGAAGAACACCAACTGGGAAGGCGCGTGGCGCGTTCCGTCGATGGTCCGCTGGCCTGGCAAGATCGCCGAGGGCGAGGTGATCAACGAGATCGTCCATCACATGGACTGGCTGCCGACCTTCCTGGCCGCAGCCGGCAACGAAACCATCAAGGAAGACCTGCTGGAAGGCGTCACCGTTGCCGAAGTGGGCGGCGGTCGTGACTACCGGGTGCATCTGGACGGATACAATATCCTTCCGCTGCTGACCGGAGAGGCCGAGGAGAGCCCGCGCAAGGAGATCTTCTACTTCACCGATGACGGCGACCTTGCCGCGCTGCGCTACATGGACTGGAAGATCACCTTCCTGGAGCAGAAGGCCTGGGGAACTTTCCGTGCATGGATGGAGCCGCTGACACCGCTGCGCGTTCCGCTCATCTTCAACCTGCGCCGCGATCCGTATGAGCGCGGTTACCGGACCTCCAACACCTTCTACGACTGGATGCTCGACCGCGCCTACATGCTGGTACCGGCACAGGCCTACGTGGCCAGCTTCCTTGAGACCTTCAAGGAATACCCGCCGCGTCAGGAAGCAGCCTCCTTCAGCCTTGACAAGGTGATGGAGACGCTGTCGCAGCCGGGCGGCGCCCAGTAAGCTCCGGGCATAGAAACACCGAGGAAGGCCGCCCGCTGGCGGCCTTCTTTGGAAATAAAAGATCGTGCTGAAGATTCTTTTTGAAACGACTCGATTTCACGCCAATCTTCTGACTTATGCCCGCGAGGAATTGCGCGGGATAATCAGGGAGGATTACATGACCAATCGTATCTCCGCACCATGGCGCAGCCTCGCTGCCGCCGCCGTGCTGGCGGGGCTGGGAAGCGGCGCCGCGCTGGCGCAGGACAGCGACCAGCCCAATTTTCTGATCATCTGGGGCGACGACGTCGGCTACTGGAACGTCAGCGCCTACAACCAGGGCATGATGGGCTACGAGACGCCCAATATCGACCGCATCGCCAATGAGGGCATGCTATTTACCCATGGCTATGGCGAGCAGAGCTGTACCGCCGGCCGCGCGTCCTTTGTCACCGGCCAGTCGGGTTTCCGTACCGGCCTGCTCAAGGTCGGCCTGCCGGGCGCCAAGGAAGGCATGTCCGAAAAGGATCCGACCATAGCCGAATACATGAAGTCCAAGGGCTACATGACCGGCCAATACGGCAAGAACCATCTGGGCGACCGGGACGAGCATCTGCCGACGAACCATGGTTTCGACGAGTTCTTCGGTAATCTCTATCACCTCAATGCCGAGGAGGAGCCGGAGAACGCCGACTATCCGAAGAACCCGGAATTTCGCGAGAATTTCGGCCCGCGCGGCGTGATCAAATCGTCCGCCGACGGATCGATCGAGGATACCGGCCCGCTCACGCGCAAGCGGATGGAGACGATCGACGAGGAGGTCACCGCCGGAGCGCTCGATTTCATCGACCGCGCGGTCGCGCAGGAGAAACCCTTCTTCCTTTGGTACAACACCACGCGGATGCACATCTTCACCCACCTGAAGGAAGAGAGCCAGGGCGTTACCGGTCTCGGCGTCTATCCCGATGGCATGGTCGAGCATGACAAGATGGTCGGCCAGATGCTCGACAAGCTCGACGAGCTGGGCATCGCCGACAACACCGTGGTGATGTATTCCACCGACAATGGCGCCGAGGTGTTCAGCTGGCCCGATGGCGGCACAACGCCGTTCCGGGGCGAGAAGAACGACAACTGGGAAGGCGGCTTCCGCGTTCCGATGATGATCAAGTGGCCGGGCGTCATCGAGCCGGGCCGCAAGTCCAACCAGATCATCAGCCATCTCGACTGGTTCCCCACCTTCATGTCCGCCCTCGGCGATACCGACATGAAAGAGCGGATGCTGACCGAGGCACCCTTCGGCGAGGGCAACGAGCCGGTGCATCTGGACGGATATGACTTCATGCCGTTCTTCAGGGGCGAGGCCGAGAAGGGCCCGCGCCGGGAGTTCTTCTATTTCTCCGATGGCGGCGACCTGATGAATCTGCGCTATGACCAGTGGAAGGTCGTCTTTGCCGAACAGCGCGCGCATGGTTTCGATGTCTGGCAGGAACCGCTCACTTTCCTGCGTTTGCCGAAGGTGATGAACCTCTACAGCGATCCGTTCGAGCGGGCCGATCACGAGGCGATCAACTATCCGCAATGGCGTCTGGAGCGGGCCTATCTGCTTGTACCTGCGCAGGCCTTCGTGGCGCAGTTCCTGTCGACCTTCGAGAAATTCCCGCCGCGCCAAAAGCCGGCGAGCTTCTCCATCGACCAGGTGCTGCAATCGCTGCAGACCGGCGGCACGTCGAGCAACTGATCGAAGCCAATCGGGGGCGCAGTGCCGTCGCGCCCCCTTCAAACCGCCCCAATTTCTGAACCAGCGAGTTTCCCGATGATCCGGACCCTTCTTTCCGCCACCGCCCTGAGCCTGGCCGCAACCGCCCTCTGGGCCGATCCGCTGCCCTCCTGGAACACGGGTGAGACCAAGTCCGCCATCATTTCCTTCGTCGATGCGGTCACCGATCCGGCCTCCGAAGACTATGTTACACCCGAGGACCGCATCGCCGTAATCGACAATGATGGTACACTCTGGTCTGAACAGCCCGTTTACTTCCAGCTTTTCTATTCCATCGACATGGTCAAGAAGATGGATCCGTCTGCGCTGACATCCGATGCACTCAACGCCGCCGCGGCGGAAGACATGGAAGCGCTGCTGGCGACAGGCGAGGAAGGTTTGATGGAGGTAGTCGCTGCTGCCCATACCGACATGAGCGTGGCGGAATTCAAGACCAAGGTCGCGGAATGGCTCGAGGAGGCAAGGCACCCAACTACCGGCAAACGCTACACCGACATGGTCTTTCAGCCGATGCTGGAACTTCTGACCTATCTGCGCGATGAAGGGTTTGCCACCTATATCGTTTCGGGCGGTGGGATCGATTTCGTGCGCGTCTTCTCCCAGGATGTCTACGGTGTGGACGCAAGCCAGGTCGTCGGTTCATCCCTGGTCAGCGAGTATGTCGTCAACGACGGTGTGCCTATGCTGATGAAGAAACCCGATCTGTTCTTCATCGACGACAAGGTCGGAAAACCGGTGGGGATCAACCACCACATCGGCAAGCGTCCGATCTTTGCAGCCGGCAATTCGGATGGCGATTTCGAGATGTTGGAATGGACTACCTCGGGCGACGCGCCCGGCTTTGGCCTCTATGTCCATCACACGGACGCAGAGCGCGAATGGGCCTATGATCGCGAGGGCCATATCGGCGTGCTGAACCGCGGGCTGGACGAGGGCGCCGAGCGTGGCTGGCATTTCGCCGACATGGCGAAGGACTGGGCCGTGGTTTTCCCCGCCTCGGAATGAGACCATGGCCGGCGAGTTCACATCGATCCTTCGGAGCGCGCCTCCGACGGGTGCAGCACTCCCGACCAAGACGTTTGTGACCGGGTTGTCCGGTGAGGAGAGATTTCCATGACCGCACTTGAGCAGATCACCGCGCTTCACGCGCGCATGGGCGAAAGCATCATCGGCCAGAAAGACGTGATCGAGCGGCTTGTCATCGGGCTTCTGGCCAATGGCAACCTGCTGATCGAGGGCCTGCCCGGGCTGGCCAAGACCCGTGCGGTCAAGGCAATGTCGAAAAATCTCGAAGCCGATTTCTCGCGCATCCAGTTCACGCCGGACCTGCTGCCATCGGACGTGACGGGTACGGAGGTCTATCACCAGACCGCCGAGGGCGCGCAGTTCCGTTTCGAGGCGGGTCCGATCTTTGCCAATATCGTGCTGGCCGACGAGATCAACCGGGCGCCCGCCAAGGTGCAGGCGGCGCTGCTGGAAGCGATGGAGGAGCGGCAGGTGACGGTTGCGGGCACCACGCACAAGATGCCGCCGCTCTTCATCGTCATGGCGACCCAGAACCCGATCGAGCAGGAGGGCACCTATCCGCTGCCCGAGGCGCAGATGGACCGGTTCCTGATGCATGTGCAGGTGCTCTATCCGCCGGTCGAAGACGAGGTGGAAGTGATCCGGCTGGTGCGTGGCGAGGAGCAGGACACGCATTCCGGCGGTGGTGGCGAGGCGCCGCCCGCGATCCCGCAGCAAGCCGTCTTCGACGCCCGCGCCGAGATCGGTCAGATCCATGTCGCCGATGCGATGGACCGCTACATGGCCGACCTGGTGCAGGCCAGCCGCACGCCGGGGGCGCTCTCCGAGGATCTCGCCCGCTGGATCGAGATCGGCGCTTCGCCGCGTGGCTCTCTGGCGCTGGACAAATGTTCCCGTGCCCACGCCTGGCTCAAGGGGCGCGACTACGTGGACCCGGCCGATGTGCGCGCCATCGTCCATGACGTCTTCCGCCACCGGATCGCGCTTTCCTACGAGGCGCAGGGAGATGCCGTCTCCACCGACCGGGTGATCGACGAGATCGTCAGCCTCGTCGCGCTGCCCTGAGGCGCGGGCGATGCCGGAGCCCACCACACCGCGCGACCCGCGCATCCACACCGATCTTGCCCATCTGCGCAAGCTGGCCGGTTCCGCCCGCGCGCTTTCCTTCCTGCCGCGCCAGCCCGCGCGTTCGGCGCTCAATGGCCGCCATGCCAGCCGACTGCGGGGCCGGGGGCTCAATTTCGAGGAGCTGCGCAACTACCAGGTGGGGGACGACCCGCGCACCATCGACTGGAAGGTGACCGCGCGCACCGGCGAGCCCTATGTGCGTGTCTATACCGAGGAGCGTGACCGCCCGGCGCTGCTGCTGGTCGATCAGCGCATGTCGATGTTCTATGGCAGCCAACGCAACATGAAATCGGTCACCGCCGCCGAGGCGGCCGCGCTCGCCGCCTTCCGCATCCGCGCGCAGGGGGATCGCGTCGGCGGCATCGTCTTTACCGACGACACCCTGGCCGAGCTTCGCCCCAAGGCGTCGAATGTCGCGCTGAACCGGCTGCTCACCTGCATTGCCGATGCGAATTGCGCGCTCCATGCCGAACGGGAAGTCACCCGCTCCATGCCGCTCAATCGCCCTCTGGAGGCCGCCGCGCGCATCGCCACCACCGGCAACCTGATCCTCGTCTTTTCCGATTTCGCCGAAGTGGACGACAAGACCGAGCGGCTGGTCCGGCGGCTCGCGCAGCATAATGACGTGATCCTCTTCCCGGTCTCCGACCCGTCTGGCCTCAGCTTGCCGGAGGATTTCCGCATTGTTGCCTCGGATGGCACCTTGCAGGTCGAGCTTGATGCGCGTGAGGCCGAGACGATGCGACGGGTCGAGGAGGTCGTAGGCTCCCGCATCGCGCGCGCCATTGGCTGGACGCGGAAATACGGCGTGCCGGTGCTGCCGCTCTCGGCCGGGCGCGAGACGCTGCCGCAGCTGATGGAGCTGATGGGCCTGCGGGGAGGGCGCTGATGGCGGACCTTCCCGAGACGGACGGCAAGAACCTCGTCGAGATGCTCGACATGCTCAAGCCGATCCCGGAACCCGAGCCGATCTCGATGATCCCGGCCACGACGGGCTGGATCTGGCTCGGCCTCGCGGTGATCGGCCTGCTGTGCTTTGTCGGCTACCGCGCGTGGCGGTATTGGAACGCGAATGCCTATCGCCGCGCCGCACTGGCCGAACTGGAACGGGCGGGCGACAAGCCGGAGACTATTGCCGCCATCCTGCGACGTGCCGCGCTCGTGGCTTATCCGCGTGCAGATGTGGCCAGCCTGACCGGACCGGATTGGTGCGCCTTTCTCGACCAGAGCTACGGCGGGGACGGGTTCTCGGGTGACCTTGGCGCCGCGCTCACCCGCGCCCCGTGGCGGGAGGTGCCGGCGGATCCGGCCGTGACCGCACTGGTACGGCGCTGGCTCAAGAGCCATAAACCGGCGGGGCGCGTGAAATGACGCTGTCACTGGCCTTCCCCTGGGCGCTCCTGCTGCTGCCTGTGCCGCTGCTGGTCTGGCGTTTCGCACCGCCGCATCGGGACCGCACACGCGCGCTGCGCATTCCTTTCTTCCGCCAGATCACGGAGGCCGCCGGGCTGGAGCCACGCCCCGGTTCCGTCATCCTGCAACGCCGAAAGGTACAGATGCTCGCCGCTATCCTGTGCTGGCTTTTGCTTGTGCTGGGCCTCGCGCGGCCGGAACTGCTTGGCCAGAAGGTGGTGGTAGAAAAGGCCGCGCGCGACATGGTGCTGGCGGTGGATATTTCCGGCTCGATGGATGCGCGCGATATGCAAAACGCGGCGGGCGAGCGCCAGCAGCGCCTGCAATTGGTCAAGGACGTCGTGGGCGGATTCATCGAGGCACGCGACGGCGACCGCATCGCGCTCATCGTCTTCGGCACCCGCGCCTTCGTGCAGACGCCGTTCACCGAGGATCTCGACTCCGTGCGCGAATTGCTCGACAGCACGCAGGTCGGCATGGCCGGGCCGGATACCGCGATTGGCGACGCTATTGGGCTGGCCATTCGCACATTCGAGACCTCGGAGGTGGAGCAACGCCTGCTGGTGCTGCTCTCCGATGGCGCGGACACGTCGAGCCGCATGTCTCCCGTCAACGCCGCCGAGATCGCCGCGCAGGAAGGTGTCACGATCTACACCATCGGCGTGGGCGACCCGAAGGGGTCTGGCGATGACAAGGTCGATCTCAAGGCGCTCGAAGACATCGCGGACCGCGCGGGTGGCCAGTTTTACTATGCAACCGATGGCGAGGGCTTGCAGGCGATCTATGCCGAGATCGAGCGGCTCAATCCGCGCATCACCGAATCCGTCAGCTTCCAGCCAAAACAGCCGCTGGCCTGGATTCCCTTCGCGCTGGCCGTGCTGATCATAGTTCTGGCGAGTGGCTGGATGCAGGCGACAAGCCGCAGGGGGACGGCATGATGGGCGGCTTCCTCGACGCGCTCGGTGCATTCCACCTGCTCAGACCGTGGGCTTTGCTGGCGCTGCTCCCGCTGGCCTTGCTGTGGTGGCGCATCCGGGCCGTGCGCGGCGATGACGGCAAACCTGCCACCGGCATCGCGCCGCATCTGGCCGAAGCCCTGACAGTCGGGCAGGGGGGCGAGCGCCGCCTGCAGCCGATCGACCTCGTGATGATAGCGTCCATCCTGCTCGTTCTCGCCGCGTCCGGGCCGACATGGAGCCGCGTGCCCAACCCGCTGCTGGCGCAGAGCGCGCCGCTCGTGGTGGCGTTGGAGGTCTCCGAGAGCATGGAGGCGCCGGATCTGCCACCGAACCGGCTTGACCGGGCGAAGTTCAAGATCCTTGATCTGGTCGAGGACCGCGCCGGCGCGCGCACCGCGCTCATCGCCTATGCCGGCACCGCCCATCGCGTCGCCCCGTTGACCGAGGATCCGAACATCCTGCGCTCCATGCTGGAAGCGCTCACGCCCGAAGTGATGCCGCAGACAGGCGACAATGCCACCGCCGCGCTGGAACTGGCAAAGGAAGAACTGGCGAAATCGGAGACGCCCGGTGCGATCCTCTTCGTGCTGGACGCGTTGAACCAGTCCGATGCGGCGGCGTTTGCCGATCTGGGCGAGATCCCGGTGATCTTCCTCCTTGGCGCCCCCGAAGGCAGCCCGCGCGAGGCGCTGGATGCGCTGCCCGGCGCGCAGGTGATCCAGCTCACGGCGGACGATACCGACATCCGCGCCATCGACCGCGCCGCCGCCTCGGCCTATCGCGCCGCACTTCTGGGCGATGAACGGCTCGACTGGGATGATCGTGGCTGGCTGCTCGGCTGGTTCGCCCTGCCGCTTCTGCTGCTGTGGTTCCGCCGTGGCTGGACGATGCGATGGGCCGCCCTGCTGGCACTTGGACTGAGCTCTGGCGCGCCGGACGCGGCACGGGCGGATGTGGCGGACTGGTTCTTCACGCCCGATCAGCAAGGGATGCGCGCCTATCGGCAAAAGGACTTTGCCCGCGCCGCAGAGCATTTCCAGGACCCGATGTGGCGCGGCCTCGCGCTGTTCCGCTCGGGGCAGTACCCGGATGCGGCGGACCTCTATTCCCGGCTGGACACGCCCGAGGCCGCCTTTGGCGAGGGCATGGCGCGGACGCGCAACCGCGAATACCGCCCCGCCATCGCGGCCTATGAAAAGGCGCTTGAATTGCAGCCGGATTTCCCGGAGGCGGAATGGAACCTGGAAGTCACCAAGGCGATCCTGACCTATGTCGAGGACGCGCGCGAGGCGGGCGATACTGGCGAGGAGCGGGGGATCGGGGCCGACGATGTCGTCTTTGACAACGAGGCGGAGCGGGGTGCGGAGACGCAGAAAGACTATTCCGAGCAGGAAGAAGGCCAGGGTTTCCAGACCGCCGAGCAATGGATGCGCTCGGTCGATACCGATATGGGGGATTTCCTGCGCACGCGCTTCCTGCAGGAGAACGCGAGCGGGGGGCAGCCATGAGAGTGGTCGTCCTCGCTCTGAGCCTTCTGCTGTTCCCTCTCGGTCTCCTTGCCCAGACAGAGAACGCGGACACGCAATCGGCGGTCGAGCCGCTCGTCCGGGTCTCGCTGGAACCGGAAACGGGCGTGGTGGGCCAGCCGCTGGTGCTGCGCATCTCGATCCTGGTGCCGACCTGGATGCCGCAGCCGCCCGCCTTCCCGAGCATGGAGGCGCCCAATGTCATTGTCCGCTTGCCCGAACGCGCGTCAGGACCGATCAGCGAGCGGGTCGATGGCGAGACATGGTCCGGCGTCAGCCGCGCCTATCGGCTCTACCCGATGCTGGCGGGCGAGGTGAGCCTGCCAGCACAGAACATCACCGTGACCTATGCCGACCCCGATACCACCCAGCCCGTGACGTACGAGGCGCCGCTGGAGCCGATCCGCTTTCAGGTGCGCGTGCCGGAGGGCGCGGAGGGTCTGGACCCGCTGATCCTGGCCAGTGGCTTCACGCTGGAGCAGAGCATCGAGGGCGCGGATGGTCCGCTGGGGCAGGGAGAGGCGGCAACCCGCACCGTTACCGCCCGGATAGAGGGCACCTCGCCGCTGTTCATTCCGCCCCTGTTACCGGGCGTGCAGACCGATGCAGTCAAAGCCTATCCCAAGGATCCGGTCGTGCAGGAGAAGGAGGAGCGCGGCGTGCTTTCCGGCAGCCGGACCGAACTGGAAACCTATGTCGCGCAATATGGCGGGGTGGTGGAACTTCCGGCGATCTCCATCGACTGGTTCAATACCGAGAGCGGCAAGGTGGAAACCGCGCGCCTCGAAGGGGCGCGGCTGGAGGTGGACGCGCCCTCGGCACCGGTTCAGCCGAAGATCAGCCCGCGACAGGTCGCAATGCTGGTGGGGGCAGGGCTGTTGCTCGGGCTGCTGCTGTGGGCCGGCAACCGTTGGCTCCTGCCGCCGCTGAAGAGCCGTCAAGCCGAACGCCGTGCAGCGCGGCTGGCCAGCGAGAGGTTTGCCGCCCATGAAGTGGAGAAGGCCATAGCGCAAAAGGACCTGTCGGGCGTTGTAACGGCGCTGGCGCTCTGGTCGCAGCGCTGCCCGGGCGACGAGGATGCGCTGGAACCCGCGCTGGCCGCGATTGGTGCCGAACGTTTCGGGCGAGGCGGTGGTGCGGCCGGGCAGGGGGCGTGGCAGGTGTTTCGAAGCGCCTTTCAGGCGGAACGCAAGCGCCGCTTGCAGAGCGCGGGAGGGCGTGGTGCGCTGCCGCCCCTGAACCCGACCTGAGAGAAATGGGCACTGACGCGCGCTGCGGCGCTCTTTCGCATGGCGTCGCGCGCGAGCTTGGCCATTCTCGGGCAGGGCAAAGAGAAAGGGATACGACGTGACCGACAAGACGGAAATCCGCGACGGAGAGCGGCTGCTCGACTTCGATCCCGCCCAGCGCACGGAGGCGGGCGTTGCCTTCATCGGCCATATCCGCAGCCCCTGGACGGCCCGGGCGGAGTGCCCCCGCAACATCTCCACCGCCCGCGAGGACGGGCGCGGCGCGCGTATCGTGTTGCGGGAGGGTTATGCGGAGGGGCTGGCCGGGCTGGAGGCCGGGCGGCACCTGATGGTGCTCTACTGGATGGACCGGGCGCGGCGCGACCTGATCGTGCAGAACCCGCGCCACACCGAGGCTCCGCGCGGCACCTTCGCCCTGCGTTCGCCCAACCGGCCAAACCCAATCGCCATGTCGGCCGTGACCATCCGTTCCATCGATCTGGCGTCCGGAGAGATCGAGATCGACGCCATCGATTGCCTCGACGGGACCCCGGTTGTGGACCTCAAGCCCTGGCTGCCAGGCATCGATATCCCGGCAGGCGTTTCGGTGCGCGAAGAGGCGTGACGGGCCGGCGCATGATTCGCGCAACCTCGGCAACGCGAGGCGGCTTTGCCGGTACAATCTCACCCCGGACCCGGAAATTGGTGCCTGAACGATAACGATCCATTAACCGTTTTGACGAAACCCATTCGATTTGTGGCGAGATCTGGGCGTTGACGTGACGTCTTCTTGATTGTCGCCGAACTTGAAACGATGCCGTCAATATATGGTAGCGGAACCACAGGTTTGCTGGGGGTGCAGGGCCGAAATGTGTCAAAAACATGGTTTAGGGGTCTCGGAAAGCCGCGAAACAGGAAACAATAGGGTCCTTGTCGTGGTCAGGCCTTTCCCAAGAAATATAGGATTTCCACGGTATTGCCCCATTTCCGACGCCATTTTTCCGACAATTTTCGCTTCCTTGGCTGCATCCTGACGCGGTATAGCTGAATAGCCTGACTGGGGGGCGTTAACTTTTGGCCACGGGGGCGGCCGCGCGCAGGAGCATGGCCGAAGGTCGTGGGTGAAACATGCGATTGTTCGATCGCGTGCGGATATGCGGGACGTTGGTACGGGAATTACACCGTGCAGGCATCCGGGCAGATTTCGAGCATTCATTCCACCTCGGTACAGGTTCGGCAGATCCTTGAGGGCCATTTGCCCTGTCTGGGTTTGTTGGTGTGAAAGTGAACGGATTGGAGTTGGCCAAATGGCAACCGGTAAGACACAGACGAGACCCGAAGGCAGCGCGGTGCCTGTGCGTCGTTCCGTTCGCATTCGGAACACGAAATCTAGTTTTAATCGTCACGGGTCCAATATGCCGCGACCCCACGGCTTTAATTGATAGGAGGCGGCTATGACCAATGTCCTTTTGGATTTCAACGATCTGGCCACAGGCGCCATCGTTGGCGATCAGTTCAACGACCTCGGCGTCACGATTACTTCCGGAAATACCGGCAACCCGCCGATGATTTTCGACACGGCCAACCCGACCGGCGGGGACTATGATCTCGCCTCGGACACGGCCGGCAAGGCGCTGATCCTGTCGGAAGACGGCGACTCCAGCGACCCTGACGACAATGCCGGCGGCGGCACGATGAATTTCGAATTCGACAGCGCGGCGCATGTGCGCAGCCTGAACCTGATCGACTTCGAACATGGTGGCGAGATTCGCTGCTATGACGACAATGGCGACCTGATCAAGACGGTCACGCTTGGCGGTACGGCCGATGGCGGCCAGTTCCTCGTCGATATCGACTGTGAGGGCGTCTCCAAGATGGAGGTCGATTTCGCGGCTTCCGGCGCGATCGACGACATCGCCTATTCCATCGACCTTCCCGACAATCCGGACGGGATCGTCGAGGGCACCGCGGGTGACGACTATATCGACGACGCCTATACGGGCGATCCCGAAGGCGACATGATCGACAATGGCGATGCCATCCTGCCGGGCGAGGGCCCGGACGATGACATCGTCTATGCCGGTGCGGGCAACGATACCGTGCGGGGCGGCGAAGGGGATGACGAAATCTGGGGCGACCGTGCCCAGGTTGAGAATGACAGCGTCACCATCATGCTGGGCGAGGGGACGACCGTCTCCTATCCGAACAAGCTCTTCGTCTACACGATCGACCCGGATACGGGTGAGATCTCCAACTTGGAGATGCTGAGCTCGAATGCATTGCACGAGGGTGGCAATGTTTATGAATACGATGTGGAGCCGGGCGCTATCGTGGGCGTCGGCATCTACAGCCCGGACGGAACCTTCCTGTCTTCCGGCTATGGCAGCAATGTCGATCTGAACAGCGACGGTATGGAGCACACGACGCTTGTCGGCGTTGGTTCCGACGGCGAAGTGACGATTGCCTTCGAGGACATGGGGAACCTGGGCGACCAGGATTTCAACGACGTGGTTGTGACGGTGGATCTTGGCAATTCCGGTGCCACCTTCGACAACGCCCATGTCGACTACTCTTCCGACGCGCCCGATCCCGATGACAGCGCGGCGGGCGACGACGTGCTCGACGGCGGTGTCGGCGATGACGAGATCCATGGCGGTGGCGGCAATGACACCATCACCGGCGGCGACGGCTCCGACACGGTCTATGGCGACGATGGCGATGACGTGATCGACACCTCCTCGACCGGCATTCCGCTGCCGGATCTGGGCTTCGGTCCCTATGGGCCTGTCCCAGAGATCCCGGCAGACGGCGACCCGACGGACGATATGGACACCGTCTATGGCGGCGCAGGCAACGATACGATCACCACCGGTGACGATGCCGACTATATCGATGGCGGCGAAGGCGACGACACCATCGACGGCGGGCTGGATGCCGACACGATCTTCGGTGGCGACGGTGCAGATACGATCATCGGCGGCGAAGGCTCCGACGAGATCGACGGTGGCGCCGGCGATGACGTCATCTATGGCGGGCTCGGCTCCGATCCGGCGCTCGATCCGGCGAACATCAAGGATGACGGCACGGACACCTTTGGTGCCGACCCGACACCGGATAACGGCATGGATGTTATCCATGGCGGTGATGGCAATGACACCATCTACGGCCAGGACGACGACGACACGATCTATGGCGATGCAGGCAACGACTATATCGATGCCGGGATCGACGATGACTATGTCGAAGGCGGCGAGGGTGACGACACCATCCTGGGCGGTCAGGGCGATGACGAGCTGCATGGCGGCGACGGCGCCGACAAGGTGTTCGGCGGCGAAGGCACCGACACGATCACTGGCGGTACCGGCGACGACATCCTCTTTGGCGGTTTCGACAGCGACACGGATACAATCAATGGCGGCGACGATGCAGACATCATCGGTGCGCTGGCCGGCGATGTCGTCGTAGGCGGCGAGGGTGGCGACGATAACGACGCGTTGGTCGTCGGTGGCCTGGCCACGGTCGATTACGACGACACGGACCCCGAAGCCGGCACTGTCACCTTCTATGACGAGGATCTGAACGAAGTTGGCACGGCCGAATTCTCGGAAATCGAGGATGTCTATGTGGTTGGCGGCGACACCAGCCCGGTTCTTGCCAGCACGACGGCGGGCGGCCTGAACTCGATCGATGGTGTGGTCGAGGGAACGGATGGCGATGACCTGATCGATGTCAATTACACCGGCGATCCCGATGGCGACCTTGTCGACGGCGACGACGCCGTGGCACCGCTCGTCGACGAACAGGATGTGATCCTGGCTGGAGACGGAAACGATACCGTCTACAGCGGAGAAGACTCAGACCTCGTCTTTGGCGGTGATGGCGACGACACCATCTTTGGCGAAGGCGGCGGCGACGCGATCGATGGCGGCGACGGTAACGACACCCTGAGCGGTGGCGAAGGTCGTGACATCGTCTTTGGCGGTGATGGCGACGACGCCATCTCGGGCGACTCCAGCGTGGCCGGCGATGGCGGCGACTTGCTCTATGGCGGCGACGATCAGGACACGTTTGTCGATGTCGGCGACGAAGACGTGGTTGTTGGCGGCGAAGGCGGCGTCGATAATGACACGCTCGACCTGACGGGCCTCGGTCCGCTCAAGGTGACCTATACCAACGACGATCCGACCACCGAATCCGGCATCGTCGAGTTCTTCGACGCTCCTGGCGGCAACGTTATCGGCACGACCGAGTTCCGTGAGATCGAGAATGTCATTCCCTGCTTCACCCCGGGTGCCCGCGTGGCAACTCCCTCGGGTGAAAAGCTGGTGGAGGATCTCTGCGTCGGCGACAAGGTTCTGACGCGCGACAACGGCGTTCAGGAAATCCGCTGGTACGGCCAGAAGCGGCTCGATTATGGCAAGCTTGCCTCGGTGCCGCATCTCCAGCCGATCCTGATCCCGGCGGGCTCGTTGGGGGATAATCTGCCCGAGCGGGACATGATGGTCTCTCCGAACCACCGCATGTTGGTGGCCAATGACCGTACCTCGCTCTATTTCGCCGAGCACGAGGTTCTGGTGGCGGCCAAGCACCTGGTTGGCCGGAACGGGATCAAGCGTCTGCCGCAATTGCAGACGACCTATATCCACCTCATGTTCGACCGCCACGAGGTCGTGCTGGCCGATGGTTCCTGGACGGAGAGCTTCCAGCCGGGCGACTACACGCTGAACGGCATTGACAGCGAGCAGCGGGGCGAGATCCTGGAAATCTTCCCGGAACTCGGCACGGTGCAGGGGCGCGACGATTACGCCGCCGCCCGCCGCACGCTGAAGAAGCACGAGGCGCTCCTGCTGCAGGAGTAATCGCCCATTACCGGGGCAACGGAAACACGGGGGAGCGGAGACGCTCCCCCGTTTTCGTTTAGGGGCGTATTGTGCAAGCTGCTGCGATCACAGGGGAAAGTGGCCCAAAAGACTCACTCGCGGGCAGAGAAAGAATCGATTGGTTTTCGGCCTGCCATAACGAGCCGACGTGGTGTTACCTGTTTTTAACGGACGGCCGAACAAGAGCCGCCGAAGAGGCAGGAATGATAGCAGAACACAAGCTGGCCGCAGAACGGCCGGACCCAGACGCGTCGGCGCACCCCACGCTGCGCGTCTTTCAACCCGGTGATACGGTCATGACAAGAGCCGGAGAGCTGCCGGTCGAAAGATTGCGGCCCGGAGACCGCGTTGTCATGGAGACGCTGGAAGCCGGCTGCGCTGTTCAATGGATGGAGTTGCGCCGCTGCAGAACCTCCGGACGTCTCCGGATCCAGGTCATGTTCGGTCGGCAAGCGCATCGAAAGACGGCGCCGACGGCCCTGCCTGTTGGCGGACGGGTTTCCTCGAAGACGGGAAAACTCCAACTCGACGCGGGATACGCTTCGGCGGCTGTGGCAGGCAAACGGGTGCACTGAACCCGCGCCGAACTGTAGCGTAGGTGGGCGCGCCTCCCGCTTGCTGGCATTCAGCCTCTCATGCGTGCGCCATCCGGATCGAAGAGCGGTTTTGTATAGAGCGTGGCCGGGCGCATTGCCCCCAGGATCTCGATCTCTGCTCGCAGTCCTTCCGCGATCCGCTCTGTCGGTACGAAGCCAATGGCGACCGATTTCCCTGTCAAATGCGAATAGCCGCCTGACGTGCAGAAACCTTCCACCTTGCCGTCTATCCAGATCGGTTCGTAGGCCACCACATCGGCATCCTCAGCCTCGACGAGGAAGGTGCAGAGCTTGCGGCGCGGCCCCTTGGAACGCTCGTCCTCGGCGGCTTTCCGGCCAATAAAATCTTCGGGCTTCTTCCAGTTGATGAAACGGTCCAGCCCAGTTTCCGCAGGCGTGTAGTCTGGCGAGTATTCCCGCAGCCATGAGCCAAATCCCTTGTCGAGCCTGAGTGACATCATCGCCCGCATCCCGAAGGGGCGCAGGCCGAGGTCTTGTCCGGCCTCGGTCAGCACATGCCACAGGTGTCGCTGGCTTTCTGGCGCGACGAAGATCTCGTAGCCCAGATCGCCCGTATAGGAGAGACGCTGCACGACCGCATCGGCCATGCCGATCGTCATGCGGCGGACATCCATGAACCGGAACACCTCGGCCGATACATCCGCGCGCGTGACACGACGGAGCAGTTCACGCGCATTCGGTCCGGCGATCTGGAAGCCCGTACGACGGTCCGAGACATTGCGCACCCGCACGCCGCTGCCGCTTTCGAGATGCTGCTCGAACCAGCGCAGGTGGTAATCCTGCGCGCCGTAGGAGGCGGTGATTTGGAAATCGCCCTCGGCCAGGCAGGAGATGGTGAAATCGCCGATCAGCCGTCCGGAGGGTTCCAACATGGGTGAGAGCGCTACGCGCCCCGGTTTGGGGATGCGGCCCGCCATGATCTTGTCGAGCCACGCGCGGGCATTGGGACCGGTGACGCGGAACTTGCCGAAATTCTGGATCTCGTTGATGCCGACGGCCTCGCGTACGGCCATGACCTCCTGCCGCACCGCCTCCCAGGCGTTGGATCGGCGGAATGTCGGCGTCTCGTAGGGCTCCTCGCCCTCGGGCGCGAAGTAATTGACCACCTCCAGCCCGTATTGCTGGCCGAAAACAGCGTTCATCCCTTTGAAGATGTCATACATTTGGGTTGTGCGGAACGGACGCGCGGCGGGCAGCTCTTCGTTGGGAAAGCTCACCGAGAAGCGGTTCTGGTAGTTCTCGATCACCTTGGGGATGGTGTAGTCGGGCGTCGTCCACTTGCCGAAACGCGCCACATCGAGGGCGAATGTGTTCTGGTCGGGCTGGCCCTCGATGATCCATTGCGCCAGTGTCAGGCCGACACCGCCACCTTGGCTGAAGCCGGCCATGACCGCCGCGGCGGCCCAGTAGTTGCGCAGGCCGGTAACCGGGCCAACCAGCGGGTTGCCATCGGGGGCGAAGGTGAACGGCCCGTGGATCACCGATTTCACCCCGGCGGTTTCCAGCACGGGAACGCGGGCATAGGCGAAGGCAATCGAGTCCTCGATCTTCTCGAACTGGTCGTTCAGCAGTTCATGGCCAAAACCCCACGGCGTGCCGTCCACCGACCAGGCCTCGCAGGGTTTCTCGTAAAACCCGATGCAAAGCCCGCGCCCCTCCTGGCGCATATAGCTCTCGCCGCCCGGGTCCATGATATGGGGGAACTCGGTCGCGCGGTTTGCGATCTCGGGGATATCGTCGGTGACAATATATTGATGCGCCATCGGCAGGAGCGGCAGGTAGACACCGGCCATCGCCGCGACTTCCCGCGCCCAGAGGCCGCCGGCATTGACGACATGTTCGGCATGGATCGTGCCCTTGTCGGTCACCACGTCCCAGCTGCCGTCGGGGCGGGGATTCGTCTCGCGCACCATGCAATGGGTCACGATCTCGGCCCCGGCCATGCGCGCGGCCTTGGCATAGGCATGGGTCGTGCCGGCAGGGTCCAGATGGCCGTCCAACGGGTCGAAAAGGCCACCGACGATGCCATCGACATTCACCAGCTCGGCCATCTGCTTTATCTCGGAAGGCGACAGGATCTCGGTTTCAAGCCCCATGTAGCGGTGCTTGGCGCGCTCCGCCTTGAGCATGTCGAAACGTTCCTGGCTGTCCGCGAGCGTGATGCCGCCGACATGATGCAAGCCGCAGGACATGCCGGTGATCTCCTCCAGCTCCTTGTAGAGCCGGATCGTGTAGCCCTGCAGCGCGGCCATGTTCGTGTCGCCGTTGAGCGTGTGAAACCCGCCCGCTGCGTGCCAGGTCGAGCCGCTGGTCAGCTCGGAGCGCTCAAGAAGCATCACGTCGTTCCAGCCGAGCTTGGTCAGGTGATACAACACCGAACAGCCGACCACGCCGCCCCCGATGACACAGACCTGGGTTGTGGATTTCATGATGCCCTCCGCATGTTGCTGGTCTGAGGGTCGCGGGCGCGCGCAGGGCAGGCAAGGCCAAAGGCGACAACGGATGTCGGAAACAGGACGCAAGGCCGCGAAGGATCCTGCGGATCGCGCTTTCGGGGGAGCGTTTGTGAGAGTGCGGGGGCAGTTCTCCGGGCAAGGGATGCCGCTAGTAAGGGGCGAGATCTTTTCCCCGACTGTTGACACCGCCCATGGCTGGACTAGGGAAGCTGTATCATGACAGATCCTGCACATATCGTTGCCGGCGGTGCGCCGGAAGGGTTCGACGCGCTTCTGCTGGCGCGCGAACTGGAGAAGGGGGCGCCCATCGTCCATGTCGCGCGCGACGACAAGCGGCTGGCGGCGATGCGGGCGGCGCTCGACTTCTTTGCGCCAAACGCCGTGGTGCTGGATTTCCCCAACTGGGATTGCCTGCCTTACGATCGGGTTTCGCCAAATCCGAACGTGTCGGCCACCCGCATGGCAACACTCGCAGCCTTGGTGGCCGGAATTCCGGGGCCTTTCGTGCTGCTGACCACGCTCAATGCGGCCACGCAGAAAGTGCCGGCGCGGGATGTGTTGCGCGAGGCGGCATTTGCCGCCCGCGTGGGCGACCGGATCGACGAGGCGGGGTTGAAGACCTTCCTCGTGCGGATGGGTTTCAGCCAGGCGCCGACGGTGATGGAGCCGGGCGATTACGCCATTCGCGGGGGTATTATCGACATATTTCCTCCCGGCCAGAGCGGCCCGGTGCGGCTCGATCTGTTCGGCGACGTGTTAGACGGCGCGCGGCGGTTCGATCCGGCCAACCAGCGCACGGTGGAGAAGCTGAAGGCGGTGGAACTGGCGCCGGTCTCGGAAGTGATCCTCGACGAGGCGGCAATCACGCGGTTCCGGCAGAACTATCGCATCGAATTTGGTGCCGCGGGCACGGATGACCCGCTCTACGAGGCGGTGAGCGCGGGGCGCAAGCAGGCGGGCATGGAGCATTGGCTGCCGTTCTTCCACGAGCGGCTGGAAACGTTGTTCGATTACCTGCCGGATGCCACGGTAATGCTCGACGACCAGACCGGACCTGCGCGGATTTCCCGTTGGGAGGGGATTACCGACAGCTACGACAATCGCGTCGAGGCGATGAAGTCCAAGGCGCGGCTGGATTCCGTCTACAAGCCCGCTGCGCCGGAGACACTCTATCTCGACGATGATGCCTTCGAGGCGGCGATTTCCAGCCACCGGGTGATGACGCTCCGCGCGCTGCCGCAGGGTGTCGGGCCGGGTGTGATCGATGCCGGCGGACGGATCGGGCGCAATTTCTCGCCTGAACGGCAGCAGGAGACGGTCAGCCTTTTCGGTGCGCTGGCCGACCATATTCGGGCCAAGCGCGGCAATGGGCAGGTGATTGTTGCCTCCTATTCGGAGGGCGCGCGGGAGCGTCTGGCTGGCCTCATGGCGGATGAGGGCGTTCAGGGTGCAACGGAGATCACTGATTTCCGCGATGTGCCCGAGGGCGTGGGTGGGCTGTTCCTCGTCGTCTGGGCACTGGAACATGGCTTTGAGGGCAAGAAGCTCACGGTCATCTCCGAACAGGACGTTCTGGGCGACCGGCTCATTCGCCGTCCGCGCAAGAAGCGGCGGGCGGAGAACTTCCTGACCGAGGCGCAATCGCTCTCGCCGGGGGACCTTGTTGTGCATGTCGATCACGGGGTCGGGCGCTACAAGGGGCTGGAGATCGTGAACGCGCTCGGCGCCGATCACGAGATGATCCACCTGGAATATGCCGAAGAGGCGCGGCTCTACCTGCCGGTGGAAAATATCGAGCTACTGTCGCGGTTCGGCCATGAGGAAGGCCTGCTCGACAAGCTGGGCGGCGGTGCCTGGCAGGCCAAGAAGGCCAAGCTCAAGGAGCGGATCCGGCAGATCGCCGACAAGCTGATGCGCATTGCCGCCGAGCGCGCCTTGCGCCGTGCGCCGGTGATGCAGATCGACCATCACATGTGGGAGGAGTTCTCGGCCCGTTTCCCATACGAGGAGACCGATGACCAGCTGAAGGCCATCGAGGATGTGCTGGAAGACATGGAGCGTGGAATGCCGATGGACCGGCTGATCTGCGGCGATGTCGGCTTCGGCAAGACGGAAGTGGCGATGCGGGCGGCCTTCGTGGCCGCGATGTCGGGCATGCAGGTGGCGGTGATCGCGCCGACGACGCTGCTCGCGCGCCAGCACGCGAAATCCTTCAAGGACCGTTTCCGGGGCTTCCCGCTCAAGGTGCGGCAGCTGTCGCGCTTCGTGCCCGCGAAGGAGGCCACCGAAACCCGCAAGGGCATCGCCGACGGTTCGGTCGATATCGCCATCGGCACCCATGCGCTGCTGGCCAAGCAGGTGAAGTTCCACAATCTCGGCCTGCTGATCATCGACGAGGAGCAGCATTTCGGCGTCCAGCACAAGGAGCGGCTCAAGGATATGCGCACCGATATCCATGTGCTGACGCTGACCGCGACGCCGATCCCGCGCACCTTGCAGATGTCGCTTTCGGGTGTGCGGGACCTGTCGATCATCGGCACGCCGCCGATCGACCGGCTGGCCATCCGTACCTATGTCAGCGAGTTCGACGCGGTCACGATCCGCGAGGCGCTCCTGCGCGAGCATTACCGGGGCGGGCAGAGCTTCTATGTCGTTCCGCGCATCACGGACCTGCGCGAGATCGAGAATTTCCTTAAGGAGCAGGTGCCGGAAGTCACGTATGTCGTCGCCCACGGCCAGATGGCGGCGGGCGCGTTGGATGACCGCATGAACGCCTTCTATGACGGCAAGTTCGACGTGCTCCTAGCCACGACAATCGTGGAAAGCGGCCTCGATATTCCGACTGCGAACACGATGGTGGTGCATCGGGCCGACATGTTCGGCCTGGCGCAGCTTTACCAGATCCGCGGCCGGGTGGGGCGGGCCAAGACACGCGCCTATGCCTATCTGACGACCAAGCCCCGCGCGCGGCTGACCGATACGGCGCAGAAGCGGCTGCGGGTACTTGGCTCGCTCGACAGTCTCGGCGCGGGCTTCACGCTGGCCAGCCAGGATCTCGACATTCGCGGCGCGGGCAACCTCGTGGGGGAGGAGCAGTCCGGGCAGATGCGCGAGGTGGGCTACGAGCTTTACCAGACCATGCTCGAAGAGGCGATCGGCAAGATCAGGTCGGGCGAGTTCGAAGGGCTCACCGATGATGACGGCCAATGGGCGCCGACGATAAATCTCGGCGTGCCGGTGCTGATCCCGGAGGACTACGTGCCCGATCTGGATGTGCGCCTTGGCCTCTATCGCCGCCTGTCGGGGCTGACGACCAAGGTTGAGCTGGAAGGCTTCGCCGCCGAGTTGATCGACCGTTTCGGCAAACTGCCCAAAGAGGTCAACACGCTGCTCCTGATCGTGCGGATCAAGGCGATGTGCAAGCGCGCCGGCATTTCCAAGCTAGATGGCGGCCCCAAAGGCGCGGTGATCCAGTTCCACAATGACAAGTTCGCCAACCCGGCCGGGCTGGTGACCTTCGTGCAGGCCCAGAACGGGCTGGCCAAGGTGCGCGACAACAAGATCGTCGTGCGACGGGACTGGAAGAACAATGCCGACAAGATCAAGGGGGCCTTCGCCATCGCGCGGGATCTGGCAGAACAGGCGCGGGCGAAGCCGGTCGTGGGCCGAAAATAGGCGCCTCAACTGAGATTATCGACCTTGATCCGTCATGCGCTTTGAGGGCAGGGTCACAAGGGCGCTCGGCATTTTTCGAGCGCCCGGAAGAACTTTTGGGAGGAAAGACATGTTCGCGTTTCGTAGGGCCGCCGTGGCGGCAATTGTTTGTTTCGTAGCGTCCGGTGCAGTTGCACAACCCTTCATGGCCAAGGACACGGTCGAGGGGTGGGGGATCTTCTACAACGAGGCGACCAAGGGTTGCTTCATGGAAACCCAGCAGGAACCCTATGTCATCCAGATCGGCACTGAAATGGCGATGCTGGGCGAGGGTGACAACGAGAAATTCGGCTTTCTAGCGGTTTATAGCTCAGGCGAAGTAGAGATTGGCGATGGCGAGGAGCGCGAGGTCAAGTTCGATCTCGACGGCGATATGTTCGCGGGCATGGCCACCGGAGCCGCGCGTGAGGGCTTCGCCGGCGGCTATGTCGTGGCAAACAACCCCAATTTCGGCGAAGATCTGGCGATGAAACAGACGCTGACGATCAATCCAGGCATGGAGAACGCGGTGGAGATCGACCTGACAGGCACCAAGATGGCCATGGAAGCTACGCGCGCCTGCCAGAAGGAAATGATGGCGCAATAACCGCGCCTCTACGCTTTGAAATCACAACGCCCGGCATTCGTGTCGGGCGTTCTTCTTGTTGCGGCGTGATTTTCAGGTTGCCACGTGGCGTTGAGGATCTGTCGCCCGCAGCAGAAGCATCATGCCAAAGGCGAGTGTCACCAGCACAAGACTTCCGACCATGAGCGGCAGCGGCGTGCCGTCAAAGGCAAGACCCAGCGGAATGGCCAGGGCGACGGCGCCGATGGTGCCGAGCGAGCCGGTGACGGAGGCGGTGAGCCCGGCCAGATGTCCCATCGGTTCCATGGAGAGCGCGTTCAGGTTGCCGCCCGTCAGCCCGACCATGAAGAACATGCTGATGGTCCAGAGAAAATAGACGTAGAACAACGCGGTTGCACCCAGCGGGGTCAGCCAGCTGAGGCCGACGGCCAGGGTGGTCAAAGCTATCTCCATCCCCAGGACCCGGGTGATCATGCCGCGCATGCCGATCCGCTCGACCAGCCGCGCATTGATGATGCTTGCCGGGGCGGCGCAGAGCGCGATGGCGCCGAACCAGAAATGGAAATTCTCGCCGCGCCCGAATGTCTGGTCAAAGACCTGCTGGGTCGAGGAAAGCGTTGCGAAGAAGGCTCCGAAAACAAGGGCCTGTGTCGCGAGCGACAGCGCCACGACTCGATGCGTGACGATCTCCTTGACGCCCTCCAGCAGCGGATCGATCCGGAATGGGCGGCGGCTCTCGGGCGGCAGCGTCTCTGGCTGGCGAAGGGACAGCCAGAGCGTCGAGAGCACCGCGAACAGGATGAAGGCGATGAATACCGCATGCCACCCGGCAAGCCAGATGATCCCCGCGCCGAGCGTCGGAGCGATTGCCGGAACGAGGGTGAAGACCAGCATGATGAAAGACATCATCCGCGCCATCTGCCGACCCGAATGCAGGTCGCGAATGATCGCCACGGCCACCACGCGCGGCCCGGCCGCGCCAACCCCCTGGATCAGGCGGGCGGCAAAGATCGTCTCGACCGAGTTGGCCATCAGAGCCAGCCCGGCGCCGATGATGTAAAGGCCGGCCCCGGCGACAATCACAGGCTTGCGGCCAAAGGTGTCCGAGAGTGGTCCGGTGCAGAGCGTCCCGAGCCCCATGCCAAGCACGAAGCTGGTGATGATCAATTGCGCCCGGTTGGGCGCCTCGGGCGAGATGTCGGCCGCGATCTCCGGCAGGGCCGGCAACATGGCGTCGATCGAGAAGGCCACCATGGCAAAGAGCATTGCCATCAGGGCAATGAATTCCACCTGGCCAAGGGGTTTCTCGGGGGGCGTCACGGTTTGCTGCCGAGTTGTCCGCTAATCTCGTCGACAAGCCGGATCCAGAGATCGGGCTGTTGCGCGCCTGGAACGACATGTTGGTTGGCGATGATGAAGGTGGGCACGCCCGTCACGCCTCTTTCGCGCGCGTTGGCATCGCGGGCGCGGATATCCTCCGCATCGGCGTCGCCGTCGAGCAGGCGCCGGATCACGGCGGCGTCAAGCCCGGCACTGTCGGCAAGATCGGCCAGCACGTCGCGATCCCCGATGTCGCGGCCCTGCAGGAAGTAGGCGTCGAACAGCGACTGGACGACCTCGGTCTGCCGCCCTTCCAGCCCGGCCCAGTGGATCAGGCGATGGGCGTCGAGCGTGTTGGGCGTGCGTTGGATGGCGGCGAAATCGATCTTCAGCCCAGCGGATTCGGCGGCCTCGGCGATACGGGAATAGACTTCGACCGCCTGCTGCTTGCCGCCGAATTTCGTTTCCAGGTACTCTCGCCGATCCATGCCGGCCTTGGGCATGTCGGGATTGAGTTGAAATGGGTGCCATTCGATTTCGAAACCGTGGTCGGGCCGTTGTTCGAGTGCACTAAAGAGCAGGGTCTTTCCGATGTAACACCATGGGCAAATCGGGTCGGAGAGAATGTCGAGTTTGATCATAATCTCCCTCTATCAGGCCAGCCCGCCGCGCCAAGGAAAATCTGTGGCGGTTTGCCGAGTGTGGCTCTCGCGCAGGCCTGTTTGCGCAGTTCTTCGTCACCGCGGCGGGGTTTTCGGCCTGCGCTTCTATACTGTTCGTGGTGAGTTTCACGGTCGTCGCCGGAGGGCGCGCTCCCCGGTTCGGTCAATCCAGATTGCTCAGGGCACGGCGGTTGATTTTGCCATTTGCGTTGCGGGGCAGACTGTCCAACCGCCGATAGAAGCGTGGGCATTTGTATGTCGCCAGGTTGTCTGCTGCAAATGCCGCCAGCATCTCCTCGTCGAGTTCTTCCCGACCTGTATAGAGGGCTCCGATGACCGTGGTGTCGGCTTTCACCTCCACTTCGGCACAGGCAATCTCGGAAATGCCGGGGAACCCGGCGAGCACGGCTTCCACTTCCAGCGGCGAGACGCGGAAGCCGCCTGCATTCATCATGTCGTCATCGCGGCCGAGATAGGTGATCGCTCCATCCTCCGCCATGCGCGCCATGTCTCCCGTCAGGAACCAATCGCCCGAAGAACGGCCTGCTGTTTCCTCTGGCGCATCGAGATACTCCAGCATCAGGCCGGGGTCGTCGCGGTGGATCGCCAGGATGCCGGCGGCACCGCGCGCCACTGGTTGGTTGTCCGGGCCCAGAATGGCGAGGCGGCGTCCGTGCTGCGGGTAGCCGGAGCTGCCGTCGGGGGCGGGGCGGTTCGGGCTGCCGGAGAGGTAGGTCGAGCATTCCGACATGCCGAGCGCTTCGTGGACCGCCCGGCCTGTCGCTTCTTCCCAGGCCTTCCGGAGGCGCGGGGGCAGTTTCTCGCCAGCCGAGAGGCCGTGGCGCAGTTTGGGCAGCGAGAGCGTGTCGGCCTCCCGCAGCATCTGGCGATAGACGCCAGGGGCGGCAGCAAAGAGGGTCGCGTCATGGCGGCGCATCAGCAGGGGCAACTGCTGTGGTGTCGTGCCGGCGGCCGGGATCAACGCTGTCGCGCCGATCGCCCAGGGGTCCAGCAGGCCGGTCCCGAGCGTATAGGTCCAGTTGAAGGCGCCGGCATGGAGGATACGGTCATCGGGGCGCAGATCGTACCAGTCGCGCCACATCATCTGCCGCGCCCAGACGGCGCGATGGGCATGCACCACGCCGCGCGGCTGCCCGGACGTGCCGGAGGTGTAGATGATATAGGCGGGACGGTTCGGATCGCCCAGAGCCGGTGCGCAGGGCGGCGTGGTTTCCATCTCCCGCAAGGCCAGCGTGGGAATGACCGGGCAGGCGCAGGGATCGGGCAAAGAGATGTCGGGGGCGGCGACAATGGCCGCCGGGCGGGTTTCCGCGGCAATTCGGCTGATCTCTGGCACGGTCAGCGCGGCTGATGCGGGAATGGGAACGATCCCGGCCCAGATGGCGCCGAGAAAGGCCAGTGGGAACTCTACCTCGTTGCCCAGCCGCATCAGCAGCCTGTCGCCCGGGGTCAGCCCGAAGGCCAGAAGCCCGGCGCCGATCCCTTCGATGGCCTGTGCCAGCGCGCCATAGCGCCAGCGGGCGGCCCGGCTGGCCGAGAGAATGGCAAGGGCCGTCTTGTCGGGCTGAGTCTCGGCATGCACGAGCACATGCGCGGCCATGTTGAAGGCAGCGGGCGGCGGGGGCGGTGCGGTATCGTCGTGGATCGAAAGCATGCATCCGACCTACGAAAGCGCGCGGCGTGGGGCAAGCGTTGGGACAATCATGGAGCCCGGCTCTGACCGGGCGCGGGCGCGCCGCATCGATGGGGCCATTGCGAAGGGTGCCGGCTCTGCATAGAAACGCTCCATGTCAGATGCCACCAGCCCGCAAAACGACCCGAAATCCCTGATCCGCATCGCCCGCGAGTCGGGGGAGACCATGGAGGGCGAACCGCTGGATCTTGGTGTGCGGGTGCGCGATCTGCGCAAGGCGCGCGGCTGGACGTTGGAACAGGCGGCCGGGCAGGCGGGGCTTGCCCGTTCGACGCTCTCCAAGATCGAGAATGGCCAGATGTCGCCGACCTACGAGGCGCTCAAGAAGCTGGCCGAAGGGCTGAGCATCTCGGTGCCGCAGCTTTTCACGCCGCCAGCGCGGGTCGAGGCGAACGGACGCATGGTGGTGACCAAGGCCGGCGAGGGCGCGGCCCATGCGACCACGACCTATGAGCACGAGCTTCTGGCCGAGAACCTGACCAGCAAGAAGATGCTGCCCTACCGGGCGCGGGTGCGGGCGCGGTCGATGGAGGAATATGACGGCTGGGTGCGCCATGATGGCGAGGAATTCCTGCTGGTGCTGACGGGCGTGATCCGCCTCTACACGGAATTCTACGCGCCGGTGGAGATGCGACGGGGCGACAGCGCCTATTACGATGCCACGATGGGGCATAACGTGGTGTCTGTCAGCCCCGAGGATGCAACCATCCTGTGGGTGACGTCGCTGACCTGATCACTCGGCGGCCAGAAGGTCGGCGGGCCGACCGGCGCAGGGCAGAAGCCGCATCTCGATGGCCTCGAAGCCTTCGGCCAGTGTCAGCTCATGCGTGTCGGCGATATACTCCGCCAGCAGGTCGCGATTGCCGCGAAAGCGGACCAGCGCCTCCGGATCTGCATGCGGGAAACAGGCAACAAGGCATTCGATCTGGCAATGCCAGTTCTGCAGTAAATCCCCCCAGGTCATCACGCTCCTCCTCGTGTGGCGTAGGTTGTTCGAGATAGAATAGTCAAAAATGCTGCACTGCGGAAAAATTCTTCGCCCGATCGTCATGAAAATGGATCAAACCATTGTTGTTACAGGATTGTTTCAGTTCTGTTGTGCGATGGCAAATGCAGCGAATTCAGTAGGTTAGCGCTCTCATCTGGCGATTCGGTAAAACGAATCAACCAATCGGCGAGGTGTGATCGCGCGCGTCGCTCCCGAGGGGCGGGGCAGCGGAGTTGCCGCAGTGCGGCGTTCGGGCGGCTTTCACGCGTCCGGCGGCAGAAGACCAAGCCCGCGCAGGTAGATCCCGATCCCGGTTTCGAGCAGATCTTCGGCCGGGAAGGGGGTGCGCCCGCCGGGGGTGCCACGGGCATATAGCTCGACCACGCCGTGGGACATGGCCCAGATATGGGCCGAGACCATCTGCGAGGGAGGGCGCTTTTCGGGCGGGATATGCTCCGAGAGCTCCGCCGCGGCCCTTTCGAGCACATCCTTGGCCCGCGCGGCGGCGGCGGCCAGCTCGGATGTCCGGTTCACCGACAGGCCGCTTTCGAACATCGCCTGGTAATGGCCCGGATTCTTGCGGGCAAAGGCGAGATAGGCGCGGCAGGTGGACTCGAAGCTGGCCAGCGCCGAGGGCTGGCCCTTCTCGTAGGCGTATTCCATGAGATCGGCGAAAATCTCGAAGCCCTGCCGGGCGATCTCCGCAATCAGGTCCTCGCGGCCCTGAAAATGGCGGTAGACGGCCGCGGGTGTCACACCCGCCGCCTTGGCCGCTTCAGACAGCGTAAAACCCTGCGGGCCCTTGGCCTCGATAAGGCCCAATGCCGCATCGACCAGTGCCTGTTTCAGGTTCCCGTGGTGGTAGCCACGTTTAGGCATGGATCAGGGCAGGACCCCCGCAGATCTTGGGATCGACCTCGCCAACCACCTTGTCTTTCTTGCCGTCATACTCGATCTGGCTGAGAACGAGGCGGATGCAGGCGATACGCGCGCGCCGTTTGTCATCGGCGCGGATCACCGACCAGGGGGCGTAGATCTCATGGGTAAGGTGAAGGGTCTCGGAAATCGCGTCCGAATACTCTTCCCAGTAGCTCAGGCCCTCCACGTCGATCTTGGAAAGCTTCCACTGCTTGAGCGGGTCATGCTCGCGCGAAAGCATCCGGTTGAGCTGTTCGGCCTGGGAGATGTTCAGCCAGATCTTGAACAGGCGAATGCCGTCCTCGGTTATCAGCTTCTCGAAATCGGGGAGTTGTTTGAAAAAGGCCTGGCGCTGTTCGTCGGTGCAGAAGCCGAAGACCTTCTCGACCACACCCCGGTTGTACCAGGAACGGTCGAAGAGGCAGATCTCGCCCTTGGCCGGCATGTGTTCGATATAGCGTTGGAAGTACCACTGGCTGGCTTCGCGGTTCGAGGGAGTCGAAAGCGCCACCACCCGCGTCGCCCGCGGGTTCATATGCTCGGAGAAGCGTTTGATCGCGCCGCCCTTGCCGGCAGTGTCGCGGCCTTCGAAAACCACCGCGATCCGCTCGCCCTTGTTCTGCGCCCAGGCCTGCAACTTGACGAGTTCGATCTGAAGCTTGTGCAGCGTCTCCTCATACTCGTCCTTCGACAACCGCTCCTTGTAGGGATAGGTCAGGTTCAGGATCGGCTTGCCGCCCCCATCCTTGATCGCTTCGCGAACGTGTTCGGGAGCTTTCTTTCTGTAGAACGTGCTGATGGCACCATCGAACGGCAAATGTGACATGTTATTCCCTCTTCGTCGGGACTTAGTATGTCCGTCTCGCAGGATCAGTGCAATCCGGCCCGTGCTACCGCGCGTATAATCGCCGCAACCACTGGCTCGGGGCAGACATGGTGCGGCATATGCCCAATGCCGGCAAGCTCGGTCAGCCGCGCGTCGGGCAGGCGGCGGGCCATCTGCCGGGCGTGGACCATGACCGACCCCACGGCGTCATGCGTGCCATGCACCATTTCCACCGGCAGGTGAAGCGACGGGTAGCGTTTTGCCATTTCCGCCACCTGCGGCGCCAGTTTTGCGATCTGGCGCGAATTGGCGCGAAAGCTAGGACGGCGCCGCTCGGGCGGCAATAAGAGGAAATCGCCGTAGCCCGCGGGCACGGGTTGCGGGGCAAAGATGGTCTCCAGCGTGGAATGGGTAAATGCGCGCGAGGTCACGACCGATATCAGCGGTACCAGTTCTGCACCATCGGGCTCGCGCGAGGCGAGACGGCGAAAGGCCTCCATCGTCTCGGGCCAGGGCATGGTGATGCCGGCGACGGTCACGACGGCGCCGACACGGGCCGGGCGGTCGAGTGCCCAAGCCATGGCCACGCCCCCGCCAAAGGAATGGCCAACGATCACCGCACGCTCGATGCCGAGCGCTTCCGCTGCCGCGTCCAGCTGTACGGCCTGTTCGGACATGCTCTCGCCCTGCGGGTGCAACGGGTCCGAAAAGCCCATCCCGGGCCGGTCGAAGGCGATCACCCGGAAATGCTGGCTGAGCTTCTGGGCAAACCCGAAGGTGAAGTCCCGCGCATTCACCGAGGCACCGTGAACCAGGATGACATCCGGCCCCGAGCCCATGATGTGGGCATGGACGCGCCTGCCTCCGGCTTCGATGAATTTTCCTGTCATCGCGGGGGCTTGCGCATTGAAGTTCATCCGGGCTGTCTCACCAATGTCCGGTGCCGATCGCATCGAGGTCGAACGGCGTTGTCTGGTAGATCTCGTTGACCCAGTTGCCATAAAGCAAATGCGCATGGCTGCGCCAACGGTTGGTCGGCATGTTCTCGGGATCGTCGTCGGGATAGTAATTCACCGGGACGTTGATCGGCGTTCCGGCCTCCACGTCGCGGTCATATTCTTCCTTCAGCGTGCCGCTGTCATATTCGAAATGGTTGAACATGTAGAGTGCACGATGGGGCGGGTCCTCGACCAGCGCCGGGCCGGCCTCGTCCGATCCGATCAGCGGGATGAGGTCCGGGACGGCCTCGACCTCGTCCTGGCGCACTTCCGTCCAGCGGCTGACCGGCATCAGCAGGTCGTCGGAGAACCCGCGCAGATAGGGCGAGGCAGGGGCAAGGTTCTGATGCCGGAAACAGCCGAAGGCCTTCTGCGGCAGCATATACTTCTTTACCCCGTGAAAATGGTTGATCATCGCCATGCCGCCCCAGCAGACGCCGAAGGTGGAATGCACGTTGGTCTGGGTCCAGTCGAAGATCTGGGTCAACTCGTCCCAATAGGTCACCGCTTCGAAGGGCAGTTGCTCCACCGGCGCGCCGGTGATGATCAGCCCGTCGAACTTCTCATCCGTGACCTCCGTCCAGGGGCGATAGAACTCTTCCATGTGGGCGGCGGCGGTGTTCTTGGCCTCGTGGCTCGAAATCCGGATTAGGCTGAGGTCTATCTGCAGCGGCGTCGCCCCGATGAGCCGGGCAAATTGCGTCTCCGTCTGGATCTTCTTCGGCATCAGGTTCAGCAACGCGATGCGCAGCGGGCGGATATCCTGCCGGTCCGCGCGCCCCTGGCCCATGACCATGACACCCTCGGTCTGAAGGATGTCGAAGGCAGGCAGGTTCGAGGGCATCTTGATCGGCATCGAAAATCTCCGCAATTGGAGAGTTTCAGATAGGACTTTTGCCCCGCGATCACAAGCGCCCAGACTGCGGCGCCCCATGGCGTCCAGCCTGCCGGGCGCCGGCAGGCTCATTGGCACAGGAAACGTCACGGGGGTCCGGGGGCGGTGCCGTTCTTACACGCGGTCGATTGCCCGCCCGATCAGCGCCTCGAATGCCTGCGGGCTGTTGGCCTCGGAGACTTCCTCTGCGGTGACGGTCACGCCCCAGTTCCGGGCCATTGCCGCATAGGCGGGCTGGCGGCTGGCCATGGCGCGGCGGTAGGCGAAGCGGACGAAGGCGTTCGGGTCAACCTCGTCTTCCTTCACGTTGTTTTCGCGCAGGAATTCTTCCCAATTGGCATCCGTGAACGCGGCGCGATAGCACATCGGCTTCGGCGCTTTCTCGAAGCGGCGGACCAACTCGTCGCTATGCGCCTCGCTGCCCTTGATCCAGACGAGCAACATCGATCCGGCAAGGCTTCGCAGGATCTCGTCCTGAGAATCGTCCGGATCGACAACCTCGCAGATCGAGCCGCCGGAATCGCAGACGAAATGCGGGTAGCCATAAAGTTCCTCGGCCCGCGCGATGAAGCGCGGCGCATCCAGCAAGGCGGCGCGCTCGGCGTCGTGATGCTGCTCCTGCCGCTTGCGGTACTCGTCGATGCTCAGGCCACCCTTGGCCGGATCGCCGGGCTTGCCGAGATAGGTGGAGAGCGGCTTGAGATTGTTGAAGGTGATGTTGGAGGCGATATAAATCGAATCCGACATCAACAGGTCCCGCAGATGCGGCACCTTCATCGCCTCGCGCTTGAATTCGTCGGAGATCAGCTCGCCCATGTAGCGGGTGCCGATCCGGTAATCGACGGAATAGTGGAACCATTCCCCCTGGGCGCGCAGCATGTCGGACACATAGGTCTTCCCAAGACCGGACATGCCGAAAAGCAGGATGCGTTTCTGGCGGGCAGCGGCCCAGTCGGCGGAGCTCTGGTAGAGGCGAGGCAGGAATGTCATGCGGTCTAGGTAGCGTTCCGGCGAAGTGGATGCCAGCGGGGATTTGCTTCCCGGATGACAAGCCCGCCGCAGCAACAGTCTGGCCCAAACCCGACGGTCGATGACACGGGACTGGGATCCCGGCAAGCGACCGGCAAGATCTGGTGGTGGCGCTGGATTGAAGGCGGCTGGGGGCGTTGTCCCCCGCGCTCATGCGAGCGCTCCCCCCAGGATTTTTCGGAACAGATGATGAGAAGAGCGCACGTTATCTCAAACCGGCGTCTTGCCGGGATCTCGGTCGAATTTCGATATCCATTTCGTCACCGAGAAGATGTCGAAATAGATCGCGAGAAGTGAGGGTAGGACGAGGATCACGAGGATCATCGAGGCCAACAGGCCAGCCGCGACGGAGACGACCAACGGCACCATGACCTGTACCTGCGGGCTGCCATCGGAGATGAGCGGCAGCAAACCTATCACGGTGGTGCCGGTGGAGAGCAGGATCGGGCGGAAGCGCTCGCGCACCGCGTCGAGCGCGGCGGCGACATGGTCCTCGTCCTTCAAGTGGGTCTGGAAAAAGGTCAGGAACAGGATGGCGTTGTTGACCACGATGCCGGCCAGCGAGGCAAAGCCGATGAAGCTCGGCATGGCGAGGTCTATGCCGAGCGCCCAATGGCCGTTGATCGTACCGATCAGGGCGAAGGGGATCGAGAGCATCACCACGATGGGCAGCGTGTAGCTGCGGAACTGGAAGGCCAGCACCAGGTAGATTCCGACAAGACCCAGCACCAGTTTGCTCAGCGTCGAGGCCTGGGATTGCGACTGGTCCTCGGTCGCGCCGCCGATGGAGATCCGGACGCCGGGATACTGGCGCATGATCTCGGGGCCGATCTCGTTGGTGACCACGGCGGAGATCTGTGCGGGCGTGGTGGTGGCGCGGTCGATCTGGCCGAGAATGCGCGCCACGGCGAGGCCGTTCTTGCGGGTGATGACGGGGAAGGAGCTTGTCAGCTCGATATTGGCCACGGTCGAGAGCGCGGCGATCGACCCGGCCCCGACCGAGATCGGGAAGGACTCGAGATCGGCCATGTTGCGGATGGAATCGCCCAGCTCGACCTGAACCGTCACGCTGGACAGCCCGGTGCGGAAACTGTCGGTCTCGGAGCCGGCGAAGGCGCTGCGCAGCTGGCTGGCCAGTGCCTGTGGCGTCAGACCGATGGAATAGCCGTATTCGTTGAGCGCGAGCTGCACCTCGTGCCGGCCGCCGTAGAAATCGGTGAAGGCTTCGGTCACGTCGTCTCGAGCGGTCAGTTCCTGCAGCAGATCGGCGGCGGCGGCTTCGAGATCGTCGAGATCGCGCCCGGACAGTTCGACATCGAGATCGTTTCCACCCGGACCCATCTCGGCCTGGGCAAAGCTGGCCTGAATGACATCGGGCAGGGGGCCAGCTTCCAGCCGCCATTGCAGCAACATGTCGTCGGCCTTTACATTGCGCCTGGCACTGGCCAGCAGGTCCACCGTGATCGTCGCGGTATTGGAGCCATTATCGTTCACGTTGGAATTGGTGGCATATTGCACAAGGACACGTTCGACTAACGGCTCCCCGCCTTGCGTAAACGGCGTCAGCTTTTCATGCACGCGCTCCAGCGCGGCCAGAATCTGCTCGACCCGCTCCACCGTACGCTCGCGTTCAATGCCTGTGGTGAGCGAGATTTTCGCCTGCACCGTGTCGCCCTCGATGGTCGGGAATCCCACCACCTTGACCTGGCCCGAGGCGATCAGGCCGATGGAGAGCATCAGGCAGGCGATGACCCCGCCAACCGTCAGGTAGCGCACCTTGACGAAAAAACCGGCGATGGGCAGCACCACGGCTTCCTTGAAGCGGTCGAGCACGCGGGCGGCGGGGCGGTGTTCATGCTCCGACGGGTCGTCGGAGCCCGAATGGCTCAGGTGATGCGGCAGGATCAGGAACCCCTCGATCAACGACAGCCCGAGCGTCAGCAGCAGCACCATCGGGATATAGGCGAGGATCTGGCCCATCGTGCCGGAGACGAACATCAGCGGGCCGAAGACGCAAGCCGTGGTCAGGAAGGAGGAGGTGACGCCAGGAACCACCTCCAGCGTACCGCGGCTGGCGGCCTCCAGCTTTCCCGACTTCTTGCGCCAGCGCTCGATATTCTCGGCGATGACGATGGAATCGTCCATGATCAGGCCCACGGCCATCAACAGCGCCACCAGCGTGATCATGTTGATGGTGATGCCGAAGGTGTCCATCAGGAAAAAGGTTCCGAGGAAGGAGACCGGCAGCGCGGCCGAGATCCAGAGTGCTTCGCGCAGGGTGAAGAAGAGCCACATTGTGGCAAAGACGAGCACCAGGCCAATGCCGATATTCTTCAGGATCAGCGTCAGGCGTTCCTTGACCAGATCGGTCATGTTGAAGGTGACGGTAATCTTGAACGGGTCCGGCCAGGCCGCGTTCTCTTCGTCGATAATGGCCTGTACCTGGTTGTAAATGCGAATGGAATCGCCTTCCTTGCCCTTGAAGGCAAGGATGATCGCGGCCTGTTCGCCATTGATGAAACTTTGCGTGTTCACATCCGCATCGACGATATGGACCTCGCCCAAATCCTTCAGGCGCACCATGCCGCCGGTCGCATTCTGCAGCACGATCAGGTCTTCCAACTCGGCAATGGAGCGGCGCGCATCGGCGTAGCGCAGGGTGACGGAGGCGCCGTCGGTTTCCACGTCGCCCAGCGGCTGGCGCAGGGAGCGCGCGCCGATCGCATCGACGATATCGCGGCTGGAAATGCCGTAGCGGCGCAGCGCGTCGGTGTCGAAGGTCACGCGCAGTTCGCGGTCGGTAATGCCGGTGACATTGGCCTCGGTCACACCGTCCAGCGCCAGCATCCGGTCGGCCAGCGTATCGGCATATTCGATCAGCCCGCGTTTGCCGTGGATGCCCGAGACGGCGATCATCGCGATCAGCTCATTGCGCCCGCCAAGCTTGACCGCGGGCGTTTCGGCGTCGCTCGGCAGGTCGTTGATGCCGGAAACGGCCGAGAAGATATCGTTGTAGAACTGGGTCAGGTCGCCGCCTTCCACCAGCTCGGCCGTGGCCGAGGCCATGCCGTCGACCGAGAGGCATTCCAGATCCGCCAGACCGCTCGTGCCGGTCAGCGCGTCCTCGATGGGCGCGCAGATCTCTTCATCCACGTCGAGCGCCGAGGCGCCCGGATAGACGACCGAGACGTTCACGGTGGAGGCGGCCACATCGGGAAAGGTCTCGCGTTCGAGCTGCGTGATCGTGGACAGCCCGAGCACGCAGATCAGCACCATCAACAGGTTGGCGGCAACCGGGTGCCGGACGAACCAGGAGATCATGTCATTCGCCCTCCGCCGGGCTGTCGCCATCGACGGGGACAAGATCCAGCTTCATGCCGATCACGGGCGGGCGCGGATCGGTCAGCACCAGCATCTCGCCGCCCTCCAGCCCGCCGAGCACCATCACGTTCTCGCCAATCACTTGCCCGGTTTCGATCTTGAGCGTGTCGAGGCGGTTTTCTTCATCGGCAACATAGATGAAGGGCGTGCCGTCATCGTCATAGCGCAGCGCGCGGCGAGGGACGGTCAATCCGTTCGGATGCGGCTGGCTGGAAAATGTGACGGTGACGAAGGCGCCGACATTGAGCGGTGGGCGGTTGATCTGGCGCTGGCTGACCATCGGGTCCTTGACCCGGACGACGATGCCCAGCGTGCCGGTTTCGCTGTCCATCGTGCCGCGCAGGCGAACGATCTCGGCCGGCCAATGGGCGCTGATCCCGGCGATCTGCATCGACACCTGCGCCGTGATCCCGACCTCGGAGAAAATCTCGATCGCCTTGGTCACATCGACCACCGTGTCGGCGTTGAAGCTGTCGCCGAGCGCGATGGTGATCATGGGCATGAACTCGGACGGCTGGACCTCGGCGGTGATCTCCACGGCAGACGTATCGTCCATCGTCAGCAGCGAGTCGCCGGTGCGCACGAACTGGTTCACCTCGACATTCATTGCCGAGATGCGGCCCCGGAAAGGCGCGCGGATGGTCGCCTTTTCGAGCGAACGCTCGGCTTCGGCCAGTTCTGCCCGCCGCACGGCGAGTGTCGCCGCCAGCGTCTCGCGCTGCGAGGGGTAGAGGGCCAGGGTGTTTTCCAGCTTGGTCACGGCGTTGGTCTGCGCCAGCAGGACTTTCTGCGTGGAGTCCAGCGTGGCTTGCGTCGAGGTGCCCCGGCCGACCAGCGAAGCGATCCGGTCATATTCGGCCTGGGCCACCGCGAGGATCCGTTCCTCCACTTCGAGCGAGGTGCGCGAGTTGGCCTCCTGGCGTTCCAGCTCGGCCAGTTGCGCCTCGGCGGCGGCGATATTGGCAAGGCTCTTCTGGCGGGACAGT
The DNA here is from genome assembly GCF_001558155.1 of Aliiruegeria sabulilitoris. Lineage (GTDB taxonomy): Bacteria > Pseudomonadota > Alphaproteobacteria > Rhodobacterales > Rhodobacteraceae > Tropicimonas > Tropicimonas sabulilitoris. Next base: position 135,094 of record NZ_LOAS01000007.1, read on the forward strand.
TCGTAATCCGTCCGGTCGATCTCGGCCAGGATCGTTCCGGCATCAACGAAGCTGCCCACGGCCAGCCCGTCGGCCAGCATCACGATCCGCCCTTGGACCTCAGAGATCGCCGACCAGTCCCGCACCGGCTCCGCCCGCCCGTAGCCCACCGCCGTGGCGGAGATCTCATGCGGGACGATCTCGCTCACGCGCACGGCAAGGTGGCTTTCCACCGGCGTGGGCGGCTGGGTCGCGTCCTGCTGTGTCATCATTCGGAACCCGATGACGCCAAGGACGATTGGCGGGATGATCAGCAGAGGGCGAAGGTTCATGGCGTCTCTCCGTTCGGCGCCATGTGGACGACGCTCGCTCTGTTCGGTTGCGTCCTGCGGACAAAATATACAATAGGGCAGGGAAGCACAGGGCGGTCTGCGCTACTTGAACGCGGGAAGGTGTCTCTGCCGTCGTCCGGAACATCGAAAGTAAACAGGGAGAACGCTATGACCCCCGAAGCGCGTCTGGCTGCGGCCGCGGAAGTTCTCGACCGCTATCTCGCGGGCGAGCCGGCGGAAAAGGTGCTGACCAACTGGGCGCGCCGGAGCCGATATGCCGGCTCGAAGGATCGCGCCGCAGTGCGTGATCACGTCTTCGCCGCCATCCGTCGTCGTCGGTCGGCGGCGTGGCTGGGCGGGGCCGAGACGGGGAACGAGACGGGGCGCGCGTTGATCATCGGGCTGCTGCGCACGCGTGGGCAGGATCCGGAGGCGTTCCTTACCGGGCAGGGCCATGCCCTGCCGCCCTTGACGGAGGCGGAGCGCGTGGTGCCCGCCGCGCCGGCAGGCAATGTCGCGCTGGACTGCCCGGATTGGCTCGCAGCGGATTTGCGAGACAGCCTCGGGGAGGATTTCGTCCCCATCATGGAAAGGTTGCAGGAACGCGCCGAGATCTTCGTCCGGGCCAACCTGTCCCGTGGGACGCGCGATGAGGCGCAGGCGCGGCTCGCAGCGGAGGATATCGATTCGGAGCCTGTGCCGCTTGCCTCCACCGCCCTGCGGCTTGGACAGGGGGCGCGAAGGGTGCGAAATACGTCGTGTTATCAAGAGGGTTGGGTGGAGATCCAGGATTCTGCCTCGCAAGCCGTCGCCGAAGCCGTGCCGCTTGCGCCGGACGCGCGGGTGCTCGATTTCTGCGCCGGGGGGGGCGGAAAGGCGCTGGCGCTCGCGGCCCGGGGCGGAGGAAAGATCTTCGTCCACGATGCCGATCCCGGCCGGATGCGCGACATCCCGGAACGGGCGGCGCGGGCGGGAGCGCGGCTCGAAACCCTGAAGGAGGCGCAGCTTGACCTGCATGCACCGTTCGACCTGGTGATTTCCGACGTGCCCTGTTCGGGCAGCGGTGCCTGGCGGCGGCAGCCGGAGGCCAAATGGCGTCTGGACCGAGGTGAACTGGACCGTCTTCAGGCCGTTCAGCGGGACATCCTGGACAGGGTTCGCCAGTTGGTCAGCCCCGGAGGCCGGATCGCCTACATGACCTGTTCCATGCTGGGCAGCGAGAACGAAGCGCAGGTGGAGGCGTTTTGTGCGGGCAATCCCGAATGGAACCTGGAGCGATGCCAGCGGTTCTCACCATTGCAGGGCGGGGACGGGTTTTTTCTCGCGCTCCTGCGGAGGACTGCTTGACGATGGTCGAATGCGCGGCCGCAAGAGGAAAGATCGTTTTTGCCTTAAGCGAGGATTAACGAATTGCGGCCGAAATGTGTGGGAACCGAATCGTCCGGGAGAACAGTCTTGTCGCATACGGCGCTTGCCCCCGATCCCATTTCGCGCACCGCCGCCGGAATGTCTGCCCGTGTCCTGCACGTGGCCGTCTTCGCACTTGTTCTCTTTGGGGTAGCCTTGTACGTCCCGGATCCGGTGATCGGCCTTGTTCTGTTCGGTGCTGGAGGCAGCCTTGCCGCGCTGACCTTGCTGATCCGTCTGTTTGCCGCTCGGGACAATATGCGCCAGACCAAGGTCTCGGATGCGGTTGCCCAATTCATCGAGCACGATACCGCGCCCAGTTTCACCACGGATGTCGACGGTGTGATCGAACACCGCAACAAGGCCGCACGAGAGCGTTTCGGCATCGCCGAACAGGCCGAGGAGACATTGGTGCGTTGCGTGCGCGATCTTTTCGCCAATCCCTCCGCAGTGCTGATGCGGCTACAGAACCGTGCGGAAGCTCGAGGATCGGCCCGCGAGGATATCGTCACGCGGCGGGGCCATGTGCGGCTGTTCGTGCACCAGGTCGATAACGGACGTTTCCTGTGGCGGCTGGAGGATCTGGTCGAACGCAATCAGGCGGGACGGGGGGTCGACAGTCTCAGCCTTCCAATGATGACCGTCAGCCGCTCCGGCACCGTTCTTTTCATGAATGAATCCCTGCGCCGAATCCTCGGTGGCCGGGTCAAGTCGCTCGAGCGCGTGTTCGACGATCTTCCCCTTGTCCCGAACGGGATTCACCGAGTTCATGGCGCCGATGGCCCGGTGCGCGTGCGCGTGGTCGAGATCGATGGCGCCGGCGGACGGCAGGAGGTTTTCCTGATTCCCATCGGCGACGAAGAACCTGAGGAACTTGCGACAGCCGCGACGCAGACCGAGGACGGCTTGAGCCTGGATGCGCTTCCCGTGGCGCTGTTCAAACTCGACCGCGAAGGGCGAATCCTGTTCGCCAACCGCTCGGCACAGGATCTTTTCGGCGAGGCATCCCGGGTCGGACAGGAGTTCCACCATCTGGTGGAGGGGCTCGGTCGCTCGGTCAAGGATTGGCTGGCGGATGCCGCCGATGGGCGCGGCCTGGGCCGCCCCGAATTCGTCCGCGCAAGCGTTCCCGATCGTGAGCTCTACCTCCAGGTTTCGCTCGGAAGGTCCATCGATGCCGGCAGGACGGTACTGAGCGTGGTGATCAATGATGCGACCGAGCTGAAAACGTTGGAGGCGCAGTTTGTCCAGAGCCAGAAAATGCAGGCCATCGGACAGCTTGCCGGCGGTGTTGCGCATGATTTCAACAACTTGCTGACCGCGATTTCTGGGCATTGCGACCTTCTCTTGCTGCGTCACGATCAGGGAGATCAGGACTACGCCGATCTGGTGCAGATCAACCAGAACGCCAACCGCGCCGCCAGCCTGGTCGGCCAATTGCTCGCCTTCTCGCGCAAGCAGAATCTTCAGCCTGAGATTCTTGATCTGCGCGATACATTGTCCGATTTGACCCACCTACTGAACCGCCTCGTTGGCGAAAAGGTCACGCTGTCGCTATCGCATGATCCGGGCCTGCGCCCGATCCGGGCGGACAAGCGGCAGTTGGAGCAAGTTCTGATGAACCTCGTCGTGAACGCACGCGACGCGATGGCGAACGGTGGCGAGATCCGCGTTTCGACCGAGGCGCGCTTTTTCGCCGAACCTTTCGAGCGGGATCGTGCAACTGTCGCGCCCGGCGATTACGTCGTCGTAAAGGTTGAAGACGCGGGGGTCGGCATCCCGGCGGACAAGCTCGCAAAGATCTTCGAGCCATTCTTTACCACGAAACGCACCGGCGAGGGGACGGGCCTCGGTCTGTCGACGGCCTACGGGATCATCAAGCAAACGGGTGGCTATATCTTCGTAGACTCTGTCGTTGGTACTGGCACGACCTTCTCGCTCTATTTCCCTTCATATGACCGTCCGGTCGAAGTGGTACCTGTCCAGGGCAAGCCCGACAGAAGCCTGCAATACCAACATGGCGAAGGGGTCGTCCTTCTGGTCGAAGACGAAGCCCCCGTGCGGGCCTTCGCATCACGTGCCCTTCGGATGCGCGGCTATACCGTATTGGAAGCGGAAAATGCCGAGGATGCGCTGGACGTGTTGGCCGATCCGGAACTGAAGGTGGATGTCTTCGTGACAGATGTCGTCATGCCCGGCATGGATGGTCCGACCTGGGTGCGCAAGGCGCTGGTGGAACGCCCTGATGTGCACGTGGTGTTCATGTCCGGATATGCCGAGGACAGCTTCACGGATGAGCAATCGGCCATCGCGAACTCTGTTTTCCTGCCAAAACCGTTCTCGCTCAACGAGTTGACCCAAACCGTTCGCGAACAGATCCAGTGATCGACAGAAGGCCTATTGGATCGTTACGAACCCTTGGCGCTTGGCGGCCTCAATCTGGCCCCTGTCGGCCGACGAAAGAATGGTCCTAGGGGCGTGGTCACGGATTTTCACCAAATGTTAACGAGGGCAGGCCATCAAGGATATCGACAATATCTCTTGAATTGTTCTCAAAATGTTCTCATAACGCCAGAACAAGGCAAGAACACGAGCAGTCATTGCCGCCACGACCGGTGTATGGAATAAGGACTGAAACAATGGCGACCGCGAGCCTTCTCGACATGGCAGACAAGAAAAGTTCAGACAAGCAGAAGGCGCTCGACAGTGCGCTGGCACAGATCGAACGGCAGTTCGGCAAGGGCTCAATCATGCGCCTTGGTGCCGACAATCCTGTCGCGGAGATCGAGTCAACCTCGACCGGTTCGCTGGGCCTCGACATCGCGCTCGGAATCGGCGGCCTGCCGAAGGGGCGGATCATCGAGATCTACGGCCCGGAAAGCTCGGGCAAGACGACTCTGACGCTGCATTGCGTGGCCGAAGAACAGAAAAAAGGCGGCGTCTGTGCCTTTGTGGATGCCGAGCACGCGCTCGACCCGCTATATGCCCGCAAACTCGGGATCAATCTGGACGAATTGCTGATCTCCCAACCCGATACCGGAGAGCAGGCGCTCGAGATTACCGACACCCTGGTGCGTTCCGGTGCCGTCAGCATGGTGGTTGTCGACTCGGTCGCAGCCCTGACGCCGAAGTCGGAACTCGAAGGCGATATGGGTGACAGCTCGGTCGGCGTTCAGGCGCGCCTGATGAGCCAGGCGATGCGCAAGCTGACCGGGTCGATCTCCCGTTCCAAATGCATGGTGATCTTCATCAACCAGATCCGCATGAAGATCGGTGTCATGTTTGGCAGCCCGGAAACGACCACGGGCGGCAACGCGCTCAAATTCTACTCCTCGGTCCGACTGGATATTCGCCGTATCGGTTCGATCAAGGACCGTGACGAGGTGGTGGGCAACGCGACCCGCGTCAAGGTGGTCAAGAACAAGGTCGCCCCGCCGTTCAAGCAGGTCGAGTTCGACATCATGTATGGCGAGGGAATCTCCAAAACAGGCGAGTTGCTCGATCTCGGCGTCAAGGCCGGCGTGGTGGATAAATCCGGCTCCTGGTACTCCTATGGCGACGAACGCATCGGCCAAGGGCGCGAAAACGCAAAGACTTTCCTGAAGGAAAACGAGGCGATTGCCCTGGAAATCGAGGACAAGATCCGCGCTGCGCACGGCCTTGATTTCCATGCCGCGCCCGGAGAAGACCTTCTGGAGGACTGATCCGGCGACGGATCCGACAAGTTATTTCCGGAAACGGCGGTGGGCAACGAGCCTGCCGCCGTTTTTCGTCTGCGCCGTCGCAGGCGGCGCCCGGCCCAACGGGAGGAGCGCATCTTTGATGCGACGACGACGGGCGGGAGCCTCCCGTCCGCGCGCATTCTGTGGACACCCCGCGCGCGTGCCGTTACATCTGCGCCGCAGATCCGCCGGAGACACAGATGCCAAGCCTGAACGACATTCGCACGACCTTCCTCGACTACTTCCGCCGCCAGGGCCACGCGGTCGTCGATAGTTCCCCGCTCGTGCCCCGAAACGACCCGACGTTGATGTTCGCCAATTCCGGTATGGTTCAGTTCAAGAACCTGTTTACCGGGGTCGAACATCGCGACTACAACCGCGCGACCACTTCGCAGAAATGCGTCCGGGCCGGCGGCAAGCACAACGATCTCGACAACGTGGGCTACACTATGCGCCACCACACGTTCTTCGAGATGCTGGGCAATTTCTCCTTCGGCGATTATTTCAAGGAGCAGGCCATTCCCTTTGCCTGGGAGCTGGTCACCAAGGAACTCGGGATCGACAAGAACCGCTTGCTCGTCACCGTCTTTCATACCGATGACGAGGCGGCGGAGCTGTGGAAGAAGGTTGCGGGCCTGCCCGATGACCGGATCATCCGCATCCCGACCAATGACAATTTCTGGCAGATGGGCCCGACTGGCCCCTGCGGCCCCTGCACCGAGATCTTCTATGATCACGGCGAGCATATCTGGGGTGGTCCTCCGGGTTCGCCCGAAGAGGATGGCGACCGGTTCGTCGAGATCTGGAACCTCGTCTTCATGCAATACGAGCAGTTCGAAGACGGTACACGCATCGATCTGCCGAACCAGTCGATCGATACCGGCATGGGCATCGAGCGCGTCGCGGCCCTGCTGCAGGGCACGAATGACAACTACGCCACCGACCTGATGCGCTCGCTGATCGAAGCCTCGGCCAACCAGACCTCGTCCGATCCCGACGGCCCCGGCAAGACCCATCACCGGGTGATTGCGGACCACCTGCGCTCGACCTCCTTCCTGATAGCCGATGGCGTGATGCCGTCGAACGAGGGGCGCGGCTACGTGCTGCGCCGGATCATGCGCCGCGCCATGCGGCACGCGCATCTTCTGGGCGCGAAGGACCCGCTGATGCACCGACTGGTGCCCGAGCTCGTTCGCCAGATGGGCGGCGCCTATCCGGAGCTGCAACAGGCGCAGGCGCTGATTTCCGAGACGTTGGAGACGGAAGAAACCCGTTTCCGCCAGACGCTTGAACGTGGTTTGCGGCTGCTGGACGACGAATTGGAGAAACTCCCCGATGGCGTCGAACTCCCGGGCGAGGCGGCCTTCAAGCTCTATGACACCTATGGCTTCCCGCTCGATCTGACGCAGGACGCATTGCGCGAAAAGGACCGCTCGGTCGATACCGACGGGTTCGACGCCGCGATGGCCGAGCAGAAGGCCAAGGCGCGCGCGGCCTGGTCCGGTACTGGCGAGACGAAGGATGCGACGATCTGGTTCGACATCGCCGAAGAACTTGGGACGACCGATTTCCTCGGCTATGACACCGAAACTGCCGAAGGGCAGGTTCTGGCCATCGTCCGCGACGGTGAGAAGCTCGGCGAAGCGAAGAAAGGTGACAAGGTCCAGATTGTCCTGAACCAGACGCCCTTCTACGCGGAATCGGGCGGCCAGGTGGGCGATTCCGGCGAGTTGCGTTGTGACGGCGGCAAGGCCCGTATCACGGACACGCTAAAGGCTGCCGGCGTCTTCATTCACATCGCCGAAGTGATCGAGGGCAAGATTGCGGCCGGCGCGGGGGCGGAACTCGTGGTGGATCACGATCGCCGGGGGGCCATCCGTTCCAACCACTCCGCGACGCACCTGCTGCACGAGGCGCTGCGCGAGCGCCTGGGCGATCACGTCGCACAGCGCGGCTCGCTCAACGCTCCCGACCGGCTGCGCTTTGACTTCTCGCATAACCACGCGCTGAGCGCCGAAGACCTGTCGGTAGTCGAGGCCGAGGTGAACGCCTTCATTCGCCAGAATTCGAAGGTCGAAACCCGGATCATGACGCCCGATGACGCTCGCGCCATTGGCGCACAGGCGCTCTTTGGCGAGAAATACGGCGACGAGGTGCGCGTGGTCTCCATGGGCAAGGCGCCGACCGGCAAGGGGGCCGATGGAAACACTTGGTCCATCGAGCTGTGCGGCGGCACCCATGTGCGCCAGACCGGCGATATCGGGCTCTTCGTGGCGCTCGGCGACAGTGCGTCCAGTGCGGGCGTGCGCCGGTTTGAGGCGCTCACAGGCGAAGCGGCCCGGCAGTATCTCGCGGGGCAGGACAAGCGTCTTTCCGAGGTCGCGGCCGCCATGAAGGCGCCGCAGGCCGAGGTGGTCGACCGGGTGAAAAGCCTCGTCGAGGAGCGCAAGGCCATGCAGGCGGAGATCGCCAATCTGCGCAAGGAGCTGGCCCTCGCCGGTGGTTCCGGCGCAGGCGCAGCCCAGGACGTGAAGAAAATCAACGGTGTGCCCTTCATTGCTCAGGTGCTTCAGGGCGTCAACGGCAAGGATCTGCGCGGGTTGATCGACGAGCACAAGAACCAGATCGGCTCGGGCGCGGTGCTTCTCATTGCCGATGCCGACGGCAAGGCTGCCGTGGCCGCCGGGGTCACCAATGACCTGACCGACAGGGTTTCTGCAGTCGACCTGGTCAAGGCGGCTGTCGCGGAACTGGGCGGTATTGGCGGCGGTGGCCGGCCCGATATGGCGCAGGGCGGCGGCAAGGATGCGGCGAACGCACCTGCGGCCATCAAGGCGGCCGAAGCGGTGATTGGAGGATAGATCATGCCAGCACTCTGGATTGCACATGTAACCGTGACCGACGAAGAGGCCTATGGCCGCTATGCCGCGATCGCCACCAAGGCGATTGCCGAGCATGGCGGGAAATTCATCGCGCGCGGCGGCCGTTTCGTTCAGTTGGAAGGACAGGAGCGGCCACGCAACGTAGTCGCGCGTTTCGACAGCGTGGAAGCGGCAGAAGCCTGTTATCGTTCGGAAAAATACCAGGAAGCGCTCAGCCATGCGCGCGGGGCCTCCGAGCGGGAATTGCTAATCGTCGAGACCTCCGAGTAACAGGCGCGCGCCGGGCTTGACGGCCTGTCAGGGACGGTGTTGTCCGGTTATCGGTGGCACCACCCGTCGCATGAGCAGAAGCACGTAGCCCGAAATATCCGCCCCGCCTGTCGTTAGCCAGGGGATATGGGAAGCGTGGATCGGAACGGTCCTGCACAGGTATGGTGTTCGGCATTGGATCTTGGCGAAAAAGGGCAGACCAATTCCATTATCTGCCCCGAAGAGATCCTGAAGCATTCGCCCGAACGCCGCCCGCGGCGCTGGCTCGACGAATCGTAGACGGGCGCGGGGGTCTTGCTGGACGACATCTCCGTCATCGAGCAGTTTTTCACCGAACCGGTTCGTGAATTGAACCTGTCCGCTCCGGTTGAGCGCGAATATGGCGGTGTCTTCCGGCTCCATCCCCTCCCGAAGCACCGCGTTTTCAACGGCGAACCGGCCGAGCATCTGGCAAACCTGCACAGAGTGGCGCAGGGTGGGTGTCAGGCGTTGCAGAAGGTTCTGGAATCGCCCCTCCAACGCGTCCCGATCTTTCCGACGGATGTTTCCGCCGATCAGGGTCACGTGGGTCCGGTCCCGGGCGAGCACCGAGAAAGCGCCGCCGATGATATCTTCCTGGGGTCTTATCCAGTCATTGTAGATCTCGGTCTTTTCCATTTCCGCGTCCGAAATGGCGCTTCTGCTTGTGACGACATCCCCGACCGTTGCTGAGAAATAGGCCGGTGCCCAGGCATTCAAGGCGCTGTAGTGGCTATCGAAACTGTCCATGAATTCAGGGGCGTAGCCATGCTCCTTGTAGCCGAGCGCGATGTTGGAGCGGTAGTCATGGACGAAAAGATGTGCGCCGGGAATGCCGGAGATCTCGCACAGCGCCTTGAGAAACCAGTCCCATTGCCGCTGGTCCAGGGCCGCAGCCTGGGCGATATCGACGAGACGCCGATAGCCGATTTCCTTCGATGAGATATTCATAGCAGCCAGACCCCGGTAGCCGACCGGTTACATACGTATACGCTGCTATCAAACGGTGGGAAGCCAGCACAGACGGAAATGCTCAATAGAGACAATCTGTGGCAGCCCGGTATCTGGCTATGTCCGGGCTGCCACAGGCGGAATTCAGGCCGAGGGCGCGGCCTTGGCCATGCGCTTGCGCTCATGCGGATCGAGATAGCGCTTGCGCAACCGGATGGCGTTGGGTGTGACTTCGACCAGTTCGTCATCGTCAATATAGGCGATGGCTTCTTCGAGGCTGTGAATGACAGGCGTGGTCAGCCGCACCGCGTCGTCGGTACCCGACGCACGCACGTTGGTCAGCTTCTTGCCCTTGAGCGGGTTCACATCGAGGTCGTTTTCGCGGCTGTGTTCGCCGATGATCATGCCTTGGTAGATCGGTGCCTGAGCGGGGATGAACATGCGCCCGCGCTCTTCGAGGTTCCACAGCGCATAAGCAACCGAGACGCCCTGTTCCATGGAGATCAGCACGCCGGCGCGACGGCCGGGGATGGGGCCCTTGTGCGGCGCCCAGGTATAGAAGACGCGGTTGAGCACGCCGGTGCCGCGCGTGTCGGTCAGAAACTCGCCATGATAGCCGATCAGTCCGCGCGAGGGCACGTGTGCGATGATCCGCGTCTTGCCGCCATTCTGGCGCATGTCGACCATCTCGCCCTTGCGCGGGCCGGTCAGTTTTTCGATCACGGAGCCGGAATACTCATCATCGACATCGATGGTGACTTCCTCGATCGGTTCCATTGTCACGCCGTCTTCCTCGCGCAGGAGGACCTGCGGGCGGGAGATCGAAAGCTCGAAGCCCTCGCGGCGCATGTTCTCGATCAGAACACCCATCTGAAGTTCGCCACGGCCGGCCACTTCAAAGGCTTCGCCGCCGGGCGTGTCGGTGACGCGGATGGCGACATTGGTCTCCGCTTCCTTCATCAGCCGCTCGCGGATGACGCGGGACTGCACTTTCTTGCCGTCACGCCCGGCGAGCGGGCTGTCGTTGATGCCGAAAGTGACGGAGATGGTGGGCGGATCGATCGGCTGGGCGGGCAGCGGTTCTTCGACGGCCAGCGCGCAGATCGTGTCGGCGACGGTGGCCTTGGCCATGCCGGCGAGCGTGACGATGTCGCCCGCCTGTGCCTCGTCGATCTCCTGCATGGAGAGGCCGCGGAAGGCCTGGATCTTGGAGACGCGGAACTGCTCGATCTTCTGGCCGACGCGGGAAAGCGCCTGCACCGTGGCGCCGGTCTTGAGCTTACCGCTCTCGACACGGCCGGTGAGGGTGCGGCCGATGAAGGGGTCGGCACCGAGCGTCGTCACCAGCATGCGGAAATCGTCATCCATGCGCTTGAGCTGCTTCGGCGGATGGACGTGGTTGACGACAAGCTGAAAGAGCGCGTCGAGGTTCTTGCGCGGCCCGTCAAGCTCCGTGTCGCACCAACCAGAGCGGCCGGAAGCGTAGAGATGCGGGAAGTCGAGCTGGTCCTCGTTGGCGTCGAGGCTGGAGAAGAGGTCGAACACCTCGTCCAGCGCGCGGTCGGGCTCGGCATCTGGCTTGTCGACCTTGTTCAGCACCACGATGGGGCGCAGGCCGAGGGCGAGCGCCTTGGAGGTGACGAACTTGGTCTGCGGCATCGGGCCTTCGGCGGCATCGACCAGCAGGACGACGCCGTCGACCATGCTCAGGATTCGCTCGACCTCACCGCCGAAATCGGCGTGGCCGGGCGTGTCCACGATGTTGATGCGGGTGCCGTGCCATTCCACCGAGGTCGCCTTGGCGAGGATGGTGATGCCGCGTTCGCGTTCGAGGTCGTTGGAATCCATGGCGCGCTCGGCAACGGCCTGGTTGGCGCGGAAGGCGCCGGATTGCTTTAGCAGCTCATCGACCAGGGTGGTTTTCCCGTGGTCGACGTGAGCGATGATGGCGATATTGCGCATATCCATGTGCGGTGTCCTGTAAAACTTGGCCGCTCGGTACCGTGCGCGGGCGCGAAAGGCTAGGGCTGTTATCAAATTGTGCGCCTGGCGGCGCGTTCTTCTTGTGCGCGTGCCGCGCGGAGAGGGCTTCGGAACTCACCAAAGCGCAGGCGCTTCGGATCCGTCCGCGCTTGCCCCTGCTTGCGCCCTGCCGCGCTGCCGTTCAAGCAGAATGACGGTTTCCACGGCTTCGCCGCGGACCCTCCGGAATTCTGCTTGAGCGTCATCCCGTCCGGTCGCGGCGTTTGGGCCAGCGAGGACGGCTCCGCAGCGCAGGCTTAGCTGGAGAGCGTGACCAGCGCGTGGCGTTTCTTGCCGGCAGAGAGCTTGACCGGGGAGGCGAGAGCGGCTCGGTCGAGCATCAGGCCGGCATCGGTGAGCGGCGCGTCGTCGATGCGCGCCCCATTATCGGCGATCAGGCGCTTGGCTTCCTTGCCGGATTTGGCGAGGCCCGAGCGGACGATGAGCTGGACGATGGAGATGCCGTCTCCGATTTCCTCCGTCGTGAGTGCCAGCGTCGGCAAGTCATCGCCGACGCCGCCCTTTTCGAAGACCTCGCGGGCCGTTGCTTCGGCGGCGGCGGCAGCTTCTGCGCCGTGAAGCAGCGTCGTAACCTCGTTGGCGAGGCGAATCTTGGCGTCGTTGATCTCGGAGCCTTCCAGCGCGCCAAGACGCTCGCATTCCTCGATCGGCAGCTCGGTGTAGAGCTTGAGGAAGCGGCCGACATCGGCATCGGTTGTGTTGCGCCAGAACTGCCAGAATTCGTAAGGCGACAGCATGTCGCCGTTGAGCCAGACGGCGCCGGAGAGCGACTTGCCCATTTTCTTGCCGTCGGATGTGGTCAGAAGCGGCGAGGTGAGGCCATAGATCTCCTGGTCCAGCACCCGGCGGGTGAGGTCGATACCGTTGACGATATTGCCCCACTGGTCCGAGCCGCCCATCTGCAGCGCGCAGCCGTAGCGGCGGTTCAACTCAAGGAAGTCATAGGCCTGAAGGATCATGTAGTTGAATTCGAGGAAGCTCAGCGATTGCTCCCGGTCGAGCCGCGATTTCACGGATTCGAAGGAGAGCATGCGGTTGACCGAGAAGTGGCGGCCTATATCGCGCAGGAAATCGAGGTAGTTGAGATCGTCCAGCCATTCGGCATTGTTGATCATCAGCGCGCCGGTATCGCTGTCGTCATAGGAGACATAGGCCGCGAAGACTTTTTTGATGCCGGCGATATTGTCGTCGATCTGTTCCGGCGTCAGCAGCGGGCGTTCATCGGCGCGGAAAGAGGGATCGCCCACCTTGGTCGTGCCGCCGCCCATCAGCGTGATCGGCTTGTGGCCGGTCTTTTGCAGCCAGCGCAGCATCATGATCTGGATCAGCGAGCCGACATGGAGCGACTTGGCCGTCGCGTCGAAGCCGATATAGGCCGGCACCACACCGTTGATCATGGCGTCGTCCAGACCTTGCAGGTCTGTGCAGTCGGCCATGAAGCCGCGTTCGATCATCACGCGGATGAAGTCGGATTTCGGGTGGTAGGTCATGGGGCTTTCGGTCCATTCTCGTCTCGGGCGAATGGCGCTTTACTAACGGCGGCGGCGGGCGAGGGAAAGAGCATGTTGAAACACGGTGTCATACCTGTGCTGGGAACGATGTCCGGCACCTCGCTCGACGGGGTCGACGCGGCGGTGATCGAGACCGATGGCGTGCGGATTGCGAGCTTTGGAGAGCATGGCTATCGCAGCTATTCGGATGCCGAGCGGGCGGTGCTGCGCGCGGCCCTCGGGCGCTGGCCGGGGCAGGAGGGCGTTGACGAGGCGGCCGCCCTGGTGGAGCAGGCCCATGCCGAACTGATGGCCGGTTTCAACGATGTGGCGATGGCCGGGTTTCACGGCCAGACGCTGGCGCATGAGCCGGCCGGGCGGGGCACGCATCAGGCGGGCGACGGTCAGGTTCTGGCCGAGGCGCTCGGCCTGCCGGTGGTCTGGGATTTCCGCAGCGCCGATGTGCAGCTGGGCGGGCAGGGGGCGCCGCTGGCGCCGGCCTTTCACTTCGCGCTGGCCAAATGGATCAAGGCCGAGGAACCTCTGGCCTTTCTCAACCTTGGCGGGGTTGGCAATGTGACATGGGTCGACCCGACGAAAGCGGCGCCGGAGGAGGAAAACGCGCTTCTCGCCTTTGACACGGGGCCGGCCAACGCGCCGATCAATGACCTGGTGCAGGCGCGGCTTGGCCTGCCTTTCGACGAGGGTGGCAAGGTCGCGGCGCAGGGAGAGGTGTCGGCAGAGGTGCTGGACCGGTTTGTCAGCCACTCCTGGTTCATGAAGATACCGCCGAAATCGTTGGACCGGGACGACTTCGCTGCGCTCTCGGCACAGGTGGAAGGCCTCTCCACGCAAGACGCGGCGGCGACGCTTACGGCGGCGGCGGCGGTTGCCGTGTTGCGGGGCGCCGAGTTCTTTCCCCGGCCCGTTTCCCGTCTGCTGGTGACCGGCGGCGGGCGCAACAATCCGGTGCTGATGGAAATGATTCGCGAAGGGATGGGCTGCCAGGTGGACCCGGTCGAGGCAGTCGGACTGAATGGCGACATGCTGGAAGCGCAGGCCTTTGCCTATCTGGCCGTCCGGGTGGCGCGTGGTTTGCCGACTTCCTTCCCATCTACCACCGGTGTTGGGGCAGCCGTGGGCGGCGGGGAAATCTCCTATCCGAACTCTGGCGCGGCGTAGCGGGCCTCAGTGGCTCGGGATGTCGAAATCCGGCGGTGCCAGCGTGAAGCCCTCGAAGGAGAACCCCGGAGACACGGTACAGCCGACAAGCGCCCAGCCGCCCGAGGGGCGCGCGGATTGCCAGTGATCATTGGGCACGATGATCTGCGGCGACTGGCTGGCCGCAAGGTTGGGGCCGAGCCATTGCTCCGAGCGGGGGCCGGCCTCGGTTGCGCTCATGGACAGGATCAGCGGATCGCCCGCGTAGAAATGCCAGATCTCGGTGGCGTCGACCTTGTGCCAATGGCTGCGCTGGCCGCGTTCGAGAAGGTAATAGATCGACGTGCCCGCCGGGCGCGCGCCCGTGCTCGGATCCTCGATCCATGTTTGTCGATACCAGCCGCCTTCGGGATGCTGCTGCAGTCCGAGATGGGAAATGATCTGGGCGGGGAACATGGAAACGGTCATGAGTCTCTTTATCGTTAGAGCAGGTTTTTCAGGCGAAGCAGGCCGATGGCCGCGAGGGAGGTCGTGTCGCGCATCCGCCCGTCCTCGATCATGGCGAGCAGGTCCGGCAGTGGGAAGGCCGCGGTTTCCATGTCCTGTTCCGCATGTTCGCGGTTGAGCGTTCCGGGCGTGAGGTCGCGGGCGACGAAGAGCGTGTAGCCCTGGCTGCAATAGCCCGGCGCCTGGTGGTAACGGCCGATCCGCTCCATCCGTCCAGCGCGCAGGCCGGTTTCCTCCTCGAGCTCGCCACGCGCGAGGTCTGCCGGGTCGGCATCGGGCCGGTCTTCCCAGCCGCCCTGCGGCACTTCCCAGTACCGACCCTGAACGGGGTAGCGATACTGGCTGACAAGCTGGATGCGGCCATCGGAATGGATCGGCACGATCACGGCAAATTCGCCCTTGTCGACGACGGAAAACGTGCCGGGGGAGCCATCGGGAAAGCGGACGGCGTCCTCGCGCACGGTCATCCATCGGCTCTGATAGGCGATGCGCGTGGAGATCTGCTCGATCGTTCGAGGCATGTCTGCGCTCCCAAAAGGCTTTGGTGGACAAAGAGAGAGGCCCGCCCGCATTGCGGACGGGCCCCCGTGTTGTCAGTCGTCTGAAGCGATTACTTCAGGATCGACTTGCCAGCGTAGATGGCGCTCTCGGCCAGCTGCTCTTCGATGCGGATCAGCTGGTTGTACTTGGCCAGACGGTCCGAACGCGACATGGAGCCGGTCTTGATCTGGCCGCAGTTGGTGGCGACGGCGAGGTCGGCAATGGTGGCGTCCTCGGTTTCGCCGGAGCGGTGCGACATGACGTTGGAATACTTGGCGCGGTGGGCCATTTCGACGGCGGCCAGCGTCTCGGTCAGCGTGCCGATCTGGTTGACCTTGACGAGCATGGAGTTGGCGACGCCTTTCTCGATGCCCATCGCCAGGCGGGCCGGGTTGGTCACGAAGAGGTCGTCACCGACCAGCTGCACCTTGCCGCCGAGGGCCTCGGTCAGCATTGCCCAGCCTTCCCAGTCATCTTCCGAGCAGCCGTCTTCGATCGAGAAGATCGGGTAATCGGCGCAGAGCGCTTCGAGATACTTGACGTTCTCCTCGGAGGTGAGCGACAGGCCTTCGCCCTTCATCTCGTATTTGCCGTTCTTGAAATACTCGGTGGAGGCGGCGTCGAGGGCCAGAACGATGTCGTCGCCCGGCTTGTAGCCAGCGGTTTCGATCGACTTCAGAACGAAGTCCAGCGCGTCGCGGGTGGAAGACAGCGCCGGAGCAAAGCCGCCCTCATCGCCGATGCCCGTGGCGAAGCCTGCCGCGGAGAGTTCTTTCTTCAGGGTGTGGAAGATCTCGGAGCCCATGCGCACGGCGTCGTGGATCGACGTCGCGGAGACGGGCATGATCATGAATTCCTGCACGTCGATCGGGTTGTCGGCGTGCTCGCCGCCATTGATGATGTTCATCATCGGAACCGGCAGGACGCGGGCGGCGGTGCCACCAACGTAGCGATAGAGCGGCTGGCCGGTGTAGTCGGCCGCGGCCTTGGCGGTGGCAAGCGAGACGCCGAGGATGGCGTTGGCGCCGAGGCGACCCTTGTTCTCGGTGCCGTCCAGCTCGATCATGGAATAGTCGAGGCCAACCTGGTCGGTGGCGTCGAAGCCGACGAGGGCTTCGGCGATCTCGCCATTGACGGCGGCGACGGCCTGGCTCACGCCCTTGCCGCCAAACTTGGACTTGTCACCGTCGCGCTTTTCGACGGCTTCGTGCACACCGGTCGAGGCGCCCGAGGGAACCGCGGCGCGGCCCATGGTGCCGTCTTCGAGAATGACGTCTACCTCGACGGTCGGGTTGCCCCGGCTGTCAAGAATCTCGCGTCCGTGAATGTCGATGATGGTGCTCATAGCGACGGTCCTTTCCGTGCGGTCATGAAACTCGTGGCCCTTCTACCCTTGTCGGGCCGCGGTGAAAACTGCGCGTTCCCGCGCAAGTGCGTATAAACCGGATCCGACGATCAACGCCGCTCCGGTCAGGGTGAACGTATCGGGGCGTTCCGCCAGGAAGATCGCGCCCAGAATCAGGGCGACGACCAGCCGGAAATAGCGGAACGGCGCGATGGCGGATAGCTCGGAGGCCCGGACGGCCTCGACGATGAGATAGTAGCCCAGCGTGCCGGCGAGAACGATCCCGATCAGCATCCAGGTTGCATTGGACGGGACGGGGGCAAAGTTGCCCTGTTTCAGGGTCAGGATCGCGCCGATCAGGGCAATGGAGTAATAGGCCCAGAGCGACACCTGGAGCGAGTTCATGCCGCGCGGCATGACCCGCGTGGCGAGGTCCCGGATGGCGAAACAGGCCACCGCGAGAACCGCGAGCAGCGAGGCGACGTCGAAATCGGCCGTGCCGGGGCGAATGATCAGCAGCATGCCGGCGAACCCCACCAGGATCGCCAGCCACCGCCGCCAGCCGACGGTTTCGCCAAGAAACAGCGCAGCCAGCAATGTGACGGCCAGCGGTTGCGCCTGCAGGATCGAGGCGGCCGAGGCCAGCGGTGTCAGCGCAAGCGCCGTCACGAGAGCGAAAGCGCCGACAAGCTCGCCGAGATTGCGCGTGATGACCATTGGGTGCAGAAAATCCCGTGACAGCAGCGGCCGCCTGTTGAACCGCACGACAACAGCCAAGATCAGGCTTCCCAGCACACCGATGCAAAGCAGAAGCTGGCCAATCGCGACATGAACCGACGCCAGCTTGATGAGCAGATCCTCGAAGGCATAAAGCCCCATCGCGATGATCATCAGAACTGCGCCGCGCAGATTTCCCATACTGAGAGTCCGGCCTTTCCTAGTGCCAAAACCGTGTTTGGCCCCCGTGTAGACCGCTTTTGGGGCGATAACAAAGCGCCAAACCGCCGCTACCCGTGAAAAGCCGGGTTGCGTGGAGCGCAACCGCCGTCACAGCCTGAAGTGTGGAGCGCGGCGCGCGGTTGGCTCAGGGCAGGGAGCGTTCGAGCGCGACCGCCCCTTGCGCAGCAGGAGACGCCGGAACATGCATCCTTTGCTATGAAAGCGCCGCTCAGCCGCGTTTGCGCGGCACCCCGTACAGCTCCAGCCGATGGCCTTTGAGGGAAAACCCGAGCCGCTCTGCGATCTTTTCCTGAAGCGCCTCGATCTCAGGATCTACGAATTCGATAACCTCGCCGGAATTGATGTCGATCAGGTGGTCGTGGTGCTCGCGATCGGCGTCTTCGTAACGGGCACGCCCGTCGCCGAATTCCAGCCGGTCGATGATTCCGGCCTCCTCGAAGAGCTTCACGGTCCGGTAGACGGTCGCGATGGAAATCTTCGGGTCATGCTCGGAGGCCCGGTTATAGAGTTCCTCGACATCCGGATGATCCTGGGATTCGCCGAGCACCTCGGCAATCACCCGGCGCTGGCCTGTCATGCGCAGGCCCTTCGCCTCCAGCCGTTTCAGAATGCTCTCGCTCATCGGTCCGTCCTTGCCCTTGAGGGGGCAGGTTACTGGATTGCCACTTCGAGTAAAACCCTCAGGGCGTGCTGCCGGGCGGAGAAAATACGCCGCGGAACCGTTGGTTGGGCAGGCGGAACAGGCTCGCGCTGAAGTCGCTTTCGCCCGGCCTGAACAACAGCTCGACCGGCAGGACCCGGCCGGCATAGGCCAAGTTGAACCCATGGGCGCTTGCCCAGCCGGCCTCCACCGAAAAGCGGTCCTGTCCGGCGATGAACGCTTCCTCCAGAACAGAGACCTCGCCTGTTGGGTGCAGGCAAATGCCTTCATTGGACAGCGCTGGCAGGGCCACGAGGTTCAACCCCTCGACCGGGCTGGACCGGAAATGGAATCGTAGCGCCCGGGGGACCATGCTCACCCGTTCAGGCATGTGCAGGCCGGGGCAGCTGACCGGACCGATCCGGCCAAGCCGGACCAGCATCCGCCGGCGCAGCGCGTTGCGCGGCACACCCCGGTTGCACACTAGCCAAGCATCGACCGCCTCGATCAGCGCCGCGCTCATCAACTCGCGTGCCTGCCGGGTGAGGGACAGCTCCCCGAGGCTGTCGGGTATCGCGGTCTCGCGGCTGCGCGGCGCGGTGCGCTCCATGGCCGGGGTGCGGGCCGGGCGAGGTTTCTCGGGCCGGTTGGCGGGTTTCGGCGTCCTGGGGGGCGCGGGCGTGGGCGGGGTCGGTTGAGCGGGACGTGACGGCGGCTCTCCGACTTCGAGCGATTGTTTGAGTCTGTCGTGTAATGTGTTGATGTAGAGCATTATTTCGGCAGAACCCGAACGGCCACCATCGGGATGGTATTCGCGCGCGAGCTGGCGATAAACGCGCTGAAGCTCGGCCCGGCTCAAGCCGGGAACGAGCCCGAGGTCCCGCGCCTCGGGGAAATCCTGCCGCACCGTCATCGGTACGGCTCCAAATGGGCGAAGGCTCTCGCCGCCCTATGCCGCTGGGAATGGAACACGTTGAAACTCCGAAAGACAAACCGGGTCTGCAGGAGTTCTTCCGCGTGCCCTTCAAGGGCGCATGGGAAATTGGTCGCAACGAAACGAGGCAAAAAGAAGGAGCCGGTATGGTCAGCCGGCTCCTAGAATTTTGACATTTAACGAAATTTTAGACATCTGCGCCGCATCAGCGGCCGCGGCGCGCCATGAAGGCCAGCCGTTCGAACAGGTGCACATCCTGTTCGTTCTTGAGCAGCGCGCCGTGCAGCTTCGGCAAGGTTTGCGTGCTGTCACGGCGGAGGTCCTCGGCTTCCAGGTCTTCGGCCAGCAACAACTTGAGCCAGTCCAGAACTTCCGAGGTGGAGGGCTTCTTTTTCAGCCCCTGCTGATCGCGGATCTCGTAGAACTGGGTAAGGGCCGTGGTGAGCAGGGCCTGCTTGATCCCGGGGTGATGAACCTCGACGATCTGCCGCATCGTGTCCATGTCCGGGAAGCGGATGTAATGAAAGAAGCAGCGGCGCAGGAAGGCGTCGGGCAACTCCTTTTCATTATTGGACGTGATGATCACGATGGGGCGGTTGACGGCCTTCACTGTCTCGCCTGTCTCGTAGACATGGAACTCCATCCGGTCGAGCTCCTGCAACAGATCGTTGGGGAACTCAATATCGGCCTTGTCGATCTCGTCGATCAGCAACACCACCTTGCCGGGCGCCGCGAACGCGTCCCAAAGCTTGCCGGGCTTGATGTAATTGGCCACGTCATGCACGCGCTCATCGCCGAGTTGGCTGTCGCGCAGGCGAGACACCGCGTCATACTCATAAAGGCCCTGCTGGGCGCGGGTGGTGGATTTGATGTGCCATTCGATCATCGGCAGGCCGAGCGCTGCGGAAACCTGACGGGCCAGTTCGGTTTTGCCGGTGCCCGGTTCGCCCTTCACCAGCAACGGGCGCTCAAGTGTCACCGCCGCATTGACGGCAACCTTCAGGTCGTCCGTGGCAACATATGAATCTGTTCCCGAGAATTTCATTTGGTTTTACCGCCTCTTGGATCGTGTTCTTGAAGCTTGGGCCTGTCCCGTATCTACGCCACCCTGCCTGTGCTTTTTGTAAGTGACAACCCGGTATGCTTGGAGTAGGTAGCGCGCCAAGGGAGATACGATGCCTGT
This sequence comes from Aliiruegeria sabulilitoris, assembly GCF_001558155.1. Classification (GTDB taxonomy): domain Bacteria; phylum Pseudomonadota; class Alphaproteobacteria; order Rhodobacterales; family Rhodobacteraceae; genus Tropicimonas; species Tropicimonas sabulilitoris. The sequence continues at coordinate 155,458 of NZ_LOAS01000007.1, forward strand.
GACAGATGACCGAATTGAAAATGAGCTGCCGGAAAACGGCGCGGAACAACTGACGCGGGCTGAAATGCGAGAGGGAGCAGGGATGAAACAGGAAGCTTTTCTGCCGGAAGACTACCGCCCCGCCGAAGACGAGCCTTTCATGAATGAGCGCCAGCTGGAGTATTTCCGGCGTAAGTTGCTCGCATGGAAGGAAGATCTGCTTGCCGACAGCCGCGATACGATCGAGGGTCTGCAGGACAGCACGCGCAACATCCCCGACGTGGCCGACCGCGCCAGCGAGGAAACGGATCGCGCGCTGGAGCTTCGGACCCGGGATCGGCAACGCAAGCTGGTGGGCAAGATCGACTCGGCTCTGCGCCGGATCGACGAGGGCGAATACGGTTATTGCGAGGAAACGGGTGAACCGATCTCGCTCAAGCGTCTCGATGCCCGTCCGATTGCCACGCTGAGCCTTGAGGCGCAGGAACGCCACGAGCGCCGCGAAAAGGTTCACCGCGACGATTGATAATGCATTTCAGTCCTTTACGGGCTGGCTGCTTTGTGAGTAATTCGAGTGCGCCGGGACATGTTCCCGGCGTTCGTCGTATCTGGAGGACCGCTGATGCTGATCGGGCAGGAAATCACGATTCTCGGCGCCGGGCTTGCCGGCCTGAGCCTCGCGCAGGCATTGGCCATGCGGGGAGCATCGGTACGTATCCTCGAACAGGCGCCGGCCATTGCCGAGGTTGGCGCGGGCATTCAGATTTCGCCAAACGCGGGCTGCGTGCTTGATGCGATGGGGCTTGGCGAAGCCTTCGAAAAGGTTTCCGTGACCTCCAGCGGCGCCGCGTTGCGCGATTATGCCCGCGGCACGGAGGTTTTGCGGCTCGACCTGACCCGGTTCGGGCGCTTCGGCCTCGTGCACCGGGCGGATCTGGTCGAGATACTGCTCGACTCGGTGCGTGAGCTTGGCGTCGAAATCGAGCTGGGCACGCGCGTCGAGGAGGTGTCGCTCGATGGCGGCCAACCGGTGCTCAATATCCGTGATCTGGGCGCGCGGGAGGTTCCCTTCGTCGTTGCCGCCGACGGGTTGCGCTCCTGTGTACGCCGGGCGCTTTTGGGTCCGGAGACACCCCTTTTTACCGGTCACGTCGCCTGGCGGGCGATGCTCCCGATCGAGCCGGGCGAGGTGCCGAACGAAGCGCATGTCTTCATGGGGCCGGGGCGGCACCTTGTGGCCTACCCGCTGCGCGGCGGCACGGTTCTGAATCTCGTGGGTGTGCATGAGCGCGGCGAGTGGACGGAGGATGGCTGGAACCATCCCGGCGATCCCGACCAGTTCCGGGAACTGTTCAGTGAATTCGGCGATCCGGTGCGCGGCTGGCTGAAACGCATCGAGGACGTGATCGTCTGGGGCCTGTTCAAACACGCGGTCGCGCCGCGCTGGCATGGCAAAAACGCCGTTCTGATGGGCGACGCGGCCCACCCGACCTTGCCCTTCCTGGCGCAGGGGGCCTGCATGGCAATGGAAGATGCCTGGGTGCTGGCCGATTGCCTCGACAGTTCCGAGAGTCGCGACGCCGCGCTGGCGCGCTACGAAGCCCTGCGTGCCCCGCGCTGCAAGCGAATCGTCGATGCAGGCACGGCGAATGCCCGTAACTACCACCTGAGCAGCGCGCCGGTGCGCGGTATCGCCCATATGGGGCTGCGGATGATCGGCAGGACGATGCCCGGCTTCATGCCCGACCGTTTCAAATGGCTCTATAGTCACGACGTGACGGCCTAGATTCGCGCCAACTTTCGCGACTTGTCACCTGCCGTGTTTGGCCAGCGGGTGATGTTCCAGCACAAGCTCGCGCAGCCGTTCTTCGAGCACGTGGGTATAGATTTCGGTGGTCGAGATATCCGCATGGCCCAGAAGCGTCTGGATCGAGCGCAGATCGGCCCCGCCTTCCAGAAGATGGGTCGCAAAGGCGTGGCGCAGCGTGTGCGGCGTGACCTTTTGCGGCGACACGCCGGCGGCCACGGCGATCTCCTTGACCAGACCGTAGAAACGATGCCGGGTCAGGTGCCCGGCCTTGCCGGTCGATGGAAACAGAAAGCGGGAGGGGGGCTGCCCCTTGAGCCGGGCGGCTTCCTCCAGTTCATCGCGCCGGCTGAGCCATTCGGCAAGGGCCGCGCGTGCGGTGGCGGAGAGTGGCACCAGCCGCTCCTTGTCTCCCTTTCCGCGCACCAGCAACATGCGCGGGTCGCCGCGCGCCGCCATGACCGGCAGGGAGACCAGTTCCGTCACCCGCATCCCGGTCGCGTAGAGCAATTGCAACAGGCAGTGGTTGCGCAGCTGGTCCGTCTCGCTGCGCCCAAATTCGCCGGCCGCCTCCAGCAGCGCGCTGACCTCCGCGACCGAGAGCGTCTTCGGCAGGCTCTTTCGGCGGCCCGGTCCGCGGATCTGGATGGCCGGATTTTCACCGCGCCAGCCTTCTTCGAAGGCGAAGCGGTAAAGCTGGCGGATCGAGGAAAGCCGCCGCGCGCGCGTCGCCTGCGACAGCCCCTGCGCGTCGCAGTGAATCAGGTAGCGCTCCACCGTGTCCCGGTCCGCGCTGGCGAGAGTGGCCCCGTCGCGTTCCAGCCATGCGGTGAAATCCTGCAGGTCGCGCCCATAGGCGAGGCAGGTATTGCGCGCGGCGTCCAACTCGGCCGATTGCGCTTCGAGAAAGCCCGAGATCCAGAGATCGGCGCGGGCCGGTCCGGTCATACCGGCCGCTCCAGCAGCAGGATCTGCAAGGCGGCGCGGCGCGCGGTATCTTCAAGCCCGATGGCGCGCAGGAAGGCCAGCGCGCCGGCAAGAACCGACGGGTCTGAATCGGCGCCGCTGGCGAGTGATTTCAACGCCGATAGCAGCGCCTCGCCCAGCCGCTGTTCGTCCAGAAAGGCGGTCAGCTCCGGCGGCAGGGGGGGCACGGGTGTGGAAAACGCGGCGGCGATGGCTTGCGACAGCGCATCCTGCGGTACCTGTTCGACCCGCCCGGCGGCGATGGCGCTGGCAAAGGTCAGCGCCTCGGGGATGGATGCGGCGTCCAGCGCGACAGTTTCATAGGCATCCGAGAGCAGGCCCAGCCGGAGCGCCAGCGAGTCCGAATTCATTTCGTTGAGCGCAAGGATTTCGGGAGCGAGCGCGCGGGCGAAGGGCAGGGCGAGGCCGGCTGCGGCCATCCGCTCCCACGCCTTGGGCAGGGCCGCGCGTACGGCCTGCGCATCCTGCGCCTCCAACGCCTCGTTCAGCGCCTGCACCGCCGCGACCCGGTCCCAGACACCGCCCGAGGCGGCCGGTCGCCGTTCGCCATAGATCGCGATCAGCACTTCGGGCGGCAGGGCGCCGGCGCGCGCCAGCCGCTCGCCCGCCTCCACGCGGGCCTTCCAGCCGGCGGTGGGGCGCAAATCCGAATGGGCAAAGGCAAGCGGAAGCGGCGTGGTGGGCATGGGCGCGCCAATCGCCTCCAGCATCCGGAAGGTCAGCGGGCTGGGCCGGGACGGGGCTGCGGTGGGCGGCAGGAGCTCGGATAGTTCGGGGTCGAGGAATTGCGCGAGCAGCGCGTCCTCTTCGGGGGTGAGCTGGCCGAGCGCCTCGGCCGATTCGAGGGTCAGCGCTGCAGCCGGCCAGTCACCCGTGCGCGCGAGGCAGAAAATGCGGACAGGGAAGGAGGGCGAGATACCCGGCACCGCCCGCATCCGGGCGCAGGCCGCCTGTTCGCGCCCGGTCAGCAGCCCGACATCGAAGGCGCGGCGAAAAAGCTCCGGCTGCTGCGAACTCGTGCGTTCCAGAAGCGCCTCGGCTTCCTCGACGGCGCCACGCGCCAGCAGCGCGTCGATCCGGGCCTGCAACAGCGGCGCGTCCGGGCTGGACCATGCCGGCGGGTCCAGCTCGGCCAGCATGATGCGGCGGAACTGGTCCTGCACGGCGGGCAGCGGCTCGACCGGGAAATCGGCAATGGCGCGGATCAACGATTCGCGGTCCGAACTGCCCCAGAGATTTGCCGGAAGTCCGGTCACCGAGCGGGGCAACAGGCCCACGCCATCGGGCGAGGGCGCATTCAACGGCTGCACGCTGATCGTTTCGGTCACGATGCCGGGCGTCACCGGCTCCTGTCTACCCGGCATGGCCACGGGTTCGCTCAGGCTCTCGGTGAGCCAGTCGATGGCCGAAATCGGATCATCGGAGGATTGGGCCACGGTTTTTTCCCCGCCCAGAAGCAGGGCCAGCCCGAAAACGACAGCCGTTACGCGCATCTGCTCAATCCACGTCGAGCGTTACGGGCTCGCTGACGCGCTGCTGTGTTGGCGTCAGATCGGCAATATAGGCATAGCCGACAAGGCCGATGCCGGCGATTACCACCAGGAAGAACAGAAGTTTGATCAGTCGCCACATTTCCTGCCTGCTTTCTTTCCCTGCGCCTTCGTGCGAGCGTCTGGCGATTTTATACATGGCATCCCGGGGGATTTCACGCCATTGAGGGAGATAATTTTTTTCCTCGGCGGAGCCGCGCCGGGTGAGGCGCGACGAGGAGAAACAGTTGACAGCGGTGCTGAAGAAAACAGTGGTCATGGTCGGCATGATGGGGGCGGGCAAGACGGCGGTCGGAACGGCGCTGGCTGCGCGGCTTGGCGTGCCGTTCATCGACAGCGATGCAGCACTGGTGGAAGCCTCGCAGATGTCGATCGCGGAGATCTTCCTGCGCGATGGCGAGCAGTTCTTTCGCGACCGGGAAACGGAAGTGATTTCCCGCCTTCTGGACGGCGCGCCGGGCATCCTGTCGACGGGCGGCGGGGCCTTTCTTGCCGAGCGAAACCGGGAAATGATCCATGAGCGCGGGATTTCGGTGCTGCTGGATGCCGATGTCGAGCTGCTCTGGAACCGGGTCAAGCACAAGGAGACCCGCCCGCTGTTGCGTACATCCAATCCGCGTGCGACGCTCGAGGAAATCTATGCGGCTCGGGCGCCTGTCTATGCCAAGGCCGACCTCGCCGTGAAGGCGCGGGCTGAGTATGCCATCGCCGATATGGTCGACAAGGTGATCGAGGCGCTGCGCGCCCGTCCCGATGTACTTGAGGAGCAAAAGCGCTAATGGAAATCGTGCACGTGCCGCTGGGCGAACGCGCCTACGACATCAGGATCGGTTCCGGAGTTCTTGCCCGGGCGGGCTATCGCATCAAGCCGTTCCTGAATCGCCCTCTGGTGGCGGTCATCACCGACGAGAACTTGGCCGCCCTGCACCTGGAGGCGCTGAAGGCGGCGCTTGCGGTCGAGGGGGTCTCCGTCGTCTCCCTGACGCTTCCGGCGGGGGAAAGCACCAAGTCGTGGTCGAACCTGGAGCGATGTGTCGAGTGGCTGCTGGAACAGCGCATCGAGCGTTCGGATACCGTGATTGCCTTTGGCGGCGGGGTCATCGGCGATCTTGTCGGCTTCGCGGCTGCAATCATCCGACGCGGCGTGCGTTTCATCCAGGTACCAACGACGCTTCTGGCGCAGGTGGATTCCTCTGTCGGCGGCAAGACCGCGATCAATTCGCCCGCTGGCAAGAACCTGATCGGCGCCTTCTACCAGCCCACCTATGTGCTGGCCGACGTGGACCTTCTCGGCACGCTGACACCGCGCGACTTTCTGGCCGGCTACGGAGAGGTCGTGAAATACGGGTTGCTTGGCGATCTGGAATTCTTTGAATGGCTCGAAGAACACGGCCCGGCGCTGGCCGCGGGTGATATCGGCGCGCGGATCGCAGCGGTCAAATGGTCCTGCCAGATGAAGGTCGATATCGTTACCCGCGACGAGACAGAGCAGGGCGACCGCGCGCTGCTCAATCTCGGCCACACTTTCGGCCACGCGCTGGAGGCAGCGACGGGGTATTCCGACCGGCTCCTGCATGGCGAGGGCGTCGCCATCGGCTGCGCGCTGGCAATCGAATTGTCCGCGCGCCTGGGCCTTTGCTCACAGGAGGATCCTTCCCGCGTGCGCGCGCATCTGCGGCAGATGGGCATGAAGGTTGATGTCGCGGATATTCCGGGCGATCTACCCTCGGCCGAGGCGCTTCTGGATCTGATGGGGCAGGACAAGAAAGTGGTCGCTGGCCAGCTTCGTTTCATCCTGACCCGTGGTATCGGGCATGCCTTCGTGACCGCCGATGTCCCCCGCGACGAGGTTTTGCGGCTTCTGAAGGACGAACTCGATCGGGTTGTGTGAGTTTTTCCTTTCAACGCACTGAAATTGTTTCTTTTGTGGACTTTGTCGAGTCCGGCCTGATGCCGGATCTTGGAGGCGCTGCCTCCAAACCCCCGGGATATTTTCGGTCAGAAGAATACTGGGTGAGCCCGACACGTTCTTCTGACGTCAAATATCCCCGCCGGAGGCACGATCCGGAGGACCGCTCTTAGATGCGATATGTGCGGAAGCGTCTCTCTCCGGGTCAAAGGGCACCTAACCGTGCAGGCAGGCCACCGTTTTGAGTTGCGAGAAGGAATACAGCGCTTCCATACCTTTCTCCCGGCCATGTCCGGATTTTCCGGTCCCCCCGAAAGGCAACTCCACGCCGCCGCCCGCACCGTAATTGTTGATGAACACCTGGCCGGCACGAAGGCGTTTGGCCATGCGCATCTGCCGGGCACCATTGGTCGTCCAGACCGCGGCGACGAGGCCGAGCCCGGTTCCATTGGCAATGGCGATGGCTTCCTCTTCTGTCTCGAAAGGCAGCAGCACTTGGGCCGGACCGAAAATTTCTTCCTGGGCGAGCACATGTCCGGGGCGGGCGCCCGCGATCAGATGCGGCGCCACGTAATGGCCACCTTTTGGCGCATCGTCGATGACACGGCCCGTGGCGAGGGTTTCCAAGTCCGCGCCAAGGCGCAGATACCCCTCGACGATCTGCTTCTGGCGTTCCGAGATCAGCGGGCCGAGTTCGAGATCCGACTCGGCAGGACCGGCGCGCAACTGCCGGTAGCGGGCCGCCATCTTTTCGGCCACCTCGTCATATCGTGCCGACTGTACGAGAATACGGGAGGAAGCCGAACAGGTCTGTCCGGCATTCTGGATGCCGGCATTGACAAGGAACGGCAGCGCGGCGTCGATATCGGCATCTTCGAAGAGGATTTGTGGCGACTTGCCGCCAAGCTCCAGCGTCACCGGCACGACGTTCTCGCCTGCCGCTTTCTGGACGGCCTGCCCGACGGAGTAGGAACCGGTAAAAGACACGTGCTGAATACCCGGATGCGACGAAAGCGCCGCGCCGGCTTCTTCGCCGAGGCCGGGTATCACGTTCAGCACGCCCGCAGGCAAGCCTGCCTGTTCCGCCAGCCGGGCAAAGGCGAGCGCGGTCAGGCAGGCCTCTTCAGCCGGTTTCAGCACAACCGCATTGCCCATGCACAACGCCGCGCCGACCGAGCGGCCGATGATCTGCATCGGATAATTCCACGGGACGATATGGGCGGTCACCCCGAGCGGTTCGCGCAGGGTATAGACGGTGTAGCCATCCATATAGGGGATGGTCTCGCCCATGAGCTTGTCGGCCGCGCCGCCGTAGAACTCCATGTAACGTGCCAGTGCCACCGCGTCATTGCGGGCCTGGCTCAGCGGTTTGCCGACATCGAGCGCTTCGAGACGGGCCAGATCTCCGAGACGTTCCTGCACGAGCTGGCCGATCCTGGTCAGGATCCGCCCGCGTTCCACGGCGGTCGATCGTCCCCAGGGCCCCAGAAGGGCGGAGTGCGCGGCGGCAACGGCGGCATCGATCTCCGAAGAGGTGCCTCGGGCAATCTCGCCGATCACGATGCCGGTCGAGGGGTTTTCCACCGGCAATCGTTGTGCCGAGCCGGACCAGACCCCGCCGATGAGCATCTCGGTACTGTCGAACCATCCTGAAGTTGCGTCGCTCATGTCGGTCCTTCTCCCTCGAAATGCGCCGGGTTCCGAATGGGAGGCAATCCCTTCCGGGCCGGTCTGTCAACCGGTCCCGACCGGGCGGAGGCGGCGACGATGTCGCTTGCCGGAAACGAGAAAGGACGCGCCCTGCGGGGAACGCGTCCTTTCGTATCCCGCCGGCAAGGGTGCCGGCGGAAATATCGGTCTTCAATCAGACGTCAACGGTCTCCGCCTCGATCGCCTGCTTGCCATTGGAAATCTCGATGCGGCGGGGTTTCAGAGCTTCCGGAACCTCGCGCACAAGATCGATATTCAGCATGCCGTCGACATGGCTGGCACCACTCACACGGACGTGATCGGCGAGTTGGAAACGGCGCTCGAAGGCGCGGGTGGCGATGCCACGATGCAGATAGGTCCGCTCCTTGTCTTCCTCGGCCTTGCGGGCAGCAACGATGAGCGCGCCTTCCTTGACCTCGACGGACAGTTCGCTTTCCGCGAAGCCGGCAACGGCAACGGAAATGCGATAGGCATCGTCGGCGGTCTTTTCGATGTTGTAGGGCGGGTAAGTCGGGGTGGAAACGTCGGTTTCCATGACCCGATCCATCATGTCGGCGATGCGGTCGAAGCCGACGGTGGCACGGTAGAGGGGGGCAAAGTCAAGTGTACGCATAATTCATCCTCTCTTGAGCGATGTTGTCTTATGCACCTTCCGTTCGGACAGGCGCTGTTCACATGGACCGGACCCGCTCCGCGGCGCCCGGATGATCGATACTTGGGTATGTCAAACGGAGGGTTCAAGAGGTCGGCCGTCGAAGAATATCGAGTTCTTGCAGCTTGCTTCGAATGGGGCTGAACGGTTCTTCTGATCGTGCCTTCGGAGGAGGTAGTTGCTGGGAAGACAAAAGCAGAAGGTGCCCTCAACCTCTTCGTCAAATATCCTTGGGTGAGCGCTCGCAAGACTACGAGGTGGGCGCTCTCCTTAGAAGTCCTGGTCTGGGGGAGGCGGTTGGCTGCGCCGCTACGGGCGGAGGAATTTCGCTCCCAGTCGGTTCGAATCCGGGCTGCCCGACAGGCGCGCGCCCATGCCGACATAAGTCGCCGAAGAGAGAGCCTCCTCGAGTGCTTCCATCGAGCCATGAAGCTGTCCGCCGAGGGCTACCGGCTGGCCGCCGGCCTCCGCCTTGGCCGAAACGACGGAAACGATGCGCGGCCCCGTCTCGCTCATGAGAAAGATCGGCGCGCCAGAGGCGCCGAAATCGACGGAGCAGGAGAGCATTCCCACACCGCGATAGCTCTCCAGAACGTGGCAAACCTGCTGCAGGGAGGGCGCGGCGGCGCGGTTCTCGGCATAGGAGACAACCGTCACTTCGTTGCCCTTTCGCAGCCGCGCACCGGCAATGTCGAAGGGGATCACATGGGTGGACCGAATGGGTCGCTCCAGTTCCAGAAGCGCGAGGTCGCGCGAGACGCGGAAGACCTTCTGGTCGGACCCGAAATCGTATTCCGGGTGCGAAACCGCCCGGCGGATGCCACGATAGGCCTCGGCCCGGCCATTGCGGAACCCGGCGAGGAATTCCATCTGTGCCACCGGGATCAGTTCGCCCGTATCCGGCTCGAACAGGCAATGCGCGGCGGTCAGGACCATGTCGGGTGCGATCAGCGCGCCGGTGCAAAAGCTGCCATGTCCCATGTCGATGCGCCCGACGGCTTCCCAGCCGCGCGTATCATCGGCTGTGGAAAGCTCTTCCAGCCGGGTTTCCCCCTCGGAACGGGCGGCGGTGGCCGCGAGCAGGCAGGCAAGGAAGAAAATCAGGGGACGCAACATGAAATCTCCGGCGGATCGTCTCGCAATATCCTCCGCTTCGGGCAGGAATATGGCAAGTGGCAAAAGGTTGGGCCGTCATTCCGTCACCGCCTGTGTCCCCGCACGCTCGCCCTTGTCCGGTCGAGGTGTTGTTTTTCTGCAAGTGGTCGAAAACGACTCTGAGCCCTTGGCCGATGGCGCCCGTGCCGAAACCGACCTGTCCCGAGTCCTGCCCTTGCGGGGGCGGGACTCGGGACAGACTGTCACGGATGAACCTGAGCGGCCCTTACTGCGAAACCGCCGCCAGAAGCGCGGCGTTGCCGCCAGAAGCCGTGGTGTCCACGCAGAGATGGCGTTCCAGGTGGAAGGCGGAGGCCGGGTTGCGGCCGGTCAGAAGCGGCAGGATCGCGCCCTTGCGTGCAGCCAGCGCTTTGCGCAAGGCGCGCGCAGCGGTGTCGTCTCCCCACCAGAGAACAGCGCCGAACCCCTCCAGCTGACCAAGCGCCTCTGCCGAAAGCGTGCCAGTCACCGCAACCGGTGCCGCTCCGGCGTCCCGCACCAGCGCGGCTTGCGCCTCCACGGCGGCACGTCCGGGGCCAAGGCAGAGAACCGGCGCGCGGGGCAGGGTGCTCAGGCGGTTCAACTCGCCGGTGGGACCGGGCATCTCGGTTTGCCGAAGGACAGGCGCTGCTTTCCGCGCTGCATCGAGTTCGGCTTGCAGATCGTCGGGGTTGGCGCCGGTCTCGAAGCTTTCGGTTTCCGTTTCGGCCGGTGGCACGGCGGTGAATTTCGGCAGGTAATCGGGTCCGCCCGCCTTGGGGCCAGTTCCCGACAGCCCCTCGCCACCGAAGGGTTGCGAGCCGACGACGGCGCCGATCTGGTTGCGGTTGACATAGAGGTTGCCCGCCGCCACCCGGTCCACCACCGATTGCACGCGGTCGTCGATCCGCGTGTGCAGACCGAAGGTCAGACCATAGCCGGTAGCGTTTATCCGGTCGATCACCTTGCTCAACTCCGCGGCCTTGAAGGTCGCCACATGCAACACCGGGCCGAAGATCTCCCGCCCGAGATCCTCGATGCCGTCCACCCGGATCACGGCGGGGCCACAGAAGCGGCCACCCGACGGCGCGGGCAGGCGGTAGATGAGCCGACCCTCCTCGGAGGCTTTTGCAATATGGGCATCAATCATAGCCTGGGCCTCGGCGTCGATCACCGGGCCGATATCGGTCGAGAGCTCCCAGGGCGTGCCCATTTGCAGGCATTGCATCGCGCCCTTGAGCATCTTCAGCAGGCTCTCGGCGATGTCTTCCTGCACATAGAGGCAGCGCAACGCGGAGCAACGCTGGCCCGCGCTCTGGAAGGCGGAGGCGAGGATGTCGCGCACGGCTTGCTCGGGCAGGGCGGTGGAGTCGACGATCATGGCGTTGAGACCACCGGTTTCGGCGATGAGCGGAGCGGAGGGGGCGAGGTTCGCGGCCATGGAGCGGTTGATAAGCCGGGCAGTATCCGTGCCGCCGGTGAAACAGACGCCATCCACACGCGCGTCGGAGGTCAGCGCCGCGCCGACCGTCTCGCCGCGACCGGGCAGCAATTGCAGCGCGGAGCCGGGAACGCCCGCCTCCAGTAGCAGTCGCACAGCGGCGGCGGCGATGAGCGGGGTCTGTTCGGCCGGCTTGGCGATCACGGCGTTGCCGGCGGCGAGCGCGGCCGAGAGCTGGCCGGTGAAGATCGCCAGCGGGAAGTTCCACGGGCTGATACAGGCGAACGTGCCGAGCGCAGGCTGGTCCAGCAACTCGATGCGGGAGGCGTAGTAGCGCAGGAAATCGACCGCCTCGCGCAGTTCACCCACGGCGTCCAGCAGCGTCTTGCCGGCCTCGCGGGCGGCAAGCGCGAAGAACAGGCCGAAATTCTCCTCGTAGAGATTGGCCGCCCGCCGCAGGGTGGCCGCGCGCTCGAAGGGGGCGGCGTCCCATGGCTTGGCGGCAGCCAGCGCCGCTTCGATGGTGGAGGCATCCGCCTCCACGACCGTGCCGACGATATCGGCCGGATCAGCGGGGTTCACGATCTCCAGCCCGTCGCCGGTATATTCGCGCCCGTCCACGATCGGGCCAGCCGCGAAGCGAGCGGTGCGGTGCGGCGCGCGTGCTGCGTCGATATCGGTTAGGTCGTCCGCATCGGTAATGTCCCAGCCGCGCGCATTCTTGCGCCCCTCGCCGAAGATATCGGCGGGATTCGTGACCGGCGTGGGGCGCGCGAGCGCGGCGTCGGCCTCGGCGAAGGGATCGCGGGCGACCACGCTGGCAGGCACGTCCTCGTCGACGATCTGGTTGACGAAGGAGGAGTTGGCACCGTTCTCCAGCAGCCTGCGGACAAGATAGGCCAGCAGGTCGCGATGCGCGCCCACAGGGGCATAGATCCGGCAAGCCGTCCCCTCGCGGTCCTTGACGATCTGGTGCAACCGCTCGCCCATGCCGTGCAGCCGCTGGAGTTCGAAGCTCTCCTTGTCCGCGCCCATATGCAGGATCGCCTCCACCGAATGGGCGTTGTGGGTGGCGAATTGCGGATAGATCCGGTCGGTCGCGTTCAACAGGTGGCGGGCGCAGGCGATGTAGCTCACATCGGTGAGCGGTTTGCGGGTGAAGACGGGGAAGCCTTCGAGACCGAGCACCTGCGCGCGCTTGATCTCCGCATCCCAATAGGCGCCTTTGACCAGCCGCACGGTAAAACGGCGGTCAAGCTCGTTTGCCAGCGCGACGATCCAGTCGATGGCCGCCGTGGCGCGCGGCCCGTAAGCCTGCACCACGGTGCCGAACCCGTCCCAGCCGGCCAGACGCGGATCGCGGGCGACGGCTTCGAACACGTCCAGCGTCAACTCAAGCCGGTCGGCCTCCTCGGCGTCGATATTGAGCCCCATGCCGGCATGTTTGCAGGCCAGCGTCAGGTCGCGGACGCGCGGTACAAGCTCGCGCATGACCCGGTCCCGCTGGCCGACCTCGAAACGCGGATGCAGCGCCGAGAGCTTGACCGAGATACCGGGATTGCGGCGGATGTCGTCGCCCTTGGCCGCCGGAGATATCGCGTGGATGGCTTGCAGGTAGGCGCGATGATAGTGCAGAGCGTCCGCCTCGGTGCGGGCGGCCTCGCCCAGCATGTCATAGGAATAGCTGTAGCCCTTGGCCTCCATCTTCGCCGCGCGCTTGAGCGCCGAGTCGATGCTTTCGCCGAGGACGAACTGGTTGCCCATCTGCTTCATCGCCTGCCCGACGGCGCTTCGGATCACCGGCTCACCGAGCCGCCGCACCGCGCCGCGCAGTGTTCCGGCCAGGCCCGGATGGCCGCTGTCCAGCACCTTGCCGGTCAGCAGCAGGCCCCAGGTCGAGGCGTTGACTAGATAGGAGGCGGATTTGCGCAGGTGAGAGGACCAGTTGGACGGCGCGATCTTGTCCTCGATCAGCGCGTCGATCGTGGCCGCGTCCGGCACCCGGAGCAGGGCTTCGGCCAGGCACATCAGCGCGATGCCCTCGTCGGTGGACAACCCGTACTGGGCCAGAAACATCTCCATCAGGCCCGGATCGTCGGAGCCGCGAATGGCCTTCACGAGCCCTTCGGCGGATTTGCAGATCGCCGCGCGATCCTCGGGCGAGAGCGCGGCGAGCGCGGTCAGCTCGTCAAGGCGGGCCTTTTCGTTCGGCAGGGTGAGGGCGCGCAGCTGTGCGCGGGCAGGGTCGAGCGTCTCGGTCATCGGGGTGGCCTGTGTAAATGAACTGCGCCATTCTAGCCTGTCCGGTTCAGGCGGTATGGCCGTGTTCTGCAAAATATGAGACGATTGAACTGAATTTTGACTACTTGTCAGGAATATCGCCTGCAATGCCACGCAATGCCACCCCGCTTGATTCCTTTGATCACGCCATTCTAGACGTGATCTCCACCAATGGCCGTATCGCGGTGACGGACCTTGCCCGCCGGATCGGGCTGTCGAAATCGCCCACGCAGGCGCGGTTGAAGCGGTTGGAGGCGGAAGGCTTCGTTCTGGGCTACCACGCGCTGCTGGATCCGATCCGGTTGGGACGGGCGCATGTGGCCTTTGTCGAGGTGCGGCTCTCGTCAACCAACGAAAAGGCGCTGTCGGAGTTCAACCGCGCGGTGCGCAATGTCCCGGAGGTCGAGCAATGTCACATGATCGCGGGCAATTTCGACTACCTGCTCAAGGTGCGCACCGCCGATATCGAGAGTTACCGGCAGGTCATGGCCGAGCGGCTCTCGACGCTGCCGCATGTTGCCAGCACATCGACCTATGTGGCGATGGAAGCCGTGAAGGAGGGGCAATTCTGAGTCCGCCGCGTCATCCGCCACATGTCTTCAGCACGGGATGGATCGCTTTGATCGTGCGTTTCTCGGCGATGCCGAGCGTGGCGCTGTTGGGGATATAGGCAAGCCGGCCGGCGGCATATTCGATATGCCCCTTGTCGTACCAGCCGCTTGGCGGGCCGGCGAGGATCTGGACATTCATCCGCCAACCCTCCGGCGTGGCCTGCGTGCTCTGCCGCAAGCCGGCGCTGTTGAGCTTGGGCAGGATGCAAGTGTAGCTCGGTCCGGGCCCGCCGCGGGTAACTTCCGCATCGGGCGACGCACAGGCGCCGAACAGGAAAATGGACAGAAGGGCCGCGCACCGCATGAAACGCCTCCTTGCTCGATCAGGCGCGCGGGGCAGGGCACGCCGTGCCGTAAGCCTAGCGCGTTAACATTTCGTTAGCATTGATTTTTGGGGATTGTGGTTAACGCACCTTAACGTACCGGGCAGGGGCCGGTCGTTCCACGCAGGATCAGGGAAGGCGCCACGGTCTCGTGGACGGGCGGCGCCTCGGGGCACGCAATCCGGTTCAAAAGCAGCCGCGCCGCGTCACGCCCGATCTGTTCCTTGGCCACGCGCACCGAGCTCAGCCCGGGATCGAAATAGACCGATTGCTCAAGGTCGTCATGGCCGATGATCGAGATGTCCTGGCCGACGCTGCGCCCCGCCTCGCGACAGGTCGACGCCGCCCCAAGCGCGAGAAGGTCACTGAAACAGGCCACAGCGGTCACTTCGGGGGCATGCCGCAAAATTCTGTCCATTGCTGCGCGCCCGACCTCCAGCCCCGTTTCCGGGACTTTCTCGACCATGGCTTCCGTCAATGCCAGCCCGTGTTTTTGCAGCGCTGCCGCGAAACCTTCAAAACGGGCGGCCGCTGTAGAGGTGTGCTGCCCGCCGCCGATCCAGGCGATGTTCCGATGGCCCAGCCGCACCAGTTCGTCCACGGCCAGCCCGACCCCGAGCGCATCGTCGCTGACAACATGATCGAAACCTTCATCCTCCAGCCTGCGCGTGAAGAAGACGGTCGGAAAGTTGTTCTGAACGATCGTACGCAACGTTTCCGGGCAGGTGCCCTCTACCGGCGACAGCAGCAGACCGGAGGACCCCTGTTCGAGCATCCGGCGGATGAAACTGTCCTGGATCTCGCATTCCTCGCGGGCATTGCACAGCAGCACAAGCTTGTCGGACTGGCGCAGCTCCCGCTCGATGGCGGTCAGGAATTCAAGGAAGACCGGATTGTGCAGGTCGTTGACGCAGATCGAGATATTGTCGCTCGTGCCCTGCCGCAGGCTCGCGGCCTGCCGGTTATAGATATAGCCAAGCTCCCGGGCGAGCGCCTTGATCTCCACGCGTTTGGTCTCGGAGATGCGGGGATGATCGCGCAGAGCCATCGAGACGGCAGAGACAGAGACACCGGCAGCTTCTGCGACGGTCTTCAACGTTATCCGCTTTTGCATCCCGGCTCCTTTGCGACCCGCCGCCCGGAACGGTGTGCATTGTCGCATGCGCTCAATCGTTTGACTTCATTCTTGCTCAAACGTTTCAGCGATGCTACCCCAAATCTGCCCGGGCTCCGGTTTTCATCTGGACAGACTCGCCAAATGCGACGGAAATCGGCGGGGTCGGGGACGTGATGAAACGTGAATCTTGGGAGGATTCCATGACCAAAGCCCTCAACCGCCTTCTGGGCGCATCTGCTATCGGCCTTACGGCGCTCGTCGCGACTCAGGCCGCTGCCGAGTGTGACTGGAAACCCGAACGCGCCGTGACCTATGTCGTGCCATGGGGCGCCGGCGGCGGCACCGATGCCAACTCGCGCATGCTCGCCAGCCTTCTGAGCCAGGAATTCGGCCAGCCCTTCAACGTCGTCAACCGCACCGGCGGCAATGGCGTGACCGGCCACTCCGCCATCGCGCGTGCCAAGCCCGACGGCTACACGGTTGGTGCCGTGACGGTCGAGATCAATACCATGCACTGGGTTGGCCTGACGGATCTGACCTATGAAAACGTCACCCCGATCGCGCTGGTCGATATCGTGCCCGCCGGCTTCACCGTCGGCAAGGACTCGCCCTTCAACTCGGTGCAGGAAGTTCTCGACGCCGCCAAGGCCGAGCCCGGCAAGCTGACCGGTTCGGGTACCTCGCAGGGTGGCATCTGGCACCTCGCGCTGGCCGGTCTTCTCAATGCCGAAGGCATGGACCCCGAAGCGATCCGCTGGATCCCGTCGAAGGGCGCCGCGCCCGCGATGAAGGAGCTGATGGCCGGTGGTGTGGACGTTGTGACCGTCGCCCAATCCGAAGCCAAGACGTTGATCGAACAGGGTGAACTGAAGGGTCTCGGCTACATGCATTCCGAGCGTATGGCTGCCCTGCCGGATATCCCGACCACCGCCGAGCAACTCGACTCCGGTTTCACGCTCGCCGCTTTCATCACTGTCTCCGGCCCCGAAGGCCTGGATAAAGAGATCGCCTGTTCCTACGAAAAGGCCGCTCTGAAGGTGATGGCGACCCCCGAATGGGCCGAGTTCAAGGCCTCCCGTGGCGCTGATGTCGTTCTGATGGGCACCGACGAGCTGAACGAATTCGTCAAGACTTCCGATGCCTCGCTGGGTGAAACGATCAAGGCGATCGGTCTGGCCAAGTAAGAACAGGACCAAAAACAAGAACACGACTGGCGTGTCCCTGTAACGCCAATCTCCCTGTCCGGGGCGGCAACTCCCTCTAATCCCTCTCGCTGCCCCGGACCTTTTCTCGCCAATAAGACGAGACCAGACCCATGATAAACAAAGACATAATCACAGGCGCCGTACTGATCGGCGCCGGCGCATGGTTTGCCTGGGAGGCGCAATCCTTCCCGACCATGGGCGGAATGACCTACGGACCGGGCCTGTTCCCCACCATCGCCGGGCTTGGCCTCGTCCTGTGCGGGGTGTTGATCCTGGTAACCGGGCTCATGCAGCCGGCGGTCGAAGAGGCCCCGGCCGAAACGGGTCCGAAATCGAACTGGCCGCTGATCAACGCGCTCGCCATCATCGCCAGCGTGGTCTTCTTCGCGCTCGGCCTCGACCCACTGGGCTTCCACGTGGTGGCGTTCCCCGTTCTGCTGGTCTTGCTGCTTCTGTTCCGCATCATCTGGTGGAAGGCGCTGCTGCTGGCGGTGTTCGTGACCTTCCTCGTCCACTTCATCTTCTATTCCTTCCTGCATGTGCCCCTGCCTTGGGGACTGCTGGAACCGATTGCCTGGTAAGGAGGCCGTTTCATGCTCACAGACGTCCTTCTGACGGTACTTGCCCCGAGCAACCTGATCATCATCGCCGCGGCCACCTTCTACGGCTGTTTCGTTGGTGCGGTGCCGGGGCTGACAGCCACCATGGCGGTGGCGCTGCTGGTGCCATTCACCTTCTTTCTCGACCCGATCCCGGCGATTTCGGCCATCGTGGCCACGACCACGACCGCGATCTTTGCCGGTGACATCTCGGGCACGCTGCTGCGCATTCCCGGCACGCCGGCCTCTGCTGCCTATGTGGATGACGCGCATGCGCTCTCACAGTCGGGAAAGGCGCGCACATCGCTCTTTGTCTCGCTCATCACCGCTGCCATCGGTGGCGTGATCGGGGTGATCATCCTGATGCTCGTGGCACCGCAACTCGCCCGCATCGCGATCAGCTTTTCCAGCTTCGAGACCTTCTGGCTGGCCTGCCTCGGTCTGACCTGCGCCATCTTCGTCGGCGGCGGGACGGTACCCAAGAGCTTTGCCTCGCTCTGCATCGGGCTGGCCATTGCCTGCGTCGGTATCGACGTGGCGGTCGGCCATCCGCGCTACACCTTCGGCACCTTCGACCTTCTGGACGGCATCTCCTTCATCCCCGCGATGATCGGTATCTTTGCCTTCTCCGAAGTGCTGCGGAACGTCCAGATCCTCGACAAACCGGCCGAAACGATCATCCACGCCACTGAAAAGGTCGGCGCGGCCCTGAAGGCCGCGCTCGCCGTGGTGTTCAAATATCCCAAGACGGTCGGAAGTTCCTCCGTGCTCGGCACGCTCGTGGGTGCGCTGCCCGGGGCAGGGGCCGATATTGCCGCCTGGATCTGCTATGCGCTGACCCGCCGCTTCTCGAAGAACCCGGAGAAATTCGGCAAGGGATCGCTCGAAGGCGTGGCCGCCGGCGGCTCTGCCAACAACGCTGCCATTGGCGGCGCCTGGACACCGGCGCTCGTCTTCGGCATCCCCGGCGACTCCGTCACCGCCATTGCCATCGGCGTGCTGTTGCTGAAGGGACTGACACCCGGCCCGCGGATCTTTGTGGACCAGCCGGAACTGACCTCGGCGCTGTTCGGCTCTTTCCTAGTGGCCAACATCATGATGATTCCGGTGGGAATTCTCGCCATCCTCGCCTCCACCTTCATCCTGAAGGTACCGCGCGCGGTCATGGCGCCGGTGATCCTGCTCTTCTCCATGGTGGGCGCCTTTGCCATTGCCGGCACCGTCACGGCGATCTGGATCGTGCTCGCGCTCGGCCTGATGGGTTACTACATGGAAAAGGTCGGCATCCCGCTCGCCCCCGCCATCCTCGGCATCGTGCTCGGCAAGATCATCGAGGACAATTTCATGGTCTCCATGATCAAGGCGCAGGGCGATCTGACCGCTTTCTTCGACAGACAATATTCGATGGTCCTCGGCATCATCACGCTTGGCCTCTGGGGACTGCTTGTCCTTCGGAGCATCCGTGAAATCTCACGGTCGAGGCCGCAAACAGAAGGGTAAGTGACATGAAAGGCAGGAATTGGCTCCGCGATCAGATCGCAGCTGGTCGTTGCGTGCGCGCGATCTGGCTTGACCTGGGGATTCCGTCCATTGCGGAAGCCGCGGTCTGGGCGGGCTGGGATTGCGTTGTGATCGACAACGAGCATGGCCCCGCGGGGCTGGAAACCACGATGCACATCATCCGCGCGGTCGAGGCCGCCGGTGGCCACGCCATCGTGCGCGCGCCCTGGAACGACCAGGTCTATCTCAAGCGCCTGCAGGAGATCGGTGCGAAGTCGATCATGATCCCCATGATCTGCAATGGCGAACAGGCGAAGGCGGCCGCCGATGCTTGCAGGTACCCGCCGAACGGCACCCGTGGCTATGCGGCACCCGTGGGGCGGGCGACGCAATACGGCACCAATACCGGCTACCTCGCGACCCATAACGAGGAAACCTTCGTGATCGCCCAGATCGAGCACAAGGACGCGATCCCAAATATCGCCGATATCGCGGCGGTCGATGGGATCGACATGCTGTTCCTCGGTCCCAACGACCTTGCGGGCACGGTTGGCCTTCTGGAGCAACTCGACAAGCCCGAGGCCGAGGCGTTGGCCGCCGAGACGGAACGCCGGATCCTGGAGACGGACAAGCTCATGGGCACGGTTTCCCGTCCGGCCTACAACCATGCCGAGTTGAAGGAGCGTGGCCATAACCTGATCGTGGGCGAGGTGGATATCTTGCTCATCATGGAAACCTTCCGCAAGGCGAATGCCAAAATGGCCGAGGCCCTCGGCGACAAGATTGCGGAAGCGGGCGAGACGAAAACCTACTGACAGGAAGTCCTGTCGACAGAGCTAGGGCTGTACCGCGTGGCATGGCCCTTGTTTTTTTGACCTGAAGTCGACCGTTGCTGGCTGGTGGTTTGAAGCGTTGCAAGTCAACAGATGGGTCAAACAGCCAACGCGACCTGCGCTGAACCGACGTCGAGCCAAGTCCGTCACTATGCTGGTCCTGCTCTGACAACGCGTGCCATCCAACCTCGAACCGGTTGTTGGTGGACGATACGGCGAAGGGCGCTGACGAGCCCATATCAGCCCATGAGGTTCAGATTTGGGCGGCGACAGCAGCCTTGTCGATGACAGACCAAACGCTCTGGATTTTTCCATCTCGGAATTCGTAGAACACGTTCTCATCGAACCGAACCCGTTTGCCGTTGACGGGATAGCCGAAGAACTGACCGATGGGCGTGCAGTCGAAGGCGAGGCGACTGGCGATCATTGGCGGATCACTGGCGAGATGGGTGAAATTGAAATAAAGGTCTGGAATCGCAAGGAAATCCTCGACGAGCATAGCCCGATAACCCTTTAGTCCGATAGTTCTTCCGTTGTACTCGACTTGATCGGCAACATAGCGGTGGAGGTTATCCCAGTCTTGTTTGTTCAAGCACTCTATATATGCCCGGTAGGCGCCTTTGATTTCTTCAGATGTCATGAAGCCTCCTTGGCCCCCTGGTCTTGCAGACGGAATTGAAAGTGTTCCCGCCCGCATTTTCGATAATCGAGTTGGCGTGTCGGGCTTTGCTGTACCCACAGCGATTGTCCCCTCAGTCGGTAAGGCATGCACCCCGTAAAGCAAGGGTGCCGTTTCGGCCTAGCGCCCTCAACCACAAAAAGAAAACGCCAAAGACCACGCCGCTTAATGCGGTCGTGGCCTTGCAGGGTGTGAACGGTCCTGTCCGGTCAGGGACAGGAAGGTCGCCTTAGCCGTTCCAGCTGCGGACGACGCCGCAGTCCATGTGCACGAAGTTGGAGCCGCGATAGGTGCCGACGCCGCCGCCACCACAGGATTTCGCAGCTTTGGCGACCTGATAGATCGAGCGGTTCCCAAGGCGAAGATCGGCTGCCTGACCCTTCAGGTGGAGGGAATTCTTGGCAACGCCGCGCGAACGCGAGCGGAGCATCGCATTGGTGGCGGGCGAGCGGTAGCCCGACAGGAGCATGTAGGGCTCCGAACTGTCGGTCAGGTTATGCGCGGCGGCCATGATGTCGATCGTCCGCGTGTCGATGGTCTTGACCTCGTTGCGACGCCAGTCGCGCATGAAAGCATTGATCTCTTTCAGCGCATCCTTGATGTAGCTTCCCTCGATCCAATAGATGGTGTCCATCGTCTCGCCGGTGCGCCCGTTATACATCTTCAGGCGGCGGATATCTCCCGCGCCCCGAAGGAAACCAGCTGCATTCGAGAATGTTGGCGCTGCCACAACGGCAGTCGCCGCGAACGCGGACAATACGCCACGTCGAGTAATGCCCTTAAGGGCTGACTTTTCTGTCATCGGTCCTTGCCTGTCCCGTTTCTCTTTCCGTTTCCGCTGTTTCGCGGATTTTTCACACCTCATCCCCAGGCGTGCCAGATTGATGCCACAAACCGATTCTCCTTCCAAGTGCGCATTTTGCACCGCAGCGCTGTGTGGCCGAAAATAGGCAGAAACCTGCTGAGAAAGCGCTAACAAGCGTGAATTTTTGGTTTCTTTCCCGGTACCTGCGCCAGCAAAGTGCAGGAAAGCCACATCTGCGGTGTGTCCCGGCAACAGCATTTGGGCAAGGATCGGTCCTATGACAGTTGTTCGTGGACTTGGCCCGCAGGCTCGTGGAAGCTTGGGAAACCTTGCAAACAGGAAATTTTCAAAGGACTTCCCATGTCGATCCTGACGAGACATTACCGCCTTGCGGCCATTGCCCCGGCATTGCTGGGGGCCCTGCTGTCCATCTCGGCCGTGCCGTTGCATGCTCAGGATACCGCCTTCCGGCAATCCGTGGCCGAGGCTTCCTATGGCAACGAGGCCGTCGGGGCCTTCTACCGGACGCGGAACTACGCGCCGATCTTTACCGGGGCCGAGGACGGACCGCGCCGCGCCGCGCTGCTGCGCGCGCTGCAGACCGCCGACATGCACGGCCTGCCGGCAGGCCGCTATGACCCCGAAGACCTAAAAGCGGCTTTTCGTGCCGCCAAGTCGCCGCGTGCGCTCGGCAAGGCCGAGGTTCTGGCGGCAAAGATGTTCGTGCAATACGCCCAGGACATCCAGTCCGGCGCCATGACCCCGCGCAAGATCGACAGCTCCATCGTGCGCGATCTGCCGCGCCGCGACCAGGTTGAACAGCTCAAGGCTTTCACCACGGCTTCGCCCGCGGGCTATCTGAAATCTCTGCCGCCGAAGACGCCGCAATATACCGCACTTCTGGCTGAGAAGATGCGCCTGCAACATACGTTGGAAAAAGGCGGCTGGGGCGCGGAAGTGCCCGGATCGGCGCTCAAGCCGGGCCAATCCGGCGATGCGGTCGTGGCGCTGCGCAACCGGCTCATTGCCATGGGCTATCTCGGCCGAAGCGCCTCGCAGCATTATGACGGCAACATGCAGATGGCGGTTCAGCAATTCCAGCTGGCGCACGGGCTGACGCCCGATGGGGTTGCGGGCGAGGGGACGATCAAGGCGCTGAATGTTCCGGCAAAGGAACGGCTGGCGTCCGTTCTGGTCGCCATGGAACGGGAGCGCTGGACCAATATTCCCAAGGGCAAGCGGCATATCCTGGTGAATATCCCGGAGTTTACCGCCCGTATCATCGATGACGGCAAGGTCAGCTTTGCCACGCGTGTCGTCGTGGGCAAGAACACGGACGGGCAGCGGACGCCGGAGTTTTCCGACGTCATGGAATACATGGTCATCAACCCGACCTGGAACGTGCCGCGCTCGATTGCCACCAAGGAATACCTGCCGCAGTTGAAGCGGAACCCGAACGCGGTCTCGCATCTTAAGCTGGTGGACTCGCGCGGGCGCACCGTGAGCCGGTCGGCGGTGAATTTCTCCAAGTACTCGGCCTCGACCTTCCCCTTCGCGCTGAAACAGCCGCCGTCGCAGCGCAACGCGCTCGGCCAGGTGAAGTTCATGTTCCCGAACCAGTACAATATCTACCTGCATGACACGCCTTCAAAGAGCCTGTTTGCGCGGGACCGCCGTGCGTTCAGCCACGGCTGCGTGCGCGTCGCAGATCCGAAGGATTTCGCCTATGCGCTGCTTGCGCTTCAGAGCGACGACCCCGAGGGATTGTTCAATGCTCGCTTGCGCACAGGGGCCGAGTCGCGCGTCAATCTCGACGTCACCGTGCCGGTGCACATTCAATACCGCACCGCCTTTGCCACGCCGAAGGGGCGGATGAACTACCGCGAAGATATCTATGGTCGCGATGCCAGGATCTGGGCGGAAATGCAAAAGGCCGGGGTCTCGCTGGAACTCGCCGGTAGCTGAGAGGTTTGCCGCTGTGGACGGGGGAGCCTCCGCTCTTGAAAGCGCTCCCCCCAAGCTATCTGAAGAAAGAGAACTTGAGCGCCTCTCGTGTTCGTCTTTCTCCAAATACCTCCGTTGGAGGCAAGATCCGCAGGAGTATTCCGGCGCCTGAACTCGCGCAACATTGATGTCCGCTGGAGGATCCCGATCTTCCTCGGACATTCCGGTTCGCCTTCAAGCAAATAGATGCACCTGCCAAACTGCGGTTGCGGTTTTTCCTCGCTTTGCTCTACATCTGCAGCCCAGAGCGAAAGGCGGGACGAGATCCATGCAACATTCCATTCAGAACATTGCCGATACATTGGGCGCCAAAGCCGTCGGGGATGCGTCCCTGACCATTTCCCGCGTTTCCGAACCGGCGAGTGCGGGACGGGATGCGCTGGCTATCGCGATGGCGCCGGCCTACGCGGAGGGCATCAAGGAGGGGGAGGCGCGCGCGGCGATCCTCTGGGACGGGGCGGATTGGGAGGCAATGGGGCTGGAAGCGGCGGTGTTGGTGTCGCGCCCCCGCTACGCGCTCTCCGGGCTGACGGAATTGCTCGATATTGGTCCGGAAATCGCGCCGGGCATTCATGAAACGGCGATCATCGACCCGAGCGCCGAGATCGGCGACGGGGCCGCAATCGGTCCGTTCGTGGTTATCGGGCGCGATGTCGTCATCGGCGTCGGCGCCCGGATTGGTGCGCATGTGTCTATCGGGGCCGATTGCCGGATTGGCGAGGACGCGCTGATCCATGCCGGGGCGCGGATCGGGCGCAACGTGCGCATCGGGGACCGATTTACCTGCCAGTCCGGCGCGGCCATTGGCGGAGACGGCTTCTCCTTTGTCACCCCGCAGGCCTCCGGCATGGAGCAAGCGCGCGGCGCGATGAGCGACGAGGTGGAGAATACGGGTCACCAATGGGTCAAGATCCACTCGCTCGGCGGTGTCGAGATCGGCGATGATGTCGAGGTCGGCGCCAATTCGACCATCGATGCCGGAACCATCCGTGCGACACGGATCGGCAACGGAACCAAGATCGATAACCTGGTCATGATTGCCCATAACGTGGTTGCGGGCGAGAACTGCCTGTTCTGCGGCCACTCTGGTGTTGCCGGTTCCTCGATTGTCGGGGATCGGGTGGTCATGGCGGGGCAATCCGGTGCCGTGGACAATATCACCATCGGCTCGGACGTGGTGATTTCGGCCGCCACCAAGGTGCTGTCCAACGTGCCCTCGGGCCGGGTTATGATGGGCTATCCGGCGACCAAGATTTCGAGCCAGGTCGAAAGCTACAAGGCCCTGCGGCGCCTGCCAAAACTGATGCGCGACGTCGCGGATTTGCGAAAGGTTCTTTCCAAGGGGAACGGCAGGGACTAAATGTCCCGCACGGCAAGAGCAGGGGAACCAGAAGATGGCCGAGAGCGTCAAGGATCAGGTGATCGCGATCATCGCGGAGCAGGCGGTTCTGGAACCGGGCGACGTTAAACTGGACTCCACGCTGGAGGATCTCGGCATCGACAGTCTTGGCCTGGTCGAGAGCATCTTCGCCATCGAGGAGGCGTTCGACATCTCGGTGCCCTTCAACGCCAATGAGCCCGAACAGAGCGAATTCGACATCTCGTCGGTCGCGGCCATCATCACCGCCGTCGAGGGGCTGGTCGCGGAGCAATCCGGCTCGTGAAACGCGTTGTCATAACGGGGCAGGGCACGATCAACGCTCTGGGAACGAACGTGCCCGAGACCTTGGAGGCGATGCGCGAGGGAAAATGCGGCATCGGTCCGTTGGAAATCCGCGATGTCGACCGGCTTGCCATCCAGATCGGTGGGCAGGTCAAGGGATATGACCCGGACAGCGAGTTCAACCGCCAGCAGATCGCCCTTTATGATCGGTTCACACAGTTCACGCTGCTCTCCGCCCGTGAAGCCATTGCCCAATCCGGCTTGAGCTTCGAGGGCGATCTGGCCGCGCGCTCCGGTGTCGTGCTCGGCAATTCCGGCGGCGGCATGAACACGCTCGACGACAATTACCGTACCGTCTACGAGGACGGGAAGAACCGCGTGCACCCGTTCGTCGTGCCCAAGTTGATGAACAACGCGGCCGCCTCTCATGTCTCGATGGAATTCAACCTCAAGGGGCCGACCTTTACTGTCGCCACAGCCTGCGCCAGTTCCAATCACGCGATGGGCCAGGCTTTCTATTTCATCCGTTCCGGCATGGCCGAGGTGATGATTACCGGCGGTTCGGAGGCGATGCTCTGTTTCGGCGGGGTGAAGGCGTGGGAAGGGCTGCGGGTGATGTCCAAGGATGCCTGCCGCCCGTTTTCAGCCAACCGCAACGGCATGGTGCAGGGCGAGGGCGCGGCGATCTTCGTCTTCGAGGAATACGAACACGCCAAGGCCCGCGGGGCCGAGATCATTGCCGAGGTGATCGGCTTCGCGATGACATCGGACGCGGCCGATATCGTCATGCCGTCGAAGCAGAACGCCGCGCGGACGATGACGCTGGCCATGAAGGATGCCCGGATCCGCCCCGAAGAGGTGGGCTATATCAACGCCCATGGCACCGGAACGGCGGCCAATGACAAGACCGAATGCGCAGCCGTCGCCGATGCGCTCGGCCATCACGCCAACGACCTGATGATCTCATCGACGAAATCGATGCACGGTCACCTGATTGGCGGCACCGGCGCAGTGGAACTTCTGGCCTGCACCATGGCGCTGAAGGACGGGATCGTCGCGCCCACGATCGGTTACGAGGAGCCCGACCCGGAATGTGCGCTGGATGTCGTTCCGAATGTCGCGCGCGAGGCCAGGGTCGATGTCGTCCTGTCCAATGCCTTCGCCTTTGGTGGCTTGAACGCCGTTCTGGCCCTGCGCCGGGTCTGAAGGCCAGCGGCTGATCAGCGGATGAGCGCGGGGCGATAACCCTTGTTTTCGGGATTTGCGACGACGTGTTTTCAGACCGCTGCGCTCGCCCATATTTGAAATCGACCAGTTCGCCACAAAGAAAACGCCGCCCAAATCGGACGGCGCTCTGCAAAGGTGGTCTGGATTTGAGCGGGTCGGCTCAGTTGCCGCCCTCGCTTTGGGCTTTGCGAACGGCTGCCTCGCTGGCCTTGTTCATCTCGGCGAGTTTGTCGTAGCCGGCGGTAAATCCGCTGAGAGACATCGTCAGGTTGACCTGCTGGTCGGGGGCGCGCAACGGAACGATGATTGCCTCGGCCTTGGCACCACGCTTGAAGGCCGTCACGGCGTCGGGGGCGAAGGGCACCTGGGCCACGCAGAATTGCGGCGAGCAATAGTTGAACTGGTGCTGGCTCTTGCGTCCGCCGTCGATCGACAGGGTCAACTGTTCGGACAGCAGGGTTTCCAGCGGTGCGTAGAAGGTGGCAACGGCCGGCGCCGGGCTTTCGGCGGGCAGTGTCACGACCTCGACGCGTACCGCAGGGTTGCCCTGGTCGAGAAGGATCTGGACCATGCGGCAGGGATCTGCTTCCAGCGTGGTGCGCAGGCACTCGATTTGCCAGTCCCCGGCCACTTCCGCGACATAGGGCTGTCCGAGGGCCTGATCGGCGGGCTGCTCCGTTTCAGCGGTGGCCGGCGCATCCGCGGCATCGGTCGGTTGGGAGGCTTCCGCTTCGGTGGCCGGTTGGTCCGAAGCCGTGTCCTGGGCGATGGCGGGCAGGGCGCCGAGAGTGGCGGCCAGGGCCACGCATGTCAGGCGGGAAGACGAAAGAAAGGTCATTTTCGCTGTATCGCTTCTTTGCTCGAGTTATCCTGATTGCTGGATGTATCACGGGTGCGCGGGCCTGTCAGCGGTCAAAGGCGCGGTGGGATCGCTTTGATGCGGATCTCCGGGGGGAGCTGGGACAGGTCATTCGGCGACCAAACAAAAAGGGCCCGGATGGACCCTTTCTGCGGGTGTTTCCCCGCGGTGATTTTTCACCGATTTAGTTCTCCCTGTCGGACGGGCCGACTTGACGAAGCAGACGCTATTGGCATCGGAAACATCCGTCAACAGTCAAATTAATATCTGCCAAGATTATGATCGAAATATAAAAACCTCTGCGGAAACCGGTTTCGGCGCCCCTCCCGGCACGTCAACCCGTACCCGCAGGTCTTTGCGGGCGCTGGCGAAGGCGGGACAAAGGTGTATCTTGGCGCGCAGATCGAGGCAGGAGGTAGGTGATGAGTGGAGTTTTCGTCGGGGGTGGTGGCGAGGGATATGCCAGCCCGCAGGAATTGTTGTTGCGCTATGCAAACCGTCACGGCCTGATCGCCGGCGCGACCGGGACAGGCAAGACGGTGACCTTGCAGATCCTTGCCGAGAGCTTTTCCGCCGCCGGCGTTCCGGTGTTCCTGTCCGATGTGAAGGGCGATTTGAGCGGCATGGCCGCGTCCGGTTCCGCCGAGGGGGCGCTTCATGCGCCTTTCATGGAGCGGGCGGCGACAATCGGGCTGGATCTGCAATATGATGCCTTTCCGGTCACTTTCTGGGATCTGTTCGGCGAGCATGGGCATCCGGTGCGCACGACGGTGGAGGAGATGGGGCCGCTCCTGCTTTCGCGGCTGCTGGAGCTGTCGGAGGTGCAGGAGGGGATCCTGAATATCGCCTTCCGGGTGGCAGACGAGCAAGGTTTGCCGCTTCTGGACCTCAGCGACTTGCAGGCGCTGCTGGTCTGGGTCGGGGAGAACCGCACGGCCCTCTCGCTGCGTTATGGCAATGTGTCCACGGCTTCGGTGGGGGCAATCCAACGGCGGTTGCTGATGCTGGAGAACGAGGGCGGGGATCGGCTTTTCGGGGAGCCGGCACTGGCGTTGGAGGATCTGTTCCTGACCGACGAGGCCGGGCGCGGGCGGGTGAATATCCTGGCCTCCGACAAGCTGATGGCGGCGCCGCGCGTCTATGCGACCTTCCTTTTGTGGCTGCTCAGCGAGTTGTTTGAGACCTTGCCGGAGGTGGGCGATCCGGAGAAACCGAAGCTGGTCTTCTTCTTCGACGAGGCGCATCTGCTCTTCGAGGACGCGCCCAAGGCGCTGGTGGACAAGGTCGAGCAGGTGGCGCGCCTGATCCGCTCCAAGGGGGTGGGCGTCTATTTCGTGACGCAGAACCCCGCCGATGTGCCCGACGACATTCTGGGCCAACTCGGCAACCGGGTGCAACACGCGCTGCGCGCCTTCACCGCCAAGGACCGGCGGGCGCTGAAACTGGCCGCGGAGACCTATCGCGACAACCCGCGTTTCTCGATCGAGGACGCGATCCGCGAGGTCGGGACGGGCGAGGCGGTGACCTCTTTCCTGGTCCGGAAGGGGGCGCCGGGCATGGCCGAGCGCACGCTGATCCGTCCGCCGTCCTCGCAGCTCGGACCGCTCGATGACACTTTGCGCGCGGAGGTGATGGCCAACTCGCCGGTCGTGGGGAAATACGACACGCTTCTGGACAGGGAGAGCGCGCGAGAAATGCTCGCGGAACGGGCCGCCAAGGCGGCGGCGGCGGCGGAGCAGATCGAGGAAGACGAGGAGGACGCTCCGATGGCGGAACGAGAATACCGCTCGGCGCGGCGCTATTCCGGGGCCCGTGTTGGACGCTCGACCGCGAAGCCGGCACGGCGGTCCTCGCGCTCGGATTCCGTTGGCGAGGCCTTCGCCAAGAGCTTCGCCCGCCAGCTCGGCACCCAATCGGGCAAGGCGGTGGTTCGTGGCATTCTTGGTGGGTTGTTCAAAGGACGATAAGGCCGATCGGGGGCGCTCCCGCCCGGCGGCTGCGCATCAAGATGCTTGCTGCCGGTTGGGGGGCGCGCGCGCCTGCGGCGCGCGCGGTCGGTGTTCGCAGCATTGCTCGGAAACCGTGCCACTCGTGCTTGCGGTGGGCGGAAGGGAAACAGCTGAGAGGCGCTTGAGGGCGCATTCCGCGTCCTCAAGCATCCCTTTCAATTGTGTTGGTTGATTTTCCAAAGCGTCAAGGACGCTGCGCGCCGCCTGCGGCGGTGTCCGCGGGCGCGGCCATCCTTGACCCTTTGCAGAATCACCCGGTGCAGCGTTCGTCAGAGCGGGCGGATCTTGAGCTGGGTCAGGCGGTTCTGTTCCCGTGTGACCACTTCGAAGCGGAAGCCGTGGAAGGAGAAGACCTGTCCCTGTTCCGGGATGGTCTGCGCCTCGTGGATGACAAGGCCGGCAATGGTGTTGGCTTCGTCGTCGGGCAGGGTCCAGTCGGTCGCGCGGTTGAGGTCGCGGATTGTTGTCGCACCATCGATGAGATAATTGCCCGCCTCGTCGGGCAGGACGCTTTGGGCCTCTTCCTCGTCGAACTCGTCGGTGATCTCGCCCACGATTTCCTCGAGGATGTCTTCCAGCGTGATCAGCCCTTCGAGCGCGCCGTACTCGTCCACCACCAGGGCAAAATGCGTGTGGCGGCGCAGGAATTCGCGCATCTGGTCGTCGAGCGTGGTGGTCTCGGGGACGAAATAGGGCTCCTTGGCGATGTCGAGCACCTGGAATTCGGCCAGTCCGCCCTCGACCGACTTCGCCTGTCGCAGCAGCCGGTCCATCTCGCGCAGCACATCCTTGGCATGGACCACGCCGATGATGTTCTCGGGCTCCTCGCGAAAGACGGGCAGGCGGGTATAGGCCGAGGCAAGGACCTGGGTAACGATGGCCTCCGGCGCATCGGCCGAGTCGATCATTTCGATCTGGGAACGGTGGAGCATGATCTCGTCCACCATCCGGTCGCCGAGATCGAGGGCGCCGAGCAGCCGGTCTCGGTCCTCCTTTTCCACGATCCCCTCGGAGTGACCGATCTGCAGCGCGCCGACGATCTCCTCGCGCACGGACAGCATCGAGTCTGGATCGATCTTCATGCCGAACAGCCACAACACGAAACGGACGATCGCCCGGATGATGGCAACAATCGGCGACAGGACGGTGATGAACGGCCCGATGATCGGGGCCGAGCGGGCGGCGGCCTTTTCGGGGTCGTTGATCGAATAGGTCTTGGGAAGAACCTCCGAAAAGATCAGCACCAGCAGCGTCATCACCAGCGTGGCCAGCGCGACGCCGCTATCGCCGAAGAGACTGGTGAAGAGCGCCGTGGCAAGCGAGGTGGCCAGGATGTTGACGAGGTTGTTGCCCAGCAGGATGCCGCCGATCAGGCGCTCGTTATCCTCCTTGAGGTCGAGCGCGGTGGAGGCGCCGCCCGAGCCCCTGTCCGCCATCGATCGCAGCTTGCCGCGCGAGGCGGCTGTCAGCGCCGTTTCGGAGCCGGAGAAGAATCCGGACAGCACCAGCAGGCAGAAAATCCCGGCGGCGGTGATCCAGAATGTGGTGTCGGGGTTGGCAACGCTTTCCATCAAGAGCTCTTTGTTTTTCTTTGCTCTGTTATGGGGATGGATGCGCGCCGCCGCAAGATTGGCCGTTCACATTGATGCGGGCGCGGATCAGCCTTCGATCATCAGTTCCAGACCGCCAGCATGCACAATCTCGTGTTGTTCGAACGCGAGCCGGACCAGTTTGATAGGTGCGTTGGGCTGGTGCCAGCAGATGCGCTCGTGGTCGACGAGCTCGCGCAGGGCAAACAGGCCGTCGGGAAGCTCGCTCGTCAGAAGCGAGCCTTCGAAGCGGCGCAGCAGGATCTTCTGATCGGGGGGCAGGAGCACGAAATCCTCCGGCCGGGCGCGGCCGAGCGCATTGGGGGCGATGCGGATCATCTTGCCGGTGAAGGTGTCGAAACACACGCTGCGCACAGTTGCCGGGCCCCGGCCACGCCGGATGACCTTGTCGCCGGGCGTGAGCAGGACTGCGGGAATCGGGCCGTTTTCGGTGTAAAGAGAGAGCGAACCGGTCAGGCCGGTCTCTTGCTGCGGCGATGGCTGCAGCGGCGGACGCCGGAGGGCGCTGCCGAGAAAGGGGATGTTCATGTGGCTGCTCGTGCCTGTTTTTTCTTTATCCTCAGATGCTAGCCCGTGCAGGGCGATCTGCCGAGAGATATCCACAGAATTTTCCACAGAAGGCACGAAGCGTTGCAAATCTGTGGTTTTTACGCTCGCATCCGGCATTCAGCCTTGCTAGAAGGGCGCGAATTTGGATCGGGCGGCTGCGGCGCTGTGAAATGCGCTCCGCAGTCTTTTCGATATCAAAGCGGATGTGGCGGAACTGGTAGACGCACCAGATTTAGGTTCTGGCGCCGCGAGGCGTGGGGGTTCGAGTCCCTTCATCCGCACCAATGACGTTTCGAGAGGAACGTTCGCAATGCTGGAGTGAGGGTGCCGGGGCCTTTCCGGGATCTGTTGCGGCGCGGATGTTTCGAATGTGAGGAAGGAAAGAGAAGAGCCATGCAGGTCACCGAGACCCTGAACGAAGGCCTGAAGCGCGGGTACCAGATCACCATCACGGCGGATGAACTGGACGCCAAGGTCAATGTAAAGCTGGCCGAGGCGCAGCCCGAGATCGAGATGAAGGGCTTCCGCAAGGGGAAGGTGCCGATGGCGCTGCTCAAGAAGCAGTTCGGCACGCGCCTTCTGGGCGAGGTCATGCAGGAAAGCGTCGATGGCGCGATGACCGAGCATCTCGAATCCACCGGCGATCGTCCGGCGCTGCAGCCCGAGATCAAGATGGAAGGCGAGAACTGGCAGGAAGGCGACGATGTCGTCGTTTCCATGAGCTACGAGAAGCTGCCTGAAATCGAGCAGCCCGAGCTCAAGGAAATCGCCATCGAGAAGATGGTCGTGAGCGCCGATGAGGCCTCTGTCGAAGAGGCGCTGAACGGTCTGGCCGAGCAGGCCAAGAGCTTCAAGGCGCGCCGCAAGGGCTCCAAGGCCAAGGAAGGCGACCAGGTCGTCATGGATTTCGTCGGCAAGGTCGACGGCGAGCCCTTCGAGGGCGGCTCGGCGGAAGACTTCCCGCTGGAGCTTGGCTCGGGCCAGTTCATCCCCGGCTTCGAAGAGCAGCTGATCGGTGTGAAGGTCAACGAGGAAGAGCCGGTCTCCGTGACCGTCACCTTCCCCGAGGAGTACCAGGCCGAGCATCTCGCCGGCAAGGAAGCCGTCTTCGATTGCACGATCAAGGAAATCAAGGCGCCGGCCGCGGCCGAGCTCGATGACGAGCTGGCCAAGCAGTTCGGTTCCGAGAGCCTTGATGCGCTCAAGGAGCAGATCAAGGAACGTCTTGAGGCCGAATATGCCGGTGCTGCCCGTGCCGTCATGAAGCGCGCGCTGCTGGACAAGCTCGACGAACTGGTTTCCTTCGACCTGCCGCCGACCCTGGTGGAAGCCGAGGCCAGCCAGATTGCGCACCAGCTCTGGCACGAGGAAAACCCCGATGTGCAGGATCACAACCACGATCCGATCGAGCCGTCCGAGGAGCATAACAAGCTGGCCGTGCGCCGCGTGAAGCTGGGCCTTCTGCTGGCCGAACTGGGCCAGAAGAACGAGATCCAGGTTTCCGACGCCGAGATGACCCAGGCGATCCTCAACCAGGCGCGTCAGTACCCGGGCAAGGAGCGCGAGTTCTTTGAATTCGTGCAGCAGAACCAGCAGGTGCAGCAGCAACTCCGCGCGCCCCTGTTCGAGGACAAGGTCGTCGATTACGTCTTCGAACTGGCCACGATCACCGAAGTTCCCGTGGACAAGGACAAGCTGAAGGAAGCCGTCGAGGCGCTCGACGAGGAGTGATCCTTCGCTGACCGGAATTTGGAAAGGCCGCTCCTCTCGGGGCGGCCTTTTCGTTTGTAGTGCGCTGCCTCCGGCGGGGATATTTGGGAGCAGAAGAGGACAGGTGGGGTGATGTTGAACGAAGGGTATCACGACGTGCCGGACGGGATGCTGGCGATGGTGGTCACGCATCTGGAGATGCGCGCGCAGGTTGCGCCGCGTCCGGTGCCGCAGCCCACGGGCGTTGAGCTCCGTTTCCATGAGACGCCGGATGTGGATTGGTACTGGGCACTGTTTCGACGGATCGGAGCGGAAGAGTGGCTCTGGTTCTCCCGGCTGAGGCTGTCGCGGGAAGCGCTGGAGGATATCCTGCACCACCCGGATGTCGCGCTGTTCTCGGTTGAACGGGGCGGGGAGTCGCTTGGTCTGCTGGAATTGGATTTCCGGCAGGAGGGGGAATGCGAATTGGTGTTTTTCGGACTGGCGCCGGCGTTGATCGGTGGCGGTGTGGGCCGGTGGTTGATGAACAGTGCCATTGAACAAGCGTGGAGCCGCCCGATCTCGCGCTTTCACCTGCATACCTGCACGCTGGATCACCCCGGCGCGCTGTCCTTTTATCGCCGTAGCGGTTTCGTGGCCTTTCGCCGACAGGTCGAAATCGCGGCCGATCCGCGCGTTGTCGGGGAACTGCCGGAGAGCTGCGGCCCCCATATGCCGCTCATTCGCTGAGATTGCGCGTTTCGGGCCGCCCGCCTAGGCTGATCTCAGGCATGGGAGGGCCCCGGATGAAACGACAATGCTTTGCGGCTATCTGCGTGATCCTTGCAGGAAACGTGGCCTGGGCCGAGAAATTCTATGGAACGCTAGTATCGCCCGTGAGTGGGGCGGGCCTGCCGGCGGCCTTCGAGATACGTGCGGATGGCGCGCTCGACTATTGTTTCCAGGACGTTGAGACGAATTGCTATCCACTGCCGCTGGAGACGCTGGAGGCCGGTGCCTACCGGGCGTCGGTCCTGAACGTGAGGTCCGTGGACGGGGTCGAGACGCGACATACCAATATCTGGACATGGGCACCGATTGACGGCGGCTATCACGGTCGCTTCGAAATCCAGATCGAAGACGGTGCACCGGAATTGAAATCCGAAGGCGATTTCTTTCCGCGATAAGCGGCACTGGGCCTCCGCCGCCGTGCCCGTTTGGACAACGTGACGGTCCGGTCTGGGCGGCCACTCGGCGGACAGATCGTTTGCACGCAGCGTCCTTTGTCTGCGACACTGGTCCCGTCCGGTTCGGCGCCGGGCCAACTCAGCAGGGGAAATCCGCCATGCGCTATCGTCGTCTCGGCCATTCCGGCCTTTTCGTTTCCGAGCTTTGCCTTGGTACCATGACATTCGGCGGCTCCGACGGCATGTGGGGCCAGATCGGCAAGCTTCAGCAGGAAGAGGCGGATAGTCTGGTCCGTGTCGCGGTGGATGCCGGGGTCAATTTCATCGACACGGCCAATGTCTACGCAAGCGGGCGGAGCGAGGAGATCCTCGGCCAATCGCTGCGCAATCTCGGGATCGCGCGGCAGGACGTGGTGATCGCCACCAAGGTGCATGGCGCGATGGGCGTGGGGCCGAATGCGCGCGGGCTTTCGCGGGCGCATATCCTCGATCAGGTCGATGCGAGCCTGAAGCGGATGCAGATCGATCACATCGACCTCTACCAGCTTCACGGCGTCGATCCGGCCACGCCCGTTATCGAGACGCTGGAGGCGCTCGATACGCTCGTGCGCTCGGGCCGCGTGCGCTATATCGGCGTGTCGAACTGGGCCGCCTGGCAGATCGTCAAGGCGGTGGGCATCGCCGAGGCGCGCAAGCTGGCGCCCATCGTTTCGCTGCAGGCCTATTACACGCTCGCGGGGCGCGACCTTGAACGCGAACTGGTGCCGATGCTGCGCGCGGAGGAGATCGGCCTGATGGTGTGGAGCCCGCTCGCGGGTGGCTTCCTGTCGGGCAAGTTCGACCGCGAGGGCACGACCACCGAAGGGCGGCGCGTCAGTTTCGATTTCCCGCCCATCGACAAGGAACGCGCCTATGACGCAGTGGACGGGATGCGGAAGATCGCCTCGGAGAAGGGGTGCAGCATTCCACAGGTGGCGATTGCCTGGCTGCTGCATCAAAGGGTGGTGACGAGCGTGATCGTCGGCGCCAAGCGGGTCGACCAGCTTACCGACAATCTCGGCGCGGTCGATGTGGCGTTGTCGGAAGAGGATCTCGCGGCCCTCGACGCGGTCACGCAGCTACCATCGGAATATCCCGGCTGGATGATCGAGCGGCAGGGCGAGGCGCGGGCAGGGCAGTTGCGGGATCAGCGGCGCTGAGGGGCGGCCCCGGGGCGCCGGTCTTTGGCAAAGAAAAACGGGCCGCTCGTTCGAGCGGCCCGTTCCATTTCCCGATAGCGGGAAAGATCAGTCTTCGATCGGGTCCTGAGGGGCCTCTTCGGCGGTGGCGCCGCGCAGGTCCTCGTCGTCTTCCGCGGCAGAACCCATGTCGTCGAACAGTTCGGCGATCTCGAATTCGTTCTGCGCTTCCTCTTCGGCGGCCAGTTCCTGGATGGACTTGCCGGTGGCCTGAAGTTCGGCCTCTTCCTGAGAGCGGGCGACGTTCATGATGATGGTCACCAGAACCTCGGGGTGCAGGGTCACGGTCATCTCGTGCAGGCCGAGTTCCTTGATCGGCTTCGGCGTGGTGACCTGCTTCTTGTCGACAGAGAAGCCACCGGCGGTGGCTGCTTCGGCGGCATCACGCGGGGTGACCGAGCCATAGAGAGCGCCGGCATCGGAGGCCGAACGAATCACGATGAACTGCTGACCATCGAGCGAGACGGCGAGGCTTTCGGCCTCTTTCTTGCTCTCGAGGTTGCGGGCTTCCAGCTGGGCTTTCTCGGCCTCGAAGCGGGCCTTGTTGGCCTCGGAGGCGCGAAGGGCCTTGCCTTGCGGCAGCAGGAAGTTGCGGGCATAGCCGTCCTTGACGGAAACGACTTCGCCCATCTGGCCAAGCTTGGCCACACGTTCCAGAAGGATGACGTCCATTTTCGGGTCTCCTTATTTCACGGCGTAAGGCAGCAGGGCGAGGAAGCGGGCGCGTTTGATGGCACGGGCCAGCTCACGCTGCTTCTTGGCCGAAACGGCGGTGATGCGGGACGGCACGATCTTGCCGCGCTCGGAAACGTAGCGCTGCAGGAGACGGGTGTCCTTGTAATCGATCTTGGGCGCGTTCTCACCAGAGAACGGGCAGACCTTGCGGCGGCGGAAAAACGGTTTTGCAGCCATTGGTTATGCTCCTTTTCTCAGGTTTCGAATTAACGGCGCTCGCGACGGCGATCGTCGCGGTCGTCGCGCTTCTGCATCTGGGCGGACGGGCCTTCGACATGCTCGTCCACCTTGATGGTGAGCACGCGCATCACGTCGTCATGCAGGCGCATCAGGCGCTCCATTTCCTGCACGGCCGGCGCGGGGGCGTCGGTCTTGAGGAAGGCGTAGTGGCCCTTGCGGTTCTTGTTGATCTTGTAGGCCATGGTCTTGACGCCCCAGTATTCCTGGTCGACGACTTGGCCACCATTGTCGGCCAGAACGGTCGAGAAGTGCTCGATGAGCCCTTCGGCCTGCGCGTTGGACAGGTCCTGACGCGAGATGAAAACATGCTCGTAAAGCGGCATGCGAACTCCTGTCATTTCTAGAGCGGCCTTCATAGGGCGGGCGATGATCTCCGCTGCCCGTCCACGAGAGGCGCCGCTGGTCACATCAAATAGCGGAGATGGGCGCGTTTACGTCAGATGAGGGGTCAATGCAAGTGGAACCGGTGCCGGACAGCGGGGTGGAACCCTGAAAGAAAAAGAGACCTCTGGACCTAAGGGTCGTAGAACAGTCGTCCGACGTAGTTGGACCTTCGCGCGTTGCCGGAGGGCAGATCCTTGCGGAACCGCACAAGCTGAAACTGGTTGCCGCCGCGATGATAGGTCCGGATGGTAACTACCGTGGCCGCGTCGATCCTGTGGCGTATGACACGATGCCGCCCTTCGATCATCAATGGCAGGGGATTACCGTGTTTGCCCAGCCTTTGTTCGACGGTCGGCGTGGCATCGAGCTTCTCCTGAAGCGTAGGGTCGGCGAACGCATCCTTGAGGCTCCAGTCTATGCGGCATCGGACGATGTCATCTGCTTCCCGGGAGCTGGTTTGAGACAGGTCCGCAGCGGGGGCCGTTGGCACAATGACACCGAAGCACGCGAAAAGGATAAACCGGAACATAGGCACGCATTATGAAAGGTTTACCAGGTCAAGCCCGAGTGCTGACGTTGGCTGCCGTCAACAAATGCCGATCTTCGGTTGGTCGCTTGTGGCTTCGAGCGCAGAGGAGTAGAGGGTTCCGTAACGGAAAAATCACAAATGTAGTGGAAGGGACAGCAAGATGAGCCGGGCATTCGTATTTCCAGGTCAAGGCGCGCAGGCGATCGGGATGGGCAAGGCGCTGGCCGATGCATACCCGGCAGCGAAGGCGGTCTTCGATGAGGTGGACGCGGCGCTTGGGCAGAGCCTGTCCTCGCTGATCTGGGAGGGCGAGATCGAGACGCTGACGCTTACCGAGAATGCCCAGCCCGCGCTGATGGCGACCTCGATTGCCGCGCTGAAGGCGCTGGAGGTCGAGGGGATCGGCATCGAAACTGCTTCCTTCGTGGCCGGTCACTCGCTGGGCGAATACTCGGCGCTGGCCGCGGTCGGTGCGATCAGCATCTCGGACACAGCACGGCTGCTGCGCACGCGGGGGCAGGCCATGCAAAAGGCTGTTCCGGTGGGCCAGGGCGCGATGGCCGCGATCCTCGGGCTGGACTACGCCGCGGTGAGCGCGGTGGCCGAAGAGGCTGCGCAAGGCGATGTCTGCGCGGCGGCCAATGACAACGATCCCGCGCAGGTCGTGGTTTCGGGCGCCAAGGCGGCGGTCGAACGCGCGGTGGAGATCGCCAAGGGCAAGGGCGCCAAGCGCGCGGTCCTGCTGCCGGTTTCCGCACCCTTCCATTGCGCGCTGATGGCGCCGGCGGCGGATGTGATGGCCGAGGCGCTGGCGGCCGTAGACATCAACGCGCCCAAGGTGCCGGTGGTGGCGAATGTGCGCGGCGTGGCGGTGAGCAACCCCGACGAGATCCGCAAGTTGCTGGTGGAACAGGTGACCTCCGCCGTGCGTTGGCGCGAGTCGGTGGCCTGGATGGCCGGGCAGGGCGTGGACGAGATCTGGGAGATCGGCGCGGGCAAGGCGCTCACCGGCATGGTGCGCCGGATCGACCGCGCGGTGGCGATCCGCAATATCGGCACGCCTGAAGATGTGGCCAAGGCCAAGGAAGCCTGAACGACGTCCTATTCCCGCGCCAATCGGCACGGATGAGCCTGTTGAAACGCCCGCCATGAATCTGGCGGGCGTTTGCCTTTTTCGGTGGGCAGTTCTTCCTGCAAGGATGCCGGAAAAGAAAGTGCGCGGAAACTCTCGCTCCCTCTTGCAGGGCGCATTGGCGGTGCCGATTTGCTGATGGTTGAACATGCGGAGATAACAGGTGATCGCGCTCGGCTTGATTGTCCTAGGTCTGACCGGGCTGGTGCTCGGCGGTGAATTGTTGCTGCGCGGAGCCGTTTCGGCGGCGCGGAACCTGCGTATCTCGCCCATGGTCATCGGCCTGACCCTTGTCGGCTTCGGCACTTCGACACCGGAGCTTGTCACCAGCCTTCAGGCCGCGCTGGCGGGCTCTCCGGGCATCGCGGTCGGCAATATCGTCGGCAGCAATATCGGCAACGTCCTGCTTATCCTCGGCATCGCGGCGCTGCTCGCGCCCATCGCCGTTGCCCCGGCCGCCTTTCGCCGCGACGGAACGATGCTCCTGATCGCAACGGGCCTGTGCCTTCTGGCGGTGCTGGTGGGAAATATCGGCCGGCTGGGCGGGGGCGTTCTGGCCGCTGCATTGGCGGGCTACCTCTTCTACACGTTTCGGGCAGAGAGGCGTTCCTCGGACACGGCGACGTCCGAACTCTACGAAGCCGAAGCGGAGATCCTTCCGGGCGCGGGCCAGTCTGTCGGTGCCGCACTCGGGTTGGCGGCTGTCGGGCTGATCGTCACCATTCTCGGTGCGCGCTTCCTCGTGGTGGGCGCCATCTCGACGGCCCAGGCGGCCGGCATATCGGAGACCGTGATCGGGCTGACCATCGTCGCCATCGGCACCTCGATGCCGGAGCTGGTGACCTCGGTGCTCGCGGTGCGCAAGGGGCAGGGAGATGTGGCCCTGGGCAACGTGCTGGGCAGTAATATCTTCAACGTGCTCGGGATTCTCGGGGTCACGGCGATGGTGCAGCCCATAGCCGTGCCGGCGCAGATCATCCGTTTCGATATCTGGGTGATGATCGGCGCGGCTCTTATGCTGGTCCTGTTCGCCCGGACGGGGTGGCGCATTGGCCGGCGCGAAGGGGGCGTGATGCTGGGCTGCTATATTGGCTATCTGGCCTGGCTTCTGATCTGAACGGCGAAACTGAAAAGGGCCGGCTCGCTGGAGCCGGCCCTTCCAATGCGTGTCGGCGGGATCAGACGAGCACCGCGCCGGTGCTGCCAATCGCGTCCTTGGTGGAGGCCTCGCCCAGCAGCATGGAGTTATGCGGCTCGCCCGACGGGATCATCGGGAAGCAGTTCTCGTGCTTCTCGACCAGGCAGTCGAAGATGACCGGGCCGTCGTAGTTGATCATCTCCATGATCGCGTCGTCCAGATCGGCCGGGTCCGACACCTGGAAACCCTTGCCACCGAAGGCATCCGCGAGCTTGACGAAATCGGGCAGCGCCTCGGACCAGCTGTGGGAATAGCGTTCGCCATGCAGCAGTTCCTGCCACTGGCGCACCATGCCGAGGCGTTCGTTGTTCAGGATGAATTGCTTGACCGGCAGGTCGAATTGCCGGGCCGTGCCCATCTCCTGGATGTTCATCATGAAGGAGGCGTCGCCCGCGACGTTGATGACGAGCGCGTCCGGGTGGGCCACCTGCACGCCGATGGAGGCGGGCAGGCCGTAGCCCATCGTACCGAGCCCCCCGGAAGTCATCCAGCGGTTGGGGTCCTCGAAGCCCATGAACTGTGCCGCCCACATCTGGTGCTGGCCGACCTCGGTGCAGATATAGCGGTCATATTTCTTGGTCAGCGCTTCCAGCCGTTGCAACGCGTGCTGCGGCTTGATGATCTTGTCGGAGTTCTTGAACGTCAGGCAGCGGACTTCCTTCCACTCCTCGATCTGCGCCCACCACTTGGCGAGCCCCTCCTTGTTCACCTTGCGCCCGCGCGCCTTCCAGATGCGCAGGGCATCTTCCAGAACATGCGCCACGTCGCCGACGATCGGGATATCGGTGCGGATGACCTTGTTGATCGAGCTGGGGTCGATATCGATATGCGCCTTGATCGAATGCGGGCTGAAATCGGCGATCCGGCCGGTGATCCGGTCATCGAACCGCGCGCCGATATTGATCATCAGGTCGCAGCCATGCATGGCCAGGTTGGCCTCGTAGAGACCATGCATGCCCAGCATGCCCAGCCAGCGCTCGCCGGAGGCCGGGTAGGCGCCGAGCCCCATCAGCGTCGAGGTGATCGGGAAGCCCGTGGCTTCGACGAACTCGCGCAGCAGTTGGCTGGCAATGGTGCCCGAATTGATCACGCCGCCGCCGGTATAGAAGACCGGCCGCTCGGCCGTCTCCATCGCCGCGACCAGCTCGGTGATCATCTCGACATCGCCCTTCACCCTCGGCCGGTAATGGCCCTGCCGGATCTCGTTCGGCGCCAGGTAGGTTCCGGTGGCAAACTGGACATCCTTCGGAATGTCGATCAGCACCGGGCCGGGACGGCCCGCGGTGGCGACGTGGAAGGCCTGGTGGATCGTCGAGGCGAGTTCGTCGGTATCCTTCACCAGCCAGTTATGCTTGGTGCAGGGCCGCGTGATGCCAACCGTGTCGGCCTCCTGAAAGGCGTCCGAGCCGATCATGAAGGTCGGAACCTGGCCCGACAGGACGACCATCGGGATCGAATCCATCAGCGCGTCGGTGATGCCGGTGACGGCATTGGTGGCGCCGGGGCCCGAGGTGACCAGGACGACGCCCGGCTTGCCGGTCGAGCGGGCATAGCCCTCGGCGGCATGGGCCGCGCCCTGTTCGTGGCGAACGAGGATGTGCTTGATACCCTGATCCTGAAAGATCTCGTCATAAATGGGTAGCACGGCGCCGCCGGGATAGCCGAACACGACGTCCACGCCCTGGTCCTTCAGGGCCTGGACAACCATTCTTGCTCCGGTCATTTGCTGCGCCATCTTGCATCTCCATCATCGTCTGGCGTTGCGGCAATAAAAAACCCCCGTCGTTGACGAGGGCGCATGGGATACCGTTATGGTCAACCGTTACCGGCCCATGCGCCTTTCCCCTACGAGTACAAGAATGAGTGCCATTCTTTGGGTTTCCTTTGCATCTGTGCGCGCGACCATATGGGCGTCTGCCGGGAGGGTCAACGCCATTTTTGGATAAAATGACGCAGGTTGCGGGCGCGGCGAAACAATCTTTCGCGAGAGGCCCTGTCGCGGTGCGGGTCGATCCGTACGCCCGCGCCGAATTGCGCTGCAAGGGCTATTCTATTCGCCATATTGAATGTAAGAATGCATCCGCGATTGGCGTGAGGGAGGACAAGCCGTGAAACTGACCCGTAGAACGATGATGCAAGGGGCGCTGGCGGGAGCCGCGCTCGGTGGGGCGGGGCTTGTGCCGCGCTGGTCGCACGCCACGGTGGCGCTTGGCGACATGAGCGTCGAGACTCTGAGCGACGGCCACCTCGTGTTGCCCGCCGATTTCATCTTTGGCCCCATGCCCAAGGACGAGCTTGGCCCGGTCCTGCAGGCCAATGGCCTGACACCGGGCGCGGAACTGACACCGGAATGCAACCTCACGCTCCTGCGCAGCGATGACAATGTGATCCTGTTCGATGCCGGTTCCGGCCCGAGTTTCCAGCAGAGCGCGGGCAAGCTCGCAGATGCGCTCGACGCCGCGGGGCTTGCCCCCGAAGACATCACCCATGTCGTCTTTACCCATGGCCACCCGGATCACCTTTGGGGCGTTCTGGACGATTTCGACGAGCCGTTTTTCTACGAGGCGCAACATTTCATTGGCAAGGCGGAGTGGGATTACTGGATCGACCCGAAGACGGTCGACACCATTGAAGCGGCGCGCACCACCATGGCAGTAGGCGCGCAACGGCGGCTGGCGGCGATGGAAGATGCGATGACCTTTTTCGAGGATGGCGAGGAGATCCTGCCCGGCGTGGCCGCCCGTATGACCCCCGGCCACACGCCCGGCCACATGTCCTTCGAGATCCGTTCGGGCAGCGAGAGCGTGATGGTGATCGGCGATGCCATCGGAAATCACCATGTCGCCTTTGCCCGCCCGGGCTGGCATTCCGGCTCCGATCAGGACCGCGAGCTGGGATCGGCCACTCGTACCGCCCTCATGGACCAGGTTGCCAGCGAGCAGATGCGCATCATCGGCTTCCACCTGCCCGGCGGCGGGATTGGACGTGCGGAAAAGACCGCGGACGGCTATAGGTTCGTACAGGAAAGCTGACCCGAGGAGGCCGTCATGGCTGCAACACCGCCTGTCTGCGATTTCGGCTGGAAAGCCGTGGATTTCGACCTGCCCGCGACCGATGGCAAACGGTATCGGCTGGCGGATGTATCAGGGCCGAATGGCCTTTTGCTGATGTTCATCTGCAATCACTGTCCCTACGTGCTGCGCGCCATGGAGCGGATCGTACAGGACAGCGCGGAGTTGCAGGGGCTCGGGATCGGCGTGGCGGCGATCTGTTCCAACGATCCCGTGGCCTATCCGGCCGATTCCTTTGACAAAATGGTGGAAAAGGCCCGCGACTGGGGCCTTTCCTTTCCCTATCTCCACGACGAGGACCAGACGGTCGCCCGCGCCTATGATGCCGCCTGCACGCCGGATTTCTTCGGCTTCAACGCGGCCGGTGAGCTTCAATATCGCGGGCGTCTTGACGC
Organism: Aliiruegeria sabulilitoris; assembly: GCF_001558155.1. Classification (GTDB taxonomy): domain Bacteria; phylum Pseudomonadota; class Alphaproteobacteria; order Rhodobacterales; family Rhodobacteraceae; genus Tropicimonas; species Tropicimonas sabulilitoris. The sequence continues at coordinate 198,298 of NZ_LOAS01000007.1, forward strand.
AGCGCGAAAGGATGCCGCAGCCCCGGGCTTGCGACGTGACCTGTTCGAGGCCATGAAACAGGTGGCCGAAACGGGCGCAGGCCCTGAAGAGCAGGTTCCCTCCATGGGCTGCTCCATCAAGTGGAAATAGCATCATGAACATCGTCTTCGACCTCGACGGCACGCTGATCGACAGCGCGCCGGACATTCAGGCTGTGGCCGCCAAGATTCTTGGCAAGCTGGGCAAGCCACCGCTGAGCATCGAGGAGACGCGCGATTTCATTGGCGAGGGTGCCAAGATCCTCGTCAGCCGCATGATGGCGTCCCGCGGGATCGAGGAAACGCCCGAGAGCCACGCGCAGATCTTTGGCGATTTCGTCGCCGAGTACGAATATGCCGTCGAACGCGCGGTGTTCTATCCCGGCGTGGTCGATGCGTTGGCCGTGCTCAAGGGCGGCGGCCACAAGCTGGCGCTGTGCACCAACAAGCCCGAACTGCCCGCCCGCGCGGTGATGAAACACATGGGGCTGGGGCCGATCTTTGACGCCTTCGTCGCCGGCGGCATGACGAAGAACCCCAAGCCCGACCCGGAAATGGCGCTGAAATGCGTCGCCGATCTCGGCGGCGGCCCGACGCTCTATGTGGGCGACAGCGGCACCGATGCGCAGACGGCGCAGAATGCGGGCCTGCCTTTCGCGCTTTATACCGAGGGCTACCGCAAGAGCCCGGTCGACGAGATCCCGCATGACTGGGCCTTCGACCATTTCGACCGTCTGGCCGAGATCGTGGCCGAGGCACAGGCGCGGCACGCCGCGGCCTGATGAAAGCGCTGATCTTCGATGTCGACGGGACGCTGGCGGAAACGGAGGATCTCCACCGCCGCTCCTTCAACGTCGCCTTTGCCGAGCATGGGCTGGACTGGGAGTGGGACACGGAAACGAACCGGGGCCTGCTCGCGGTTTCCGGCGGCCTGGAACGGATGAACTTCTTTCAGGAGCGCTTGCCGGAAGCAGGGCGCGTCTCCGCGGAGGTTCTCAAAACCATCCACGCCGCCAAGCGCCGGACATATGCGCGAATGTTGGCAGGGGGTGCCCTCTCGCTACGTCCCGGCGTCTGGGAATTGCTGGAAGCGGCCGGGCAGGCCGGGCTTCAACGGGCGGTGGTGACGGCTGCAAGCCGGGAAAGCTTCGATGCACTCGCCAATGGCTGCCTGCCCGTTCCGGCGGAGGAGATCTTCGAGATCATCATCACCGGCGACGATGTCTCCCGCAAGAAGCCGGACCCGCAGGGCTACCTTCTGGCGCTGGACCGCCTCGGCCTTGATGCGTCGGACGCGCTCGTGTTCGAAGACAGCCCCGTCGGCCATGCTGCCGCGCGCGCCGCCGGTATCCGCACCGTCGTCACCCCGTCGCCCGACGGGCCGCTCGGCGGCGATTTCGGCGGCTCGCTCGTGCTGCCCTCGCTGGAGCCAGCCCATTGGCCCGCCTTCGGATTTCCGCCCGCCGGGGCCTGAGGGCAGGGCATGCGCGGGACGGGTGCGCCGGCGACAATTGGCCGTGAATTGTTATTTGCATTTCCGCCGGGCCATCTGGTTAGCTGCAACGGGTGGTGTCGAATGTCGGCCACTGTTTTTCCATGACCGAAAGGACTGTCCCGTGCTGTCCAAACCAATCCTTCTTATTGTCCCGTTCACCCTTGCGTTGCTTGCGGGGTGCGAATCCTCGGCACCGCCCGGCACCAATGGCGGCGTGGAACAGCTTCGCCTCTCCATGACGCCCGCGCTTCGCAACGCCGGTGTGCCGGATTCCTGCATCGCGCAATTGCCAAGCTCGTCCCTGTCACAGGTCAAGGGCATCACCTCGTCCAGTGTGCGCAGTAGCAAGGGTTACTTGCAGCGGCGGCAGCAACTCCGTACCGCCGCCGAAAAGGTCTGTGGAGACTTCTGACACTGGCCATCGCGGGCAGACGATCCTTGCCTGCCCGTCCAGTGATGCGCGGGCTCAGAAATAGACTGCGCGGAAGGTGGCCAGCGTGCCGCCGGACGGGTCGAGCAGTTCCATGCTTTCGCCGCTGATGCCGAAGCTTGCCGCGGCCTCCAGCGCCTGCACAAGGTCGCGCTCGAAGCTGTCATAGGGCGGAATGCAGGCCATCATCGTCATCGGCCCGGGTTTGAACGCGACCTTGGCGCCGCTCACCTCGTAGCCGCCGAGGATCATGTTGCACCCGACAGTGGCGTTATAGTTGCCATCGCTGCGCAGGATCACATGCGGCTCCCGCTGGTTATTGGCGACCGGAACCTCTTCGCCATTCAGCGTCAGCAGCTTCCAATAGGTGTTCACGAAATCCGAATCCGGCTTGGTCTCTTCCGACCCGCCCACCATCCGCAGGATCATCTCCACCTCGGTTCCCGCGCCCCGCGTCAGGACCGGATAGGCCGTGTCCGTGGTCATCAGCAGCTTGTCACCCTGCTTCACGCTGGCGCGCAGGCTGTAGCTCAGGCGCTCGTCGATCTGCTCGGGCGCGTAGTGGATGGCGAACCCATAGGGCGGGGCGCCGGGCGCTTCGATGCGATAGGTCACGAGGGTCTTGGCCGGCGCGTCGGCGCGGCTCACATCCTGCAGCAGGATTTCCACGCTGGCATCCGGCGGCAGCATCATTCGCTGAAGGTAACTCACCGTGCCGGTGATGGTTTCGGCGCTCGCAAGGGTCGGGGACATCAAGAGGGCCGCGAGGGCGATAAAAAGTCGACGCATGAATTTCTCCCGTTCAGGACATGTTTTGCCGACGCAAGGGGATGCGGCAAGGCCGGGTGTGGCGTTGCCGATGCGACGAAGCGGTAACGGGAGTGAATTTGGGGCGCGCTTCAGCGCTGTTCAAGTTCCAACAACGTGCGCAGGCCCGAATTGTCCTTCACCAGGTCGGCAAGTGTGACATTGTCCAGCGCGCCGTAGAACGCTTCAAGCGCATTGGAAAGCTGCCCGCGCAGGCGGCAAGAGGCTGTCAGCGGGCAATGGTTGTCCGAGCCGGCAAAACACTCAGCAAAGGGCACATTCGCTTCGAAGACGCGGAAAACCTGACCGACGGAGAGCGCTTCGGGCGAGACCTTCAGGCGAATGCCGCCATTGCGCCCGCGCGCTGTCTCGATGAACCCGGTCTGGCCCAGCATGTTGATCACGACGCCAAGATGGTTCTCGGAGGAATTGCAGGCTTCGGCGATCTCGGATTTGCGGACGGTCCGGTCTGTATTGATCGCGCAGAACATCAGGGCGCGCATGGCGAGATTGGTGCGTACGGTCAGACGCATATGTGCACTTCCTTTTCGAATGCCTGGCTACCCAGGCGAGCTACGCCGAAGGGCTCCTTGATCCAGATCACAAACTTCTTCAGGTATCCAGTTTAAATGCATGGCGAATGTAGCATTGGAGCACCGCATGGCCAACAAGCAACCCGATGCGGCCCCCGATCGGGCCCGCGAACGCCTCGATGCCGCGCTTGCGCCCGTTTCCGGGTCGCTGCGGCGCGCCGGGCTGATCACGGCGGGCGGGTCGCTTTTGTGGCTGCCGCAGGCGGCGTTGGTGGCGTGGCTTCTGGCCAGCCTGATCGCGGGGAGCGCGGATCGGGGCACGGCGCTGCTTGCCGCGGTGGGGTTTGCCCTGCTCGGAGCGCTTCGGGCCGCCTTTCAGATCCTCGCCGACCGGATCCTTGCCAAGGCCGCGGACCGCGTTCTGGCACGCGAACGCGCCGTGCTGGTCGCGCGGGAAGGGCGGCGGGCGCCCATGGCGGCGGGGCCACGATCAGCGGAACTGGCCGCGCTCGCGAGCGAGAAGCTGAACACGCTGGAGCCCTATATCCTGCGCTATCGTCCCGCGCAGATGCGGGTTTTTACCGTGCCGCTGGCAATTCTTCTGCTGTCCTTCACCATCTCCTGGGCGGCTGGGGTGATCCTGCTGGTTGCCGGCCCCCTGATCCCGGTCTTCATGGCCCTTGTCGGCATGGCTGCCCGCGAGGCCAGCGAGCGTCAGATGGACGAGATCGGCACGCTGAACGGGATGCTGCTGGAACGCATCCAGGCGCTTGTCGATATCCGGCTTCTGGATGCGGGCGAGCAGGTTGCGCGCGGTTTCGAGGAGCGGGCGGAGAGCCTGCGCGAACGCACGATGGCGGTGCTGCGCGTGGCCTTCCTGTCATCGACCGTCCTGGAGCTGTTCTCGGCGCTCGGCGTGGCGCTGGTCGCCGTCTATGTGGGCTTCTCGCTCCTCGGCACGATCGGCTTCGGCGCATGGGGGACGCCGCTCGGCGTCGGCGAGGGGGTTTTCCTGCTGCTGCTGGCGCCGGAGTTTTTCCAACCCCTGCGGGACCTGGCCGCCGCCTGGCACGATAAGGCCTCCGCGACAGCGGTGGCGCGCGATCTGGTGAAGGCCGAGGCCGTTGCACCGGTGGAGATCCTCGGAACCGGCGCCGGGGCGGTGCCCCTGCCGATGCCGGACGGCCCTGCACTGGTTTCGGTGCGCGGGTTGGAAATCGGGCTTGGCGGTGCGCAGCGCATCGCCTTTCCCGACTTCGATATTGCCTGTGGTGAGACTTGCGCGCTGCTGGGGCCGAGCGGGCGGGGCAAGTCCACGCTGCTGTCGGCACTTGCGGGGCTGCTGCCGGTAGCGGCCGGGCGGATCGAGATCGGTGGCCAGCCGCTGGACGCGGACCGCGCGGATCGCTGGCGGATGTCCGTCGGCTGGATTCCGCAGGCGCCGCATTTCTTTTCCGGAACGTTGCGCGCCAACCTGCGGCTGGGCGATCCGGAGGCCGGGGATGCCGAGCTTCTGGCCGCGCTCCGAACCGCCCATGCCGAGGAAATCGTAGAACGGCTTCCGCGCGGGCTGCTTTCGCAATTGGGGGAAACCGGGGCAGGGGTCTCGGGCGGCGAGGCGCGGCGGCTGATGATCGCGCGGGCCGCGCTCGGCAAGCTGCCGGTTATCCTGGCCGATGAACCCACCGCAAACCTCGACGCGCAAACCGCCGAGGTGGTGACGGACGGGCTGTTGGCGCTGGCCGAGGCAGGCGCGACGTTGATCGTGGCCACCCATGACGAGACGCTCGCCGCCCGGCTGGGCCGGCGGATCGAGCTGGGAGGTGCGGCATGAGACCTCTTCTTCCGATCCTGAAGCTGGTCTGGAGCGCCGACCGCGCCGCCTTCCTGCGCGGTATCGCGCTGGCAGTGGTTGTGCTCGTGATGGGCGTGGCGCTGCTTGGCCTGTCGGGCTGGTTCATCATCGCCGCGGGGGCGGCGGGGCTTGCCGGAACCGGCGCGGTGTTCGACGTGTTCCGCCCCTCCGCCGGGGTGCGTTTCCTCGCGCTCGGACGGACGGCGGCGCGCTATGGCGAGCGTCTGCTGACGCATGATGCCACGCTCAAGGCGCTGGCAGCGCTCCGTGTGCGGCTTCTGCGCGGGATCTCCGCGGCGCCCTATCGCAGCCTGCTGCGGCTCAGGGGCGCTGAAGTTCTGCACCGTCTGACCGCCGATATCGATGCGCTGGATGGCGTCGCGTTGCGTCTGGCCATTCCGCTTCTGGCCGGGGCGCTGGTGCTGGCGGGCAGCCTTGCCGCGCTCACCTGGCTGGTGGATTCCCGGGTCGCGGCATGGTCAGTATTCTCGCTGGCCCTCGGCGCGACGCTGGCGCTGATCTGGGCCGCACGCCGGTCCGACAGGCCCTCGCGCATGGCCGAGGCGGCCGGGCGGGCCTTTCGTGTGCGCCTGGTCGACCATCTGCGCGGGCGCGCCATGCTGGCCTTTGCTGGGCAGCTCGACATGTCCCGGCAGGCCGTTCTGAAGGCCGACGCGCGGGCACGGCGGGAGCGGTTGACGCTGGCGCGTACCGAGCGGCGCACCGGGGCGGTGGTATCGTTGACGGCGACGTTTTCAGCGGCCGGGGCGCTCTATATCGGTGCGGAGCTGGCGCTGCGTGGAGAGATCTCCCCAGCGCTCGCCGCGCTCGGCTTCTTTGCCACGCTGGGCATGGCCGAGGTGGTCGGGCCATTGCGGCGCGCAATGCGCGAGATCGGTGGCATGCGCGATTCCGCGCGCCGCGTGTTGCGCTGGCTGCCGGGTCAGGATCTACCCCGATCCCGCCCCGAAACGGCCCCTCCCAACGATCCCGAAGCGGGGCTGGAATTGGTGGACCTCTCCGTTTCGGCTTTGCCGGAGGGGCCGGAACTGGCCGAGGGGCTGTCTCTTCAGATCCTTCCCGGAGAAACCCTCGCGCTTGTCGGGCGCAGTGGGGCGGGCAAGACGACGGTTCTGGACGTGGCGGCGGGCCTGATCGCGCCGCGTGCGGGCGAGGTGCGCCTGTGCGGGCGGGCGCTGGTGCAGTGGGAGGAACGCGCGCTGCGGCACCATCTGGGCTACCTGCCGCAGCGTTCCGCGCTCACCAGCGGCACCATCGGCGAAGCGCTGCGCTTGGCGCGGCCCGAGGCCAGCGATGCGGAGTTGCACGCGGTTCTGACAGCTGTCGCGCTGGATGCGGTGGTGGCGCGGATCGGCGGGCTGCAAGCACGGCTCGGCGAAGGCGGGCGAGGGCTGTCGGGCGGCGAGAGCCGCAGGCTCGCCCTCGCGCGGGTGCTGCTGCGGGCCCCCGATGTTCTGCTTCTGGACGAGCCGACCGAGGGGTTGGACCGGGCAACGGCAGAGCGGGTTCTAAACGGAATTCGCGCGGCCTGTCCGAAGTCTGCTATCCTGATCGCGGCCCATCGCGCGGTGGAACGGGACTGGGCGGATGCCCTGCATTCCGTCGGGTGAGTCTCGGATGAGTGGCTCCGTTGGGTTCATACCGAGGCGGTGCAGCTGCAGCAAAAACTGTATTTAAATTCATTCTTATTTTGATCTGTGTCAATGTGTGCTTCCATTGCTGGGTGCAAAAGGCGTTTTAAAGCGGTATTGGAAATATATCTTCAACCGCTCACTTGAAACGGAGGCACTTTATGGAAATCGATGTTGTGGAGTTGTCGCGTCTGCAATTCGCGATGACAGCCATGTATCACTTCCTCTTCGTACCGCTCACGCTCGGTCTTTCGATCATCGTGGCGATCATGGAGACGGTCTATGTGATGACGAACCGGCCCGTGTGGCGGCAGATGACGAAATTCTGGGGCACGCTCTTCGGGATCAACTTCGTTCTCGGCGTGGCCACGGGCATTACCATGGAATTCCAGTTCGGCATGAATTGGTCCTATTACAGCCACTATGTCGGTGACATCTTCGGCGCGCCTCTGGCGATCGAAGGGCTCATGGCCTTCTTCATGGAAGCCACGTTCGTGGGGCTGTTCTTCTTCGGCTGGGACAAGCTCTCCAAGCGCGGGCACCTGACGGTGACCTGGCTGGTGGCCATCGGCTCGAACTTCTCCGCGCTGTGGATCCTGATCGCCAATGGCTGGATGCAGAACCCGGTCGGCGCAGAGTTCAACCCGGTCTCCATGCGCATGGAGTTGACCAATTTCTTCGAGGTCGTCTTCAACGAGGTCGCGCAGGCCAAGTTCGTGCATACCGTTTCGGCCGGCTATGTGACCGCGTCGGTCTTCGTTCTAGGTGTCTCGGCATGGTACCTGCTCAAGGATCGCCATGTCGCGCTCGCGCGTCGCTCGATCGCCATTGCGGCCTCGTTCGGCCTTGCCTCGGCGCTCTCCGTGGTGGTTCTGGGCGACGAGTCCGGCTACGCCGCAACCCATAGTCAGAAGATGAAACTCGCCGCCATCGAGGGTATGTGGCACACCCAGCCCGCGCCGGCCTCCTTCACCGCCATCGGCTTCCCGGACATGGAAGCGCGCGAGACGCATTACGCCGTTCACATCCCCTGGATGATGGGCCTGATCGGCACGCGGAGCCTGACGCAGGAGATTCCCGGCATTGCCGAGTTGGTCGAGAATGCGGAAGCGCGGATCAAGTCCGGGATCATCGCCTATGACGCGCTGGAGAAGATCCGCGCCGCCGGCGGGGAAGCGGATGAGACGATCACGGCACAGTTCGAGGCGCATTCGGCCGATCTCGGATTTGCCTTCCTGCTCAAGCGCTACGTGGACGACCCGCGCGAGGCGACAGAGAAGCAGATCGCGCTGGCCTCCAACGATACCGTGCCAACGGTCTGGCCGCTCTTCTGGGCGTTCCGGCTCATGGTGGCGCTCGGCTTCGGCTTCATCGGGGTGATGGCCTATTTCTTCTACCGCGCCAACTGGAGGGGCATGATCTTCCCGCGCCCGGCACTGCGGCTCGCGGTCTGGATGATCCCGGCGCCCTGGCTCGCAGCCGAGCTGGGCTGGTTCGTGGCCGAGTTCGGTCGACAGCCATGGACGGTGGACGGGGTTCTGCCGACGGTGATGTCGGTCAGCCACCTCAGCGTTGCCGACCTGGCGATCACGCTCGTGGGCTTCGTGGCCTTCTACTCGGTGCTCTTCGTCATCGAGATGGGCCTGATGCTCAAATACATTTGCAAGGGCCCGTACATGGACGTTCCCGAAACGGACCAATGGATGGCCCGCCACGAACATCGCCTGCGCACGCATGACGGAAACATCCCCGATGCAACGCCCGCGGAGTAACGAGACATGATCCTTCACGAACTTATCGACTTTGAAATCCTGCGGGTGATCTGGTGGCTGCTGCTCGGCGTGCTGCTGATCGGCTTCGCGCTGACCGACGGCTTCGACATGGGGGTGGGCGCGCTGCTTCCCTTCGTGGCGAGGACGGACATCGAACGCCGTCAGGCGATCAACACCGTTGGACCTGTCTGGGAAGGCAACCAAGTGTGGTTCATCCTTGGGGGCGGCGCGATCTTTGCCGCCTGGCCGCCGCTCTACGCGGTCAGTTTCTCTGGCTTTTACCTCGCCATGTTCACCGTGCTCGCCGCGCTGATCTTGCGCCCGGTGGGGTTCAAGTACCGCTCCAAGCGTCCGTCGCAGCGCTGGCGGAGCGGCTGGGACTGGACACTATTCGTTGGCGGCGCGGTGCCGGCGCTGATCTTTGGCGTGGCCGTGGGCAATGTGCTGGTGGGCGTGCCCTTCCACCTGACGCCGGAACTGCTGTCGATGTATGACGGGCCGTTCTATGCCAAGTTCCTTGGCCTGCTGAACCCGTTCTCGCTGCTGGCGGGCATCGTCTCACTCGCCATGCTTTTGCAGCACGGCGCGGCCTGGCTGGCGCTGAAATCCGATGGCATGGTGGAAACCCGCGCCCGGCGGATGGGGCCGATCTTCGGCTATGTCGCCGCCGCCGGATTCGCGCTGGCCGGTGTTTGGCTGGCGGTCGGCATCGACGGTTATGCCTTCGTGGGCGCGGTCGTGACCGACGGTCCCTCCAACCCGCTGCTCTCCGAGGTGACGCGGGGCGGAAGCTGGCTCGACGCCTACAGCGTGCGCCCGTGGATCGCCATCGCGCCGGTTCTCGGCTTCGCGGGCATCCTGATGGCCGCGCGGACGCTCAACGGGCATTCCGAAGTCGCGCCGCTTCTGTGGTCCAAGCTGGGCATCTTCGGGGTGATCTCGACGGTCGGGCTGACCATGTTCCCCTTCATCCTGCCCTCAACGGTCGATCCGAACTCTTCGCTCACCGTCTGGGACAGCTCGTCCTCGCATCTGACCCTGTTCGTCATGCTGATCTGCACGTTGATCTTCATGCCGCTGATCCTCGCCTACACGGCATGGGTCTACAAGGTGCTCTGGGGCAAGGTCACCCAGGATGAGATCGCCGACAATTCTGAATCCGTTTACTGAAGAGAGGTATCTGAAATGTGGTATTTCGCATGTATCCTCGGCCTCCCGCTCGCCGCGCTGCTTGCCGTTCTCAACGCCATGTGGGTTGAGATGCAGGAAGACCGGGCGCTGACCGAAGAGAACTGAGTTTCCCTCACTCCACGTGTTCCCTTTCCTGGAGTGTTGACTGGTCGGGGCTCGATGGGCCCCGGCCTTTTTTGTGTATTCACGATACGTCAAAATGATTTGGATCAAGGTGGGGCGCGGCGCAAGGGTGTTGTCTGTGCCCTGAAAAGAAAGGAAAGTAGCAGGAATTCATTGGGTTGTCTGTCATTTCTGCGATGTCCTGACAAGCTCTGCCGGCGGACTGGAAGCAGGGCGTCCAGCGGAGTGCAAAGCCGTTCTTGATTGGGGCTGCCGTCGTCATGTCCGGGTCCGCTACGCGATCCAGGAAGAGAAATGGAACGAGCACAAAAATATATATAGAAAATCTCGGAATTGATTTGGATCAAGGCATACGAGTGTATGCAATGGAATGGGTCGTCGAAGTCTGAGTATTATACCAATCTGAAATATGCCTTTTATGGGTGTGATTCGAGGGAGCAAGAGAACATGCAAACAAGCCGCAGACAGTTTTTCGGGTTGGCCGCAGGGGCGGCCGCGCTGATCGGAGCGCAGACCGCGCCGGCCCGCGCCGAGAAGGTCAAGACCAAGGCTCGTATCGTCATCCTCGGGGCAGGGGCCGCGGGAACCGCGCTCGCCAACCGCCTGGACGAACGGCTCGACGGTGCCGAGGTCACGCTCATCGACGGGCGCAAGGAGCATCTGTACCAGCCGGGCTTTACCCTGATCGCCTCCGGCCTGAAACCGGCCGGCTATTCAGTCACCCGGACGACCGACTGGTTGCCAGCTTCGGCCACGCTCATCCCCGAATATGCCGCCGAGATCGATCCGGTCGGCAAGAAGGTGACAACGGCGGGCGGTGCCACGGTAGACTACGATTATCTCATCGTCGCGCTCGGCATAAAACTCGACTGGGACGCCATCGAGGGGTTCTCGCTGGACTTGGTGGGCAAGGACGGCATCGGCGCGGTCTATGCGGGCGCAGACTATGCCGCGAAGACATGGGCGGCGATGGATCGCTTTACCGACGAGGGCGGCGAGGGGCTGTTCTATCGCCCGGCCACGGAAATGAAATGCGCCGGCGCGCCGCTGAAATACACTTTCATCACCGATGATTGCGCCCGCAAGAAAGACACCCGCGGCAAGGTGAACATCACCTATGCGGCCCATTCCAAGAGCTTTTTCGGCGTTCCGATCGTCAACGAAAAGGTGCGGATGCTGTTCGAGGATCGCGGTTTCGAGACCACCTTCGACCACGTCCTGAAGGCCATCGATCCGGGCCGGAAACTGGCCACCTTCTCGACCCCGGAGGGCGAAAAGGAGCTGCCCTATGATTTCACCAACGTGATCCCGCCGCAGGTGGCGCCGGATGTGATCCGAAATTCCGACCTGCCCTGGCAGGACGGGAATTGGGCCTCGCAAGGCTGGGTCGAGGTGGACAAGGGCAACCTGCGCCATGTCCGCTATCCCGAGATCTTCGCCCTGGGGGACATCGCTGGCGTGCCCAAGGGCAAGACGGCGGCATCGGTCAAATGGCAGGTTCCGGTGGTGGAGGATCACCTGATCGCTGCGATCGAGGGCAAGGAGGGCACGGCCGTCTACAACGGCTACACGTCCTGCCCGCTGATCACGCGCATCGGCCGCGCCATGCTGATCGAGTTCGACTACAACAACAACCTGACGCCTTCCTTCCCGGGCATCGTCGCGCCGCTGGAAGAGCTTTGGATCTCTTGGCTGATGAAGGAAGTCGCCCTGAAAGCCACCTATAACGCCATGCTGCGCGGCAAGGCCTGAGGAGACAGACATGCAACAACTGACCCTGGAAACCCTCATCGCCGTCTTCGAAGAGATCTTTGGCGCGGCGCTTTTCTGGACCATGGTGGCCGTCGCGGCGATCATAACGGTTCTCTATGTCTACGTTCTGATCCGAGACCGCTCGGTGAGTTGGCGAAAGTTCCTCTGGGCGCAGCTGTCGATGCCCTTTGGTGCGGTCGCGGCGGTGCTCTTCGTGCAGAAGATGACCAATTCCAGCCTCAACGATATCGGCGGGCCGATCGACGTGTTCGTGCTTCTGGGCGTTGCCGTCGCCGGCGCGATCGGCCTCGCGATCCTAGTGTACACGGCGGAATCTCTGATCTGGCCCAAAAGGGAAGAAGAATTCTGAACTGGTGGGCGGCGCGGTCGATATGGTCGCGCCGCAGCGGATTGGGCTTGCGGGACGCGCAGGTTTGATCATCCTTTCCTATATGGCCTATGCGCTGATTGTCGGAGTACAGGACGATGACTGATACCCAAACCGCCACCGAACCGAAGCTGGCCCATTTTCCTGTCACCTTTTTCGCCTCGGTGATGGGCATGGCTGGACTGACGCTGGCCACCCATATGGCCGAGGTAAGCTGGGGTGTGCCGGCGGCGCTCTCCGTGCTGCTGCTGTTGGTAACGATCGGGATTTTCGTAGCGATCTCCACCTTCTTCGCCCTGAAATGGAGGCGCTACCGGGCCCATTTCCTTGCCGAGTGGAACCATCCGGTGAAAAAGGCCTTCTTTCCGGCGATCTCGATCTCGTTGCTGTTGATTGCCACCGCGCTCGCCCCGCACGCAACCGGGCTGGCGCGGGGCGTCTGGATTGTCGGAGCCGCGTTGCAAGCCGGTCTGACGCTCGCGGTCATCTCCGGCTGGATCGGGCATAACCCTTTTCAACAATTGCATATCTCGCCGGCCTGGTTCATCCCCGCTGTCGGCAATGTCGTCGCCCCTCTGGCGGGTGTTTCCCTTGGCTTCGTCGAACTGTCCTGGCTCTTTTTCTCGGCGGGGTTGGTGTTCTGGCTTGTCCTGTTGGTACTGGTCATGAACAGGCTGATCTTTCACGATCCGCTGCCGGGCAGGCTCCTGCCGACACTGGCGATCCTGATCGCGCCGCCCGCGGTCGGTTTCCTCGCCTGGATCAATCTCAATGGCGGAGAGGCCGACGCGTTTGCCCGGATCCTGTTGAATGCCGCCTATGTCTTCGCAGCGATCGTCGCCGTGCAGGCGCCGAAGATCCGTACCAGCCCCTTCGCACTCTCCTGGTGGGCGCTCAGCTTTCCCATGGCGGCGATGACGGTCGCGACCTTCCGCTTTGCAGCTATCGCAGGCTCGGGCTTTCACGCGGTTCTGGCAGCGGTGTTCTACGCGGTCCTTCTGATCATCATGATCATACTCGTCGCGCGGACCTTGAAGGCAATCCGGGCTGCCGAAATCTGCGTGCCGGATTGAGGCATAAAGCAGGGTAGGACGCGTCGCGTGCGCGAACGAACTTGCGGGTCATGCCTCCTGCGGGCGAATTTCTAGCAGGAGGAAGTTCGGTATGTCAGCCTGCCTTCTTCTGACCGGAAATATCCCGGGGGAGCGCCCGCAAGCGCGCGGGGGGGGGGGGAGGCCCCCCCAATCCGTCCGTGACATGCGCCTCGACGTTCTGCGATTGAGCGTGCGGAGAAAAGACTCTCCCGCCAGCTTCGACATGACGTTGCAGCGGCCGCGACGTGCTCAGGAGCCTTCCTGCGTCTGCCTTTCAGCGCGTGCACATTTCAGTCTGTAGGCGTCCGGCCAATGTTCGTAGCGGCCCATCAACTCTTGCTGCGCGCGGATCACGTCGATGAATTCCCTGCGTTGCGCATCGCTCTTCAACCCCCCGAAGAGGCGTTTTTGGGCTTGTGTCATGGAGCAGCCAACGCAGTGGCCGCGGCGGGTGTATTTGCAGATATCAATGCAGGGCGAGGGAGAGAGCTTGCTCATGGGCGACGGGTCTTGGTTTCCTTATCGACCCCCAAGTTACCGACGAGCGTCGCGCGGGAGTCCCTCTCCCGTCCTGTCATCATTTCGTGAGGATCAGCTTACCAGCCTTTGTGATTCTGAGGGTATAGACTTTCTCATCCAATACAATTTGTGCCAAACCGTCCGAGCCGGTCATGCTGCGCGCGTCGTAGCTGGGGCGGTTGGCCGGCATGGTCTCGGCCAGGGAGATTTCTTTCATCAAGGTCATTTCAGGGCTCCATCCAGATAAGGTGGAGAGATCCCTTGCCGGGCAAGCGGGCGGGCCGCGACGGGCTAAGCCGGGTGTCTCTGTTCACACTGCTTAACCTATTAAAACTGTCGGATATGTAAAGTCTGATTTTCAGGTGCCGGACGGCGGATCCTGGTCCTTCATTTCATAAGGCGGAATCCTGCCAAAGGCTTCACGCAGCGCTTCACTCCAACCGTCTGAAACAGCGTGATAATATGCATCATCCGGCTCTATCCGGTTCCGATAGCCAATCTCATGGCTGTCCTTTTCGTATACTTGCAGGTCAAAGGGCAGCCCGACAGACAGATTTGCCTTGAGCGTGGAATCGAAGCTGAGCAGCAGCAGCTTGATCGCCTCGGGGAAGCTCATCTCCGGATCGAATCCGCGCAACAGGATCGGGCGGCCATACTTGGTTTCGCCAATCTGGAGGAAGGGCGTGTCCTCGCTGGCTTCGATGAAATTCCCTTCGGGATAGATCAGGAACAGGCGCATCGGGCCCGGTGCAATCTGCCCGCCGAGGATCATCGTGGCACTGAAGGTGGCATCGGCCCTCTGGCCCTCGCCGGACTGGGTTTCGATGACCTCGCGCAGCGTATTGCCGACAAGCTGCGCGACCCGGAACATGGAGGGCTGTTCGAAAATCGACGGGTTTCGATCGCTTTCGGCCTTGCTGCGTTCTTCCAGCAGCGAAACCACCGACTGGGTGGTGGCAAGATTTCCCGCTGTCATCAGCGTGATGAAACGCTCGCCGGGCACGCACCAGCTCTGCATCTTGCGATAGGTCGAGATATTGTCGATGCCCGCGTTGGTGCGCGTGTCGGACATGAAGACAAGGCCGCTTTTCAGGAGCAGGCCGACGCAATAGGTCATGGGGCGATTCTCGTTGCTAGGGACGAAACTGTGTTTCGTCTCTGCTCCTACAGGCGAAACCGCGCCGGATCACCCGGAGTTTTCGGGAAATCACACAATTCGTCATCGGCGTTACAGGGCTATTGCTGAACCTGGAGACTGACCGCGAGGGACTCCCCTGCGCTATCTCCGAAATGCAGCCCCGAGATCGGCGCCGCCTCGGCATAATCCCGTCCGGTGGCGATCCGCACGTAGCGCTCGTCCGGGCAGACCTCGTTTGGCACGTCGAAGCCGACCCAGCCGAGATTGTCGATATGCACCTCGGCCCAGGCGTGGCTGGCCTCTTGTTGTTCGCGTTCGTCCATCATCAGGTAGCCCGACACATAGCGCGCGGCGTAGCCAAGCTGGCGGGCGGCGGCGATGAAGACATGGGCGTGGTCCTGGCAGACCCCCTTGCCGGCGGCGAGGGCCTCCTCGGCTGTGGTGGCCGGGCCGGTCTGGCCGGTCTGGTATTTGACCGCGTCCATCACGCGGGCCGAGAGCAGGTGGCACCGTTCGATCGGATTCTCGGTTTCGGCCGTCAATCCCTTGACCAGCGAGCGGATCCCCATGCCCTGATGGGTCAGCACGGTGGGCCGGCGGAACAACCAGAGCGGCGCGAAGCCGCCCTGCGGGCCGGACACGCCGTTGGTGTCCCGGGTCTCTACCTCGCCGGAGCATTCCACCACGATGTCGTGCCCATCCCCTTCGTAGGACATGAGCGTTACCGTGTTGGCGTTCTGGTCCTCGAAGCTGAGCTCCTGCTTGCCGCCTTCGATATGGATCTTCCAGTCCAGAACTTGCTGGCTGGGGCGATCCTTGGGCGTCAGGCGGATTTGCTGCAGAGCATAGGCCACGGGGGTCGAGTAGCTGTAGGTGGTGCGGTGTCGGATTTGCAGGCGCATGGCTTACTCGTAAAATCTGTAATCGGTTTCGATCATGGCGCTGAGTTCGGAGATGTCCGCCAGCAGATCGAGGATGAATTCATGCAGCCCTTCGTCGAATATCTCGTCGATTTTCGCCTCCGCGAGCAATGTAACCATTTCCGCCACCTTTTCCTGTGAAGGATTGCGCGTTGCGTATTCCTTTTCAAGATAGCACAGGTTCGAGGCGACCTTGTCGATGCAGAAGGCCAGCGAGCGCGGCATGCGGTGGTCGAGAATGAGGAATTCGGCGATGCCGAGCGCCGAGATATCCGGCCCGTTCAACCAGCGATAGGAGCTGTGCGCGCCGACCGATCGCAGGATGTTCTCCCATTGGACGTTGTCCAGCGCCGAGCCGATATGGCTGATCGAGGGCAGCAGCACATAGTATTTCACGTCCAGGATACGCGCGGTGGCGTCGGCGCGTTCCATGAAGGTGCCGATGCGGCAGAAGTTGAAGATGTCGTTGCGCAGCATCGTGCCATGAGTCGCGCCGCGCACGAGTGCGTTTTGTTGGCGGATGATCGAGAGAACCGCTGGCAGGTCGCGGTCGCGCACCTTGTGGCCGAGCGCGGCCTTCAGGGTCATCCAGCAATCATTCGTCACTTCCCAGACTTCGCGCGACAGCGCTGTGCGCACGAGGCGCGCATTGTTGCGTGCGTGCTCGATGCAGCTCATCACCGAGGAGGGGTTGTTGCAGTCGCGCAGCAGGAAATCCACCACCGCCGATTGCTCGAAGGATTGGTGGCGTTCCAGATAGGCCGAGCGCACACCCGCCGCGTCGAGCACGGCCGCCCATTCATCGGACGCCGTGGCGGGGCGGGTCAGCGCATTGCGAAACCCGGTTTCAATGAGCCGCGACATGGTCTCGCAGCGTTCGAGATAGCGGAACATCCAGGTGAGCCCGCCGGCGGTCTTTCCCAGCATGTTCTTATTCCTCCAGCACCCAGGTGTCCTTGGTGCCGCCACCTTGGGACGAGTTCACCACCAGCGAGCCTTCCTTGAGCGCGACCCGTGTCAGCCCGCCCGGTGTCAGGTCGATCCCCTTGGGCGAGACCAGCACGAAGGGGCGCAGGTCCACATGGCGCGGCGCAAGTCCCGCCTTGGTCAGGATCGGCACGGTTGAAAGCGCCAGCGTCGGCTGGGCGATGTAATTGCCGGGTTTCGCGGTCAGCTTCTCGCGGAAGGCCGCGATTTCCTTCTTGCTTGCCGCGGGACCCACCAGCATGCCGTAGCCGCCCGAGCCGTGGACCTCCTTGACGACCACTTCGGAGAGATGGTCCAGCACATAGGCAAGGCTGTCAGGCTCCGAGCAGCGCCAGGTTGGCACGTTTTTCAGGATCGCCTTCTCGCCGGTATAGAACTCGACGATATCAGGCATGTAGGAATAGATCGCCTTGTCGTCGGCGATGCCGGTGCCGGGGGCGTTGGCGATAGTGATGCCGCCCGCGCGGTAGACATCCATGATGCCGGGCACGCCCAGCACCGAGTCGGGCCGGAAATTCAGCGGGTCGAGAAAATCGTCATCCACCCGGCGATAGAGCACGTCGATCGCCTTGTAGCCCTGGGTCGTGCGCATGGCGATACGGCCATCGACGACGCGCAGGTCCGAGCCCTCGACCAACTCCGCGCCCATATTGTCGGCCAGGAAGGAATGCTCGAAATAGGCGGAGTTGTGGATACCCGGCGTGAGAACCGCCACCACCGGCTTGCCGTTGCAGGCCGGCGGCGCGCAGGCCGAGAGAGAGCGCGACAGCCGGGTGGGGTAATCCTGCACCGACTGCACGCTGATCTTGCTGAACAGCTCCGGGAACATCTGAAGCATCGTCTCGCGGTTCTCCAGCATGTAGGAGACGCCGGAGGGGGTGCGGGCATTGTCCTCGAGCACGAAAAACTCATCCTCGCCGGTGCGCACCAGGTCCGTGCCGACGATATGGGTATAGACGCCGCCGGGCGGCTGCACGCCGATCATTTGCGGCAGGAAAGCCTCGTTATTGGCGATCAGCTCGACGGGGACGCGGCCGGCGCGAATGATTTCCTGCCGGTGATAGATATCGTGCAGGAACGCGTTGATGGCGCGCACGCGTTGGTCGATGCCGCGCTTCAGCCGTGACCATTCCCGCGATGAAATGATTCTGGGCACGATGTCGAAGGGAATCAGGCGTTCATCCGCTTCGGCCTCGCCATAGACATTGAAAGTGATGCCGGTGCGGCGGAAAAACATCTCCGCCTCGGAGGATTTCTTGCGCAAACGCTGCAAATCCTCGCTTTTGAACCATGCGTTATAGTCGCGATAGGGGGGCCGGGGATCCGAGCCATGCCCGTGCAACTCGTCGAAAAATTTGGCGTTCTTGCTCATGAAGACAGTCTTGCAAGGCCCCTCGCGGGGTGCAACAGAGCTATGCAGTTGACGAGACAAAATCGCGCGGAAACTGCCTTTGCGCTGTGCAATGCGCCTGAGTTTCCGCAATTTCCCTGTGCGTTTCGCCTATTATTCAGGCAGGTTCCGGAGGGATCTCCAGGGAAATCGTCACGGGGCCGTCATTGAGCAGCTCGACCTTCATGTCGGCGCCGAAACGACCCGTCTCCACCCGTGGCCCGAGCTGCGCGAGATGCGCGGCGAAATACTGGTAGAGGCGGTTACCGTCTTCGGGGGCTGCGGCTTCGGAGAATCCCGGCCGGTTGCCGCGCGAGGTGTCAGCGGCCAGGGTGAACTGGCTGACAACGAGCGCTTCGCCGCCGGTGTCGAGCAGGGAGCGGTTCATCTTGCCGGCTTCGTCCTCGAAGATACGCAGCTTGGAGAGCTTCGCGGCCAGTTTCTCGGCCTGTGCCTCACTGTCGCCGCGCATCGCGCAGACAAGCGCCAGCACGCCGGGGCCAATCTGGCCGATGAGCTCGCCATCGACCGTCACGGAGGCGCGCGAGACGCGCTGGATCAGCGCTTTCACAGGTCGAGTTCCTCGGCCCAGGGCGGGTTGGCGCCCGCGCGGCTGACCGTCACTGCGGCCGCCCGGTTGCCGAGGGTGAGGGCAGCGGAGATTTCCGCATCCGTCAGGGTGGCGACCGCCGCTTTGGTGAGCTTTCCAGCCCGGTCCAGCCCGGCAAGGAAGCCGGCATTGAAGGTGTCGCCCGCGCCGACCGTGTCGACCACCTCGACCATTTCCGAGCTGACGCTCACCGCGCGGTCCTTCAGGTAGGCGGTGACGCCGTCCTTGCCTTTGGTCACGCAGATGATTTTCGGCCCCTTGGCCAAAAGCGCGCCTGCCAGCATGGCCAGATCGCCGTCGCCGGCAATCCATTCGAGGTCCTCGTCGGAAACCTTCACGATATCGGCCACGCCGATCATCCGGTCGAGCCGGGCACGGTAGCGGGCCTCGTCCTTGATGAAGCCGGGGCGGATATTCGGGTCGATCATCACCAGCCTGTTGGCCGCCTCGCGCAGCGCAAGCGTCTCGTAGGTGGCGCCGCAGGGTTCGACTGGCAGCGAGATGCCGCCGAAGAACAGCGCGTCCACGCCGTCGAGCGATACCGGTGTGGGCAAATCCGCCTCCGCGATCAGGCGCCCGGCCGTGTTCTCGTCATAGAAAGCGTATTTGGCATGGCCATCGGTCAGCTCGACGAAGGCAAGAGTGGTGGGCCGGTCCGAGCGGTCGCAGAGCGTGGCGTCCACCTTGGAGGCGGCGAGGCTTTCCATGAGTTTCGCGCCGAAAAGATCCGTCGAGATGCCGGAGAAGAATTTGACCTGCCGACCGAGCCGGCCGAGAGCGATCGCGGTGTTGAACACCGCGCCGCCCGAGACCGGGGCAAAGGAGGGTTCGTCGCGGGTGGACATGCGCGGCAGCATGTCGATCAGGGCCTCGCCGGCGCAGAGGATCATCAAGTCTCTCCTTCGAGTTGAGCGCTTTGGGCTATCTAAGCCGGGATGGCGCCGAGGTCCATTCCTTCTGATGCCGTGGGCCTGTGTCGTGGATTAGGGCGATCGACCGGCTCGCGTCAGGGGGAGTTGGTGCTGGGGGGCGCTGCCCCGCGCGCCCGGGCCAGCGTGCGCCCGGGATATTTGACGAAAGAGGACTTACTGCATCTGGTTGAGATAGAGGAAACCGCCGATCAGCAGAATGGCGAGGAAGGCCGCGAAGGCGATCTTCCACGCGGACCAGGGACGCTCGCCCTTGACCTCGCCGGTGCGTGCATTGACGACGAAGCGGTAGGATTTGCCGCGGAACTTGTAGGCAGCCATCCAGATCGGCAACAGGATATGTTTGAAGGTCACCTCGGAGACGGCGGTGTCCACGGAGGAAATCCGCTGGTGGTCGCCGCCGATATCGCGGCGGATATCGGTGGCGATGACCGCGTCCATCTTCTGCCGGGCGATAGTGAAGCCGCCCTCCAGTTCGACCGAGTAGCCTTCGGCGGCGTAACCCGCGAGATATCTCGGCTCGTAGGGGACCAACTCGCCGAGATCCCAGGGCTCCAGCGCGTCGGTGTAGTCACGCGGCAGGCTGTCGGAGGCGAGCACCAGCACGTCGTCAAACTGGCGCGCGACGCGGCCGGAGACGCGGGTCCAGCGGGTCTTGCGCACACGTTCGGTGCGCCGCTTGCCATCCACGACACGGGTGCGGGTGGTGTAGTAGTCGTCGCCGCGCTGGCCGGAATAGCGGCTGCGGGTGTCTGCGTCATAGGTCCAGTAGGGCACGTAGATGCCGGTCAGCTTGCGACCCTTGCGGGCATATTCCTTGAGCCCGTTCGGTGCGAACCAGAGCCTTCCGAGCCAGTCGCTCATCTTCTTGTGGGCGCTGCGTTCGTCCAGCTTGAAGGGGAGCAGCGCCTGCGGCTTCAGTTGGCGGTGGCTGCCGGTATCGGTGACGATGGGCGAGGCGCAGAAAGGGCATTCCTTGGCCTGCTCCATTTGGCTCATCTCGATATCGGCACCGCAGCTGTCGCAATGGGCTGAGCGGATCTCGACGATTTGGTCACTGGGCACCTGTTTGCGCAGCGCGGCCTCGTAATCGAGCTCGCGCAACGCATTGCCCCATTGGTCGCGCCCAACCGCGGAGACATGCTCGACATGCCCGCAATGGTCGCACATCAGGTCGCCCTTGTCGGCGGAGAAGCGCAGATCCGAGCCGCAAGCCGGACAGGGGAAGCGGTGCTTTTCCGAGACGGCCTTGTCCTGGGTGCTGAATTCCTCGGGGAAATCCTGTTCCGGCGGCGCCGGCGGCGCGCTTTTTGCGCCGCGCGTGCGCGGGATCTTGGGGATGTCGCTCATCGGTTGACTCCGCGGTTACACGCCGGGGGGCGGCGGCGGGGGCAGGATGGTGAAGAGCTGGGCCAGTTCCTGAACATCGCCCGCCTTCATCCAGCCATCCTGGCCCGGGGTCCAGACATGCGTGTCGCGGGTCAGTTCGCCGCTGGCGGCCTGGCGCCCCATATCGGCTTTGGAGAAGGGGCCGGAGGTCTGGCCAGCCTTGGCGATATGCCAGACATGCTCGACCGGCGGCGGCGGCGGGGCAGGGTGCGCGGCGACGGGCGCCGGCTGGGCCTGCTGCGGAGCCGCACCCCAGGGGCCGGGTTGGTAGCCCTGCGGATTGGCCATTTGGTTGGCCATCGCCATGCCCATACCCATGCCGAGGCCTGCGCCCATGCCGCCGCCACCGGCGGGGTTCTGGGCTGCGGCGGTCATGGCTTCGGCGGCGGAATACTGGGTGAACTTGCCCAGGTCGCCGGCCAGCCCCATCGAGGTCCGCTTGTCGAGCGCGGCTTCAACGGCGGGCGGCAAGGAGATGTTTTCAATATAAAATTCCGGCATCGTCAGGCCGTATTCAGCGAGCACCTCGGAGACCTTCGTGGCGATCAGCTTGCCCATGTCGCCGGTATTGGCGGCCATGTCCAGCACCGGGATGCCGGAGCCGGCCATCACGCGGGAGCTCTCCTGAACGATGATGTTGCGGATCTGGAAGGTGATCTCGTCGGTGGTGAACTCGCCATCGGTGCCCACGATCTCGGTCATGAAGCGCGCCGGTTCCGTGACCTTGATCGAATAGGTGCCAAAGGCCCGGATGCGGGTCGGTCCGAATTCCGGATCGCGCAGCATGACCGGGTTCTTGGTGCCCCATTTCAGATCGGTGAAACGGTTGGTGTTGACGAAATAGATCTCGCTCTTGAAAGGCGACTGGAAGCCGTGATCCCAGTGCTGCAGCGAGGTCATGATCGGCATGTTGTTGGTCTCGAGCATGTAGAGACCGGGGGTGAACACATCGGCCATCTGGCCTTCATGGATGAAGACGGCCGCCTGACCTTCGCGCACGGTCAGCTTTGCGCCGTACTTGATCTCGTGGCCCTCGCGCTCGAAGCGCCAGACCAGCGTGTCGCGGGTGTCGTCGGTCCAGTGGATGACGTCGATGAACTGGCCGGAGAGAAAATCGAGGATACCCATGTGGTTGGCACTCCCTTGTCTGAAATTGTCTAGCTTTCGCCGCCCATCAGCTCGCGCGCGATCTCGTTCACGATCGGGCGGGCGGTGGTGGCGTCCATGCCGGCTTGCAACCGGCGGTCATAAAGGATGCGGAGGAGCAATTCGTCATGCGTGGTCAGCAGGGCGAATTCCTCGTCGTCGTTGAAGATGGAGGGGCGGGCGTCGGGGCTGTCATTGGCAAGGCCGAGCCCTTGGGCCAGTTCCTCGTGAATGCACGAAAGCCGCAGCAGGTCCGGATGTTCGGCCCGGATGACGGCCACGGCGCGCGTATAGGAGGGATCCTCGCCCCGCGAGAAGGCGAAGACGAGGCAGAAGGTCTCACGGGGCATGGTCTCGACGGTGCGGATGGCAGTGTCGCCGATGCCGGGCACAAGCTGTTCCAGGTATGGGCCGTAGTTGCGCCGCTCGTCCTCGTTCAGGATCAGCACGTGGAAATTGCCATTGGCCGAGGTGGTCGAAACCGGGTGGCCGGTCGCGTTGCGCAGGCGGCGGGCAAAGGAGATGACGGAGTTGTTGTCCTGAACCCTCTGGTCGGTCGAAACGGTGGCGCCGAAATGCACCTGCAGGCGCACGGGGCTGCCCCAGCGGCGCAGGCGGCTGACGGTTTGCTGCGCGACAAGCTGGCCGCCGCGGGAGACATATTCGTCATAGAGCGCGATGCGGACGAAGTTGTTCGTCAGGTTATGGGCGGCAAAAGGCGTATCGGGCCCGCCGCCATCGGTGCGCAACAGGCCCTGGCTGAGCAGGTCGGCCTGAACCCGGGCATAGTGGCGCTCCAGGTCCAGCGATGTTTGCGACCGCTCGTTCGGCAGCGCGGGCAGGGCGGTTTCGGGCGCGGCGGGAGCGCCGGGTCCGGCATCATAGACCGGCGCGGGCAGGTCGCAGGCAGACAGCGCAGCAAGCGACGCTGCCAGGATGCCGGCCCTGGCGCCAATCCGCAATTTTAACCCTTCCCGCGCCCTGTCCACGGATCAGTTCGCCGGAACCGAGGTGGAGGTCGTGTCTCCGAGTCCGGTCTTGCGAGCCTTGGCCGAGGCGAGTGTGTCGCGCAGCTCGTGTTCCATCTTGATCAGCTCTTCTTCGGCGGCGGCGCGCTTGGCCTTGCCCTCGTCAGCGATCTGCAGGCTCTCGTTGATCGTGGCGATCAGGTCCGCATTGGCCTGTTTCACCGCCTCGATATCGAAGACACCGCGTTCCATCTGCTCGCGGACCGTCTTGTTGGTCTCGCGCAGGTTCTTGGCATTGGCGGTGAGCAGCTCGTTGGTCAGGTCATTGGCGCTCTGCACGGCCTGGGCCGCGTCGGCGGAACGCTGGATGGTGATGGCTTGCGCAAGCTGCGTTTCCCAGAGCGGCACGGTGTTGACCAGCGTGGAGTTGATCTTGGTGACGAGCGACTTGTCGTTCTCCTGCACCAGCCGGATCGAGGGCAGGGACTGCATGGTCACCTGCCGGGTCAGCTTGAGGTCGTGCACCCGGCGCTCCAGGTCGTCGCGCGCGGCGCGCAGGTCGCGCAGCTCCTGCGCCTTCATTACCTGCTCGCCCTCGGGCGCGGCCTGCACTTCGCTTTCCTTCGCGGGGATGGTCTGTCCGTCCAGATCGCCGAGTTTGGCCTCGCCGGCCGAGATATAGAGCGCCAGCTCGTCATAGAAGGCCAGCGTCTTGTCATAGAGCATGTCGAGCGACTTGATGTCCTTCAGCAGCGTATGCTCATGGCCGAGCAGGTCGTCGGTGACCTTGTCGATCTGTCCCTGCACATCCTCGTATTTCGCCATGAAGCCGGCAATCGGCTCGGCCTTGCCCAGCAGCCGCTCCCACCAGGAGCGCTTGCGGTTCGGGTCCAGCTCGTCGACCGAGAAGCCGCGAATGGTGCCGACAATGTCGCGCAGGCTGTCGCCCGCGGGTCCGACATCCTTGTTCTTCACATCGGCCAACATGGCCTGCGAAATTTCCTGCAACTCGGCCTGCGCGGTGGAGCCAAAGGAGACGATGGAATTGGTGTCTCCCATGTCGATCTCGTTCATCCGCTTGCGGATCTCGCCGCCGAGCATCTCGTCGGCATCCGCGAGCGGCACGATATCGGCCGCGGGGGCGGGCTCTGGCAATTGCACTTCGGTAACTTCCTTTACCTGTGTTTCGATCTCGGTGGCCTTGGCCTGGATCTCTTGCGACATATCCTGTTCCCTCCTGAAATACCCTGAAAACCTTGGGTCAATCCATTCTGACGCCTTCGCGCTGCAGCCGGTCGCGCAATACCTCGATTTCCACATCGAGCGCGCTGCGATCGGACTCCATCAGCGTTTCGGTCTTGGCAGTAAAATTACGTTCCAGATCGTCCAGAAGCGCAGTGTAGCTCGCGCGCGCCTCCGGGTCGCGGCGGCGGGCATAGAGATCGGCGAACTTGACCGTCGCCTCGGCCGCGCCCTGCAGATAGACGACGAGGAACTTGCGCGCGGCGGTCAGGTCGCGCGGGTCTTCCTCGACCGTGCGGCACATGTGGCGCGCGGTGGCCTGGAAGGTCTCGACTCGGCGTTCCAACTGGCGGTCGCCCGCGCGCAGAATGGCCGCGCCCATGCGGTCGAGTTGATCCTCCGCCTCGTCGACCACGCGGGCGACGCGATCCTGCTGAAACTGGTCGACGCCCTCGACGTTTTTATCGGCCAGGGGGTCGAGCCCGAACGCGGCCAGATGGAGCACGAGGGCGATCACGCCATAGACGAGCGGCTGGAGCATGCTTCCGGCCTGTGGCGCATAGGCGGCGAGAAAGACGCCGAGCCCGGCGAGGGCGGCGGCGATGATCTTGCGCGGAATGGCCGGGCGGCGCGCGACCTTGCGTTCCTCATAGGCAGCTTCGGCCTTGAGCCCCTCGGAGAGCGTGAAGACGCCGAAGACCAGAACCGCGGCCGCGGCAAGGTCCACCGCCATGCCGACGGCATCCTGTCCGAACGCGCGAAAGAGCAGCGGGATCGGGGCAAGATAGAGCAGGTTCACCCGCGCCGCGCCGCGTTTGCGCGCGGCCGGAGTGGTTACAGGCCGCCCGGTCGGGGCGGCGCCGGTTTGGGTGCCGGTGCTGCCGTCGGGAGAATACTTTCCGCCAAATCGTTGTGCCATCACGCCGCTCCGATGATGCCGAGCGAGATGCCGAAGATCAGCACCCAGAGCAGGATGAAGGCAATACGCGGGATCAGCCCGCTCTTCACCGGGCCCTGGTCAAAGGCCTTGCTCGCTGAGCCGGCCAGTGCCGCTCCCGCCAGAGTAATACCAATTACCATTGCCGTCATGACCGCGATGGCCAGGACCACAGAAACAAGGATTCGCATGGGGTTGCCCCTTTCGCCTCACCTGAACGAGTTTATACGACATGGAGACGATACCGGCCAGCATCAAGACCAACCCTTCGGTCGCCAAGCGTTCCTTTGCTTGGGGCGGGCGGTGCGCTTTGCCGTCAAGGCGCTTACCGGCAGGGTCCGGCACGGGTAAATGCGGCAGGCGTGCTACCGAAAGAAGCTGTCTGCCCCGCGCAGAGCTTCGGCACGGCCGCCGAAAGGCGATTTCTGGATGATGTAGCCAACGATGGAACATCGCGCCATCACGATCAGTTTCTGGTCGAAACCCTTCTGCCGCAAAGCGTTGGAGAAATCATTCAGACCATCCGTCACCTGATCGGCGGCAGACCCCTCTTTCAGGCGCTCAAGGCCGCCTTCATAGACTGAACGGTCAATCCCTGTTCGTTTGACGTAGTCATGGACGAATTTCCAGTCGCTGGTCATTGCGCCGTCCAGTTCATAGGCGATGACATCGCTTGTCGCGCCGTATTGTTTGCAGACGACGTCGTAGAAACGCGCCGCGCAGATCATCAACACCGCTGGCAGGACGTCACCCTGACCGGGCTGGCTTTGTAGCAGTGCGACAAGGTTGTCGGAGCCGAATCCGCCTCTGTCGGCGGCCTCCAGAAGCCACAGGCTTTCCTTTGCCTTGGGGTGGCCGGCGGCCGCTGCCTTGTACCAGCAATCCGCGGCGGCATCGAAATCATAGGGCGTTATCGTGCCGCTGCCCCAGATGAGGGAGAGATTGTAGAGCGCGGAGATATGCCCACCTTCGGCCGCGCGCAGAAAATGCCGGCTCGCAGCCGCCCAGTCTCCGCGCTGAATGTACGTGACACCGGCGATATAGTCGGCCTCCACGCCGGAGTTTCCACTTTTGAAGAAAGGTTTCCGAAAAAGGGCCATAGGTCTCTCCGTCAAACGTCACCGAACCGATATACGTCGCCGCTCGCGGCATTTTTGGGGTCGTTGCGGGGCGTCCTTGGGGCGAGATTCCTGTGGAAAGCCCAGGCGCCGCACAAAGAAAAACGCCCCGCCAACAATCTGGCGGGGCGTTCTGTTCCGTTGGCCCGACAGCGTGTCCTGTGCTGTCGGGGCGTCCGTTCGGGACCTTAGAAATCGTAGCCGATCCGCAGACCGACAGACGTGCCCGAATTGCTTTCGAAGATGGCGCGGGTCGTGTCCGGCGTGCCGGTCTCGGCATTGGCGTCGCCCAGCCAGGAATGGCGGACGCCGCCGGTGATGGTCATGTCGCCCATGTCATAGGAGGCGCCGACCGCAATTGCCCAAAGGCCGGTCGTGGGGGCGAGCGGCGAGACCATGTCGTCGCCGGGGGACTCGTAGCTGACAGCGACGGAGGCCGCCCATTCCTCGGTGAACTTGCGCCCGATGCCAATGGCATAGGTCGTGGTGTCCTCCAGGTCGACAAGCCCGCTGCCGGTGACTTCCATGAAGTTCTTCGGATCGATGCGGAAGGCGCTCCAGTCGACCCAGCGGATCGAACCGAAGAGCAGCGTATCTGCCGCGATGCCGGTACGGAATTCGAGATTGACCGATTGCGGTGTCTTCACCTTGGTCGTCGACTCGCCGTCAAAAACCGGAACGGCAATCGGCGCGCCGGTCGAGGGATCGACTCCGACGAGAACGGTCGGGCCGCTCTCGGTGGTCGCCATCTCGTGCTCGATCTCCGAGTTGTAGGTCAAGGAGACCCGCGCGGCGATGGAGGGGATCTCGTAGGAGGCGCCGAGCACGTAACCGAGCGCCCAGTCTTCCTCCAACTCGACCGAATATCCGTTCGCGGTACCGGCCAGCGTGGAGACAACCGAGCTCGGATAGCCGGCCAGTGCCGCCTGGTAGGCCGCGGTCCCGGCGGCTTGCTCGGTCAGCCCGTAGGAACGCCCAGACAGGGTGATGTCGCCGCTGGCCTTCTGCAGGCGCAGGCCACCATAGGCGCTCCAGTTATTGTCGAACTTGTAGCGCAGGTAGAAGGTCGCCGAGGTGGTCTCCGCCAGCGCGCTGGTGCCGCCAAGCTCGGTGGTCATCGGATCGCCCGAATAGGACACATCGGCGCCATAGGGGTTCTCGAGGATGATCGCGCCGGACCAGTTCTCGTTGAACTTGAGCTTCAGCGCTGCGCCGAAGCTGTTGAAATCGTTTCCGACATTTCTGTAGCCCGTGCCGCTCGGGACGTTCAGGCCCGGATTGATCGCGCTGTAGGAATCGATGCCAACGCCAGTGCCGTCGAGATTGACGAAAGTCCTGGCAAATCCGAGCTCGGCATAGTTGCCATTTTCCCCGCCCGGTTCAAACAAGGCCTGGATCGGCTGTCCCGTCCTGTCGAGGCCTCCGGCAACAGCTCCTCCGGCTGTGAGCGCTAAAAGCGACACAGTCGTCACCCATGTTTTCATGATGTCTCTTCCCTCGTGTTCGTTCAGTTGGCGGCGCGCCCGTACACGCCGCTGTCGTTTTGTGATTTGTGCCACGGATCCTATGGAGGGGTTTCCAAACGGGTCAATTTTTACGCTGGGTCACGAGCTCCAGAAGGGGATGTTGCGTCAATCGGATCACAAGTTACTTAACGTAACCTTACCGGATGCGGGCGAAGCCGCGCGAATCAACGACGCGGCCGCAGATTGAGCCAGTTTGCACAGAAGATGATCACTGCGCCGAGAATCACCAATGCATCGACCGACTCGCCGTAGAAAAGCAGCCCGATCAGCGCCAGGACCGGCAGCCGAAGGAAATCCATCGGCATGACAATGGATGCCGGAGCGAGCGACAGCGCGGATGAGAGGCAGAAATGGGCCGACAGCCCCGTCAGCCCGATCAGCGCCAGCCATGGCACCGCCTGCGCCGAGGGCAGGGCGATCTGTCCGTCAATTCCCGCACAGATGAACCCCATCACCGCCTGCATGACCGTGAGCCAGAACATGATGCAGGTGATGGTCGCTGTGCGGGTCAGCTTGCGCGTGAAGAGCGCGGAGCCGGCAAAGCCGATAGCCGAGGCCGCCGCGGCGATCATGGCCGGAGAAAGCCCGCCGATCTGCGGGCGCACCACAACGAGCACGCCGGCAAAGCCCACGAATGCGGCAATCGCGCTGCGTCGCGTGAGACGTTCCCCAAGCACCAGCGGCGCCAGCAGCGCCACCCAGATCGGCGAGGTGAATTCCAGCGCGATCACCTGGGCCAGCGGGATCAGCGCGAGTGCGAAGAACCACAGGTTCTGCCCGGTGAAGTGAAAGACGTTGCGCAGCAGGTGCAGGCGCATGTTCTGCGTGTTGACCTGCCGAATGGCGCCCGTGGCCGTGCCGACGATCAGCACCAGCAGGAAGCTCACGATGGAGCGATAAAAGAGGATCTCGAACGTGTCATGTTCGAAGGAGACCGCGCGCCCGGCCACGGCCATCAGCGAAAAGGAGGAAATTGCCCCGGCCATCCAGAGGCCCGCGCGCAGGGGATGTGCCTCGTTCATGGCCAGAGTGTGCGGCCCAGAACGGCTTCGGCCGCATCGCGTTCTGCCTGGAACTCGGCCCAGTAGCGGGCGCGCAACCGGCGTTCGAGCGGCTTGGTCAGCATGTGGATCTTGAAGGGCGGGCGTCGGCTCGACCACGGTTTTTCGAAGCCCGTATAATGGATTACGGCCGGATCTTCACGGCTCTGGCGGAAATGCGCGCGCAGCTCGGGCGAGATATAGGGGCGGTCCGTGCGTGGGTTGCCCCAGCCCGAGTTCCAGGTCGGATCGAGCACGAAGGTCTCGTTGCGAAAGACCATGTTGAGCCAGTCCTGATCGCGCGATGTGTAGCGGGCGGTGGCCTCGATATCCATCATCCGGGCGTCCAGCCCCTTGGCCGTGATGGCGTCCAGATCGAGCAGCATCACGCCGGAATTGAAATAGCGGCGCATGTCGATCCCGTCGAGCTTCTCGCCGCGCGCGAGGGTCTTCTCGCCGGCCTTGCGGGCTTCGGGCGAGCGGGAGCGTTCGTAGCGTTCCAGGATGGCCTGGACACCCGGCGCGAGCGCGGCGCCGATGCAGTTTCCCTCAAGATCCGTTTCCCAGAGCGGCGTCAGGTCCCGGCGGGCAAGCGCGTCGCCGTCAAGATAGAGCACGCGGCCGGAATGGATGGAGGGCAGCAGCAAGCGGGAGCGCGCCGCCAGCGGCAGCCGTCCGCGTGGCAGGTGACGCCAGGGGGCGAGATCGACCTCGCGTACGGTGATCTGGGCGGCGGGAAAGGCATCCGAGAGCGCGGCCACATCCGGCGCGAGCCACTTGCTCTCGAAGGTCGGATGCAGGGTGAGCCGGACAGGCCCCGGCGTTCTGGCCAGCACGGAATGGATGGAAACCATCGAGCAGGGCGCGAAACCCTCATCGAAGAAATAGACGAAATGCGGGTTGCCGAGCCCAACGCTCTTTTCGGAGGACAACCTGGGATCGGCGGGCACGGGGTCAGTCTTCCACGAACTCGAGGTTGCGCGGCAGGCCTTCGCTGATGCGCGCCCAGTCGGACGCGGCAGCGCGGGCCTTGTGGGCTTCGAGGGCGTCGGAATCCGCGTAGCGCTCACTGACATGGAAGCGACCGGGCACGTCGCTGTCCTGGCGCAGCTCGAACATTTCGCAGCCGGGCTCCAGCAGGCTCAGGCGCATATGCTCTTCAAATGCGGGCGCGACAACGGCGCGGCGGTCTTCCGGCACGTCGATGTAACCTGTGACTGTTATTCCCATTCGATGGTCCCCGGAGGTTTGGAGGTGATGTCATACGTGACGCGGTTGATGCCCGGCACCTCGTTGATGATCCGTGTGGCGGTCTCGCCGAGGAATTCGTGGCTGAACGGATAGTAATCAGCGGTCATGCCGTCGACGCTCGTCACCGCGCGCAACGCACAGGCATAGTCATAGGTGCGCCCGTCGCCCATGACGCCGACGGTGCGGACCGGAAGGATGGCGACAAAGGCCTGCCAGATCTCGTCATAGAGCCCGTGCTTGCGGATCTGGTCGATATAGACGGCATCGGCTTCGCGCAGGATGTCGAGCTTGGGCCGGGTGATCTCGCCGGGGCAGCGGATGGCGAGGCCCGGTCCGGGGAAGGGGTGGCGGCCGATAAAGCTTTGCGGCAGGCCAAGCTCGCGGCCAAGGGCGCGGACCTCGTCCTTGAACAGTTCGCGAAGCGGCTCGACGAGCTTCAGCCCCATCTTCTCGGGCAGGCCGCCGACATTGTGGTGGCTCTTGATGGTAACCGAGGGGCCGCCGGAGAAGCTCACCGACTCGATCACGTCCGGGTAGAGGGTTCCTTGCGCGAGGAACTCCGCGCCCTCGATCGTGTCGGCATGTTTCTGGAACACGTCGATGAAGAGCTTGCCGATGATCTTGCGCTTGGTCTCCGGGTCGGACTGGCCGTCCAGCTCACCGAGGAAGAGCTCGCTCTCGTCGGCGTGGATGAGCTGGATATTATAGTTGTCGCGGAACATGGCCACGACCTCTTCGGACTCGTTCTTGCGCAGCAGGCCGTGATCGACAAAGACGCAGGTGAGCTGGTCGCCGATGGCCTCGTGCAGCAGGATCGCGGTGACGGAGCTGTCCACGCCGCCGGACAGGCCGCAGATGACCTTCTTGTCGCCGACCTGTTCGCGGATGCGCGCGATCGCTTCCTCGCGATAGGCGCCCATGGTCCAGTCGCCCTGGAAACCGGCCAGCTTCACGAAATTCTCGTAGAGTTTCGCGCCGTTGGGGGTGTGGTGGACTTCCGGGTGGAACTGCACGGCATAGAAACGACGCGATGCATCGGCGGTGATGGCGAAGGGGGCGTTGGGCGAGGTGCCATAGACCTCGAAGCCGGGTGCGATCTGGCTTACATGGTCGCCATGGGACATCCAGACCTGCTCGCGCCCTTGCGTGAACCAGCCCTTGAGAATGTCGAGCTTGGCCTCTGTCGGGGTGACATAGGCGCGGCCGAACTCGGCTGTGCCATGGCCGCTTTCCACCTTTCCACCGAGTTGGTGCATCATCACCTGCTGGCCGTAGCAGATGCCGAGGATGGGCAGGCCCATCTCGAAGAGCTCCTGGGGTGCGCGGGGCGAGCCGTCGCGGGTGACGCTGTCCGGTCCGCCGGAGAGGATCACGGCCTTGGGGGCCATCTCGCGGATGAAGACGGCGTCCACCTTCTGGTAGGGGTGGATCTCGCAATAGACGTTCAACTCGCGCAGGCGACGGGCGATGAGCTGCGTTACCTGGCTGCCGAAGTCGATAATCAGGAGGCGGTCATGAATCTGGCTGGTCATGGCGCCTGAGTAGATTTCTCCGCGGCCGGGCGCAAGGGTTGTGAGCGGTCGGGGGGCTGTCTGCCCCCCGCCTGCCAGGGGCAGGCTCCCCCCGAGGATAATTTGGGAAAGATGACGGGGCGTTGGCTGCGCGGAATGTCAGGCGTGGGAGAGGGATTCGGCGAGGAGGTCGAAGACGGTGCGGATGCGGCGCGATGTGGCGAGGTCGCGATGTGAGGCGAGCCAGATCGGGAAGGTTATGGGGGGCATGTCGGGCAGGACGCGTTGTACGCTCGGGTCGGAATCGCCGAGGGCGCTCGGGACGATGCCGATGGCAAGGCCCTGTTTGACGAGTTGCCATTGCACGACATGGTCGGCGGTGATGAGGGGGAAATTCTCCGCCTCGAGGTGAAGTCCGATATGGGCCAGTTGTTCGCGGTAGGTCGGGCCGTGGTCCCAGCCGACGAACTTGGCCTGTTTCAGTGTTTCCTCTGTCAGCGGCGTGGGGAGCGTGGCGAGGTAGCCGGGGGTTGCGTAGAGTCGGGCGGTGTCGTCGCGGAGCTTGCGGGCGATGAGCGCCGGGTCCTCGGGGCGGGTGTTGCGAATGGCAATATCGGCTTCGCGACGGCGCAAATCGGCGAGATCGTTGGTGGCGCGGATTTCGACGCGGATGCCGGGATGGGCGCGGCGGATGCGGGCGATGATGGGCGGCAACAGGTAGGCGGCGTAGATGTCGGAGGCGGTGAGGCAGATATCCCCTTCGATCTGTTGCGACTGGCCGGCGGCGGCGAGGGAGACCCGGGTGGCGGCATCTCCCATCCTGCGGACATGCTCCAGCAGATCCAGCCCGGCCGGGGTGAGCGTGAGGCCGCGCCGGTTGCGTTCGAACAGAGCCAGGCCAAGTTCGTCTTCGAGTGCCGAGACCTGCCGGCCAAGCGTTGGCTGGGCCTGGCCGAGCGCACGGGCGGCCGCCGAGAGTGAGCCCTCCTCGGCGGTGACGAGGAAGGCTCGGGCCCGGTTCCAGTCGAATTTCACAGAACGCCAGTCCATGCAAATATGCATAACAGAGAGGCGGGTTTGGTCAATTCATTGCATGGAATGTTATCGCTAGGGTTCGGGCAACAGGAAACGTGGAGTGAAGATGATGAGAGCGGCGGTGTATCGGCGATATGGCGGGCCAGAGGTGGTCACGGTGGAAGAGATGGCGCGGCCGGAGCCCGGTCCGGGGCAGGTTCTAGTGCAGGTCGAGGCGGCAGCAGTCACGAGCGCGGATTGGCGGTTGCGGGCGGCGGCTTTCCCATCCTTTACCGCATTGCCAGGGCGGCTGATGTTCGGGATCTTCCGGCCACGCAAACCGGTTCTGGGCGGTGGTTTCGCCGGACGGGTCGTTGCACGCGGGAAAGGGAGCGAGCGGTTTGCGATCGGGCAGGCGGTGGTCGGGTTCTCCGTCACCGGGGCCCATGCGGAATATGTCGCCATGTCGGAGGATGGCGCGATCCTTGAGCGTCCGGATGCGCTTTCGCCGGAAGCAGCGGCGAGCCTGCCCTTTGGCGGCCTGTCTGCGCTGGTGTTCCTGCGGGATTTCGCCCGGTTGCAGCCGGGAGAGCGCGTGCTGGTGGTCGGCGCCTCGGGTGCAGTCGGGGTCCATGCGGTGCAAATCGCCCGCGTACTGGGAGCAGAGGTCGATGCCGTCTGCCGTTCCGATCACGCCTCTCTGATGCGGGAACTGGGCGCGGGGCGGGTCTTTGACTATCGCCATGAGGACTTCGCGGAATCCGGGCAGACCTGGGATGTTGTGATCGATTGCGTCGGGGCGAGTTCGCTCAAGGCCAGTCGCCGGGCCTTGTCGGAGCAGGGACGATTCGTGGCGCTCAACATGAACTGGACGGTGCTGTTTGAGGCGTTGACCAACCGGCTGCGGCGCGGACCGAAAATGGTGACGGGCGTGAGCCTGGACAAGCGCGAGGATCTGGACAGCTTGCTGGGCTGGATTGGCGAAGGGAAATTGCGGCCGGTGGTCGAACAGGTCTTTCAACTGGACGAGATCCGCGCGGCCCATACCGCGCTCGACTCGCGGCACCGCGCCGGCACCTTGGTGGTGACCATGGGTTAATGGCTCACAATGTCGCTTTCGCACCCGAGGTGCCGCAAAACGCGTCGGAATGGCGCAGCTCTCCGGGCTAAACCATCAGGACGAAGACCGGACGAGGAGTGTGAGATGACGGAAGCGGCGACACGGAGGCGGGGACGCGGAGGCGGCGGTGCCGCGCGGCGAGCCGAGCGCACGGCAGTCAGGATCGAATGCGCCCGTTTCATCGAACGCAATATTCCCGACCTGGAGATGCTGACCGAAGAAGCGCTTCAGATCATCGAGCACAATGCCGAGACCGTTCTGGAAGAGATCGGCGTCGCCTTCGTCGAGAACCCGGCGGCGCTGGAGCGCTGGAAGGCGGCTGGCGCGGATGTTTCGGGCGAGCGGGTGCGCATTCCGCGCGGGCTGGCACGCAAGCTTTGCGAAACCGCGCCGGGCATGTTCACGCAACACGCCCGCAACCCGGAACGAAACGTGGAAATAGGCGGGCGCAGCCTCGTGCTGGCGCCTGTCTACGGCCCGCCCTTCGTGCGCGATGCCGATGGCGGGCGGCGCTATGCGACCATCGAAGATTTCCGCAATTTTGTGAAGCTCGGCTACATGTCGAAATGGCTGCACCATTCAGGCGGCACGGTTTGCGAGCCGACGGATGTCGCGGTGAACAAGCGCCATCTGGATATGCTGCATGCGCATATGACGCTGTCGGACAAGCCCTTCATGGGGTCGGTGACCGAGCCGAGCCGGGCGCGCGACTCGGTCGAGATGTGCGAGATCCTGTTCGGCGGGCTGGATGACCGCACGGTGATGACCTCGCTTATCAATATCAACTCGCCGCTCACCTTCGACGCCACGATGATGGGGGCGCTCGAAGTCTATGCCGCTGCGAATCAGGCCTGCATCATTTCTCCCTTCATCGTCGGCGGTGCGATGGCGCCGGTTTCGGCGGTGGGCACGCTGACGCAGGTTCTGGCCGAGGTTTTGGCTGGCGTCGCCTATTCTCAGCTCATCCGCCCCGGCGCTCCGGTGATCATGGGCGCCTTCGTCACCTCGATCGACATGAATTCGGGCGCACCCACCTTTGGCACGCCGGAAGCGGCGCAGATCACCTATGGCGCGGGGCAGCTGGCGCGGCGTCTTGGCCTGCCATACCGCTCGGCGGGGTCGTTCAACGGCTCCAAGCTGCCCGATGCGCAAGCCGCCTACGAGACGGCGAACTCGCTCAATACCGGACTTCTGTCGGGTGTGAACTTCATGCTGCATGCCTGTGGCTGGCTGGAGGGCGGGCTTGTTTCCTCCTACGAGAAATTCGTGATGGATGCCGACCAGCTCGGGGTGCTGCACCGGATGGCCGAGGGCGTGAAGATCGACGAGGAGGCGCAGGCGCTCGACGCGATCCGGGAGGTCGGGCCGGGAGGCCACTACCTCGGTTGCGCCCATACCCAGCGGAATTTCAAGGACGCGTTCTGGCGTTCCGACCTGCTCGACTACAAACCGTTCGAGACATGGGAGGAACAGGGCGCGCGGGATACGCAGGCGCTGGCCAGCATTCGGGTCAGGAAATTGCTCGCAGATTACCAGGCGCCGTCCCTGGACCCGGCCATTCGCGAAGCGCTGGACGCGTTCGTGGCCGAGCGGAAGGCCGCTGAGTCCGATTCGTTCCTGTAGCCTGGTCTATCCCCCGGGCGGGATTGCGCGACTCACCCGAACCGGTGGGATCGCTTCGAGCATCCGCAGACTTCGGATGCCGTACCAGGCATAGGCTTCGCCGTCGACAATCGCGCATGGGCCTTTCCGGACCAGATCAGGTGGAATCGTACCCGGTGTTTCGAACGGATAGGGTTCGCTCGGAAACAGGATCAGGTTCGATGGGCCGGCAACCGCGTCGAGATCCACCGTGCTGTAAGGGGACGGCAATTCGGGAATCATGTCTCCGATGCCCAGAGCGCCGAAGATGGCGCCGATGAATGTATGTCGGGAGGCGGCGATCCATGGATCGCGCCAGACCATGTAGAAGATCCGGTCTACCTTGCCGCCTGGTCGTTGGATCCAGTGCCGGATGGCCGGCAGGTCTGATGGATCTGTATGGCGCACCGTTCTGGCCTGGACACACCAGCGTTCGCGCAGCGCGCGCAGCCCGGTGTCGTGACCAAGCCGGGAGCAGAGCCATGCTTCCAGCCGGCGCAGATCGTCGATAAGCGACGGTATGTCCGTGACATGGCTAACGAAGACCGGGCAGGGAGCGCGCTTCAGAACCTCGCGCTGATTTTCTTCCCTGTCGGCAAGGATCAGCTCCGGGTTCAATGCGGCCACGCCCTGCCAATCAACGTCTTTCGTGCCACCGATGACAGGGATTTCGGCCACTTTCGCCGCGGGATGAATGCAATATCGGGTGCGCCCGACCGGCGGCAGACCGGCCGCGATGAGCGTTTCCGTCCAGGATGGGACAAGGGAGACGATGCGCATGGAATCCGCCCTCGGTTGCTGCGGCAAGCGTTAGGCTTTTGCCTGCAGGTTCTCAAGTCGCGCCACGGACAGGAAAAAGGCGCGGCACTCCGGGGGGAGGCCGCGCAGTCGAGGGATACACGAAGGAAGTAGCGCCGCAATCCCGCGGCGCGGGGGGTCAGACGGCCACAGGGCCGCGGTTGAAGAGCGCGCGGGCTTCGGCCATGAGCGCGATCAGGGTTTCCACATGGCGGGAGGCGGAATAGGCGGCATCCCGGCTGCGGCGGCTGTATTCCAGCTCCGCTTCCAGGTCCATCAACCGCTTTACGGCGCGGTCAGGAGCGGGGATCTCCTCGCCTCCGGCGATGCGCTTGAGGTCACGTTTGCGGTCATAGCCTTGTTGACCATAGCGCGCGGCACGGATCAGCAGACCAGGGCGGCGCAGGGAGGCGAGGGCTTGTGTGAAGTCGGTCATGTCAGGTCTCCGTGAATGTGGCAGAAACGTGGCACAACTTTGGCACCCGTTGCGATTCTGTGGATAAGACCGAGCGCGGCCCTTAGAATTGTTTGCGAATTTTAAACAATTCTGGTCGCAGGTTCTGAAATTAACCTGTGAGTAACCAATCCACCGCTAGGTGTTGGGGGCCCGAAAAGCAAAACAGAATGGACGTCAAGGGGGCATTATGACGGGACAGGCACAAGAAAAGCAGAAGGGCCAGGTGCCCGGATGGGTCCCGCAGGCCGCCATGCACTACCTTCGGCATACCGAGCAGGGGCTCTCGATCCGCGAAGTCGCCCGTGCCGAAGGCTGTCGTGCCTCGACGATCCTGCGCCGCATCCGGCGTTTCGAGCAACGGCGGGACGACCCGCTGGTGGACGAGGCGCTGGCGCATCTGGGCAAGGTACATTTCAGAACCTGCGACAACAACAGTTCAGGACCTGAGGAGACCGCCCCCATGACAGCTCATTTCGCTCCTGTGGACATGCCCAGCCGCAGACTTTGTGACGAGGCTACCGTGAATCGAGAGGCGCGCCGTGTATTGCGTCGGCTGGCGGAAAGCGGAGCTGTGCTCGCAGTCGCCACCGATATGGAAAAGGCCGCCGTGCTGCGAGAGATGCCCGATGGCAGCACCAACCGGACCGCCGTGGTAGACCGAAACGTGGCCCATGCCTTCGTGCTGAAGGAATGGATCGTCTGCAAATCTGCAGGCCGCATTGCGAGCTATTCCATCACCGCTGCGGGCCGTTCGGCGCTGAAACGCCTGCTGAGCGAGGATCGCGCCGCCGCGGGCGGTTTTGCCGAAGCACCGATGCCCTTCGGCGACCAGCACCGCGAATGGGGCCACAAGGTGGTGCTCGAAGACACGGACAGCGCAAAGCCCCGCCGGGTGCGCTACAACATGGCCGAAAGCCCGGTCGTCGCCCTCTCGCGCCGTCGTGAAAAAGACGGAACCACCTTTCTCGACCCGGAACTGGTTGTTGCGGCGGAACGGCTTCGCGAAGATTTCGAGCTTGCCCAAATGGGACCGCGCGTCACCCAGAACTGGGAGCGCTTCCTGACCGCTGGCACGCGGGGCGGTTTTCACGCCGGTGATCCGGTTTCCGGCCCTGAAGGGGCGCGGGACCGCGTCGCCAAGGCACTGGAAGAACTCGGCCCGGGGCTCGGAGACATGGTGTTACGCTGCTGCTGCTATCTCGAAGGGCTGGAGGCGACCGAAAGGCGCCTTGGCTGGTCGGCCCGATCAGGCAAGATCGTGCTGCGGATCGCCCTGCAGCGCCTCGCCCGTCACTACGAAGAAGAATACGGGCCTGGCCGCGGCATGATCGGCTGAGCCGTCAAAGGCGATTACCTCGTGTCTCGGGCGCTCCTTGGAGCGCCCGTTTTTTTCAGGAGGTCCATCCGTATGGGCCGTTATTTTCGATCTGCCTGACGTGGGATGCAAAAACTCAGACGAGCGCTTCGTCCACCGACCCGGACAGTCTTTCGAGCGCGCAGCGGGCATTTCTTGACGCAAAACAAGGCGCGCCAGCTTGCATTCGGTCATACTTCGGACGACCCATTCCGGTAGAGGGATTGAGCCATGACCTACAGCATTCCCCTCAACGACCCGCCCGAAATCGAGCAAGAGGCGCACCAATGCTGGTCTGCAGCTTATGAAAGCTGGACGACGGCGTGTTCCCGGATCATTCGCGGCGCGCAGGCGGTCAGCGAAGAGGCAATCGAGGCCGAAATGGCGCGCTATCCCGGCGCGCTCACCGAAGAAGGGTCGGCAACTCTAGGTGGCGTCGGCCTGTTGGAGCATTTCGGGAACGTTCATTTCGAACCCGTATCCGGTGCTGCGCTGAGCACGGATATGCTGGCTGCACGCCTCCGGCAATACGGCTACATTTATATGCTCTTTTGGGCGCGGGGGCGAACCGGAGATGTCTTCAGCCACGCTGTCGTCGTGTCGCATGCCCACGGTGGCAGGATGCGCGTCATGGATCCGGGACGAGGACGGGGCCTGATGATGCGGCCCACGGATTACTATCGCAACGCGCTGGCGATTTTCGTCGGAACCCACGCGCGGGCGCACGAAACCTGATTCCGGAGCTAAACTGCATAAGAAGTGCGGGAACACCGCGCGTCGCAACGAAGAACGCCCGGCCAATTTGGCCGGGCGATGGAAACGTCTCTTGATGCGTGCCGTCAGGCGGCGGCGGACGCCTCCTCGCGCAGCCACGCAAGGACGGTTTCTGGCGAGGATACGCCATACGGGTCCTCGGCATGGTTGTCGCAAATGCCGGGTTCTTCGAACCACGCCTCGACCACACCGTACTTGATCACGGCCGCGTAGCGCCAGGACCGAAGGCCGAAGCCGAGATTGTCCTTGCGCACCAGCATGCCCATCCGTCGGGTGAACTCGCCCGAGCCGTCCGGAATCACCTTGACGTTCTTCAGCTCCTGGCCTTGCGCCCACTTGTTCATAACGAAGCTGTCATTGACCGACATGCAATAGATCTCGTCGATGCCCAGGGCCACGAAATCGGCAAAACCGTTCTCGAATCCGGGCAGCTGGTAGGTCGAGCAGGTCGGTGTGAAAGCGCCGGGCAGGGAGAACAGGACAACCCGCTTGCCGGCGAAGTAATCCGCTGTCGTCATGTCCTGCCAACGGAAAGGATTGGGTCCGCCGATGGAGTCGTCACGGACGCGGGTGTGAAAGGTGAGTTTCGGAAGCTTGTAGCCGACTTGCATTGGGCAATCCCCGTAAATGTTCAGAACGTCTGGGTCGCGCAGGACCGTCGCGTCCGGATACGCCGATGTTTTCAGGGGAACAATGGCGTTTCTGCATCCGCGAAATGGACGTCGCGCAAGCCGGCAGCAAGGTTGCCCGCAGCGCTGTTGGCCAGGCATGCAAATGCGGCAAATCCGCCATGCATTGCGGGACATCCCGAAATCTGATGTTACATTCGACCAGACGGCCCTATCAGACGGGCGGAGAGGTAGCATCATGCGCGATCTGAAGATCCCCGGCGAACGCCATCCCGAAAAGGCCCACCGGCCCGACAATGCCCAGCCCAAGAAACCGAGCTGGATTCGTGTCCGCGCGCCGGGCGGAGAGGGGTACAACAGTACTCACAAGATCCTGCGCGACAACAATCTGCCGACCGTTTGCGAAGAGGCCGGCTGTCCGAATGTGGGCGAATGCTGGTCGCGCGGTCACGCCACGATGATGATCATGGGCGAGATCTGTACCCGCGGCTGCACCTTCTGCAACGTCGCAACCGGGCGGCCCGATGCGCTCGACGTTTTCGAGCCGGGCCGCGTGGCCGATGCGGTCCAGAAACTAGGCCTGAAACATGTCGTCATCACCTCGGTGGACCGCGACGACCTGGCAGATGGCGGGGCGGAACATTTCGCGCAGACCATCCGCGCCATTCGACATCGCTCTCCGGACTCCACGATCGAGATCCTGACTCCAGATTTTCTCAAGTGCGACCCGAAAGTACTTGAAATTGTTGTGGAAGCAAAGCCGGATGTCTTCAACCACAACCTCGAGACGGTGCCGGGTCTCTACCCGACCGTGCGTCCGGGAGCCCGTTACTTCCACTCGCTCCGTTTGCTGCAACGGGTGAAGGAAATCGACCCCACGATGTTTACCAAGTCGGGCATCATGGTGGGCCTCGGCGAGGATCGCCAGGGCGTGCTGCAGGCGATGGATGACATGCGCTCGGCGGATATCGATTTCCTGACCATCGGCCAATACCTTCAGCCGACGCCGA
Source organism: Aliiruegeria sabulilitoris (assembly GCF_001558155.1). GTDB lineage: Bacteria > Pseudomonadota > Alphaproteobacteria > Rhodobacterales > Rhodobacteraceae > Tropicimonas > Tropicimonas sabulilitoris. The sequence goes on from NZ_LOAS01000007.1 coordinate 238,826, forward strand.
AACATCACGCGGTGGAACGGTTCGTGACACCCGAGGAGTTCAAATCCTACGAGAAGGCCGCCTATGGCAAAGGCTTCCTCATGGTCTCGGCCACGCCCCTGACACGCTCCAGCTATCACGCCGGCGACGATTTCGAGCGCCTGCGCAGTGCGCGCCTGAAAAAGCTCGGTCGCGGCTGAGGAAATCCGGCGCGCGGGGAAATTCTCACGCGCGCCGATTCCGGCCACTCCGGTGTGCGATCACTCGATCGGCGCGAGGCTCGCCAGATAGTAGGCGAGCGCCTCGAGGTCGTCCTTGGGCAACTGTCCCAACCCGGAAATCACCGCTTCCATCTCGTTGCTGGCGATCTCATCCCGAGGGCTGTGTCCGCTTTCGAGGAACCACGCGATTTCGTCTCGGCTCCAGTCCAGCGCGGCCGGTGTCACGTTGGGGGCTTCAGCGCGCCCCGAGAAACCCGGTGCGCCGGCCATCCACCGGCTCTTGTCCAGCCCGCCGAAACGGTCCCGCGGGGTGTGGCATTCGGCGCAATGACCGAGCGCTTCGGCGAGGTAACGTCCGCGTTCCACCCGCTCGCTGGGGGCCGCGCCGACGAAATTTGAATCGAGATAGCGTTTCTTCCAGAGCCCGATCCCGCTGCGCAGCGACCAGGGCAGGGACAGCTCATGTGGTTGCGGCACCTCGTCGGAGGCGGGCAAATCGTCGAGAAACGCCTTGAGATCGGCGATATCCTGCAAGTCCATCCGGGTATAGGTCGTGTAGGGCATGACCGGGTAGAGATGGCGCCCATCCGGTGTGACGCCCCGCTTGAGCACGGAGGCCAGGCCGGCGAGGTTGTAGCTGCCAATACCGTGCACCGGATCGGAGGAGATATTTGGCGTGATGAACTCGCCGAACTCGGTCGAGAGCCGCCGTCCGCCGGACAGGATCGGCGCTTGCTGGGCCTCGGCGCCACGATCCGCATGGCAAGACGCGCAGCCTGCCGCGAGGAAGATCTGCCGGCCGGCAATGGCGTCGCCCTTCAATGGGGGCAGGTCCTCGGCGGTGAAGGGGAGCGGACGTGTCAGCCAGAAAGCCAGCGCCAGCCCCCCGATTGCCAACAGGAAAAACAGGGTAAGGACGCGGCGCATGCCGATTTTCCTTTCGGGACTCGGGCTTCGGGACGGCGGCACCTTAGGGGCTGCTGCCCACTAACGCAAAGGTTGTATCCCGTCCTGATCGGCATGGTTCCGCCAAGGCAGGGTCGCAGGCGCTTTCGGGAGCAGGCGGCGCGGATAACGGCGGTTTCAGAAGCGTGGCAGTCCCGGGCGGCGCCCGATCTGGTCCGCTTGCATCCAGTCCGGCAGCACGCCCAGACGTTCAAGTCCGACAAGAGCCAGACAAAGGGCGATCACGGCGAATACGAGCAGAACCCGCTTGAGCGAGGGCGGATGCTGGACCCAGCGTTTCATCCGCATGAACCAGTGAGCGCTGAGCATATGGCCTCCGGGATCTGTCCTTGGTTCGCGGCTCAGACGGCCTCGGGGGCGTCTTGCGGATCGTCGATGAAACGAACGGTGCCGATATAGGGCAGGTTCCGGTTGCGTTGGGCGAAATCGATTCCATAGCCAACCACGAACTTGTCCGGGATCTCGAATCCGGTCCAACTGGCCTTGTAGGCCACCTCGCGCCGAGCGGGCTTGTCCAGCAGGCAGATCGTGCGCAGCCGCTTGGGATTGCGCGCACCAAGGAAGGCCGCAACGCGGGTCATGGTGTGCCCGGTGTCGATGATGTCCTCGACCACCAGCACGTCGCGCCCTTCAATTTCGCCGCGTAAGTCCTTGAGAATGCGAACTTCCCGGCTTGACTTCATCGCGTTTCCATAGGAGGAGGCCTCGAGGAAATCGACCTCGACCGGCAGGTCCAACTCACGCACGAGATCGGCAATGAAAACGAAAGAACCGCGCAACAGGCCGACGACAACGAGCTTGTCGGTGTCCGTGAATTCAGCCTCGATCTCGCGGGCAAGTTCCTCGATGCGGGCAGCAATGGATTTGGCGGAGATCAGCTGATCGATGACATACGGTCGCGAAGACATTGGCTTCCCTTGAATTTGCCGTCCAACTCTACGACATGTGACGCCGATCCGAAAAAAGAACCCGGGGGCCAAACGCCGCACGATGCATACTTTCTCCGACAAACGCGTCATGCCGTATACGGCGGAGCAGATGTTCGATCTCGTTTCGGATATCGAATCCTACCCGAAATTTCTGCCCTGGACAGCCGCAACGCGGATCCGGGACCGGCGCGAGGACGGCGATGCGGTGGTGGAGATTGCCGACATGATCGTCTCGTTCAAGGTGTTCCGGGAGAAATTCGGCACGAAGGTCACGATGAATCGCCAGGAATGTACGATCGTGTCGGAATATATCGACGGACCGTTCAAATACCTGGTCTCGAAATGGGCTTTCCGGGATGTCCAGGGCGGTTGCGAAGTGGATTACCACATCGATTTCGAGTTCAAGAACAGGATCCTGCAAAAAACTGCCGGCGTGTTCTTCACCGAGGCGCAACGCCAGATCATGGGCGCATTCGAAAAGCGGGCCAACGTACTCTACGCGTGATAAGACGCTGAACGCCTTCATTTGACCACTAACATCTCCGGAGGAAGTAACGGCCCGAAGGGACGTTCCGTTTTGTTCAACGAAAAAGGCGCCACTGCGCGGCGCCTGCTTCCGGCGGGGATATTACCGGTCAGAAGAAGCGGGGGGCGGATCGCTCCGCCCCCATCTGCACATTTACGAGATGATATCGTAGGCACGTTCTCCGTGCACCGACAGGTCGAGACCGTTGGTCTCGGTTTCGGCGTCGACTCGCATCGGGGTGATCGCGCGCACCACGAGCACGAGGACGATCGTCACTACAGCGGTGAAAGCACCGACAATGACGAGCGCGCCAATTTGCGCGGTCCATGAACCGGCGCCGAAGGCTGCGATCATGATCGTGCCGAAGATGCCGCCGACGCCGTGCACGGCGAAGACATCCAGCGTGTCGTCGATCTTGAACACGTTTCGGACCAGGGTGACTGCCTCCTGGCAAAGGATGCCGGCGACAGACCCGATGATCAGTGCTTCGACGGGACCGACGAACCCTGAGGCCGGTGTGATTGAGGCCAGGCCCGCGATGGTGCCGGTGACCATGCCCACGAGCGAGGGCGTGCCGTATTTGATCTTTTCCCAGAGCGCCCAGGTGAGCGAGGCCGCGGCCGCCGAGATATGGGTGACGGTCATGGCCATGGCGGCACCGCCATCGGCGGCAAGCTGCGAGCCACCGTTGAAGCCGAACCAGCCGACCCAAAGCATGGCCGCGCCGATCATCACGAAGCCGGGCGAATGCGGCGGCTTGTTGCGGTCGCGTCTGGGACCCAGGAAGATCGCCACGATCAGCGCCGCGAGGCCGGCGGTTTCATGCACGACGATGCCGCCGGCGAAGTCCTTGGTTCCGACCTCGCCGAAAATGCCACCATCGGCCAGGAAACCGCCGCCCCAGATCCAGTGCACGACCGGTGCGTAGCAGAGCAGCATCCAGAGCGTGGAGAAAAGCAGGACGAAACCGAAGCCGACCCGTTCCACATATGCGCCGACGATCAGCGCAGGCGTGATGATGGCGAAGGTCATCTGGAAGGCGAAGAACAGGATCTCGGGCAGGGTGCCAGAGACGGTCTCGGGGGTGATGTCGAGCAGGAACATCTTGCCCAGCCCGCCCCAGAGCCCGCTGCCCCCCTCGCCGAAGGCAATGGAATAGCCAAAGGCGAACCATGCGATGCTCATGGCACAGGCGATCGCGTAGCATTGCATGAAGACGCTGAGCACGTTGCGCGCGCGCACCAGCCCGCCATAGAACAGCGCCAGCCCCGGCAATGTCATGAACAGGACCAACGCCGTCGCGACGATGATCCAGGCGGTATCGGCTCCCACCATTTCCCTTCCCTCCAAATATTTTTGCCCGTTTGGCGGGCGTTTCGGGGTGTGAAGCGTGAAGGGGCTGCGCAGAAAAGAGGCTTTGCTCGCCATTGGCTGGGTAAAATGTGGGCGCGTCGGTAAAAGATGGATAATTGGGCTAAAACGCTGCCGGGTGATTAATTTGAAGCCGGGATTGAAACTCCGTCGGTCTCGGGCTTCGCGGGGTCAAAACGGGACGGCAATACGGGCTTCAGCGATTCCGAACCGCGACGAGGAGCATCTCGAGCGCGTGGCGCAGCGTGGCCTGGCGGACTTCCGAACGGCCGGGCGCGCCGAACTCGATGGTCTCGACAAGCGTGGCTTTGCCGGTTGCGGCGAGGCCGAAACAGACGCGGCCTTCGGGTTTGAACTCGCTGCCGCCTGGGCCGGCGATGCCGGTAACCGCGACGGCGAGATCAGCGGCCGAGCGTGCCAAGGCACCTTCGGCCATTTCCTGCGCGACCTCCTCTGATACCGCGCCAAATGACTCAAGCGTTTCGGGGGAGACGCCGAGCATCTCCATCTTGGCGGCATTCGAATAGGTGACGAAGCCACGGTCGAACATGTCCGAGGAGCCCGGACTTTCGGTGAGCGCGCCGGCAATCAGCCCGCCGGTGCAGCTCTCGGCGGTGGCCAGCATGAGGCCGAGGCGCCGGCTGTGGGCGAGCAGGGATTCGGCAAGCTCTTTGATGGACAGGGCAGTTTCGTTTGTCATGTCGGTAGGGTCTCGGGAAGGAATCTGAGAAGCGCCAGCATGACCGCCAAAGTGCCGATGGCGGCGAGGGCGCCCGCCACGAGATCGTCGATCAGACGCAGCACGGGCCGTGTGTCGCGGTCGAACAGGTGCCGCGGGACGGAGAGCAGCAGCGTGTAGAGCAGTACGGGCGTTGCGAGGGCGATGATGGCGCCGGCGGAGAAGCTAGAGCCGAGCAGGTCCGCTAGCGGGATCGCGGGCGCTGCGGCCAGCCATATCCCGGCATAGCGGTCGATGACGGTCACCTTCGCATCCGGATCCTCGCGCAGCGCGCGGGGCAGGGCCCAGATCGTCGTGGCAAGCACGAGCGCCCAGATGGCGGCCAGCGGCTGCAGCGACCCGGTGCCACGGTATACGAGGATCGCCGTCACCAACCCGGCCAGCGACGCCAGCAAGGGGCCGACAAAGGGAATGCAGCCGAGATAGCCCACGGTTGCCACGATGCGCAACATTGGCTCAGCCCATCAGGAAGGAATGCGATATGAAGGCGGCGACGGCGACGACAAGGGCCGCCATGACGCCGGCGATCACATCGTCGAGCATCACGCCGAGGGAACTGTGCATCCCATCGGCCCAGGACACCGGCCAGGGTTTCCAGATGTCGAAGATCCGGAACATCACGAAACCGCCGACCCAGCCGGGATAGGGAAAGATATCGCCATCCAGCCCGGCATGCCAAAGCCCGAAGGACAGCGGCCAGAGGGCGATCCACATGCCGACGACCTCGTCGATGACGACCTCGGACGGATCCGTGTTCCCGGCCCCCTCGATATAGAGCGCGGTCGCCCCCCAGCCGGCAATGAACGCGATGAGCGTACCGATGGCGAGCGCCGGGAAGCCGCCATTCAGGTGAAGGAGATAGGCGAACGGGATCGCCGCAGCCGAGCCCCAGGTGCCGGGCGCGGGCTTCAGCAAGCCAACCCCTAAAAAGGTGGCGATCAGTTTCGCGCCCATCATGCCGACACCAGCGTTGCGGTTGCGATGGACGCGATGCCTTCTTCGCGGCCGGTGAAGCCGAGCCGCTCGGAGGTGGTCGCCTTGACCGAGATACGGTCGACCTCCAGCCCCATAATCGCGGCCAGCGCGGCGCGCATGGCCGGTGCGTGCGGGCCGATCTTGGGGCGTTCGCATACGAGCGTGCAGTCGATATTGCCGATCCGGTAGCCACGGGAGGCCGCCAACTCCACCGCGTGGCGCAGGAAGATCTCGCTCGCGGCCCCCTTCCATTGCGGATCGGAAGGCGGGAAATGCTGGCCGATATCGCCCTCGGCGAGCGCGCCATAGATCGCGTCGGTAATCGCGTGCATGCCGACATCGGCATCCGAATGCCCCTGCAGCCCGCGCGGATGCGGCACCGTCACCCCGCAGAGCACCACGTGGTCGCCCGTCCCGAAACGGTGCACGTCATAGCCGTTGCCCAGCCTCACATCCATTTTCTGTCCTTTCCGAAGGATCTGCTCGGCGCGTTCGAAATCGCCGGGCAGGGTCACCTTGATATTGTCCTCATGGCCTTGCGTGATGGCCACGTCCAGCCCGGCGGCCAGCGCCACTTCGACATCGTCGGCCGCAAGGCCGGGATGGGCATCTTGGGCGGCACGGATCGCGGCGAGGTCGAACCCCTGCGGCGTCTGAGCCCGAAACAGGCCGTCGCGCGGGGTCGGGGAGAGAACCAGCCCGTCTTCGCCGCGCCAGAGCGCATCGGTCACGGCAAGCGCGGGGGCGGCCCCGGGGTAGTTTTCGAGCGCGTCGAGAACGTGGTCGATCACGGTGTCGGGCACCAGCGGGCGGGCGCCGTCCTGGATGAGAACATGGCTCACCTGCGGGCCGAGCGCTTTCAGACCTGCTACGACAGAGGCATCCCGGCTGTCGCCGCCCGCAACAAGTGCCACATCTTCGGGCAGGATGCTTTCGACCAGCGCGGCATCGTCGGGATTGATCACCACGACCACCTCGTCCACCCGTGCATGGCGGCGAAAACGATCAACCGTGCGCGCAAGGATTGCACGACCGGCAAGCGGCTGAAATTGCTTCGGAACCGGCCCTCCGGCACGACTGCCCCGGCCGGCGGCGACGATCACGGCCGCGACGTGCTGCACGGCCTGCGGGCGGGCGCTCTTTGTCTCGCTGGTTTTCATGATTCCCGTCTATTCGGTGACGAAAGGCAGGGCAACGGCCAAGCCGAACGTGGGTCTGTATGCTCAATTATTGGGCGTTGTTTGTTTTCCGGTCGCTTTTTGTACCGCTTCACCTTGGAATGGGCGGCGAGTTCAAGATACGACAACGGGGTATGCACAAGGATTGAGCACTTGACGGTTTGCGTTGCAAACTTGCCCCTGAAACCGCCTGTTCTTCTGGCTCCGCTGGCGGGGATCACCGATTTGCCGTTCCGGCAGCTGGTATCCCGTTTCGGAGCGGGACTGGTGGTGTCCGAGATGGTGGCCAGCCAGGAAATGGTTCAGGCCAAACCCGGTGTCCGGGAAAAGGCCGAACTGGGATTCGGGCAGGGCAATACCTCGGTGCAGCTTGCCGGGCGCGAGGCCCACTGGATGGCTGAGGCGGCGCGAGTTGTCGAAGGCAACGGCGCGCGGATCATCGATATCAACATGGGCTGCCCGGCCAAGAAGGTGACCTCCGCCAGCGGCGCGGGCGCCAGCGGCTCGGCGCTGATGCGCGATCTGGACCACGCGCTGAGCCTGATCGAAGCCGTTATCGGCGCCGTGTCGATCCCGGTGACTCTCAAATGCCGGCTGGGATGGGATGACGAGTGCCACAACGCGGCCGAACTCGCGCGCCGGGCCGAGGCGGCGGGCGTGCAGATGGTCACCATCCACGGCCGGACGCGGCAGCAATTCTACAAGGGGCACGCGAACTGGGACGCGATTGCCGAGGTCAAACAGGCCGTCTCGATCCCGGTGATCGCCAATGGCGACATCGTGGACAGCGCCTCGGCCCGCGCGGCGCTTGCGGCATCGGGCGCCGACGGGGTGATGGTCGGGCGTGGCGCGCAGGGGCAACCCTGGCTGCTGGCCCGGATCGCGGCCGATATCTATGGAACGCCGGCGCCGAAGGTGCCCAAAGGGCGGGAACTCGCAGAAATGGTGGCCGGCCATTTCGAGGCCATGCTCGCATTTTACGGGCCGCGCCTGGGCAACAAGATGGCGCGCAAACATCTCGGTTGGTACCTGGACAGGGCCGGCGATCCCGCCGGACTGCGCCGGCGCCTCCAGACAGAAAACAACAATGACGAGGTGCTGCGAATGATCGCGGATGCCTTCGCCACGAGCAGTATGGAGGCCGCGTAATGCCCGGTTCCGGAACGATCTGGGCATCCTTGCCCATCCCTGCATTGGTCCTAGACCCAGAAGACAGGATCACGGCCATCAACCCGGCCGGGGAGCTGTTCTTCAACAAGACGATCAAGGCGCTCGAGGGCAGCCTTGTCTATGACCGGCTGGCCATCGACGCGCCGGTCGAAGAGGCGCTGGCGCGTGTGCGCAAGAACCGCTCGCCGCTTTTCATCAACGACGTGGATGTCGGCACCGGGGAAAAGGCGCCGGTGATCTGCAACGTTCAGGTCGCGCCGATCTCGAACGATACCGAACGGCTGCTGTTCCTCGTCTCTCCGCGCGAGATCGCCGGGCGGTTGGGGCGGTCCATCTCCGCCGACAAGGCCGCGAAATCGGCGATCGGCATGGCCGAGATGCTCGCCCACGAGATCAAGAACCCGCTCGCCGGCATCACCGGCGCGGCCCAGCTACTGAGTATGAGCCTGTCCAAGGAAGACCTTGAGCTGACCGACCTGATCGTGGCCGAGAGCCGGCGCATCGTGAAGCTGCTCGACCAGGTGGAGCAGTTCGGAAACCTGCGCCCGCCGACACTCAAGCCGGTGAATATCCACGACGTTCTGGACCGGGCGCGGAAATCGGCGGTGCTGAGCTTTGCGGCCCATATGAAGATCGTCGAGGATTACGACCCCTCGCTGCCGCCGACCTTTGCCGATTCCGACCAGCTCCTGCAGATATTTCAGAACCTTCTGAAGAACGCCGCGCAGGCGTCGGCCGGCGCGCCGGGAGAGATCCAGCTTCGCACCTTCTACGATGCCTCCCTGCGCGTACGCCGCAAGGGACAGTCAACCTCGCGCGTGCCGCTTCAGATCGAGATCATCGATGATGGCCCCGGCCTGAAACCCGAAATTGCCGACGAGATTTTCGAACCTTTCGTGTCCGGCCGGGAAAACGGCACCGGGCTCGGGCTGGCTTTGGTCAGCAAGATCATCGCCGAACACAAGGGCTGGATTTCGGTCGACTCGGTGCCCGGGCGCACCGTTTTCCGCATCTCACTGCCTGTCGCACCCAAACAAACAGCAGAACAACTCGACGAGGAGACATAGATCTAATGGACGGAACCGTTCTTGTCGCCGATGACGACCGCACCATCCGCACAGTCCTTACCCAGGCGCTGACGCGCGCCGGGTGCAAGGTTCACGCAACCTCCTCGCTGGTGACGCTCATGCGTTGGGTTGAGGAAGGCAAGGGGGATCTCGTGATCTCCGACGTGATCATGCCCGATGGCAACGGTCTGGAAACCCTGCCGAAAATCGCCGAGGAACGGCCTGGCCTGCCGGTGATCGTGATCTCGGCCCAGAACACGATCATGACGGCGATCCAGGCGGCGGAGGCAGATGCCTATGACTACCTGCCCAAGCCGTTCGACCTGCCAGACCTGATGAAACGCGCCTCCAAGGCACTGGAAATGAAGCGGCGCGCGCCGGTGTCGCGGCCGATGAACGAGCTGCCCTCCAGCAGCACCGACGACCTGCCGTTGGTTGGCCGCACGCCGGTCATGCAGGCGCTTTACCGCCTGGTGGCGCGCGTGATGAATACAGATCTCGCGGTGCTGATCACCGGCGAATCCGGCACCGGCAAGTCGCTCATCGCGCGGGCGATCCACGACTTCTCCGACCGCCGCACGCTGCCCTTCATTGTCGCGGGGGCGGAAGAGCTTTCGACGACGGACGGCCCGGCGACCATCCTTGCCAAGGCGCGTGGCGGCTCGGTGCTCTTTGACGAGGTGGCCGATCTCGACATGGAGACCCAGGGCCGTATCGTGCGGATGCTGGATGCGCTGTCTGACAGCGCGCCGCGGGTCATGGCAACCTGCCAGGGCGACCTGATGCAGAAGATGGAGGCGGGCAGCTTCCGTCAGGATCTCTATTACCGTCTTGGCGGCGTGAACCTGAACGTGCCGAGCTTGCGCGAGCGGGTGGACGACATTCCGCTCCTGACAGAGCATTTCCTGGCCCGTGCCGAGCGTGACGGGGCCGGAACGCGCCGCATGTCGCAGGCGGCGATGGACCTTGTGCGCGCCTATTCCTGGCCCGGCAATGTGCGGCAGCTGGAAAATACGGTCCGACGGCTGGTGATCACCTCACCGGAGGAGGAAATCGGGCGCGCGGAGGTGGAGATGGTGCTGGGCAACCAGCCCGAGATCGAACCTCTGGTGGGCGGCGGCGACGGCGAGAAGCTGTCGGCATCGGTCGCCAAGCATCTGCGGCGCTATTTCGACCTGCATGGCGGCGTCCTGCCGCCGCCGGGGCTTTACCAGCGCATCCTCAAGGAGGTGGAAATCCCGTTGATCGAGATCGCGCTGGATGCCACCGGCGGAAACCAGGCGAAATGTGCCGATCTTCTGGGCATCAACCGAAATACGCTCCGCAAGAAGATCACCGATCTCGATATTCGCGTGACACGCCGCCGCAAGTTGATGTAAAACCGCAACATAGCCGTGGCGTCGAGGGCACGCTCCTCGTTCAGACCACGGAATATGGCGGTAAGTTGCCCGGTATCCTCAAGATCTGGGTGGCATAATCATCACGGGGCACAATTTGGCAGGCGCTTCAAGGCGGTTGAATTGGGACGGAATCACCCGCATGCGCAGCGCGCGGCGGGTGCAGACAGCCGCGACCTTTGCCTTGGTCGTGCTGGCGCCCGTGCTTGTGATTTCGACATTCCTGCTGATGGGGCCGCTCGGGCAGGGGGCTGGTTCTCCCGGACTCCGGCTCATCCTGCTGACGGATCTGGTCTATATTCTCGTCGTGGCCGCCATGGTGCTACGCCGCGTGATCGCGATGTTTGCGGCCCGCCGGGCGGATTCGGCCGGTTCAAAGCTGCACTTGCGGCTGACCGCGGCCTTTGCCGTCATCGCGCTGATCCCCGCCGTGTTGGTGGCGATCTTTGCCGGGCTGACGATCAATATCGGGCTGGAGGGGTGGTTTTCCGACCGTGTGCGCAACGTGGTTGGTGCCTCGCTGGCGGCGGCGGAGGCCTATGAGCAGGAACATGTGCGGGATCTGGGAACCGACGCCGGCATCCTGGCAACCTATATCAACGTGGCCCGCTCGACCCGTTTCGCGCTGTCGGATGGCGAGGTGCGGCAGGTTCTGACACAGGGCCAGCAACAGGTGCAGCGCGGTCTGCGCGATGCTTTCGTGATCGATTCCGCGGCCAGGATCCGGGCACGCGGCGAGCGGTCCTACCTGTTCAGCTATGACGCCCCCACCGCGGAGGAGATCGCGCGGGCCGAGGCGGGTGAAACGGTGATCATCCAGGACTGGGATGCCGATGAGTTTCGTGCCCTGGTCAAGCTGAAAGCCTTTGGCGACAGGTACTTGTTCGTCAGTCGTGAAGTGGATGGCGACATCCTCGCTCTTCTGGACGAAACACAGGAATCGGTGCGCCTCTATAACCAGCTTGAGAATGAGCGCGGGCGGATTCTGTTCGAATTTTCGCTTCTCTATCTTGGTTTCGCGGTCATCCTCGTGCTTGCGGCCATTTGGATGGGGCTGTGGTATGCCGAGCGGCTCTCGCGCCCGATCGGGCAGTTGGCCGGGGCGGCGGAAGCGGTCGGCGAGGGCGATTTGTCGGTGCAGGTGCCCGAACAGGAGAGCGATGACGAGATCGCCACGCTGGGCCGCATCTTCAACCAGATGACCCGACAGCTCAGCGCGCAACGCGAGACCTTGCTGGAAACGAATGCCCAGATCGAAGCGCGACGGCGATTGTTCGAAACGGTGCTGACCTCCATCACCGCGGGGGTGATCGGGCTGGACCCGCAGGGGCGTGTGGATTTCATGAACCCGGCGGCGCTGCGGTTGCTCAAGCTGCCGGAGGATGCCGGCGATCAGCATGGGGCGCTGGCCATGGCTGTGCCGGAATTCGCAGGTGTTCTGGAGCGGCTGCGCTCCGATGATCGTTCGGTGACGCAGGAAGAGATCCGCATCACCCGCGACGGGCGGATGGAAAACCTGCTGGTACGGCTGGCGGCACGGCTGGCCGCGGATGGTCAGCTCGAAGGCTATGTTGTGGCCTTTGACGACGTGACGGAGTTGGTCACCGCGCAGCGAATGGCCGCCTGGGGTGATGTCGCCCGGCGGATCGCGCATGAGATCAAGAACCCGCTCACCCCGATTCAGCTTTCGGCGGAACGGGTGAAACGCAAGTTTGGGCGCAAGCTGGAAGCGGAGGACGCGGAATCCTTGAGTTCGATGACCGATGTCATCGTGCGCCAGACCAACGACCTGCGACGCATCGTTGACGAGTTTTCCAAGTTTGCCCGCATGCCGGAGCCGGATCGCCGCGACTCGGACATGACCAAGCTGGTGAAGGATGCCGTGACGCTGCAGCGTCAACAGCTTGGTGCGGCACTGCAGTGGGATCTGCCGAAGGAGCCGACACCGGTCCTCGTGGACGAGACCATGATCGGGCAGGCGCTTACAAATATCATAAAGAATGGCGGAGAGGCTATTGAAAGCCTTGAAGAAAAGGGAGCACCCGAAGGGTTTTCCCCGGAAATCCGGGTAAGGCTCTGGACGGAAGGCACCCACGCCGTTCTTCAGGTGGCCGATAACGGCATCGGTCTGCCAGAAGATCGCGGGCGGCTTTTTGAGCCCTATGTCACGACACGGGCGAAGGGAACGGGGCTCGGCCTTCCCATCGTCAAGAAGATCATCGAGGAACATGGCGGAACGCTGGAACTGCGCGATGCTCCTGTCTTCGAGGGAAATCAACATCATGGGGCGCTGGCCGAGATCCGGCTGCCACTAAGAGCCGCGACAGAGCAGGCGGCGGAATAGTATTAGTGAGGGAGATCAAGGATATGGGCGACATTCTTATCACCGACGACGAAAGAGATATTCGCGAACTTGTTGGCGATATCCTGCGCGATGAGGGCTTCGCTGTGCGGTTGGCTGCCAATTCCGAGGAATGCATGGCCGCCATAGAACAGGAGGCCCCGGCGCTGATGATCCTCGATATCTGGCTGAAGGACAGCAAGATGGACGGGATCGACATTCTCAAGTCGGTCAAGCGCGACAAGCCCGAGATCCCGATCGTGATCATTTCCGGGCATGGCAACATCGAGATCGCCGTCGCCGCGATCAAGCAGGGCGCTTACGACTTTATCGAGAAGCCGTTCAATATCGATCAGCTTCTGGTGGTGATCCGCCGCGCGATGGAGACCTCGCGCCTGCGCCGGGAGAACACGGAGTTGCGCCGCAAGGATGTGACGTCGGCCGAGATGATCGGAACGAGTGCGGCCTTCAAGGCATTGAAATCGCATCTCGACAAGGTCACGAAGTCAAATGGCCGGGTAATGCTGACCGGGCCGGCCGGTGCCGGCAAGGAGATGGCCGCGCGCTATATTCATGCTTCGTCCAACCGGGCGGATGCGCCTTTCGTCAGCGTCAATTCCGCCTCGATCGAGCCCGAGCGGATGGAGGAAGTCCTCTTTGGCCGCGAGAGCAGCGAGCGCGGTGTAGAGCCGGGCCTGCTGGATGAAGCGCATGGGGGCATGATCTATTTCGACGAGATCGCCGATATGCCGCTCGGAACGCAGTCCAAGATCCTGCGGGTGCTGGTCGACCAGCAATTCCAGCGGGTCGGGGGCGGTGACAAGGTACGCGTGGATATCCGCGTTGTTTCGTCGAGCAACCGGGATCTGCCGGCCGAAATCGCCGCCGGGAAGTTCCGGGAGGAGCTGTTCCACCGGCTGAATGTCGTGCCGATCCGGGTGCCCGGTCTGGATGAGCGGCGGGAGGATATTCCCGAACTTGCCAATCATTTCATCGCCGCGTTCAACGAAAGCCAGGGGCTGCCGCTGCGCAAGCTGAGCGAGGATGCGGTGGCCATGCTGCAGACGATGCATCTTCCCGGCAATGTGCGCCAACTCAAGAACGTCATCGAACGTGTTCTTATCCTTGGGGATTCTTCGGGAGATATCGGCGCGAAGGAACTGGAGGGCGCGGAGCCGGCCGAGGCCGAAGAGGGGCGCGTGGTTCTGTCGGGAGCGCTGGCAACGCTGCCGCTGCGCGAGGCGCGGGAGCTGTTCGAACGTGAATACCTGCTGACCCAGATCAACCGTTTCGGGGGCAATATCAGCCGAACGGCGACCTTTGTCGGGATGGAACGTTCCGCTCTGCATCGGAAGCTGAAATCGCTTGGCGTGGTCACGTCTTCCAAGGCCGGCACACGGGTTGCCCATCTGGAAGACAATCCCGAGGCGGCCGATTAACGGCATCAATGGTCAGTGGTCTGGCGGAGCGGGGCGTTGACGCTCCCCGCTGGCTCTGCCATGGCTGTCACAACAAGTTGAAAGCCCGGCGCGTGAACAGTCCGGGATCGGGGCGCGATGAAAGTCATCATCTGTGGGGCAGGCCAGGTCGGCTGGCAGATTGCCCGTCATCTGGCCAGTGAACAAAACGACGTGACGGTTGTGGACAACAACCCCGAGCTCGTGCGTCGGGCAACCGATACGCTCGACGTCCAGGGCATCGCAGGTTTCGCGAGCTATCCCGACGTGCTGGACCGCGCGGGTGCGCGCGATGCCGACATGGTCATCGCCGCGACCCATTCGGACGAGGTCAACATGGTCACCTGCCAGGTGGCCCATTCGGTATTCGGCGTGACCCGGAAGGTGGCGCGTCTGCGCGCGCAGAGCTATCTGGAAGCGATCTACCGCGACCTCTACAAGCGCGATCACATGCCGATCGACGTTGTGATCAGCCCCGAACGCGCGGTGGCCGAGGCCGCCTTGCAACGGATCGCGGCGCCTTCGACCTTCGACACCGAGAGTTTCCTGGATGGCAAGGTACAGCTACTCGGGATCGACCTTGAAGAGGATTGCCCGGTCCTGAACACGCCGTTGCGGCAGTTGACGGACCTGTTTTCCACCTTGCGTGCCGTCGTGATCGGCATTCGCCGGGAAGGGCGGCTTTTTGCACCGGATCCGGGCGACCAGCTTTTCGCGGAGGACCAGGTCTACATCGCCTCCTATGTTGGCGACGTCGAGCGCACGCTGGATATTTTCGGCAAACCCGGCCGCAAGCAGGAGCGGGTGGTCATCATCGGTGCCGGCAACGTCGGCCTGTCGGTGGCCAAGGCGCTGGAGAAAAGCCAGACCCGCATTCGCGCCCGCGTGATCGAACGCAATCGCGAACGCGCGGAGAAGGCGGCGGACGAGTTGGAACGCACGATCGTGCTGCATGGCGACGGCATGGATTCCGATGTTCTGGCCGAGGCCAGCATCGACCGCGCCGATGCCGTGATCTGTGTCACCGATGACGACAAGGTCAACCTGCTGGCAGCCGTGCGCGCCAAGTCGGCAGGCTGCAAGATGACCATCGCGCTGATCAACGACCCGACCATGGCCACGCTGATGGGGCCGCTCAATATCGACGCCTATATCAACCCGCGCGCCACGACGGTGAGCTCGATCCTGCGCCATATCCGGCACGGACGGGTGCGCGGCGTCTACTCCATCGGCGATGCCGAGGCCGAGATCATCGAGGCACAGGTTCTGTCCACCTCGCCGATTTCGGG
The DNA here is from genome assembly GCF_001558155.1 of Aliiruegeria sabulilitoris. Taxonomy (GTDB): domain Bacteria; phylum Pseudomonadota; class Alphaproteobacteria; order Rhodobacterales; family Rhodobacteraceae; genus Tropicimonas; species Tropicimonas sabulilitoris. The sequence continues at coordinate 254,431 of NZ_LOAS01000007.1, forward strand.
CAAGGAGATTCGCGAGATCGATTTCCCGGAAGGCGCGTTGCTCGGGGCGATCCTGCGCAGCGGCGAAGTGATCAAACCGGTTGGCACGACCAGGGTTTTGGAGGGGGATATCGTCATGATCTTCGCGATGGCGGATGATGTGCACGAGGTAGAACGCCTTCTGCAGGTCTCCATCGATTTCTTCTGAGCCCGTAGCCCGGTCATGTCGCGCCTTCTGTCCCTGCCACTGATCGTCCTCATGATGGGGATCGGTGCGCTGTCGATGCTGATTCCGGCGTCCTATGCCATCGCCCTGCAGGAATGGCGCATCGCGCATGTCTTCGGCCTGTCGGCGGTTCTGTTCGGCTTCCTGACCTGCATCCTTGGCGTCGCGCTTGCCAATTACAGGGCGCGGAGCCCGTCGCGCAGCCACCTGGCTGCGCTGGTGGCCGCCTATACCGTTCTGCCGCTGATGCTGGCCGTGCCGTTCCAGCAAGGCGTGCAGTCGACAACATTTGCCAATGCCTGGTTCGAAATGGTCTCCTCGATGACCACGACCGGGGCAACACTGTTCGATCCTGCCCGACTTTCGCCGGTGCTGCATCTGTGGCGGGCGATGGTGGGCTGGATGGGCGGTTTCCTGGCCTGGGTGGCGGCATTCGCGCTGCTGGCGCCGATGAACCTTGGCGGGTTCGAAGTGATCTCCTTCGAGGGCGTCGGGGCAGGGGTGCGGCCGGGCCGGCGGCATGGCACGATGACGGTCGGAGATCCGCGCGAGCGCCTGCTGCGGGTGACGCTGCAATTGTTGCCGATCTATGTCAGCCTGACACTGGCGCTGACGTTGCTTCTGGTCATGGTCGATGAAAAGCCGATCATTGCGATCTGCCACGCAATGTCGACGCTCGCGACCAGCGGGATCAGCCCTGTCGGTGGGATGAATGGTGCGCAATCGGGGCTGGCCGGCGAGATGATGATCTTCGTCTTCTTCGCCTTCGCCGTGACCCGGCAGACCTTTGCCGGAACCTTCACGCCGCGTGGCGCAAGCGACCTCGCGAAAGACCCGGAGGCGCGGATCGCGCTGGCCGTTGTGCTGACGGTGCCCAGCCTGCTGTTCCTGCGCCACTGGATCGGCGCCTACGAGGTGAACACGGTGGACGAGCTGCAACGCGCGCTGCATGCGCTCTGGGGCTCCACCTTCAGCGTGCTGTCCTTCCTGACCACGACCGGATTCGTCAGTTCGGAATGGGATGTGGCCAGCACCTGGTCGGGCCTCAAGACGCCCGGCCTGATCCTGCTGGGGCTAGCGCTTGTCGGCGGCGGGGTTGCCACGACCGCGGGCGGGGTGAAGCTCTTGCGGGTCTTCGCGCTCTACCAGCATTCCGCCCGCGAAATGGAGCGGCTGGTCTACCCTTCCTCCGTTGGCGGTTCCGGGCAGGCCGCGCGGCGGATGCGGCGGCAGGGGGCCTATGTGGCCTGGATCTTCTTCATGCTCTTCGCGCTCTCGATGGCCGGGGTCGCAAGCGCGCTGGCCATGACCGGCATTCCCTTCGACGAATCCCTCGTGCTGACCATTGCCACGCTCTCCACCACGGGGCCGGCGGCGCATATCGTGCTGGATCATCCGCTCACCTACATGACTCTGGGAGATCCCGGGAAATTCGTACTGGTCATCGCCATGGCGCTCGGGCGGCTGGAGACGCTGGCCCTGCTTGCGCTGTTCAATCCGCAGTTCTGGAGGCGCTGATGGGCCCGAGGACCGGGCTGCTTTGACGCAACCCCGCGAATCCAGTGACGTTCGGGCTGGAATCTGCCCCAAACACATATCATAGTAGCCTCCAAGGGCGATGCCCGCCCATCACGAGAGACAGCGATCCGCTAACTATAACAAAACAAGGCAAGAATAATGGCTGCAGATAAGCAGAACTTGCAGGATGCATTCCTTAATCACGTTCGCAAGACCAAGGTGCCCGTCACGATCTTTCTGATCAACGGCGTGAAGCTGCAGGGCGTCATCACCTGGTTCGACAATTTTTGTGTATTGCTGCGCCGCGACGGTCAGTCGCAGCTGGTCTACAAACACGCAATTTCAACGATCATGCCCTCGCAGCCGATCAATCTCTACGAGGGCGAAGACTGACCCGCCCCGATCATGAAGGCGATGTGCCCGCCGGTACCTCCGAGCGGGCCTACGTCCTGCACCCCGACATAAACTCCGACCCCGATCGGCGCGACGCGCAGGCGGGCCTTGCGGAGGCCGTGGCGCTCGCCGCCGCGCTGCCCGGTCTGGAGATCGTGGGCAGCGAAGTGGTGAAGCTGCGCACGCCGCAGCCCGGAACGCTGTTCGGTACCGGCAAGCTGGAGGAACTGGCCGGACGGATGAAGGCGCAGGAGGTGTCGCTGGTGCTGGTCGACGGGCCGGTGACGCCCGTGCAGCAGCGCAATCTGGAAAAGGAATGGGGCGTGAAGCTCCTCGACCGCACGGGGCTGATCCTGGAGATCTTCGCTGACCGTGCGGCGACGCGCGAGGGCGTGTTGCAGGTCGAACTGGCCGCGCTCAGCTATCAACGCACCCGGCTGGTGCGCGCCTGGACCCACCTTGAACGGCAACGCGGCGGGCTTGGCTTCGTCGGCGGCCCGGGCGAGACCCAGATCGAGGCGGACCGCCGGGCCATCGACGACGCGATCAACCGCATTCGCCAGCAGCTGAAAAAGGTGGAGAAGACCCGCGCCCTGCACCGGGCATCCCGTGCAAAGGTGCCATTCCCGGTGGTCGCGCTGGTGGGCTACACCAATGCCGGCAAGTCGACGCTGTTCAATCGGATGACCGGGGCAAAGGTGCTGGCCAAGGACATGCTCTTTGCCACGCTCGATCCGACCATGCGCGCGGTGACCTTGCCGACGGGGCAGAAGGTGATCCTGTCTGACACGGTGGGCTTCATTTCGGACCTGCCTCACCAGCTCGTCGCGGCCTTCCGCGCAACGCTTGAGGAAGTGCTCTCGGCGGATCTGATCCTGCATGTGCGCGACATCTCCCATGCCGAAACCGAAGGGCAGGCCGAGGATGTCGAGGCAATCCTGCACGAGCTGGGTGTCGCCGATGAAACGCCGCGCCTGGAAATCTGGAACAAGATCGACTTGTTGCCGGAGGCGGCCCGGGCACCGCTGGAAACGCTTGCCGCGCGGCGCGAGGACGTACTGACGCTCTCGGCATGGACCGGAGAAGGGATGGACCACCTCGTCGAGGCGGTCACGGAAGCGCTGGATGGCGCGCGCAGTTCCGAGACCCTGTCGCTGGATTTCTCCCAGGGCAAGCAGCATGCCTGGCTGCACGAGCAGCGCGTGGTGACAGACGAGCAGCAGAGCGAGACGGGCTGGGTCGTGGAGGTTTTCTGGACCCAGACACAAGCACGGTACTACCGGGACTTGTGAACTTGGCTTCTGTCTGCCGGGGCGAACCCCTCAGGCCGGGCGCGCGCCTCGCGCGCGGGAACGACGCTTCGGATCGTGTCTCCGGCGGAGGTGTTCTGGGAAAGACAAAAACCCAAAGGGGGGCTCCTTTGCGCTTTCCCCAAATATCTCGGGAAGGGCTCGTCAGAGTGCGGGGGCAACGCCCCGCATTTTCCTGCGCTCTGAGTCCCGGTGGAGCCTGACGGGCGGTTCGGATCCCATCGACTGGCGCGGGTAGCCGCGTTTCAGCGTGGTTCCAGCCGCGTGATGCCAACAGCACCCGCCCGGGCCAGATCCGGGTCCAGCGTCATCGGGATATACTCCCCGCGACGCCACAGCTCTCCCAGATCGTCGTAGTGGCGGCTGAGCGGATGGCCGGACTGTCCGGTGGCGGTAATGAAGACCGAGGCATCCGGGTCGGCAAAGTCATAGACGCCACGATAGCCCGCAGCTTGAACATTGCTGAATGGCGCGTCTCCGTCGCCGGCGGTGAGCGCCCGGTTCAACGTGTTGTCGCCTCCCGACGTGGATTGACGGATATTGACGAACCATTTCAGAACCGGCGTTTCCCCCAGCACCAGGTGATCGTGATGCGCTTCGTGTGCGTCTCCCCAGCGAAGGCTCTCCAGCGCGCTGCCGTAATTGTCCGCGATCCACAAGAGCGCCTCGTCCAGCGCAATGCGTGCGGTGTCGGAGCAGTTTTCGAGGATCGTCGATTGCTGAATGTCGCACCAGGCCGAGGCGCCGTCGATATCTCGGAACACCCGCTCGATGAACAGCGGCTCGGGGTGGATGAAGGCGTCGGCCAGCGGGCCGAGATCGTCCACGATCAGCTTGTGCTGCAGCTGGCGCAACCAGGCGGCATAGATCAGCGGTTCGGGCAGGTGCTCGTTCATCTCTCCATTCCAGTTGGCCAGAAGCTCCAGCGCGCGTTGGCGCTGGCGCTCCGGTGTTCCTTCCGGCGCGGCCTCGCCGGCATACCAAAGATCGCGTGCGATCAGCGGCAACAGGGTGCGCGCCGTGATGGAGACGGTGTCGAGCTGGGCCGCGATGAAGCTCTCGCGGGTATGGACCTCGCGTTCCGCCATCAGCTTTTGCCAGCGCTGGATGCGTTGCGTGTCGCCCCACAGGTAACTGACATGATTGGGAAAAGCGCGGTCTGTCGTCTTGTTGTTGGTATTGCCGACAATCCCGCCGGCGGGGTCCACGATGCGCGGGTTCTCGTCGTAGGGCAGAAACCCGTGCCAGCGGTTGCGATCCTGCCATCCGAGCGAGGGCAGGCGCCCCTTGCTGACATGTTGCGGGTCGCGTGCGGGCAGCCGGCCCATGAGTTGCAACGCAACGCCCTCCCGGTCGGCCAGGATCATGTTGACGGCGGGGGCGACGTGATGGGCGCCGGCGGCGATCGCCGCCTCGATCGTATCGGCCTTCATCAGTTTCAGCGCTGCCTGGTACGAGCTGTCTTCGCTTGAAAGTGCCGTCCAGGCGAGGGCCGCGACATGGCCGGAGGGCGTAATGCCGTCGAGGCCGAAATGGCTCCGTGGCAGGACGGGGCCGTTCTCCGTCCAGCGCAGGGTGATCGTGACGGGATCGGAGTCCTTCACCTCGATAATGGAGCGCTCGGTGCGGAACGCTTTCCAACCATCCGGCGTGCGATAGCTCTGGGTGTCGGCCGGGTTCAGCTCCTCCATGTAGAGGTCCTGATCATCGGCATAAGCGGCGGTCAGCGCCCAGCCGAGCTTTTCGGACCGTCCCGCCATGATGGAGGGAAGCCCCGGGATGGTTGCGCCGATGACGCCGCCCGATTTCAGTTCGAGCCGGGCCAGGTACCAGATCGTCGGCGCGGACAGGCCGAGATGGGGATCGTTGGCAACAAGCGCCGCACCGGCGGCGGAACGGGATGCCGCGGCGGCCCAGGCATTGGACGCACCGGAAAGGCGCGGCGCGTTGACGGGGTTCAACGGATCGTTTGGCCAGACCGGCGCCCGAGCGAATTTTGGCAGATCGGGGAAGAGGGCGCCGTAATCGGGGGCCCCCATCTTTTTGTCGCCGGGCACGTCGGGCAGGATATCCATCAACCGCTCGTTGGGTAGAATGAGCGACGCGCTCGCGCGCAGGATCTCGTTCTGCATCTGCGTGGCCAGATCCAGCGCCATGATCTTGCCGATGGCAATGGAATCGGCGGGCTGCCAGGGCGCGATCTGTGGCTGGAACAGGAAGAACTCCGGCGCGCCGCGGCCGAGCGCCTCGGTGTTGATGGTCTCGATCCAGGCATTGACCCCGGCGGAATAGGCCTTGAGTGCGGCCAGGCTGGTTGCGTCCAGCGCATCGACCGACTCCGTGGCCGCGCGGTAGAGGTCCAGCCGGCGCAGGAACTCGTCGGTCTTGACGGTCCGGGCGCCGAACAGTTCCGACAGGCGTCCCTGTGCGGTGCGGCGCAGCAGCATCATTTGCCAGAGCCGGTCCTGTGCATGGGCAACGCCAAGGCCGAAGAACACGTCTTCGTCCTTCTGCCCGAAGATATGCGGGATATTGGCATTGTCGCGGACGATCTCGACCGGGGCGTTGAGGCCGTCGAGCTGCCATGTGGCGTCGTAATCGGGCAGCGAGCGGCTGGCAAAGAAGTAAACCAGCATCGCGGCACCCGCCATCAATGTCAGCAAAACCGTCAAAAGCCGCAATGTCCAGCGGAAGACCCGTTCCATACTGCCCCTTTCCGTTGACCTTGGCGCATAGCCCGTTAGGTCTGGACGCAACCTAGAGCAAGCACAAACAGGGGGAAAGATATGGCGCGCGTTGCATTTCTTGGATTGGGAGTCATGGGCTCCCCGATGGCGGGACACCTGGCGAAGGCCGGTCACGAGGTGACGGTTTATAACCGGACCACCGCCAAGGCGCAGGCCTGGGTTGAGCAACATGGTGGAAAGCTGGGGAAAACTCCCGCCGAAGCGGCGGCGGGCGCGGATTTCGTCATGGCCTGCGTTGGCAATGACGACGACCTGAAACAGGTCTGCACCGGCGAGGGCGGCGCTTTCGAGGCGATGGCGGCAGGCACGGTTTTCGTCGACCACACGACGCTTTCGGCACGGATGACGCGGGAGATGTATGCAGCGGCCGATGAGCGGCAGGTCTGTTTCGTCGATGCGCCGGTCTCCGGCGGACAGGCGGGAGCGGAAAATGGCCAGCTTTCGGTGATGTGCGGCGGTGACGAGGGAGCGTTCCTGCGCGCTGAGCCGATCATCGGCGCCTATGCAAAAACTTGCCGCCGGCTGGGCGGGAGCGGTGCCGGGCAATTGACCAAGATGTGCAACCAGATCGCCATTGCCGGGATCGTGCAGGGTCTCTCCGAAGCGCTGCATTTTGCCGAGAAGGCCGGGCTCGACGCGCATGGCGTGGTCGAGGCGATCAGCCAGGGCTCGGCGGCGTCCTGGCAGATGGACAACCGGGCAAGGACGATGCTGGAGGACCATTACGATTATGGGTTTGCGGTCGACCTGATGCGCAAGGACCTGAAAATCTGCCTCGGTGCCGCCGACGAGATCGGGGCCACCGTGCCGGTAACGGCGATTGTAGATCAATTCTACAAGGATGTTCAGAACATGGGCGGCGGGCGTTGGGATTCCTCGGCGTTGTTCAAGCGCATGCGTTCGCTGGGCTGAGAACGCAAGGACGCAGATTTTCCACGCCGCGCAGCGGCGCCACCCCCGCTCGGGCTCTGCCCGGCGGGGAGCCACCTGTCACTGTCCCGACAGCCTGTGCTGCGTGCGGCAGGCGGCGTGGCCTTGGTCGTCGGGGACGACGGCTCCGCCGGGATATTGGGGGTCGGAAGACGTCTGAAACCAGCGAGGTTTCCCGGTTCGTTACAATTTCGCTATTGTGTCAGCTGTTTCCGCCGGATTGTCGCTTGGGGGTAAATGCCGCTTCAAATCCGGGGACTTGTGGGCATAGATGGGGTCATGGATGAGAGCCAGCCCGTCGATGCGCCGGAAGCGGGGCCCGTGAGGCGCCGCCGGGTGATCTACGTGCCCGGCTACGACCCGTTCCATGCCCGGAAGTACCGAGAACTATACCGCAGCGAGTCCCGCGCACAGGCGGCGATCTCGGGCTATTCGGTCACCGTATCCGGGCGCGAAAAGGCGGAGTATTTCGGCTGGCAGGTCGCGGCGGAAATCGAAGGCACTGAGGTCGAGACCGAGGTGGTCCTGTTGGCCTGGTCCGATATCGTCAAGGAGTCGATGGAGCGCGGGTTGTGGCAGACCTATCTGCAAATGCTGCGAACGATCTGGACCTATTCGAACTCCGGGGCGCTTCGCGGTGTGTTGCGGCTCAACAAGGGGCCGGTCATCGGGGCGTTCTACCCGGTCGTCTTCTTGGTGCTGCAACTGCTCTTTGCGCTGGCCGTTGCCTCTGGGATCGGCTGGGCGATTGCGCAAGTCGCGCCGTTGTGGATGGGCCTGGCCGGGCTGGTAGTGGTGGCGCCGACCCTGCGTTGGTTCGCACGGCATGACAACCTGGTCCTTGCCCGCTACCTGCTTCATACCTTTGCCTTTTCCTGCGTAAGCGGTGGCGCTTATCCGCAGGCATTGGAGGCGCGGATGGCCGCGTTCGAGCGGGTCATTGCCGAGGCGCTGGAGGCGGATGTGGACGAAGTTCTGGTCGTGGGCCATTCGCTGGGTGCGCATGTCGCGATTTCCATGCTGTCCGACCTGATCCGCGCTGGTAAGCATCGCCCGGACGGGCCAGTCCTGTCTCTGCTGACCCTTGGGCATGTGATCCCGATGGTCTCGCTGCTGCCGGGGGCGGCCCGGCTGCGGGCGGATCTGAATTTCCTGTCCGCCAGCGAGGCATTGTGCTGGGTCGACGTGACCGCACCGGGGGATGGCTGCACCTTTGCCCTGACCGATCCGGCGTCTGTCTCGGGCGTGGCGCCCGAGAACCAGCGCTGGCCGCTGATCCTGTCGGCCGCCTTCAGCCAGACGCTTAGCCCGGAGCGCTGGAAAGCGCTGCGCTGGCGTTTCTACCGGCTGCATTTTCAGTATCTCTGCGCCTTCGACCGTCCGAATGACTATGACTATTTCCGCATTACGGCGGGGCCCAAGACGCTCTGTCAGCGTCTTGGGCATCGCAAACCTTCGCCCGGGGTGAAACGCCAATGCGTCTCGAAACAGACCAGCATGGAGTTGCGAGATGTCTGACCTGCCACCGAAACCGCCCGCGCGCCCCGAGCGGGTTTCGCTGCTACGCTATGTGCGGCTCTTTCGGCAGGACATCCTTTCGGCGCAGCCGGCGAAGCTCTACCGCGCCTGGATGGCCGAGTTCCGCACGCCGTTCTTCCATTCCTACATGATCAATCAGCCGGAGCTGGTGAAGACGGTGCTGGTGGAACGGCCCGACGATTTCCCGAAATCGGACCGGGTGCGGGAGGGGCTGGAGCCTCTTCTGGGCAACAGCGTCTTCGTGACCAATGGCGAGGTCTGGAAGCGCCAGCGGCGGATCATCGATCCGGCTTTCGAGGGGGGGCGGTTGCGCGAAGTGTTCCCGGCGATGTGGGACGCGACCCAGGCGGCGATTGCGCGTCTCTCGGCACGGGCAGGGCACGCGCCCATCGAAATCGAGGCCGAGACGAGCCATGCGGCGGCGGATGTGATCTTTCGCACGCTGTTTTCCATTCCCATCGAGCACGAGGTAGCGGCGGCGGTGTTCGACGAGTTCCGCGCCTATCAGCGTACGCAACCGCTGGTGAACCTTGCCGCCTTCCTGCCGCTCCCGCGCTGGCTGCCGCGCCCGCACCGCCGGTCCACGCGGGCCAGCGCAGAGGTGATCCGCGGGTTGATCGCGCGCCTGACCGAAGACCGCCAAGCCGAGATTGCCGCCGGGACCGCACCCGATGACCTTGCCACCAAGATCATGACCACGACCGATCCCCTGACAGGCGAGCGGTTCGAGGCCGCCGAGATGGTGGATCAGGTGGCGATTTTCTTCCTCGCGGGGCACGAGACCTCCGCATCGGCGCTGGCTTGGGCGCTCTACTTGTTGGCGCGCTATCCGGAGGCGCAGGAGCGGGTGGCAACGGAGGCTGTGACGGCGATCGATCTGGAAAGGGAAGACTTTTCAGCTATTTCCAAGCTGTCCTTCACGCGCGATGTGTTCCGCGAGGCACTGCGCCTTTATCCACCGGTGCCTATGATGGTGCGGCAGGCGACGCAGGAGGAATGCTTCCGGGATCGCGTAGTGCGCAAGGCCAGCCAAATCGTGATCTCGCCTTGGCACCTGCACCGGCAACCGCGGCTTTGGGACAATCCCGACGGGTTCGACCCGGACCGCTGGAAAACCGCGAATGGCAAGCAGTGCCAGCGCGAAGCGTTCATTCCGTTTTCCGCCGGTGCGCGCGTTTGCACCGGCGCAGGCTTCGCGATGATCGAAGGTGTCCTGTTACTGGCGATGCTTGTCCGGACATTCCGAATCTCGCCCGTCGAGGGGCGCGAACCGGTCCCTGTGGCGCATTTGACGGTCCGGGCGAAGGATGGGATCTGGTTGCGGCTGGAGCCGCGTCAGCCACCGGACAGTTTGCGCTGATAGTCCCGGAGCACGAAGAGGCGAATGGCCGAGGCAAGGCCCATTTCCAGCCCGCGCTCGCGGTCGATCTCGGCGGCGAGCGCGTTGATCGGCTGGCCGCGCTCGGCGGCGATCTCGCGGAAGGCTTTCCAGAACTCGTCTTCGAGCGACACGCTGGTGCGGTGGCCCGAGAGGGTCAGGGAATGTTTGACCGGTCTGTTCACCGCCGACGCTCGGCGCGGGGGCGGATTTCCGGGCCGTAGAGATCCAGCCCATGTTCGAGATCCGGGAACTGGGCCAGCACCTCGGCGCGTTGGCGGCTGTTGCCGGGCAGGGGGCGCAGGGCATTGGCATGCAGCGTCTCGACGGCCAACCCGTCCACTGCGATGAGCGCGTGTTCCTCGGTCATGAGCTGGACATAGGTCACGGCGCGGGCGGGCGCGGGCTTGATGCCGAGCAGGCCGATCATCTCGCGCGCTTCGATCAACACGCCTGACTTGGGGCCGCCCGGCAGTGTCAGCAGCAGACCGGCCAGCGGCGACAAGCGGATATCCATCCGCGGGCTTCCGCCGGCAAGGGCGTTGCGCGGCACGGTGACCGGGCCGATCTCGGGCATCTCGGCCATCTGGGTGGGGCTCAGGGCGCGTTTTCCGATCCAGCGCAGAGGCAGGGCGCCCTTGTCGACGGTCAGGATCAGGTCGCCGGTTTGAAGCTGTCCGGCCGGTTTCGGACCCTGCGGCGTCATCACCCGCGCCTCGGCGGCGATGGCGGATTGCAGCCACGCCCCGGGCAGGAGCGGCATATCGGGAATGTCGATGCGTGCCTCGGCGGTCAGCACGAAGGGGCGCGGCGCTGTGCGCGCGGCGTTCACGGGGCGTGCCCGTGCAAAGGCCTTTCCGGAGATGTTCTCCATGCCCTGGCTCTCTCGCTTTCCTGCCTCGACCCGCCCCTTGGGCGGCAACGTCTTGTGCGCCGTTTGTTATTGCGCAAATCATCGCGCTCACGCTGCGTTTCAGCAAGCGCGGAGAGGGGAAATGCCGGGTCTTGTGACGATTTTACCCTAGTCGTTCGCGGTGTCGTCCGGGTCCAGACGGCCTTGCGCGTGCAGCTTGCTCTCTCGCAGGGCGTCGTCGCGGGCACGTTTCTTCTCGGCCTTGGGCAGGCCGTGCAGCACCGCGTTTCGGTCCGCCTCTTCGCGGGCCTGCTTCCGGGCCCGCTGCTTGCGGACCCGGTTGAGATTTATCGGCTTGGCCAAGATCAGGCCTTCGGCTTCGGGCCGACCATGTTCTCGGGGCGCACGACGGCATCAAACGTTGCCTCGTCCACGAAACCGAGGTTGATCGCCTCTTCCTTCAGCGTGGTGCGGTTCTTGTGCGCGGTCTTGGCGACCTTGGTGGCGTTGTCATAGCCGATGGTCGGTGCCAGCGCGGTGACCAGCATCAGGCTTTCATCGCGCAGTTTCTCAATGCGCTCGCGGTCGGCGCGAAGGCCCACGACGAGGTTGTCGGTGAAGGCCGAGCAGACATCGCCCAGAAGTTGCATGGATTGCAGTACGTTATAGGCGATCATCGGCTTGTAGACGTTCAACTCGAAGTGACCTTGCGAGCCGGCCATGCCGACGGCCATGTCGTTGCCCATCACGTGGCAGCAGACCTGGGTCATGGCTTCGCACTGGGTCGGGTTGACCTTGCCGGGCATGATCGAGGAGCCGGGCTCGTTCTCCGGCAGGATCAGTTCCCCGAGGCCGCAGCGCGGGCCGGAGCCAAGCAGGCGGATGTCGGAGGCGATCTTGAAGAGCGAGGCGGCGACCGTCTTGAGCGTGCCGGAGATCTCGACCATGGCGTCATGGGCGGCCAGCGCTTCGAACTTGTTGGGCGCGGTGACGAAGGGCAGGCCGGTGATCGCGGCCATGTTGTCGGCGACCTGGACGTCCCAGCCCTCGACAGTGTTCAAGCCGGTGCCGACGGCAGTGCCGCCCAGGGCCAGCTCGTTGATGTCATCGAGCGCGATCTCGATGCGCTCCATCGACTTGGCAACCTGGTGCACGTAGCCCGAGAACTCCTGGCTGAGCTTGATCGGGGTGGCATCCTGGGTGTGGGTCCGGCCGATCTTGATGATACCGTCGAACTCCTCGACTTTCGCCTCCAGCGCGGCATGGAGCTTCTTCAGACCCGGCAACAGCACCGCCTCGGCCTGCATCGCGGTGGCGATATGCATGGCGGTCGGGAAGACGTCGTTGGAGGACTGACCCATGTTGCAATGGTCGTTCGGGTGGATCGGATCCTTGGAGCCGATCACGCCGCCCAGCATCTCGATGGCGCGGTTGGCGATGACCTCGTTGGAATTCATGTTGGACTGAGTGCCCGAACCGGTCTGCCAGACGACGAGCGGGAAGTTGTCATCGAACTTGCCGTCGATCACTTCCTGGGCGGCGTCCATGATGGCTTTGCCGAGCTTTTCGTCCAGCTTGCCATTCTCGACATTGGCCATTGCGCAGGCCTTCTTGATCACGCCGAGCGCACGGACGATCGGGATGGGCTGCTTTTCCCAGCCGATCGGAAAGTTCAGGATCGAGCGCTGCGTCTGCGCGCCCCAATACTTGTCGGCGGGAACTTCGAGGGGGCCGAAGCTGTCGGTTTCGGTGCGGGTCTGGGACATGCATATTCCTCCGGGTGAACGTTGCACGCCGTTTAGCCTCCGACGCGCGCGGGGGCAATTGAACGGTGCGCCGCAGGGGGCGGTTTGCTGAGAAAGAACGCCGCGAGGCGCCGCCAAAGCCGCTTGTCCGGGGCTGATGCTTCCGGGCCCGGATGATTATCAAGCCCCTCGGCCTTTGGATGTGCGGCCGGGGCTCTGTTGCTCTCTGTGTTGCGTGCCGGGATGATTTCGACTGCGAATCCAACTCACGCCGAAAACCGCCCCTCGCGGTTACTTCCGGAAGCTGTCGAGGCTCACGATTTCCGCATCGCGCTTCTCGTCTTCGTCGGGTTCGACATCTTCGGCAAGCGGGGCCTCGGGAATGTTGTCTTCATCCTCGACCTCGGAAAGATAGTCGCCCTCCTCGTCGTCGTCAGAGGAATTCTCGAACCGCAAACCGAACTCCACCGAGGGATCGACGAAGGTGTAGATCGCGTCATAGGGAATATAGAGCGGCTCGGGACTGTCGCCGAAATTGAGCGTGACCGAGAAGCCTTCGTCCGTGACTTCGAGATTATCGAACCAGTGCTGAATGACGACCGTCATTTCCTCGGGATAGCGGTCATGCAACCAGTCCGCGATGGCAACATCGGGATGAGTGGTGTCGAAGGTGATGAAGAAGTGGTGCTGCCCGGGCAGGCCGGACTTGGCGACTTCTCCCAACACATCCTGGATCAGGCTGCGCATGGCCCTGTGCATGAGCTTTCCGTAGTCGATGCCTTGCGACATGGGCCTCTGTTTCCTTCTTGTCGTACCACGCGTGATGTTGCGGCCAGCATAATAGATTCGAAGGGGAATGGTAGTCCTCCCCGTTCTGGCGCGTCGATGTCGAATCTGACGGGTTTCGGCGTGGAAGGAAACCCGGCGCGCGCGGCTTGCCGCAGCATTTTGCATTTTGTCGGATGGACGAAATTTTTCATGCGCATCCTGAGAAAGTCACAGAAAAAGAGCTGCTACATAGTGAAACTCTGGATTTTCTTGCTGAAAGGTAATGTGGCGCGCATCAATCGAAGGTGCCTCGGACGCGCCTGGGTGCCGGGGCAAACGGCAGGGAGTGTTCATGAAACTCACCCCTCTCGAAATCGACAGTGTCGTTCTTGCACTTGTTGCCTGTTCTTTTGAACCAGAGCCCATCTATGTCCCGCCGACATACGGCGAGGCGGGTGCGGTCTGTTGCATGACTGTGCGCAAGTTGGCTGTGCTCGAAGTTTCCTGATCGAGCAGCTGCAGACCGATCCAGCAAGCCAATTCCAGCGGCCTCTCGTTTGGAGGCCACCAGTCATTCTTGCAGCCCCGCAAGAGCCGCTCTTTGCTCCGGCCGAGGAAACGGAGCCGATACCGCGCTGTTCGCTCAGGAAAGCCGCTGGCCGGTCATGCACAGGGCCAGCGCGTTTTCCGGAACCAAGCCCAATTTCTCGAAAAGGCCCAGAAAATCGAGGCAGTTGAACGCTTCGACAATCCGTCCCTCCACGATGCGGGCTACCATCATGCCACTTCCGGAGATGGTCTGGCCGGTCATCAGAACTGTCGCGTCAAACGTGGCCATGACCGAGATCCACTCGTCCTGTTCGACGGTTTTCTCCAGCGTAACCCGCGTCACCTTGAGCTGTTCCAGCAAGGCGGCGACGAATTCGTGGAATTCCGCCCCGCCAACCGCGAGATCGGGCATCAGCCCGCTGGCTTCTGCAGTAGAATCGAAAAAGGCTTCGGCTTCCTCCAAGGCTCCAGCGACCCAGACACGGTCGTAAAAAGCCTGAATCAGTTCCATTTTTCCTGACATTGCGCACCTCTGTTTTGCACAATGCTAGGCCAAGGGCCTGAAAAAACCCTAAACGGATATTCGCCTATAGGTGGAAAGGTGCAGGTTTCTGTTGCCAGGTACCTGCGAACCCCGCCAGACCTTGCTAGAGGCATGGGCTTAGATTTCGGTATTGGTCACTGCATTACGCAGCGACGGCCACCGGAGCACGATTGTCATTGGCAATTATGCTTAACGGACCGATAACGGTGGTACCTCACCGAGCAAAAGCTAACCCCTTTAGACGTCCGTCGATCCTATTTCGGCCCCATGATCCCCCAATGCGGGATTTTTGGTGGAGCCGCCGGGTACCGCCCCCGGGTCCGAGCCGTTTATTACGAGCGCGTTTATCGCCATATTCCCCGAGGGGACGTACCAAAAGTAAGCGCTTCGGGGCTCCGGTTCAAGCGGCAACTCAGCATCTTTGCATCCCGGGCACCGAAGGTGTACGCGAAGAGGACCGCAGGCTCTTTCGGAGGACGCCGATGTCCAATGTTTTTTCGTCCAAGAAGCGTTTTCGCGATTTGAGCGAGGCCGAGATCCTCGCCCTGGCAATTTCCTCGGAGGAAGATGATGGCCGGATCTATCGTAATCTCGCCAGTACGTTGCAGGCCGACTTTCCCTCGACCGCTGCCATGTTCATCGACATGGCCGAGGAGGAGGACAATCACCGCCAGCGCCTGATCGACATGTTTCAGGCCCGCTTCGGTGACAATATCCCGCTCATTCGCCGCAGCCATGTGGCGGGCTTCTATGACCGAAAGCCGGAATGGCTCACCAAGCAGCTTCCGCTGGCGCGGATGCGCGAGATCGTGGCCGAGATGGAGTTCGAATCGCGCAGCTTCTACGAGAAGGCCGCGGCCCGGGTGAGCGATGCCGAAACCCGGCGCCTTCTGGGGGATCTGGCAGCGGCGGAGGCCGGCCACGAACACATGGCCGGCGAGCTGGCCGAGACGCATCTGACGGGGGAGGCCATCGACGAGGAAGACCTTCAGGCGCATCGGCAATTCATCCTGACTTGGGTGCAACCGGGACTGGCCGGGTTGATGGACGGTTCGGTCTCGACCTTGGCGCCGATCTTTGCCGCCGCCTTCGCCACTGGCGATACCTGGAACACCTTCCTGGTCGGGCTCGCCGCTTCGGTCGGCGCGGGCATTTCGATGGGATTCACCGAGGCCGCCTCCGATGACGGCGCGATTTCCGGCCGCGGCAGCCCGCTCAAGCGCGGCATCGCCTCGGGCGTCATGACCACGCTGGGTGGGCTCGGCCACGCGCTGCCGTACCTGATACCAGATTTCTGGACCGCCACCACGATTGCCGTGTTCGTTGTCTTCATCGAGCTGTGGTCGATCGCCTGGATCCAGAATAGGTTCATGGAAACGCCGTTCTGGCGAGCCGCGATGCAGGTCGTCCTGGGCGGCGGTCTCGTTCTGGCCGCTGGTATCCTGATCGGCAGCGGGTAACGCCGCGCCGCAGCAGAAACGCTTGACAGCATCGCGCTCTGGCGCATCCTTTTTCCGAGAATGGGGAACCGGAGGCAGAGCCGATGATAACGGTCGAGTATGTGCGCCTCATGGCGCGTTATAACATGTGGCAGAACAATGCCTTGATCGCCGCGGCCGAGACACTGGATCCGGCGGCACTCAACGCGGATCGCGGCGCCTACTTCGGCTCCATCCTGGCGACCTGCAACCACCTGCTCTGGGCCGATCAGATCTGGATGTCGCGGCTCAGCGACTGGCAACCGCCAAAGGGCAGTATCCTCGACAGCGTCTCGCTCTGGCCAACCTTGGCTGCGTGGAAGGCCGATCGCATGCGCGCCGATGGCCGGATCCGCCTCTGGGCGCAACGACTCAGGCCGATAGATCTGCGCGGAAATCTACACTGGTATTCCGGATCGCAGGGTCGGGACATCTCGCGGCCCGTTGCAACCTGTGTCATGCACATGTTCAATCATCAGACCCATCACCGTGGTCAGGTCCATGCAATGCTGACGGCGGCGGGCGCGACGACGACGGACACCGACCTGGTGTTCATGCCCGAATACATTTGAAACGAGGCGCCGCGAGTTCGGCCCTCTTGCAAGGAGAGTGCCGAGATGCGCGCATTGATCGTGGAAAAGAACGAAGACGGGAAAACCTCGGCCGGGGTACAGGAGATCGACGAGAGCCGACTGCCGGAGGGGAACGTGACGGTCTCGGTCGAATATTCCACCGTGAATTACAAGGACGGGCTCTGCATCGGGCCGGGCGGCGGGCTGGTGCGGGAATACCCGCATGTGCCGGGGATCGATTTCGCAGGCACGGTCGAGGCGAGCGATGATGCACGCTACAAGCCCGGCGACAAGGTTGTGCTGACCGGCTGGCGCGTGGGCGAGGTGCATTGGGGCGGCTATGCCGAAAAGGCCCGGGTGAACGCCGACTGGCTGGTTCCGCTGCCCGAAGGGCTCAGCACCAAGCAGGCCATGGCGGTGGGAACCGCGGGTTTCACCTCGATGCTTGCGGTGATGGCGCTGGAAGCCCACGGGCTGAAGCCGGAAAATGGCGAAGTGCTGGTTACCGGTGCCTCGGGCGGTGTCGGCTCCGTGGCGACGGCGATCCTGGCCAATCTGGGCTATGATGTCGCCGCCGTGACGGGCCGTCCGGAACAGTCGCAATATCTTGCCAATCTGGGCGCGTCCAAGCTAGTGACACGGGACGAGTTGGCCGAAACGGTCAAGCGACCGCTGGAGCGCGAGACCTGGGCCGGTTGCGTCGATGCCGTTGGCGGATCGATGTTGGCGCGGGTACTTGGCCAGATGAAATATGGCGCTTCTGTCGCCGCCGTTGGCCTCGCCGGCGGGGCGCAGCTTCCCACGACCGTCGTTCCCTTCCTGCTTCGGGGCGTGAACCTGCTCGGCATCGACTCGGTCATGCAGCCCTACGAGAACCGGCTCGTGGCCTGGGAACGGATCGCCTCCGACCTTCCGATGGAGAAACTGGAGGGGATGATCGTCGAAGCGACGCTGGCCGATCTGCCGAAACTGGGCGCCGATATCCTCAAGGGGCAGGTGCGCGGACGTGTCGTTGTCGACGTGAACGCCTGAGGGGGGGGCGGCAATCACCTCCCGGGTTCTTTCGCCTCAAGGCGGCCGCGACGAAGGAGTTGCGGCCGTCGGAGGGGGCTCTGCTCCCGCGGCGTATTTGACCCGGAATGAAACCCGGCTTCTTCCCGGAGGGAATGCGCTTGCCGCAGGTGGGATCACAAGGCTTGCTCCCGCACGCAGAAGATGCGCCTCGCTTGCAGCTTTCCGGGGCGACAGGAAGAATTCAGCCCAAGAGGTGATTTTTCGCTTGAAGCCTTGGGCGAGGGCCGGTAAATCCCCGCTCACTCTCGGATGCGGGCGTAGCTCAGGGGTAGAGCATAACCTTGCCAAGGTTAGGGTCGTGAGTTCGAATCTCATCGCCCGCTCCAAGAGAGACTGGGAAACCAGTCACATAGCCAGTGAAGCGCGGGCGTAGCTCAGGGGTAGAGCATAACCTTGCCAAGGTTAGGGTCGTGAGTTCGAATCTCATCGCCCGCTCCACTGGAAATCCTTTCAAGATCGACGCATCGGCCACAACGAACAGCCCCTCTGTTCGTAAGCCCTTGGAACGGTTTGCGCGCCCCTGTATGGAAGCGCGGTCAAGGATTGGAGTAGGCCATGCGCAAGGCGAAAATCGAACGGGCAACCACCGAGACGAAGATTTCGGTCGAGATCGATCTCGACGGAACGGGTCGGTATGACTGCAAGACCGGTGTCGGTTTCTTCGATCACATGCTGGAACAACTGGCCCGCCATTCGCTGATCGACATGACGATCCGCGCCGATGGCGACCTGCATATCGACGATCACCACACGGTCGAGGATACCGGCATTGCCATTGGGCAGGCGCTGGTCAAGGCACTTGGCGACAAGCGGGGCATCCGCCGCTACGGCTCCTGCCTGCTGGCGATGGACGACTCGCTGGTGCGCACGGCGCTGGACCTTTCGGCGCGGCCCTATCTCGTGATGAACATGGATTTCCCGACCGCCAAGATCGGCAGTTTCGACACCGAACTTGTGCGCGAGTTCTTCCAGGCGCTCTCGACCCATGGCGGCATCACCCTGCATATCGACGCGCTGCACGGGATCAACAGCCACCACATCGCAGAGGCCGGATTCAAGTCTGTCGCCCGCGCGCTGCGGGAGGCGGTGGAGCCAGACCCGCGCAAATCCGATGAAATTCCGTCCACCAAGGGGATGCTCTGAAATGTCGCTGACCGTTGTTGTCGATTACGAGAGCGGGAACCTGCACTCGGCCGAGAAGGCGTTTCAACGCATGGCGGCCGAGACCGGTGCGGGCGAGGTCATCATCACCGGTCGCCCCGAGGACGTGGCGCGCGCCGATCGGATCGTATTGCCTGGTGACGGCGCCTATCCGGCCTGCAAGGCGGCGCTGGAGGGGCATTCGGGTCTTGAAGAGGCGATTCAGGAGGCCGTGATCGGCAAGGGCCGCCCCTTCATGGGGATCTGCATCGGCATGCAGATGATGGCGAGTGTCGGCCGGGAATACCGGGACACGCCCGGTTTCGACTGGATCGCGGGTGAGGTTGTCGCCATCGAGCCTTCGGACCCGAGCCTGAAAGTGCCGCATATGGGCTGGAACGATCTGGTCGTGTCCGGAACCCACCCGGTTCTCGACGGCATCGTGACCGGCGATCACGCCTATTTCGTCCATTCCTACCAGGTGCGCGTCGAGAACCCGATCCACCGCCTGGCGCATGTCGATTACGGCGGCGAGGTCACCGCGATCATCGGGCGGGACAACATGATCGGTACCCAGTTCCACCCCGAAAAGAGCCAGCGCGCGGGGCTGCGGATGATCTCCAATTTCCTGACCTGGGCACCCTGACGGAACGACGCGACGGCAGGCAACGGTTTTTCGCGGCATGAGCCGGGCGCATCTGCTTGCGGCTGGCCGCACAAAGAGACAGATTGCGGGCCGCGGCAACCACCTGCCGCGGTCCGTTTCGTCTGGAGGCACCATGCTTGACATCGATTTCGTGCGGCGGCAATTTCCCGCCTTTTCCGAGCCTTCGCTGCAAGGGCAGGCCTTTTTCGAGAATGCGGGCGGCTCCTATACCTGCGCGCCGGTGATCGACCGGCTGACGCGCTTTTACCACCAGCGCAAGGTGCAACCCTATGCGCCCTATGCCGCCGCCGAGGCAGCCGGAGCCGAGATGGACGAGGCGCGCGAACGCCTCGCCGCGATCCTCGGTGTGGAGTTCGACGAGTTGAGCTTTGGTCCGTCGACCACGCAGAACACCTTCGTTCTGGCCAACGCGGTGCGGTGCTGGCTGACGCCGGGCGAGGCGATAGTGGTGACCAACCAGGATCACGAGGCCAATTCCGGGCCGTGGCGTCGGCTGGCCGACGAGGGGATCGAAGTGCGCGAGTGGCGCATCGATGCCGAGACAGGCGCGCTCGACCCGACCGATCTCGACGTGCTGCTGGAGGATGGCAATGTGCGGCTCGTCTGTTTCCCGCATTGCTCCAACGTGGTGGGCGAGATCAATGACGTGACCGCGATCACCGCGCTGGCCCATGCGGCGGGCGCCTTTGTCGTGGTCGATGGCGTCTCCTACGCCCCGCACGGGCTTCCGGACGTCGGCAACCTTGGTCCGGATGTCTACCTGTTTTCCAGCTACAAGACCTATGGCCCGCATCAAGGTGTGATGGTGATCCGCCGGCAGTTCGGGTTCGAACTGCCCAACCAGGCGCATTTCTTCAACGGAGACACGCTCTACAAGCGGTTCACGCCTGCCGGGCCGGACCATGCACAGGTGGCGGCCTCGGCCGGGATGGCCGACTATATCGACGCGCTCGCGGCGCATCACGGAATTGGCGGTAGCGCGGTGGAACGCGGGGCTGGCGTGCATGACCTGATGCGGGCGCATGAGGTCGAACTGATGCAGCCTCTGCTGGACCATCTCGCCGCCCGGAACGATCTGCGCCTGCTCGGCCCGCGCGACGCCGAACGCCGCGCTCCCACGATTGCCGTCGATCTTGGCCGGAGCGCCGAGGACGCCGCCCGTGAACTGGCCAGGCATGGGATCATGGCCGGTGGCGGCGATTTTTATGCGGTGCGCCCGCTGGAAGCGCTCGGGGTCAATCCCGATCAGGGCGTCCTGCGGCTCAGCTTCGTGCATTACACCAGCAAGGCGGAAGTGGATCAGCTCATCGGCGCGCTGGACGCGACCCTTTGAGCGACAAAGGCGCTTGACCTTTCGCGGCTGAGGGCCAGTTCTCGAAGCATGGTTAAAGAAGCTTCCATTCTGGTCTGGTTCCGGCGCGGCGATCTGCGCCTTTCGGACAATCCCGCCCTCCGCGCCGCCTCCGAGACGGGGCTGCCGGTTCTGCCGGTTTTCCTGCGCGACGAGGTGGTCGAGCGGGTCGGCGCGGCCGCGCTGTGGCGGATGGGCCTGTCGCTGGAGAGCCTTCGCGACGATCTGGAGCGCTTCGGTTCCCGGCTGATCCTGCGAACCGGGGCGGCTGAAGTGGCTGTCAGCAAGCTGATCGAAGAGACCGGTGCGACTGCGGTCTTTTGGAACCGCGCACATGATCCGGCCTCACGCCAACGCGACACGAACCTGAAAGCGAAGCTGAAGGGGAAGGGCATCGAGGCGCGCAGCTTCGAGGGCAACCTGCTTTTCGAGCCGTGGCGGACCAAGAACAAATCCGGCCAGCCCTACAAGGTTTTCACACCGATGTGGCGCGCGCAGGCGCAACAGCCTGTCATGGAGCCGGCTTCCGTGCCGCAACGCCTCCTTCGTCCTCCGGTATGGCCCAAATCGGAATCGCTGTCCGATTGGTCCCTGGTCGAGGCGATGGGACGCGGCGCCGCGATCCTGTCGAAGCGGGTGAAAGCAGGTGAGGGCGCAGCGCGGGACCGGCTCGAGGAATTTCTCGATCAGGGGCTGGCGCAATATGAAGAGGGGCGCGATGCCCTGTCGCGTGATGGCTGCTCAGGGCTGTCTCCTTTTCTTGCCAATGGCGAGATCGGAATCCGGCAATGCTGGCAAGCCGCGATGATGCGGCACGAGGCGGGAGCGTCCGGCGCGCAGCCTTTCCTGCGCCAGCTCATGTGGCGCGAGTTTTCCTGGCATCTCCTGTTTCACTGGCCGGAGCTGGAAACCCGCTGCTGGAAGGCGGAATGGGAGCAGTTCCCGTGGAATGCCGAGGAAAACCGCTCCGAGATCCGTGCATGGAAACGTGGGCGCACGGGTGTCGAGATGGTAGATGCCGGCATGCGCGAGATGATGGTGACGGGGCTCATGCATAACCGCGCGCGCATGGTTGTTGGCAGTTACCTGAGCAAGCACCTGATGGCGGACTGGCGGATCGGACGGGCCTGGTTCGAGCAGCACCTGATCGACTGGGACGCGGCCAATAACGCGGTCGGCTGGCAATGGGTGGCTGGATGCGGGCCCGATGCCTCGCCCTATTTCCGCATCTTCAACCCGGACCTTCAGGCCAGCCGCTACGACAAGAAGGGCAGCTATAGTCGTCGCTGGATCGCCGAGGGGCAGGCGCGCCCGCCCGAGACGGCGCTGGATTTCTTCGAAGCCTGTCCGGCGGCATGGAAGTTGTCGCCCCGCGATGCCTATCCCGCACCGGTGGTGGCGCTGGAGGAGGGCCGGCGCGCGGCGCTCGCGGGTTTGGAGCGGTTCAAGGATCAAGCGCCGGCCTGACGGCGCGACCGGCTTGAAAGCAATTGTGGCCGACTGTCGATCCACTCCTCACACCGGCATGCAATTCCGAAAACTGGTGCGAACCGCGCCACAATTTCGTCCGTTTGCTGTGATGTAACGCCACAGGTAGCCCGAATACGCCACTGGTCCGTTCGCAGAAGGGAGAGATTGACCCATGCCCACAGCCGCCAAGCTGTTTGCCGCCTTCGGCTTTGCCCTGGTGGCCTTCTTTGCCTCCGAAGTCTACAAGCCGCTGCTTCCCGAAGGCACCCAATTCGCCATGCTGACCCCGATCAACACGTTTATCGGGGCCGTATGTGGCTGGATGAACATGGGGCAGCTTGCCGGCAAGGGCAGTTATGCCGCGATTGGCTCCGCGATCCGGACGGTCGGCGTGATGCTTTTCTACGTGCTCGTCCTTTGGGCGGGCGTGGAAATGCTGGAGCGTTCGGTGAGCCTTTACTACGACGGTCCGACCGAGGCGCTGATTGCCATGATGGACCTTGTTGCGGAGTATTTCCTGCTGATGCTAAGCGGCCCCGAGGTTCCGATCGTCCTGATCTGTGGCGGGGTGCTGGCAGCGCTCCTGTCGGAGTGGGCCTCGGAACGCTGGGCCTGAGGCTTCAAAATGGGGGCAGTCGCAATCAATGGAACCGATCTTTCTTTATGGCACGCTGTGCCATGAGCCATTGCGGCAGCTGGTCGTCGGCGCGCATACCGCCCCGACCCCTGCGCGCCTTCCCGATCACGCCGTCTACTGGGCCCGGGGCGAAAGCTACCCGCTGATTGTCACCGAATCCGGCAGCACGGCCGAAGGGCTTCTGCTGTGCGATGCAAGCGATCAGGCCATTGCCCGAATGGATTACTACGAAGGCGCTTTCGGCTATCGGCTGCAGCCGGTTGATGTGTTGACGGAGGCAGGGCCCGTGCGTGCCTGTATCTATGTCCCGCCGCCGACCGGCACGGAAGTCGGGGCGCCATGGGATCTCGCTGCCTGGGCGGAACGCTGGGGGCCGCTGAGCTGCATGACCGCCGAAGAAGTCATGGAGGATATGGACCACCGCACCCCCAAGGAGGTCGCCCGACGCTTCGGCCCGCTGCGGGCGCGGGCGCAGGCGCGTCTGAACGCGCAGAACGAGAACACGCCCACGACGTTGCGCCACAAGGCCGGTGCGGATGACATCGCCCTGAAACGGCGCCGTCTGGCCTATGCCAATTTCTTCTCGGTCGAGGAATATGACCTCACGCATCGCCGCTTCCGTGGCGATCACGGCGCGGTCTTGAACCGCACGGCCTTTGTCTCGGGCGATGCGGTCACCATCCTTCCCTATGACCCGGTGCGCGACAGGGTGCTGCTGGTCGAGCAATTTCGTGCCGGGCCATATGCGCGTGGCGACAAGCAGCCCTGGCTGCTGGAAGCCATCGCGGGCCGTATCGATGGCGGCGAGACACCGGAACAGGCCGCGCTGCGCGAGGCGGAGGAGGAAGCGGGGCTGACGGTGCGGGACCTGAGGCTTGTCAGCCAGTATTACCCGACGCCGGGGGCCAAGACGGAGTATCTGTTCGGCTATCTCGCCACGGCGGATCTGCCGGACGAGGCGGCGGGCCTTGGCGGGCTGGAAGGCGAGGGCGAGGACATCCGTACCCACGTGATCGGCTTCGATCACGCCATGGACCTGCTGCAGAGCGGCGAGATCAATGTCGGTCCGCTGATCCTTCTGCTGCTCTACCTCGCGCGTTCTCGCGCAGAGTTGCGCGCAGCGGCCGGCCTTGGCGGCTGAGGCTGGTTGACACCCGCCATCTCTGGGCTAGCAAGGGAGAAGCAAGTCCAGGGAGCGTTTTTCATGACCATCAAGACAGATCTCGCAGCGGCCGTCGGAAACACGCCGCTGATCCGGCTGCGCGCGGCGAGCGAGTCGACAGGGTGCGAGATCCTCGGAAAGGCCGAATTCCTCAACCCCGGGCAATCGGTCAAGGACCGCGCGGCGCTCTATATCATCCGCGACGCCATCGCCCGCGGGCAGCTGCGCCCCGGTGGAACGATCGTGGAAGGTACGGCGGGCAACACGGGCATCGGTCTTGCGCTGGTGGGCGCTTCCATGGGGTTCCGGACGGTGATCGTCATCCCCGAAACGCAGAGCCAGGAAAAGAAGGACATGCTGCGCCTTGCGGGGGCGCAACTGGTCGAAGTGCCGGCCGCGCCCTATCGCAAGCCCAACAATTTTGTTCGGTATTCCGGGCGCTTGGCGGAGGAACTTAACAAGGTAGAGCCCAATGGCGCGATCTGGGCCAACCAGTTCGACAACATCGCCAACCGGCAAGCCCATATCGAGGGCACCGGCCCGGAGATCTGGGAACAGACCGGCGGCGAGGTGGACGGCTTCATCTGTGCGGTTGGTTCCGGCGGTACGCTCGCGGGCGTGGCGATGGCGCTGCAGCCCAAGGGCGTCAAGATCGGGCTTGCCGATCCTGATGGTGCGGCGCTGCATTCCTTCTATACGAATGGCGAGCTGAAGGCAGAAGGCTCCTCGATCTCCGAAGGGATCGGGCAAGGGCGCATCACGGCGAACCTCGAAGGGTTCACGCCCGATATGTCCTTCAATATCCCCGATTCCGAGGCCCTGCCGATCGTCTTCGACCTGCTGGAGCACGAGGGCCTGTGCCTCGGCGGTTCGTCGGGCGTGAACATCGCCGGGGCAATCCGCATGGCCAAGGAGATGGGGCCGGGGCACCGGATCGTGACGATCCTGTGTGATTTCGGCACCCGCTACCAGTCGCGCCTGTTCAATCCGGATTTCCTGCGCGGCAAGGGGCTGCCGGTGCCACATTGGCTGGACGGGGCCGAACGCCCGCTGCCGGATGTTTTCGAGGCAGAGGAGTAACAGCATGCGCTCCCGGCTCGCGCTGATCTGTGCGGCGCTCTTGTCGTTCACCCTGTGGATGGAAACGGGTGCCGCCCCGGGAATGAGCGGCTGGTCCGTGGTCGCCCCGGCATCCGCGCAGGAAGCGGAGAGGCCCCGGATATCGGCCGAGGACTATGCGGAATGGGAAAAGATCGCCGCGCGTGCGGAAGAAGCACTGGGCAGTCAACAGGCCTCCGACGCGGCCTTCGAGTCGCTCCGCAGCGATCTGGTGACATGGCGCAGCCGGTTTCAGGTCGAAGAGTCTCGTGACGCGGACCGGATCGCCACCCTTCGCAGCCAGATCCAGGCCCTGGGGCCGGTTCCCGAAGAGGGGATGAGTGAAAGCGAGGAAATCGCCGCAAGGCGGCAGCTGCTTCAGGAAGAATTGAACAGCGTGAACGCACCCGTTCTGACCGCCGAGGAGGCGTATACGCGGGCCAACGGTCTGATTTCGAGGATCGATTCCCTGATCCGCTCCCGTCAGAAGGCAAAGCTGCTTCTGCGCGGCCCGTCCCCGATCCTGCCATCGCACGTCCTGACTGCCGCGGAGGATATTCAGAAGGTATCGCGGATACTGTCAGCGGAAGTGAGCACGTCCGCCCATCTCCGTTCCGACGTTGCCGAGTTCCGCAAGAATTTGCCGGAGATCGCGGTTCTCCTGGGCCTGTCATTGCTGTTGTTGATCCGTGGCCGCCTCTGGTTCCGGCGATTGGTCGACTGGATGATGCTGCATGGCGGCGGAGAGAAGGTACTCGTCGGTGCGATGCTGCTCTCGCTGGGGCAAGTTATCCTGCCGGTGCTGGGGGTAATCCTGTTCGTGGCGGCCTTGCGGGCCACGGGCATGTTCGGGCCCAGCGGCGAAGGTATGCTGGGCGCGGTTCCCAAGATGGGCATGGCCTTTGTCATGGCGCGTTGGCTTGGCCAGCAGATATTTCCACGGATGGAGAAATGGCCGACGCCATTGGAATTGACGCGGCACCAGAGGGTCCGCGGGCGCTTCTATTCCTCCGCCCTCGGTGTCCTTTTCGCGGTCGCCATCTTTGTACAGACAATGATGTCCCTCTTTCCGTTGGAGACGGAAACCGGGGTCGTCTTTGCCTTTCCGGTGATCGTGCTCGCAGCGATTTGCCTGGCCGGGTTGGCCAAACTGCTGATCGCCCATGGCATGCAACGGCAGGGAACCGGGGCGCCCGAAGACGTGGTCGACGTGGACGCGGAGGAGAGTGGCTTCTTCAGCCGCGTGATGCTTCTGACCGGGCGGGCCTGCATGGTCTTCGCTGTCGCCGCTCCGCTCGCAGCGATGGCCGGCTACACTCGAGCGGGGATTTTCCTGTCTCTCTCGCCCTCGCTGACGCTCGCCATCCTGGCGACGGTGAGTTTTCTGCAGAAGCTCTCCATGGGCTTGTTCGACTGGCTGACCGGGCGTCAGAAGGCGTCCGCAGAAGGCCTGCTTCCGGTTGTGGTGAACTTCGCGCTCATCGTGATCGCACTGCCTTTCATCGCGCTTGTCTGGGGCGTGCGTAAGGCGGACCTCGAGGAAGCCTGGGTGCATCTTCAAGAAGGTTTCACGATCGGCGACACCCGTGTCTCCTTGTCGGTGTTGTTCGTTTTCGCCATCGCCTTTTTTGGCGGTATGCTGGCCACCAGACTGGTGCAATCGGCCATGCGCGCGTCGGTTCTTCCGCGCACGCGGATCGACCCCGGCGGTCAAAAGGCCGTCATTTCCGGGCTGGGCTACCTTGGCATCTTCCTATCGGCGATGATCGCGGTCTCGGTTGCGGGGCTCGATCTGAGCAACCTTGCCATCGTTGCCGGTGCGCTATCGGTTGGTGTCGGTTTCGGCCTGCAGAATATCGTTTCGAATTTCGTCTCCGGCCTGATTCTGCTGATCGAACGGCCGGTGACGGAGGGCGACTGGATCGAGGTTGGCGGCGTGATGGGCACTGTGCGCAAGATCTCGGTGCGTGCGACGACGGTCGAGACCTTCGACCGCAATAACGTCATCGTGCCCAATTCCGATTTCGTCTCCGGACAGGTGACGAACTGGACCCGTGGCAACCTCTCGGGGCGGCTGATCCTGCCGGTTGGCGTGGCCTATGGGACCGACACCCGCAAGGTCTCACAAATTCTGCAGGAAATCGCCGAGGCCCATCCGCTGGTCATCGTCAATCCGCCCCCGATGATCGTCTTCCAGGGGTTTGGCGCGGATTCGCTCGATTTCGAGATGCGGGTTGTCCTGAGGGACATCAATTTCGGGCTCGGAACGCGCAGCGAAATCAACCACCAGATCGCCGAGCGTTTCGCGCAGGAGGGGATCGAGATTCCCTTTGCACAGCGTGATATCTGGTTGCGCAACCCGGAGGCGCTTCATCGGCCGCCGCCGGCAGGCACGCCCATGCCGATGGGGCCGCCTCGGCCCGATCCCGATCCTGAATTTCCGACGGAGGACGATACATGACCGACATGCTGTTTCGCGAGGACGCCTACGCGCGCGAGGCGACGGGCAAGGTAGTGGCCCATACGGCAGAAGGCGGGATCGTGCTCGACGCCACGATCTTCTATGCGCAGGGTGGCGGCCAGCCGGGCGACAGCGGTGCTCTGCACTGGGACGGCAACATGCTGGAGATCGCCACCACGGTGAAGGGCGAGGAGGGGCAGATCGTGCTCGTGCCAGCCGAACCCGCACCGATGCCCCCCATTGGCTGCGAGCTGCGCCAGTCGCTGGACTGGGAACGCCGGTACCGGCACATGCGGGTCCATACGGCACTGCACCTTCTCTCGGTTGTCATCCCGCTACCGGTTTCGGGCGGCTCGATCGGGGCCGAAAAGGGCCGGCTGGACTTCGACATGCCCGAGGCGCTGGAGGACAAGGAAGCGATCACGGTTGCGCTTCAGGAGCTGATAGACCGCGACCTGCCCGTGAGCGAAAGCTGGATCACCGATGAGGAGCTCGCGGCCAATCCCGGTCTGGTCAAGACGATGTCCGTGATGCCGCCGACGGGGCAGGGCAGGGTGCGGCTGGTCCGGATAGGGACCGATTCCGATCAGGTGGACCTGCAGCCCTGTGGCGGCACCCATGTCGCTTCCACCGGCGAGATCGGAAAGATCCGGCTCGGCAAGGTGGAGAAAAAAGGCGCCCGAAACCGGCGTGTGAATCTGCATCTGGAAGCATAAGAACGCGGCTTGGACGGTTTTCGGGACGGTCTGGCAAAGGCCGGTTCAGGCCGTTTTTTCGGGCAGCAACAAATGGGTTGAAAACATGCGATTCGGGCCTTGCATCTTCCCTCCGGTTGCGGATAAACCCACCCGCACCGGAGAGGTGGCCGAGTGGTCGAAGGCGCACGCCTGGAAAGTGTGTAGGCGGGGAACCGTCTCCAGGGTTCGAATCCCTGTCTCTCCGCCACCCTGTTTTTCAAGAACACTTGTGTTCCCAGCGCCTTAGCGGGATGATCCTGTAACGAGATCTTCCGGTATTGGTGTAACCATGTCTGCATCCAAACTCATCCAGCTACGGCCCGGTTCCGCGAACTATCAGGTTCGCTACAATATCCCGGTCGATAAACAGGATGCGATGGGAGGAAGCACCTACATTCGAAGATCCTTGGGGACGCCGGACCGCAAAGAGGCTGCGAAACGAGCGCCGGGCAAGCTTGATGAGATTATTGCCGAGGTCGAGGCAAAGGTAGCAGAAGCCCAGCGCCGCGCAGCACCGCCGGCGCCAGTGGAAGAACCGACATGGGAACAAATTGAGCGGGCAGCTCGTATCTATTACCGGACACTGATCGATTCAGATAAGAAGGATCGAAGGGCTGAGCGTCATCTTCGCACGTTCACCCACGAGGAAGCTGCTGAGGAATGGCGAGAATATGAGCGAGAAGTGCGGCTAGCGTGCGCTGGGGGTGACTATCGCCATGTACCGGACGATGTGTTTTATGATTGGTGCGAGTCGTGTGGCCTCCAGTTCAACCCGGGGTCGGACAAGGAAGACGACCTGCACGCGCTGATGGTGGAGGCCGAGGCAGAAGCCGCAGGGCGCATCGCTGAGCAATGGGGCGGGCTTCCAATAGGTCGGGCCGCCAATCCGATGTTCGACGCTCCTGTGGACCTGACAGAGCCTTTGCGGGCCGCTCCGGTCGAGAAAGCACAAGTCCCCCCCGGTGCGACTCTCATGGAAGAATTTGAGACCTACGCGAGAGCGAAAGGCCCCGGCATGGAGAGTAAAACACTCGACCTATACCGCATGTGTGCCCAGCGCCTGTCCGAGCATGTCGGTCCAGACAAGCCGGTCGCGGAGATCTCTTATCAAGATGCTCGAAACTGGCGTGATGGGCTGCTGCATTGGCCGATTAAGGCCGATAGGAAAGCGCTCGCTGGAATGACGTTCCCGGAGATCGTGAATATGAACAAGGCCGAGGAGCGCTTCCCGGTCGTGAGCGCGAGCACGATCAACAAGTACCTGCGCGCCGTGTCAGCGGTCTTCTCGTGGCTCGAAGGCGAAGGAGCTTTGCCGTTCAACGTCTGGAGCAAGATCCGCGTGGGCGGCAAGGCATCGGAGGTGCGCCCGTTCTTTAGCGACGAACTGGCTAGGTTCTTTGGCTCGCCGCTCTTCGTTGGCTGCGTCGGGGAAGACGATCTGGCATCACCCGGCAATGTTCAGATCCGCGACTGGCGTTTCTGGCTTCCCTTGATCGGTCTCTATTCGGGCGCACGCCTTGCCGAGATCGGACAGCTTGAAACCGCAGACATTCGCGAGGAAAGCGGTGTCTGGCTTTTCGACATCAACGAGGCGGGCGGTTTGGATTTAGGAAAGCGCGTGAAGACCGTAAGTGGCCGCAGAACCGTACCGATCCACTCCTCACTTATTGGCCTCGGCTTTCTTGAGTACCACGCCCAGCGCTTGAAAACTGGCGAGAAGCGCTTGTTCCCGGAAATTCACCGCGTGAGCGGGAGCACCTTCACCAAGGCTTCGAGATTCTTCGCCGGCTACATGAACGAGATCGGCGTGAAAACTGCCGCCGACAAGAACCGGCTCGTTTTCCACTCGTTGCGACACAATTTCACCGACGCGTTGGGCGTGGAATACAGCCGGACTGACGTTGCGCCGTTGCTCGGGCACAGCGAAGGGCCTGCCGTCACGAGCAGCTACGCATCGGTCCCGGCGCTTGGCCTTCGCAAGCGCAAGGAGATGATCGAGACCGTGCGCTACTGCATTGTGGATGTATCACGCATTTCAGCTTTTTGCAGACATCAACCGCAGCCTCAGCGGGAACAAACGACGGTATAGATCACACACGCAGGCCATTAAGTCGCACACGATATGCATCTTTTCTTGGGGCATCAACTTGTGCGTGCAGCCACGTGCAGTCATTGAGAAATTGTCTGAATAATTGAAGAGTAAATGCTATGAAACGAGCCCTTGCGGTGATCTGCGTCACGACAGCCTTACTTGCAGGTTGCGACACGTACACGTCCGAGCAGTACCAGAGCAATCCACAAAACACGATTGCGTTGCGAAACATAGCTGCGAAAGGCGAGAGAGGCACGGTCGGGACAGTATCTTTAGCGCCTGATGTTAATGAACAACCGACTTGCCGGCTTGCAGGGCCTATTGATGTCGGCAGTGGCGCCGGTATTGAAACGGTGGTCAAGCAGGCTATCCAAGCGGAATTCCTAGCAGGCGGCATTTACAGTACCAATGGAACACCTGTCTCGGTAATGATTACTGAACTGGAACCAGATTCATTCTCCGGAACTTGGACAATCGGACTGAGAGTCTCGTCTCCTAAGTCCGCTGGATATGAGGTGAAACAGGTCACGAAGTTCAGCACCAGTTTCTCTGCTCTTGCCGCATGCAATAACACTGCCGACGCCTTTAACAGGGCACTCAGCGCTACTATTTTCACCTTGGTCCAGCATCCTGGATTCAGGTCGCTGATTTAATCCGGTCCTCCGGGTGCCTAGCGTAATAGTAAACAAGGTTCTCGGAAGAAAAATGACATGCAACCCGGCGGGATAGACATCGGGCTGCATGCAACCACGGAAATTTCTGACATTGTATTATGTCAGGTCCCTGAAATATCTTTTAAGATCCGATAGACCGATGCACGGCTGATCCCTGTGACCTTGGCGATATGGTCAGGCTTGTAGCCTCTCGCCTTCAATCCCAGCACTTCGTCCGTCTTCGCCCGCGCCGTAGGCGCTCGGCCTTTGTATTTCCCGTCCCGCTTCGCTTTGGCGATCCCGTAAGCTCGACGCTCTGCCATCCTGTCGCGCTCGAACTGGGCGACAGCTCCCATCATACGGACCAAGAGCATCTGTGTCGGGTCTTCAGGATCGAGCGGCGTTTTCGACAGATCGGGCAGGAGCCATATCACATTGCGATTTACCGGGCGCGTGATTGCTGCGTCGGCGGCAGCAATGTCGCGGAACGCCCGATCCATCTTGGCAGCCACGATGCAGATGCGCCGCTCTGGCGTCGCGACGCGGTTCGCTTCTGCAAGCATGTTCTCGAAAACAGGGCGAGGGCCTCGGGTGCTGACCTCCTCGCTTCGGATTTTGTCAGGATCAACGCCTTGCTCACGCAGGACTCGAAACTGGTCCTCCCAGCCCGCCGCCTGTTGCTCCGCATCGGTGCTGACCCGCACATATCCCCATCTTTCCATGACACCCTCACATCGCACACGAATTTGATACCAGTGAGAATATCTCAATAGGATATCAAGTCAATCCATGTGAGACAGAAATCAGCTCCTTTCGCTCGTGTCACAGGAGACATCCCTAGTGAGACGGCATTCCCGCGAAGTCTTAGATTCGTGCGCATGCTCCTTTACTGGCGTCCACACTCCACAGACCAGAATTTTCAAGCAATCCTTGTAGTTACGTTTCGAAATTGGGCGGCGAATGCATGGCGAATCAACTCGGTGTGTGTTATAATTGAAACATCAAAAATCGAGGACTAGCAGATGACGTCGGACAGGAAAGTCACCATCCACGAGCAGTATTACGAGTATGCGAAACGATACGCCGAGTTGTCAGGAATGAGCGTGAAAGGCGTTGTCGAATACGCGATAGAGCGAACCGTTGTCCCAGAGTTGATGGAATTCGGTGCAATGGGTGACGAACCGCCGCCGAGGGAGGCGGACAAGCTGATAGAGCGGGCAAATCGCCTCCTGCCGGGGAACTGGCTTGTGTCTCTGGATGAAGCATTCGAGCCGTCCGATTCCGAGGCGGCGCCCCCAATGATCTGCGTCAGCGCAGGTGTTGATGTGTTCGGCGCGACTCGTGTCAGCAAGACGGCCCTCCGCAATTTCATTCATGATCTCGACAGGGTGGCCGAACACGGCGGGAGGGCATTGCTCTTCAACGAATGCGGTCCTGAGACCGATAGTTTGCAAGTCAGACGAAGGGGCAATGGGTTAATCTTCGAAAAGCCCGGATCTGGCCGGATTTCAGTGACGCGCACGTCGGTCGCGACGCGTAATCGCGCCATGCTGATCGATGCGTTCAATCTCGCCATACAGGCCCAGAAAGCAGCGGAGGACGGACAATGAAGTCGGCCAAGAAATCCTTCTCCAAGATGATACTGGCGGCCCTGAAGCGCGGCGAGCGCCTGACTGTTCGGGATGCATTCCTGCGTTGGGGGCACATGACGCTGACCCAGCGAGTCTCGGAGTTGAAGAAGGCCGGATACAACATCAAGGTCGAGATGATCCGCGCTGACGGAACCACCTTCGCCCGCTACTACATGGCGATCTGACGATGATAGACGACCGAGCACACAGAACCCGGATGCGGAGGGAAATGCGCGCGTGGCTGGAAGGGCGGCGCCAGGATTACACGCATTTCATCACGCTCTCATCCAACGACCCGATGCGGACAACCGTCCGTGCGCGGGTGGATTTGCTGGAATGGGATGCCCGGATGAATCGAGAAATTGTCGGTGGCAAGTGGCAGAAGCAGCTTTCCCATAAGCGCATCGTCTGGTTCGCGTGCTTGGAAGGCATTGGCGCCTCCCGCCATTGGCATTTGCTCTTCCGGCTCGGGTGGGAGATAACGCCCTCGCGGCTCGACTACGTAGATGTTGAAGGGCTGGACAACATTGCAGATCGAGTCTGGAGAAAATTGGTCCCATCCGGCTCCACCAAGACATTGTTGATTGAAGACCATGGGGCGCGTGACTACGTGACCAAAAGGCTCGACCGTCTCGACCACCTTTCCGAATTCGTGGATTCCTTCGAGCTGAAGAGATCCTGACGCTACAACTGGCCGACCGTTATACGGCGCTTCGTCCCCGCTTCTCTCCCGGCTGCAACGCTCCGAGGAGGCAGCGACAGGCCAGAGAGATGCAAATCAGTCTCGTGCATCGGCGCAAGGCAATTGCGGAGCTTTGCCAGACGTCAGAGACGACAATCGATCAAACGCTCTTCACGTTCTCCCACCGAAACTTTCGACAGCGCTGCGAGGGTGCATAGCACCCGAGGGGGCAGCGCTGTCATTATGATCCTATTACCATCTTGGCTCTGTGTTGACGCCATGCAAGCGGTCGAAACCACCATAGCTGCTTGCATCACATCGACGAGAGCGTGCTGAGAGCTTCGTGCCGTCACGAGACAGAGGACAGTGCACGCACCGTTTCCCGGCCTTCTGAGAGCCGCTCACACGCTGGTAGTTCGCTCAGTCTGCGAGCTCATTTAGAGACAGCGTCATTTTCATTGCGTTCGCTGCATACCTATGCATCAGATAGTGCATACCTAAAGCAAGGTTTCGGAAAGTCACACCGCGTCTTCGTATCGTTCCCCGCCATTCCAATGGCCGATACTTGCAGTTGAGGGCAAGTCAATACTGATTAGTAACAATGTGTTTCATATAAGCAAATGCACTCGTAGCCCTCTTGCATTCAAGCCTGGCGTGATGGCCAGCGTGACTATTATGGCGTTCGTCTTTTTCAAGGAGGGGGGGGTATTTGCCGCATGGTCTGTGTCCTGGATGGCGTTGAAAGTCTGCCTGTAGCTATTTGGTCGAAGTGACAGAAGGAATGGGTAATGCCTATCTCTCCGGAGCTTTTGGAGCTGGGTCGCAGCTATAGCAGAGCCGAACTAGCTGAGCTATTCGTTATTCCAAATCTCAAGACGTCACGAGAGGGACCATTCAGCCCTAAGCCGTATAATCATGTTTTGTTCTTCGTGACCTTGGATAAGCAAGCTCAGCAAGACAAAACGAAAAAGTATGACGACTATTTTGACGACGGAGTTTTCCATTGGGATAGCCCCAGCAACCGGCGAGCTGACCATCCATCGATAATCAGGATTATCGACGAAGAATCCGAACCGCACCTGTTCGTCCGTAGAGTGGAGAAAATCCGAGGGAAAACGCAGAAGTTCATATATGCTGGAAGGTTAGAAAGCCCAGTTTATGATCCCGCAACAAGCGAGCCTGTGAAGTTCATCTTTGATACCCCGGATTTGGAGGGCGATATCCCGCCCGCGTTGCGGCCGTTGATCGAGTGGCGCCCCGACGACTACAGAAAGACGCTCCCATCCGAATCCTTCAGCCGACAAGTCGTAAAGAAGAAACGGCGCGCTTCTGGACGTGCTCAGGGGCTGGAGACAGATCCAAAGATCCGCAAAGCTATCGAAATGCACGCGATGAAAAGGGCGACACAAACCTACGAGGAAAACGGCTACTCGGTCGAGGACGTATCGGCCAACAAACCCTTCGACCTTTATTGCACCAAACCTGGCAAGAAGGATCGCAGAGTTGAGGTAAAGGGCACACGAGGAGCGGGTGAAACCATCATAGTGACGGCTGGAGAAGTCCGGGCGGCCAAGCAAGAGAAAGTGATAACCGACCTGTTCATCGTTCACGACATAGTACTAGCTTCAAAAAACGAGAGTGGCGAGCCTAGAATGGAGGGGGGTGTGGTGCGCTTGGTTCAAAAATGGATGCCCGAAGAGGAAGACCTTACACCAACAGAATACCGGTACAATGTGCCGCCTCGGAGTTAACAGGTGCTCGCGACTCAAAGCCACCTGCCCAGGATCCAGGGATCTGGGTCACTCACCTAGCTGACGATGTCGAAGAAACCTTTGGCGACATCCAGAACAACCGCCCAACCATCCAGCAGAACATGACGACCGTGTGTAACATGACCGAGATCATCGGCGAGTCGGTGATCTACGTCGAGACACAGGGTGTTGTGGTCAGGATCGAGGCTGAAACCGCCCCGAAATCTGTACCGGCGAACTGTAACGAGATCTGTAACGAAACGACGCACTGATACGGACATAACTCCTTGAAAATAAACAGGGTGACTGTATGAGCTTCGTCTCCAGGGTTCGAATCCCTGTCTCTCCGCCACCGACAATCGTCTCTTTTTCCCATGTCCATTTTGCGCCGAATAACGGCGTTTTTCCCGTCGGTTAAGCGCTGCGCTCAACACCTGAGACGCAGCTTTCCCAGCTATTCCCGGAGCAAAACTCGAGGTGTCTCAGTTGGCCCGAACCGCCGGTCCGCTTTCGGGTGGTTTTCCCTGATCCGGCCCGAATTACAGGGAAAATTGATGATTTGCAGGGATTTCGGCTTTGAATCCATTTGATTGTACGAGCGATATCGGTGGCTTAAGGGAGATTTCCCTACTCCGAAGAACAGGGAATTATTGGACCCGAACAGGGAA
>NZ_LOAS01000070.1 GCF_001558155.1 Aliiruegeria sabulilitoris
CATTAGCTCAAATAAACTCTTGCAAAACCGGGGCCGTCCACAAATGACACCACCTTCCGGATTTCTTTTTCATCTTCACTCGTTGACGGTTCAGATGAGCCAGAAATCCTCAGTTACGCAAATACCTTAATCAGGCCCACAGGAGCTGATCCCGCACATTACCAAAGAAGAAGGCCACTTCGCAGCAAGGCGAAACCATTCCACGGACCGCGTTGATTTGAGTCAACGCCCGTGCATTTGCAAAATGCGAACATGGGATGCCTGAGAGGCGAGATCATGGCAAAGGACCCACATCAACGTTCAGGAGATCCCAACAAACCAAGTGGGGGGGCTACGCTGGTGCCGCTTGTGTTCGCTCTCGTTCTTTTGCTGCTTTACTCGTTCCTGAACCCGGACGCAGCAAGCCAGAATGTCTCCTATAGTGAGATGAAACGGCTGATTGAATCCGGGACGGTCGCCGAGGCGGTCCTGGAAGAGCACAGCATCACCGTTTCGCTTGCGAGTGATACAAGCGGCTCCACTACCGCATACCGGGCTGTGACACCGGTTCAGGGAGATCCACAGCTGCTGCCGCTTCTTGAAGAGGCCGACGTGGAAATCACGGCAAGGCAGCCCGTCAGGAATCCCTTGCTCGTGCTGTTCCTTCCCTGGATCCTGATCCTGCTGGTCTATTTCTGGTTGCAGCGACGCATGTTCAGCCAGATCGGTGGGCTGAATGGAGGCGACGTGGGTGGCATGTTCTCAGGTCGGTTCTCGAAACCGACCTTGTCGTGGTCGGAAACCACATTCGATGACGTGGCTGGCCAGGAACAAGCGAAGAAAGAAGTGGCGGAACTGGTGGAGTTCCTGCGCGAGCCGGAACGTTTCCAGCGTGTGGGAGCGGAGGTGCCTCGCGGTGTTCTGCTGGTGGGACCGCCCGGAACGGGGAAGACGCTTCTTGCGCGCGCTCTGGCAGGAGAAGCAAACGTGCCTTTCTTCTCCACCTCCGCGTCTGAGTTCATCGAGGTCTTTGTCGGTGTAGGTGCCGGGCGTGTTCGAGCCATGTTCGAGGCCGCGCGGAAGGCTGCGCCAGCTGTTGTTTTCATCGACGAACTTGACAGCATCGGCCGGACACGGGGAACCGGGCTCGGCGGCGGCCATGACGAGCGCGAACAGACGCTCAACCAGATCCTTGCCGAACTGGACGGCTTCAGCGGGCGGGAAGCGGTTGTCGTGCTCGCAGCAACGAACCGCCCAGATGTGCTCGATCCGGCACTGCTCCGGCCCGGCCGTTTCGACCGGCACGTGACGCTGAACCTGCCGGATCGGTCTGCGCGCCGTGCCATTCTCGATATCCACGCGCGGATTGTTCCGCTAGCCGACACGAGCGATCTTGACGATGTCGCGGCGGGCACGCCGGGATTTTCCGGGGCGGACCTCAAGAACCTCCTGAACGAGTCCGCCATCATGGCGGCACGACGGCGGGCCGATGTCGTGACATCGGCGGACCTCCAGGAAGCGCGTGACAAGATCATTCTCGGCACCGTCAGAACGCTCGTCATCCAGCCGAAGGAGCGGCATCGCCTCGCGGTCCAAGAAGCCGGTCACACCGCGGTGGCGTTTTTTACCCCGGAGGCGGATCCGCTTTACAAGGTCACGATCATCCCCCGCGGACGCAGCCTCGGCGGAACACATATGCTGGGCCGCGAAGAGCACCACACGCTTCCGGAAAACTACCTTCAGGCGCAGCTTGCAATCCTCTTGGCAGGCCGTGCGGCCGAACGGCATTTCCTCGGAACGGTAAGTTCGGGCGCTGACGACGACATCCGGCGGGCGACCGAACTCGCGCGCTCGATGGTGTCCCGTTGGGGCATGACCGAGGAACTCGGGCCAGTTGATCTGCGCGAAAGCGAGGACCACCCGTTTCTCGGTCGGTCCATCGCGCAGCCGCGCACGCATGCAGACGATACTGCGCCGCGGGTCGACATGGCCGTGATGAAACTTCTGAAAGAGGCAGAAGCGCGGGCTCTGGATATCCTTGTTTCGAATGAGGATGCGATCGTGTGCCTTATCGGCGAACTGGAGGCGCGCGAAACTCTCGAGGCTGAAGACATCCGGCTCTACCTCGAAAGCTCGGGCAAGATTTGTCCCTTGGAGCGGCGTTTGGATCCGACGCGACCACCTCAAACAAGGCGAGGTTCCGTTCGAAAGGTCGAGATCGGGCCAAAGGACCGCCCGGAACCACAGTGATGACCACAAGGAGAGGAAGATATGGAACAGTCGAAGATCCGGGAATATGCCCGCGGCCTTTATGATGCCCATGGCGACAAGGCAGAGGCTGAAGCGGCGCACCGCGCGGTGGAATGTGAAAAGGCCGGAGACGAAAGCGGCGCCGAGGATTGGCGAGCAATCCGTGCCGCCATACGCGAAATTCGCGGTCCGCATGAAAGCTGATCTGGCAGGATGACAACGTGGCCACGCTGAAAGGAACTTAGCTGTTCGGGAAGCGCGCGGATGCGCTTGAGCAAACGGAGACTCAACATGGAAGGAACATCACATCTCCAAGGCAGCTTGGTTTCAGCGTGATGCGCCGCCACCAAGATCTCGGCCATAAGGGAAATGTCGATCCTGAGTGCGCGGGTCTCGGGGGCTGCGTCGCTTGCCTGGGGACTGCTGTCCTTTCCGACCGACCCCCGCGCCGGTGCGGGAAGCGGCCACTAGGGCTCTCAGAGAGGACGCCAACATCGGGATCCGGCAGGATTTCCCGAGATTCGCGAGGCGGTGGCGCGGAATCACTTGAAGCGGAGGGGCTTGGCGGCAGACACCGAACGACACATCGCCGCGATTGCCGACAACATGGGGAGGATCAATGCCCTGTTGAAGGTGCTGCTGGACCCGGGTGACGAGATCGTCCTGACAGATCCAGGCTTTGTCTCCCATATTCAAAAGATCCGATTCCACGGCGGGTTACCGGTTTTTTGGCCGATGAACGAGGCGCGGGGATGGGAATTGGACGCCACATCCCTCGCCGGCCTGATCGGACCACGGACAAAGCAATACTTCTGGTGAACCCCTCGAACGCCACGGGACGTGTGCTGTCCGAGCAGACCTTGCGAAGGGTCGTGGCGATCGCGCGGGAAAGGGCCGTCCTGATCATTCTGGACGACCCGTATAGCGCTTTGGTCCACGATGATCGGGAGAGCTTCTTCAATCTCGCCTCCGCGGGTGAAGTCTAAGATCTTCTGGCCTATTTCTTTACCTTCTCGAAAGTCCATGCAGTGAGCGGGTGGCGCGTCGGCTACTCCGTGGTCCTGGAGAACCTGTGGGACGAGATGGTCAATACCCACGATATGAACATGATATGCCCGCCTCGCGTCTCACAAGTTGCCGCGATTGCGGCGCTGGATGGCGACAAAGCGTGTCTTGCGGAGTTCCGGACGCGACTGCGGGCGAGGCGGGATCTCATCTGCAACCGGATCGATCGGCTGGCGCATAAATTCTCCTACGCCCGCCCCAGGGCGCCAAGTATGTGTTCCCCCGGATTTTGGTTCCGGCGCATTCGGACATTTCCTTCGCTTACGATCTGCTGCGGCAGGCCCGCGTGACCGTCACCCCCGGAAGCGCCTTCGGTGCATCCGGGGCCGGTCACGTCCGCATGGCCTATTGCGTGGGCGCGGACGTCATAGACCTTGCCTTCGACCGAATGGAGCAACACTTCGGCGTCGAGGAAGCCTGATAGGGGTGCCCATGTTAGGAAATGCCGACAACCAAACCGCCGACACCGCCTTCATTGCCAACCCGGAAAGCCACGGCTGCGCCGGACCCGTCGAAGTGATCGAAACCCACTTCTCAAAGGTGTGAGCTAACCGCAGCGGGTTTACTTCATCCTGAGGCAACAAAAGGCCCGCACTTTTTTGAAGTTAGCGTATCGACCCGGCAACTCGGACCAAACTTATCAAGTATCTGTACGCGGGAGCCGATATTGTCGGAAAGGCCTGAAAATGCTCTCCGCCGAATAGCCGCTTCCGTTTGCCGCGGCCTTACAATTCGCTCCAGCAGGGAAGTCCGTTCGCCGCCCATTTTGACAAACTCCGCGGCATTGACTGAGGTCGCCTTTGGGCTCTGAGTCCTCTCGAGATGAGGGTCAGCTTTCGACTATGGCCCCCATTTCCGCTGACGGGTGAGGATACGCTTCCACCTGAACGATGACCCGATCTTCGCGCCCCAGAAAGAGGCGTGAAAAACTTGAGATGCGGTTTCGCACCAAACTGCCAAAGCTGCCACGGCTCTGGTGTTGGGCGGTTGCTTTGGAAGGTATCGACGCGTCTTGAGACATACCATCGAGAAATCCACCATAGCCGCTAGACGACTGGTCTAATCGTACCTATGTCCTACGGATGAAAACGCGATCCAAGGACACACGCAGCCATATCCTGGAAGTCGGTCGCAGTTTGACCGCGCGGCAGGGCTATGTCGGTGTGGGGCTAAGCGAACTTCTGAAGGCTGCGGACGTCCCCAAGGGGTCGTTCTATCACTACTTCCGGTCGAAAGAGGACTATGGCTGCGCACTTCTTGAGGATTTCGTCGCGCAGTACCAGCAATCGCTCGCCGACACCCTCGGAAACAAGGAACTGCCGGCACGCAACCGGTTCCTTGGGTATTTCGAAGGCTGGTTAGAAAAACAGATCGGCCCTTCGCTGCAGGATCGATGCCTCGTGGTGAAGCTGTCAGCAGAGGTCGCCGAATTGTCACCGGACATGAGTCGGATCTTGCAGGAAGGCGTGAACAGCATCCTCTCGAGCCTGACAGAGACCCTGGAGCAAGGCATCTCCGACGGGTCAATTGCGCCGCTGGACGACCCCCACAGCCTTGCGCAATCGATCTACTACCAGTGGCTGGGAGCCAGCCTGGTTGCCGGCCTATCGCATGACGATGCCCCGCTGAAAGCGACGATGGAGGCCACGAGAGAGGCCGTACCTGCCCCCTGAAGCTTTTTGTGAAAGAGAAGCCCCCCGGTGTCATGGCTGCCACGAACGGTAGGCGGCTGGTCTACTCATGACATGCGGGGCTTTCATCTCCAACGAAACGACATCGCGCTTCCTGAAAGCCGCCCATAGGAAAGAAAGATCACATGACGCAGACCACGACGACAAATCGTCAACTTATCCTGGCCGAGCGCCCCAAGGGCGAACCGACCAAGGATACGCTGAAGTTGACCGAGGCGGCCATTCCGACAGCGGGGACCGGGCAGATGCTGCTCCGAACCGTTTACCTGTCGCTGGATCCTTACATGCGCGGCCGGATGAGCAATGCGCCCTCCTACGCGCCTCCGGTCGAGGTCGGAGGCGTCATGGTTGGCGGCACGGTCGCACAAGTCGTGACCTCTGATATCGACGGGTTTGCCGTCGGAGATCACGTGCTCAGTTTCAACGGTTGGCAGGACTACGCCGTTTCGGATGGCACAGGCGTGACGAACCTCGGTGCGTCTCCGGACCACCCGTCCTGGGCGCTGGGGATCCTCGGAATGCCAGGTTTTACCGCCTGGGCGGGGCTAACCCAGATCGGCGCACCTCGGGCAGGTGAAACCATCGTGGTCGCCGCTGCAACCGGCCCTGTGGGCGCGACCGTCGGGCAAATCGGCAAGCTGCTCGGTTGCCGCGTCGTCGGTGTCGCGGGCGGGCAGGACAAGTGCGACTACGCGGTGACCGACCTGGGCTTTGACGCCTGCATCGATCACAAGGCGGACGACTTTGCCGACCAACTGGCCGCTGCCGTCCCGGGTGGCATCGACGTCTATTTCGAGAATGTCGGCGGCAAGGTGCTGGATGCAGTGATCCCGTTGCTGAACGCCAATGCCCGTATGCCAGTTTGCGGTCTGGTCTCACAGTACAACGCGACCAAGCTGCCTGACGGGCCGGACCGGATGAACTGGCTGATGGGGCAGATCCTGCGCAAGAAGATCAAGATGCAGGGCTTTATCATTTTTGATGACTTCGGGCATCTTTACTCCGAATTCGCCAAGGACATGTCGGCGTGGATCGACGCCGACAAGATCAAATACCGCGAAGAGATCATCGACGGTTTGGAAAACGCACCGGAGGCCTTTGTGGGGCTTCTGAAAGGCGAGAATTTCGGCAAGCGGGTTGTCCGCGTTGCCCACAGCTGAAAGGCAAGAAAGATGAAGATACTGATGGTTCTGACCTCGCACGATCAACTCGGCGATACCGGCCACAAGACCGGCTTCTGGCTGGAAGAATTCGCTGCGCCCTATTTCGTCTTCAAAGACGCGGGCGCGGAGATCACGCTTGCCTCGCCCAAGGGCGGTCAGCCCCCGATCGATCCGAGCAGCGACGGAGATGACGCGCAGACGGACGACACCCGCCGGTTCAAAGGCGACAAGGACGCGCAACAGCAGCTCGCCTCGACTATAACGCTCGCGGATGTGACCGAGGACGGCTTCGACGCGATCTTCTATCCTGGCGGACACGGCCCGCTGTGGGACTTGGCGGAAGATGCCGATAGCAGGCGCCTCATCGAAGCCTTCGCAGCAGCAGACCGGCCCGTGGGCGCGGTGTGCCATGCACCGGCGGTGTTCCGTCACACGCAGGGGGGCGACGGCAAACCGTTGGTTTCGGGCCGTCGGGTCACGGGTTTTACCAACTCGGAAGAAGAGGCGGTGGATCTGACAAACGTGGTGCCCTTCCTCGTCGAGGACATGCTGAAGGCCAATGGCGGACAGTTCGAGCGCGGCGACGACTGGGCCGACTTCGTCCTGCGTGACGGCAAGTTGGTCACCGGCCAGAATCCTGCGTCCTCTGCCAGTGCTGCCAAGGAACTGCTGGCGCTGCTTGGCTGATGAGTTTCGAATGGGGCGCTCGGCGAACTGCACTGGCTGCGTCGTT
Organism: Aliiruegeria sabulilitoris; assembly: GCF_001558155.1. Lineage (GTDB taxonomy): Bacteria > Pseudomonadota > Alphaproteobacteria > Rhodobacterales > Rhodobacteraceae > Tropicimonas > Tropicimonas sabulilitoris. Next base: position 6,882 of record NZ_LOAS01000070.1, read on the forward strand.
GCTGGGCGTCCCGTCTTCGAGATGGTCTCCAGCTGCTCGCTAATCCGACACCGAAGACATTGTCCATTGGGGGACAGAGGTGGCTCGGGAAATCTGAACGGTTGAGTTAGATGGATTTTCTGCT
>NZ_LOAS01000071.1 GCF_001558155.1 Aliiruegeria sabulilitoris
GTATAGTCCCGGACGCCGCCATTCGGGTCTGGGATAGCGCTCTTCCATCAACTACGAAAGAGAGACCCTCAACGCGCTTCAAAAGCTAAGCGCTCAACTGTCTACGAAACCAGGGGAGCTCGATCCTCGGTTTAAAACGGAACACCCAATGGCATATCCACACTCCGACCTGATCCTTGACTGGCTTATGATCCCGCAAGCCGTCGATCGACAAAGGTTAAGCGAGCTTACTGATCTCGACTGGGAAGGATTGCTAGAACGCGCGGATCAGCACCGGCTGCTTCCGATGATGGCCTGGAACATGGCACGCTTGCCGGAAGCTTCCGTGCCGAAACATGTCACCGAAACATTGTCTGACCAATACCGTAGTTCCACGATGCGACAGCTCGCAATAGCTCGGGACTGCATACTTGTTCACGAAACGCTGGATCGGGCCGGTATTCCGCATCTGTTTCTGAAAGGCGCCTATCTTGGCCAGGCCTGTTACCCGAAACCAGGGCTTCGACCGATGCGCGACATCGATGTCCTGGTTCCTGCAGGACAAGAAGTCGTCGCATGGGAAACCCTATCCGCGGCCTTCGGTCTGCCCCAACAGTTCCAGCACATTGGGGCCGACGAGACTTTCAGCCCGAAACATATGTCCCCTGTGAACACGCCCTCGGGTGAATGCAATGTCGAACTCCACCGGTCAATCTATCTCGATCTGGAGAAAAACGCGTATACGAGTCATTTGGAGAGACTGTGGCATCGGCACAAGGACTTCGAAATTGCGGCCAGAAAATTGCCGTGCCCGTCCTCTGAGGACATGCTGCTTCATCTGGTGTTCCATGGGATCAACGACCACCGTCTAAATCTCGGCCCGCTATTCATCGTAGACCTTTGCTTTCTGCTCGATGCAGTCAGTTTCGATTGGAACATGATTTGTTCGGAGGCTGAGGTACTGGGGATATCGCGACCACTTGAACTGGCCCTTACACTGGTTGGAAGGACGCCTGGCGAGGCCTGTTCTTCGGAGGAGCACGTGCCGGAAAGCGTGGTTCAGGCAAGCCGTCTGCTTCTACTCCAGGATGCGAACAAGCGGTATGACATCCGTCACACATCAAATGTGATCAATCGAAATTCTTGGAACTGGGGCGGTTATATATGGCGGAAGGTGATACCAACGCGCACGTCGCTTAAGAGATGGCACGCGTTGGAAGGACGGGGCGTCAACACCCAAACGGGCTACGCTGGGCTATACATGTCCTATCTTCTTGGAGCCCTGTCCAAGTTATATCGTTCGACACGGGATCGGGAAGTGACAGCCATGATCGCGCTGGAGAATGACGTGATGGATTGGGTTGCTCCTCAAAACACGGGAAAGCCCTGACAACCGCAATTTGCACACTGGATGGCGCGTGAGGTGAATGTGAAAACAAGGTTGTATGCAAGCGCAGGGCTGGTGATCGAGAGCGACTTTGCCCTGCCGGGGCTTGGCGTAGCGGCTATCGGAGATGGTGTTCCTCATCTGCGCTACCAGCGCACGCCTTCCGCACTGGAGCCGCTGCTCGAACCTGGGTTATCGGGGCCCTGCTGGTCCTACGACTCTCACAACTTCCATTTCACAGCCCCCGAGATCGCTGAGTTTCGTATTTCGCCGAATGGCACGGTTCTGGTCTGGCCGCTAACCGACAATTACGACGACATTGCAGCTTACCTGGTTGGCTCCGTGCTCGGCATTGCGCTGCACCTGCGCAAGATTATTGCGTTGCACGCGAGTGCGGTTGAAGTCGACGGCGGAGCTGTATTGTTCTGCGGTGAATCTGGCGCGGGCAAGTCGACCATGGCGGCAGCGTTGCAACAGCACGGATATCCGGTGCTTTGCGACGACCTCTGCGCGATCGAGATCACGAATAGCGGCGCCATCGTGCATTCGGATGGCCGAAAGCTGAAGCTTTGGGAGCAGGCCATCGCCCAGTTCAGGCTGGATGAGCAGAAAGGCGACCCTGTGCAGCAGGGCTTCGAGAAATACTACGTCGATGCCGGAACCGGCCGTCGGCGCAGCCTCCCGGTCCGAGGGTTCTTCGCGTTGGCGGATCGACCCAGTACGGCTTTGCCCCGGATCTCGGCGGTCACAACGGCGGAAGCCGCGGCGTTGATTCGCGACAACGCCTATCGCCCGTTTCTCGTGGAACACCTCAAGGACGAGGTGCTTTACTTCGGGGCCGCCGCAGCGTTGCTGCGTCAGGCGGGCGTGTTTCGCCTGGAGCGCGCGCGCGACTTCGATCAGCTTGCTCTGGTCATCGAGGCGCTGCAGGATCACTGGCGCAACACGGGGCTGGCCTAGTTTCCCGCGCGCCATAAAAAGATGGTTAACCCAAAATTAACTATTCGCATTTAAACGCGCGCGCTGTATGTTCACACGAAGCATTTAGATTATGTAAGGAAGTCCACTATGAGCACACAATTTGACCCGGACAGCACCTCCAGTTCCCCCCAAAAGAAACCCTGGACAACGCCGGCGCTGCGCATAGCCGAGATGCGTGCGGCACAGGGCAAGTCAGCTGATACTAGGGAAAAAAACAAAAATTTCGGGGCAGCCTCTTAACGCCTACGTTACCCTCGTCGGGAATTTCCGTCAAAATCAAGGGGACTAGCCAAACGCTGTCTCCTTGAAAACTTGGCAGATAGTTTGAACGGAACGTATGCAGAATGCACGGCCGAGCCATGATCGCAGGCTCGCCTCCCTCTTCTGTCGTTTCGGCTGACGAGACACACACTTTGAAACCAGTCCTTGATCAAGATAGACTCATGACCATCGGTATCCGTGATACGATTGCCAAGTGTGACGACCAGATGGAGGCAGATATCGGCGCCGAGACCCTGATGATGCGCATGGATTCAGGGCGATATTACTCCGTTGATGGTCCGGCGCAAAGCATCTGGGCTGCGATAGACGGGCCGACACGGGTCGAATCGATCGTAGAGTTGCTTCTTGAAAGATATGATGTAGATCGCGAGACTTGCGAGACCCAGACGCTGGCTCTTCTCGACGACCTCCTCGCGCAACAGCTCATAACTCGACTGAATGACACCCAGATGTGATCGAGTATTGCAGGAACACTCCCCTACCCACCCGACAGGTAAACGGTTGCTTCCATATCAGGCCGCGCTTCATTTCGACAACGCCATTTGGTTCCCCATGACCGCTTCGATAACCCGATTTCTGAAAGTACCCACGCGCCGCAAGATCTTGCTTGTCGAAGCAGCTTTCGCGCTTGTTCTTGGACGCGTCCTCACACTGTTTCCAATGCGTATTCATACCCGCTTTCTCGGGGCCGAGCGGGGAGAGACGCCGCGGACCCTTGTATCCGGACAGCTTGAGACCGCCAGACGCATCGGTTCAGCAGTAGAACGGTCTGCGATGGCCGTGCCATTCAAGGCGCTATGTATCGAGCAGACCCTTGCTGCCAGCCTGATGCTGCGAATACGCGGCGTTCCCACAACCGCCTATATCGGGGTGCATCGCGATCCGGTACAGCGCGTGGCGGACCCGCGCGGCTATAACGCCCATGCCTGGCTGCGTGCGGGGGATGAGGTGGTCATCGGAGGTCCGGACGTATCGGACTATGTTCCGCTGGCAATGTTTGCATGATCTGGGCACGGCTAAGCCAGTACGGGTTTCCCTTTCATCCGCCTGGCCCCCCGCGCGGAAACCCGGCGATGCACCGTCTGCGCGTGGCAGGACGCAGAGCGCAGTTCGCAAACCAGCCGGGCTGGAAAAGGGTGGTTGCGAAAACAGCGATGACATTGCTATGGCCACTCGGTGCCGCAACGACAGCTCTGGATGCGAGGCGCTACTATGGGGGCACGTCCGTGCGCATGCTTGATGCATGGTGGCTGGCCCTGCGCAACAATGTTCCACCGCTCGAGTATTACCTGCACCGGCTTTGGGAACCGGCCCGACGCGCGCGACTGGATGATTATCTCTACTGGTCGGAGAATGCAGCATCGTTGCTGGCCCTGAACCGCGCCGCCGGGTTGCAGCCCGGCCCCAGTCCGGTCGAGGACAAACATCTCTTTTCTACCTTTTGCGCAGGGATGGACCTGCCGACGCCGGTGGTTTGGGGGATTTGGAGAATGGGGCAGCAAGACGAAGGCGATACCCTTCCCGAGCAGGATCTTTGGCTCAAGCCGCTCCAATCCAAGGGAGCGATTGGAGCGGAGTGTTGGTGTTGGCGCGACGGTACCTTTTGGCGCGAAGGGCGGGAACTCACCTCACCCCAGATGGTTGAGCACATCAAGTCGCATTCCCGATCCCATGGGAAAACTCTGGTCCAGACAGTCATCCGCGCCCACCCGGACCACGCGCCAATTATCGGCAAAGCTCCTCTCTGCGCGCGTATTCTGACCGGGCGGCATCGGGACGGCACAATCGAGATCGTGGATGCCATGGCCATTTGGCCCCGCGAAAAGAGCGTGCTTTCACAGGGCGGCTATATGGCAATGGTCGATGGCACATCCGGATGCATTGGTATGATCTACGAGGCGCCGAAAGATTGTCTGGCGCGCCAGATGGAAGGACAAGTGCTCCCGGACTGGCCTGTCGCTCTGGCGGCCGTTCGTGACGGACACGCAGCACTGCCCCATTATGTCTTTCTGGGTTGGGATGTCGCTTTCGGCGAGAACGGACCCGTTCTGCTGGAAACCAATTCGGGGTGGGGCAGTTTCCACTTTCAGGTTCTGCCCGACCATCCAATGGGGGATACGGCCTTTGCCGAGATCGCCGCGGAATACGTGTAGAGGGAACTATGGACGCGATTTTCGGACTCTGGAACCTGGACGGGGCAACTGTGGAGAGCAGCGTCCTAGAAGACATGGCGACATCACTCGAGAGCACACCGGACAAGCAACGTGCGTTCAGCCTTCATTGTTCGGGACCAGTTGGTTTGGGACGCGTCACGATTGGGCGCAGCGTTGAGGATCTACCCGTTACACGCGAGGGCAGCCTCACATGCGTGGCGGATGCGCGTCTCTACCGTGCGCCGGCCACGGCCGCCCCGCTGGACCTCTCGACGACCGATCGTGAGCGTCTGTTCTGCCGCCTACACGCCGAGCTTGGCGATGACGCTCCGAACCATTTGGAGGGCGATTTCGCCTATGCGATCTGGGACGAAGAGAAACAGCGCCTTTCGCTGATCCGCGACCAATTCGGTGTGCGCCCGTTGTTCTTTTATCATGTGCCGGGCAAGCTCTTTGCTTGGGCGTCTCACTCGGAGATGCTTTCACGCAGCGGCATCACCCCGAATGATTTCGATCTTGAAACTGCCCTGAATAGTTTTGTCCTGGGCGATCCTGATCCTGAGTCCACCCTGGTGCCAGGTCTCAGCCGCTTGCCCGCAGCGCATGTACTGCATTTGACATCAAGCGGATTGGCCAAGCGCCGCTATTGGACGCTGGAACCCGGAGAACCGGTGACAGACGATGCGAAGTTCGAAGAGTGCGCAGCAACGTTGAGGCGACTATTGGATAATGCCGTGCGCCGCCGTCTTCCGAAAGATGGCACAATCGGAGCCCATATGAGCGGTGGGCTCGATTCCACCGCCATTTCCGTGCTGGCCGCCCGGGCACTCGCACCTCAGAACCGGCCTCTTCACACCTATTCCTTCGTCGCGGAATATCACCCAGGCGTCCAGTTCGTGGATGAACGGCCCTATGTCGACGCAACCGTGCAAGGCGAGCCCAATATCTACAACAGCAAGATCACGCTCTCGGAACGCGATGGAAAAATCATCGACGCCTGGGTTGATCGAGTGGGCGGCTATACCGGTACAGAAGAAAAGGTTCTGGAGGCCGCCGAAAGGGACGGTGCTGACGTCATTCTTTCTGGCTGGGGAGGCGACGAAGTCGTTACCTTCAATGGCAGGGGAGCCTATGCCGAGCATTTTGTCCGTGGTCGGTGGAAAATGCTCTGGAACGAACTCAAGGCCCGCTCCGAGCTGTATCGGATCTCTAGAAAACGTGTGTTTGCGGGCGAAGTTCTTTCCTACATCCTTCCGGATCGTTTGTATGACTTGCTGCGCCGCGCGGCTGGCAAGGAAACCGCCATCATGGCAAATCAGAAACTCGCGCGATTTCTGAACCCATCCTTCCGAAAGCGGCTACGGCCTAGCCTTGCACTGGGCACAAATACCCGGCGGAACCGTTTGACTCTCCTTAACAGTGACCACATCGCGGACGCCTTGGAAGTCCATGCGATGCAAGGAGCGCATCATGGAATCCAATACACCTTTCCGCTGCTTGATCGAGAATTGCTGGAATACGCCGTTCGACTGCCCGCCAGCTTCTTTCTGCGCAACGGCGTACGGCGCGCGGTTTTTCGCGAGGCCATGCAGGATGTGCTTCCGGAAAGCGTTAGAACTCGCCGCCCGAAATTCGCGCCTTTTCCCTGTGCACTGCTACGAGCTTCCGAGCGCAAGGCCGAGTATCTGAAGGAATTGGACCTGCTTCGCCAAGACCCGCAACTGGCCAAGCTTTTCGACTTCAACGCCATCGAAGCGGCCCTTCAGGAAATCCCGAATCCCAGTGAAGTCAAAGAGGCGTTCAATGCCGAAGCTGCCGGTGGCCCCAGCGTCTCTTTGGGTCCGCTCCTCGCAACAGACCCCATCAACTTCGCACACTTCCTGAAAGCACGCCTGGAATCCCAGTCTACATTTGGTCAACCCAAGTAAGGTAACTGATGTTCCGGGCTTTCCGTTCACGGCAAACACAGAAGTGGTTCAGTTTGACCTTGAACCGCGAGTAGAGCCGGTTTGATCCAGAATTTTCCGGTCGGGTTCTCCCGAGGACGACCCTTCAGTGTGTTAGATATGTGTTATACATAGTGTTAAGCCCTGTCACAGGGCTCTTTCGTAAGCGCTGTCTGGGGGGCACGGAGCTTTCAGCTTGACGTCTTGAA
>NZ_LOAS01000072.1 GCF_001558155.1 Aliiruegeria sabulilitoris
TCGGAGTCGAGGCGACGCGGTCCATCCGCCAGGCGGAGGTTGGAGCAACTCGCACCATGCTGGAAAAGGCAAAGGACCGGTTTGACCTGCACCCGGAACGTCTGATCGCCCCTCTCATTGATTGCTTCGCAATCAACTGCCGGGCAGCGGATACGGCATACGGATCGGGGCCGATGCTCGGCTGGCTGGTTGATCGCAAGATCGCACCGCATATCCCGGTGATCGACAAGAGCGAAAGAACGGATGGCACCTGGTCCCGAGACGACTTCGAGTGGGACGCCGCAAACGACCAGATCATATGTCCTGAAGGCCACGGCCTGAAGCAGTTCCGCCGCAACTACTCGGACCCGTCCAGAGGTCAGACCGGGAAAGGCAGAGCGAAATACCGGGCGCTGAAATTGACCTGCCAGGCTTGCCCATCGAAGCAGCAGTGCTGTCCGAATGCCGAAGCGCGAACGATCACCCGCGAGGAACATGAAGACGCTCGGCAGGTAGCCCGCGACATCGCCAAGACCAAACAGTACGAAACCTCGATGAAGCTCCGAAAGAAGGTCGAGATGCTCTTTGCCCACCTCAAACGCATTCTCGGTCTCCGCCGTCTCCGATTACGTGGTCCCAACGGCGCAAACGACGAATTCCTCCTCGCAGCAACCGCCCAGAACCTCCGCAAACTGGCCAAGATCTTTCCCGCACCGCAGAAACCGCAAAGCGCCTGAAAAGAAGAGGCTTGCGCCGAACTCCGAAGCCGTTCCACTGCACATGCAGCGAAGAGTTTTTCAACGAAATTCCGACCTTTCGGACCTTCGCTGCGAACGCGAAATACACCCGTGCGCTACCGCAGCATCGAGGAAGAAGGGCGGTTTCCAGTCATTCGCCGCGTTCGGCACGAATGTCCGTCTCACCCACCAGAATATGGGTTTGCCGATGTGCCAACTTCTTCCGCTAGACGCTCCCAAGTCAGTTCAATGCCAAAACATCCTCCCGGAAGCGCGGGCGGCTGGTGCTCAACGGCTCGACGGAGATCAAGGGCTCCTTCGGCGAGATCTCCGGCGCGCATCTCTCCGAGGCCACGACCCTATGGCTCCAGACCATGGCGGCGCTGGGCGAAGGCGATACGGTCGAGCTGCAGGGGTATTTCCGGGCGGCGGATGGGTATTTCGCGGCGGACTATACGTCGTTTTGGGGGTGAAGGTTGGCTAAAGTAACCCAAATATCGCATCTGAGGGGCTACGCCTTTGCATTGCCGGGCAACAGTCGCGTTAGATCAAAGGGAGATATTTCCTGTGCCACATATTTAATTCATCCAGCGACTGCATCAGCGCCGAACCAACTTGATGACGAGGAGCAAGATAATCGCCCCGAGAAGTGGAGAGAGGATCGCGGCGATGGGGCTTCCACCGAAGGTAAGACCGATCGCGGGGAATAGAAAGCTGGCCAGTATCGATCCACCGATGCCGATCAGGATATCCGTCAGCAGCCCCGAGCCGGAGCCTTTGACGATCAGGCTGGCCAGCCAGCCAACAATCGCGCCGACGACGATCGCAATGGTCAGCCCGATGACCATCCCCATTCCGGTGCCAATGGCTTCAGCGACTTGCTCCTGAGCAAGTCCGGGACTTGCCGCCATAGCCGCAACGGCGATCGAAAGGCATTTGAGTGTTGGTCTCATGAAGCGCTCCAGTCCTTATTTTGTGTGTCTATTTCCAGGAAGGCGGCAGATCGATCAAAGCAGAAGGAGGTTGATCAGCGGTATCGCGGTAGCGAGCCAGGGCCATGAAGCTTCAGGTGCGATGTCGATGAAGCGATTCCACGGAAAACCAAGCGGTACCAGAAAAACTCCGGCCAGCGGATCGCGCTCTTGTCCGAACAGGCCAAACTGTCCGATGAGAAGGACAGCAATGGCAAGGAGCCAAAGCAAACCGAACAGTCCGACAATAATCTTGCAAAGTCTCATCAGAATTTCGCTGTCAACTCATGCACGAGCGGGCACCTTCGCTGGTCAAGGAAGTGGCCAAATCCGATTTCTCCCTGGTGACAAACGGTTATTCGATGCCGATGATCAGGTTGTAGCTCTGCTCTGACCCGGTCCGATTGATAACTTCGATCACGTGGTCGCCGGACTGCCAAAGCTCGCCCCGATATTCCAGATCGCCGCCGGTGCGCTCCAACAGGAACGAGCCGTCCGGGTTAAAGATCTGATAATCCAGCGTCGGCCCGTCTGCAGCGACGCGGGTGTACAGGTCCTGCTCGGCGGCAGCACCGATGATGTATTGTCGCGAAGCGCCCGGCGCCAGCGTATCGCTTAGCTCGGTCCCGGTCGTACCTGCGTCGAAACTGACGCGCACAAGATCGGTTGCCCCTGCCATGGCTCCCCCGCCATCATCGGCAGCGTTCGCGACGCTCAGTTCCTCGACAGTTCCGTCGGAATAGGCAAGGCAGCGCCAGGTCGTGCCGCCGAGGTCGCGCAACATCACCAAGGTCGCTGCTTCTGAAAATTCCGAACTCAGCACTTCGCCGGACTGACCATCCGGCCCACCGACCACCCTCAATTGGTCGATACATCCGTCGATGGCATCCTGCTCGGCAGCAAGGATCGGGGACGCAATGAACAACGCAGCGATTGCTGCAGCGGTGAGTTTCTTGAACGACATATGCAACTCCCTGAGCGTTTCGACCCTTACCCTAGCGACCAGCTCTGTCTTGAACAAGCAGTCGGCCAAGGGTTGCGCAACCGGTCGTAATCGTTACGCTTTGTGACGAAGACGAAAGGACGATTTCGATGATCCTTGCAACCAGAGTTTTGGCCACTGCCACTGTTTTTTTGCTCGCCGCTTGCGCGGAAGATGGACCGACTGTTGGTCAACCCTCCGTTGGTAGCAGCAGTGACCTGTCTGCATTTGAGGGCGCGCGTGCCGGTCAGGCAGAAATGGGAATTCAGAACCTTGGATATGAACTCATTCGTACGGAAGGCCTGACGGCTTTCTGGTTCAACCGAAGCACTGGCGCCTGTGCACGCATCACCACCTCCAATGGCCGCTATTCCGATGTAACCATGCTTCCGCCCGGCGACTGCTGAGTCACCCGGATGGAACGAAGACACTTACCAAAATCAAAGGAAAGACCATGAAGAATGCCCTTGCTGTTTCCGTCATCCTCGCTGCCCTGGCGGGATGTGTCGAAGAGCAATCCTTTACGACAGAGGCGGATATCTCGGAAGCAAATCGCGCGACCGAATGCCCTGTGGATGTGACAGAAGCAGATCGCGCCAACTACCCGGCGTGCAACTGACGCAACAGCGGCATCCAACTCCCACGTTGACTTGGATCGCCGAGACCATGTGCTGTCGAGGCCGGAAAGAACTTGGCTTTATGTCGTTCAGATTGTCTGATGTTTCTGAACTCATCGCTCTGACCGGTTCGCTTTTTTGGGCTTCGATACATGCAAGTGAAAGGGAAGTAGGATGAACAATCTGACACACCCAATCGTTGCAGCGTTGCTTTTGGCAGCCTCATTTGTTCCTTCAATCGCAAGCGCGAGTGAGTCACTGGAGGCGCTGTTCGGTGGTTCCGTTGTTCAATGCACCGGTGCGATGGCTTGGAGTGAAACTGGAACGGCCGACGATCTGAATGTAGAACCCCTGCGAATTGCTGCGCGAGACGCTGCAGATGCTGATGGCATCGCGATCTTTCTTGGTGAAGAAGACATCATCGAGGACAACGTCTGGTCATGTGTTGATGGACTTTGCACAGCCAACGTAGCTGCTTCGGGCAACTCGATCACGACGAACACGCTGCAGTTGCGGAAAGAATTGGACCTACCAGGTGGGGAAGTCGTTTATGATGCGATTGCCCTCTTCATGATCTTTGTACCTGGCGAAGACGCTTTCGAGATTGAGGGAACTTCAGGAAAAGGCGCCTTCATCTGTGACGGCGAGTTGCCCGTGGGCGTTGTTGCATCGCCGTAGAGCGCTCAGCGATCAGGTGGCGATATAATGGCAGTTCAATTTAGCGGGTTAGTCACTCGCTACGAAAGCGTTCGCCCCGTGCCGAGCCTGATCTGACTGATCCAAGTTGAGAGCTGGCTCATGATGTCGAAGTGCCGGTGCAATCACGAAAAGTGTCTTTTCATCGCATCCTGACCGGCCGAATTTGAAGATCATATTCGGCCCAAGGCCTGAACGTAATGAAGTTTGAGGAAAAGATGAGACGAAAAAAGCTCCTTTCGTACGCAGCGCTTCTTGCCGCGAGCACTGCGTTGGCCCATGCCGAGCCAATTTCGGTCGAAGGCGTTGTCTCCTCTGAGAGCTTCATCTTCCAGCCGCAGTACTGGCCAAATCCTTCTGTTGCTCTCTTGGATGCTACCGACATCGTTTCTGGTCGCTTCGACAGCTTTGTGGCTGCTGACGACCAAGTTCTCGGGCGGTTTGTCGACCCGCTGTTTGCGGGCGAGGGTCGATTCCGGATCGACCTTCCTATCGTTCCTCCAGGCGGTCGTTTGGACATGAACGGGGATGGCAGTGCGGGGCTGGCCATCTTCACCCTTGTTTCAGCACCGAACCTCTCCTCCGACAGCTATCTCGAGCAGCTCGAACAGTATGGCGGGCTGTTCTCGATTCTGCTCGACCAAACCACCGGTGCTATCGAGACCGGGGCACTGCTGCTGTTCTCCGAGGATGGCGCCGAGCCCTTTCCGGCCGGATGGGGCGAAGACGGGACATGGTTCACCGAGGACGATCCGCAGCAGGTTGTGCCACTGGGCTGGTCAGTTGCCAGATTGAATGAAGATAGCGAAGTCATCATCGAACTCGATCCGCGCTCGGAAATCCATACGATCGAAGCTGAGGATGCGGCGTCTCCCGACTTCTCAGACCTCGGCTATGTCGAAGCGTTCGACGCGCTGATCGACCACCTGCGTACCCGGTACGCCTATTCCGAGTTTCGGGGCATCGATTGGGATGCTGTCTCTTCGACCTATCGTCCTGATGTGGAGGCTGCGGCGGCTGCCGAAGACGCCGGGGAGTTCTATCTTGCTCTGAACGACATGGCACTGTCCTTCGAGGACACCCATACTGCTGTCAGTGCCGGTTTTCTGAACGAGGCGATCAATTCGGCAAAGCAGGAGTTCGAACTGACCCGGTTCGGTGCTGGGATCGGTGCGGAGGCCTTGGTCGTATCCGACCCTGACGCGGGTATCCCGCCCGGCGACATGATCGTTGTGAGCCGGGTCGCCGAAAGCTCTCCAGCCGCGGATGCAGGCTGGACCGAAGGCACCGAAATCCTCGAGGTCAATGGCACGCCTGTGAGTGAATATCTCGCATCACTGCCGTTGATCGAAGCGACCGGTGTCGCCGAATTGCAGCCTTATCTGAGGGCACCGCGTCTATTCAGCTTTCCCGATGGAGCGGACGTCTCTTTCACCTTCCGCAACCCGGGCGATCAGGACGCTCAAACCGTCCAAATGACGGCTGGCGACTACATGGTTCCTTTCGAACTGTCGGAACCGGAGAGGTCCTCGATGCCAATCGATTTCTCCTCCGTCGGTGGTGTCGCCATCGTGTCCTGGCGCAACTTCTCGGACCACATGTTGTCGAAGATTGCCGTGCTCGAAGAGGCGCTTCAGATCGAGTCCGAGACGGGCAGTACCGGCATGATCCTCGACCTGCGCGGTAACGGTGGCGGATTGGTCGAACTCTACCAGGTGATGGCGTCTTACTTCTTCAAAGAAGATGACCCGATGCCGGAACAGCCCTTTGATACTTATGCGTACGATACGGATGCTGGCGGGTTTGTCAGACAATTTGCGGCGGATCGAACGCTTTTTGCACCGCGCGCTGATTTGGCTTTCACCGGTCCGTTGGTCATTCTGATCGACCAGGGCTGCGCCAGTGCCTGCGAATACTTCACCCAGCACCTCCAGCTCCTAGACCGCGCTGTAGTCGTTGGACAGCATGCGTCTCTCGGAGCTGGCGGGTTCATCGATAGGATCGCAATGCCAGAGGAGATCACGTTCCAATATACTGCGGGGCGAACGACATTCCCTGACTCGAGCCAGCCAAATCTCGAGGCGGCAGGCGTCATTCCCGATGTCCGCGTTCCAGTAACGCTTGAGACCCTTGCTGCTGTCCGCAACGGCGAAGACCCGGTGATGGATGCCGCGTTCGACGTGATCGCCGAGTTGTCCGATCCACGCCTCAGACTTAAATCTACTCCGTGGGTCTGGACGATGGCCGCCACGGCGGATCTCGAGGAAATCGAGATCAATGCTCCGGAGAAATACGAAGTCACGTTTTCTGAAGATGGTAGCTACACAATGCAGGCTGATTGCAACCGCGTCACCGGGGACTGGACGCTGGCGGACTCGATGCTGACGATGACCCCGGGCCCGACGACGCTGGCGCTCTGTCCAGACCCATCGCGAGGTGACGCGTTCGCGCGCCTGATGACGTCTTCGAACGCAATCGATTTCAACGGAGAACAACTCTTCATCGTCGTGGAGGATGACGAATACCGTGTCCTACAGTTGGAAGGTGCTGAGTCGGTCCGTTAGGTGTTCAAACCAGGGGGAACCTGAGTGCTGCAATGTTTCCATGGCGGGTCAGTGCTCTGGCCCTAAATTGTTTGATCCCAGGTTTTGATGGTGCGATCCGTTCGTTGGAATGGAAGG
>NZ_LOAS01000073.1 GCF_001558155.1 Aliiruegeria sabulilitoris
GAGCAGATCCTCGGTTTCGTCCCGGAACTTGCCCTTGAGCGGTGCTGCATCACTGCTGGGCTGTCCGGCCGGAACGCCGCGCCGCCGGGCACTGGCGGCCTGCAGAAGGTCCTGCACCTCGTCCCATAAACCCTGATCGACGATGGCTGGATGTTTGCCGGGGAAAGTCTTCTCCTTGTGCCGGATCAAGCCAAGATAGATCGGGTTGGTGAGAATTTTGTGGATCTGGCCGCGGCTCAAGCTGTTGCCGCCCTGAACCCTCCCGGTCGAGAAGACATGGCACTTGGAGCGCAGGCCAATGTCTTCAGCTTCGCGGGTGACGAGGTTCAGGCACCTATGAGTGGCATAGAGAGCAAAGATCTGTCGGACCACGTCGGCCTCGATCTCGTTCATCACCAGTTCTCGGCGCATCGGGTCGGGATGCGGGTCATAGCCGAGTGGGGGAACGCCGCCCATCCAGAGCCCCTTCTTCTTCGAGGCGGCGATCTTGTCGCGGATTCGTTCGGCGGTGACCTCGCGCTCGAACTGGGCAAAGGAGAGCAACACGTTCAGCGGTGGTGTCAGAACAACTTGGCTTGTCGCAGGGCAGGGGGCTGAGTAGCGTCCCCG
>NZ_LOAS01000074.1 GCF_001558155.1 Aliiruegeria sabulilitoris
CTTGTCGCGGATCCGCTCAGCGGTGACTTCGCGCTCGAACTGGGCAAAGGAAAGCAGCACGTTCAGTGTCAGCCGGCCCATCGACGAAGAGGTGTTGAAGGCCTGGGTGACGGAAACGAAGGAGCAATCTTTCTCTTCCAGACGCTCGACCAGCTTGGCGAAGTCGGCCAGCGAGCGGGTCAGCCGGTCGATCTTGTAGACCACGACCATGTCGATGCGACCGGCATTGATATCGGCGAGCAGCCGCTGCAACCCGGGGCGCTCGAGCGTGCCGCCGGAGATGCCGCCATCGTCGTAGCGCGCCGGCAGCATCTTCCAGCCCTCGTGGCGCTGGCTGGCGATATAGGCGGCACAGGCCTCGTGCTGGGCATCGAGAGAATTGAAGTCCTGGTCGAGCCCCTCGTCGGAGGATTTGCGTGTGTAGATGGCGCAGCGGATCCGGGGCTTGCTCATGACCGGGCCTTTCTGTTGAGGCCGAAGAACCGCGGTCCGGACCAATGGGCGCCGGTGATCTCGCGAGCGATGACCGACAGGGACCGCCAGCTCTGGCCATTCCAGCGGAACCCGTCCTCGGTGACCTCGACAACATGGGTGACGCCGTTCCACTCACGCAGCAACCGACTGCCCGGCTCGAGTTTGGCCGTCTTCGAACGACGTCCAAGATCATCGCTCTGCATCAACGCCTTCCGGACCCGGGCGGGCAGACCACCGGATCTGCGGGTCTGGATCTCGGTGGCAAGGAACCGGCGCAGGAAAGACCGGCTTAGCCCTTTCGGCACCTGGGTGTCGAAGATCTCGGTCCAGGCCGCGATCAACGCGGCCCGGTCCATAGTTTCGAGATCGGCGACGCGGATCATTCGGACGCCTCGGCCTCGGCCGTGATCCGGTAGAGGGACGGACTGCCCTTTTCGAGGGCCGTTTGCCGCTCGACCGTGTAACCGGCCTTCCGTAAACCGCTCAGGACCGCCCGGGCGGAATGCGGCTGCCATCCGGTGGCCTTGCAGATCGCCTCGATGCTCGTGCCCTCAGTGCGAGC
Source organism: Aliiruegeria sabulilitoris (assembly GCF_001558155.1). Lineage (GTDB taxonomy): Bacteria > Pseudomonadota > Alphaproteobacteria > Rhodobacterales > Rhodobacteraceae > Tropicimonas > Tropicimonas sabulilitoris. Next base: position 1,037 of record NZ_LOAS01000074.1, read on the forward strand.
GAGCATCGCACGCACCTTGTCGGTCTTTGTCTGCTTGCGCTTGGTCATTGGTCTTCTCCTCAGGTAGCGGGCCGGCGGGATGCCAGCCCCGGTACCGAGGAGAGCCCGATCCGTTCGGGCGTGTTGTCAGTGACGCTCTGATCGCGGCAACAGTCCAGCGGAACTTGTGCAATGGCGCATGCTCGAAAGATCCTTTCATGTTCGTTCACAGAGCACCTGTCGAAACCGGCAACCGATCACGTTTTGCCTCTCTCGATGCTCGGCTGCGCGCTGCACAACCCGGACAGGCAGAATTATAGCATGCCCACGATTTTTGTTTGTTTACAATTCATTAAGGCAATTTCATCCTTGACAAGAACAGCTGCGCAATGCTAGGCGCTGTCCTGCCTGCTTCATTACGGGGGCTAAATCGCTACCCTGGCAGCACTCACATGGGCACCATGCCCAGCAGAGAGCATTCGAAGCGGCAACAAACCGGATCCATCGGTCCGGGGAGTTGCTGTGTATGCTCTCTCCGTATTCCCGACGCGATCCATTCTGACCTTCGCCGTTCCCACGGCACCTATGAATGGAGACACAAATGCGTGCCCGCCCCACAAAACCCGCTGCCCCGGCATCGACCAAACCCATCTGGATGGCTGACAAGGTCGTCCAGACCCCGGTTGCTGACCTCAAACCCTATGCCAACAACAACCGTATCCACACGGCGAAGAACGTCGGCAAGCTGAAGGCCTCGGTGGCCAAGTTCGGCTTCGTCGCGCCTATCCTCGTTGACTGCGACGGCGTCATCATCGCTGGTCATGGGCGCCTGGAAGCTGCGAATGCGCTCGGCCTGACCACAGTTCCGACCGTGGTGGCGGATCACCTGAGCCCGGCCGAAGTGCGGGCGCTGCGGATCGCCGACAACAAGCTGGCGGAACTCTCGGACTGGAACGAGGCCGCGCTGCAGATCGAGTTCGCGGACCTGATGGACCTGAGCCTGGATGGGGAACTGGACTTCAGCCTCGACATTACAGGCTTCGAGACGCCGGAAATCGACATCATCATTGATGGGGTTAGCGAAGCTGAATCCACGCCTTCGGAAACCGTCGAGGCGCCCGATCCGTCGAAGCCGGTTGTGACCCAACCCGGCGACCTCTGGGTCCTCGGGGATCATCGCATTCTCTGTGGCAATTCGCTGGAGGAGGCCAGCTATGCCCGTGTCCTTGATGGCGAGCGCGTCGGGATGGTCTTCACCGACCCGCCCTACAACGTGCCGGTGAACGGCCATGTCCGCTCGGGCAATGGCGGGGAACATCGCGAGTTCGCCATGGCCTCGGGCGAGATGTCGGATTCTGAGTTCCGCAGTTTCCTCGCGACATTCCTGACCGGGACCCGGGACAAGATGGCCGAGGGTGCCGTCGGCATGATTTGCATGGACTGGCGGCACATCGGGGATCTGATCGCGACAGGCAAGTCCTGCGGCCTCGAGTTGATCAACCTCTGTGTCTGGAACAAGACCAATGGCGGCATGGGCAGCCTCTACCGTTCCAAGCATGAGATGATCTGCGTCTTCAAGAAGCCGGGCGCGCCGCACATCAACAATGTCGAGTTGGGCAAGCACGGTCGCAACCGGACCAATGTCTGGGACTATGCAGGCGTCAACAGCTTCGGCAAGGGGCGGGAGGCAGATCTGGCCGATCACCCGACCGTCAAGCCGACCGCCCTGGTGGCCGATGCAATCATGGATGTGAGCCATCGCGGTGACGTGGTGCTGGATGCCTTCGGCGGCTCCGGCGCAACGCTCCTCGCCGCCGAGAAAACCGGTCGTCGGGCGCGGCTGATCGAACTCGACCCGGCTTATGTCGATGTTGCCATCCGCCGCTGGCAGGAGATGTCCGGGAAGGAGGCGGTTCATGCCACGACCGGCGAAACCTTCGATGACCATACCGCGGCTGTCGGTACTGCCAATCCGATGGAGGCGAGCCATGTCTGAGCCCGAGAAAAACTACGAGGTCGGCTACGGCCGGCCTCCGAAACGCACGCAGTTCAAGAAGGGCCAGTCGGGCAATCCGAAGGGCCGGCCGAAAGGCGCGAAGGGTTTCAATGCCAGCCTGCAGCGTGAACTGGAGACCAAGGTCATCGTTCGCGAGGGCAATCGTGAGGTGAAGATCTCCAAAGCGGAGGCCGCAGCCAAGCGCCTTGTCGCAACGGCCCTGAAGGGTGACATGAAAGCCCTGACGATGCTCGCGCGTTTCGATGCCGACCTGTCCGGACGGCTCGACGCCGACGCCGCGGGCACTGCTCTTTCCGACACGGCTGAGCAGGTGGACTACGACATCCTTCGCCATTTTTTTGCAGAGGAAGATGGCGACGATGCGACGACTGAGGATGAGGAGGGAGTCGATGACTGCTCCTGATCCGCATCAGGTTCGTCTGGCCGCGCTTCAGCGCAGCCGGAACAGCTTCTTTTTGTTCGTGTGGCGGGTGTTCGACACCCTCCACAAGGGGGCGAATGACCGGTTTGAACCGGCGTGGCACGTCCAGGCGATGTGCCATGAGCTCGACAATGTACGCATCGGCGAGAACAAGCGGTTGGTGATCAACATCCCGCCGCGGTGTCTGAAATCCGTGACGGTGGCGGTTGCCTATGTCGCCTTTATCCTTGGGCACAACCCCGGGGCCAAAATCATCGTTGCGAGCTACGGGCTCGATCTTGCGCGCAAGCATTCCGACGATTGTCGGCGGGTCATGTCCTCAAGATGGTATCAGCAGATGTTTCCTTCGACCCGGCTCGCGAAGAAAGGCAACACTGCCGAGGAAATCCGGACAACGAAAGATGGCAGCCGCAAGGCCGTCTCCATCGGCAGTTCAGTCACAGGCCACGGGGCCGACTACATCATCATCGACGATCTGCTGAAGGCCGGGGACGCAAATTCGGAAGCGGAACTTCTTCGCGCGCAGGAGTTCATCGAGGGATCGCTGCTGTCGCGGTTCAACAACCAGGCCGAAGGCCGCGTGGTGATGATCGCTCAACGGCTCCATGAACTGGATCCGCCGGGATACCTGCTCGACAAGGGAACCTATCGGCATCTCAACCTGCCGGCGATCGCCGAGGAGAACGAGAGCGTCCGCATCGGGAACAAGACGGAACAGGTCCATTGCCGCTGCCCCGGTGATCTGCTGTTCCCTGAGCGGCTCGACCGCGAGACGCTGGACCGCATGCGCCGCGAAATGGGATCGGCCATCTTCAACTGTCAGTACCAGCAGAACCCGATCGCCCCTGACGGGTCGCCGCTTCGCTGGGAGTGGTTTGGCACCTACGAAACCGTCGAGGACCGGCGGTGGTATCAGCTCATCGTCCAAAGCTGGGATACAGGAATGTCCTCGTCGCCGAGTTCCGATTTCTCGGTCTGCACGACCTGGGGGTTCCGGGAACACAAGTGGTATCTGCTTGACGTGTGGCGGGGCCAACTGGACTATCCGGACCTGAAGAGCAAGGCCTTGCAGTTGGTTGCCCAATGGGATCCGGAACGTGTCCTCATCGAGGACGCGGCAACCGGGCGCCCCTTGTTCGATGAACTCTTCCCAGAGGATCGACGACGCTACGAGCGTATCCGGCCGGACAAAGAGAAGGAGATCCGCTTCAACGCGTCTTGTGCTCCAGTCGAGGAGCGCAAGATTTTCCTTCCGGTCGATGCCCCCTGGCTTGCGGGCTTCAAACATGAACTCCAAGCTTTTCCGAGGGCTCGCAACGACGACCAGGTCGACAGCTTCAGCCAGTTCCTGAACTGGTCCAAGGGCAATGGCCCGTGGCGGGCGCTTGGCCGGCATCACCCCCTCGTTGAAGAACGTCGCGAGAAAAACCGGCAGAAGCGGCGACGGTAGTGGTAGCTCTCAATACTCTGGCTCATAACCTGAAGGTCGTAGGTTCAAATCCTACCCCCGCAA
>NZ_LOAS01000075.1 GCF_001558155.1 Aliiruegeria sabulilitoris
TCATCGAGCAGGGCTGGAACCCCAAGAAGATCCAGACCCTGCTTGGCCACGCCACGATCGGCATGACGATGGATACCTATGGCCACCTCTTCGACAGCGCCGAGGAGGACCTGACGATGTTCGCCAAGCTGGAGAGCGACCTGTTGGCGGCTTAGCGGCGCGGGCAGGTTCAAGTTCAGAAACGCCGAATCCGGCAGGGCGATTTTATGCCCTTCATATGCATTGTGCTCAGTCCCGCCGGTCAACTCCAAGGATTGGGCACCATCCCGACGCCGCGCGCCGGGACAGCCTCCTTAGGCAGCCGCCCCCACCTAGGACTTCGCGGTCTGGCGGGGGCGCAGCCTTTCCCTATTTCGATGTGATACCGGCGACATGCTCCATCCACCCGACGAGATATTGGAACATGACGAAGAGAAACTGCCTGTCGGCCCTTTGCCAATGCAGTTCGCCGTTGGGATCGGCCTGCCGAAGGATCCGAAGAACCGAGATGTCGCGATCGGTGAGCTTGGGATCGAAAACCAGGTTCAACGTGCCCCAGACCTCCGGGTGGTACTCGCGCATGGCAATGCGCGCGAAGTCGATTGGATCCGCACCGCATGCTTCGGCGAGCGCCAGAATGCGTTCGATCGGAACCTTGGTCTCGCCTGTCTTCATCATTGAAAGCACGTTCGGCTTTGCAAATCCCGCGCGCTGCGCGATCTCGCGCTGCGTCAGGCCCGAGTGCTCGATGGCGGTGGTCAGGAAGGCGGCGGTGGGGCTCTTGGTCATGTCATGCTCATCAGCGTTGTTTCATTCACTGCTGATATAGAAGGACGCGTTCGATCCGGGCGGGGGCAAGGACGGAGGTGTGAGCGAGGAGATGAGAGGGCGTCGTCGTGATCTGACCCATCGGAAGCTTGTAGTTGAGATGGCTGTCTGAGCTGTCTTGGCATTGATTGCCAAGAGCCGGCAAGCAAGAGCGACGAGAGCTCACAGGTCGTGAACGAGCCCGGAGCGGACGTTGCACGATGCAAGTCGACAATGAGTAGACTGCTCCGTAGCATGGTTGAGTACGAGATGCTCACAGACCGAAAGAAAAGGAACGGCCACGTGATCGAAGCCCCGCCGACGCTGACTATCAAGAAAGACCTTCGGCGCCCGACCGAAGCACAGATTGCAGCATTTCATGGTGCCCCCACCGGCTTTGTCGTTGACGCCATGTTTGGAGGTGGCGCTCTCTCCAACAACATTCAGCCGATTGGAGGGGGGCGGGATCTAACCTGCGCCGCGGCAGGTCCCGCATTAACTGCGGAATGTGGCGCCGCCGACGTTTTGGCAGTGTTCGCATCGTTGAAATTCATTCGACCCGGCGACGTCATCGTGTCCTCGTTTTCAGCCTATTCCGGATGCGCAGCCGGTGGCGATGGCTTGATTGGAATGATGAAAAATTCCGGTGCGGCCGGGTTTGTTACGGACGCACCGCTGCGTGACTACGATGGCATAGTCTCGGTTGGATTGCCGGTTTGGTGTACCGGAATTACCCCAGCGTCACCGCACATGTCGGGACCTGGAGCCGTTGGTTTCCCGATCCAAATCGGTGCACAAGAAGTGGAAACTGGTGATATGATCGTAGCCGATCAGGATGGCGTAGTTGTCGTGCCGTTCGAGCGTCTGGATGAAGTTATTCAACATCTCGAACGTATTAGGAGTGCCGAGCGTGCGCAGGACGAAAGAGTTGCCGCAGGACTGCAGGTTCCTGATTGGGTGGAGCAACTTTTGGCAAGTGACCGAGTTGCTTTCAAAGAGTAAAAGTCTAACGGAAGTGCGTTGAGCGCCAGCGACTGCTTCGTCCAAGGTTTGTGGCTGCTGTCAGCGTGAGCTGCAGCGGCGACAAACCTTGGACATTGCCGCCGATCATCGACTCTGTCTTTCCAACCGCTTCCTGCGCATTGCCGACGCTCGCTACGTCTCAACGGTTTGCAAGTGCAGTACCATCCTCTGAACCAGAAGCGGCAACTCGTGGTCCGTGCAGCGATTGGCAGTGAAGAGCCCAATCTACCCTTTCGCAACCAACACGGCGTCCGACCGGGCGGACACAACCGGTCGCTCGGGGCGTTCGGTCCCATGATGGAGCGGGGAGCATTTTCTGGCCTCGCAAGGCACTGAGGAAATTACAAAAACCATCAAACGGTGATGAAGAACGGATGGCGCGCGTTACGGCGAAAGAACTCCGAGCCGACGCGCGACATCAGAAATCGCTTCCCATTTGTTGATGTCCCGCAGACAATGCGGGCTTGGGATGACTTATTGTCCCCGGAAGATGGGAGAAAGTCACCTCAAGAAAAAAAGCCACCAATGGGAGGACACCATGAAGGACCATGAGCTGACAATGGACGAGTGGGACGAGGTCAAGAACCCTCGTCCTGAGACTTCGGAATTCGACCTCGTTGTGGAAGAGGCCATCTCACGCAGGGGCTTCCTGGGCGGTGTCCTTGCCTTCGGTTCCGGTGCCGCGGTAATGAGCACCGGCACACTTCTTTCTTCCACGTCTGCCAGGGCACAGGCCGCGAGCCGCTTCGCCTTCAAGCCGATACCTATCGCGACAGATGCCACCGTTCATGTGCCCGAGGGCTACAGCTGGTCGACCGTCGTCCGCTGGGGCGATCCGCTGCGCTCCGGTGCAGCCGCGTTTGATCCCGCCAACGGGCACGATGCCGCCACCGCGGAGCATGTCTTCGGCGAGAACACCGACGGGATGTGGCTCTATTCCATTGACGGTCGCGAGGTGATCGCCGTCAACAGCGAATATGCCAATCGCAAAACCAACCTTCCGAACTCCGAAGGTGTGCCCCAAAGCGCCGATGACGTGCTAATGCTACAGCGCATCCAGGGCGTCACCATCATGGAGGTCGCTCCGAACGAGAGTGGCCAATACGAGGTTGTCGTCGACTCGCCCTTCAATCGCCGCATTGATCACAACACACCGATGACGTTCTCGGGTCCGGCAGCGGGTTCGGACCTGCTGAAAACGGATGCCGACCCCGAAGGCATGACCCCCTTGGGCACGATGAACAATTGCGGCTCAGGTCCGACGCCGTGGGGGACGTATCTGACCTGCGAGGAGAACTTCAACGGCTATTTCGGCTCGACCGATGCGGAAGCGGAGCTACCCGAAGACTACAAGCGCTACGGCATCGGCCATGATGGCTGGGGCTACGATTACCACAAGTTCGACGAGCGCTTCGATGTCTCCAAGAACCCGGCCGAACCGCGCCGGCAGGGCTGGGTCACCGAGATCGATCCCTCGGATCCGAACTCGACCCCGATCAAGCGGACCGGGCTCGGGCGCTTCAAGCACGAGAACGCCGCCTGCACGCTGGCGCCGGACGGGCGCGTGGTTGTCTACATGGGCGACGATGAGCGCGGAGAGTATCTCTACAAATTCGTCTCGAACGGGGTCTACTCGCCGGGGGCCGATGGCGGTGCACTGCTCGATGACGGGACCCTTTTCGTTGCGAAGTTCAACTGGGACGGCACGGGAGAATGGCTGCCGCTGACACCGGAAACGACCGGCATGGAAGCGGTAGAGATCCTTGTCTTCACTCGCATGGCGGCCTCGGCGGCCGGCGGCACCACGATGGATCGTCCCGAATGGGTGCAAGTGAACCCCGTCGCGGCCGAAGGCTATGCGTCTCTCACGAACAACAAGAACCGCGGCGTGAAGCCGAATGCGGGCGGCGACGACACCTCGGTCAACGGGCCCAACCCGCGCGAGGCCAACAAGTATGGCCAGATCGTGCGTTGGTACCCGGCGAATGACGATCACGGAACATCGTCATTCCGTTGGGACTTGTTCGTGATGGCTGGCAACCCGGTTGTTGGTGAAGGCGCCTACAAGGGTTCCTCGAACGTCAACGAAGGAAACATGTTCAACTCGCCAGACGGGATGATGTTCGACTCGACCGGGATCGTCTGGATCCAGACAGACGGGGACGACTCGAACGAGGGCGAGTTCGAAGGCCAGGGCAACAACCAGATGCTGGCCGGTGATCCGGTCACGGGCGAAATCCAGCGGTTCCTGACCGGCCCGAACGGGTCGGAGGTAACAGGGCTTTGCTGGTCGACGGACAGAAAGACGATGTTCGTTGGAATTCAGCATCCTGGCGGCTCCTTCCCGGACGGAGAAGGTTTGCCACGTTCCTCTATCGTCGCCGTTTGGCGTGACGACGGTGCGTTGGTCGGCTGAAGCAAATCCGGCTTGGGCCGGGGACCCCGGGCATACCGGGGTCCTCTCCTGGCTTCGAAACAGACTTGGTCGACAGCACAGCGGTTGTCAGCGGACGAAACATCCCTCGGCCAGATGATCGCCAAGTCGTAGACCGTGAACCGCCGCATTGGTGGTTGAGGCTGAATACTCGTGAGACCGTTTCGACCAAGACAGTTTCTATTGCGGGGAACGCAGGCCACGCGCGCTGGACTGCGTTATTGCGTTCTGATGCTCCTGCCTATTTGGTCCTCCGAAACAACTGCCGCCGAACTCTTGCTTCCAAAGGAACAAGTAAAGGCAGGGCGCACGCTGTTCCTAAAGAACTGCGCAAAATGCCACGGGAAGGACGCTTCGGGCGGCAGTGCACCGGATATTCAGGGCATGATCCTACAGGATGTCGTGGAGTCGGTTCGCGGCGTCGAGGCCATGCCCGAAATTGCGCTGAGTGAAATGGATGCAAAGAACATCGCGGTCTTCCTGATGTCACTTTCTCCGGATCAAGCCCGCTTAAGACTTGGAATAAATTAGATTTCTAAAGCCGTCCCTCTCTATGACGCCCTTGGCGGACGACATCGAAAGAATTGGCCGAGGCTCGGAATGCTTGGTTACAAAGCGGATGGGTGCGGCATTCTAACGAAGTGGTATGGCGCCTGAAGAAATCGACCGGGTGCTCAAACTATCTCTTTTCGGTCGGCATCAGCTTTTTCTGCGTTCTTTTCGCATTGGGTCAAGGCACTGCATTGTCGTGCGGCGAGCAGATACGTCGGTGTTCCGACACCCCAGCGAGTGGTTCTTGTCGTTGAACCCCTGTTCCTCTTTGACGCCTGGCCTGGAGGGTCTCTCCTGACTACAATTGCCGCGCCTGCGAAAAGGGGAAACTGGGCATCGTCACGATAACGCAGGCAGCATACTGCTCGGCATCGGACGCCAACGGCAGAAATGTCCGCCAATTCGCCCTTGATGTGTGGCGCGGCGAACGTCCGGTCCTTGATTGCCATGCTGGATACCAGACGACCGCGACGGGGATTTCTGCACTGCCGGGAATGACCGCTAAGTCCGGATTCTGTGGAAAAACAACCTGTCGTTCTCGCAGAAAGTGGGGGCTTTT
>NZ_LOAS01000076.1 GCF_001558155.1 Aliiruegeria sabulilitoris
CGCAGAGAGACCGATACGCCGCGATCAGCCGACTTTTTCAACGGCATCCACAGTCAGCGGACGGGTGGACGAACACCGCCAACGGCGGCAAAGTCCGCGTTGCCGTCATAGTTGATACGCGCGGTGAACTTCGGCTTTCCGCCCTTCTTGACCGATGCCGCGAAGGCGTCGTCTCCTATTTCTCTATCGCAGCGAACGGCGGCAAGGTCGGCATTCCCGACCTTGCGGCCAGCGCACCATACTTGCCGATACCCACGGAGCACCGGTCCTAGGTTGCGAGGTCCGGTAACTGCGCGCAGCCGACAATGTGGCATTATAACCAGCGTCCGGTTCCGCAGTTCAGGGTTCCAGCATCGACGTGGCGCAGCCTGGTCCTACAGGGACTTTACTCCGCATGTTTAGAAAGAAAAGTTTCAGCCTGATTCAGCAGCTCAGACCAGTTTTGATCCTGTGGAAGGGGAATGTGATTGCACCCGCTCAGGATGCGAAGCTCTGCGTTTGGAATCCCGGCGGCCAATACTCCCGCCTGCTCGACTGGTTGCACGGCATCATCTTGAACGTGCAAGATGAGCGTGGGACAGCGAATTTCGCCAAGAAGTCCTGAAACGTCGAAGCAATCGATAGCCTGCCGAAGCGCTACCGCGTTGTCAGCCGTTGCGGAAGCAAGTTGCATTTCAGTCATATGAGCCAATTGCTCTTGCGTCGCATCGGGCATGTACAAGGTCGAGAACGCAGTGGCAAAAGCTGTGCCGGATCGCCCCCAACCTTGACGAATTATCGTTAGAACCGCTTCGGCATTCTGCCGCTCTGTGTCCGTCTCCCGATGGGTCCGTCCCTGTGCGTAGCCGCCATACAGAACCATGCAACTTACCCGATCCGGGTGCCGTGAGGCGTAGGCAATTGCAACGGGTACACCCTGAGACTGCGCGAAAATCGGAAAGCGCCTCAATCCGGCCGCCTCAGCGACGGCTTCAAGATCATCAACAAGGCTGTCCAACTCAAGCGAAGGAGCAGAGGAGGCGGACAATCCTGTCGTCCGCTGGTCATAACGGGTCACCGACCGGGAAGCTCCGAGCCGGTCCAGCAGCGGTCGCCAGACTGGGCTGACCCAGTCGAGTTCAAGGTGAGTAAGAAAGTGACCCGCTCGCAGAAGGGGAGGTCCCTCACCCGTTGTCGTATAGGCAATCCTTGTTCCGTCTTTCGAAAGCGTCATACGAATGGTCTGCTGAACTGCTTGGTCTGGCGGCGATGCATGGTTTCGAGGCTCGGGTTCCGTCACGACTTCTGCAACAAAACGGAAGCCTCTTCGAGGAACTGTCTGGAGCATTGACTGTGCCTTGCCATCATCCCCGATTGCCTTTCGAACAGAGTTGATCCGCGATGAAACGGTTGCTTCCGAAACGATCCGACCACCCCAAATCTCTTCCATCAGCCGGTCCCGGTCCAGCAGCCTGCCGCTGTTGCTGACCAACAGGACCAGCAAGTCGAACACTTGCGGTTCAAGGGACACTTCGGCACCGTCTCGAAGAAACAGATGCCTGTCTGGGTCCAGTTCGCAATCTCTGAATCGATAAACCATTCATCACTGAACGTTCTTCGGACGCTCGTGGCAAGACGCGCGGTTACGTTGACTTGAAAATCAAGAAACTCTGAAGGACTTCTGGAGGTTCTCTTCAAGCGCGCCCAGTTTGCGTTCCGCATGATGGAGGCAAGACGTGCGAGAGGAGAACCTAACCATGCATCCCGGTCTTGATCCAAAAATCAAACGACGTGCCGACGGGTCCATAGATACAGCATTCTATATGGAGCGTGGCCGTCTGGCGCGCGCAAATCAGGCCCGAGACCTGACGATGGCGCTCTTCAGTGGATCGAAGAAAAAGCCAACGAAACTTGGGGTTACCCGTGTGTTTCAAGCCCTGTTCGCGTGAGAGACTCATTGTCATCAGAAAGCAGCGCATGGCTCAGAGGTACCAATGCCTAATAGGTGTTGAGCCCTGCGTTGACTGCTTCCGGTCGAGTGTCCGATGACCTCCGGTGTGAACCGAAGTCACAAGCGCGACCGGAAGCACCCTTCGTTTTTCGTAGGCGGATATCGGGTAGGACCGCGATAGCCTACCTTAAACCGGACATCTGACGAAACCATCGGATGACCGAGAAATCGGCAAACCTGCCACTCCGAACCCTGCGGCAGAGTGACAACGGAGCGAACGCTACCTTCACATGCCGCCGTTTCTGGCGAGCCAGGTTCGATGACAGGAGCGCCGCATTCCACGCCGTCGGCTTTGCATACCCCGATTTTTTCGGCCGTGGGACGCGTCGCCGTTTCATGCGCAGATGACATTCCACTGATGCCGCGCCTAAGATTTTACCGAAATCATGTGGGAACCTGCACAACATGCGCAGGCCGCTTTGCAAATCACATCCCGTCACCGTTGACACCGCGAAGGCGACGCCCTGCAAGAGCGCCCACAAAGTCTGCGTAATGGGCGCTGGCGCCGATTTAATCCCGGTCACTAGCGCGCCCTCCAGGTTGCCTGCCTTCCCCATAGGCGGGGGAAAAGGGTGTATAGTGATTATTCCCAGATACGGGCCAAAACTGGCAGAGCCGTTGCCCGTTTGCCTCCGTGAAATCTTCCTGCCTATGGCTAGATGTATATATGTCCCGATTTTTGGGACGGGGTTTTGCCGAAATCATGCGAATGCGTCCCGTTTTTTGGGACGGTTGGTCCTCAATTCGATGACTTCCGCCTCAGAGCGTCCCGCTTTCTGGGACGGGGTGTCCCGTTTTTTTGGCGGGGATTCTGAATTTGAGCGCCAGCGAACGAACGCCTTGCCTGCGGCCTTGCCGTCCTTGGTCGGCGCTTCTTCCAGCGCCCATTTGGAGGCAAGCCCTATACCAGATGGGCCGAGGTGAGGCGCTTCAGTCTGGCGGATAAAACCGCGTTCTTGCAGTTCGTGGAAGTACCCAGTCACGGTATTTCGGTTCACGTTGAGCGCCTTCGCCGCGTCCCGATGGCTGAGAATGATTTCGCCATTGTTCGATCCGTTGAACCGACGCTTTAGTTCAACATACAGCGCGCGTGGTCCCGGCTTCATTGTCGCCCAGGCTTCGGTGCGTTGCAGGTACTCGGGCAATTGCACAAACTTGCCGCCACCGCGCTTGCCATGCTTATAGGGCTTCGCCATGCCTCAGTGCTCCTTTCCCCGGTTGATGCTTTCGGGAAGCTCGGCCAGTTTCGGCGCAACAGCGCCGCTGTGGGCTTGGTAGAGGCGGGTTAAGGCTTCGCGGGTCACACAGTAGGCGAGGGTGCGCCAACGCGCTCCCCCCACGGTTCTGGTGCCGCTCCTGCGCTGCAAGAGCCATTGGATACCATCCCGGCATTCGGCAACCCGGAAGTTGCCGTGCCGGAACACCTCGCCCCGGTATCCATCCGCTTCTTCGCGGTGGTCGGTGCGGAAGTCCGAGAGTGCATTCATGCGCGCCCCTCCCCATAGCAATGGTTCGCCAGCAATTCGGCCTGTTGCCGGGACAGGCCATAGCGTCGGGCGAGATGCCGGATTTGGATTTCGCGCGGTTTGGGACGGTTGATGCGTTTGCCGTTCTGCCCGTCCATTAATGTTGGTAAATGTTGGTTCATGCCGCCCCCCATTCTGCGCCCAGCGCCAGCGCGGATTTGGGGAAGTTGAGCTTGGAACGGTCCACGCTCTCGGGAAGCCAGTAATAGGCGTAGTTCTCGGCGCCCCGGTATTCCGTGCGGATCGGCCAGCCGAACTCGTCCTTCAGGCGGTGAACCATCGCGCCGAGGCGCCAGCCGTTCACCTCGCGGATTTCGGTCTTGTGAGTAATTTTGCGCCCTTCGAGAAGCGCCTTGCAGCACCAGAAAATTTGCGTCTGGCGACTGTGCCAATGATTGCTGCTCATTTTGTGACAGCCCTTTCTATGCAAGGGCGCCGAGCGTATATTGCGGCTATCTCAAAACACGCCGCATACCTGTATCCGCCCGCGCCCGAATGATGGGTGCGGGTGAACTCAGGCAGCCGTGCTTTGGCGGCCGTTCATCCAGGCGAGAATATCGCTTTCGCGCCACGCGACCGCGCGCTTTCCGAGCCGCACGGGCTTAGGAAACTCGGGGTCATGATGTGGACTGCGAGGGTCCATCTTAGCATAGATAGTGCTGCGGCTAAGGCCGGTTGTGGCCTCTACGGAAGGTCGTCTTAGGAATTTCAAACTGCTCGATCCCAACTTAGCCGGAGCGACAAGAAATCCCTTGCACCCCCGGATTTGATATGCGCAGTTTGGAAGAAGGGGAGATTCCAGATTTACCCTACTTCCGGTCTCGCGGTGTCTGTTGGCGCAGCACCGCGAGCCACCTCCGGAGCGCACAATTCCTCCAAAGGCTATTGCAGGCTATCGCTTTCCCCTTCGGACACAAGTGCCCAAAGGCCACCTAAGAGCGCCTTTCTGTGGATAAGTCTGCAGGTATTACTTAAGATATTGTTTTTAAATGAACAAATACGAACAAAAAGTGAACATTTGCATAGAGAACCTTCGCGGCCGTACGAACAAAAGGGGAACATATGCATAAGAAACGTTCGTGGCGACGCTCTGAGGTAGTCTGGGAATTAGCGCGAAAGGATCGGGACTATCAACCCAAACGATCCTCCGTGCGTCCAAGAGGTTCACCCAATCCTCGCAACCTTGGCGTCCGTCTCGCTCAGAAACGCCGCCCAACTCTCCATCATCTTCCGCCGCTTCTCGAACACGTCCGAGCGGGCATAGGCTTGCTCCACAGCATCGCCGGTCTTGTGCGCCAGCGCGGCCTCAGCAACCTCGCGGGGGTAGTTCGTCCGCTCCTGTGCCCATGTGCGGAAGGACGTGCGGAAGCCGTGAATGTCGGCATCGAAGCCGAGTTCCTTGACCAGCTTGGAAAGCGTCATGTCGGAGAGCACCTTGCCGCGCAGGCTGGGGAAGACGAGGCCGGAACCGTCGCGCAGTTCTTGAGCTTCGGTCAGTATGTCCACCGCGCGGGCAGGCAGGGGAACGCGGTGGGGGCGCTGCATCTTCATCCGTTCCGCCGGGATTTCCCATGTTGCGGTGTCCATGTCGATTTCATCCCAGCGCGCCATGCGCACCTCGCCCGAACGACTGGCGGTCAGGATAAGGAACTCAATCGCCAGCTTGGTTGCCTTCCATGCCCGTGAAGCAT
>NZ_LOAS01000077.1 GCF_001558155.1 Aliiruegeria sabulilitoris
CGGGCAAGTCCCGCCATGGTGCTCCTGTCCGAGCAATCCAGAAAACACCATCAAGAACAAGCCGGTGGTCTGCGGGTTTGCGCCCATTCGGGGCGCGGATAGACAAGATGAACCACTCAAAGAACGCCCACTCCTCGTCCGACATCAGGTTTCGTGCCAAGCTGGTCTCCATCGCAGATACCAGCTTGAATCACGCCTACTGCCGAGTGTGAATCCCTTTTGTCAACACGACCTAAGCGGGGGCGTTCCGGGTCCGAGACCTCCGCCGCGAGAATGGGGTCATTCGAAATAATCGCCGTGATGCCCACCAAGTCCAAAACGTGGCCGTCCTCCGGTGACAGGTCAACGGCTATCCGGGCTCGGCGCAGCGCTGCTTCGGTGTCGCCGCTTACCGCAAGAGTCCAGCCCACGGTCGCTTTCGCCCAGCCATCAGTTGGGCCGCGTTCCAAGGCGCTCTCTGCCATACTGCTTGCTTCGGCAAGCAGTTCGGATGCGCGTGTGGCGTCATCCGACAGATAGGCCAGAAGCGCCAGGATCTGTGCCGCGCCCGCATATCCGCTGGGCAGGTTAGGGTCGAGATCAATGGCGTGCCGAAATGCGGTGAGCGCAATTTCCTGGCGCTTCAAATCGAAGAGCGGAAAAAACATTCCACGCGTCTGTTCGGCGAGATTGGTGGCCTGCACAATGGGCATGGATCGTTCCCTGAGCGCAGCAAGCTTGGCACTACTGTTATCCGTAGCGTTTTAGTGAGTGCTGGACGAAGATCTGTTGCGAAGAATACACTTGCGATCAGAGCGACAAACAACGCTCCGAGCGCAGCCATCCATTTCCGCGAGCCGGAGTGTTTGTGACCGGCCTCAGTTGTCTGGGGTCCAGGCTCTTTGGGTAGAGTGCGCGGCGGCGCATGCCCCGCTATCAGTGTCGGCTTGTAGCCGCCCGTGGGGATGAGGATGCGGATGTCGTCTTCGGCTCCCTCGCCCTCATAGTATTCCTGGAGCAAGCGTCGCAGGCGTCCGGCCTCGACCCGAACAAGACCCAGCCCGCCGCCATCGCCGTCCAGTCGCCGCCCGTAGACTTCGACTGCAATGGCTTTGCCACGAATTTCGTCGCCATGTCCGGAGAGAGTCTCCTCTACGACGTAGGTAAGAAACTGCCTCAAACGCGGCGACGAAGCCAAGACATCGCTCTCGACAACCTTGTTCAAGGCTGCGCGCGCCTGATCGACGAATTCAGGCGGAAATTCTTTATGTACAATGCCTTGAGTCACTTCTGGGATGCCCGGCCTTACTCCAGCTTACCCCAACTTACCCCAGCTTACTCTGTCTGGCGAGCTTGCTGCGTTACCGTCGGGAAAGCGCTCAGGCTACCACCCGCCAACCTAGAGGCAACGTTGATCCTTCGTCATGATCTGCCAGAACTCACCGATTTGATCCTAGCGCTTTCGCTGGATCACCCGTCACTCAGGGAGGCACTGAATGACTATGAGTTGGCCTGCTCAAGCGAGAACGACGAAACGCTCAGTTCTGAATTGCGTGCTGAATGGGCCAATATCCGCAAGGAACTGGTCCGCGAGATTGAACGCCAAGCGCGGCGCATTTCCGCTACCCCCGACCAACAGAGGACAATTGAATGACCAAAGACAACCGCAACGACACACAACGGCCGAGCCACGTCGAGAACGATGAACCGCAGGATCCCTCCCGCCGCGATCTGCTCAAGGGCGCCGGGGCCGGTGCCGGTGCGGTTGCGGCCGGTGCTGTCGGTCTCGGCGCGAGCCAGGCTGATGCACATCCCGGCGAAGGGCCGTTGGGGGAAAACCTGAAGAACCCCTATGGCGGTCGTCCGGCTGGCGGCATCTCCTTGCCTGAGTATTTCCGGCCGACGAAATATATGACCGGCTCCAACGCCAACTACTTCCCGCTCAGCGAGCAACTGGGACCGGACGAGATGCGGATCTCGTTCTGTGGTTCGACGCCCTGCCCTCCGCGCGAGGATCAGGCCGGCACCTGCATCATGGTCGGGCTTGGCAACGGCAAGCGGTTCTTCTTCGACTTCGGTTCGGGCTGCGTGCGAAATATCGTCGGCATGCAGGTGCCGGGGCAGTTGATCAACGACATCTTCATCTCGCACCTCCACGTCGATCACTATGCCGACATTCCCTACATCTATCCGTTCCGGGCATGGTCGGGCGGCTACACCCCTCTTCGCATCCATGGGCCTTCCGGGCGCACACCGGAGCTTGGCACCCAGGGAATGGTCAACGGCATGAAGCAGATGCTGAAGTGGCACTTGGAAGCATACGACTTGCTCCCGATCGGCGACGGCTACGAAATCGAAGTCAACGAGTTCGATTTCCGTCAGGAAGGCGGTATCGTTTATGACGAGGATGGAGTCGTGGTTCGCTCGTGGCCACGTAGCCACGCTAAAGACGGCGCCGTTGGGTACCGCCTCGACTGGAACGGCCTCAACTTCGTCTGGTCCGGAGATGGTCGCCCTGAAGAGTTGTCCCGGAAATATGGCTAGGGCGCCGACGTGTTCGTGACCGAAATGTCCGGTCAGGATATCGGCCAACTGATGACCTACAAGTACGGCATCCCGCAAGAACTCTTCAACTACACGATCGACACGCACCATACCTCTCACTACGCCGTTGGAAAGCTCTTCGCGGATGCGCGCCCCCGGCTCGGCATGGTGACGCACTACACGCAGGACGAGGATATCGATGCGGAGATGATCGCTGGCATCAGGGCGCACTACGACGGCCTGTTCCAGTGGGGTATCGATGTGGCTGTTGTGAATGTCACCAAGGAGGCAATCTGGTATCGCAAGGAGGTTATCCCCGGCAAGTCGGGAACGGTTCCGCCGTTCCGCGAGTTGCAAGCCGAGGTGGAAGCCGGTCGGCTCGAACTGCCCGAAGAGATCACACTGCCGAATCCACGCCTGACCCGCGCCGACCAGCAGGATCAGAAGTACCGCGACATGGAGATCGATCCGCGGGAGTATTATCCCGAGGATGTGTTCAGGGCGCCGGACGGTGAATGGCCGAAGGACCTGACAATCAAGGTGTCCGACGTACTCGGTCCGCGCGACAAGTAAACGGAACAGGTGTCAGCATGATCGAATTCGGCTCGGCCTCGGCTGTTCCCGTCACCATTCTTACCGGCTTTCTTGGAGCCGGTAAGACCACGCTGCTGAATCGGATACTGACCGGCAACCACGGCCTCCGTGTTGCTGTTCTGGTCAATGACTTCGGCTCCATCAATGTCGATGCCGACCTCGTGGTCGGCATCGAGGACGACGTAATGAGCCTCGCCAATGGCTGCGTCTGCTGCTCGATCCGGGATGACCTGATCGAGACGGTCGAGGCGGTGCTCGCCCGCCCGGAACGACCGGAATACATCCTGCTGGAAGCCAGCGGCGTGTCAGACCCGTTCCCTATCGCTATGACGTTCACGGACCAACGGTTCCGCGACAAGATCCGGCTCGACAGCATCATTTGCCTTGTCGATGCCGAACAGGTCTTTGCGGCGCCGGAACAGATGGAGTTGAAGCTGCGCCAGATCGCCTTCTCCGACATGGTCATTCTCAACAAGGTCGACCTGGTCGAGCAGGAGTCTGTTCAGAAGGTCCACGACTGGCTGACATCGCGCTTCCGGCGGTACCGTCTGGTCGAAGCCGTCAATGCCGATGTGCCGCTGGAGATTCTCCTGTCGGTCCGAGGCTTCGCTGCTGAACAGCTCAACGCCGAAGTGCCCGATCACCACGAGCACGGCCCAGGATGTGGCTGCGACGGACATGACCATACGCATGGGCATGACCACGCGGCGCATTTCTCGACCACCATGTTGCGGTCGGACCGTCCGGTTCCGCTGGCCGGATTGCGCGAAGCGATCAAGCGCCTGCCAGGAGAGGTCTATCGGGTGAAAGGGTTTGTCCTCAGCGAAGAAGACCCTGACCACCGGATCGTTGTGCAGGTTGTCGGCAAACGCATCGACATTGCTCGCGAAGAGCCCTGGGGAGATCGCACGCCCGAGACCCGTCTCGTGGCAATCGGCGCGCCGGGGGCTGTTTCCAAAGAAATGCTGGAAGCGGTTTTTCTTGAGCCGGCCTGATCCGTAGGGTCTGGACCTACAGACTTCACGCTGGGACGGTAGTCGATTCCCTGCGCATTGCCGCCTTTCGTCCGTTTTCGATGAGGTCTGCTACGCGAATGAACCTGCTATTGAGCCGGATCAACGACAGGACCGGTTCTTTTGCTGTAGTTTTGCGGATAAATCGGACAAGACAGCGAGACAACCTAGACCGAACAGAAAAAGTTCCCTTGCGGCGGTAGGGGGTCAATATGAAACAACTTGCATTTCCTCCGGCCATCTGGATGCGCATCACCGTATTTTGTTTCTTGGCGATTGTTGGGGCAACGCAAGCATCTTCTACGGTGACGGATTGGTCTATGTTCGTTGACTTCGATTCCCACGGCAAGGTGTGCTGGGCGGTCACGGAAGCAAAGGATAGGCGCGGGACTCTTGTTTTCGTCACGATCCATAAAGGCGACCGTCAACCTGAGGTCGCGATCAAGATTGTACCCTATCCGAAATCGGCTTCGCGCCTCAGTCGTAAGCGGTGGCTGCGGGCCACGTGCCTTCAGGTTGACGGCTTG
>NZ_LOAS01000078.1 GCF_001558155.1 Aliiruegeria sabulilitoris
ATAACTCCGGCCGAAGCCTTTGAGCCCGGCCGGGTAAGACACCTCCAGAAACCACGAGAAAATCATGCGCCTGACAGGATCCAATATCGGGAAGTACCTCGATCTGAGCGCCCTCAAAACGGATACGACCCACGCCGACATCGCCAGGATGGCCGACCTTGCCTGTCAGCATCGCTGCGCCTGTGTCTTTGTCTTTACCGCGCATATCCCGTTTCTGCTGGAGTATCTCGGGCCGCGACGGCAGAGCCTGGGGCTCGGCGGCGTGGTTGGGTTCCCGACAGGCAGTTGCAGCACTGGCATGAAGGTAAAACAGACGCAGGAACTGATCGAACTCGGCGTCGACGAGGTCGACATGGTGCAGAATGTGAGCTGGCTGAAAAGCGGAAACCCGGCCGCCGTTGAAGCTGACATTCGGGCGGTCGTTGCGGCTGCGGGCGGCAAGCCGGTCAAGGTCATTCTGGAATGCCACTACCTTAGCGATGCGGAGATCGCCGAGGCCTGTGAAATCGCGATCGCCGCCGGGGTGGACTATGTGAAGACCGGCACTGGCTGGGCACCGACCGGGGCCACTCTGGACCGGGTTGCGCTCATGGCGGAAACCGTTGCCGGTCGCTGCAAGCTCAAGGCCGCTGGCGGCGTCCGGGATCGGCAGACCATGGAGGCAATGATCGACCTTGGCGTCACCCGTTTCGGCATCGGCGTGGACACCGCGGTTTCCATCCTTAAATCGGTTGAAGACGATGGCTGACCCAGTCCCCACACCGGCATCGCCAGGCTTTGTTCTGGCCTATGATTTTGGAACCGGAGGGTGCAAATCCTCGATCTACGCGCAAGACGGCCACTGCCTCGCGGAGCATTTCTGCGGCTACGAAACACATTTCCCCGCGCCCGGATATCATGAGCAGAGCCCGCAGGATTGGTGGGCCGCCGTCAAGGATAGCACTCGGATCCTGTTGGCAAAGCTTCCGAAAGAAACGGTGCATGCGATCAAGGCTATCGGCATTTCCGGCCACAGCCTGGCGATGGTCCCGCTCGATGGCGACGGGAAACCCTTGCTGGACCGCGTTCCGATCTGGTCGGATGCACGTCCTCAGCAGCGCGAGTTGTCGGTCCTGTTCGACAAGGTGGACGAGGAAGACTGGTACCTGCTGACGGGCAACGGATTTCCTGCTCAGCTCTACACGGTCTTCAAGATCCTCTGGCTGAAGCACAACGAACCCGATCTGTTCGCCCGGACCAGAACCGTGCTCGGGAGCAAGGACTACATCAACCTGATCCTCACCGGCACCGTCGCGACCGACTATTCCTATGCCTCGGGCAGCGGCGTCTACGATTTGCAGAACTGGAAGTACTCCGACCGGCTGCTCACGGCGTCCGGGCTTCCACGGGACCTCTTCCCCGATATCCTGCCCTCCGCGGAGGTCATCGGCCAGGTGCTGCCGGAGATTGCCGAAGGCCTTGGCCTGCCCGCCGGGATCTCGGTGGTCTGCGGTGGCGTGGACAATGCCTGCATGGCGCTTGGGGCGAATTGCACATCGGAGGGCGATGCCTACAATTCGCTGGGATCGTCGAGCTGGATTGCCGTCGCGTCGGCCAGGCCGGTGCTACAGGCCGAAAAACGGCCCTATGTGTTCGCCCATGCCGCGCCGGGGATGTTCGTCTCGGCCACGGCCATTTTTGCCGCTGGAAGCAGTTATCGCTGGTTCCACGAGCAAATGGCCCCGGATTGCACCTACGCCGCACTCGACGAAATGGCGAAGTCCGTTTCCGTTGGCTGCGATGGATTGCTGTTCAACCCCACGCTTGCCGGGGGCAGCAGTATCGACAAAAGCCCGAACACCTGCGGAGCCTTTGTTGGCCTGACGCTGGCGCATGGCCGGGGGCACCTGGCACGCGCGGTGCTTGAGGGCGTTGCCCTTGGGCTGGGGCGTGCGCTGGATGTTCTGAAGTCGGAAACTGATATCGGCCCGGAGATCCTGATCGTCGGCGGCGGCAGCAAGAGCGACCTGTGGTGCGAGATCCTCGCCGATTGTTTCGGCCACAGTGTCGTCAAGTCCCGCGTCGACGAACAGGCGGCGGCCCTTGGGGCCGCGGCGCTCGCCTTTGTCGGTTCCGGGCTCTGGGCGGACTTCTCGCCTCTGGCCGCACTGCATGCACCGCAAGCCACGAATAGACCGGACCCGGACAATCTGCGCAGGTACAACGCGATGGCACATCGCTTCAACGCGGTTTCAGATTTCCTGTCGGAAGATGGCGACGCTCAGGCCGGACGCACGCCAGCCTGAACAGCCTCCGCAAAGGACGACCGTTGAGATCAACGGCGAGATCAGGGATATCCGCCCGAAGCGGACCTATTCCGGGTCGTTTGGCGGGAAGATTGTGGGGAAGAACGGGGCCGAGCAGGGCGCGTCCCAATGCTTTTTCATCTCCGGCGTCAGCCGCGTGATATTGATCTGGAAGCCTGCCTGTTCCTGTGCCGTGACGAATTCACCGATCTTGCTGCGCGCAACCGTGATCCCCCGATCCACGCATGATCGCCAGACCTGTCGGAACACGATGAACAGCTCCATCAGGCTTGTGGCGCCCGCGCCATTGAGCAGGACGAGCAATTCATCCCCCCGCGATACGCCAAGATCTTCCACAAGGCGGGAAACCATCATTTCAGCAAGCGAGTCGGCGTTTGTCATGGCGAAGGTTTCACCTGTGCGTTCGCCATGTTGCCCCATGCCGACGACCATCGAGTTTTCGGGTATGGTCAACGGGCTGGCGCCGGTAACAGGGTGAGACGCCTCACGGAACCCGACACCAAGCGTTCTGGTGTTGTCGACGACCGCTTCAGCCAGATCGGCAACGACGTCCAGGGGAAGTCCCGCCTCGGCCGCCGCACCGGCGATCTTGATCACGGGGAGGATCCCGACCAGGCCTCGACGATTTTCCTTCTGTTCCGGAGCGCCAGAGGCGATGTCGTCATTGACCACGATCATCCGGGCATTCAGCCCAGATGCCGTCACGCGCTCGGTCGCGTAATTCGCGGTAAGTACATCTCCCGCGTGGTTGAGCACCAGGAACAGGACACCGGCCCCGCGGTCGGACATCTGCAGGGCCCGCACGCATCGATCCGGCCCGGGGGCTGCAAAGATCTCGCCCGGCACGCTCGTATCCAGAAGCCCGGTCCCGACAAAGCCGCTGAGCGCAGGCTCGTGACCGGAACCGCCCAGAGTGACAAGTGCGACCTTCCCATCCGGCTTCGGCGAACGGCGAACGACGATCCGGTCGTCGATGATGCGAATTGCGTCCGAATAGGCGAGCGAGAAACCTTCCAACAACTCGGGAACCAGGTCCTCGCGATCATTGATGATCTTCTTCATCTCATGCGTTTCCTCGTTGGGTGTCAGAGTCGGGATCAGATGTCTTCGAGCAGCCGGTTGGCCATACCCTCATCCGTGATCAAATGGGTGATTAGCCCGGTTCTGAGCGCGCCAATCGTCGCGGCGGTCTTTTCGTCGCCGAACCCGAAAGCCAGGACATTGGGTATCTTGCGCAACAGATCCAGCGGGATGCGCATCACGATATCGGTGTCGCTTTCGATGAACCGGCCTTCGCGATCGAAATAGTAGGTGGCCATCATGCCCACGGCGCGTTTCTTGCGGAGCTTCTGGCCAAAACGGGCCGCTGTTGCCTGGTCGGGGGTGGATGGATATGTGCCGATTCCGATCAGTACCATCTGCAGCCGCTTCCACAGGTTCTGGATGGACTGGAACTCATTGGTCTGCTCGAAGAGCTTCTTGTTCTCGACTGATGCCGGAAAGGCGGGAGCCATGAAGTAATGCGGTGAATAGCCCGTCTTCTGGCTCAGAACGCGTGCGAGTTCGTTGGTCTGGAACCACTTGATGTCATAGGGCGCGGACCCGATCAGCGGGCAGATATCACCCTTGCGCTCGGTATCGCTGGCAACCGGTTTCATCTCGTCGAGAATCGTGCCGGTATCCGCTCCCCAGCTGACGCCGATAGTGTTGACTTCATCGATCCAGTTTTCAACGTAGCGAGCGGCTTGCGAAAAGAAGACACGCCGGCGGATGTCCTTTTCGGAGGACCCGGTCTGGACCACGAGACCGCCCTTCAGCCCGAACTTCTCGCAAAGCCGTTGCTGCAGGTCATCATTGCTTTCGAAGGGCGACTTGATCTCGATTTTGACGATCCCAAGAATGCGGGCCTCGGCCAGGTGCTTGCTGACCGCCGGGCGCGAGATGTCCAGCTCCTTGGCGATTTCCGCCTGTGTCAGCCCGTCTTCGTAATAGAGCCTGCTGATCTCGACCAGTCGCAGTATTTCGGATTTTCGTTTCATCGAGCTCCATTGAACCTCGCAGTCACGTCAGCCTGTCTGTCGGGACCATCGGCTTCAAGATACGGAAATCCGCGGCCGGAACAACCTGCTCGGGATTCTCCATCATTCGGCATCTAGGAAGGCAGCAAACGGGTGAGACGCAGTCGAACTTCGTTGACTTGTCACGTCTTTCGCCGGTCGGGTCAAGGAAAACCACTGGCCTTGGATCATGCCTCCCCATCCGCCATCTGAACATTTGTTCAACCATATGTAACATCGTTGTGGACGTTTGTCATGACATATGATAGCTCTTTTGGTGCGGGGTCATG
>NZ_LOAS01000079.1 GCF_001558155.1 Aliiruegeria sabulilitoris
GGACCTCCAACAATGGGGTGTTGCGACGACCGGTTGAATCCGCCCAGTACTGTTCCCACGACTACCAGAAGATCCTGCGCCAGCATGGCTTCAGGGTATCGATGGCGGGAAAGGAAACTGCTACGCGGCGGTCGAAACCTTCGTCAAGACAATCAAGGCCGAACTGATCTGGCGCCGTTCATAGCCAACCCGGCGAACCGCCGAGCTGGCGATCTTCGAATACATCAACGGCTTCTATAATCCGCGCCGTAAGCATTCAGCTCTCGGCTGGAAAGTCCTTTGACCTTCGAAGCCCAGGTGCCTCTCTGAGAACTTGGAGCGGCATCAAAGCGTGACAGGTCCAATTCGGCGCTGCCCGCCATTGTTCCCCCCTACAAGTAGCGATAGAAGAATCGAGTCAACTTGCATTCAAATTGCAAAGATATCACTGTTTTGCCTGCATGAAAAACACGGTGGTCGCTCATGGCCGAGAATGCTGATTTATTTCTTGAGCCGACATTCCCCATGTGGCCTGCCGTTGTGGGTGAGGATCGCCTGACAGAGCATGTGGGTCAAGCGTACTGCGCTCCTGATGGTCGCGACTTCCGTGCGAGGAAACGGAATTGCGCGTATCGGGTCCTGAACCGGCATCATTCTTCGGTCGTGCCCTTGTTTTTCAGCGCGTCGGGCAGACCTGTCGAGCTGCTTTCTTGGAGTTTGGGTCGTGATCGCGATCATGCGCATGACGGCGGTGCTCGAAGACGGTGGAAATGGGCATTCCACGGTACAGGCGTAAGATGCGCTAATTGGCGCGATTGACGGGAGCCGATTGGGAAAAAAATATACTGTCAGTTTTCTGTTTAAGGGAATGAGCGATGCCGACGGTATATTGCGGAATCGATGGAACAAACAATTTCGACAGGCAGCTCTACAAGAGCGCAAAGTCCGCACATGAATTCACAAGCTACGTCAAAAGGATTGGCCCGGAGTTTTCGTTTGGTCGCCACGGTTACATTAAGGGAACGACCGATACGCTCAACGGTTCGGATACCGACGATAAGGCCCGGGGCTGTGCCCGCTGGGTCGAAGAAAACGTGACGGAGTTGACGGGGGCGCGGCGAACGGGTGTATTTCTAGCCGGGTTCAGCCGGGGCGGCATGTCGGCTATCCTTGCCTCCAATCTACTAGGCGAAAAAGGCATCGTTGTCGACGGATTGTTCCTGCTCGATGCGGTCAACCGGACATTCAGTCTTGCGAATGCGCGGCACCGGATGCCGAGCACCAACGTCAGGTGGATCTATCACATCTATCGGGATGAAACCTCCGCCTCCCGCCCGTTGTTTGGATCCGTGGACAAGGACCTGACTGAAGGAAGTCCGCTCGCAAACCTAACGACGCAGGCAATCCATCTCAACCATGGAGCGATTGGCGGATGGAAAGCCGCTGAAAACATGGAAAGGACGGTGACGGCCGGTCGGCGCCGGGCGGCTCGGAAACGCACCTACATTTCCGAAACCCGTGGCTGGTTGCCCGACAACATTTCCAGGGTCTCCCCGGCGAGAGAGGATGCCGGACATCAAATGGTGTGGAACATCCTGTCCGGCTGGGTCAGGGAAGCGCGGGCGCGGTATTACGCGGCGCATCCCCAATTCTGAAGAGCAAGGGTATTTCGCGGGCGCAGGCATCTGTCCGGCAGAGTGCAGCGGGATATCCTACGATGACCTTTTCGACGACGAAAAGGATGAGTGGGACGAGGAAGGAGGTGTTCAATCCGCCGAGAACTGGCACAACATCGATCTTGACGCCAGAATTGCGCTTGTCGAGGATATTGCTGGATTGCTTTCGTCGTTCAAGGACGACAACTTGCCGGCGAAGCCGTTCGACCTGCTGGTTCTCAATGCCCAGCTTCTTCTTCTGAATGGCGACGCTGGATTCACCGGGCTTCAGAATCGGATAAAGCGAACACCACAATGGTGGTAGGGTAGGCGTGGCGATTACGCTAAGTGGTGTAATTTCATCGGCGGTGCCGGTGTAATCCTGGGTGGCCATCGAGGTGTATGGTCGAGGTGGAGTTTCGACGCTTCAACCACGAACCACACGGAGACCCCGATGACCAAGACCAACATGGACCTTTCTGAGCTTCTGGCAAACCAAGACGGAGGCGACTTCCTTCGGGCTGTTGCTGAGGCGTTGCTTCAGCTGATCATGGAGGCCGATGTCGAGGGCCAGGGACATCTCACTTTCGCCGATGCCTGCCATTGAGGTTCCATAGAGAGCGGTTTCTTAGCGGCTGTGGCTCGCGTGAAACCACACGAAGCGGCAACGTGCGGCACGACAGGCTAGGCTTCGGTTTTATTGCAGAAACAAAGGCTTAATATCAGCAATTGGGAGGGGTTCTACCCTGCGCCGCCTCGACGATGGCCTGCATATCCGCACGTGATCCAAGGGAATTTCCTGTCGTTACCTCCAGACGAGACGAATTTGGACCCGTCCTTGTGATCGTCGAGGTTGAATAATAATTGTTCACACCAGCGTTGTTCATACGCAAGCTGATCTCTCCGATACCAAGCTCTGTGTATAGCTCACGGTCCACTTGAAACGAGGCGAAGCCTCCTGCCCACATACCATCCGTACAACCGATGGTCTGATTGATCCTACGATAGACCATCTGATAATTTGCCGGGATATCGACAACGGTAGTTGTTCCAGACTCCTTCAGTGCGGCGGTTGTCGTGGAGCATCCAACAAGCACAAATGGGAGCGTGACAGCGAGTGATAGTTTCTTGAACAATTGAATTCCGACCCGTGTGTAGCTGTAGAGTATTGAGCTAAAGGTTGTGGCTTCTTTCTCTTTTAGGCTTTGGTTATCAGTCCGCCCTGTACTGCGCGCACCGCTGCAACTGTTCGACTTGTTGTGTCGAGCTTCTGGAAGGCTCGGCGCAGGTGGGTATCGACGGTGTGCGGTGAGATGCCTAAGATCGTGGCGATCACACTGTTGGACTTGCCTTCGGCAACCCAGGTCATCACCTCAGTCTCACGTTCGCTCAGTAGCGGTGCGTTCGGCGTGGGGGCGGTTCCTGCGGCCCCGTCTGGCTTAGGATCGTCGTGTCTGACCTCGATCTCTTCCAGAAGATCTGTTGCAAGCCGGATCATGGTCCTTAGAAACCAAGGGTCGTGTCGGGCGTTTCTGGATGCTCGCGAAGAGAAGTGGGATAAATCGTCTTCTCCATTGGCACTCGCGTCCACTGCAAAGAACTGTTCTTCGGCATCGTGAAATGATGCTCGGTTCTCTGGGTTCGTCATGTCAGTTCCTCCCACCAATGTGATCTTGGCTGCGGCTGGTAGATGCTGAAGGACCATCCCTTGAGGTTGACTTGAGAGTGAGCCTCTCGTCGGCTTGATCTCACGGTCTGGCCCTTCGACGAGATACATGTAGTCAATCGAACATTATTATCAACAATGTTTGTGTAAATAATATTAAAAAAGTTGTTGATACTCTCGATAAAATGGTAGATATCGCTGATATGAAAACAAAAAATCGCAGACGTCCAAGTGGGCCGACACTCAAACAGAAGCAGAGCGCCAAGACCAAAGCGGCTCTAATCGCAGCGGCGAAGTCGCTATTTGCCGAGTTCGGTTATCGCAATGTCAGCGTTACCGACATCGCGAGGGCGGCTGGTGTCTCGCATTCGATGATCAACGTGCATTTCAACTCCAAGGCAGGATTGCTCTATCAGATCATTCACGAGAGCAACGAAGCGCAGGCGGCCGAGGCAACGGAACTGGCCGAAGATGACGGGACTGTCTTAAAAAGGCTTGAGCGGATCGTCCGATCCTTCGCCATGCACGACCTGGCAGACCCGGAGTTGTTCGCCGTGATGCAAGCTTACTTCTGGTCGTGGCCTGCGGAGACCGAAATGGAGAACCGCCAGCAGTTGGCCGTGGCATTGGCTCCTGTGCGGCGCGTTCTAGAAGAGGGTATCGCTTCGGGCGAAATTCCCGAAGGCTTGGATATAGATCGCGCGGTCCGGGCATTGTTCGCCATTTACACAATGGGGCTTCGGCCCGCTGTGTATGATAACGCCAGCACAGTCGATTGCATCGCGGAGATCATGGCGCAAGTGACAATGCTTTTGCGGACAGCAAGACGATGAAAAAGGACCTGGACTTTCGGCAAGACCGCGGCTCATGGTTTGCAAGTGTCGATGGATTTGAAAGAAAGCTGGGGGTCCATGCAACTGACCGGCTTGACCGTAGGCAGAACGCCGTACGGCTTTTCACAGACGATCCTGATGACGACACCCGCATGCGAGAACGCCAACTTGAAAGCGCCCGTCGCGATGGTGCGATTGCGCTTCGGCACTACAACGCCGCAACCAACACCGCCGCTGCGAAAGTCGGGGTGTTCGGTGGAGAGGTGTGTATGGTCGACGGGAAGCCATGGTTTCTTATTCAACGCCGCTTCAGCAAGTAATCACTGATCCGATTCCTCGACACACGCAGCCTAGGTCATGTTGACAAATGGCGGAGCCAGAGGCGGATTGA
>NZ_LOAS01000008.1 GCF_001558155.1 Aliiruegeria sabulilitoris
CCCTCCTGCCGCAGCAGGCCCTTCATCATCCGGCTGCCCGCGAAGGGAAACTCCATGTGCAATTCGTCGATCCGGCGCATCAGTCGCAGATCGTCCTCTCTGACCGGGCGGGGCTGATAATACAGGCTGCCCCGGCTGATCCCGAGGAGATCGGCCTTCCGCGTGAGGCTCAGCTTGTGGTCTCGATCCGGTTCGCCCGTTCTCTCGAACCGGTGGCGTTCACGGGCTCACTTCCTTGCGCTCGGCAACAGACCGGCCTTGGCGAGCGCTTTCATCGGGCTTACGCCGCGCCACTGGCGCGACGGTCCCTCTTCAATCTAAAAAATCGTTCTCCAAGGTGAGTTGACCGATCTTCGCGTGTAGGGAGGTGATGTCGATTTCCGGTTCCTTGCTCTTCGGCTTGTCCTCGAACACATCAGACACGCCATCGAGCAACTGGTCTTTCCACTGCTTGATCTAGTTCGGATGCAGGTCGAACTGGGTGGCCAGTTCGCTCGTTCTCGTGGAAATCCGTCCACTGGACGCCTTTCTGTTCCCTCAAACTCTTGTCGCCCTTCAGCGCCGCCAATGCGACCTTCGCCTTGAACGCGGCGCTGTGGTTTCTTCTCGGACGTCTTGCCATCTTTCGCTCCTTCTTCCCGGCATCGCTGCCGGATCGGGAGCAGAAAATCCATCTAACTCAACCGTTCAGATTTCCCGAGCCACCTCTACACTGGAATGGGTCGACTGTTTCAACAACCAGCGCCAGCTCGCCTCCAGCGAAAGCATCCCGCCCGACGAAGCGGAAGCCCGCTTCTATGTACGATCAGAGGAACTCGCTAAGATAGCGCGTGTCGAACAATCCCGCCTCCGGAAAACTCGGTGCGGGTCTCGTTGAACATTCCTAGTGGAGCGGCAACTTGTTACGACAAGCCCGATGAAAACTTCCTCGACTTCGTCGACATCACATTCAACAGTCTCACGTTCTACCTTTTTCAACACGAGCCTACCCCTCGGGGCAGGCCTCTTTCATCTCGAATGGTAGGTCCTTTGCCCTCAACGTTCTTCGAACATCTGATCCATCGAGACTGCTGGCTGCGAGCACCCCGCCTCGCCAACGATCCGCGCAGGAACGCCAGCCACAGTCACATGTGCCGGCACGTCTTCCAAAACCACCGATCCTGCGGCAATCCGGCTGCATTCTCCAACGGTGATATTGCCAAGAATCTTCGCGCCAGCGCCAATCAATACGCAATCCCCGATCTTGGGATGCCGATCTCCATCTTCCTTCCCGGTCCCGCCAAGGGTAACCGAGTGCAACATGGAGACATTGTCACCTACAACAGCTGTTTCACCGATCACGATGGAATGCGCGTGATCTATCATGATTCCACGCCCAATCCTGGCAGCCGGGTGGATATCTATGCCGAACTCTTCTGAGACCCGCATCTGCAGAAAATAGGCCATGTCGCGCCGTCCCTCCTTCCAGAGCCAGTGCCCCACTCTAAAGGCCTGCATTGCCTGGAAGCCCTTGAAGAACAGGATCGGCTGCAACAGTCTGTGGCATGCCGGATCGCGCTCCAAAGTCGCGACCAGATCAGCCCGCGCGGCCGCCCCCAAGCCTGGATCCGCCGAATACGCTTCATCTGCGATTTCCCGCAAGATTTGCTCGGACATTTCTCCGGAGGCGAGCTTGAGCGAAATTCGGTAAGATAGCGCACGCTCCAATGAACGGTGATGAAGCAAACTGGAATGCACAAGACCACCAAGCAACGGCTCGTCCGCAACAGCTTCGTTGGCTTCCTTTCGGATCCGGTTCCAGACCGGATCAACTGTCAAAAATTGATCGCGCGGCTCAAGCATTGGTTCGTTTCCTGTTCCTGTGCTCGCTCCAACTTAGGACTCTCGATGGGAATCGAAAAGGCACAACTCCGTCAGACCTGTGAACCGTTCCACTCAAACCGGCAAGGAGACACGGTAAAAATGCGCCGCAAGCCGCAATTTTCCGCCGGAAAAACTGCCATCTACTGGTGAAATTCGGACTGACTTTCTGGCATAGACGGCTGTCGGTTGTGAAAGGATCCCAGTGCAGTAGGACGCTTGCTGCACGCCCACACCACTTCCAAAAGTGATAGAACCATCTTCAAGGTCAAGCGACCAACTGCTCATTGTCCCCGTAACTTCCTCTACAACACGTGCGGAGCAAGCGAACACAACAGCGTTTGCCGGAATCTCTAGCCCGACAGTTTGAGCATCTCCGGCAACGATGTCATATTCGTTCTCGCCAATCATGAAATGCGAGGCAGCTCCACTCTGCGCTCCGGCGAGCATTCCCAGAATCCACTGTCCATCGATATATGTTGCTCTCTGGAACTCGTCGGCAATCCAGGCATTCCAACCCTCACGCGGCGTCACGAAGACCCAACCGCCATTGCTGGCAATCGCAATCATCCCGTCCGCTCCGTTCCAGTTCCCCCCTGCGCCCGCAGGAATCGAATAGCAGTCGCCGTCGTCGAATCCCGACGGTGGATTGGCAAGACTTCGAGATTTGAGCGCAATTTGTGCAAGTGCGTCCAGCTTCACCAGAGCTTCATTGACAGTCACATGCTTTTGCGCCTGACTTGGCATGATAAACGGCAGGGACAAGTTTGTTGTTTCACTCATGGATTTCAATCCTTTGGAACGGCCCGACGCCATAGCGTTCGGACATTTGAGCCACTTGAACTGCGGCAATCTCGTAGACCGCGTCGGTTGCTTTCATTTCGGCCGAATAGGACCAATTGGGTTGGTTTGTCTCCGCCTCACGAATGACGGTCCCATCTCCCTCAAGAACTTGAACGAGATATCGTTCGTTTTCTTCTCCCAGCGGGATTTCAAGCCCCTCCCAGCTATCTCCGTCGATTCGGCTCCTGCGAATCCAGCTGATCAGCTCGTTGCCCTCCGTATCCCGAGACGATTTCAGGTGAACCGGGAGATAAGGCCTCAGACCGACACCGGTGGCAGTATGAACAAAATGCTCGTAGGAGTTATCCGAATATCCTCGATCCGCAGGTCCGACACGGTAGTGTCGCTCCAACCCGCGCACGGACGAGGCAAGCTCAATCTGAGAAGGACCACCATCCAGCAATACAACGAGCGAACCTTCAGGCCATACAGACGGGATAATGGCATCGGTTCCGAGTTGTCCCCGTAGAAGCCCGCTCAGGACGTAGGTATCCAATGCAACGAGTTGAGCTTCTTCGAATTGTAGAATTTCCCAGTCACCGCTAGACGCATTCCCGATGGCTAGCGAGTTCGCCCCATTCAACAAGGCTGTTCGGGTTGCCGAAGACAAAACACCGTTAGGAACTCTTATCTGAAGTTGCGCACCCCGATCGAGAAGTCCGCAAGACGCGGCCAAAAGCGGTGTTTGTGTCAAGCCAAAGACTGACTGGTCCTGCACAACCTTGTTCAGGGAGTAACCGTCATCTTCTGAGGAAGTATAAACGGCCACTGACCCCGGCCACGGCTTTGCAGAAACGGCGACGTAGGGCGCAACCGGATCTTCGTCTCCCGTGATCAATGGCAGGTCGAGAAAACGTGAGAAGACGGGCATTGCTACCAGGGGTTTGGGAAGCGACACCACGTCTTCAATATCTTTTGGTGGGCGGAACAGGTCCGGTTCGACCCGCACCGCCTCGACCTTGCGCGCTTCTCCGATCTCCACCCTGTCGATCCGGAAATTTCCTCGGCATCCGCCATAGGTCAAATCGACGACATCCCCGACATGCACATTCGCGGCAGACGGCGGCAAGGTGAAACTCACGCTGTCCATGGCGATCCTGGCCTCCGCAAGCCATCTCTCGGCAATTCTCAGCCCCTCGGTGCTCGTCAAACACATTGCTAGATCAGAAGAGGAAGCCGTCGCATCCTCTTCTCCGGGGATGCTGGCCTCCGTTGTCCGGGTCTCGAAAGAACCGTCGGCCTGAACGTAGTTCACGCGGATCGTTCCAACCGCATCCGCCGAGGCTCCACGCTGAAGGCTAAGAACCGTTTCCTCACCTTTGACAAATGTGCCCTCATCGTAGGAAGCGTTCGCTATTCCGGTCCGTGTGTGGAACGATAGCCTTCCCTCCCTTTCGGCCGCATCAAAGGAGTGCGCGAGTGAAAGCGGCTGCAAAGCCGAACGGGCCCCAGACGTTTCATCAATCCCATAGCCCCGAACCAAACCGTACAACTCACTCACATCCACATCGGTGACACCCGCCTTGCTGCAAATGTCGCTGACGACTGCCGCTAGGGATTCCGAGCTCGCCCGACCATTCAACCAGTGGCCCAGCGAGTAGTTTTCGCCGTCGCTCCAGATGTCCGAACTGGCGGGAAAATACGGATATGGCCGAGCGTCCCAAGCCCATACATAGACATGCGACAGGTCGATCATCGCATTCCCATACACCGCAGAAGTTGGATTATTCGCCGGTTCACTCCAATACTGACAGGTCGCACGAATATACTGCATCTGGATCAAGTCGTCCCGCAGCCCGGAAGAGAACCATGGCACGCTCGACTCAGAGGATTTCGGATCGACGAATTTGTTCGGCTGGTTCGTGCCTTTGTCCACAGCAGCGCAGCCAATCTCGGTGAACCAGATCGGTTTGCTTTCCGGCAGCCAAGTCGTCGGAGCCGCCTGACGGACCCCCGCTATTCTGTCGTAGTGCTCCTGGCTCCACCAAGCCCGTATATCCTTGTAACGGAAGACCCAAGGCTCTCCGTGGGCACCATCTTCGATCGGCAAACGCTGCTGTGCATATCGTCCGGCCTCATCCGCATAGTACCATTCAAAGCCTTCTCCGCCTTCGATATTCGATTTCAGGTAGTCGAGATTGTAAATCGATCTCCAAGGGGCATCCGCATGATCATGGCTATCCCGCCAATCCGAAAGTGGCATGTAATTGTCGATGCCAACAAAGTCGATCTCATCGCTGGCCCATAATGGATCCAAGTGGAAAAGAACGTCGCCCGAGCCGTCTTGCGGGTGATATCCGAAATACTCGCTCCAATCTGCGGCATAACCAATCTTGGTGTCAGTTCCCAGAATCGCGCGCACATCCTGTGCGAGCTTGACCAGTTCCTCTACTGCCGGGAACGTATTCCCATCACTCCGGATCTGCGTTAGCCCGCGCATCTCGCTGCCTATGCAAAATGCATCCACGCCCCCAGCCATGGCGCATAGATGCGCATAATGCAGTATGAACCGGCGGAAAGACCACTCTTCAGGGCCCAGATATGTGATGGTGTCACCGGCGGACGTGAAATCGCTCGTTTGCGCCTGGCCAAAAAACGCTTCCACTTCGGTTCTGGCTGCTGTGCCTTTGTCACTACTGCCGTCGCGCCCCGGAGAAATCTCCGTGGTAATCCGCCCCCTCCAGGGAAGGGCCGGTTGGCTCGTGCTCTCAGACCAAGGGTCGGGCAAACCGTTTCCATCAAGCTGTTCCATGAGGATGAACGGATAGAAAACCACGGATTTTCCGTCCGCGCGCAACTTGTAAATCGCCTCAAGCACGGATGCATCGGCCGGGGTGCCCCCATAGACAGGACGGTCATCGATCCTCGCGACTTCTTTGGCATTCACGCGCGCCAATCCGCTGACACGCCAAGGTTGCTGATCACCGTCAAATTCTGTCTGCTCGACCTTTGGAGCAATCGAGCACTCACCGCAACGAAGGTCATTGCCGAACCAAGACACGACCAGTGAGACCGAACCGCAATGCGGAAGCTCGATTGCCAAATGATCCATCGAGGTGTCGAAATCGGTCTTGCCACTATTAGTGTTCTCGTTGGAAGATGCCGACCACCACATGTTGTCGGTGTAGTTCACCCTGTTCGTTGACAGCGAGTATTCGCCCGTTCCGGGGATGAGCGCTACGGCCCGAATGGTCTCTGCCAGGCTTTTTTCATTCGCCGGTACGCGCTCAGGATCAGCGCCACGGATAATCTCGAACGAGAATTGCGGAACACGATTGCCATAATCGCCAAGCTCGAGATCTTCGAAAACAACATAGGCCAACCCACGATAGGCCGGCGCATTTGCGGCACCTTCAATCGCCTCGATCTTCGGATCGGGCAATTGATCTTCCGAACCGGAGTAGACCCGCATAGTCACGTTTTCGCGCGAGATCTCCATACCATCTGCCCAGATCCGTTCCACGCCCCGGATCTGGCCCTCGCAAAGCGCGACGGCGATGGAAATGGAATAGCTGTAAGCCTTTGTTGTGGTGCCACCACCGCCCTTACCACCAACTTCTTCCTTCTTGACCTTTTCCTTGAACTTTGTGGACCAGATCACTTGTCCACCGGCTCGCACACGACCGTAATGCGCTCCAACAGCCGTACCCTCGCTCGCTCCGGTCAGTTGAAAGCGTTCAATCTTTCCGGTCTCAATGACCTGGCTTCCGCCGCCCAGAAGTGTCTGGTCGACGACCCGGCCCAATGTCGCGCCGATTGCCCGGCCGAGAACAGCGGTGGAAAGACCAAATGCCGTTCCCCCAAAAGCGCCGCCGATAGCTGCCCCGGCAGCCGAAAGGATAAGAGTGGCCATCAAGAAGATCCTTCCGGGAAGGCGAACCTTGCAACGACACGGTTGCGCAACGGTTCTGTTAGCGGGCTCTCAAGGACAGAATGCCCTTGGTAGGCGTGGATCAGACTGGGAGAACCACCGAGAAGCGAGTAGATTCCGAGATGTTTTGCAACAGAACCGTGTCGCATGCGAAACAACAAAACATCGCCTTGTTCAATTGTCTCTCGGGCTGCGCGTGGTTCCAGATGACGCGCGGCGGCTCGCCAAAGCCGCTCCTCACCGGATGGTTCCGACCAATCCGGAGAATAACTCGGTACGAGCTCCGGCTCCTGCCCGTAGAGCGTCCGCCAAACTCCCCGGATCAAGCCAAGACAATCTGACCCGGCGCCTCGAACCGACGCCTGATGCCGATATGGCGTGCCAATCCAGCTGCGGGCGATCTCGACCACGCGTTCCTGCATTCTCTACTCTCCTGAAATCAAGACACGATGGGCGCGTTGATGCTGCCGCCGTCGTAGTCATCGCCGCTGCGCGGATAGGACGTCAGCCAATCCTCGCCCGGTATGTGCGGACATCCACGAAAATTACGGAAGTTTCCAAACTTGTTCGCGCAGCTCGATGCGCTCTTGTCGCAACCTGCAATCAGCTGAACCCGATCACCCGGTTGGATTGTGCATCGAAGCCCCTGCCAAAGCGTGAGCTCTCGTTCGCCATTCGCAACGATGTCATTCTTGACCCAACCTTTCAGCTCGCCTCCTTCGCCATCGAGAACCGTCAGCAAGCCGCGTTCGAACCATCCATTCTCAAACAGCCCACCATCAGGAACCCGAAAAACGCGTGCATCCTCAACCTCCATGAGGGTGAACTCGGCGACAAATCCGTCTCCTGTCGTATCAAACCGACATTTGCTGTCGCCAAGCTTAGCAGAGCAGGCACCTTGAAATACCCGCCCCATTGGTTGGTTCAATTGTTCCGTTAAACCCCGCAATTCCGCTGTAAAGGAGCCGTCATTGCGAGATATTTCACCAATTGTTCCGCGAAAACTGACTGCCCGCTGATCGGTCGCTTCCCAATTGACGAGCCATAGAGTGACCGCCGCACCATCGAAACGCCCGGCTTCGATATCCAGTTCCGAAATTCCGGCGTCGCTAAGCGCTCCCACGGCTTCTGTGTTATTCACCGAAAGCCCTGTCGTGACTTCCAGCGCGCTCGCAGTAAACCCACTGCTCGCCCGGAACACTGTTCCATTAAAGGTCAGATCGTTATCGTGGTCCGTGAAACCCCGGCTCCAGCCATCCTTGCGGACCACTTTCCAACAGCGACACGACGTCGTCACACCTTCGGCCAGATGAGCGTAGAGAGCCTGTGATTGTCCACTTGCTACCGCCATCACGCACGAACCTCCACCACGGGAACGTCCGGCACTTCTCCAGCCTTGAAGCTGACAGCAGACACCCGGATATTGTCAGTGTCGAAACGAACCGGAACATCGAACTCAAACCCGGCGGTCACGATACTTCCGGCAACCGGAGCCGTCTGGAAATGGATCTCGCCCGTCGTTATATCGACATTCCAATCACTTCCTTCGACGAGGGAAACTCCGTTAACCCCAACCACAACGCTGCCGGAGACTGGTTTCACGACTGGACGAGAATAGGCTTCCCCTCCTGACTCATAAACCTTGAACAACTGGAACAACGTGGCGTCGCCATCTCCGAACCCTAGGTTCTGATCTTTGAAATCAACCGC
The DNA here is from genome assembly GCF_001558155.1 of Aliiruegeria sabulilitoris. Lineage (GTDB taxonomy): Bacteria > Pseudomonadota > Alphaproteobacteria > Rhodobacterales > Rhodobacteraceae > Tropicimonas > Tropicimonas sabulilitoris. Next base: position 8,285 of record NZ_LOAS01000008.1, read on the forward strand.
CTGCGAAGGACGGCAGGATTTGAAATCGGACCAATCCTTCCAGCGAAATGCGTGGAGTTGACCACGGCGCGCCTCGAAGAAGGAAATCACTTCTTCCAGTTCATCGAGTGTTTGCACTCCCAGACCAGCATCATACCGCCTGCGCGAATGGGCCCAGGGCGTATTTCGCTCCTCAAATCCGTTGGCCAAGGTAACTATTTCCGTCCTTCTCTCCGGTCCACCAAACGATCCGAAACTGATCGCTGTTGGAAAACGAACCTCATGAAATCCCATGTCGGATGTCCTTTATTTCATCGATTGCGCTGACCACGACCCAGAACCCGGCCGATCTGCGCCGCCACCTGGCTCTGGCTCCGGCGGAAGCTGTCGACGTCCGGCGTGGAAATATTGACGACGACCGACTGGCCACCTCCCTGCCCGCCGCCGTCTGCCCGCACACCCAGACTTCCATCGGTGCCGCGTGCAAGCGGCATGATAGCCTCCGGCCCCGCTTCCCCCATCAGGCCAACACCACCACGCATCGGAAAATTGGTCGGAGTTGTGACGACTCCTCCCTTGGCAAAGGGCATCACCTTGCCTTGGGAAAAGCTCCCGCCATCGGCGAATGCCGCCGCGCCAACCCCGGCAATGCTGTTTGCCAGGATGCCACCGATCTGTTGTGTTACCGGCTGGATCGCAGCCGAGTAGGTCGCATTGATGATGGACTGCGCCACCATGTTCAGCGCGTCAGAGGCCTTCATTCCGTCAAAGACCAACCCATCAAAAGCGCGACGCAGGCCGTTGCTGATACCCGTCGACAGCTTTCCAACGCTACCGCCCGTTACTGTAAGTTCAGACTGCATGCTGCGAAGTTCGTTTCCGAAGTTCGCCATCACGACACTTGCATCCGCCAGACTGCCCTCCAGTGCGTCCAATTGCTCATCGAATTCCGTGTCACCTTCCATTTCAAAGGCCATGATCTGTTTTCCTATTCCTGTCAGGGAAGGCACGCGCCAATTCGTTCAGTCGCGCGCGTGAAAAAGCCGGGCGGCTGGCGTCGGCGCCAAGCTTCACCAGAAGTTCTACCGGGGTAAGTTTCCAAAACGCCTCTGGTGCAAGGCCGAGTTCGCGCAGGCCCAGCCGCATCAATCCGGCCCAATCCATCGGTTCAGATCCTGCTTTCCGGTTGCGAAAACGCCCGCGCCAACATCTGGGCAGCAGCTCGAGCTGCCTCTGCGGGACCGCCCGAAATCTCGACGGTACGGAGATCCTCAGCGTTTCCAGACCATCCGCCCCCGCGAAGTCCGGCAAGGACCAGCGCCAACACATCACGTGCTCGAAACTTGCCGCACTCGAAACGTTGAACGAGATCGACCAACGACCCCTCTTCCAGTCCGTCTTCCAGTTCCGCCAGGCTGCCCAGCGTCAATTTACAAACATGCGGCGCTCCATCTAGATGCACCACCACTTCACCGGCCCATGGATTTGTCATCGTTTACAGCGCCGTAAAAGCAATGGCGCCTGCTGAGGCCATACTGAGGTCGAAAGTGGCCTCTCCGTCATGGCTACCAGCATATTCGAGCGACGTGAGCTGGAAAGGGCCTTCGATCATGCCGAAATCGGGCACTACAACCTGGAAAGCAGGCGTTAGCCCATCAAAGAAAACTTGCCGCACACGTTCGTCCGTCGTCTCGTCCTTGAAGATGCCAGAGCCGCTCAAGGACGCACTGCGCACGCCAGCGCCACCAAGCAGCTCACGCCACCCGCCAGAGCTTTCCAAGGTCGTCACATCGATCGTTTCCGCATTGAAATTGACTCGCGTAGCTCGCAGCCCTGCGATGGTCTCGAAATCGCCGCTGCCGGACATGTCGAGTTTGATCAAAAGATCCTTGCCAGCCTGAGCACTCATGGCCGTTCTCCGTTCTGTTGAATTTGGGTGTATTAAGCGTCTTCGACCACAGCTTCGAAAAGCAGATCGATCCTCCGGCGAGCCGCATCACCGATGCGCCGGGCATTTGCCTTCACAAATTGCATCCGCACGACCCGACCGCGACTGAGCGACGGGTTCGCATTATGCAACGCATCTGAAACCGCTCCAGCAACGGTCTTGGCGGTCTGAAAGCCAGCGGTTTCGCAGACAACACTGACAGAAAAGCGATGCCTGGCCGCCGCGCCCAAGTTGTCGTTCCGAGCAACTACATCCTCAGGACCGAGGCTGATATAGACCGATGGTACTGTACCGGAAGGCGCAGCATCGAAAACATCGCTCCCGACCAGCGCGGACACCTCCGCATTGGCCAAAAGATGTTGATACACCGCTGTCTGAAGCGCAGCAGAAGCTCCGTAACTCATGCCGATGCCTCCTCTTCGCGCGCGTAACAGATGAGGTAGCGACCATCCGTTTCCGCATCGGCAACCGCCAGAATACGGAAGATCCGATCACCCTCGCGGAAGCGCTGATCAGAGCGGGGTCGCCGGCTGTCACCCGGCGGAGCCGCACGAACCGTGATGCGATATGGAACGTAAGACAGCGTCAGGTAGTCCGACGCCGTCTCCTTACCAGTACCTGCCTTGACCTCTGCCCACAGTGTTCCTAGCTCGATCCAACTTTCGTCATAGCCACCCGAGCCGTCCGGAACTCTTTCAAGCGTTTCAAGGGTCAACCGCCTGCTAAGATTGGGAAGACGGCCAGTCATCGGCTGCCTCCACCAACAATCCGGACATTGCGCCAACGATCTACCAGCGAGGAAACGCCATAAGGCATAACAGCACCGCCAACCCGCATTTCGTGACGGTATTCATAGTAATAGGCCGCCAGCAGCATGACTGCTTGCCCCAGATCTGCCGGAACATCAGACCAGTTCTCGCCGAAACCGGCGAGGAAGTTGATCCGGACAGACCCCTGCGGGGGAATCGTCGGCAGGCGTGCTCCGCGCGCCATCAGCACCGGCCGATGCGTGTCCTGCTGAAGCCGGTACTTGCTGGAATCGACGATCACTTCCCAGTCCAGGCAATCTATGATCCGAATTTCCTGGATTTCGCTCACCGGTGCCACTGGAAGCGTCTGTGCCCGCCCGTCTCTCCATGACATCAGGCTCCAACTGAAATCCCGTTCCAGCAGTACTTTCCCGGTCCAGGCCTCCACCGCAGCGATAGCAGCTCGCAGGAATGTTTCCAGCAAGCTGTCTTCGGCCCCCTCGTCGGCAAACCCAGTGCCCAGACGCAAGTGATCCCGAAAATCCGCAACCGGCAGTGCCTCACCAGGCGTTGTGGTCTGCTCGACTAGCATCATTCGACTCTCCGAATTGATTTGCCCCTCTACAGGTCGATTGACAGGCGCGCGCCCCGCATTGCTCGAACGGAGGGGGAGCAACTGGACAACACGGGCGAGAAATCTCGACGCACGCCTGCCGACCGGCCCGGAAGCATTCCGGACCGGTCATCTCGGGTCAGCCTTAGCTGGCCGAGAATTTGAGGACCTTGATTGCGGCAAAGTCACTGACATCGCCGCCGACCCGCTTGGTCGCATAGAAGAGAACATGCGGCTTGGCCGAGAACGGATCGCGCAGCACGCGCAGATCCGGGCGCTCGGCAATGGTGTAGCCGGCCGTGAAGTCGCCAAAGGCAATGGCGGCAGCATCGCTGGCAATGTCCGGCATGTCCTCGGCAACCACCACCGGATAGCCCAGAAGACGGGCGGGCTCACCGGCGGCAAGACCATCAGACCACAGGAAGCGACCGTCGCCATCCTTGAGCTTGCGAACACTGCCCGCGGTCTTGGAGTTCATCACGAAGGCCGCGCCAGCGCGATATTGAGCACCAAGCGCATAAACTAGGTCAATCAGGGCGTCAGCGGAACCGAATGCACCATCTGCGCCGGAAGCGACATAGCCAATCTCGCCCCAACTCCAGGTCGCGTCATCCGCAATGCTATGCGTCAGGAAGCCCGTCGGCTTGTCCACGCCATTGCCATTCACAAAGGCCGCGGCCTCAGCGCGAGCGAATTTCTTGGCAATCCGGTCGGCCAGCCAGCTGTCAATATCAAAAGCGCTGTCGTCGAGCAGACGCTGAGAGGCTTTCGGCATCGCGGAAAGCTCGTGCAGCGGGATGGAAATACGCTCGATCTGGGGTGTGTCGGTTTCGATGGAAGAATCTGATTCCGTTGCCCAGCCGGAGCCCATCTCGCCCTGGTCGATCAACACGTCAAAAGTCGTCGCCTCGACATTGACGACATTGGCGATCGAACGGATCGAGGCCGAGGAAGACAGCACGGTCGCGACCGTTGCCGAGGTCTCTGGATCGACAAGGTAGCCACCATCGGCGGCAACGGCCGTCGAGAGCGCCTTCCCCTCGAGTTCCAGCCCGCGCAGCGAGTCCTCGTCGCCCGAGCGCAGATAGGCTTCGAACGCCTTCTGGTGCGGCGCAGCGCCTTCCTCGGCGGCGGCGGTCGAGAGGGCGGGACGCCCGGCAAACATGGTTTTCCGATCCAGCATGGTCAGTCGCTCTTCCTGGTTGTGAAGCTTGGTTTTGATGTCGGCCTGAAAGTCCTTGAATTCACTCAAGAACCCCACCATGGCCGTCTTAACGTCGGGCATAGCTTGCCCGTCCCGAGCCTTTGTCTCGGTTTTGCTCATCAGCATGTCTCCTGATTTTGGCTTGGGGTCGGCGGCTCAACGCTCCGCCATCTCAAAGCGGGCCGCCTCCAGCGCCTCCGCCAATTCTTGCATCGGGTCCATCTGCTCCGGGGCATCGCCCTTGGAGCCGACCCGCGCCTCGGGAAGCATCGGGAAGGTCACCAACGACACCTCCCAGAGCTCCAGGTCGTGCAGCAGCCGCCGCCCTTGCATGTCCTTCTCTGCCCGCTTCGTGCGGTAGCCAATGGAGAGCCCGTCAATGGCACCTGCCTCAATCAGCGCGGCAGCCTCGCGGCCCTTTTCCACATCCGTCAGGATCCGGCCCTTGACCCAAAGCCCACGTTCATCCTCGCGAACCTCGTCCCAGACGCCAATCGGCTGTGCCGGGTCATGCTGCCAGAGCATCTTTACCCGCCGGTCCTTCTCCGCCAACGTCTTCAACGAGGCCTGATAGGCGCCCGGCTGTACCACGTCGCCACCCTGGTCCTTCAACCCGAAAAGCGAGGCATAGCCCTCGATCACCGCGCCGTCGGACACTGTCAGCGTGGCCTCCAACTGGCAAAACTTCCGCTCCAGCCCGGAGCCGTAGATATCTGTCATATGTTGATTTCCTCTCCGAAACTCAGCTTCCCTCCGCCAGCGGCGGCAACCCCAGCAGCGAGCGTTTCTCCGCATCTGTCAGGAAGCTCGCCGCCCCGATCCTTGCCCATTGCGCCTCGCGCTCCGCCGAAAGCGCCGAGATCCGGTCCAGATCCGGCACCAGCCGAACCGCCTGCCCCGAGAAGCGCGACAACCAGTCCGAAATCGACGCCGTAACCCGTTCGACCATCGGCAGCACCGCCAGACGATAGAACGCCCGGTTCGCCTCCTGGTAATTGGCGTAGGTCGCATCGCCCTGGATCCCGAGCAGCATCGGCGGAACGCCGAACGCCGTCGCGATCTCCCGCGCCGCATCCCGCTTGGTCTCCATGAATTCCATGTCCGAAGGCGAAAAGCCCATCTGTTTCCAATCGAGCCCGCCCTCCAGAAGCATCGGCCGGCCCGCATTGCGCGCACCCATGTGGTGCATCTCCATTTCGGAGAGCAGGCGGTCATATTGATCAGCCGAAAGCGTCCCCGGCCCGCCATCCGCGCCGCGATAGACGATCGCCCCCGAGGGTCGGGCGGCGTTATCGAGCAGCCCCTTGGCCCAGCCGGACGCGCTGTTATGCACGTCGATCGCAGCCGCGGCCGCCGAAATGGGTGACAGCCCGTAGTGGTCGTCCGTCGGATGGAAGCTCTTGATATGGCAGATCGGCGGCACCTCGACGCCCATGTCGAAGCGAACCTTCTTGCCGCCCACGACGTAGTCGTAAGCCACCGGCCAACCGTCTGTCCCAGGGACGATATTCATCCGGTCCGAGCGCAGCACGTGCAACTCGAACGGCAGGCCGCCGTCACCCACCGCCTCCAGGTACCCATTGCCCGACAGAAGCAGATGCCCGATCAGCGCCTCCAGCAGCTCGGCCCGCCCCTGTGCGCTATTGGGCCGGTTGATCAGCTCCAGCACCGGGTGCACATCATACCGCCGCTCCGCGTCCTGGCAGACCAGCGGGATCGCCGCCGCCGCCTCCGCGATCAGCTTCACGCAGCGAAAACCCACCGGGTTCGTCACGAATCCATTCTTCGTCAGCGACGCCACGTCCCGCGGAGACCAGACAACGCGCCCACCTCCCTGCCAGGCAATCACCGGCCCCGTGGCCGAGGCTTTCTGCTCGGTCGGTTCGCTCGGGCCGGCCTCCATGCCGGACCGTCGCAGGAAATCCAAAACCATGCGCTCTTGCTCCTTGTTCACAAGCGTTTCGTCTTTGACCCAAGATATCGAGCATCGCCTTTTGCGTTCGAGCCGAAGGCGAGAGGCAGTGAAGGGCGATCCAGGCAAAGGCGAAATGCGTTCGAGGGGCCGCCGCCCCGGCGTCACTCGCCCGGCCCCCTGCCAGACAGCAGGGGGCGGGCATGAGGAAGACGGGCGCGCCCTACCCGAGCGCGCCGCACGTCTTCCAGATCTGAAGTGGTTTTCGTTACAGCGTCCGGATCGTCGGTCGCCGGAATTGCGCAGCCGGATCCAGCAGCAGTTCCGTCATCGCCCAGACAAGCGCGTCGACCCGGTCGGGCGAGCCCCTGCCCTCATATCCGCGCGTGGTCATCCGGCACATCTGGTCTTCCAGCGCGCCAAGCCCCCGCACATGCTTCACCCGACCCTGCTCATAAAGCGCGGCCACTGGTTCCGCCCGCGCGCTCTTGCCATGCCGGGCGCGAACCGCCTTGTAGGGCAGCATAGGGTCTATCTGGTTCAGCACCGTCTTCACCAGATCGCCCCCCTGGTTCACCTCGGCCACAAGCCGGTCCGCGGCATGCCGATCCATCGCCGCCACGGCCGCATGCGCCCATTGCAACGGCGAGGCCGCCGAAACGCTCGCATCCTCAAGAACAACGGCTTCCCAGTCCTTCGGATCACCCTTGGTGACCGCACCGACCACCACGATCCCGCATTCATCCGAGCCCTTGTTGCCTGTCACCGGCGGGTCCACCGCCACGACAACCCGGTCGAATTCCGGCAGAACATCCACCCGCGCCGCTTCGACCCCTCTAGAGGTCCAAAGCGCTCCCTCGGTATCCTCGACCAGTACCCCGTCCAGCTCCTGCCGGCCAAGCCGCGTTCCGTCATAGCGCGCCCGGACTTCCTCCAGGAAACTGTCCGCCAGGTTCGCCCGATTCGCCTCTGTGGGCGCCGCCGTCGTCACGGTCGAGTCCCGCTTCAACAGCTCCTTAAGGATCTGCACATCACGTGGAGTGGTCGTCACGCATTGCCGCGGGTTGTCGCCCAACCGCAAACCGAATTGCAGCATCGACCACGTCTCATCGGCTTTCTTCCACTTGGCCAGTTCGTCCACCCAGGCCGCGTCGAATTGCGGACCCCGAAGCGCCTCCGGCTCATGCGCGGAAAAAGCCTGGGCAATCGCCCCGTTCGGCCATTCCAACTGCCGCTTGCCTGAATGCCACTCAGGCACCCGGTCGGGCGGCGAACAGGCGATAATCCCGCTATCGCCAAACACCATAACATCGCGGACCTGATCGAACGTCTCGCCGACCAGCGCGACACGGCGGGACCGGCCGGGTTCCTCCGGCCGCCCCCCTTCTACCTGGGTCCGAACCCATTCCGAGCCGGCGCGGGTCTTGCCCGCGCCCCTGCCGCCCAGGATCACCCAGGTCTTCCAATCCCCACCGGGTGGGAGCTGGTGCGGTAGCGCCCAGAACTCGAAAAGCCACGGCAACGCACAAAGCGCGTGCTCGCTCAGCCCCTCAAGAAACGCTTCCTGCTCCGCTTGCGGCGCGGATGCGAGCCATTCGGCGCCCAATTTCATTGCGGGCCCCGGCAAGGTCGAGGCTCTGCTCATGAACATCCCCGACGAGCCTTCTGCGAAGGTCTTCGACATTGCGAGCTTCCTCCATCATGGCCATAGAAGCCTTGCGGATTTCGGTCAGCACCGAACCCAGCTTCTTTGCGCGATCGGTCTTGCCGTCGCCGATTTCCCGAACGATGTCGGTCAGCTCCTTGCTGGAGCTACGATAGATTTCTGCGGCCTGATCAAAATACTGACCGACGTTTTCACCCGAGGTTTCGGGGGTCGTAGATTTATGCATTTTCTGAACCTGCTCATGCTCATTCCCTCCGAACAAGCGAAATGAAAAAGCACCGTGAGCCTCTCGGCCCCGGTGCTTGCCCACTTCTTCCAGCGTGACTTGTTTCTACTTTGGACCGTTCGCAGAGTCAAGCTCGGCGTGTCGCCCCGCAACGAAGCAGCGCACGGCAAGTTACTGTTTGTTAACCATTTCTCACTGGTTGGCTTGCCCGGCCTCGATCTCGCGCCAGCGAGCGACGTTCACATTATGCTCCCTGAGCGTGGCGGCAAATGCATGTCCGCCTGTGCCGTCGGCCACGAAGAACAAGTAGTCGCTCGTATCCGGATTGAGCGTCGCCGCAATCGCCTGACGGCCGGGATTGGCAATGGGAGTCGGCGGAAGCCCTTGAATAACATAGGTGTTGTAGGGGGTCGCCCCGCGCAACTCGCTCTGCCGCAAGCCGCGTCCCAACACACCCTTCCCCTCGGTGATCCCATAGATCACGGTGGGGTCCGTTTGCAGGCGCATCCCCTGGTTCAGGCGGTTGACGAACACGCTCGCCACCAGTGGGCGTTCCGCTGCCACGCCGGTTTCCTTCTCCACGATCGAGGCGAGAGTCAGCGCTTCCTCCGGGCTCTCCAGTGGCAGCCCGGCCTGGCGCGTCTGCCAGAGCTCGGCCAAAATCGTCTCCTGCTTCGCTTCCATCCGCTCAAGAATCGCCGCACGATTCCCACCGCGAGTCGTCTCGTAGCTGTCCGGGGCGAGGTACCCCTCGGCCGGAATCTCCGAAATCTCGCCGCTCAGGAACTCCGCCGCCTTCAGCGACTCAACGACCTGCCAGCTCGTCACGCCTTCTGCCAGAGTCACCCGATAGCTCGTGCTCGGTCGTTCCATCAGCGAGCCCAGCGAAACCGTTCCCCCGGCAATCGTGCTCTCGACCGCCAGGTTCATGTCCAGCGGCGGCAGTTCGGCGCCAAGGTCAACCCGCGCTAGCTCCAGCTGCTCCTGCGTCGCCGGATCCAGCTCCCGCACGATGACACGGGCAACATTCACACCGATCTGCAGATTGATATCTGTGCCGCAGGTGCTGCGTCCGCTGGCTGTCACCACCTCGATGATGTTTTCCATCGACGCTCCCGCCGGAACCACGAAGCTTCCCGCCTTGAGCTGTTCGGACTTGTCTTCATAATCCGCGCCAATCCGGAAGATCGCCGAGCTGCTGATCGCTCCGCGCGCCTCCAGATCCTTCGAAACGGATGTCATCGAGGCGCCCGACGGCACCAGAAGGCAGATTGCCTCCTCAAGCGGGCCTTGGCCCGCATATTCACTGCGCCCCCAGGCAAGGATGCCGGCGACCGCCAGCAAGATCACAATACCTATGGTCAGCGCATTGGAGGCAATCGCCCGCGCCATCAGTCCTCAACCTTCCCCATGATCAGGCTGGCATTGGTGCCGCCAAAGCCGAAAGAGTTCGACAGGACATATTTGATCTCGCGCTCACGCTTTACCTTGGGAACAAGATCCAGCTTCACCCCCTCGGGCGGGTTGTCGAGATTGAGCGTCGGTGGGGCCACCTGGTCCCGAATTGCCAGTATACAGAAAATCGCCTCGACCGCGCCGGCCGCACCCAGAAGGTGACCGATCGAAGATTTGGTCGAGGACATCGTTGCCTTGCTTGCCGCATCGCCCAGCATCCGCTCCACAGCGGCCAACTCGATCGTGTCCGCCATGGTCGACGTACCATGCGCGTTTATATAGTCGATCTGCCCCGGCTCCAGCCCGGCCCGCTTCAGCGCGGCCTGCATCGAGCGGAAACCGCCATCGCCATCCTCGGACGGCGCGGTGATGTGATAAGCGTCTCCCGACAGGCCGTAGCCAAGAATCTCGGCATAGATCTTCGCGCCGCGCGCCTTCGCGTGCTCGTATTCTTCCAAAACGACAACGCCAGCGCCCTCGCCCATCACGAAACCGTCGCGCTCGGCGTCATAAGGCCGGCTGGCCGCCTTCGGATCGTCCGCCCGTTTTGTCGACAGCGCCTTGCAGGCGTTGAAGCCGGCAATACCGATCTCGCTGATCGGGTTCTCGGCCCCGCCGGCAATCATCACGTCGGCATCGCCCCACTGGATCAAACGCGCCGCGTCGCCAATGGCATGTGCGCCGGTCGAACAGGCCGTCACCACCGCGTGGTTCGGCCCCTTGAAGCCATAGCGAATGCCAACCTGTCCACTCACGAGGTTGATCAGGGCCGACGGAATGAAGAACGGCGACACGCGCCGCGGCCCCTTCTCGGCCATCATCACCGCAGTGTCGGCAATCGCCGACAGCCCGCCAATACCAGCACCGATCATCACGCCCGTGCGCAACCGGCTCTCTTCGTCCTCGGGCGTCCAGCCGGCATCCTTAACCGCCATGTCGGCCGCCGCCACTCCGTACAGGATGAAGTCATCGACCTTCCGGCGTTCCTTCGGCTCCATGTGGGCATCCGGGTTGAAGGTCCCGTCACTGCCATCGCCAAAGGGGATCTCACAGGCATATTTCGTGGTGACCCGCGAATTGTCGAAACGCGTGATCTCACCCGCACCCGATTGGCCATCCAGCAGACGCGACCATGTCTCCTCGACGCCGCTCGCCAGCGGCGTGACCATACCCAAACCGGTAACAACCACTCGACGCATATCTTTCACCTCGGTCCGATTTTCCGTTGGGGCCTGATACACGGGGTCGCAAGCGCGCGCAACAAGGCCCGGAACCCGCAAAGGCAAAACCGACAGGCCATTTTCACGCACCGCCATGGCCCCGACAGCCCGAAAACGTCCTCCGCCAGAAGGCCTGGGTCAGCGCCATCGCTCATCGCACAACAAGGTCATCCATCGCCCGACAAGGTCGCAAGACGCGCCCACCTCTACCGCCTGCCGAAATTGACCATTTGCTCAAATTTCGAGCATCACCTTCCGTATACATAGAGCGCCCAATCGCCGCGCCACGCCTGTCGCGCCCTGGAACACACCGCCCGACAAGGCTCCAAACACTGCAGCGCAGCAAGAGCCCATCACGACAACCCTTTCCACGAAAACCATAAAAACAGGGGCAAAGACGCCGCCCTTGCAAGCGCAGAACATGATTAACGAAGCAATAACTTCAGGCCATGGCCGCTATGCCCGTGGCTCCGGTTGACATGGCATCCCATGGGCGTAGGGGGCGAAATCAGGAAAAAACCACGCGCGATCCAAATTCCAATGGAGGGAATACAGTGCTTTTCTTCTCTGCCTGCGTCGGGCTGCTGATCCTTGGCTACTTCACCTATGGTGTCGTTGTCGAACGGATCTTCGAACCCGACACCAACCGCAAAACCCCCTGCTGGACCCGGGAAGACGGTGTTGACTATATCAACATGCCGACCTGGAAGGTCTTCTTCATCCAGCTTCTCGACATTGCCGGCCTCGGCCCGATCTTCGGCCCGATCCTCGGCGCGCTCTACGGCCCCCAGGCGCTGCTCTGGGTCGTCATCGGCTCTATCTTCGCCGGCGGTGTGCACGACTACTTCTCCGGAATGCTCTCGGTCCGCCGCGGCGGTGAGTCCATCCCCGAGGTTGTGGGCGATTTCATGGGCATGCCGGCCCGCCAGGTGCTGCGCGTCTTCTCCGTCGTGCTGCTTCTGCTTGTCGGCGTGGTCTTCATACTCGGCCCGGCGAAGCTCTTGTCGAGCATGACCGGCCTGAACGTCCAGCTTCTGGTGTTCTTCATCTTCGTCTACTACTTCATCGCCACCGTGCTGCCGATCGACAAGATCATCGGCCGGCTCTACCCGATCTTCGGCGCGCTGCTGCTGTTCATGACCTTCGGCGTGCTCTTCGGGCTGATCTTCAATGGCTATGAACTGCTGCCGAACCTGGACTTCACCGCCAACGTTCACCCCAAGGACGTCCCGATCTGGCCGCTTCTGTTCATCACGCTGTCCTGTGGCGCCATATCCGGCTTCCACTCGACGCAGTCGCCGCTCATGGCCCGCTGCATCCGCAACGAAAGCCGTGGCCGCATGGTCTTCTACGGCGCCATGATCGTCGAAGGCATCATCGCGCTGATCTGGGTCACCGCAGGCACCAGCTTCTACGCTGACAGCGCCGCGCTGCAGGCCGTCATCGACGCCGGCTCGCCCTCTGCCGTGGTCAACGAGATCTGCAACTCGCTGCTCGGCCCGTTCGGCGGCTTTCTGGCCATCCTCGGCGTGGTGATCCTGCCGATCACCTCCGGCGACACCGCCTTCCGCTCGACCCGCCTGATCCTCGCCGAAAGCTTCGGCGTCGACCAGTCCGCGACCGTCAAGCGCCTGGCCATCGCGATCCCGCTCTTCGTGGTCGCCTTCTTCGTCAGCCGTGCCGACTTCGCCATGATCTGGCGCTATTTCGGCTGGTCCAACCAGATGCTGTCGATGATGGTGCTCTGGTCGGCCGCGATCTACCTGGCTCAGAAGGGCAAGTTCCACTGGATCGCCTCGATCCCGGCCGTCTTCATGACCGCCGTTGATGCCGCCTTCATCCTGCAAGCCCAGATCGGCCTTGGACTGCCGGCGAATATCTCCAATATCGCCAGCGTCGTGATCGCCGCCGCCGCCTTCGCCTATTTCCTGCGCTACGCAACAGGAAAGAAAGCCAGCGCAGCGATGGCCGAAAACCCAAGCTGAGCTGACTTTCAATCAATGCCATCGGGCCGCGCCGAACAAACGGCGCGGCTCTTTTCGTGCTGCGCTCATCGGAAAGCCCGGCAAGCCATCATCTGTTTGAAAATATCCCGGGGGAACGCGCTCGCCAGAGCGTGTGGGGGCAGCGCCCCCCGCAACGAAAGACACCTCCCCGCACGCTCATTTTGCGCGCTACCATTGCACCCCATCTCGTGGGCCTGCTAAGAAGGCTTATCCAGATATAGCGGTGCGCAACAGAGAACGCAGGCAAACATGACCGACATTCCTCAGCCTCCCGAGAACACCGAAGAAGATCGTCCCGAACGTCCCGGTTATGACGGTCCGACCATCGACATTTCGGACGAGATGAAGGCGTCCTATCTCGATTACGCGATGAGCGTGATCGTGAGCCGGGCCATTCCGGACCTGCGCGACGGACTCAAACCCGTGCACCGGCGCATCCTCTACGCGATGCACGAAACGGGCAATTCGCACGACAAGTCCTATCGCAAATCGGCCCGCCCGGTTGGCGACACGATGGGCAAGTATCACCCGCATGGCGACAGCGCGATCTATGACGCGCTGGTGCGCATGGCGCAGCCCTTCTCGATGTCTCTGCCGCTTCTGGACGGACAGGGCAATTTCGGCTCCATGGACGGCGATAACGCCGCCGCCATGCGTTACACCGAAGTGCGCATGGACAAACCCGCCGCGTTTCTTCTGGCCGATATCGACAAGGACACCGTCAATTTCCAGGACAATTACGACGGCAAGGACCGCGAGCCGACCGTCCTGCCGGCGCGCTTCCCCAACATGCTGGTCAACGGCGCCGGCGGCATCGCCGTCGGCATGGCGACCAATATCCCGCCGCATAACCTCGGCGAGGTGGTAGATGCCACGCTGGCGCTGATCGAGAATCCGGATCTCACCTCCGAGGACCTGATCGAGTACATCCCGGGCCCCGACTTCCCCACCGGCGCTGTCATGCTTGGGCGTTCCGGTGCCCGCAAGGCCTATCTGGAGGGCCGCGGCTCGGTGATCCTGCGCGCGAAAACCCGCGTCGAGGAGATCCGCAAGGACCGCTATGCCATCGTGCTCGACGAGATCCCCTACCAGGTCAACAAAGCCTCGATGATCGAGAAGATCGCCGAGATGGTCCGCGACAAGAAGATCGAGGGCGTGGCCCACGTGCAGGACGAATCCGACCGTATCGGCGTCCGCGTGGTGATCGAGCTCAAGCGCGACGCGACCCCCGATGTCGTTCTCAACCAACTCTGGCGCTTCACACCGATGCAGACCTCTTTCGGCTGCAACATGCTGGCGCTCAATGGCGGCCGGCCGGAACAGCTCACCCTGCGCCAGTTCCTCACCGCCTTCGTCGATTTCCGCGAGGAGGTCGTCGCCCGCCGCACGGCCTTTGAGCTGCGCAAGGCACGGGAACGCTCCCACATCCTCTGCGGCCTCGCCGTCGCCGTCTCCAATGTGGACGAGGTCGTGGCCACCATCCGGTCCTCCGCCGATCCCGCCGAGGCGCGCGAGAAGCTGATGACCCGGCGCTGGCCGGCCCATGACATCGCCTACTACATCCGCCTGATCGACGACCCGACCCACAAGATGAACGAGGACGGGACCTACAACCTCTCCGAAACCCAAGCCCGCGCCATTCTCGAGCTGCGCCTGCAGCGGCTCACAGCAATGGGCGTCAAGGAGGTCACCGACGAGCTGGAAGAGCTGGCGAAGAAGATCATCGACTATCTCGATATCCTGCGCTCGCGCGAACGGATCATGCAGATCATCGCCACCGAGCTGACCGAGGTACGTGATCAATTCGCTGTGCCGCGGCGCACCGAGATCGTCGACTGGTCCGGCGACATGGAAGACGAGGACCTCATCGAACGTGAGGACATGGTCGTCACCATCACCCAGTCGGGCTATATAAAGCGTACCCCGCTCGCAGATTTCCGCGCCCAGCGACGCGGCGGCAAGGGGCTGTCGGGCATGGCCACCAAGGATGACGATGTGGTCACCACGCTCTTCGTCGCCAATACCCATACCCAGCTCCTCTTCTTCACTACCGACGGGATGGCCTACAAGCTCAAGACCTGGAGGCTCCCGCTCGGCGGGCGGACGGCCAAGGGCAAGGCGATCGTCAACATCCTGCCGATCCCGACGGGCGTTTCCATTGCCGCCATCATGCCGGTGGACCGCGACGAGGAGGATTGGGGCGAGCTTCAGATCGTCTTTGCCACCTCGGCCGGAACGGTGCGACGCAACGCGCTCAGCGATTTCACCAATGTGAAGCGCAACGGCAAGATCGCGATGAAATTCGAGGACGAGGATGCCGAAGTGCGGCTGATCAATGCCCGGATCTGCTCCGAGAACGACGACGTGATGCTGGTCACCAAGCTCGGCCGCGCCATCCGTTTCCGCAGCACCGACGTTCGGGTCTTCAACTCGCGCGCCTCGCTCGGTGTACGTGGCATCCGGCTTGCGACAGGCGACGAGGTCGTCTCCATGTCCGTCATCCGCCATTTCGAAGCCGATCCCGCCGAACGCGCCGCGTATCTCAAGCAACGCCGCGCTGTGGCCGGTGCGCCAGACGATGCCGAAGCCGACGATGACGAGACCCTCGTCGAGGGAGGCCAGCTGACGCAAGAACGCTATGCCGAGATGTCCGCCGCCGAAGACCTGATCCTGACGATCACCGCCGGCGGCGCCGGCAAGACCTCGTCGAGCCACGACTACCCCGTGCGCGGACGCGGCGGCCAAGGCGTGGCGGCAATGGACCGTGCCATGCGCGGCGGCCCGCTCGTGGCCTGTTTCCCTGTCGAAGGGGATGACCAGATCATGCTGGCCACCTCGACCGGTCAGTCGATTCGCTGCCCGGTGGATGGAATCTCCTTCCGCTCGCGCGGAGCGGGCGGCGTGCGCGTCTTCGACACTGGCGCAGGCGAGGAAGTTGTCTCCGTCGCGCGGATCGCCGAACAGGCCGAGCCGGACGAGATGGAAGAGGCCGAGGATGCGGCCAGCGAAACCGGTTCGGATCCCGATAGCGAATGATACGCAAGGGGGCGCATGGCGCCCCCTTTTCGCTGCACGCCCCCGACCGTTCTTCCACCCGTCGACGGGCGCGAATCGCAGCGCTTTTTCTCTCTTCCTAGCCCCTTGTTTCTCTTCGTTTTCTTCAAGTGAGACAAAGTCGCCAGAAACGAATTCGTTAACGGCTGGCCGTTAAGGACCGAGGCCAAATTAAGGCGAACGCGGGGCATAGAATTGCCTTTTTCCGCGATTTCCCCCATGAAAACGGACTGTTTCCGAGCCTTAATTGAGAAAAGGTTAATCAGGCTGCCCCTGTTTCCACCACTTTCTTCGTCCGTAAATTTCACAAACCTTCCCTTCACCTGCCCCTTTCAGACGCCATTCTGGGACCAGTCAAGAATTGTCGTCACAGCCAATGAGTTCGAGCAGTACAGGTACGAATGAGGCGACAGGCAGTAGAGACAGTAGGGACAAACGAATGTACAGCACCACTGGAGACCGCCTCGTCCTGGGAGCAACAGCCCAGAACCTATTGAGAATACTGATCGCCTCCTACTTTCTCGCGGGAGCAGTAGGACTGATACCGGGCACGGACCTGACGGCCCTGACGGACAGGTTCCTGCCCACAGATATCGCGTCGCCTTTTGCGGGCGCGCTGGTGTTCTCGCTTGCCTACCTTGTGATGATCGGTGTCTGGCTGCGCGGCGCGGCGCTGACGCTGGGTATCCTGACCTTCTGGGCCAGCTACCTGCGCATGATGGATCTCGGACTGGAAAGCGAACTCGGCATTTTCTGGCGCGACCTCGCGCTGATCGCTTCGCTCATGCTCACCTATGCCGAACCCGACCGGACCGCAGCACGCAACCGCGGGATCGTCCGCTGGAACCGCCGTCGTGTCGTGCATCCCCGCCGCATCTCGCCGCGTCGGGTCGAGAACGTGATCGCCGAGCCGACAGAAAAACCGAAAAAGCAGCCGCAACGGCGCGATATCCAGAACAGCTACGAGCCTTACGAGCCGCCCTATGGCCATGACAAGGTCTCGATCGAGGAGCTGGAACGGATTTTCCAGGAAGATTTCGAGATCGCCCGCTCGAGCTAGGCGCGGAGCTCCTTCCCAAAACGCGCCCGATCGCCTAGATGGCGCACATGACAAAAGCGATCCACATCATCGGCGGCGGCATGGCCGGCTCCGAAGCTGCCTGGCAGGCCACCCGGATGGGTGTGCCTGTCATCCTGCATGAAATGCGCCCCAAGGTCGAAACCTTCGCCCACCGCACCGGCAACCTCGCCGAGATGGTCTGTTCCAATTCCTTCCGTTCGGATGATGACGAGAACAACGCCGTGGGCCTGCTGCATTGGGAAATGCGCGTGGCCGACGGGTTGATCATGAATACGGCCGATGCCTATTCCATCCCCGCAGGCGGAGCGCTCGCGGTGGACCGTGACCCCTTCGCAGAGGCCGTGACGCGCAAGCTGCGCTCCCATCCGCTTGTGACCGTGGTCGAGCAGGAGATCACCGCCCTGCCCGGCCCCGAGGACGGCCCTGTCATCATAGCCACCGGACCGCTCACCGGCGGCGGGCTGGCCGAGGCCATCGCCGCAGAGGCCGGCCAGGAGAGCCTCGCCTTCTTCGACGCCATCGCCCCCATCGTCTATGCCGACTCCATCGATATGGACGTCGCCTGGATGCAGTCGCGCTATGACAAGGGCGAGACGGAGGAAGAGCGCACCGCCTATCTCAACTGCCCGATGGACAAGCCGCAATACGAGGCCTTCATCGACGCGTTGCTGGACGCCGACAAGGCCGAGTTCAAGGAGGGCGAGACCGCGAAATACTTCGACGGCTGCCTGCCGATCGAGGTCATGGCAGAGCGCGGTCGCGAGACGCTCCGCCACGGGCCGATGAAGCCCGTGGGCCTGACCAACCGGCACAAGCCGGAGGAAAAGGCCTATGCCGTCGTACAACTGCGCCGCGACAACGCTCTCGGCACGCTGTTCAACATCGTGGGTTTCCAGACCAAGATGAAATACGGCGCGCAAACCGAGGTGTTCCGGATGATCCCGGCCTTGGAGAACGCCCGCTTTGCCCGGCTTGGCGGCATTCACCGCAACACCTTCATCAACTCGCCGACGCTTCTGGACGCGCAGATGCGCCTGAAGAGCAAGCCGCATATCCGTTTCGCCGGCCAGATCACCGGCGTGGAGGGCTACGTGGAAAGCGCCGCGATGGGCCTGTTGGCGGGCCGCATGGCCGCCACCGAGGTTCTGGGCCAGACGCTGCCGCCTGTACCGCAGGATACCGCCATGGGCGCGCTGCTCACCCACATCACCGGCGGCGCAGAGGCCAAGACGTTCCAACCGATGAACGTCAATTTCGGTCTTTTCCGACCCGTCGACGCCAAGGGGGGCCGCAAGGGCCGCAAGATCCGCTACAAGCTCTATACGGACCGCGCCAAGGCCGCCTGGGCCGACTGGCTCGGTATCCCTGCGCCTGAACCCGCCGCCCCACAGGAGCAAGCCTTGTGAACTACCTTCTGGCCATATTGCTTCCGCCGCTCTCGATCATGCTCGCCGGACGTCCCATTCTGGGAATCATCACCTTCGTCATCTGGGTGCCGGCGCTCATCTTTTCCGGCGGGCTGACGCATCCGATGTTCATCCTGCTGGCCTGGTTCCTGATCCATCAGGGCGTGGTGACCCGCGACCGTTGAGCTCATGATCACCCGTTTCGCCCCGTCGCCGACCGGCCCTTTGCATTTGGGGCACGCCTATTCGGCGATTCTGGCCTCGGACATGGCGCGGGCGGCGGGCGGAAGTTTCCTGCTCCGCATCGAGGATATCGACCGGAGCCGCGCCCGCCCTGAGTGGGAGGCGCAGATCTTCGATGATCTGCAATGGCTCGGACTCGACTGGCCGGAGCCGGTGATGCGGCAATCCGAACGCCTGCCCGTTTACCGCGCAGCGCTGCAAGAGCTGTGGAGCCGCGGATTGCTCTATCCCTGTTCCTGCCGCCGCCGCGATATTCTGGAGGCCGCCAGCGCTCCGCAAGAGGGCGGCGCGCCCGTCATGGGGCCGGACGGAATCGTTTATCCCGGCACCTGCCGCGACAAGCCGCGGCCCGTCGACATGCCCGCAGAGGCCTTGAGGCTGAACGTGAGAAAGTCTCTTGAAGGCATTGATACTATTTCATTTCAAGAAAATAGGTCCGGGCCGAAAGGGGAATGCGGAACAATTGACATCCGGTCGGAAACCCTCATCGACTCCATTGGCGATATCGTTCTTGCGCGCCGCGACATGGGGACATCGTACCATCTCGCGGTGGTGATCGACGATGCCGCTCAGGGCATCACCCATGTCATTCGCGGCCAGGACCTGTTCGAGGCCACGGCCATCCATGTGCTTCTGCAAAGGCTGCTTGGCCTGCCCCAGCCGGTTTATCATCACCACCGGCTGATCCGCGACGACGCCGGCAAGCGGCTGGCCAAGCGCGACAACGCGCGGGCGATTGCGAAATTCCGGGCGGAGGGGGCGAGTCCGGCGGATATTCGAGAAATGGTGGGACTCGGCTGATTTGAAGGCCGGAGGGGGGCGTTGCCCCCCGCGCTCTGGCGAGCGCTCCCCCCAGGATATTTTCCGAACAGATGATGGACTGCGTGCCGGAAAGGAAAAGGCCGCGCCGATTGAGCGGCGCGGCCTTGAATTTCTGTCGCTTCGTGGCGCCTTAGCCGACCAGTTCGAGGCCGGAGAAGAAGTAGCCGATCTCGAAGGCGGCGGTTTCCGGGGCGTCGGAGCCGTGCACGGAGTTTTCGCCGAGCGAGAGGGCGAATTCGCGGCGGATGGTGCCTTCGGCGGCATCGGCGGGGTTGGTCGCGCCCATGACTTCGCGGTTCTTCGCGATGGCGTCTTCTCCTTCGAGGACCTGCACGACAACCGGCTCGGAGATCATGAAGGTGGTCAGTTCGTCAAAGAAGGGGCGGTCCTTGTGCACACCGTAGAAGACGCTGGCCTGGGCCTTGGTCATCTGGATACGCTTTTGCGCGACGATGCGCAGACCCGCTTCCTCGAACTTGGCATTGATCTTGCCGGTCAGGTTCCGCTTGGTGGCATCCGGTTTGATGATGGAAAGAGTGCGTTCGATAGCCATTGGAGGTCTCCCTTGGAGGTGTTTGCGCTTGCGCGCGCCGTAGCATGGCCTTGCATGCTTGAAAAGCCCTCAGCCTGCCGCAAGAGCCGGATCACAACGCCCTGCCCTGGGTGGCCAAACGCACTTCCCGGTGGCGCATCTCTGGGCCCGCGCCACGGATTTCCACCGGTGCAGAGGCGTTTTTGCCCATGCGTTCAAGCTCCAGATGCAGCACCGCATCGCCGACCGTGTCCGTTTCGTCCCATCCCGCCGCCATCGTCTCGGCAATCACCCGGGCCATCTTCGTCCAGTCATCGGGAACGAATTGCAGCATGCGCCTTTGCAGGTTGTTCAGCCCGGTTTTCGGGTCGGCTTGCCGTCCGGCACGGATGGCAAAGGCATGTTCCATTTCGGCAGAAACCGCACTGTTCTTTGGGAGAATGGCATTCCCCGAATAGGCGTGCCAAAGGACGCGCAAGGCAGCGGCCCGTTCTGAGCCAAGCGGTGAAGCCTCCCGGATAGGCGGGAAATCCTCTTTCTTCAGGCAGCCGAGAGGCACGAACTTCGCCGTTTCGATCATCAATGTGAAGATCCGATCCGCCGGCACGCCCAAGATCTCCAGAAAGGTCACCAGGAAGAGAAGCATCGCCTGATCGGACGCGCTCCGATCTCCCCAGATTTCGATGCGCTCGGCGCTGCGTAGAACCTGCGAAAAATCGGGCGGCTCGACTTCGGCCAGGGACGGATCGTGCATCATTTCCTGCAACGAGGGTGTGGAAAGGTTGCTGAAAGGGTCCAAAACCAATTCGGCAAAGACCGTGCCATACATCCCCGGCATGTCCGCGTAATAGGTGCCACGGGCTCGCCGAAACGCTGCCATGTCATCCAGCGGTGGAAGCGGGCCGACCGTGAAATCTTCGAAACAGCCCCAGATATCGGCCTCGGGTTCCAATTCGCGGAGCGTGTTGACCGCCGTCACATTGCCCACGAGGATAACGCGTTTCACTTCCTGCTTCCCCCAGTAGCCTTCGACGGCAGCCTGCCGATGACCGGGTCCAACCGCAAGCCTTCGGTCGCAAGCGATTGACAGTTCCGGAGGGCTGAGGCAGAGGCTGGCCATGCTCAGGCTTTCCGATATTTCCTATTCCGTCGAAGGGCGTCCGCTGATCGAGCACGCCTCCGCCGTCATCCCGACCGGTCACAAGGTTGGCCTCGTGGGGCGCAACGGGACGGGCAAGACCACGCTGTTCCGCCTCATCCGGGGCGAGTTGACGCTTGAGACCGGCTCCATCGAGCTGCCGCGCGGGGCGCGGATCGGTGGCGTGGCGCAGGAAGCGCCGGGCAACGAGGTTTCCCTGCTCGACACGGTGATGGCCGCCGACACGGAGCGCGCGGCGCTTCTGGCGGAAGCGGAGGTTGCGACTGATCCCGGCCGCATCGCCGAGGTGCAGACCCGGCTTTCCGATATCGACGCATGGTCGGCGGAGGCGCGGGCTTCGGCGATCCTGCGCGGGCTTGGTTTCGAGACCGAGAAGCACGTCATGCCCTGCTCGGCCTTTTCGGGCGGTTGGCGGATGCGCGTGGCACTGGCCGCGGTGCTCTTTGCCCAGCCGGACCTGCTGCTGCTTGACGAGCCGACCAACTATCTGGACCTCGAAGGCGCGCTCTGGCTGGAAAATTACCTCACGCGCTATCCGCATACCGTGATCATCGTCAGCCACGACCGGGCGCTGCTGAACCGCTCGGTAGGGGCGATCCTGCATCTCGAAGACCGCAAGCTGACGCTTTATCAGGGGCCTTACGACACCTTCGCCGAGACGCGCGCGGCGCGGATCGCCGCCGCCGAGAGCGAGCGCAAGCGGCAGGAGGCGCGGCGCGCGCATCTGCAGAGCTATGTCGACCGGTTCCGCTACAAGGCGGACAAGGCCCGGCAGGCGCAGTCGCGGCTGAAGGCGATTGCCCGGCTGAAACCCATCGCCACGCCGCAGGAGGCCGCCCTGCGCCGCTTCACCTTCCCCGAACCGGAGGAACTCAGCCCACCAATCATTGCCACTGAGGGCGCCGCCATCGGTTATGGCGAAACCACGATCCTGAGCCGGCTCAGCCTGAGGATCGACCAGGACGACCGCATCGCGCTTCTGGGCAAGAATGGCGAGGGCAAGTCGACGCTGTCCAAATTCCTCGCCGGTCGGCTGGAGGCACAGAAGGGTAGGATCAACCGCGCGGGCAAGCTGCGGGTGGGCTATTTCGCCCAGCATCAGGTGGACGAGCTCTACCTCGACGAGACCCCGCTGGAGCATCTGAAACGGCTGCGCCCCGAGGAGACGCCAGCCAAGCTGCGCTCCCGGCTCGGCGGCTTCGGCATCGGCGCCGAACAGGCCGACACGGTGGTCGAGAAGCTTTCGGGCGGACAGAAGGCGCGGCTGTCGCTGATGCTGGCCACGCTCGATGCGCCGCACCTGCTCATCCTCGACGAGCCGACCAACCACCTCGATATCGAGAGTCGCGAGGCGCTGGTGGAGGCACTGACCGCCTATACCGGCGCGGTGATCCTTGTTAGCCACGACCTGCACCTGCTCACCCACGTGGCCGACCGGCTCTGGCTGGTCTCAGACGGGCGTGTGCTGCCTTATGACGAGGATCTCGACGCCTATCGGAAGATGCTGCTGGACAAGGACAAGCCGGAGCGGAGCAAGGCGGCGGCCAAACCCGAGCGCGTCAGCCAGTCGGTCATTCAGGAGTTGAGATCCGACGTCAGGAAGTGCGAGCAACGAATGGAAAAGCTTGAGGAAATGCGCTCAACCCTTTCTGAACGCCTCGCCGACCCGGCAGTCTATGACGCGGCGAACAAGGACAAGTTGGACCTCTGGCAGGCGAAATTCGCCGAGGTAGAGGACGCCCTGGAGCGAGCCGAAACCCTCTGGATGGACGCCGTGGAGCGGCTGGAATCGGCAAGCTGAGGCCGGCGCAGTCCCAACCGCCCGTTCCGTTCAGCGGCCAGCCGATTCCATGAAGATCTTCTTGACCGTCGCTTCGAAGCCCTTGCGGATCACCAACTGCTTGATCATGCTACTGGTCACGTTCTTGGCAATCCCGCCGCCTGCCATCGAGATGCCGGGCGCGAAGTAGACGGCATAGATCCCGTCGAGCACCAGACCTGACATGAAATTGACGAACATCTGATCGGCGACTTGTTTGAAGCCGGGATCGCGCGTCAGGATCTCCGAGCTGTATTTCGCCGTCTGGGCGACCGAATTGACCGCCGTGCCTTTGACCGAGACTGGCGAGACGAAACAGGCGATCGCTTCGCCCCAGCTGACCTTGCCATCCATGTCACCGTCTCGATCCTCGTAAAAGGCGACAACGGTCACGACCTTGTTATTGAGAAACCCGACGGCGCCGAATGCGGTGGTGGGGGAGTCCTTGACGAGGACCCAATCAATTTTCTGCTGAGCCATTCCCTAGCCACTCCGAAAATCATACCCCCGGATGGCCCTGGCCGTCCGGGCCGGTATTGCATTTCTGAAAACGCCCCACCCCGGTTGCGGCGCGGGGTACAGACAGTGTCGGGCGAGTCGGGCGGCTTGAATAGATGACCAAGCGACGCCATTGCGCGATTTTTCGGCACGCCAGTCCGAGCCTTGTGGCGATCCCCGGCGGGGCAAGGTAATGACAGGGGCATGCGATTGCGGAACGATTGGCAGATATGGACCTGACCTTCTACATCAGCGCCTTCGTGGCGCTTTTCGTCATCATCGACCCGATCGGCCTTGCGCCGCTCTTCCTGGCGATGACGCATGGAACCAAGAAGGCGGAGCGCCGCGCCATCGGGCGGCGGGCGATTCTGTTGGCCTTTTTCCTGCTGATGCTGTTCGGCCTGTTGGGCGACGCGGTGCTGGGCTTCATCGGCATCTCCATTCCGGCCTTCCGCATCGCGGGCGGGATCCTGCTGTTCCTGACGGCACTGGACATGCTGTTCGAGCGGCGCACGAAACGGCGCGATCACACCGCGGAAGAGGAGGAGCGACCGGACCCGTCGGTCTTTCCGCTCGCCATCCCGCTGCTGGCGGGCCCCGGCGCGATCACGACGATGATCCTGCTCGTCGGGCAGGCCGGAAGCCCGGTCGAGGCGGCCGGGGTTTTCGTGGTCATGGCGCTGGTGCTGGCGGTTGTGGCACTGATGTTCCGCAGCGCTGGCCTGCTCGAACGCGCACTCGGGCGCACCGGGACGGTGGTCGCCACGCGGCTCCTGGGCATGTTGCTGGCCGCGCTTTCGGTGCAGTTCGTTCTGGACGGGCTGCGCGGCGCGGGAATGATTGCCACCACGGTGGCAGGCTAGCGAAAACGGCGCCGAGCCCCTACATGGCAGGGACAGACCCGCGTTGCGGGTGCTCGAACAGGACTCGCGCATGACCTCTGACCAGACCGCCTCGCTGATCTATCTTCTGCTCCTGGGCACCTTGGTGGGTAGCTATGTGCTCGTCGCCAGCCGCCGCAATCTCGGTCGCAGCCTGCGCCATGGCGCGCTCTGGGGGCTGATCTTCCTCGGCGTGATCGTGGGATACGGGCTGTGGGAGGACGTGCGCAGCACTGTCATTCCGCGCCAGTCGGTGCTGAGCGAACGGGGACAGATCGAGGTGCCGCTGGCGCGCGACGGCCACTACCATATGGTGCTCGACATCAATGGTGTGCCGGTGCAGTTCGTGGTCGATACCGGCGCCTCCGACATCGTGTTGACACAGGCAGATGCGCGGCGCGCCGGGATCAAGCTCGACGGGCTGCCGTTTCTGGGCACCGCCAACACGGCAAATGGCACCGTGCTCACGGCACGGGTGCGGCTGGACGAGGTGGACCTGAACGGGATCGTCGACATGCGCGTGCCGGCGCTGGTCAATGGCGGCGAGATGAACGGCTCGCTGCTTGGCATGGCCTATCTCAATCGTTTCTCGGAAGTCAGCTTCGGCAATGGGAAAATGGTGTTGACGCGATAGGCGCAGATCAGCCCCGGCAGTCTGCTCCGAGGAGGCCAAAGTGTTCGAATGGGGGGCGTTGCCCCCCGCGCTCTGTCGAGCGCTCCCCCCAGGATATTTCGGAACAGATGATGAAAGGGGCACCGGTTTCATCCTTCCCCAAATACCCTCGCCGGAGGCACAATCCGCAGGATCGTTCGCACGCGCGCCCGGATGGCTGAACCGGTGGAGCAGTATCGGCAGCGGAACAAAATCACAAAACATTCAATATCATGCATTGAAATTCTCGCCGGGCAGGCGCGCGCGAAACCATTGTGCCCGCCCTGCCCTTCGCCTAGGCTCCGCGCCGGACAGAACGCGCGACCCCAAAGGGAGGACCCCATGAGCGAAGCCCGCAAACTCGGATTCGACACATTGCAGATTCACGCCGGCGCCCATCCGGACCCAGCCACCGGCGCCCGCCAGACGCCGATCTACCAGACCACGGCCTATGTATTCAAAGACGCCGAGCACGCGGCGCGGCTCTTCAACCTCGAAGAGGTTGGTTACATCTATTCGCGCCTGACCAACCCGACGGTTTCGGTGCTGGCCGAGCGGATCGTGACGCTGGAAGGTGGCGCGGGCGGGTTCTGCTGCTCCTCGGGCCATGCCGCGCAGATCATGGCGCTCTTCCCGCTGATGGGGCCGGGCTGCAACGTGGTGGTTTCCACCCGTCTCTACGGTGGCACGATCACCCAGTTCAGTCAGACCATCAAGCGTTTCGGCTGGTCGGCGAAATTCGTCGACATGGATGACGTGGAGGCCGTGAAGGCGGCCATCGACGAGAATACCCGCGCGGTTTTCTGCGAAAGCATCGCCAATCCGGGCGGTTACATCACCGACATTCCGGCCATGGCCGCAGTGGCCGACGAAGCGGGTGTGCCGCTCATCGTCGACAACACCTCTGCCACACCCTATCTGTGCAACCCGATCGCGCTCGGTGCGACGCTGGTTGTGCATTCGACCACCAAGTACCTGACCGGCAACGGCACGGTGACCGGTGGCTGCGTGGTGGATTCGGGCAAGTTCGACTGGTCGGCCTCCGACAAGTTCCCCTCGCTCAGCCAGCCGGAGCCCGCCTATCACGGCCTGACCTTCCATGCCGCGCTCGGGGCGATGGCCTATACCTTCCACGGAATCGCCGTGGGGCTGAGGGACCTCGGCATGACGATGAACCCGCAAGCGGCGCACTACACGCTGATGGGGATCGAGACGCTGAGCCTGCGCATGGAACGCCATGTGGCCAATGCGAAGAAAATCGCCGAATGGCTGGAGCAGGACGATCGTATCGAGAAGGTCACCTATGCCGGCCTGCCCTCCTCGCCCTATCACGGGCGCATCTCCACGATCTGCCCGAAAGGCGCGGGCGCGCTTTTCACCTTCGCGGTCAAGGGCGGCTACGAATCCTGCGTCAAGCTGGTGGATTCGCTGGAACTGTTCAGCCACGTCGCCAATCTCGGCGACACCCGCTCGCTGATCATCCATTCCGCCTCGACGACGCACCGCCAGCTCACCCCGGAGCAACAGGAAGCGGCAGGCGCGGCCCCCAACATGGTGCGGGTCTCCATCGGGATCGAGGATGCTGATGACCTGATCGCCGACCTGGATCAGGCGCTGGCCAAGGCCACGGCCTGATCGCAACAGCGGTATGCTGAGTTGACGCGCGCCGGACCGTTCCATCGGTCCGGCGCTTTTCATTTGGTTATTGCGCCAGTGCCCAGGTGATCGTCACCACCGCTTCGACATCCAACTCCCCCGCCGCGACCGGCATCCCTTCACGCATCGCGCTGGCCATCGTCGCCCGCATCGGCCGGGCACTGCCCATGCCGTTTTCCTCGATGGACAGGATCGGGCCAAGCCCAATGCCCGCCGCTTCGGCGAGCAGTTCCGCCTTGCGGCGTGCATCGGCCACGGCGGCCCGGAGCGCCTCGTCCTCGACCGGCCCCGGCTCCTGCAGATCGAAGCGCAGCCCGCGCAAGGTGTTGGCGCCATCGGCCACCGCCATGTCCAGCAACTGGCCGAGCGTACCGAGATCTCGCAGGCGGATCGTGACATCGCTGGCGGCGATAAAGGCCTCGATCTCTCCCTGCCCGCCATTCGCTTTCGGCTGTGCCCGGCGCGGCACCAGCGAAAGCTGGCCGGTCTGGATGTCACGCGGTGCGATGCCGGCATCCTCCAGCCGCTGGTGAATGGCCGCAATCCGTTCGCTCATCTGACGCATCGCCAAGCCGGCCTCGGCATCCTCGGCAACCGCGCCGAGTGTGATCAGCGCCATGTCCGGCACCGCCGCGACTCGCCCTTCGCCGGTCACAACGAGTTTACCCGATGCGGCCGTCTCGGCCATCAACGGGGACAGAGGCAGAGCCGTCGCCATCGCGACACACAGGACCTTGAACATTCTCATTGAAACAGTTCTCCGCATTTTGATTTCATCATCCCTTCTGAGACGCGGCTCGCAACGGCTTCCTTGGTCCAAATCTGTTTCTTTGAGCGATTTCCTGCTATAAGTACGGACCAGACAGAACGACGGCTTGCGCCGACGCCCCGACAGCTTCCAAGTACAGGCGCTATGACTCCGAATTTTGCCCTCATCCTGGACCACGACGGTATTTCCCTGCTGTATCGGCAGGGCTCCGATTGGCGCAGCCTCGGCTCCGTTTCGCTGGAGGCCGCAGATTTCGATGCGAAGTTGGACCTGCTGCGCCAACAGGCGGAGGTGCTGTCGGACGGGGCAGCGCTGCGCAGCACGCTGGTGCTCCCCAATTCGCAGATCCTGTATGCCAGCACCGAGGCAGGCAAGGACGCTCGAGAGAATGCCCGGCTGGCCGGGCGGCGGCTGGAAGGGGCCACGCCCTATGCCTTGGACGAGCTTGTCTATGACTGGAAGGCGCGCGGCGACGAGATCCTGATCGCCGCCGTTGCGCGCGACACGCTCGAAGAGGCCGAGGGCTTTGCCCAGTTGCACGGCTTCGGGCCACTGAGCTTCACCGCTGCTCCGGAGGATGGGAGCTTTCCCGGCGCGCCCTTCTTCGGACCGAGCGATGCGGCACCGCGCCTGCTGGCGCCGGGCGAAGTGCTGGAACGCATCGCCAGACCGATCCTATCCTCTGGCCCCTATGTGGAGCCAAAGCCCGCGCCGGAGCCGGAACCCGAGCCCGAATCTCTGCCGGTCGAAACTACGGACGAATCTTTCGCCAGCTCCGAGCTTGAACCGGAGGCTGTGCCCGCGCCAGAACCCGAGGCAGCGGACATCGCCGAGAAGCCTGTTCCAACGCCAGAGCCAGCCGCGGCGGAAGACGCCAAGAAGAATGCCCCCGAACCCACGCCCGAGCCGGCCACAGCGGAGGCCCCAGCGGTCGGCTTTGTCAGCCTGCGATCGTCACTGGAAAGCCCCGAATCAAAAGCGGCCGAAACACCGGTAGCGCCCATGCCCCCGGCTTCGGAACCGCCTCTGGAAGCGAAACAGCCCGAACCGCGCGTGGACGCGGAAGACGGGAAGGCATCGGACACACCGCCGCCCGCGGCTTTCAGTTCGATCCGCAGCCGCGTGGAACCGCCGGTTACCGCTCCGTCGGGCGGCAAATCAAAGAACCTCGGATCGACTCCCAAGAACGCCGCCAGGACCGCGCCTCCGCCTGCGAAAGCGTCGGACAAGACGGCGCGCAAGCGGACAGAACCAGTTCTGAAAGCGGCGCCCAAACCCACGTCTGCGTCTCCGGCGTCCGATGGCGCCCGGCGAAGCCTCCACACGGACAAGGCGGCGCACGACGCTACCGCAAACGCACCGGGTGGCGAGGCCGGCGAGCAGCCCGGTTTCCGGGTTCCGCCCGCGCCGCCGCCGCTGAACGAAGCCGAGGCCCTGACGGTCTTTGGCGCGCGCAAATCACAGCAGCCCCAGCAATCCCCCAGCCGGCTGGCATTGATCGCCGCGGTGGGCGGCGCGTTCGTTGTTGGCCTGATCGGGCTTTGGGCACTGCTGGGCAGCGGCGAGGAGGATTTCACCGCCACCGATTCGCCCAGCGAGTTGGTCACCGAAGCGCCCTCGGCGCCGCAGCTGGTTTCCCCCGAGACCGCCGCCCTGCCCGAGCTCGCACCATCAGACTCGGCGCCAGCGGCCATCGCGCTCGCACCGGCAACCGAAGCGCCTGCATCCGAAACGGGGCTGGCAACACCGGATATGGCCGGGACGGCAGAGACGCCTGCGCAGGTTTCCGGCGCCGCCGCGCTTGCCCCGCTGGCAGACGACGCCGCGCCCGAGGATCTGAGGCAGCCCGCGATCCAGAACGAAGCCAGCACGGTTGGCATCACGCAGCAGGAGGACACGCTTGCCAGCCTGTCGACCTCGCAGCAGCCGCTGGGAAGCGTTGCGCCGTCGCAGTCCGGCGATACGCTGGCCGAGAGCCTGCCGGAGGACAGCGTCGCCGCGCCGATGGTTGTCGATCCGACCCCGCTCGACCCGGTTTCCGCACTGGCCGCCTATACCGTCAGCGGGATCTGGCAACGCGCGCCGGAGCGCACTCAGCAGGCGCTGGAGGGGGAGACCGAAGAATATTATATCGCGTCGATCGATCCCACCGTTCCCAGCCAGGACGCCTATGCGCTGCCGACGCTGGACCGTGCCCCGGACGTGCCTCCGCAGGCGGCGGTCACGCCGGTCGTGCCGGAACCGGAAGTCGAACCGGCGCAAGCCAGCGATGCGCAGGATGGGGCGGAGGTCGCGCCCGGTGGTGTCGAGATCGTGCTCGGCAAGCCGAGCATCGTGCCGCCCCGCCGTCCCGCCGATCTCGCACCTGACATACAGGCTGCCCCGGAGACCGGGGGCAACCCGGCAGAGAACACGTTGCGCGGAGAGCGGCCACGGACCCGTCCGGGTGGGCTAATCGAGGCCAATGAACGGGCGACTTTCGGTGGCAATACGCGCTCCGAGCTGGCGCAGATCCGCCCGAATACCCGGCCGCGCTCCCTTCAGGAAACCGCAGAGGCGCTGGACGACGCCGCGCGCATGGCCGACGCGGAGACGGTCGACGGCCAGTTGGGCGTCGGGGCGCAGAGCTTCCAGGACCAGGCTCTGGCGCTGGACCTTGCTTCGGCCACGCGGCGGGCGGTTGCCAACTCCCCGCAGCCGCGTCTGCGACCGTCGAATATTTCGCAAATTGCCGACCGTGCGCGCAAGCGGACCGAACAGGAAGCCCAGGCGCAGGCCGAGGCCGAAGAGCAAGCCCGCGAGGACGCGCAAGCCGCCGCGTTGAGCCAGGAACGCGCCGTGGCCGCCACGGCACGCAGGGCAGCGCAGGAAGCCGCCGCGCAGGAAGCGGCCAAGCAGGCCGCCGCCGCCCAGGCCGCGAAAGAAAAGGAAGCGGCGATCCAGGCCGCTGCGAAGGCCGCCCGGGAGGAAGAGCGCGAGGCCTCTGCCCGATCTTCCGGGCCTGCGGTTGCACGCAACGAACGCGCCAATCCAACCGGCAAGACCTCGGCCACCGTTGCCAAAGCGGCCACGGTCAAGAACCAGATCTCGTTGAGCAAGGTCGCCCTGATCGGGGTCTATGGCACGTCCACAAAGCGGCGGGCGCTGGTCCGGCTGCCATCAGGGAAGATGGTGAAGGTGAAGGTGGGCGACCGCATCGATGGCGGGCGCGTCGCTGCCATCGGCACGAGCGACCTGCGCTACCAGAAGGGCAGCCGGACAGTGACGCTCAAGATGCCGAAGGGCTGAGCCTGCGCAAAGTGCCGTCGTAGACTTCCCACGTGACAGCACGCGACGTTTGCCGCCAGCTTTTGCTTGCCCGCACGGCTGCGTCTTGCATATTCGCAGATGCAGCACGCAATGCCGGCACGGCATTTCAGTGTCTCAGAGATTTAAGGAAGGGTGATTGATGGAAGGCTTTTTTGACGACGCGACGATTCTGCTCGGCGCCGCCGTCATCGGCGTTCCCATCGCGGCGCGGCTTGGGCTCGGCTCGGTTCTGGGCTACCTGCTGGCGGGCATCCTGATCGGGCCTCTGCTGACGCTGGCCGGCATGGAAGCCGAAACGCTGCGCCATTATTCCGAGTTCGGCGTGGTGATGATGCTGTTCCTGATCGGGCTGGAGCTGGAACCGCGCACCCTGTGGGAGATGCGCGACAAGCTGATCGGCATGGGCGGCTTGCAGATCGGTGTGACCACGGCGGCCGTCACGGCGCTGGCGTGGCTGATGGGCGAGACACTCAACATGTCGCTCGCCATCGGATTGATCCTGGCGCTGTCCTCGACCGCCATCGTGCTGCAGACGCTGTCGGAAAAGGGCCTGATGAAGACGGGCGGCGGCAAGGCGACCTTCTCGGTGCTGCTGACGCAGGATATTGCCGTGATCCCGATGCTGGCGCTGATGCCGCTGCTGGCAATGCCGAAAGTGCCGCAATTCAGCCCCACCGGCGTGATTCTGCGTCCGGGCGAAGAGGTGCCGGGCGAAGAAGTGCATCACGCGCTGTCACTGATCGACGGGCTGGCAGGCTGGCAGGCGACGTTCGTGATCATCACCGTGATCGTGGCTGTCGTGCTGGCGGGGATGTATCTCTCGCCCCTGCTCTTCCGCTTTGTCCACATGGCGAAGCTGCGTGAGATCCACACCGCGACGGCGCTGTTCGTTGTCTTTTCCATCGCCTACCTGATGGTGCTGGTGGGTCTGTCTCCCGCGCTTGGGGCATTTCTCGGCGGGGTTGTGCTGGCCTCCTCGGAGTTCCGGCACGAGCTGGAGGCCAATATCGAGCCCTTCAAGGGTTTGCTCCTGGGCGTGTTCTTCATGTCCGTTGGCGCGGGAATCGATTTCGCCGTCATGGCGAGCAATGTCGGAACGGTGATCGGGCTGACGGCGTTGCTGGTGCTGACAAAGGGGCTGGTGCTGTTCCTGCTGGCCAAACTCTTCGGGCTGCACAAGCGGGACAAGTGGCTGTTCACGCTGGGGTTGGCGCAGGCGGGCGAGTTCGGCTTCGTGCTGATCTCCTTTTCGATGCAGGAAAATGTTTTGCCCGAGCGGCTGTCCCAGATCCTGCTGCTGGTGGTGGCGCTCTCGATGCTGATCACGCCGCTGCTGTTCATCCTGTACGACTGGATCGCGCACCGCCTCGGCGATCACTCCGAGGCGACGGATGTGCATCGCAAGCATGACGAAATCGACGAGCAGGCGCCGGTGATCATTGCCGGGATCGGACGGTTCGGACAGGTGGTCAACCGGATGGTCGAGATGGCGGGGCTCAAATGTACCGTTCTCGATCATGACCTGGCCGCGATCGAGCTGATGCGGCATTTCGGGTTCAAGGCCTTTTACGGCGATCCGACGCGGCCAGTGCTGCTGCATGCGGCGGGACTGAGGGACGCGCGCGTTCTGGTGGCCGCGCTGGATGACCCGCACGCGACAACGCGGCTGGTGAAATATGCACGTTCCCAACGGCCGGATCTGCATATCATCGCCCGCGCCCATGACCGGGTGCATGTCTACCAGCTCTACCAAGCGGGTGCCGATGACATCGTGCGGGAGATGTTCGACAGCTCGCTCCGAGCGGGACGTTACGTTCTGGAGAACATGGATTTCTCGGCTTTCGAGGCCAACGAGATGGAGAAGACCTTCTACAAGCATGACCGGATGACGCTGCGCGAGCTGGCCCCGCTCTGGGATCCGGCGCGCTCGCTGAAGGACAACCCGGCCTATCTGGAACGGGCGCGAGAGCTGAACAAGGTGCTGGAGACCTCGCTGGTGACGGCGCTGGAGGTCCAGGAGCTGGAAGCGCGCGATCACGAGGACGATCCGCCCCGCCCCACCGTGGAATAGGACCAGACGGCAGGCTCCCGCCCGTTGTCGCTGCATCCGGCGGATGCGTTCCTCCCGTTGGGCCGGGCCGCGCACCTTGCGGCGCGTGGGAACGATCCTACGGATCGTGCCTCCGGCGGGCACCAGGAAGAAGACGTGTGTCGGGAACGGGCGGCGAATGCAGCCGCCCGAACCTGAACCGATCAGCCGCCGGAAACGCCGGCTTCGCCGAAGGTGGCCATGCCGGAATGGCAGGCGATGGCGCCCTTGAGCACGCCGATGGCCAGCGCGGCGCCGGAGCCTTCGCCCAGGCGCAGGCCGAGGCTGAGCAGTGGCACCTTGCCGATCTTTTCCAGCATCATGGAATGGGCACCTTCCGCGGAGACATGGCCAGCGACGGTATGGTCGAGCGCACCGGGCGTGACGGATTCGAGCACGGAGGCGGCGGCGGTACAGATGAAGCCATCGAGGATAACCGGAATGCGGTGATGGCGTGCGGCAAGGATGGCGCCGGCCATGGCCGCAATCTCGCGCCCGCCGAGCCGGCGCAGCACTTCGAGCGGGTCGGAGAGCGCGTCTGCATGCAGCGCGAGCCCCGCATCGACCACGTCCCGTTTCCGGGCGAGGCCTTCGTCATCGACACCGGAGCCCCGTCCGACCCAAGCCTCTCCCCCGCCGCCATGCAGCGCGGCCGCGATGGCCGCGGCGGAGGTCGTGTTGCCGATGCCCATCTCGCCAGTCACCACCAGCCCGGCCTTGGGATCGACCGCTTCCCAGCCAGCGGCCATGGCTGCGACGAGGTCCTGCTCGCTCATGGCCGGGGCTTCGGTGAAGTCGGCAGTGGGGCAGTCGAGTTCCAGCTCCACGATATCCGTTCGGGCCCCGAAAGCGGTGAGAAGTTGGTTGATCGCGGCACCGCCGGCGCGGAAATTGGCGACCATCTGCACGGTCACCTCGATTGGGAAAGCCGACACGCCCTTGGCGGCAACGCCGTGGTTTCCTGCAAAAACAATGCCTTGAAGATTTTCAAGGTTCGGACGCGCATTGCCGACCCAGCCCGCGTACCAGATTGCAAGATCTTCGAGCCGACCAAGCGCCGCGGGCGGCTTGGTGAGCATGCCATTGCGTGCCTGCGCCGCGGCGAGTGCCTCGGAATCGGGCTGCGGCAGGTTGGCCAGGGCGGCGCGGATTTCGTTCAGATCTGAAAAGGGGGCTTTGGCAGTCATCGTGGACCTCTGTCTTGTTTCCCCGCTTCTGCGACGATAAGGGCGGGAGGACAAGAGCCGCGGGAGTGGATAACGGATGGCTGAGCAGCGACAAATCATAGCCCCCCGCGACATAGCCCTTGCCTGTGCGCTGCTGACCCGCCTGCCCGTTCCGGTCGATGGCGATTTTGCCGCCCGGCGGGGCGCGGGAGCGGCTTGGGCTTATCCGCTTGCGGGGCTGCTGGTGGCGTTGATCGCGGGCGGGATCGGCTGGGCCGCGCTGTGGCTGGGTCTGTCCCCGGGGCTGGCGGCGGGGCTGGTGCTCACCGGACAGGTAGTGATGACGGGCGCCATGCACGAGGACGGGCTGGCGGATTCCGCGGATGGGCTCTGGGGCGGCTGGACCCGCGAGCGGCGGCTCGAGATCATGAAGGACAGCCGGATCGGCAGCTATGGCGTGTTGGCCATGGTGTTGGCGCTCGGACTGCGGTGGAACGCGCTCATAGCACTCGGAGCCGGGTTCCTGCCCGCGCTGCTGGTGGCGGCGCTGCTGAGCCGGGCAGTGATCGTGGTCGAGATGGCGGCGCTCCCGAATGCGCGGGACGGTGGCATGTCGCGCTCCATCGGGCGGCCAAGGGCTGTGACGGTTGGGTTGGCAGTGCTGCTGGCGGCCGGGCTGTCGCTGGCGATGATTGGCTGGACGGCCCTGCTTCTGCTGGCCATCGCCGGGCTGGTGGCCTTTGGTTGCGCGATGATTGCGCGGGTCAAGATCGGCGGGCAGACCGGCGATATCCTCGGCGCGACGCAGCAGGTGAGCGAAATCGCGATTTTGGCAGCGGCAACGGTTCTGCTTCCGTAACCACATATCCGCGCTTGTTTTTCCGTAGTTTTGGTTGCGACGGGCCGTGTCGGCGCGCTGTGCGTCACATTGTCGTTACCCAAATGTCGCACGTTTGTTACATGGATCGACGCTCAAAAGCTCTGTAGGGAGCGCCGTGAATCCGAGGCACTGGGGGACAACGTGTCCGACAAGAACTACGAGCCGCGACATTTCGAGACCCTCGACCGAGACCTCGATCGCCTTTCCAGACTAGAGGCTGCCAACGCATTCGTGGCGCGCCCGATGGCCGCGCCCGCGCTTGCGGCGGCCTTTATCCTGCTGTCCGGGCTATTCGCGGCCCTGCTGATGGATGGCACCAGCGGCACGATGGTCATCGTGGTAGCGGCCGCTCTGGGCGCCTACATGGCAGTGAATATCGGCGCCAACGACGTGGCCAACAACATGGGGCCGGCGGTGGGTGCGAATGTGCTCACCATGGGCGGCGCCATCGCGATTGCCATCGTCTTTGAAAGCGCCGGCGCGCTGATCGCTGGCGGAGACGTGGTCTCGACCGTGGCAAAGGGGATCGTGGCGCCCGAATCGACGCCGTCGGCGGAGGTCTTCATCGAGGCGATGATGGCGGCACTGTTCGCCGCCGCGCTGTGGGTCAATATCGCGACATGGATCGGTGCGCCCGTCTCGACCACGCATGCCGTCGTCGGCGGCGTGATGGGGGCCGGGATCGCGGCAGCCGGTTTCGGGGCGGTCAACTGGCCGATCATGGCGGCGATTGCGGCCAGCTGGGTGATCTCGCCACTGCTGGGCGGACTCATCGCCGCCGGTTTCCTCTGGTTCATCAAGGAACGCATCATCTACCAGTCGGACAAGATCGCCGCTGCGCGGGTTTGGGTTCCCGTACTCGTAGGCATCATGGCCGGTGCCTTCTCTGCCTACCTGGCATTGAAGGGATTGAAAAAGATCATCAAGATCGACTTCACAACCGCGCTCGGCATCGGTCTCGGCATCGGCATCGCTGTCTGGCTGATTCTGATACCGGTGATCCGCAAGCGATCGCAGGGGCTGGAAAACCGCAACAAGTCGCTCAAGGTGCTGTTCTCGATCCCGCTGATCGTCTCGGCGGCCTTCCTCAGCTTTGCCCATGGCGCCAATGACGTGGCCAATGCCGTCGGGCCGCTGGCCGCAATTGTCAGTGCCACCGAAACCGGCGACTTCACCTCTGCCATCAGCGTTCCGGTGTGGGTGATGATGATCGGCGCCTTTGGCATATCTTTCGGGCTGTTCCTGTTCGGGCCCAAGCTGATCCGGATGGTCGGCAGCGAGATCACCAAGCTCAATCCGATGCGCGCCTTCTGCGTGGCGCTCTCCGCCGCGATCACGGTGATCATCGCAAGCTGGCTGGGCCTGCCGGTCAGCTCGACCCATATTGCCGTCGGTGGCATTTTCGGCGTCGGGTTCTTCCGCGAATGGTATGCCGAGCGCAGGCTGCTGCGCGCGCGGCACCTGGTGCCGGACCGTCCCGTGCATACGCCGAGCGAGCGGCGCCAGAGGAAACTAGTGCGCCGCGCGCATATGATGACGATTGCCGCGGCCTGGCTCATCACCGTGCCGGCAGCCGCGATCCTCTCGGGCGTGGTCTTCATGGGAATTCGCCTCGCGACCGGGTGAGGCCCGGAGCACGCGCAAGGATCGGAACAAAAAAAGGCCGTGGCAAATGCCACGGCCTTTCGTGTTTGGTTCGCGGGATCCGCGGATCAGGCGGCGACGCGGCTCACGAGGACGTCGTCCACCTGCTTCTGGGCATCTGTCTCACCCAGGCCGGAAACGGCTGCGACTTCGCGGGTCAGCCGCTCCAGGGCGGCTTCGTAGAGCTGGCGCTCCGAATAGCTCTGCTCGCGCTGATCGTCGGTGCGGTGCAGGTCGCGCACCACCTCGGCAATGGCGATCAGGTCACCGGAGTTGATCTTCTGTTCGTATTCCTGCGCCCGGCGCGACCACATGGCCCGCTTGACCTTGGCCTTGCCCTTGAGCGTCGTCATCGCCTTGGAAACGACATCGGGCGAGGACAGCGAACGCATGCCGACGGAGACAGCCTTGTTGGTCGGCACCCGCAGCTTCATCTTGTCCTTTTCGAAATCGATCACGAAGAGCTCGAGCGAGATCCCGGCGATTTCCTGTTCTTCAATGGAAATGATCCGGCCTACGCCATGGGCCGGATACACTACATATTCATTCGGACGGAATTCGAGTTTTCTGGTTTTTGTCATGTTTATCCCCTCGACATCTCCCACACCCGTAAGAGCCAAAGAAAGCCCCACCGGAAATATCTATTTCCAGAGAAGCTTGGTTTCAGGGCTCGTGGTTACCACCTTACTGGTGAGCGGCCCCAGCAGGCGGGTGTCAGTATTCAGCTTTCATCGAGACTCAATATAGCAGATTTTCTGACGTTTTCAAAGTGCCGCAGCGCGGCACGCCCGAAAACCGCCTGAAATCATGGATTTCAAGCGGAAACGTGCCATGCCGGTATGGCGGGCGCCCGTTCGCGGCGCCCGGAATGTCCGGCCGGCGCGAATCGCTTCTCAGCCGCCCTCGCCGGGGGCCTCGGAGAAGAATTCCATCTTGCCCGACTTGCCATCCATCTCCTCGGCGCTGGCCATCGGCTCCTTCTTGGAGACGATAACTGGCCAGAGCTCGGCATATTTCCGGTTGAACTCGACCCATTTCTCCATGTCCGGCTCGGTATCGGGACGGATCGCATCGGCAGGGCATTCAGGCTCGCAGACACCGCAATCGATGCACTCGTCGGGGTGGATCACCAGCGTGTTCTCACCCTCGTAGAAGCAATCGACGGGACAGACCTCGACACAGTCGGTGTATTTGCAGGCAATGCAATTTTCGATGACGACATAGGTCATGGGGACCTCCGGATTGGCGTTTCGGTAGGTGCTAGCCGAGTGCTTCGGGCTAATCAAGCGCCTCGGTGCGGGAATTGATGAGTCTGCGGCGTTCTTTTTTGGTCGGGCGCGGACCGCCCCGGGCGAGCGGCTTTTGCGCGGGCTGCTCCTCGGGCGGCGACAGATCCTCGTAAAGCGCCTGGGCCTCCGGCGCGGGGCCGCGCCGTTCTCCCAGGGCAAGAATACGGACCACGCGGATGGCGTCTGCCTGCGGGAAGGTCAGCACGTCGCCGGGAGCGACGGAGCGGGCCGGCTTGGAAATCTTCGTCGCATTGACCCGGATCTTGCCTTCGGAGACCTGTTTCGCGGCGAGGCTGCGCGTCTTGAAGAAACGCGCATGCCAGAGCCACTTGTCGATGCGAAGCGACGGTGTTTCGGTCATCGGGGCGTCATTCCCCCTGATCGCGGGCGAAAGGGGGGCGCCGCCCCCCGCGCTCTGGCGAGCGCTTCCCCCGAGACGTTTTCGGAAAAGAGAAATCTGATCGTTCGACGACCGGCAGGCGGCACGCCGTCACTTTTTCTCCGTGAGCCCCATGAGGGCGGCAGCGAAGGGATTGTCCGGATCGATCGGCTTTTCCTTCCTCGGCGGGCGGGCCTGGTAGGTCTTGGCACCTTGCGGCTTGCCGCCGGGCTTGCCGCCCCGGTGATCGCGATCGCGTCCACCGCTCTTGCCATCCTGTCGCTTGCCGCCTTTGCCGCCTTTGCCGCGCGGCTTGCCACCCTGGCCCTGACGCTCTTCGCCACCTTGCTGGCCGCGCCCCTGACCTTGCTGGTCGCGGCGCGGGCGACCACCGCCCTGACGGCGGGGAGCCCAGCTGAAAGTATAGAAGAGCTCGATTTCGGGTTCAGCTTCGGGTTCGGCTTCGGCGACCAGTTCGCTCTGCGTGGCCGCTTCGTCCTCGGCCGCGTCGGCGACGGGGGCCTCTTCCATTGCGGGGGCGGGGTCGGTCTCCGCGGCGTCGGGCGCGGCAACTTCCACCTCGTTCACCGGGGACTCTGGAGTTTCATCGGCGGCAACCGGCGCGTCTTCGGCCGGGGTTTCCGCCCCTTCTTCAGCGACGTGCGCCGCGGCTTCAAGCTCGGCGGGAGCGCCTTCGGCTGCTGCCTCGGTTGCGTCGGAAGCCGGGGCTTCCTCCGGCGTGGCATCTGGCGCAGGCACCTTCACCTTGGGCCGTTCGCCTTTCTCGGCGCGATAGCCAAGCCCTTGCAGCAGCTCGGCAAACTGCTCGAGCGTCATGCCGGTGATCGAGAGCATGTCCGGGCTGGCTTCGAAGCCGCCGCGGCTGTCCTCGCCGCGCAGTTGGTCGGCGAGGCGTTCCAGCATGTCGATGCGGATCGCGCGGGAGCCGGCGATGCGGTAGCCGGACATGGCCGCATGTTCCTGCGGCGTGCCTTCGGGCACGGGCACGGTCACGAGGCCCGGCGGCGGCGCTTCGGGGAACTCCTGAAGATCGTTCCAGAGCGACCAGAGCACGAGGCGCAGGCGCGTGGGCGCGGGCTTGAGCAGCAGCGGCATGAAGACCGTGTACTGGCCGAAACGCACGCCATGCTTGCGCAGCAGGCCGCGAGCCTCCTGGTCGAGCGCTTTCACATCGGCCGAGATGCCGTCACGGGGCAGCACGCCGAAACCTTCGAGCATCTGGAAGGCGAAGCCGCGCGGCAGGCCGGCGAGTGTCTCGTCCTTGCTCATCGCCAGCAGCGGCTCGAACAGCGTGGCCACCTTGCGGTCGATGAAATGCTGAAGGCGGCGGGTGACCTTTTCGATCACGTCATGGCCGGCATCTTCCTCGACGAAGGCCTGTACCGTCGGCTTGAACGCGTCGCCGCCCTTGACCAGCTTGCCAACGGCATGCTCGCCCCACATCAACCCGCCCTGTTCGGTAAAGTCGATCTCGGTATCTGGCGCGTTATAGAAGCGGTCCGCGCGCAGGTGGAATTCCGGCCTTAGCGCCGTCATTGCCGCCTGGTGCAGCATTTTCGCCTCTTCCGGCGTCTGCGATGTGTCCTGGGAGAAGCGGAACCCCTCCAGACGGCCCACGAACTGTTCCGCAACCGTCACTTCACCCTTGTCGTTCACCTCGGCCACAAGGCTCTCCTTCTGCTTCAACCGCCGCAACAGCACGCTCGTGCGCCGGTCAACAAATCTTTGAGTCAAAGCTCCGTGAAGAGCATCCGACAGGCGGTCTTCTACCGCGCGTGTTTCCCCGCGCCAATGCATTTCGTCATCCAACCAGCCCGAACGTTGCGCGACATAGGTCCATGTGCGGATATACGCCAGTCTTTTGGACAAAGCATCGATATCGCCGTCACTTCTGTCGATGCGTTTGACCTGTCGGGCCATCCAGTCATCGGGCACGCGGCCGACATCGTTGAGAAATCCGAAAATGCGGCCCAGGAGGTTGGCATGTTCGGAATGCGAGATGCCACGGAAATCGGGGATTCGGCACACGTCCCAGAGCATGCGCACGCCGCGCGGGTTGCGGACGCGGTGGATCACGTCCGGCTCGGCGGCCAGCGCCTTGAGCACCATCAGGTCGTCGGATTCGCGGGTGCGGGTGAGCAGCTCGTCATCGGTGCGCTCCTCCAGCGAGGCGATTAGCCGGGGCACGGTGCCGAATTCCAGGTCCGAGTTGCGCCACTGCAGCTTGCGGATCGGCGCGAAGCGGTGGTTGACGATGGCCTCGGCCACCTCCTCGTCAAGCGGGGGCGCCTCGCCGGTGACACCGAAGGTACCATGCGTCTTGTAGCGCCCTGCCCGCCCGGCGATCTGGCCAAGCTCGTTGGGCATCAGCTCGCGCATCCGGCGGCCATCGAACTTGCGCAACCCCGAGAGCGCGACATGGGTGATGTCGAGATTGAGGCCCATGCCGATGGCGTCGGTGGCGACAAGGTAATCGACCTCGCCGGACTGGTAGAGCTCGACCTGCGCGTTGCGGGTGCGCGGCGAAAGCGCACC
Source organism: Aliiruegeria sabulilitoris (assembly GCF_001558155.1). Taxonomy (GTDB): domain Bacteria; phylum Pseudomonadota; class Alphaproteobacteria; order Rhodobacterales; family Rhodobacteraceae; genus Tropicimonas; species Tropicimonas sabulilitoris. Next base: position 49,147 of record NZ_LOAS01000008.1, read on the forward strand.
CATCACCACCGCCGCCCCGCCCTTTTGCCGGCGCAGCAGCTCCGCGATCGCATAGACGTTCTCGACCGAGAAACCGACGATGGCGGAGCGCGGCGGCATGCGGGAGATCTTCTTGGAGCCGGCATAGGTCAGGTCGGAGAAGCGCTCGCGGCGCAGGAAATGGGCCTTGGGCACCAACGCGGCGATGGCCCCGCGCATCGTGTCGGCACCGAGAAACATGGTTTCGTGCTGTCCGCGAGCATGCAGCAGCCGGTCGGTGAAGACGTGGCCGCGCTCGGGATCGGCGCAGAGCTGGATCTCGTCGATGGCGAGGAAGTCGGCGCCGATATCGGTCGGCATCGACTCGACCGTACAGACCCAATACTGCGCCCGCTGAGGCACGATCCGTTCCTCGCCGGTGACCAGCGCCACTACGGAGGGCCCGCGCAGCTTGACGATCCGGTCATATACCTCGCGCGCGAGCAGCCGCAGCGGCAGGCCGATCACACCGGTGCGGTGCGCCAGCATCCGTTCGATCGCGTAATGCGTCTTGCCGGTATTGGTGGGGCCAAGCACCGCGGTGATGTTGGTCTGGCGCATCTCTATGGAATCTATATTCGATCAGTTCGGAGAGGGAGTGGATTTCAGCGCCACTCTGGGCGCGCACGGGGTCAGCCCCTTAGAGCGGGTACCCTGTCCGGGGTCTTGTCGCTCTTGCCTGCTCTTGATTTGGAACGGATCATCCGGCGCGTTCGGGGTCCCTCATGCCACATCTAAAGTCCCCTCGCTTGCCAGGGGCGCGCTAGAGATGCTCGCCCTCGACGGTTTTCGACAGCCGTTCCATGGCTTCGTGTAATTCAGGGCGGTGGGGATGTATAGCCTCGACGGCGCGATAGGCCTCCAGCGCCTCGTCCTCGTGGCCAAGCTCCTCGAAAATCACCGCGAGGCCCATGAGTGCGCCAAAATGATTCGGATTGAGCGCCAGCGTATGGCGGATGTCTTCCAGCGAAAGGCCGAGCTCCCCCATGTGGAAGAACACCGTGGCGCGGGCATTCCAGCCTTCGGCAAAATCCGGCGCGTGGTCCGTAAGTGCCGTCAGATGTTCCACAGCCGCCTTCATATCGCCCGATTCGAGGGCAGCCGTCCCCCGGCGCAGCAAAAGATCCATGGCAGGAGATCCCGACTTGGACCATTGCTGAAGAATACTATCCTCTATCTGAGACCAGCCCGGTTGTTCGGGTTTGGCCAGTTCACCAAGCAGGCGTTCGACCTCCTGCGTGCCCATTCCCTGCCCGAACGCAGGCAAAGAAATCACGTTCGCGGCAAGAAATGCCGCAACGAACCGGTTGAGAGAGGGTGCATAGCTAACCATAACGGTCGGAGTTTAACGCGATCGCCGGAGAATCCAACATGCCGGCCATCACTTTCACTGGAGGATAACGCGTGAGTGAACTTATCGAGAAGGCAGTCGCCGCCCTGAGCGAGCGTATGGATGGCGAGCTTGCCGGCTCGGCCAAATTCGTGCTGTCGGGCGAAGGCGCGATAATGATCGACGCTTCGGGCGTGCGCGCGGGCGACGAGGAGGCCGATGTGACCCTGACCGCCGATGCCGACGTTTTCCAGCAAATCCTGGAAGGCGAGCTGAACCCGACCGGCGCCTTCATGTCCGGCAAGCTCACTGTCGATGGCGATATGGGCCTCGCCATGCAGCTGGCCAGCGTCCTTTCCTGAGCGGAAACGGGATGGAGCGCGCTCCCTTGTTCGAAGACATTGCCGATGCGCCTATGGGCGCTTCGGCTTTCTGGGTGACTGCGCCCGACGGGGTGCGCCTGCGCGTGGCCCTGCTCGCCCCGCCGCCGAAGCAGGCGCGGGGCACGGTGCTGCTGTTCACCGGTCGGACCGAATACGTGGAGAAATACGGCCCCGCCGCGGCCGAACTCCAGGCCCGCGGCTATGCATGTTTGAGCCTCGACTGGCGGGGACAGGGGCTGTCGGACCGCCCGCTCGACGATCCCGCCACCGGCCATGTGGGGCGGTTTCCCGAGTATCAGCTCGATATCGCGGGGTTGATGCAGGCCGCCGAAACGCTGTCCCTGCCCGATCCCTATTTCCTGATTGCCCATTCCATGGGCGGCGGCATCGGGTTGCGCGCGCTTCACAGCAAGCTGCCTGTACGCGCGGCGGCCTTTACCGGGCCGATGTGGGGCATCGCCCTGCCCGCCATGCTGCGCCCCGTGGCACAGATCCTCGCCGCGCTCGGCCACTCGACGGGTTTCGGGCATAATTTCGCGCCCTCGACCAAGCCGGAGACGTATGTTCTGGAGGCGGAATTCGAGGATAACACGCTTACGACGGACAGGCAGATGTTCGAATGGATGGGCAGCCAGGTGCGCGCCCACCCCGAGCTTGGGCTTGGCGGACCGTCGATGACGTGGCTGCATGCGGCCTTCACGGAGCTGCGCGCGCTGCGGGGCAAGCCAGCACCCGACCTGCCCTGCCTGACCTGGGTGGGGAGCAATGAGCGGATTGTCGACGTACCGGCCATTCGCCAACGGATGGCTACCTGGCCCAAGGGAGAGCTGGCCGAGATTGCTGGCGCGGAGCATGAGGTAATGATGGAGCCGGAAGCGACGCGGCGCGCCTTTTTCGACGCGACAGCGGGGCTGTTTCGCCGCGCGGTCTGAAAAACCCCTTGGCGTGATTGCGGCATTTGTCGCTGGAGGGCCCTGCCCCTCACGCTCTTGCAAGCGCTCCCCGGAGGCATTTCCGGAAAGATGATTGCGGAGGTTTTCGCCCGTGCCGGTTGGGGGGATTGCTTGTTCTGGGGCGCTCTGTCTGGTAAAGCGCGCGGCCTTGGGCTACCAGAGCCTACATTTCCCGGGGAGCCGACCTTGACCGAATCCTATGCCGACGCAATTTCTCCGATCGAGGAGATCATCGAAGACGCTCGCAATGGCCGCATGTTCATCCTTGTCGATCACGAGGACCGCGAGAACGAAGGCGACCTTTGCATCCCGGCCCAGATGGCCACGCCCGACGCGATCAACTTCATGGCCACCCATGGGCGCGGGCTGATCTGCCTGACGCTGACTGGCGAGCGGATCGACGCGCTCGGCCTGCCGCTGATGGCCTCCTACAATTCCTCGCGCCACGAGACGGCCTTTACCGTCTCGATCGAGGCGCGCGAAGGCGTGACCACCGGCATTTCGGCCCATGACCGTGCCCGCTCGGTGGCCGTGGCCATCGACAGCGCCTCCACCGCGGCCGATATCGCCACGCCCGGTCATGTCTTCCCGCTGCGCGCGCGCGATGGCGGCGTTCTGGTGCGGGCCGGTCATACCGAGGCCGCAGTGGACGTCTCCCGGCTTGCCGGGCTCAACCCCTCGGGCGTGATCTGCGAGGTCATGAGTGAAGACGGCACCATGGCCCGCCTGCCCGAACTGATCGCCTTCGGCCAGAAGCACGGGCTCAAGATCGGCACGATCTCCGACCTGATCGCCTATCGCCGCCGGCACGACAATCTCGTGCAGGAGACCGAGCGCCGCAACGTGACCTCGCATTTCGGTGGCGACTGGGAGATGCGCATCTTTACCGACGGCACCGAGGGCACGGAGCATGTCGCGCTGGTCAAGGGCGACATCACCACGCCGGAGCCGGTGCTCGTGCGGACCCATGCGCTCGACCCGCTGGCCGACCTGCTGGGCATTGGCGTGGACCGGCCCGACCTGTTGGGGCGTGCGATGGAGATCATCGCCAAGGAAGGCCGTGGTGTTGTCTGCCTGTTCCGCGAGCCGCAGCCCAAGCTGCACCGCGAGGAAGAAGAAGGTCCGCGCACCGTCAAGCATACCGGTCTTGGCGCCCAGATCCTGTCGGAGCTGGGACTGGACAAACTGGTTCTGCTGACCAATTCGCCCGCCACACGCTATGTCGGCCTGGACGCCTATGGGCTGACCATTGCCGGCACCCGTCCGATCACGGAGTAAACCATGGCTCAAGCCGAGACCCATTACACGCTTCCGCTGCCGAGCTTCGACAAGCCGGTGAAGCTGCTCATCGTCGTCGCCCCCTATTACAAGGACATCGCCGACGAGCTGGTTGCCGGCGCCAAGGCGGAAATCGAGAAGGCCGGCGGGGAATGGGAGCTGGTCGAGGTGCCCGGGGCGCTGGAAGTGCCGACCGCGATCCGCATCGCCTATCGCCAGGCGAATTTCGACGGCTTCGTGGCCCTGGGCTGCGTCATTCGCGGCGAGACCACGCATTACGATACGGTCTGCAATGACAGCTCGCGCGCGCTGCAACTGCTGGGGCTGGACGGGGCATGTATCGGCAACGGCATCCTGACGGTGGAGAATCGCGAACAGGCCGTGGCGCGGGCGGAAGCGGCCGGGCAGAACAAGGGCGGCGGCGCAGCCGCGGCAGCGCTGCACCTGATCGCGCTGACCCGCAAATACGGCGGCGCAAAGGAAGAAATAGGCTTCAAGCCCCCGCGCGACGAGATCCTGCTCGCCGGCGAACCGGATGGGTCCAAAACCGCATGACCGACAAGAAACAGATGCGTTCGGCCGCTCGGCTTTATGCCGTGCAGGCCCTGTTCCAGATGGAAAGCTCCGGCCAGACGACCGAGTCGGTCGTCAAGGAGTTCAAGGATCTGCGCTTTGGTGCCAGCTATGACGATATCGGCGAGTTCGCCGAGGGCGACCCGGAGGTCTTCCGCAAGCTGGTCTTCACGGCGGTGAACGAGCAGGCGAAGATCGACCAGATGACCCACCGCGCGCTGGTGGCCAAGTGGCCGATCGCGCGGATCGACCCCACGCTGCGGGCGCTGTTCCGCGCGGCCGGGGCGGAACTGGTGGAAGCCGTGACACCGCCCAAGGTGGTGATTGTGGAATTCGTGGACGTGGCCAAGGCCTTCTTCCCCGAGGGCCGCGAGCCGAAATTCGTCAATGCCGTGCTCGACCACATGGCCCGCGAGGCGCAGCCCGAGAAGTTCTAGAACACTGCACCGCTTCGACAGATGTGCGTCCGGACATCGATCCGGACCCTGAGCCTTCCGCTTGCTCGGTTTCCGGCAGCGGCCATCTCCCATTCGGTATCATCGGGGGAATTATACCCTGATGATCCCCGGGAACAGAATAAATACACATTCGAAACATACCAATTGATCTGGATCATGGAGAACCTTGGCAAACAGGGGACTGCTTGGCCCCGTGTTTGGAACACCGTCACGAAACAGAGGAGTTTCTGCCATGACGAGATCACTCGCGTTCGCTATTGCGGCATTCACCCTGGCCTTCACCGGCAACGCCCTCGCAATTGATCAGACCGGACTACAAGCACTGGCGCCAAAACCAGCACCGTTCACAGAGCTTTTGGATGGCCAGTACCGCGTCAGCCAATCTGCAACCTGCCTTCTGAATGGCGAGCGCTACAACAAGGGCGCGCGTATGTGCATTGGCGGGGTCTTCAACTACTGCAACGACAAGGGGCTTTGGGAGCCGTCAAACCAGAAGTGCTGAGTTTTTTTCCACGGCCCATAGGAGCCTTGGCGCGCCAGCTTGGGCCGTTTGGACTGTCTATACTCCAGCCCTCAACATGTCCGCCATCGCCTCCATGTGCAACTCATGGAGGCTATTTTGCGTTCGTTCTGTTGGCCGCGGTTTGCCTCACCGCCCCTCGAACTCGGCCTTGCGCTTGTCGAGAAACGCCACCACGCCTTCCTTGAAATCGCGGGTGTGGCCGCATTCGCCCTGAAGGCGCGCTTCCAGTTCCAGTTGCGTTTCCAGCGTGTTGTCGAAGCCTTCGCGCAGGGCCTGCTTGATATGGGCATAGGCGGCGGTTGGGCCCTGGGCCAGGTGCAGCGCCCGTTTCCACCAGTGATCGGCAAAGCCCTCGTCGGGCACTGCTTCCCAGATCATGCCCCAGTCATCGGCCTGTTTGGCCGTGATTGGTTCGGCAAAGAGCGAAGCGCCCATGGCCTTGGCAAAGCCCATTTGGCGCGGCATCCAGTACGTTCCGCCAGCGTCGGGCATCAGGCCGATCCGCGCGAAGGCCTGCAGGAAGACGGCGCTTTCGGCCGCGATCACCACGTCACAGGCAAGCGCGAGGTTGGCCCCTGCCCCGGCCGCCGCGCCGTTGACGGCGGCGATGGTCGGGATCGGGCTGTCATAGATCGCCCGAAGCAGCGGCGTGTACTCGTCCCGCAGCGTGCGTTCGAGGTCGATATTGCCGATATTGGCCCGGTCGCCCAGATCCTGCCCGGAGCAGAAGGCGCGCCCCTTGCCCGTGAGAACCGCGACCCGCGCCTCGCCGCCCGCCTGTTTCATCGCATCCGCGATCTCGGCCCGCATCTGGGTGTTGAGCGCGTTCATCACCTCGGCGCGGTTCATGGTCACGATGGCGACATCGTCGCGGATCGCGTAGCGGATCGTGTCGTAATGCACCTGGGTCTCCCTCTCACTCGTCGATGGGAACAATAGGCATGACGCCGGCGCAGGAAAGGGCCGGACGCGGAAAACCGCGCGTCACTCCTCCAGAAGATCCTTCAGCCGCGCCTCTTCTTCGCTGCTCAGACTGGTGGCGGAGGCGTCGGGCGCCCTGCGCCGGCCGCGCACATAGCCAAACCCCACCCCGCCCGCGATCAGCAGGAGCGCCGGGCCGGTGATCCAGAGGATCAGGTTCGCCCCGGTCGTGGTTGGCTTGAGCAGGACATATTCGCCGTAGCGGCCGACGACATAGTCGACGACCTGCTCGTCCGTGTCGCCCTCGACGAGGCGTTCCCGCACCAGAACCCGCAGGTCGGCGGCCAGTTCCGCGTTCGACTCGTCGATATTCTCGTTACGGCAGACAAGGCAGCGCAACTCCTTGGAAATCTCCCGCGCGCGGGCTTCCAACGCGGGATCGTCCAGAACCTCGGCCGGCGTCACCGCGAGCGCCGGTGTGGCCGCGAGCATCAGGGCAAAGAGCAGTCGTTTCATTCGGCGGGCACTCCGGCGGCGTGGGATTTGCGTTTGCGCGCGCCGGCAGCGATGCGGTAGCGGCGGTCGGTGAGCGACAGGACCCCGCCCAGCCCCATCACGATGCAGCCCATCCAGATCCAGTTGGCGAAGGGTTTGACATAGGTCCGCACGGCCCAACCGCCATCGCTCTGACGGTCCCCGATGACGAGATAGATATCGCGCCAGAACCCGTTATCGATCCCGGCCTCCGTGGTGGGCATCTCGGCCACCGGGTAAACCCGCTTCTCGGGGTGCTGAACGGACACTTCCTTGCCATTGCGGTAGATGGCCATGCTCGCCGTGGTGGCGATGTAGTTCGGTCCCTGCACGTCATGCACTTCGCGCAGTTCGATCTCGTAGCCGGCATGTTCGAAACGCTCGCCGACATAGGCCACACGGATATCCTCCGTTTCCCAGGCCGTCAGCCCGGCAATGCCGAACACCGTGATTGCCAGCCCGATATGGGCCGTGGACTTGCCCCAATCGGCGCCGGGCAGGCTGCGCAAGCGGCGCAGCTTGCTGGAGAAATCACCCCGTCCGGTGCGGGTCCACAGATCCACGAGCGAACCGAGTGTCACCCATGTGGCGAGCACGAAGCCCACCGGCGCCAGCATGGAACCGCCCGTCTGCATCACCCAGACAAGCGCGCCACCGGCAATGGAGAGCGCCAGCACGCCCCAGAGCGGCTGCATCGCGCGTCTCAGGTTGCCCCGTTTCCAGGGCAGCATGGCGCCGACAGGCAGGATCGCTGTGAGCGCGACCATGAAGGGTGTGAAGGCCGCGTCGAAGAACGGCGCGCCGACCGAGAGCTTGCGGCCAAAGGCCATCTCGGCCACCAGCGGCCAGATCGTGCCGACAAACACCACGAAAGCGGCGACGGCGAGCAGGATATTGTTGGTCACCAGCGCGCTTTCGCGGCTGATCATGCCGAAGACACCCTTGGCCTCCATCGCGGAGGCACGGGCGGCATAGAGCGTGAGCGCGCCGCCCATGAAGACGGCGAGGATCATCAAGATGAACACGCCGCGTTCGGGATCATTGGCGAAGGCGTGCACCGAGGTGATGACGCCGGAGCGCACGAGGAAGGTGCCAATCAGCGAGAAGCCGAAGGCCATGATGGCAAGCAGGACGGTCCAGCTTTTCAGCGCCTCGCGCTTCTCGACCACGATGGCCGAATGCAGGAGTGCGGCGGCCAGCAGCCAGGGCATGAAGGAGGCGTTCTCCACAGGATCCCAGAACCAGAACCCGCCCCAGCCAAGCTCGTAATAGGCCCACCAGGAACCAAGCCCGATGCCGATGGTCAGGAAGAGCCAGGCCGCCAGCGTCCACGGCCGCACCCAGCGGCCCCAGGCGGCGTCCACCTTGCCCTCCAGCAGGGCCGCGATGGCAAAGGAGAAGGCCATGGAGAGGCCCACATAGCCGAGGTAAAGGAAGGGCGGGTGGAAGGCGAGGCCCGGGTCCTGCAGGAGCGGATTGAGATCCTCCCCGTTCATCGGCACCGGCATGCCCTGCCGGGTGAACGGGTTCGAGGTGAACAGGATGAAACCGTAGAAGGCCACCGATATCGAAGACTGAACGGCCAAAACGCGCGCCTTGAGCGATGGGCGCAGATTGCCCCCGAATACCGCCGCGCAGGCGCCGAACAGCGCCAGAATCAGCACCCAGAGCAGCATCGAGCCTTCATGGTTCCCCCAGACGCCCGACACCTTGTAGAGCATCGGCTTGGCCGTGTGGGAGTTGAGGATCACCAGCCGCAGCGAGAAATCCGACGTGACAAAGGCATAGGTCAGCGCAGCGAAGGAGAAGGCGACCAGCAGGAATTGGACGATAGCCGCAGGTTCGGCCACGGCCATCCATCCCGGCCATTGGCGGGAAGCGCCCACGAGCGGGACGGTCATCTGAACGATCGCGACTAGCGCGGCGAGGACGAGGGCGAAATGGCCAAGTTCTACTATCATGCGCGGGACCCTAGCGGAGGGTTTCGCATCCGGCAACGGGCTTCAGGAAGATGTGACCGGTAGCCCGAGGAAGGTCCGGAAGAACGTCTCGCCACCCTCGCCGCAGAGGCTCCATACGTCGCCACGGGCACAGCCCGCGACCGCGAACACGCAAACAGACGGGCGCCCGAGCGGGGGCTGGCCCGGTACGGTCCGGGACCGAATTGACGCGCCTGTGGATTTTTCCTTCAAGGACGGGTTTAACTGGAACGCATCCGGGTTTATCCGCAGGACCCGCAACCGGCCGATGACCGGATCTGTGTTCCCCGCCCGATCCGGGCGGTCCAGGAGGTAGAGGCATGAGAAGCCGCGACATTCTCGTCTCGAGCGACGGCTCCGCCAGCGCGGGGTCTGCGCTGCGCCACGTCTCGCCGCCTCTCGAAGATGGAAGACACGCGACGGGCCTTGCTGCCCGTGAGCAATCGAAATTCCCCGAGGACTTCCTTGGCGGCGTCACCGCGCGTGTCGTGAAGGACACCCGCATCCCAGTTCCACTTTCTTACTGAGGTCCCCCATGTCCATTGTTACAGACTCCACCGGTCGCATCCGCGAAATCACGCAGGAGCTGGAAAATACCCGCAACGAGCTGAGCATGGCACTGGCCAAGCCCGAATGCTCCGGCGGTGCGCCCGATTCCGAACGCACCCGCATTACGGATCTTCATCGCCGTATAAACGGCGCGCTCTCGGCGCTGCACGGCGAGGCCCGGGACTGGTAAGCGGGCAACGACAGCTCCGACACGCCGGACGGCCTGCATTGCGCGCAGCCAGGGCGGCGCTCAACCGCTGAAGACGACGAGTTCCGGCAGCTCGGTCAGCGGCGCCTGCAGCACCCGCATGGCCGGAAGGCTCACCCGCGTTCCCGATCCCGGCGAGCCACCCGAGGGGCGCAGTTCCACCTGAACCGATGTGCCCGCACCGGGATATTCCAGCCGCCCCATGACGACCTGATCCACGAGGCCCGTTTCGGCCCAGAAACCCGGATCGGTCGGATCGCCGAGCGAAGCGATCGTCGTGCCAAGGCGCACCTCGGAGATCACGGCCGGCGCGGCGGCCGCTGCGGCGCGTTCCTGCGCCGTGGTCGTGTCCAACTGCTCGGGTGTCTGCGCATCCGCCGCCGGCACCGGCGCGCTTACGTTGGTTTGAGTGCCGATTTCTGCATCCGTCCCGGCCACGGTTGAGACCGGTTTGCCGATGGGAAGCTTTGCCCCCACGCCACATCCGGCAGTCACGAGCACGAGCAGCACGATCCAGTTCCGCCTATTCATCTCCGGCTCCCTGCTCCATCTGTTTCCCTCACACCCTGCCGTCCGACGCCGCGACAGGCAACAGGCTTTGCCGGACTTGCCTCACCTGCGCGCTCGGCGTAGCCTGCCCGCCATGGATGCGCCCCTTATCGACCCTTTCCAACGCCCGGTGAGCTATCTTCGGGTATCCGTAACGGACCGCTGCGATTTCCGCTGCAGCTATTGCATGTCTGAAGACATGACATTCCTGCCAAAGCGGGAATTGCTGACTTTGGAGGAGCTAGACACCGTCTCCTCGGCCTTCATCCGGCTGGGCGTGCGCAAACTGCGCATCACCGGCGGTGAGCCGCTCGTGCGCCGCGGGATCATGACCTATTTCGAGGCGATGTCGCGCCATCTCGAGACTGGCGCGCTCGATGAGCTGACGCTCACCACCAACGGCTCCCAACTGCACCGATTCGCCGCCGATCTGGCCGGGCTGGGCGTGCGACGGGTGAATATCTCGCTCGATACGCTAAACGAGGAGAAGTTCGCGCAGATCACTCGCTGGGGGCGCCTGCCTTCCGTGCTGCGCGGGATCGACGCCGCCCAGGCGGCCGGGCTGCGGATCAAGATAAACGCCGTCGCCCTCAAGGGCTTCAACGAGGACGAGCTGTTCGACATGGTCGCCTGGTGCGCCGAGCGCGACATGGACCTGACCTTCATCGAGGTCATGCCGATGGGCGACATGGGCAACGAGGACCGGCTGGACCAGTATTGGTCGCTGAAGGATCTGCGCGCGCGGCTGGAGGAACGCTATTCCACCACGGACCTCGCCGAGAGCACCGGCGGGCCCGCGCGCTATATCCGGCTGAACGAGACCGGGCAAAAAATCGGCTTCATCACGCCGCTGACCCATAATTTCTGCGAAAGCTGCAACCGCGTGCGGCTGACCTGCACCGGCGAACTCTACATGTGCCTTGGCCAGGAAGACCGCGCGGACCTGCGCCCTGCCCTGCGCTCGGCCACCGCGCCGGCACTCGACGACGCCATCCGCGCCGCGATCAGGAACAAGCCCAAGGGCCATGATTTCGACTATTCGCGGCAGCAGGTGGACGGGCAAATGCCCCGCCACATGAGCCATACCGGAGGCTGAAGCGTTGCGTCAGCCGCCCGGCTGGTAAACCGTCAGACCGAGCATCCTCCAGCCCTGCATACCGGCGCGGTAGTAATAGAGTTTCTCCGCAGGGAACCCCGCTTCGATCATCCTCCGTGCCGCCGCGGGCGACTGGCCGCACCACGGGCCGTTGCAATAAAGTGCGGCGGACTTCACGTCCTCGCCATCGCAGATCCACCCATCGAAATCGGGCTCGCAGCCCAGCAGGCCAAGCTGATCGGCGGCTTCGGTATAGGGGACGTTGATTGCGCCCGGAATGGCCCCGCCTTGGTAGTCGGGCCGCACACGCCCATCGATCACCACCACCTCAGGATCCTGAAGGAAGGCCAGCAATTCCAGTTCGCCGATCGGCGTCACGCCCTCGGCGGGAATCATCGGCTGGATACAGAAACTCGGGCAAGGCCGCGCGATCTGGGCGAAATCACCCTCTATAACCGCTGCGTTGTCCTGCACGCGCGAGATTTCGACCGTCCCATCCTCGGTCTCCACCTCCACGCTCATCATGTCCTTGGTGATACCGACCGGATCGGCATTGGCCGCGCTGGCCATCGCAAAAAACAGTATTGCCAGATAACGCATGATCTCTCTCCCCTGGTCATGAGCGTTTCCTCACGCCTCAGAAGAATTGATAGGGCCTTAAAGCGCCGTCTGTCACCCCCACTCGGCGCCAAGGTCCTCCCGCGCGCGGTCGATCCAGTGTTCCCGAAGCCAGGAACAGGACTTCGTGTGGCGGATGATGGAGCCGTGATAGCCCTCCACCGCCTCACTCATCTTGGGCCGACCATGGAAACATACGACGCGCGCATTCTCCGGCAGGCGTGGCTCGGCGAGATAGTTCATCGGCGGAAGGCGCAGGCAGCCATGTTTGAAGCTCACCACCTGGTCGGGCGGCAGATAGGCGAATTCGCCCCGCTCCTGCGCAAGCGTCGAGGTGTAACGCTGCTCGGAGCCGCGCGCCTTTTCAACCTGCCCCCTGGGGTCGGCCGCGAGCGTGTCATAAAGCCAGCCGTGCAGCGCGGGATCATAGCGAAACACCGAGCCATGCCCCGTCTTGCGCCCGCGTCGCGCCTCGACCCAGTCGGCGCGCATCGCCACCTTGCCCGGAGCGAAATGCAGCAATTCGTCGAGATCTCCGGTGATCACCACGTCGAGGTCGAACCCCAGCAGCGGCCCCTCCAGGTCGGGAATGAGGCCCCGCCGGAACAGGCTGACCTTGCGCATCGCGCCCTGCCGATTGGCCACCGCAAGCGCTGCGTCCATCTCGTCCAGATAAGGCTCGACCGGCAACTCAAGCACCTCGATATCCGGATGCAGCCCTTCACGATGCTCCGTCATGCAAAAGAATCGCACATCCGCTGTGAGGTTCCGCCGGGCGCCGGAATAGAGCCGGTTCACATATTCCGGCCCGAAGAGCGTGCCCCATTTGATGCAGATGACATTTGCGACGGTCATACTTGACTCCTTTGCCCCGCTCTATCGCGATGCGCGCCGGCTCGCCAGTACCGATGCAGACCCAATTCCGCTACTATTTCGCAACTGAAACGCTTGCAATTCGGCCACCACTTCCTACATCCAAGATGAAAGCAAATCACCATCATAATGCAACGAAGCCGGATCGCACCGCGTCCCGGACGCGCGAATTCTTTGCTGGAGGGAGCAGAGCGGATGCCAGCACTCGACCTGTACGATCTCTCGACCGACCGTTCGGATCGAAAGCCGCCTCAATGCGAGGAACTCCATCAGGCATTCGACAGGATTTGCGTCGCGCTCGCACGGCTGCGCAGCCTCTACCTGGAGCATCCGGTAGAACTGGTGGACTGGACAGAGAAAGACCGCGAACGTCTCTCCGAAATCCTCGGATTGCTCGACATGCTGCCGGTGTCGCCGCTGCCGCACGAGCGAGGAGAATGCGAAATAGGGCTCAGCCCGCGTGAAGCGGAAATCCTGCGCTGGATCGCACGGGGCAAGAGCAACTCGGTGATCGCGGAAATCCTCGGCATCTCTCCGCATACCGTCGACACCCATATCCGCCGGATCTACCGCAAGCTCGGGGCCGGCGACCGTACCACGGCGGCGCTGCGTGGCATGGAAACCGGCTTGCTCTGAGCGGCGTCAGCAGAGCCGCGCCACGAGAGCTGATCGCGCTAGCGTATGCCCTCACGCGCCTTTGCTACCCGGAAATAGGCCCAAAGCAGCCGCGCGGCCACCGCCCGCCAGGGCGACCAGTCCGCAGCCATTTCGCGAAGCACCTTTTCGGTGGGGCGTTTCTCCAGCTCGAACAGCATCCGTGCCGCTTCCTGCAAGGCAAGATCGCCAGGTGCAAAGACATCGGCGCGCCCCAGCGAGAACATGGCATAGATCTCGGCGGTCCAACGCCCGATCCCAGGCACATCGGTCAGCCGGGCCAGAATCTCCTCCTCTGGCGCACCCCGCAACGCGGCGTAGTCGATCCGCGCCTCGCTCAGCGCCTTGGCATAGCGCACCTTTTGCCGGCTTAGCCCGCAAGCGCGCAGCTCCTCCTCGCTCGCCCATGCCACCTTGCGCGGGCCGGTCAGGCGCGCCTGTTTCAGCTTTCCCCAGATCGCATTCGCCGCCGCCACCGACACCTGCTGGCTGACAATCGCCGAGAGCAGCGCTTCGTAGCCATCCTTGCGACGACGCAGCGGCAGCGGGCCGGTCTGCTCCAAGGCCTGCGCGAAACGCGGTTCCCGCGCAGCAAGGAAGGCGCTGCCTTCGGCCACGCAATCATGGGTCTCGATGATCCTGCCAATATCGGTCACGGGCTGTCCTTTTGCTCTCCCGGCGAAACTAGGCTGAGGCGGAAATCCCGAAAAGCCCGAATCCTGCGCATTCGTCGGTCGGGCTCCCTTGCCTTGCCGGGCAATCGCGGGCAAAGCGGATCCGATGACCGACGCAGTTTCTCCCTCCCCCGCCCCGCAGGACGCCCGTGCCAAGCGCAACGTGGCGATCCTCGTCGCGGCGCAGGCAATCCTCGGCTCGCAGGTCGCGATGATCTACACGGTCGCGGGCCTGGCGGGCGGAATGCTCGCGCCCAATGCCTGCCTTGCGACGCTGCCGATCTCGCTGATCGTCATCGGCTCGATGACCACCGCACCCTGGCTGTCCTCGGCCATGCAACTGCTTGGCCGGAAGCTTGGCTTCTTCATCGGTGGAATAGGCGGCGTAGTTGGCGCCTCCGTGTCGGCCTATGGCCTGTGGACCGACAGTTTCGCGATTTTCCTGCTCGGCTCCTATTTCACCGGAATCTATGTCTCCGCGCAGGGTTTCTACCGCTTTGCCGCCGCCGACACGGCCTCCGAGGAGTTTCGCCCCAAGGCCATCTCCTATGTGCTCGCCGGCGGGCTGGTCTCGGCCGTGATCGGGCCGACGCTCGGCACATCGCTGGCCGATGCCTTCGTGGTGCCGTTCCTCGGCACCTATTTCGGCGCCATCGGCATCAATATCGTCGGCATGGGCCTGTTCTTCCTGCTCGACATCCCCAAGCCGCCCTTGCCCAAACCCGGCACGCCCACGGGGCGTACCCGCCGCGAGCTGCTGCGCGACCCCAATGTGCTGGTAGCCATCATCTGCGCCATGGTCTCCTATGCGCTGATGAACCTCGTCATGACCTCGACGCCACTTGCCGTCGTGGGCTGCGGCTTCGACACCGAAACCGCCGGTTTCGTCGTCACCGCGCATGTGCTGGCTATGTTCGCCCCCTCCTTCGTCACCGGGCACCTGATCGCCCGTTTCGGCGTCCGGGCCATCGTGTCGACCGGGCTGCTCATCCTCGCCGCTGCCGGTGCCGTGGCGCTGCAGGGGGTTGAGCTGGGCAATTTCTTCGTCGCGCTGATCCTTCTGGGCGTTGGCTGGAATTTCGGCTTTATCGGCGCGACGACCATGCTCTCACAGGCCCATGCGCCCGAAGAACGCGGCCGGGTTCAGGGCATGAACGACACGCTCGTGTTCGGCTGCGTGGCGGTTGCATCCGTGGTCTCGGGCGGGCTGATGAACTGCTCCGGCGGCGATACGCAGGTCGGCTGGGTCTCGGTCAATATCGCCATGATACCCTTCCTCGCCCTCGCGGGTGGCGCACTCATCTGGCTTACGCTGCGCCCGAAAGACTGACCGGGTCCACCAGACAACACGAAATCGGACAGCAACAGGGGCGCCGCGAAGCGGCGCCCCTGCCCCGCCGCACGGGCTCTGCCCGGCGGCACTCTCTCGATCAGAGTCGCGCGTCAGTGCCCGGTGAGCACCAGGGTGTTTACCGGCAGCAACAAGGCCTGGATACGCAGGATCAGCGCATGCACCAACCCGACGGTGTCCACCATGTGCAGGAACATCCCTTCCCAGAAACCGAGATCTTCGTTTGCCAGCTTTTCGTGATTCACCGTGTAGGCGTTCACGATGCATTTCGAGCCGGGCCGGATCCTGTCCGTGGATCCGGGGTAGATCTCCTCGAGCATCGCCGGCACCGTGCCCGGACGCGCCCGGTCCTGGATGTCGATCAGGTTGTCGGAGGGCTTGAACTGCCCGGCGGGAATGAACGGCATGACCGATTTGACCCGCATCGGAACGATGACGAATGGCAGGGAGAGACAGGTCATTTCCGCCAGCATCCCCGGCTGGACAACCTGCCCTGCCAACTGGTTGAAACCTGCCTGGAAATAGCCGTCGGTCACCTGCGGCGGCACGAGCACACCCGCAGGCCGCATCACCGGGTTCACAACATCGCCGGGCTGTAGTGCAAATTGCTGCACGATCCCGTCGACTCGCGCATAGACGACCGTCTTGGCAAGCGCCGCCTTGGCTTCCTCCAGCGCGGCTTCCGCCGTTTTCTGTTTGGCCGGGAGCGCGACGGTGATCTTGGTCTCAACCGCATCATACTGCGCTTGCGCGGCTTCGAGGCCACCACGACGGGAGTCGACCGTGTTTTCCAACCGTTCCACCTCACGCGGGCTCGTTGCAGCGGATCCCTCGTCCAGAAGCTTCTTGCGCAACTCGTATTCCTCGACGGCCTGTGTCAGGGCGCCCTGCGCCTGGTCCACACCGCCTTGGGCGGCGGCCAGCTCTGCGTCGGCGGTGACGAACTCGGCCTCCACCTCGGCGATACGTTGTGCGGCCGTCCGAACAGCCGCCTGCTGGGAGTCGTCCTCAAGCGTGAAGATCACCTCGCCCGCCTTTACTTCGGTATTATTCGCGACATGGACCTCTTTCACCCGGCCGATCCCCTCCGGACTGATCGCCACGGTCCGAAAGAAGGAGGACACATCCGTCGTCGAAGGGTGATAGTAGAAGACGATCGTGATCAGCGTGACCGTCAACATGAGGCAGGTCGTGATGCCGACACGCAGCTCGTACCAGACGGTAAAGAGCGTGATTTCCTCGCCGAACCGTTTGCCCTGAGCATAACGGCGATAGAGATAATCCGGCAGGATGGTCAGTATCGAACACAAGATGACTTCAAGCATCGATCATCCCTCCCGCGCTATGGAGTCGCCGTCGCCGCTTTCCGCGACATCGGGCGGAGCATCCGTGGCCACAACGGGTTCCGTCCCCTTGTCGTCCCGGTTTGCGATCTTCTCCAAAGATTGGCTTATCGTCTGGAAATAGCGCCCGTACTCGGGAAACTCGATTGCGGCCAGTAGCAGCGCGGCGATCCAGAACAGGTTGTTATGTGTGAACAGCGCCAACAACGCGAGAATTGCGACAACCTGCATATGCGTCCGGCCGCGTTGATGCGCCATCTGCTCAGGCAGGGCGTGCAGTTTGAAATAGAACAGCCCCAGCAGGAGGATCAAAACCAAGACAAAGACGACGACAACCACGTAAAGCACGTCGGTATCGCCCGGAGCTGTCATGTAGAAAGGAAGTTCGGGCACCCCCTCGGCGCCATGTGTGTCGGCCACGATATCCCCCTGATTTATGTCATTATTATCGCCAAGGATCGCACATTGCGGGTCCGACTCAAGCTCTTTCTGGAACGAGAGCCGTGGAACAGATGGTTCCCCGCTCTCGCGGGCACTCAGGCGCACGCAGGCACATACTCTTTCGCCAAATATCCTGAGGAGAGCGCGCGGAGGAGCGACGCCCCCCTTTACCTGCGTCAAGAGCCCGTTCGAAACAGCATCCAGCGCGGGCAAGCGTGTCCAGTCCCCTCCGGAATCAATCACCTTCCGCAACAGCAAAAGGGCCACCCGAAGGCGGCCCCTTTCCAGTTCGTTTTCCGGGTTGGCTCAGTCGATCCGCGTCAGCAGGTCGTCCAGGCTCTTCTTGGCGTCGCCGAAGAACATCCGCGTGTTGTCCTTGTAGAAAAGCGGGTTCTCGATGCCCGAATAGCCCGTGCCCTGGCCCCGCTTGGAGACAAAGACCACCTTGGACTTCCACACTTCCAGCACCGGCATGCCGGCGATGGGCGAGTTGGGGTCGTCCTGGGCGGCCGGGTTTACGATGTCGTTGGAGCCGATGACGATCGAGACATCCGTTTCCGGGAAGTCGTCGTTGATCTCGTCCATCTCCAGCACGATGTCATAAGGCACCTTGGCCTCGGCCAGCAGCACGTTCATGTGGCCCGGCAGACGGCCGGCAACAGGGTGGATCGCGAAGCGAACCTCCTTGCCCTTGGCACGCAGGCGGCGGGTCAGCTCGGCAACGGATTGCTGAGCCTGCGCCACGGCGAGGCCGTAGCCCGGGATGATGACAACGCTGTCGGCATCTTCCAACGCAGAGGCCACGCCATCGGCGTCGATGGCAATCTGTTCGCCGGTGACTTCCATCGCCGGTTCGCCCGAGCCGCCGAAGCCGCCGAGGATCACCGAGACGAAGTGCCGGTTCATCGCCTTGCACATGATGTAGCTGAGGATCGCACCCGAGGAACCCACGAGGGCACCGGTCACGATCAGCAGGTCGTTGCCGAGCGAGAAGCCGATGGCCGCCGCGGCCCAGCCCGAGTAGCTGTTCAGCATCGAGACCACGACGGGCATGTCGGCGCCGCCGATGCCCATGATGAGGTGGTAGCCGATGAAGAGCGCGGCCAGCGTCATCAGGAAGAGCGGGAAGAAACCGCCGGTGTTGAAGTACCAGACGAGACAGACGAGCGAGATGATCGCCGCCGCCGCGTTCAGCAGGTGACCGCCGGGGAGCTGCTTGGGCTTGCCGTCGATGGAGCCGGCAAGCTTGCCGAAGGCAATGACGGAGCCGGTAAAGGTGATCGCACCGATGAAGATGCCGAGGAACAACTCGACCTTCAGGATGTTGATCAGGGCCGCCGCGTCCGGGCTTTCAAGCTTGTGCACGAGGGCGGCGGCGAAGCCAGCCAGATCGTGCCGCGCGGCCTCGTCCAGACCGAGCACACGGCCAAGCTCGAAATGGGCGTTGAAACCCACGAAGACAGCCGCGAGACCGACCAGCGAGTGCATGGCGGCAACGAGTTGCGGCATCTCGGTCATCTGGACGCGCTTGGCGACCACGACACCGATGGCACCGCCAGCGGCAACCAGGATCAGCGAGAGCAGCCAGAAGCCCGAGCCCGGGCCGATCAGCGTGGCAAACACGGCCAGCGCCATGCCCACGATACCGTACCAGACGGCGCGCTTGGCGCTTTCCTGGCCCGAAAGTCCCCCGAGGGACAGGATGAAGAGGACAGCCGCAACGATATAGGCGGCAGTGGTAAAGCCTTCCATTGTCTCGCCCTCCTTAGGATTTCTGGAACATGGCGAGCATGCGCCGGGTGACGAGGAAACCGCCGAAGATGTTGATACCGGCCATGAAGACCGACAACGACGCCAGCAGGATGACGAGGAAGGACCCCGATCCGATCTGCATCAATGCACCGAGGATGATGATCGAGGAGATCGCGTTGGTAACCGCCATAAGCGGCGTGTGCAGCGAATGCGCGACGTTCCAGATCACCTGGAAGCCGACGAAGACGGCCAGCACGAAGACGATGAAGTGCTGCATGAAGCTCGCAGGCGCATAGGCCCCCACCAGCAGAAGAACTGCCGCGCTGACACCGATCAGGATTGCCTGGCTGCGGGTCTGCTTGCGGAACTCTTCCCGCTCGATGGCCAGCTTCTCCTCACGGGTCAGCTCCTTGACCGGCTCCTTGGGCTTCTGCGCCGCGATCGCCTGAATCTTTGGCGGCGGCGGTGGGAAGGTGATCGCGCCCTCATGCGCAATCGTGGCGCCACGGATCACGTCATCTTCCATGTTGTGATTGACCTTGCCGTCCTTGTCCGGCGTCAGGTCCGTCATCATGTGGCGAATGTTGGTGGCGTAGAGCGTCGAGGACTGCGCGGCCATGCGGCTCGGGAAGTCCGTGTAGCCGACGATTGTCACGCCGTTGTCGGTGACGATCTTCTCGTCCTTGACGGTCAGTTCGCAGTTGCCGCCACGCTCGGCGGCGAGGTCGACGATGACAGAGCCGGGCTTCATCAACTCGACCATGTCCTTGGTCCAGAGCACCGGCGCATCCCGGTTCGGGATCAGCGCGGTGGTGATGACGATGTCCACCTCCGGGGCAAGCTCGCGGAACTTGGCCAGTTGGGCTTCGCGGAACTCGGGCGAGGATGGCGCGGCATAGCCACCCGTTGCGGCCCCGTCCGTCTGCTCTTCGTCAAACTCGAGATAAACGAATTCGGCGCCCATGGATTCGATCTGTTCGGCCACTTCAGGGCGCACATCGAAGGCATAGGTAATCGCACCGAGCGAGGTGGAAGTACCGATCGCGGCCAGACCGGCAACGCCGGCGCCCACGACCAGAACCTTGGCCGGCGGCACCTTGCCCGCAGCGGTCACCTGACCGGTGAAGAAACGGCCGAAATTGTTGCCCGCCTCGATCACCGCGCGGTAGCCGGCGATATTGGCCATGGAGCTGAGTGCGTCCATCTTCTGCGCGCGGGAGATCCGCGGCACCATGTCCATCGCGATGACGCTCGCGCCCTTGTCCTTCGCGGCCTCCATCAGCGCCTCGTTCGAGGCAGGATAGAAGAAGGAAATCAGCGTTTTCTCCGGCGTCAGAAGCTCAATTTCCGAATCTTCCGGCGGCCGCACCTTGGCGATGACATCACAGGCGGCGAACAGTTCCTCCGCGCTGCCCAAGACCTCGACACCAGCCTCTGCGTAAAGCGCGTCCGAGAAACCGGCAAGCAAGCCCGCTCCGCTCTCGATCGCGCAATCATACCCTAGCTTTTGAAGCTGCGTGGCAGAGTCCGGTGTCATAGCGACACGTGACTCGCCCGGGAATACCTCCCGCGGGGAACCTATCTTCACGTCTCCGTCCCTTTCGTTCGGATGCAGTCCGGGCTCAGCCCGACCACACATGGCGTTCTCCGAGGGCGTTCATCGCACCTCGAATGTACCTTTTCCAGCCCAATCCGCAGAGCGCGGCGTTATGCTCACAGCCAACGTCGCGTCTTGCGCGACCATTGATCAAATTCGGGGCCAAAATCCTCTTTGAGCCACGATTCTTCCTCGTGAATGAAGCGATCCGTGATGACCCACATGAAAAGCGGCACCAGAACCAGGCTCGGCCAGGCAGACCAATGCAGGATGCAACCCAGCAGGACCATTGCGTCACCGAGATAGATCGGGTTGCGCGAATGCGAGAACACACCGTTGGTCACCAGGAAGCTGGCATGCTTATGCGGTATGAATGTCGTGTGGTGTTGGCGCATCTGGACCACGGCCACAGCCATCATCAGCAGCCCGCCGCCGATCAGCATCCCCGCGAGCAGGTCCGTAACGGGGTGATCGATCAGACCCAACGGCAACCGCGTCGCCTGAACCCATGCCAACGCAAGAAAGAGCAGTAGCCAGAGCGGCGGCAGATCTATCCATTTCAGTTTTGACATGAACGGCATACCTGCCCTCGGAATTCAGATTTCGGCGCATGATAGCGATACCGAACCCGGCCGCAAGCGGCAGAACGTCTCCCTGTGCGGCCCGTTTCGCGCCATTCCAATTGCTGGAGGGGGGCGCTGCCCCCGGATGTCTTCGGTCAGAGGAAATCAGAGAATCTTCAGGCTTCTTCTGGTTCGAAATATCCTGGGGGGCTTGGTGATACCCCCCCCAGATTCGTTCGACTTGCCCGTCCCCGATCCTACTCGAATTCCATCTCTTCATAGACCCGACCGGCATTTTTTGTTGCCAGTTCCTCGAAAGTATCAAGGTTTCGATACGCCTCCTGATCGACGTAATACGCATCCGCGAGATCGCCGCCATTGTCGAGATGTTCGGCGATCTTGCCGCGCAGGTGGACAAGGTAATCATGCGTATAGCGGCGCACCTGGTCCATGTTGGTCGGATGGCCGTGGCCCGGGATCACGTAGGTCGCTTCCAGCGGTTCGAACGCGGTCTCCCAAGTCTCGATCCACGCGCTGGTGACTGTATCCGCGAAGATCGGCAGCATGCGCTCGTGAAACGCGATATCGCCCGCAATCACCAACCCCTTCTCGGGCAACCAGACCTGCGTATCTCCGGGCCCATGCGCCGGACCGAGATGCAGCACCTCGATCTTCGTGTCGCCCATCGAGGCGTCGTAGCTGTCCTCAAAAGTGATGGTCGGCCCCTGGATCTCGGTGCCCTCGGCCTTGTCCTTGTTGTAGCGGATCATGCCGTCGAGGATCTGTTGGCCATATTCCTCGACCTCGTGTGCCGCGTCGACATGGCCCAGAATCGGGACGCCTTGCGCCGCCCAGTAGGAATTGCCCAGAACCGCGTGGCCCTGCCCGTTCTCGTTGATGACCAGTTTCACCGGCTGATCCGTGACCGCCTTGATCTCGTCATGCAGCGCCTCGGCCAGCACGGCCGCTGCGCCACCATTGATCACGACGACCCCGTCAGTCGTGACAATGAAGCTCAGGTTGTTGTTATGCCCGGAGTTTTCATATGTCGGCGGCGCCGTTGCGCCGATCGCGGACCAGACGCCAGGAATGACCTCGTACGGCTTTGAATAGAGCGGGCTTTGCGGGTACTGATCGGCGATGTCTTCGCTCGCCCTCACGGCAAGGGGTGCGACGACGAGCGCCAAGGCCAAAGTGATCGGTGAAATGCTGTACATGAATAGTCCTCCCGGCCGCACATATTCCAATGTTGGAATTCAAAGTCCAGACAATTCCTGTCGCAGCCCGGCTCGGGGGGCATCCGCTCTGGCTTCCGCTGCACCGTTCTGCCAAACCGACAGCAAGACCAACGGAGCCTGACCATGACCGATTTCGCCTGGACAAGAGACCAGTTCAACCTGCCCGAGGGTGTGATCTATCTCGACGGAAATTCACTCGGACCGATGCCCAAGGCGACGCCCGCCCGCGTACAGCAGGTGATGGAGCCCGAGTGGCGCGACCAGTTGATCGGCGGCTGGGTCGGGGCCGGCTGGCACCTGGCGCCCGAACGTCTCGGCGACCGGATCGCGGCCATGATCGGCGCCGAAGCGGGGCATGTGGTTGTCGGCGACACGCTGTCGATCAAGATCTACCAGGCGCTGGCCGCCGCGCTCGCCCTGCGCCCCGACCGGCGGGTGATCCTGTCCGATACCGGCAATTTTCCCTCCGATCTCTACATGGCGCAGGGGCTGGCACACACCTTGGGCAATGGCACGCGATTGAAGACTGTCGCCCCCGAAGATGTCCCGGAGCATATCACCGACGAGGTCGCCGTGCTGATGCTGACGGAGGTGGATTACCGCACCGGGCGGCGCCACGACATGAAGGCCCTGACCGCGAAAGCACATGAAGTTGGCGCGATAACCGTCTGGGATCTTGCGCATTCTTTCGGCGCCCTGCCGGTGGACCTAGCAGGATGTGGCGCCGATTTCGCCGCTGGGTGCACCTATAAATACATCAATGCCGGCCCCGGCGCCCCGGCCTTTATCTATGTCGCGCCCGAGCATGCTGGCCGCGCCTGCACCGCGCTGCAAGGCTGGCAAGGGCACGACGCACCCTTTGCCTTCGAGCAGGACTACCGCCCGGCCACCGAAGTCGTCCGCATGCGCGTCGGCACCCCGCCGGTGTTGCAACTCGCCGCGCTGGAAGCCGCGCTGGACATCTGGGAGCAGGTCGACATGAACGACATTCGCGCCCGCTCCATCGAACTTTGCGAGCGCTTCATTGCCGGTGTCGAAGCAAGATGCCCGCAGCTTCGCCTTGCCTCGCCGCGGGCTGCCGCGCAGCGCGGCAGCCAGGTCTCGTTCCATTTCGACGAGGGCTACGCCGCCATGCAGGCTCTGATCGCGCGCGGCGTGATCGGCGATTTCCGCGCGCCCGATATCATGCGTTTCGGCTTCACCCCGCTCTATATCGGCCCCGAGGATGTGGACCGCGCAGTGGAGATCCTAGCCGAAATCATGAACGGGGATCTCTGGGATCGCCCGGAATACAAGGTCAAGGCAATCATCACGTGAACTGGCAGATACGGGACGGTTCCGCCGCGGATGCGGTCGCCTGCATGGAAGTCTATGTCGATGCGGTGCGCAACGGGACAGGGCGGCATTACAGCGCCGCCCAAGCCATGGCCTGGGCACCGACCGATAACGTTGAAGACTGGTTGCCGCCTCGATTGGCGGCAGGCCAGACCTGGATTGGTTGGTCGGATCGGCGGGCAGAAGGGTTCCTGACCGTCACACGGGACGGGCATCTGGACTTCTTCTTTGTCCGTCCGGAGGCCCGGCCGGAAGGTTTGGCGGACGCGCTTTATGAGCGGATGATGGATTGGGCCGAGACGCATGATCTGGCCGGTCTCACCACCGATGCCAGCCACCTCGCCCGCTCCTTTCTGGAAAAGCGCGGCTGGCGGATGATCGAGGGCGAAACCACGATCCGCCACGGGGTTTCGCTGAAACGCTGGAAAATGGCCTGGCAGCGCAGCTCGAGGAAACCGATGCGCTAAGTCCCGGCCGAGGCTTCCCCTCCGGGAACGGCGCCTGCGGCGCCTTACCCGTTTGGGGCCGGGCGCGCGCTGTGCGCGCGTGTTGCTACGCTCCCCAGAAGGGGCAGCATCTGCGATGCTGGCGCGACGGGGGCGGACCTTCCCTAGGCTGACCTGTGCATTGGGAGCTTCCCGCGTGTTGCGGCCCAATCATCGACAGCCCGGCCAAAAGCCTCGAATAGCGGGCGCGACACGGGATCCTGCACCGCGCGATATTCCGGATGCCACTGCACCGACATGGTAAAGCCCGGCGCACCTTCGACATAGATCGCCTCGGGCGTGCCATCTGGCGCGTAGCCGTCGATAACGATCCGCTTGCCGGGTTCCTTGATCCCCTGCCCGTGCAGCGTATTGGTCAGAACTTCCCTTGTCCCGTAGAGGTCGTGGAACCGCCCGCCCTCGTTGAACGTCACGATATGGCGGAGGGCGAATTTCTCCTCCAGCGTCCCGTCCGGCGGCATGCGGTGGTTCATTCGCCCCGGCAGGTCTCGGATTTCGGGATAAAGCGTGCCGCCCAAGGCGACATTCACCTCCTGAAAGCCCCGGCACACACCGAGGAAAGGCTGTCCCCGATCCACGCAAGCCCGGATCAGCGGCAGCGTGATCGCATCGCGCGCGCGGTCGAAATCGCCATGCGCTTCCGTTGCCGCCTCGCCATATTCCTCCGGGTGAACATTCGGGCGTCCGCCGGTCAACAGGAACCCGTCGCACACCTCCATCAGGTCTTCCACCGAGACGAATCGCGGATCTGCCGGGATCACCATCGGAACGGCGCCACACACCTCGGCCACGGCCTCCGAATTCATCGTGCCTCCAGCATGGGTCGGGTACTCGTCATTGATCAGGTAGTGGTTGCCGATAATGCCGACGACAGGTCGCGCCATGTTCCCTCGCTCAATTGCCTCACCGCTTCTGATACCGGCTAATCTGCAGGAGACAAAGCATCACCTTGCGGGAATAGGCTCCACGCGCACGCAGCGTGTTCTCGCCGCTTCATTTGTGATGGTAGCCGAAAAAAGGCGCGCTGAACGTCTTTCTCGCGCACCATTTCAGCCAGCGACCGTCTCAAGCGAGGGGTTTAGATTTCGGCCACCAGGCCAAAGCGCTCCAAAGCCGCCTTGCCCGCGGCCGCGTCATTGTCGGGCGTGTCGCCGGTCACACCGAGCCCGCCGATAACCCCCCCGTCGGCATCCCGGATCACGATGGCGCCCGGAACCGGAAAGATCTTGCCGTCGCAAACCTGCTGCGCCGAGGACAAAAACCACGAGGTCTCATCGCAGAGCTCCCGCATCCGGGTGCCCCCCAGCCGCATCATCACCGCGGCGTAGGCCTTGTTGCGCACGATATCGACGCCGCCCGGATTAGCGCCATCGGCCCGCTCCAACGCCAGCGGATGCCCGCCCGCATCGGCGACGACAACCGTCATCGGACGCAGCCCCATCCGTGCGCCTTCTTCAAAGACCGCGCGAAGGATCTTTCGCGCAAGTTCGGTATCAATGACCATCTGCCCACACTCCTGTATCTCTGTCAGGACCCAACCGGCCGGCCTGCATTGGGCATCCCAACGCAGGCGCCGATTCGCAGCATCTGCGCGGTCCATGCCATTGACTTATCGTTGAAACACGGGAGCGGCCACGCGCGTAAAGCGCGCGCCCGGCCCAACCATTTGCCCGTCGGCCGCGCGGCCCGCGGGAAACCGGCGGGAGCGCTACGCCTGCGGAGCAGCCGCGTTGGCGCGCTTTCGGGCTTCCTTCGCCTTCACCTGGCGTCGACGGTAATGCAGCGTCGGCTCGGTATATCCCGACGGCCAGTTGCCATCGTTGAACACCAGGTCACAGGCCGCCTGGAAGGCATGGCCGCCATATTCCGGCGCCATCGGGCGATAATCCGGATCGCCGGCATTCTGCGCATCCACCTTGACCGCCATCCGGCGCATCGCATTCATCACCCGAACATCGTCGACAATGCCGTGGTGGATCCAGTTCACCAGCGCCTGGCTCGAAATCCGGCAGGTCGCGCGGTCCTCCATCAGCCCGACATCGTTGATGTCCGGCACCTTGGAGCAACCCACGCCGTGATTGACCCAGCGAACCACGTAACCGAGGATCCCCTGGCAGCAATTCTCCAGTTCATCCTCGATCTCCTGATCGACCAACTCGCGTTCCAGCAGCGGGATGGTGAGCAGTTTCTCAAGCGAGGCACGCGGCCCGTTCGCCGCGCCAGCCGCAAGCTCCTCCTGCCGCCGCGCCACGTCCACGATATGGTAATGCGTGGCGTGCAACACCGCCGCCGTGGGGCTTGGCACCCAGGCACAAGACGCGCCGGCCTGCGGATGACCGATCTTCTGCGCCAGCATGTCCGCCATCCGGTCCGGCATGGCCCACATTCCCTTGCCGATCTGCGCCCGCCCTTTCAGCCCGCAGGCCAGCCCGATATCGACATTGCGATCTTCGTAGGCCGACAGCCAAGCCGAGTTCTTCATCTCCGCCCGCGGCACCATGGCGCCGGCCTCCATCGAGGTCGATGTCTCGTCGCCGGTCCGGTCCAGGAAGCCCGTATTGATGAAACAGACCCGATGCCTGGCCGCTGCGATGCAGGCCGCCAGATTGGCCGAGGTCCGGCGTTCTTCATCCATGATCCCGATTTTCACCGTGTATCGGGGCAGGCCAAGGATCTCTTCCACCATGGTGAAGATGTCATCGGCGAAGGCCACCTCGTCGGGCCCATGCATCTTGGGCTTGACCACATAGACCGAGCCGGCCGGCGCATTGACCGGTCCGCCGCTGCGGCGCAGGTCGTGCAACGCAATGGAGACGGAGGCCACCGCATCCAGCAGCCCCTCGCCAATCTCCGCCCCGTCTTCCGTCAACACCGCCGGTGTCGTCATCAGGTGGCCGACATTGCGCACCAGCATGAGCGACCGCCCCCGCAATCGGGCCGGCGTGCCGTCGGGCCGGGTAAAGTGGATATCCTTGTTGAGCGCGCGCGTGAACGGCTTGCCGCCCTTGGAGACCTCAGCCGTCAGATCGCCCTTCATCAGGCCGAGCCAGTTGCGATAGGCCAGCGCCTTGTCCGGCCCGTCGACGCAGGCCACGCTGTCTTCCATGTCCATGATGGTCGAAATGGCCGCTTCCAGCAGCATGTCGGAAATGCCCGCCGGGTCGTCCTTCCCGATCGGACTCTGCGGATCGATCACCAGCCGCAGATGCAGCCCATGCACCCAGAAGATCACCTCGTGCAGCGTTCCGTCATTCTCGCTCAGGACCGTTCCGGCGAAACAGGACGGCTGCTCCAGCGCGGTGAAACCCTCGCCGAGGCGTAGCCCGAGAATGCTGCCATCGAAGGTGAAACCGGTCACATCAGCCCAGCGACCGGCGGCCAACGGCAACGCCTTGTCCAGATGCGCCTTGGCCCAGGCGATCACCGCGGCTCCACGGTCCGGATCGTAGCCGGCTCCCTCGGGCAGCGAGCCCAGCGCATCGGTGCCGTAAAGGGCATCATACAGGCTGCCCCAGCGCGCGTTCGCCGCGTTCAACGCATAGCGCGCGTTGGTGATCGGCACGACGAGCTGCGGCCCAGCGATGCTGGCCAGTTCCGGGTCGACATTTTCCGTCTGCAATTGAAACGGTTCCGGCTCTTCGCAGAGATAGCCGATATCCTTCAGGAAGGAGAAATACGCCGGCCAGTCCGCTGGCCGGTCGCGGCTGGCAATGTGCCAGGCATCGATGCGCTGGTGAATCTTGGCACGGACATCCAGAAGCTCCCGGTTGCGCGGGCCGTATTCGGCAACCATCCGGGCCAGCCCCGCCCAAAAGGTCTCGCCATCGACCTCAGTACCGGGCAATGCCTCCGTTTCGATGAATTCCGCCAGAGAGGTTTCGACCTGAAGCCCGCTTCGCCCGACATATCCGTCCACGCCATTCCTCCACTGTCCTGGCATTCTTTCCTCGAACAAAACCTATCAGAAATGTCGCCCGCATCAATCTGCGCCGAGAGATTAAGCGGTCGGCCTGCGGGAATACTCAAAAATAGTTGGCGGGCCAGAAGATCGCTTTTTCGGCGTCCTGCGGCTTTTTGCAAATTCTGACAATTATTGCATTCAATCCCACAGGCTCATGCGGAGTTGCGTGCCAAATCGGCTTGCGGGCCGCTCACACAGGATCTCTCGTAAAGCCTTCGAGCAAGCGTTTTTGTCCCAGAGCTTGGCCCATGCAAGGTTGGGGTGGTTTCGTCCGGACAGGCGGTTACTGCCACACGGCAGATCCCACCTCGCGCCGTCCCGGACTCGTTCCTCGGTCCAGATCGCGCTTGCTCCCGAGGGTGATCGCCAAGGTCCGGGCAGGTCAATCTTGCCTCCGTTCGTTGTGGGCGGCCGCAAGATGTCACCGTTTGACATGCACCGGCATTGGTCAGAAAAGTTCGATCTCCGTCGTATTCGGGCGATGCGGCTTTGGGGGGATGTCGATTTTCTCTTCCGGAACCGCTTGCAGGAATTGTTGGCGAACCTTTCCCGTGACAGGCCAGAATTGTATCCTGCGCCCCTGCGTTCCTCCGAGGCTGCTGGCCAGACAAGGGATCCCTTCCCGCCGACAGAAGTCTTCCGCGAATTTTGCATTGGCCTGGCCGATATCGCTCAGCCCCGAGATCATCCGGGCGCCGCCAAACAGCTTCGCCTGAAGCCTGTTCTTTCTTGCCCCATGCCTTAGCAGGTCGTTGATGAGCAGTTCCATCGCATTGGTGCCTATTGAGCGGGACGTGATGTCTCCGCTTTTTCCGTCCGGCACCAGGATATGGTTCAGTCCGCCCAGCCCCGCGTAGGGATCCCAGAGGCAGGTGGAGACGCAGGACCCCAACAAGGTGGTGATATACGTCTCGGTGCACGCCGAAACGGCATGCTCCCCTTGCGTGACATGCAGGACATTTGTCCTCACTTTGCGACAACCCTCGCATGCGGGGACGCAGGCGTGCCGCGTCCGGTTTCTTCAAGAATGCCTGCGGCAATCCGATCGAGATCGAGTGTCCGGTTGGCGCCGCCGATCTCGGTGGCAACTCTTGGCATCCCGTAAACGACACTGCTGTTGCGGTCCTGCGCGATTGTCTGCGCACCCGCCTGCCGCAATTCCAGCATCCCATAGGCACCGTCGCGGCCCATACCTGTCAACAGGACCGCCAGGACCCTGCTCGCAAAAGGTTTTGCCGAGCGAAACAGCATATCCACAGAAGGGCGATGCCCCGATACCTTTTCGCCGGCTCGCAGACGACACATGATCTCCGTTCGCGTTTCCGACAACACCAGGTGGTTCTCACCGCCCGGGGCAATCCGGACCATCCCGGGCAGCAACCTCTCCCCCTCCCGCGCGAGCGCGACATCGGGGCGGACCCGGTTGGACAGGCGCTCGGCGAAGCTGACCAGAAAACTCTCTGGCATATGCTGGGTAATGACCGTGGGCGGGCAGTTTTCCGGGTAGCCCGCGAGCAGACGTTCCAGGGCATCAACCCCTCCCGTGGACGCGCCCACCAATACATACTTCCCGTTCCAGGTGTAACTGGAGGGGGGAGCAGTCACATTTGTCTGACGCGGAACAATTCTCGCATTCGAGGCAACGAAAACGCGATCCGCCAGCGTGTTGATCGTGTCCGGCGCCGCAGCGTTCGGCTTGCCGATGCAATCGACGGCCCCGAGCGAGAGCGCTTCGACCGCGGCAACGCTGCCCTTGTGAGTCTCCGTGGAGAACATCACCACCGGCAACGGGCGAAGCCGCATGAGCTTTTCGAGGAAAGACAGCCCGTCCATCCGAGGCATTTCGACATCAAGGGTGATGACGTCAGGGTTCACGCGCTTGATGACTTCCCGGGCTTCGAACGGATCTCCCGCCTCCCCCACGACGACAAAACGTCCATCTTCGGTCAGATGCCTTCGCACCAGGGCCCGAATGACCACGGAATCATCTACGATAACCACTCGTTTCTTGCTCATTGATCAATCACTCACATCCATCTAATTGAGAAAAGCCAACCACTTGGTGCAGATCCGCCTTCGGAAACCCTCCCGGTCACTGTTACCACCCTTGTCTGTGCAAGTAGCCGGCGCCGCTGCCACGCTGGCCCGCCCAGCCGGCACGATTGCGGTCATCCATGCGCTCGGTTTCTCGGGCCTGGGTCCGAGATTCGGACGCCCCGCAATTGCCTCGACCGGCACGCCCATCCGGAAACCCGATCAAATAACCAAGCGTGTCGAGCAATCTCATCCGTTGAAGACCTCCAGATAACGGCCGGGGCGCAATGCACCGTTTTCACGCAACGAATCGAGAAAATCCGCAGCCTTCTCCCGCGAAGACTGGCCCGAAGGCGTGAAAATTCGCTTAAGTGGAAAGGAAACAGGGGCTGGAGCGTCCGTCGGGCGATCTTGACATGGATCATGCAACCCCCGGGGTCACGGAGGCTAGACTCCGAAGGCCCGGGTGCTCATCTCCTGGGGTGACGGCAAATGGAAGGAGCCTCGTGCCCATGGAACGGATCGAAACCCTGCTGGCCGAACATCCCGATTTCTTCGCTTTCGACCACGAAGAACGCCGGCAACTTGCGCGACATGCGCGGGAGGAGAACTTTCCCGACGGCAGCACGATCTTCCAGGAGGAGGACGAGGCGGATGCGGTTCTGCTGCTTCTCGAAGGGGAAGTTGCTGTTCAAAATGCCCTGCCCGGACGCGATCCAGTCCGAATCGAAACGCTGGGACCGGGCGATATACTCGGATGGGCCTGGCTGATGCCGCCCTTCCGGCGCATGTCCGATGCGGTGGCAATCGGCGATGTCCGTGCCGTCGCCCTCGATGCCGCGGGCGTGCGCGCGCTATGCAATGCGCATCCCGAACTTGGCTACCGGCTCTACCAGAACTGGCTGCCACATCTCGCCGATCGTTTCCGCGCACAGAGGCTGCAATTGCTGAGCGCGTTGGCAAGCCGCTGATTTCCATAACAGGCGTTCGAACACACCCCCCCCATGCATTCGCGCGCCTTGAAATCGGGCGCTCGGCAGACATATCTCAATTGGTGTTATCCTGTTGTTCCGCTGGAAGCGTCCTGTCGCCGATTTCACGGCGAAGGCTTTCCATGGAGAGTTGATCATGAGCCTCCCGTCGACGACATTCTGCATTGGGCTGGGAGCCGATAACCGGCATGATGGCACTGTTGGCCTGTGGCTGGCGCGGACCCTGACCGCGCGCGGAGCGACGCAATGCGTTGCGCTGTCGCGCGATGACGCGGCGCTGATCGAAGCCATGGACACCCATTCCGATGTGATCCTCGTCGATGCGACCCAGTCCGGCCATGCGCCCGGAACCATCACCCGCTTCGACGCCAGCGCCGCTCCGGTTCCGCTCAATGTCTTTCGTCATCCTGTCGGCAGTGTCGGCGCCGCCGAGGCGGTGGAAACGGCCCGCGCGATGGGCTGCCTGCCACCGAAATTGCAGCTTGTCGGAATTGAGGGGAAGGATTTCTCTCCCGGTACCGGCCTGACCCCGCAAGTGGAATGGGCGGCCGCGCGCCTGTTGGACGAACTGCTGCAGAAGATCGGCTAGCCAAGCAGGGACAGGATCATGTCCGAGAGGTCTTCGGGCCGGGAAAGCTGCGGGAAATGTCCGGCCTCCAACGTTTCCACCCGCCGACAAGGGCTCCAATCGCACATGCGCGCCTGCAGCTCGGGCGTCACAGTCCTGTCATGACGGCAGAGGATGTAATCGCGCGCCACCCGCCCGAAACTTTCCGCTCTCAGGTGGATCGGGTCGGTCTGGGGCGCATTCGCCTGTGGTCCGAGGAGTGCCAGCGCGGCCTGTTGCGCTGGCCCGGGCAGATCCTGGAACAGGATATCGCCCGCAAGGGCCGGATCGAGCACGGTCGTGCCCCGCACGGGCCCGCGCCGCACTGCCGGGCCGATCGTCTCCGGCTCCAGTTTCTTCAGCGATAGCAGGCTGTCACCATCCCGCGGCAGGAAGGCGGCAACATAGATCAGCCGCCGCACCCGCTCCGGCACAAGCTCGGCCGCCGCCGATATCGCCATTCCGCCCATGGAATGACCAACGAGAACAGCCGGCTCGCAACGCTCAAGCCGGGCACGGAGCGCTTCGGCATAATGCGCGAGCGTCACTTCTTCCGGCGGTGTGGGGTCGGCGCCATGGCCGGGCAGGTCCACGGCCTCTACATCATGCCCGGCCCCGGCCAGAAGCGCGCTCACCCGCTCCCAGCAATCGGCCCGGCTCCACGCCCCATGCACCAGGATAATGCGCATTCTCCCCCCTCGCGACCCTGCTTGGCCTTCAGTTTCCCACCCCGGATGTGCTAGGCCAGCGGGGAGAACATGACAAGCGGCGGTGCCCATGCGACTGGCCCATACCGGATCCGACATACCGGGCAAGATGAACGAGACCCTGCGCCGGCTGGCCGAGGCGATGCAGGCCGAAGGTGCCCGCGTGGTCGGCGCGGTACAGGTGAATCGCGAGCCCGACAGCGAGGACGTGCCCTGCGACATGGACCTGAAGCTGCTGCCCGACGGGCCGCATATGTGCATTTCCCAGTCGCTCGGCCCGGGATCGACCGGCTGCCGGCTCGACACTGAACAGCTGGAGGCGGCGGTTCATGAATGCGGCCAACGCCTCGCGAAGGGGGCGGACCTGTTCTTCGTCAACAAGTTTGGCAGCCACGAAGCCGAAGGCCGGGGTTTCCGGGACCTGATCGGAACCGCGCTGGCCGAGGACGTTGCCGTTGTGGTTGGCGTCACCGAGGCCAAACTGGACGATTTCCGGGCGTTCAGCGGTGACATGGCCGAGGAATTGCCCTGCGATTTCGATATCCTGTTGGAGTGGTGCCGCGCGGGCATGCAAGGCGCATAATTTCCGGGCATCCCGCACAGGAATTGCGCGAAGCAGGCTCCCATGCCCCAACATACCTCGATTGTCGCGGCAGCATCGGGTTGAAACTGTCCCCATGCTTGCCCGACCCACGGGCAAAGATTCACGGGATGTCATGACAAACCGCCTTTCCATCGTAATTGTCGAACAGGATCGAGAACGCGCCCTGCTGATCGTGGATGCGCTGCGCGCCTCGGGAGATCACGAAATCTCCGTCATCTCCGAGCGTACCGGCCTGTCGCGCCTGATCTCCGAGAAGAACCCCGATGTCGTGCTGGTCGATGTGACCTCGCCTTCGCGCGACATGCTGGAGGAACTCACGCTCGCCTCCTCGCCGCTTGATCGGCCCGTGGCCATGTTCGTGGACCGCTCCGACGACAACCTCACCCGCGCCGCCATCGAGGCGGGTGTTTCCGCCTACGTGGTCGACGGGTTGGCGCCGGGCCGGATCAAGCCGGTGCTCGACGCCGCCATCACCCGCTTTCACATGTTCCACGCCATGCGGGCCGAACTGGCCGCCACCAAGCGCGCGCTGGAGGAGCGCAAGATCATCGACCGCGCCAAGGGCCTGTTGATGAAGGCGCGCGGGCTGGACGAGGACGCCGCCTACGCGTTGCTGCGCAAGGCGGCGATGGACCAGGGCAAGAAGATGGTCGATGTCGCCGAGGCTCTGGTCACGGCGGCGGGGCTGCTCTCATGAATCAAATCCCGCTGACGCTCGGCTATATCCCGCTTGTGGACGCCGCCCCGCTGATCATTGCCCGCGAGCTTGGCTTCGCCGAGCGCGAGGGGCTGGCCCTGACCCTGCGGGCCGCGCCCTCCTGGTCCACGCTGCGCGACCTCGTGGCGCTCGGCCAGATTGAGGCCGCCCACATGCTCGCTCCCGTTCCCGTGGCCACGGCGCTCGGGCTGGGCGGCCTTCCCAGCCGGCTGGATGCGCTTT
The DNA here is from genome assembly GCF_001558155.1 of Aliiruegeria sabulilitoris. Lineage (GTDB taxonomy): Bacteria > Pseudomonadota > Alphaproteobacteria > Rhodobacterales > Rhodobacteraceae > Tropicimonas > Tropicimonas sabulilitoris. Next base: position 83,289 of record NZ_LOAS01000008.1, read on the forward strand.
GCGTGCTTTCGGTGGGCGGCAACACGGTGGGCGTGTCCAACGAACTTGCCGCCGCCATGCGCGCGGCCGGCCACGATTTCGACTTCGCGGATGCCACCGCCGCCGGCAAGGCATTGATCGCGGCCGCGGGCGACCGCCTGCGGATCGGCGTGCCCTTCCCTTTCTCGATGCATGCCGAGCTGCTCTATTACTGGCTCGGTGCGCTCGGGCTGGAAGCGCCGCAAGCGCTGGACGTGCATACCGTCCCCCCGCCGCTCATGGCCGAGGCGCTGGCCTCGGGCGATGTGGACGCCTTCTGCGTGGGGGCGCCCTGGGGCTCGATCGCGGTCGAAAACGGCTCGGGCGAGTTGCTGCTGCCAACCTCGGCCATCTGGGCCTTCGCCCCGGAAAAGGTGCTCGCTGTGCGCCATGACTGGGCCGAAAGCGAGCCCGACCTTGCCAAGCGCCTGATCCGCTGCATGTGGCGCGCGACCCGCTGGCTGGCGGATCGCTCCAATTTCGTCACCGCCTCCGAGATCCTTGCCCGCCCGGAATATCTCAACCTGCCGGCAGAACTGCTCGAACGCTCCCTGACCGGACAACTGACGATCTCCCCGCGCGGCGAACAGCGCCGGGTGGAAGACTATCTCCATTTCCACGACGGCGCCGCGACCTTCCCCTGGCGCAGCCAGGCCGGCTGGATCGCCGCCCGTCTGGCCGCGCGCATGGGGCTCGATCGCGCCAGCGCCCGCCGCGCCGCGCACAGCGTCTTTCGCAGCGATCTCTACCGGGCCGCCCTCGCCGGGCTCGCGGTCGATCTGCCCGGCGCCTCCGAGAAACTCGAAGGCGCCCTCGAACAGGCGACCGAAGTCCCCGCCCAGAGCGGAAGCTTGATTCTGCACCGTGACCGTTTCTTCGATGGTCAAATCTTTGACCCGGGCGCCATTTGACGCCCACAGATTGAGCAGGCGGCGTACCCGACCCATAAGAACCTCGAAAAAGGCCCACTAGCTGCATCGCAGCATTGACCCAAAGCAGCGCAGCATCCCTAATAAACCTGTCTCCGGGGCAAGGGCGTCCCACCAGAGACATCGCTCCGATGATCCGGGGCATCCCGAGCAAAGCCGCTTGAGTCTTATGTCGTGTCCTCCTCCCACACGACTCCGAACTCAGCGGCTTTTTCTTTTTTCGGCGCCCCACCTCCCGAAACGCGCCACCGACAGACAGAGGTTTCAATGAACAAGACTCTTGCCCTGGCCCTCGCCGCTTCAACGGCCCTGACGGCCCCGGCCCTCGCCGAGATGCTGGACGTCGAGAAGGATGAGCTGACCTTCGGCTTCATCAAGCTGACCGACATGGCCCCGCTCGCCGTGGCCTACGAGAAGGGCTATTTCGAGGATGAAGGGCTCTTCGTGACACTCGAAGCGCAGGCCAACTGGAAAGTGCTGCTCGACGGCGTGATCGGTGGCCAGCTCGACGGCGCCCACATGCTTGCCGGCCAGCCGCTCGCCGCCACCATCGGCTTCGGCACCGAGGCCCATATCATCACCCCCTTCTCGATGGATCTGAACGGCAACGGCATCACCGTGTCCAACGAGATCTGGGCGCTTATGAAGGAACATGTCGAGCACGATGCCGAGGGCAAGCCGGTCCACCCGATCCCGGCCTCCGCGCTCAAGCCCGTGGTCGACGCCTTCGCAGACGAGGGCAAGCCCTTCAACATGGGCATGGTCTTCCCGGTCTCCACCCACAATTACGAGCTGCGCTACTGGCTGGCCGCCGGCGGCATCAAGCCGGGCTACTACTCCCCCGAGGACGTGACCGGCCAGATCGACGCCGAGGTACTGCTCTCCGTCACCCCGCCGCCGCAGATGCCCGCCACGATGGAAGCCGGCACGATCTATGGCTACTGCGTGGGTGAGCCGTGGAACCAGCAGGCCGTGTTCAAAGGCATCGGCGTGCCGGTCATCACCGACTATGAGCTGTGGAAGAACAATCCGGAGAAGGTCTTCGGCATCTCCGCCGCCTTCCAGGAAGAGAACCCGCAGACCACCATCGCCGTGACCAAGGCACTGATCCGCGCCGCCATGTGGCTCGACGAGAACGACAACGCCAACCGTCCCGAAGCCGTGGAGATCCTGTCGCGCTCCGAATATGTCGGCGCCGATTACGACGTGATCGCCAACTCCATGACCGGCACTTTTGAGTACGAAAAGGGCGACAAGCGCGAGGTTCCCGATTTCAACGTGTTCTTCCGCTACAACGCGACCTACCCCTATTACTCCGACGCCATCTGGTACCTGACCCAGATGCGCCGCTGGGGCCAGATCGCCGAGGCCAAGCCGGATAGCTGGTACGACGAGGTCGCCAAGTCGGTCTACAAGCCGGAAATCTACCTCGCCGCCGCCGAGAGCCTGATCGATGACGGCCTGGCCACCGCCGACATGTTCGACTTCGACACCGATGGCTACAAGGCCCCGACCCCGGCCGAGGATATCATCGACGGCATCGCCTATGACGGCCGCACCCCCAACGCCTATCTCGACAGCCTGCCGATCGGCCTGAAGGGCGATCAGAAGGTCGTGGGCAACGAAGTACAAGGCTGACCGACCTGCCGGCCCACCGTCTCCCGGGCCGGCACAAACGGGATGGCGGGCGGGGCGATGCTCGTCAGAGCGAGCGTCCGTCCCGCCATCCCGACACTGAACAATCCGAACAGCCATTTCCGAGCAAGGGCAGCGCCCTCGGGCCCCAGCTCCCCGCCAGACCTAGGATAGCCAAGATGACCGCCATCGACCCCGTCAACACCAGCACCCAGGAGGCCGTTGAGGCCCGCAAGGCCCGCCTCTTCACACGCATCAACAAGGCCGATTCCTGGTTCAAGGTGCTTGGCCTCTCCTTCATGACCCCGCTGCTCAAGGCCGCCGCCGGCGACAATCCGAAAGCCCAGATGAAGGAAATCTGGATCCTGCTCGGTGTCCCGCTGCTGTCGATTCTCTGCTTCCTGCTGCTTTGGGCCAACCTCGCGCCCAAGGTGCAAACCTCCCTCGGCGCCGTCCCCGGCCCGGCGCAAGTCTGGGAACAGGTGGAAAACCTGCATGAAGACGCCAAGCGCGAATGGCAGAAGGAAGAGGATTTCTACACCCGTCAGGACACGCGCAACGCCAAGCTGGAAGCGGCCGGCAAGTCCGACAAGGTCAAGCACCGCCAGTACACCGGCAAGCCGACCTATTACGACCAGATCTGGACCTCGATCCAGACCGTGTTCTTCGGCTTCCTGCTGGCCTCCGCGGTCGCCATCCCGCTCGGCATCGTCGCCGGTCTCTCTCGCGCCGGTGAAGCTGCGCTGAACCCGATCATCCAGATCTTCAAGCCGGTCTCGCCGCTGGCATGGCTGCCCATAGTCACCATGATCGTCTCTGCCACCTACACGACCAATGACGGCATGTTCACCAAGTCCTTCCTGATCTCGGCCATCACCGTGACGCTCTGCTCGCTCTGGCCGACGCTGATCAACACCTCGCTGGGTGTGGCTTCCATCGACAAGGATCTCGTCAACGTCTCCAAGGTCCTGAAGATGAACACCTGGACCAAGATCACCAAGCTGGTGCTGCCCTCCGCCCTGCCGCTGATGTTCACCGGCCTGCGCCTGTCGCTCGGGGTTGGCTGGATGGTGCTGATCGCCGCCGAGATGCTGGCGCAGAACCCGGGCCTCGGCAAATTCGTCTGGGACGAGTTCCAGAACGGCTCCAGCCAGTCGCTCGCCAAGATCATGGTCGCGGTCTTCACCATCGGCATCATCGGCTTCCTGCTCGACCGCCTGATGTTCGCGCTCCAGTCGCTCTTTACCTTCTCCAACAACCGGTGACCCAGATGAGCATTCTCAAGTTCGACAACGTCACCAAGTCCTTCGGCGAGGGCACGGCGAAAACCGATATTCTCAAGAATATCAACCTCGAAGTGGCGGAAGGCGAGTTCCTTGTCCTGCTCGGCTTCTCCGGCACCGGCAAGACGACGCTGATCAACCTGATGGCCGGGCTTGAGTTCCCGACCAAGGGCAAGGTCACTTTCAAGGGCGCCCCCATAACCGGGCCGGGCCGCGAGCGTGGCGTGATCTTCCAGAACTACTCGCTGATGCCCTGGCTGACCGTCACCGGCAACATCAAGCTCGCCGTGGACACCGTCTTTCCCAAGATGGGCAAAGCAGAGAAAGACGCGCTGGTCGCCAAATACGTCAAGATGGTCGGCCTCTCCCATGCCGCCGCCCGTCGCCCCGCCGAGCTGTCGGGCGGCATGCGCCAGCGGGTCAACGTGGCCCGCGCGCTCGCCATGAGCCCGGAGCTTCTGCTGCTCGACGAGCCGCTCTCCGCGCTCGACGCGCTCACCCGCGCCAATCTCGCCGACGAGATCGAGCATATCTGGGAAGCCGACAAGAAGACCTGCGTGCTCATCACCAATGACGTGGACGAGGCCATTGTGCTGGCCGATCGCATCATTGCGCTGAACCCCGACGGCACGCTCGGCGAGGAATTCCGCGTCACCATCCCCCGCCCGCGCGACCGTGGCGAGATGAACCATGACGCCGAATTCAAGCGCCTGCGCGGTGTGGTCACCAAGTACCTGATGGATGCCGGCATCAAGGCAAAGTCCGAGGAAACCCGCCAACTGCCCAACGTCACCGCTATCCATAACGAGCTGCCCCCCGCTGCGCTCAAGGCCGTGCAAGGCGAAGGCCGGACGGACAAGTACCTGGAGTTCTCGCAGCTTCACAAGATCTACCCCACGCCCAAGGGGCCGCTCACCGTGGTCGAGGATTTCAACCTCAAGCTGAACAAGGGCGAATTCATCTCGCTGATCGGCCATTCGGGCTGTGGCAAGTCCACGGTGCTGACCATGGCCGCCGGCCTCAACGATATCTCCAAGGGCGTGATCAATCTCGACGGACGCGGCGTTGTCGGCGCCGACCCCGAACGCGCCGTTGTCTTCCAGTCGCCCTCGCTCTTCCCCTGGCTCACCGCCAAGGAGAACGTCGCCGTGGGCGTGGAAAAGGTCTACCCGCGCGCCTCGCGGGCCGAGCGGCAGGATATCATCGAATACTACCTCGAACGCGTCGGCCTCGGCGAGAGCATGGACAAGGCGGCCGTGGACCTCTCCAACGGCATGAAACAGCGCGTCGGCATCGCCCGCGCCTTCGCCCTCTCCCCCAAGCTGCTGCTGCTCGACGAGCCCTTCGGCATGCTCGACAGCCTCACCCGCTGGGAGTTGCAGGAAGTGCTGATGGAAGTCTGGTCGCGCACGAAGGTCACCGCGATCTGCGTCACCCATGACGTGGACGAAGCCATCCTGCTGGCCGACCGCGTCGTGATGATGACCAACGGACCGCAGGCCACGATCGGGCGCATCGTCGATGTCGACCTGCCCCGCCCGCGCACCCGCAAGGCGCTGCTGGAGCATCCCGACTACTATCTCTACCGCGAGCAGGTGCTCTCCTTCCTCGAGGAATACGAGCACGGCGCCACGCCGAAATCCGCGCCTGTCTCCCAGATAGCTACACCCAAAACCGAAGAGGCCGCCTGATGGATCTCGCACTCGACGCTCCCACCCGTACTTTCATCGAGGTCTCCGAGGTCTGGGTTCCCGAAAACGACAAGTTGGTGCTGGCCGCCGGCAATTACGGCTCGCTCGAAAACTTCGCCTCGATCTCCGGCAACGAGAGCTTCGCCAAGGGTGAGGGCCTGCCCGGCAAGGCCTGGGCCGAGGCCCGCCCGATCGTGCTGAAAGAGTTCGAAGGCTCCTATTTCAAGCGCACCGAGGCCGCGCATGAAGCGGGTCTCACCAGCGCCGTGGCGATTCCGGTGTTCGACGGCGAATTGCTTAACGCAGTTCTGGTCGTTCTCTGCGCCGACGACAACGAGCGTACCGGCGCCATCGAGATCTGGCGCGACAAAGATGACGCGCTGATGCTGGAAGATGGCTATTACGGCGCCGCCAAACATTTCGAATGGGTCTCCAAGCACACGCATTTCCCGCGCGGCCAGGGGCTTCCAGGGGGCGTCTGGGCCTCCAATACGCCAATCCTGATGCGCGACCTCGGCTCGGGCTACAAGTTCATCCGTTCCGACAGCGCCGGCAAGGCAGGACTGACCACCGGCCTTGGCCTGCCCGTCCCGACGCCTTCCGGGCAGGAATACGTTCTTACCCTCCTCTCGGCTCGCGGCACCCCCATCGCGCGGCGCTTCGAGATATGGGACGCCCGCGCCGCCAAGGTCGGCAAGGCGAACGAAGCTGTGCTGATCGACGGCATCTGCGCCCGCGAAGGTCCGCTCTGGAACGAGGAATCCGAACGCCGCGCCACCGCATGGCAGGGCCTGATCGGTCGCGTGCTGGGCAGTGGTGTTCCGGTTGTCGAAAGCAAGGTTCCGGGCCTGACCGCCGGATACGACTCGATGGTCGCCCTGCCGATCCACCAGAACGGCGAGCTGTCCCACATCGTCGCCTGGTACGTGTGAGCGGCCTGATCCGATGAACCAATCCCAGATCACCCTGATCCAGCAGAGCTACGCCAAACTCGTGCCGAGCAAGCAGCAGGCCGGCGAGATCTTCTATGCCAAGCTCTTCGAGATCGCCCCGGAGGTCCGCCCGCTCTTCAAGGAGAACGTGACCGAGCAGGCCGGCAAGCTGATGACGATGCTCGGCACCGTCGTGAACGGGCTGCGCGACCTGCACAAGGTCACCCCCATCGCCCGGAAGATGGCCGTCGAGCATGTGGGCTACGGCGTGAAGCCTGCCCATTACGAGCCCGTCGGCGCCGCGCTGATCGCCACGCTCGAAGCCGGGCTGGGAGAGGATTTCACCCTCGAGACCCGCGAAGCCTGGGTCGAAGCCTACTCCATATTGTCCACCGCCATGATCGACGCCGCCAAAGCTCAAGGAGCCCCCGAATGAACAGAAAGAAACTCGTGGTGATCGGCGCCGGAATGGCCTCCGGCCGCGCGCTCGAACATCTCTTTGCCGCCGAGCCCCATGGCTGGGACGTGACGCTTTTCAACGCGGAGCCACGCGGCAACTATAACCGCATCATGCTCTCGCCGGTGCTCTCGGGTGAAAAGGCGTTCCCGGAGATCGTCACCCATGATGATGCCTGGTATGAAGAACACGGCGTAACCTGCCGTTTTGGCGAAAAAGTTACAAAGATAGATCGCGCCGAGAAAACCGTTTCCGGGGAGGAAGGGGAGCCGGTGGCCTATGACAAGCTGCTTGTCGCCACCGGCTCCAACCCGTTCATCATCCCGCTACCCGGCCACGATCTCGACGGCGTCATCGCCTATCGCGACCTCGAGGACACCAACGCCATGATCGACGCCGCCGCTGCCCCCGGCAGCAAGGCGGTGGTCATCGGCGGCGGGCTTCTCGGGCTCGAAGCCGCCGCCGGCCTCAAGCTGCGCGGCATGGATGTGACCGTCGTCCACCTGATGGGCCACCTCATGGAGCGCCAACTCGACGAGGCCGCCGGCTACTTGCTGCGCAAGGCGTTGCTGGACCGGGGCATCAAGGTGATGTGTTCTGCAAATTCCAAGCAAATCATTGGTGTAGACGGCAAAGTTAAAGCCCTGATGCTTGAGGACGGTACCGAGTTGCCCTGCGATATCCTCGTCATGGCCGTGGGCATCCGTCCCAATACCGGGCTTGCCGCCGAGGCCGGCCTCGCCACGGGCCGCGGCATCCATGTCGATGACCACATGCTGACCTCCGACCCCGACGTGCTCGCCGTGGGCGAATGCGTCGAGCATAATGGCGCCGTGTTCGGCCTCGTGGCACCGCTCTATGACCAGGCCAAGGTCGTGGCGCAGACACTGATCGGCGAGACGGCCCATTTCGTGCCCAAGGAGGTGTCGACCAAGCTCAAGGTGACGGGCTGCGACCTGTTCTCCGCCGGCGATTTCGAGGCGGGCGAGGACCGCGAGGACATCGTCTTCCGCGATCCGGGCCGCGGCGTCTACAAGCGCCTGATCCTCAAGGACAACCGGATCATCGGCGCCGTCATGTATGGCGACACCGCCGACAGCTCCTGGTTCTTCGGCCTGATGAAGGACGAGCAAGACATCTCGGAGATGCGCGAAACCCTCATCTTCGGCCCCGCCTACCAGGGGGGCGAACCCCTGGACCCTATGGCGGCCGTTGCAGCCTTGCCGGCTGACGCAGAAATCTGTGGTTGCAACGGCGTTTCCAAGGGCGACATCGTCGCCGCGATCGAAGGCGGCGCCCTCGATCTGGCCGCCGTGCGCGCCAAGACCAAAGCGTCGGGCTCCTGCGGGACCTGCACCGGGCTGGTCGAACAGGTCCTCGGCGTCACGCTCGGCGACGATTTCGTCATCCCCGCCGCGCAGTCGATCTGCGGCTGCACCGAGCACAGCCACGAAGACGTCCGCCGTCTGATCAAGTCACAGGAGCTGAAGAGCCAGGCCGCGGTCTGGCAGGAGCTTGGTTGGAAGTCGAAAGACGGCTGCCATGTCTGCCGCCCGGCGATCAACTACTACCTGCTGGCCGACTGGCCGCTGGAATACCGCGACGACCCGCAATCGCGCTTCATCAACGAACGCAAGCACGCCAATATCCAGAAAGACGGCACCTTCTCCGTCGTGCCGCGCATGTTCGGCGGCATGACCACTTCCGACGAGTTGCGCGCCATCGCGGACGCGGCAGACAAGTACAACGTGCCCACCATCCACGTCACCGGCGGCCAGCGTATCGACCTGCTCGGTGTCAAGGGCGAGGACCTGCCCGCCATCTGGGCCGATCTGAACCGCGCCGGCATGGTCTCCGGTCACGCCTATTCCAAGGGCCTGCGCACGGTCAAAACCTGCGTCGGCAAGGAGCACTGCCGCTTCGGCACGCAGGACAGCTCCGGCCTCGGCATCAAGCTCGAACAGAAGCTCTGGGGCGCATGGTCGCCACACAAGTTCAAGCTCGCCGTCTCCGGCTGCCCGCGCAATTGCGCGGAGGCCACCTGCAAGGATCTCGGCGTCGTCTGTGTCGATAGCGGCTACCAGATCGGCGTCGGCGGCGCGGCGGGCATGGATCTGCGCGAAACCGATGCACTGGCGCAGGTACCCACCGAAGCGGAGGCCATCGACGTCACCGTGGCCTTCTACCAGCTCTACCGCGAGAACGCGAAATACCTAGACCGGCCCTATAAATGGATCGCCAAGGTCGGGCTGGACTGGGTCAAGAAACGCGTCATCGACGACCTGGAAAACCGCAAGGCGCTGATCGAGCGTTTCGAACTTTCCCAGACCATCTACCAGAAGGACCCGTGGGCCGAGCACGCCAGTGAACGCGCAGACGCCTACCAGCCGCTGGCAAGCCTGAATCTTCAAGCTGCGGAATAGCCATCATCTGTTCGGAAATATCCTCGGGGGGCGCGCGGCTTGCCGCGCGGGGGGCAGACAGCCCCCTCCCCGCCCAGACACAAGGAACCGCCCCATGACCACCTGGATCGATATCGGCGCGCTTGACGACATCCCCAACCGCGGCGCGCGCGTGGTGAAAACCGCCCTCGGTTGCGTCGCCATCTTCCGCACCGGCGAGGATCAGGTCTTCGCCCTCCAAGACCGCTGCCCGCACAAGGGCGGCCCGCTCTCCGAAGGCATCGTGCACGGCGCCTCCGTGACCTGCCCCTTGCATAACTGGGTCTTTAGCCTGGAAACGGGCCTCGCCCAGGGCCCCGACGAGGGCTCGGTCCCCACCTACCCTACCCGCATCGAACAGGGGCGCATCCTGCTCGACGCCGCCCAACTGGCAAATCGGAGCGCCGCGTGATGATGGACGGCTCCACCCGCCCCGCGAAGCTGCTGCAGGTCGAGGGGCGCCTCGCCACCTGCACGACCTGCCCCTATTGCGGGGTCGGCTGCGGCGTCAATGCCGTTCCGGACGGTCTTGGCGGGCTGACCATCACCGCCGACAAGACCCACCCGGCCAATGCGGGTCGTCTCTGCTCCAAGGGCACCGCGCTCGGCGAGACCACCGCGCTCGACGACCGCTTGCTCACCCCGCGCATCCATGGCCGCGAGGCCGGCTGGTCCGACGCGCTCGACCTGGTGGCGACGAAATTCCGCAAGACAATCGAAAAGCACGGCCCTGACTCTGTCGCCTTTTACGTCTCCGGCCAGCTTTTGACCGAGGATTACTACGTCGCCAACAAGCTGATGAAGGGCTTCATCGGCTCGGCCAATATCGACACCAATTCGCGCCTTTGCATGGCCTCCTCTGTGGCCGGTCACCGCCGCGCCTTTGGCACCGATACCGTGCCCGGCCTCTACGAGGACCTCGATCAGGCCGACCTCGTGGTGCTCACCGGCTCCAACCTCGCCTGGTGCCACCCGGTGCTGTTCCAGCGTCTCGTTGCGGCGAAAAAGGCCAACCCTGCACTCAGAATCGTCAATATCGACCCCCGCCGCACCGCCACCTCCGAATTGGCCGATATCCACCTCGCCATCGCACCCGGTGGCGATGTCGCGCTCTTTAACGCGCTGCTCGCCTATCTCGCCGATACCAACCGGCTCGACCATGCCTATATCGCGGCCCATGTGAACGGCCTCAGCGAGGCACTGGCCACTGCCCGCGCCGACGATCCCGCCGCCTCTGGTCTCTCGGAGGAAGCGATCGCCGGTTTCTGCGCCCTCTGGGCCAGCACGAAAAAGGTGGTCACGATCTATTCGCAGGGCGTCAATCAATCGAGTTCAGGCAGCGACAAGGTCAATGCGATCCTCAATTGCCACCTTGGCTCGGGCCGCATCGGCAAACCCGGCATGGGGCCCTTCTCGGTCACCGGCCAGCCCAACGCCATGGGCGGGCGCGAAGTCGGAGGGCTGGCAAACATGCTCGCCTGTCACCTCGACATCGAAAATGCCGAGCACCGCGCCACGGTAAAGGAATTCTGGGACGCGCCGGCCATGCCCGAGGGTCCCGGCCTCAAGGCGGTGGACATGTTCCGCGCCGTCGAGGAGGGCCGGATCAAGGCGCTCTGGATCATGTGCACCAACCCGGCCGTCTCCATGCCGGAGGCCGACCGCGTCGCCGCCGCCATCGAGTCCTGCGATTTCACCGTCGTCTCCGACCTGACGGCCCAGACCGACACCGCCCGGCTCGCCGACGTTCTGCTGCCCGCCACCGGCTGGGCTGAAAAGGACGGCACGGTGACCAATTCCGAGCGCTGCATCTCGCGCCAGCGCGCCATCCTGCCGCCGCCGGGAGCCGCGCGCCATGACTGGCGTATCCTCTGCGACGTGGCCGAGCGGATGGGCTTTGGCGCCGCGTTCGATTTCGCCTCCCCCGCCGAGATCTTCCGCGAATATGCTGCGCTCTCCGGCCTCGCGGGCAAGCTCGGGCGCGATTTCGACATCTCGGATCTGAGCAACATGTCCGACCGGGACTACGACGCGCTGGAGCCCTTCCACTGGCCCCGCGCCGGGGACCGCCAGGGCGGGCGCTTCTTCGCCGAGGGCGGCTTCTATCATCCCGACGGCAAGGCAAGGATGCTCGCTGTTACCCACCGCGCCCCGGCCTCGCGGCCCTGCCCGGACTACCCGTTCCGTCTCAATACCGGGCGCGTGCGCGATCACTGGCACACGATGACCCGCACCGCGAAATCGCCGCGCCTCAGCCAGCATATCGCCGAGCCCTATCTTGAGATTCACCCCGCGGACGCCGCCGAACTGCGCCTTGCCCCGGCCTTCATCGCCGAGGTGAGCAGCCGTCATGGCCGCGCCCTGCTGCGGGTGCTGATCTCCGAGCGGGTGCAACGGGGCCAGGTCTTCGCACCCATGCACTGGACCGGCGAGACCGCGCCCTGCGGCCGCGTCGATGCGCTGGTCGCTGCCAATACCGACCCTGTCTCCGGACAGCCCGAGAGCAAGTCCTCCACCGTCGCCATTCGCCCAATGGCAGCCGCCTGGTACGGCTTCGCGCTCTCGAACCGAGAGTTCCGCCCCCAGACCGATTACTGGGCCCGCGCCCGCACGCGCGGCGGCTGGCGGGCCGAGCTTGCCTCTGCCGAGGCCCCCGCCGATTGGAACGATGCGGCGCGGGCGCTGTTCGGTCTCGGACAGAAGGCCACCGCGGTCAGCATGATCGATCCCGCCCACTGCGCCGCGCGGATCGCCTTCCTCGAAGAAGGCCGTCTGGTTGCAGCGCTCTATGCCGGCCCCGAACCGGTTGGCGTCTCGCGCAGTTTTCTCGCCGGGATGATCGGGGAGGACACCAGCGCCGAGATTCTCTCCGGCCGCCCCGGCGCCGAACGCCCCGATCCCGGCCCCACGGTCTGCGCCTGTTTCGATGTCGGCCAGAACACGATCCTGGAGGCGATCCGGAGCCAGCGGCTGAGCAGCGTCGAGCAGATTGGCGCGGCGCTTCAGGCCGGCTCCAATTGCGGCTCCTGCAAGCCCGAACTTCAGGCCCTGCTCGCCGCCGCAACAACGCCCGTGGCCGCGGAATGAGCCTGCGGGAATATGTCCGCGCCATGGGGCGTGGTCCCAGCCGGGGCCGGTCGCTGAGCGCGGCGGAGGCCGAAGACGCGATGGCGCAGATCCTCGCTGGCACCGCCGCCCCCGAGGCCGTTGGGGCGCTGCTGATGCTCATGCGCTATCGCGGCGAGACGCCGGAGGAGCTGGCCGGTTTCACCCTTGCGCTGCGCGCCACCCTGCCCGACTGGTCCAGCCCCGCACCCGCGCTGGACTGGCCGAGCTTTGCCGCCGGACGCACGCGCGGCCTGCCGTGGTTCCTGCTCTCGGCGCGGCTTCTGGCCGAGGCCGGGCATCCGGTGCTGCTGCATGGCTGGAACTCGCACCAGGGCGTCGCGGCCTCGGTCACCGGTGCGCTGGCCCATGCCGGCATCCGGCAGGCAAAGAGCCTATGCGACGCCGGGCAGATCATTGCCGACACCGGCATCGCCTATCTCTCGCTCGCCGACTACGCGCCAAGGGCGCTGGAACTGCTGCAATTGCGCGACGTGCTCGGCCTGCGCTCAGCGGTCAATACCGTGTTGCGGTTGGTCAACCCCGCGGGCGCCCCGGCCTCTGTTCAGGGCGTCTTCCACCCGCCCTACCTGGCGCTGCAATCGGAGGCCGCGCTGCTGCTCGGGCTGCAAGGCTCCTGTGTGATCAAGGGCGGCGGTGGCGAATTCGAGCGCAACCCGGCCAAATCCCTGCCGCTCTCGGGCATTTGCGCGGGCGCCCTGCGGGAAGGCATGCCCCCGGCCCTGCTATCCGAGACCCATGCCCGCCTCGCCGACGGGCCACAGCTTTCCACCTCGCCCGACGCGCTGGCAGCACTATGGTCGGGCGACGCGGAGGACAGTTTCGCCGAAGCCATCGTCACCGGCACCGCCGCACTCGCCCTGTTGACGATGGGCCGCGCCGCCTCGCCCGCCGAGGCCGATGCACAAGCCCAGGCCCTCTGGGCCGCCCGCGCCCTTGCAACCGAAAGGACCGCCCTGTGAAGACGTTCCCCATGTTCCTCAAAATGCAGGACCGCCGCGTTGTCATCGCCGGCGGCGGCGAGCAGGCGGCCCAGAAGGCCCGGCTCATGCTCAAGACCGAGGCAGAGATCGTGTTGCTCTCGCAGGAGCTTGACGAGGAGTTGCAGGATCTCGTCGCCACCGGCCGCGCCCGCCACGACACCGGCGCCCCCGGTGTCAGGAGCTTCTACGGCGCCGCGCTGGTCTTCATCGCGACGGGGTGCGTGGGGCTGGACGCGGCGCTGCAAGCGTTGGCCAAGGAAGCCGGCGTGCTGGTGAATGTCGTCGACCAGCCCGATCTCTGCGATGCCTACACCCCGTCCATTGTCGACCGCGACCCGGTCGTGGTGGCCATCGGCACCGAAGGCAATGCACCGGTTCTGGGCCGCATGATCAAGACCCAGGTGGAGGAGCTGCTGGAGCCGCGCCTTGGCGACATGGCGCGGCTGGCCGGCCGTCTGCGCGAGGCGGTGGCCCATCACGTCGCGCCCGAGGCGCGGCGCGGTTTCTGGCGCTGGATGTTCGCGGGCGAGCCGCGGCGGCTTCACGCCCGTGGCTCCGAGCACCGGGCGGCACGGCTTCTCAAGCAGGCGATTGCCGAGGGGCACGACCCACAGACCCGTCGCAAGGGCGCAGTCAGCCTTGTCGGCGCCGGCCCCGGCGATGCCGATCTGCTGACCCTTCGGGCCGTGCAGCGCCTGCAGGAGGCCGACATCATTTTCGTCGCCCCCGAGGTCGCGCCGGCCATTCTCGAACAGGCGCGCCGCGATGCCGAGCGCGTGCATCTTCCCGAGCCGGGTGCCGCGCTGGCTTGGCCCCGGGAACGGTTGGAGCAACGCATTGCGACCGAAGCGCGGCATGGGCGCAGCGTCGTCTACCTGCTGGCCGACACGCCGGGCATGGCGCAATTCGAGCCGTTCGAGGCGCTTGATGAGGAAGGCATCCTTGTCGAACGTGTCCCCGGCGCAATGGCCATTGACGCCTTCCCGGCGGGTCTCGGATCCGGGCAGAGATCCGCGGCGTTTTGACCCCGCGCGTTTCCGTGCTACCCTTACGTCACGCACGAACAGGGAGATTCAGAATGCATTTGAAAGCTATTGCCGCCGCCTTCCTTCTTGGCCTGCTGCCCGCCGCCGCGCTGGCGGAATGCAGTTGGGAGCACCGCGACCAGAGCGTCAGCCAATGCCCGGACGGACATGTCTATGACGGCACCTCGGGCGCCTGTGTAAAGCAGACAACGAGCTGATTTCCATCGGTCTCGCGGTGCCCCCGCGAGGCCGGTAACGCCGCTTTAAGAACGATCACGATACCCTGCTGTCCAAGGACATGCAGGAGATGGACGTGTCGACAGAAATCACACCGATTCCCATGACCATCGGCGGGCTTGGGGCTCCGGGCGCGCCGCCCCCCGCACGGTGTGCGGCGCGTATGCCGGCCGTGGCACGCAAGGGGCTGAACCGCCAGCAAAAGGCTGCGGTCATCGTCCAGTTGCTGCTCTCCGAAGGCGCCGAACTTCCGCTCAAGGCCTTGACCGAAGACCAGCAAGCGGACCTGACGTCATTGCTTGGAGAAATGCGGACGATCGACCGGGACACGCTGCAATCGGTCGTGGACGAGTTCGTCGATGAGATGGACTCGATCGGGCTGACCTTTCCCGGCGGGATAGAGGGCGCGCTCGGCCTGCTGGACGGCCATATCAGCCCGACAACTTCCGCACGGCTGAGGCGCCAGGCGGGCGTTGCCGCGCGGGGCGACCCCTGGGAGCGGATCTCGGGGCTGGCTCCGGAGCGGCTGGTGAAGGTTCTGGAGGAGGAGAGCACCGAGGTCGGTGCGGTGATGCTCTCCAAACTGTCGGTCTCGCAGGCTGCCACCCTGCTCGGCATGCTGCCAGGTCATCGTGCGCGCGAGCTGTCCTATGCAATCTCCCGCACGGGGAAGGTATTGCCGGAAACGGTGCAGCGCATAGGGCTTTCGCTCGCCTCCCAACTTGATGCCGAGCCGGTCTCGGCTTTCGAGGCGGACCCGGTGGAGCGCGTCGGCGCCATTCTCAATTTCAGTCGCGCCGCGACCCGCGACGACGTGCTCGAAGGGCTGGACGAGACCGATCGGGCCTTTGCAGCCGAGGTGCGCAAGGCCATCTTCACCTTCGCCAATATTCCCAGCCGCGTCACGGAGCGCGACATCCCCCGCGTCGTGCGAGGCATCGACCAGGCAGTTCTGGTACAGGCGCTTGGGTATTGTGCCGGCAATGCGGACATGGAAAAGGCACGCGACTACGTGCTGGACAACATGTCCAAGCGTATGGCCGAGGCACTGCGCGAGGAGATCGGCGAGGCCGCGACGGTCGCGGACACGGCAGGCGAGGAAGCCATGAACACCGTCGTCGGCGAAATCCGACGCCTTGTCGAAGCGGGAGAGTTGCTGCTCGTGGCCGAAGAAGAGTAATCGCGCAGTTTCCAGACCGGCACCCGCGCATCCTTGCGGGGCACGGCTCAAGGCGTTTTCGGATGCGTTGGGAACCCGTTCGCGCTTCACCCCGCCCTCGATTGATCGACCGGACGAGAGGTTGACGCCCCGAGCGGCGCCAATCTGCTGCCTCACACCACGCGCAGGCTTGAGATCGGCGGCGCGCTTGAATATGTCTGCACGCTGCGGGGTAGCATTATGGCACGCAAGCACGGCAGCGATACGGAGACGGGCGGCACCACGGGTCAGTGGCTGGTCGACCGCGCCTTGCGCATGGCCATCTGGAGCGCGCTGCGCCTGCCCTACAAGCGCCGCGTGCCGCTCTTTGGCGCGCTGGCACGGGCTGCCGCCCGCGCGATCCCCAATTTCCAACAACGCATGCTGGACAATCTCGATCATGTCTGGCCCGACCGCCCGCTCGAGGAACGCCGCGCCATCGCCCGCGCGGCCGCCGACAATATCGGGCGCACCCTGATCGAGCATTACTCGATGCAGGAACTGGCGCAGCGCATGGCGGATGTCGAACCTGAAGGGCCCGGATGGGAGGTTCTTCGCGCGGCACAGGCGGCCGGAAAACCGGCGATCCTGATCACCGGGCATTACGGCAATCACGAAATGGCCTTCATCTGCCTGACAGTGCGCGGCATGTCCGCCGGCGGGCTCTACCGGCCGATGCAGAACCCGTACGTGAACCAGCATTATGTCGATGCGGTGGACGCGCTCGGCCGTGGTCCGCTCTTCGAACAGGGTCGCGCGGGGATGGGCAGGCTGCTGCGCCACATGCGTGGCGGCGGCACCGCGATCATCCTCAACGACCTCTATGTCGGTGGCGGGATCGAGATGGATTTCCTCGGCAGACCGGCACGCACCGCGCTGTCCTCTGCCGACTTCGCGCTGAAGATGGACGCCCCGCTGATTCCTTTCTACGGCATTCGCCAGCCCGACGGGCTCAGCTTCCGTTTCGTGCTGGAGGCGCCGATCCCGCCCGGCACCCCGGAAGAGATGACAGCGGCCTTCAACCGCTCGCTCGAAGCGCGGATCGTGGAAGATCCCGGACAGTGGTTCTGGCTGCATCGCCGCTGGAAACGGAAGTGGCAGGGCGGCAAGGGCATGGTGCCGGGCCTTCACCCGGCAGAATTGCCCCGTCAGAAATCTCGTTGAAAGTCCGCGCCGCGATCAAACGGCCCAAGCCGGTCAGGGCAGCCGCAACGCCCCGAGAATCGGGCCGAATCCCCACTCCTGCACAATCACGGCCCCCTCTTCGGGGCCTCCGACCGGAAGTTCGAGCGCGAGAGGCTCGTCGCCGGACCATTTGCCGAGAGTTTCCCAGTCGGTCACGATATTGGAATAGGAAATTGTTTTGCCCGCGTTCTCGCCCCGCTCTATGGCTACCGTGCTCTTGGGCACAAAGCGCACGAGTTGCACCGCGTAGGTCCCGCCCTGCGGCAGCGCCGGCGACGAGAGGTGAACGATGTCGCCCTTCCGCTCCGCGCTAAGCTTGATCGCCGAAGCGGCCGGCGTCAGTTCCATCACCGCCTCGGCCAGCTCCATCGGCTTGGCACCAACGATATGGGTAACACCACCGACCACCATCTGCGGTGTGTAGATCGTGTGTGAGCCGACCACGCGAGCATAGGATTTCTGACGCTTGGTATGCTCGGGACGGGCAAAACTGTCGGCCCAGCCGATGTAATCCCAGTAATCGACATGCAGGGCCAGCGGCAGGATGTCCGCGCGCTCGGCCAGACGCGCCAAAAGCGCATCGGCCGGCGGACAGGAGGAACAGCCCTGCGAGGTGAACAGCTCGACCACGACCAGAGAGGAACTGGCATCGTTCGTTGCCGTCTCGGCCCAACCGGAAACGGCCTGTGCCAGTAGCATGCCAGTTGCTGCTATACCCGCCAGCAGATGGTTCGATTTCATAGGGCGCCTCTCGTCCTTCGCTGACGCCCTTCTTAGCCGCCGCGCCATGCAACCGCCAATCAAGAACCCGTGGGATTTCGGTAACGAATGCTCACGGATGGCGCGACTGTCAGTCCGGATTCGGGTGATAAATACGCCGATAGGGATCCGGGACGCCGCCAACGCCGTATTTGTCGTTCCAGTCCTTGGGAATGCCGCCACTGGCGCGCACGTAGTTTTCGGGCGGGATGGCCGCCATCAGCGGCTGCATCAACCTGCGGATCTCGGCCCGGCGGCTCACGTTTAGCTTGGCAAGCACGGAGTCCACCCATTCGGCCACGCGCGGCTCCTCCACGTCGAGGCAGACGGAAATCTCGTGGTTGGAGCGGTTATCCAGCACCATCTGCAAGGCGACATGCTCGGCCGGCGACATGGTGTGCAGCGCCGCCACCAGGCGCGGCGGCAGACCGGCGGCGATATCGCCCAATGCATCGTAGAGACCGAGCATCCGGTCCACCTTCTGCTCGATCCGGTCCAGTTGTTCCTTCAGCGAAATCTCTTCCGATGCGTCTCGATCCGACATGTGTCCCTCCCGTCCAGCACTGCGACTCACCTGCACGCCCCTGCGCGCCGGCACGCCCTGCCTGCCCGTCTTTTTGTGACAGAGCGTGCGGGCGTGCAATCCCCTGCCGCGGGTCTGCGTGAATCAGTCCGCCTCGGCGCGGATTGGAGCGGTTATTCATCCCCTTCGTCGGCAGACGTACCACCCGGAACAAAAAACGGCCGCCGGGGTCAACCCGGCGGCCGCGAAGCGCTCGTTACACACCCCGTCAGAAATGGACGGATCTGGACGTCGCGGGGGCCGCCAGCGGCGGTGCAAACTTGGTCAGGTCGATCCCTTCGACGGCGTGCTTGTACTCCTCGACGCTCGGCGTACGGCCGAGAATGGCGGAGAGGACGACGACCGGGGTCGAGGCTAGCAGCGATTCACCTTTCTTCTCGGGCGCGTCGGCCACGACACGGCCCTGGAAGAGGCGGGTCGAGGTGGCCAGCACCGTGTCACCCTTGGCGGCCTTCTCCTGGTTGCCCATGCAGAGGTTACAGCCCGGACGCTCGAGGTAGAGGATGTTCTCGTACTCGGTGCGCGCCTCGGTCTTGGGCATGAAATCGTCGAACTCGAAGCCCGAGTATTTCTGCAGGATCTCCCAGTCGCCCTCTTCCTTCAACTCGTCGATGATGTTGTAGGTCGGAGCGGCAACCACGAGCGGGGCCTTGAACTCGACCTTGCCGGTTTCCTTCTCCAGGTTCTTGAGCATCTGGGCCACGATCTTCATGTCGCCCTTGTGCACCATGCAGGAGCCGACGAAGCCCAGGTCCACCTTCTTCTCGGCGCCGTAGAAGGAAACCGGGCGGATGGTGTCGTGGGTGTAGCGCTTGGAGACATCGGCGTTGTTGACATCCGGGTCCGCGATCATCGGCTCGACGATCTGATCCAGGTCGACCACGACTTCGGCAAAGTATTTCGCGTCTTCATCCGGGGTCAGCGCCGGCTTCTCGCCGGAACGGATCTCGGCGATACGCTTGTCCGCCTTGTCGATCAGGCCCTGGAGCATGCCCACTTCGTTGTCCATGCCCTTCTCGATCATGATGCCGATGCGATGCTTGGCCAGTTCCAGCGAGCCGATCAGCGTCTCGTCATTGGAGATACAGATCGAGGCCTTGGCCTTCATCTCCGCGGTCCAGTCGGTGAAGGTAAAGGCCTGGTCGGCCAGCAGCGTGCCGATATGCACCTCGATGACACGGCCCTGGAAGACGTTGTCGCCGCATTGCTGGAGCATCTGCTGCTGGGTGGCGTGCACCACGTCGCGGAAATCCATGTAGTCGGCCATCTTGCCCTTGAAGGTCACCTTGACCGATTCCGGGATCGGCATGGAGGCCTCGCCCGTTGCCAGCGCCAGCGCCACGGTGCCGGAGTCGGCACCAAAGGCCACGCCCTTGGACATGCGCGTGTGGCTGTCGCCGCCGATGGTGATGTCCCAGTCATCCACGGTGAGGTCGTTGAGCACCTTGTGGATCACGTCCGTCATGGCGTGATATTCGCCCTTCGGGTCGCGCCCGGTGATCAGGCCGAAATCGCTCATGAACTTCATCAGGCGCGGGGTGTTGGCCTGCGCCTTCAGATCCCAGACCGACGCCGTGTGACAACCGGATTGGTAGGCGCCGTCAACCTTCGGCGAAATGACCGTGGCGGCCATTGCTTCGAGTTCCTGGCTGGTCATCAGGCCGGTCGTGTCCTGCGAGCCAACGATATTCACCGTCACGCGGGCATCGGAGCCGGCATGCATGACCGTACCGGCGGGAACACCCACGGCGTTGCGGTTGAAGATCTTCTCAACCGCGGTCAGGCCCTGGCCTTCATTGGTCACGATCTTGGAGGGCGCAAAGACCGGGGTCGGCTCGACACCCAGCGTTTCGGCGGCGAATGTCTGCAGCCGCTTGCCGAAGACGATGGCATAGGAGCCGCCGGCCTTCATGAATTCAAGTTTCTGCGGCGTGAAGGAGCCGGCCATGTCGACAAGCTCCTTGGAGCCGTCTTCGTTGAAGAGCTTCTTTTCCTTCGTGTTGATGGTCAGGACGGTGCCCGTCTCGACGGAGTATTTCTGCTCCAGGATCGGGTTGCCGTCATTGTTGAGGATCGGCTTGCCGTCCTCGTCAACCTTCTTGACCCAGTTTTTCAGGTTGATCCCGATGCCGCCCGTAACGTCGACGGTGGTCAGGAAGATCGGCGAGATGCCGTTGGTGCCGGCGACGACCGGAGCGATATTCACGAACGGCACGTAGGGAGAGGCCTGCTTGCCGGTCCAGAGCGCCACATTGTTGACGCCCGACATGCGCGAGGAGCCGACGCCCATCGTGCCTTTTTCGGCGATCAGCATGACGCGCGCTTCGGGATGCTTGACCTTCAGAGCCTCGATTTCCTTCTGCGCCGTCTCGGAAATCATGCATTTTCCGTGCAGCTCACGGTCGGAGCGGGAATGGGCCTGGTTGCCGGGCGAGAGCAGGTCGGTGGAGATATCGCCTTCGGCGGCGACATAGGTAACGACCTTCACCTCCTCGTCGATCTCGGGCAGCTTGGTGAAGAACTCCGCCTTGGCGTAGCTTTCCAGAATGCCAAGGGCGATCTTGTTACCGGCCTTGTAGGCGGCCTCGAGACGAGCGGTATCCGCGTCATAGAGGAAGACCTGCGTCTTGAGCACCTCGGCGGCCTGCTCCGCGATGGCAGCGTCGTCGCCCAGCGCCAGGTCGAGAAGAACCTCGACGGAGGGGCCGCCTTTCATGTGCGAGAGCAGCTCGAAGGCGAAGTCCGGCGTGATCTCCGCGACCACGGCCTCGCCAAGAATGATCTCCTTGAGGAATTTCGCCTTCACGCCCGCCGCGCTCGTGGTGCCCGGCAGGGTGTTGTAGATGAAATACTCCAGCGAGTCGGCGCGATGCGCGTTGCCGGTATCCTTGATCTGTTCGATCAACTCGCCAACGAGCGCTCCGTCGTCGATCGGTTTGGGGTGCAGGCCTTGCGCCTTGCGGGTGCCGATTTCGTCCAGGTATTCAGTGTACAAGCTCATGTCTTTTCTCACCGTTCAGATGTCAGGTTGCAGCTTGAACGCCGAATCTCAGAATCGTCTGGCGAGCCGGGACAAGCTTGTTGTATGCGACGGTATACTAAAGCGATCTGATCTTCAACAGAAACGACGCGACAGGTTGTCACAAACTTGTCGTGGCGCCCCCATCAGCCGCCCGCATAGCGCTTGAACATCCTCTTACATGCAAAACGGGACGGTCTCAAAGCGCGAAGACTTCGGGAGCCGTTCGACAGGCTCTCCCCACCACTGCTAGGGCGCACAAAGGCGGCTTCGGGGTGCAGCCGGAAGTGTTGGCCCGCGAATACGACGCCGGCAATTCCGCAACCGGGGCCGCGACCGGCATGGGATGGCTTGAAAGCGTTCCTGCCAATGGCAATCTTGATTGCAGGGCGCCGGCTCGGACAAACGTGCAAACAGCGAAGCCCTGGACCTGAAAGGGAGGCCAACACATGCCGATCAAAGTAGGCACTGACACCGCCAGGACCCGAAAGGATCTTACTGTCGGCGGAAAAACATATTCTTTTTACTCCATTCCCGCCGCCGAAGCCGCCGGGCTTGGCGATTTCGCCAGGCTTCCCGCCGCGCTCAAGGTGGTGCTGGAGAACATGCTCCGTTTCGAGGACGGTGGCTTCACCGTCTCCGTCGAGGACATCAAGGCCTTTGCCGAATGGGGCGCCAATGGCGGCCAGAACCCGCGTGAGATCGCCTATCGCCCCGCCCGCGTGCTGATGCAGGACTTCACCGGCGTTCCCGCCGTCGTCGACCTCGCCGCCATGCGTGACGGCATCAAGGGCCTTGGCGGCAATGCCCAGCAGATCAACCCGCTGAACCCGGTCGACCTCGTGATCGACCACAGCGTGATGATCGACGAGTTCGGCAACCCGCGCGCCTTCCAGATGAACGTGGACCGCGAATACGAGCGGAACATGGAGCGCTACACCTTCCTCAAATGGGGCCAGAAGGCGTTCAACAATTTCCGCGTCGTTCCGCCGGGGACCGGCATCTGCCACCAGGTGAACCTCGAATACCTCGCTCAGGCCGTCTGGACCGACACCGATCAGACCGGCCGCGAGGTCGCCTATCCGGATACGCTCGTGGGCACGGACAGCCACACCACCATGGTCAACGGTCTGGCCGTTCTGGGCTGGGGCGTGGGCGGCATAGAGGCCGAGGCCGCCATGCTCGGCCAGCCGATCTCCATGCTGATCCCGGAGGTCGTGGGCTTCAAGCTCACCGGCGAGATGGTCGAAGGCACCACCGCCACAGACCTCGTGCTCAAGGTCGTCGAAATGCTTCGCGTCAAGGGCGTGGTCGGCAAGTTCGTGGAATTCTACGGCGAGGGTCTCGACAAACTGCCCCTGCCCGACCGTGCCACCATCGCCAACATGGCCCCCGAATACGGCGCCACCTGCGGCTTCTTCCCGGTCGATGACGAAACGCTGCGCTACCTGCGCCAGACGGGGCGTGACGAGGACCGCATCGCGCTGGTCGAGGCCTACGCCAGGGAGAACGGCTTCTGGCGCGGCGCCGATTACGCGCCGGTCTATACCGACACGCTGGAACTCGACATGGGCAGCATCGTTCCGGCCATTTCCGGCCCGAAGCGCCCGCAGGACTACCTGCCGCTGACCAACGCCAAGCAAGCCTTTGCCAGGGAAATGGTCGAGGCCTTCAAGCGCGAGCCGGGCAAGGAAGTTGCCGTCGAGGGCGAGGCGTACACCATGTCCTCGGGCAAGGTCGTGATCGCCTCGATCACATCGTGCACCAACACGTCGAACCCTTATGTGATGATCGGCGCCGGTCTCGTGGCCCGCAAGGCGCGCGCGCTCGGCCTGAACCGCAAGCCCTGGGTGAAGACGTCCCTCGCCCCCGGCTCGCAAGTCGTGACCGAGTACCTGGAGGCCGCCGGCCTGCAGGAGGATCTCGACGCGATCGGCTTCAACCTCGTCGGTTACGGTTGTACCACCTGTATCGGCAACTCGGGCCCGCTCCAGCCGGAGATCTCCAAGGCGATCAGCGAAGGCGACCTCGTGGCCACCGCGGTGCTCTCGGGCAACCGCAACTTCGAAGGTCGCATCAGCGCGGACGTGCGCGCCAACTACCTCGCCTCGCCGCCGCTGGTTGTCGCCTATGCGCTGGCCGGTGACATGAATATCGACCTGACCACCGAGCCGCTCGGCCAGGACCAGAACGGCAAGGACGTGTTTCTCAAGGACATCTGGCCCTCCAATGCCGAGATCGCCGATCTGGTGCACGAGACCGTCACGCGCGAAGCTTTCCGCAAGAAATATGCGGAGGTCTTCAAGGGCGACGAGAAATGGCAGGCGGTCGAGACCACGGATGCCGAGACCTATGACTGGCCCGCGCAATCGACCTACATCCAGAACCCGCCCTATTTCCGGGGAATGGGCATGGAGACCAAGCCCATCGAGAATATCGAAGGCGCCAAGGTTCTGGCCCTTCTGGGCGACATGATCACCACCGACCACATCTCGCCCGCCGGCTCATTCAAGCAGGACACCCCGGCCGGCAGATACCTCATCGAACGGCAGGTCGCCCCGCGGGAGTTCAACTCCTACGGCTCGCGTCGTGGCAACCACGAGATCATGATGCGCGGCACGTTTGCCAATATCCGCATCAGGAACGAGATGCTGGACGGGGTCGAAGGCGGCTACACCAAGGGCCCGGATGGCGAGATGACGTCGATCTACGACGCCTCCATGGCCTACCAGAAGGCCGGCACCCCGCTGGTGATCTTTGGCGGCGAGCAATACGGCGCCGGTTCCTCCCGCGACTGGGCGGCCAAGGGCACCAACCTGCTGGGCGTCAAGGCGGTGATCGCCGAGAGCTTCGAGCGTATCCACCGCTCCAACCTCGTCGGCATGGGCGTCATCCCGTTCGAGTTCACCGGCGGCGATACCCGCAAGACGCTGGGCCTGACCGGCGACGAGACGGTGGCGATCACTGGCCTGGTGGGCGTGAAGCCGCTGCAGGACGTGCCCTGCACGATCACGCGCGCGGGTGGCGAGACGGTTGAAATCACACTGAAATGCCGGATCGATACCGCTGTCGAGATCGACTACATCGAGAATGGCGGCGTGCTGCAATACGTGCTGCGCAACCTGGCGAAAGCCGCCGCCTGAGCCATTTGAGATCAGAGAAGAACAAACGGACGCCCCGGCCTGATTAGGCCGGGGCGCTCTCGTCTCTAGTGCACCGCAAAACCGTTGTTCCGCCGGCGCGTCTTTTCGATGGCCCTGTTACAGGGGACGTCCGTCATAATCCCCGTCCCGGTTCCAATGGCCGATCACATGCCGAAACTGGCGGTTTCCGTTGCGGGCATTGTCATGAATATGCACCCGGTCGATTGACCCCGACCGATACCGCCGCTCGACCGAATAGGATCGCTGCCTGGTCTGTCCGGGATTGACCCCGGCATTCGCCGCGCGGTCCGCAACTGTTTCAAAAGTACGTTGGTAGTTGGTATTTCCGTCATATGGACGATCTGACATGCGTTTCCTTGCCTCCCAATAAAGGTGGTTGTCCTGTCTTTGCGCCCTTTCAGCCTAGAAGCAGGTTGTCCTTGCGTCAATTTCCAGATTGCAGGGGCCAACTGATCCCGGGATGGCGCTTCGACAAACGCCAATGCCCCCCCGATTGCACGCAGCGCGCGAAGGGCTAAGGTGCCGCCATGATCGTTCCCTTGCTGCTTTTCCTGATCGCTTTCGCGGCCGCAATCCTCTCCTTTCTGCGTCCTGAACTCGGCGACCTGCTCCTGGTTGCCGGACCTGCGGCGTTGGCAAGCCTCTACCTCTTGGTCCGGGCCATTCTGGGCCGAGGGCACCCGGCGAACGTGGTCGTTCTGGATGGTTCGAACGTCATGCATTGGAAGGATGGCGAGGCCCGCCTGGAAACGGTACGCGAAGTGATCGACCGCCTCACCGCGCTCGGTTTGAGGCCAGGCGTCGTTTTCGATGCCAATGCCGGCTACAAGCTCGAGGGCCAATATCGCGGAGACAAGGCGCTGGCGCGCCAGCTCGGCCTGCCCCCGAGCAGGGTCCTGGTCGTGGACAAGGGTGTCCCGGCCGACCCCGTCCTGCTTGGCGCGGCGCGCGATATGGGCGCACGCGTCATCAGCAATGACCGGTTCCGAGATTGGGCGGACGAGTACCCGGAACTGAGGCAGCCGGAGCATGTCATCCGCGGCGGCTACCGGGATGGAAAGGTCTGGCTATCGGTGGACCCGCGCTGATCGCGACCCGTCAACCGAGCTGTGCCAACGCCGGGAAAGTCTCCAGCAGCCAATAGGAGAACTGGCTGAAGCCGCCCGTCAGCATCAGCAATCCGATGGTCCAGAGCAGCAACCCCATGATCCGTTCGATCTGCGCCATGTGCCGCTTCATCCAGGCCATAACGCCCGTCAGGCTTGGGAAAAACGCCGCGACGAGCAGAAACGGGATGCCAAGCCCCGCCGCATAGACCGCCAGCAGCAGCGTGCCGCGCGTGATGCTCGCCTCGGAGGCCGCCAACGACAGGATCGCCCCGAGCTGCGGCCCGATGCAAGGTGTCCACCCGAAGGCGAAGGCGAGCCCAAGGATATAGGCGCCAAAGGCGGAGCCGCCCCGGTCGCCCGCATCTAGCCGCGCTTCGCGCTCCAAAAAGGGAATGCGAATAATGCCAAGGAAATGTAGCCCGAAAAACATCACCAGCAGGCCCGCGAGCGTGTTGAAAACCTGCTGGTTCTGAAGAAAGAACGCACCAAATGCCGAGGCCGTGAAGCCCAGGAACAGGAACACGGTCGACAGCCCCATCACGAAGAACAGGGCTGTCAGGATCACCCGCCGCCGTCCCGTGCCGCCGTCGCTCATGTCGGACATGGAGATGCCGCCCATATAGGCCAGGTAAGGCGGTACGATCGGCAACACGCAAGGGCTCAGAAACGAGATCAACCCCGCCACGAGGGCAATCGCCATGGCCGGCAAAAGCGCGGCGTCGATGATTTCAAATCCGAACATGTCCTCTCCTTTCACACCGCTCTAGACGCTCGCGCGCAAAAGGTCACGGCCCCAGCGGTCACATTGGCGTGGATGTCCTGTAGACGCCACGCCGATCTGGCCCTAGACATTTTCCCCATGAAGGATCCGACCACGCTCGACGCCCGCGGCCTGCTCTGCCCCTTGCCGGTTCTGAAGGCCCGCAAGGCGCTCAAACCCTTGCCCGATGGCGCCGAACTTCTCGTTCTGGCGGACGATCCGGCCGCCGTGATCGACTTCCCGCATTTCTGCACCGAAGCCGGCCACGCGCTGCTGGAGCAGTCAGAGCGCGCAGGTCACCTGGAATTCCATATTCGCAAGGGCGGCTGACCGCCCGGGAGGAAAAACCATGAAGTTTTGCCGAATCCGCACCGAGACCGGCACCATCCCCGCCGCCATTGACGCCGAAGGGACGGCGCGCAGCCTTGCCGGGCTCATGCAAGACCTGAGCGCCGACTCCCTCGCCGAGGGCAAACTGGCCAGCGTCACCGAAGCCGGCCTCGCCGCCCTGCCCGCCCTCAACGCCCCGGACTACGCGCCGATCCTGTCGGATATTCGACGCATCTTCTGCATCGGGCTGAACTATTCCGATCACGCCGAGGAAGCCGGCATGGCGATCCCCGAACAGCCGATCCTGTTCATGAAGGTCTGCCCGGCTACCGGCGCCAATGATCCGGTGACCGTCCCCAAGGGATCCCAGAAAATGGACTGGGAGGTCGAGCTTGGCGTCGTCATCGGCAAGAAGACGCAACACGTCTCCGTCGAGGACGCGCTGGACCATGTCGCCGGCTACTGCGTGGTCAACGACCTCTCCGAACGCAGCTACCAGATCGAGCGCGGCGGCCAGTGGGTGAAGGGCAAATCCTGCGACGGCTTCGGCCCGGTTGGCCCCTGGCTCGTCACCGCCGACGAGGTGCCCGACCCGCAGGCGCTCGACATGTTCCTCGACGTGAATGGCGAGCGCTGCCAGACCGGAAACACCGCCACGATGATCTTCGGCGTGGCCGAGATCATCAGCCACCTGAGCGAATTCATCACGCTCATGCCGGGTGACATCATCTCCACCGGCACCCCCCCGGGCGTCGGCATGGGCATGAAACCGCAGCGCTTCCTGCGCCCCGGCGACACCATGCGCCTCGGCATCGAAGGGCTCGGCGAACAGAACCAGTCCGTGAAAGCCTGGAGCGCCTAGGCTCATCATCTGTTCAAAAATATCCTCGCCGAAGGCAGGTCGCGCCAGCGGCCTTCCCGCGAGCAGTAAAGGAACAACCATGCAGACAATCGCGGGCTTTGACCGTATCGGCGAGGAAAACGCCTTCGCCGTTCTGGCGCGCGCAGGCCAGCTTGCCGCGCAGGGCAAGGACATCATCAATCTCGGCATCGGCCAGCCGGATTTCCCGACGCCGCCCAATATCGTCGAGGCTGCAATCAAGGCCCTCAAGGACGGCCAGCACGGCTATACCCCGGCGGTCGGCATCCCGCCGCTTCGCGCAGCCGTCGCCGCCGACCTGCATCGCCGCTTCAACGCGGAGGTGAACCCCGACAACGTCATCGTTGTGCCGGGCGGCAAGGTCACCATGTTCTCCGCCATCCTGATGTTCGGCGAGCCGGGCGCGGATATCCTCTATCCCGATCCCGGCTTTCCGATCTATCGCTCGATGATCGAGTTTACCGGCGCCCGCCCCATCCCGGTGCCCATCCGCGAGGAGAACGGCTTCGGCTTCTCGGCGGAGGAGACGCTCGCGCTGATCACGCCCGAGACACGCCTGCTCATCGTCAACTCGCCCGCCAACCCCTGCGGCGGCGTCACGCCCAAGGCCGAGGTCGACAAGCTCGTCGCGGGCCTCGCCGCGCATCCTCAGGTCGCGATCCTGTCGGACGAGATCTACGACCAGATGCTCTATGACGGCGAGCAACACGTCACCCTGCTCGACTATCCCGAGATCCGCGACCGCCTGATCCTGCTCAATGGCTGGTCCAAGACTTATGCCATGACCGGCTGGCGGCTGGGCTATTCCGTCTGGCCGGACGGGCTCTATGACAAGGTGCGCAAGCTCGCGGTCAACGCCTGGTCCTGCGTCAACGCACCTGCGCAATTCGCCGCCCTCGAAGCTTTGACCGGCCCGCAGGACGCGGTGGCCACGATGCTGGCGGAATTCGACAAGCGCCGAACGCTCGTGGTGGACGGCCTCAACGCCCTCCCCGGTGTTAGCTGCATCACGCCCAAGGGTGCCTTTTATGCCTTCCCGAATGTCGGCGAGACCGGCTGGAAGGCCAAACCGCTCGCCTCTGCCCTTCTGGAAGAGGCCGGCGTGGCCACCATCGGCGGGCCGGATTTCGGCGTGCTGGGCGAGGGCTATATTCGACTGAGCTATGCCAACTCGGCGGAAAACATCTCCCGCGCACTGGACCGCATGGGAGAATTCCTGAGCCGGAAAGGGTAACAGCGCCAGCGGGTCTGTTTCCAGCTTGGCCGACGGGAGCTTCGCGTTGCCGTCATTGGGTTGACTGCGCAAGTTCGCTGACGCCTCACCAGCAACAGCGAGCCGCCGGTTTCCGGCCGGAGGTCGAAGGAAAACCTGTCCAAGACAACGCCACGGAGCCCAATTGGATACGACATTCGATGATCGAATTCCGGATTCAGAGGGTTATCTTGAAAACCGGGCTGGCCATGCTCCAGCGTTGAATGCGACGATACCCTGACTGATCGAACTCGGAGCGGGACATGCGGCTGATCAAGGTATCTCTCTATTTCATCGCGGCCATCGCGATTTGCGTGATCGGGCTGAAACTGGCGTTTCCCCTGCCGAGCACCAATTTCTCCGAACCTGTCGAAATGCAGCCTGCATCCTGGTCTGGACCGCTCGGCAGCACCATCCAGCCCGCGCTGGAGCGCAATCCCGGGCTGGATGGCGTGCGTCCTCTGGGAGATGGGCGCGCGGCTTTTGCGGCGCGGGTCATTCTCGCACGGCAAAGCATCTCATCCATCGATGCGCAATATTACATCTGGCAGGATGACGTTACCGGCCTGATGCTCCTTGACGAACTTCGCTCGGCCGCCGAACGCGGTGTGCGGGTGCGCCTTCTGGTTGACGACAACGGTATTTCCGGGCTGGACGCGTTGTTGGCGGAACTGGACGCATTGCCGACCGCCAACGTGCGCATTTTCAATCCTTTCACGCTCCGTGACCCCAAATTGCTGTCCTACGCCTTTGATTTCACGCGCCTGAACCGGCGCATGCACAACAAGTCCATGACCTTCGACGGTGTCGCCACGATTGTCGGGGGCCGCAATATTGGCGACATCTATTTCGACTACGGATCGGGAACGCATTACCTTGATGTCGATACCATCGCGATTGGTCCCATCGTCGACGAGGTGTCGGACTCTTTCGATGCCTACTGGAACAGCGATTCCGTCTACGATGCCGAACTTTTTCTGGAGCCATCCGAGGAGGAACGCATAGAGGCCCTGGCTGAAGCCGCGCGCCAATCGGCTGCAGGCGCGGGCTATCAGAAAGCTGTTCTTGAGAACGAGCTCATCGACCGACTTGCCGCCCGAGAACTCCCGTTCGAATGGAGTGAGGTTACGCTCTTCGTCGATGACCCGGCCAAGGGGCTGGGACAGGTCGAGAGCGGGGAATTGATGGTCGAGCGCCTGATCGACTTCGCGAAGGCTTCCAAGAGCTCCCTCGATCTCGTCTCGGCCTATTTCATTCCCGGCGACCGAGGAGCCGAAATCCTGGAGGGGTTGGCTCGCTCCGGGGTGACGGTTCGAGTTTTGACAAACTCGCTCGATGCGACAGACGTGATGCCGGTGCATGCCGCCTACATGGGGTATCGGGACGGCCTGCTGGAGAGCGGCGTGGAGCTTCTGGAGCTTCGAGCCCTTCGAAAGGAACATCGTGAGCGCAGTTTGCCCGAGTTACTGGCGGGCTCTGCGTCGGGCCTGCACGCGAAAATGTTCGGCTCCGACGGAAAACGGGCGTTCATCGGATCCTACAATCTTGACCCGCGTTCCGCGCGCCTGAACACGGAGATGGGCTTGCTGATCGAAAGCCCCACGATCGCCGCCACGCTCGCCGCGCAACTGGACAACACCGACTCCACATATCGCGTCGAAAGGACGGATAACGGTGACCTCGTTTGGATCGAGGAAGACAATGACGGAACCTCCACGACGCATAGCGTCGAGCCGGAAACCAACGGGTTTCAACGCGCCCTGACCTCTGTTGTCAGGTGGTTGCCGGTCGAATGGATGCTGTAAGGTAAGGGAACGGCGTTGTCGTGAGCGGGAACTCGGGAATGTCCGGTCCTTGATTGCGCGATGAAAAACGCGGCCATGGCCGAGGATGGCGGCAAGGCCAGTCACGCGGGCGCACATGATGCCCGCCCCTAGCGCGCCAGCACCAGCTCCGCCTTCAGCCCGCCCATCTCCTCGCTCTCGCCCAGCCGCAACGTCCCGCCATGGCGACGGGCTATGTCCTGCGCGATGGCCAGCCCCAACCCGACGCCGGAGCCGCGATCCTGGTTTCGGGACGGGTCGAGCCGGGCGAAGGGTTTCATCGCCTCATCGCGGAACTCTTCGGGAATGCCCGGCCCGTCATCCTCGACACAATAGATCACCCGCCGCTCCGTCAGCTCCACCGACACCCGCGCCTTCCCCGCATAGCGGATGGCATTGCCGACCAGGTTGCTCAGCGCGCGTTCCACCGCCGCGCGGCGCAGAATGAGAATTGGCTGCTCCTCGGGCACCTTCCAGAGTTCGACCGAACCGCCCTGTCTTTGCGCTTTCTCCACGACCAGTCGAGCGATCTCCTGCGGCACGACGGATTCGGGATCGTCAAGCTGGTCGGAGCGGGCGAAATCGAGAAAGGAATCGATCAGCATCTCCATCTCAGCCACATCTTGTTGCAGAGCCGCGGTCTCCTCGTCTTCGGGCATCATCGACAGGGTGAGCTTCATCCGCGTCAGGGGGGTCCGCAGGTCATGACTCACCCCCGACAGCATCAGTGTGCGCTGCTCGATCTGCCGCAGGATCCGGCCGCGCATATCGAGGAAAGCGCGCCCCGCCGCCCGCACTTCCAGCGCGCCCGAGGTTTTGTAATGCACCACCTGCCCCTTGCCGAAGGCCTCGGCGGCATCCGCGAGCCGCGTGATCGGCCGCAGCTGGTTGCGCAGGTAGAGAAAGGCGATGGACGCCATAAGCACCCCGATCGTGGCCATCAGAACGAGGAACTGGTGCGGGTTGGACGCCGAAGCGCGTTGCCGGCGGAACCGTATATCGACCGGGCCTTTCGTTGTCCCGATCTGCACCTGCACCCACCGGCTCGAGCCGCTCAGATCCACGGCGCGGACATCGTCGATCCCATCGCGCAAGGTCTTTACCACCTCCAGCCCGGAGACGTCGTAGAACACCCTCTGAACGCCCTCGCGATCTTCCGACGCGGGATAGACATCCATATTGAGCGTGTCCACAAGCGAGGCGATGTCCGCCATCCCGGCTTCCATGTCCGGCGCGCCGTCGATCAGTTCGACAATCTCGCGCAGTTCCAGCACGACGCCATTTGTAAGCTGCCGCGTCACGTCCTCGAAATGCCGCTGGATGAAAACGACCGAGACCACCACGACCAAGACCGCGATGGGCACGACCAGAATGAGCGCCGCACGTCCGTAGAGGCCACGCGGCATGGAACGTTTGAGCCAGCCGAATTTCATGCCACAACGCTAACGTTACGAATGCTTGAGAGGAACGGGAAATGTCACGAGACCCGCGCTTTACCCAGCTGGAACCCGGACTGCGCCGCGTGGTGGCGCCCAACCCCTCGCCCATGACCTATCATGGCACCAACAGCTATGTCGTCGGCACGGGCGACGTGGCCGTGATCGACCCCGGACCCGCGATAGAGACCCATCTGGACGCGCTGCTCGCGGCGTTGGAGCCGGGCGAGCGCATCAGCCACATCTTCGTCACCCATTCCCATCTCGATCATTCCCCCCTCGCCCGCCCGCTCGCCCAGCGGACCGGCGCGCCCGTCCTGGCCTTCGGTACGCATGAAGAGGGCCGCTCCCCGATCATGGCAGAGCTTGCCGCGGAGGGCCTGCTAGGCGGCGGTGAAGGCATCGACACCGATTTCGCGCCAGATATCCGCCTCGCCGATGGTAAGACGGTCAGTTCGGGCGACTGGAGCCTGCAGGCGATCTGGACGCCCGGCCATATCGCCAACCACCTGAGCTTTGCCTGGAACGGGGCTCTCTTCACCGGCGACCACGTCATGGGCTGGGCCTCCTCGCTGATCTCGCCCCCCGATGGCGACCTGACCGCCTTCATGGCGTCGTGCGAAAAGCTCCGAGAGCGCAACGACAGGCGGTATTTTCCGGGTCACGGCGAAACGGTGGAGAATCCGCAGGAGCGGGTCACCTGGCTGATCCAGCACAGGCGCGAACGCGAGAAGCAGATACTCGACCATCTGTCCCGCGGCCCTTGCACGCTGGAAACGCTTGCGCGTGGCATCTATACCGATACGCCCGAGGCTCTCCTTCCTGCCGCCGCACGGAACGTGCTTGCGCATATTATTGATTTAAAACACAAAAAAATAGCATCAGCCTCATCACTTCCCAACGGGGAGATTTCGCTCGGGGATCCGGAAACCGGTGATCAGAACTTTACGGCAAATTCGTAAAATCCCTCTGGACGCCCCCATCCCCTGTTGCTATATCGCCCCCCGTGTTCCGGCGTAGCTCAGCGGTAGAGCAGTTGACTGTTAATCAATTGGTCGTAGGTTCGATCCCTACCGCCGGAGCCATTTTTCTCGAGCTACCCCACTGAAAGCCTTGGAAACAAGGGCTTAGCGCTTCCCCTCGGGCTACTTTTGGGGATACATCGGGGATACATCGAACAATGGCGCTCGTCATGAAACTGCCCAACGTCACCGTGAACAAGGGGAAGTACGTCTACCGACGGCGCTTCCCGGTCGACCTCGCCTCGCGATTCCCGGTCGTCTTCTTCCAGACCCGGTTTCTCACGCAGGACCTTGGCGCTGCCTTCCTCACCGAACACGCGACATTGACGGCAGCCTTTGAACGGCTCGTCGAAGATGCCCGAGCAGGTCGCCCGGAAGCGCTTGGGAAGGCTGGCATTGATCGTTACATCGCCATTGCTCAGCGGGGTCTAGACGACCCACGCACCCAGCGCGAGAGATGGCATAGCACGCGGGATGAAGCTGAGGCCTTGGTTCGCTCGGTCCAGACCGCAGACGCGTTCGGTTTTCTTGAAGATGGCGGCGACACAGCGCGCCGCGAGGTATTGGCAGACGAGCTTGAGCGAACGAACGCTGACCCGTTGCTGTTCCGGGCCGTAGTCCAACCCGATGCTCCACCGCCTCCTCCAACAATCGCGGACGCTGTGCGGGTCTACGAAAAAGAGAAGCTCGGAAGGAACCCGAAGAAGTCTGCGCGTGACACCTTCAGGCGGGTTCAGCGGCGGCTTGAAGAGAGCCTTGGTCCTCTCGACAGCTTTCCCTTGGAAGACCTCAAAAGACGGCACGCCCGGGAAGTTCGGGACTATCTACTAGCCGCGCCGTCGCGCAACGGGGGAACGCTTGCTCCTTCGTCAGTTCGGCGGGAACTCAACTCAATCACCGCGCTATTCAATGTCGGAATCAACGAGCTTGAGTTGAAGGGGAAGGTCGAGAACCCCTTCTCCGATCTGGGGATGCCTGCCGACGCTGCTTCGGGCGAGGCGTCCGAGTGGGAGAAACGCGACCCGCTTCCGAACCAAACGCTCGTGGACGTTCGCCGTCGCGTATTGGCTCACGTTCGCATACCTGAGCTTCGGTTGATCTGGCGGCTACTGCAAGCGACTGGCTGTCGGGGTGCCGAGATCACGGGGTTGCGGCTGGAAGACCTCGGCCTGGACTATCCGCTGCCCCATATTTGGGTGCGCTGGCACCCGGACCGCAGGGTGAAGACGAAGACAGCCCAGCGCCCCGTTCCGCTGATTGGCGATGGATTGTCAGCAGCCCGTGCCGCTGTTGCACACGCCAGCAAGACCTCGCCCGATAGTCCATTCTTGTTCCAGCGCTACTGTCATGAAGGCGGTCCGGATGCCGCCTCCGGTGCCCTGATGAGCCACGTAAGGATAGTGACTGAAGACCCGCGCCACGTGGTCTACTCCCTTCGCCACAATGTAAAGTCGTGGCTTGGGCAGTCAGGAGCGCACGTGAGAGAAGAGAACCGAATCCTTGGCCACGCCGGTGAGGGCGTAGGAAACCGAGTTTACGGTGGCTTGGACGACCGGCTGAAAACGACTGCAGTTGCTCTTGAGGCGGCACTAGCGCTGGCACCGGACAAAGCGTGGGACGTCCCATGAACTCTGCCCGAACGGCGCGCCGTGCTATGCAATTTGCACACCTATTGGGTGCATAGGTCACGGGACGAAACAGTCGCCCAGCCCCTCTGTCAGAAGTCGGAGTCCGGGTCTTCTTCGTACGGCACCGACCGGGTTCTCAAGTCGAGGTCGTCTTCATCCTCGCCACCAAACAGGTAATCCGCCACAGCCCGCGTTTTTCGGTCGCCCAGACCTTTGAGAACGCCCTCTGCTATCGTCTCGACGTCCTTCGTCTTGGTCCGGTTCAAGGCCCAGTGGATGCCCTTTGCGATGGTATCTACGATGGCCTGCCGTTCTTCGTTGGTCGGCGGCGTCCATTCGCCCTCCTTCGGCCAGCGCCTTGCCCGAGACCAAAACTCAAGAGGTTCCGTTCCTGCCTCGTCAAAATCGGTCAGCTTCTTCCGCATGGTGGCAATGGTTCGTTCGGACACGCCCGACGCTTTGGCTAAGTTTGCCTTGGAAATCACGTTCCGGTGCTTGCGAACGAGCCTCCATGCGGCGGCGGTGCGCTCCGGGGCTGTGAGTGGCAGACCGTGTTTGGTGTTCGCTCTGAGCGCTTCCAATTCGGCCTCCACGGGCGAACCAACGAAAACCTTCGCGGGAACGCCTCCGGGTTTCTCGCCGCGCTTTTCCCATTCCGCTCTGTAGGCCCCGAGCCGATACGCTCCATCAAGCAGAACAAGACGCCCCGTCTTGCACCCCTCGCCGTTGACTTCCTGCCAGAGCGTCACAGGGTCGAGCTTTCCGGTGTTCCGTAGCGCCTGCCGCAAGGTCGCCAGATGGGTCCCGTCAAAGTGGCTCCGGTTCTTGAAGGCATCCAAGACCTTGATGTCTTGGTACCGCACCATGGTCGCTGCGTTGTCGTTCATGTCGTTATCTCTCGTTTTGACTGCTCGGTCTGTCCGGCCACTCATGCGCCGGTTCAGTGCAGAGCAAAAGAGACAGATCGCCCCGCCGCTCCATCACAACCAGGAAATTCCCAACCACCCGAAGGACCGCTCAGTTCTTCCTATGCTATGGGGTGGGTGAATTAGTCAGCAAAGCTGTCCTTCCATGCCGTCAGCCTTGGGGCGACCTTTTCAGCATGCCTGCCCACGATCTCCGTCCCGCTCGGCCTCCGCATCTTCCCACTTGGTCAACATCGCGGAGGCCGCTGTGGGGTCTTTAAGGATGCGGATGACTGCGTTCCGGTGCACGCCTGTCTTAGCCGCGATCTGGCTCTGGTTCGTGCCTGCTGTCGCTTCCGCGATCACGGCCTCCAGTTGCTCCCTGTCATACCTCGGCTTCCGGCCCCGGTACTTCTCCGGAGATGTTCGCTTGTGGTGCTCTATTCCGGCCCGCTGGGCCTCCTTCTGGGCCTGCACCTGTGCGGATGCCTGTGCCGCCATGAACGCCAACAGAGCGTCCTGAACAGCCTTCTGCATGTCACTGCGAGGATGGGCGTCAAAGGTCATGCCTCCGATGATCGTCTTGACCGTCACTCCACTTTTGAGGAACTCCCGCACGGTCTCGGTCACATCTTCGTAGTTCCGGCCAAGCCTGTCCAACCAGCGGACCACCAGCACATCCCCATTGCGGAGGATGTCAAACAGACGCTTGCCCCCTTCCCGGTCTTTCAGCTTCGTGCTGACGCCGCTCACCCCCTTGTCGTCGATGACTTCATCCAATGCGAAACCTGCCTTCTCAGCCTGTTCCTTCTGGTGATCAATGGTCTGCTCGGCTGTCGAGACACGGGCGTAGAGGACTGTCTTGTTATCGGCCATTGGGTCGGCTCCGGATGTGTGCACAGGGTTTCTGTTCATATGAATGATATGTTCACATGTCGAAGTCAACCCTTAAGAACACCCATTCGGACGGCTTACCGGATGTTTGCTGCGGTATACCCAACGAGCACTTTCTAGACTCCACCAGCGGGCACCTAGAGGCCCTTCTCGGTGTCCCGAGGGGATTGTCCATGCAGGTATGAAGAGGTCCCTACCGCCTCCCAAGGACTATTGTGCGACGCTCTTTCACTAGAACTACCCCCCCACGGGGGGGATTGCCTAAACTACTATATCAATCTCTGGCGCTCAGATTTTTTTGCCGGAAATCAAACCGGATACATTGGGCCGAATTACACCGCACTGGCCGTTTCCTGTGCATTGCTGACGCTCGTACGATCTTCGACATCACATCTGCAAAAGAAATCGACCTACGAGACCGTCCTACTGCTGCCACTACAAGCACTCGCAAGTGATGTCTGCTCCATGTTTCCCGAGATCATGACAAGATTTCTGTGTTGAGAACGGTCAACTTCCAACCAGAACTCCGGTCGCGAGGGAAGAAGCCGCCTTTCCGCTCACATCAAGGAAATTCTTAGCCCGCAACACACAGGCGACCACAGCGCCGCGACGACAACATTAATTGCGCTCAACAACATCGCGAGTGACGGGTTCAGTTTCCAGAGCTGTACCAGATCGGCGAGGTATAGGCGCGGTCTTGCACAGTGGGAGGTACGCTCTCGGGAAGCTCGATGTCAAAGAATGCGGCATCGTAGGTTGTCCAGCGAGGCTTGGGAATCTCGAGGATGCGGACATAGTAGAACGCGTCCTGCGCTGGGTCGAATTCGGGGTCCTCCCAGTAGCCGGACAGCGCTGCTGCTCCAATAGTGTTGGTGAACGTTGCGTTCTGAATGTCGACCGTGCTGCCGACAGGTTCGCGTGCGCGGCCATCTTCGCCAATCTCCCGGTCGCCCGAGACGGCGATGTCGAAAACCCGCTCGTGCGTCTTACCTTCAGCATCGATCCAACCCTTGATTACCTGCACCCTGTCGAGATTGGCGCCGTCCGGGTCACGCAATGCATGAACCATGAATCGCGGTGAGGAACCTTCCGGGGCGTTGCGCAGATCACCGCCCATCGGAACGCCACGGCTGTACCCAGTTGCCACGAAATCTGGCGCGCCGAGGTCGTCCACTTCGAAATCCCAACCGCCGAAAACTCGGACACGGATACGCGAGCCAGTCGTGGCATAGGCTTCCTTGCGAGTAATCGCGCCGAAGACCTCGTCGCGCGTGTTCTCCCGAGCCCAGACGGCCGTTAGACCAGCTGCGCTCTCCTGGGCGGTCAGGATGCGCAGGGCCGGGTCATCGGCCGGGATGACGTCGATATTATGTCGGTTGGCTGAGGGCTCGGTATGTTGGTATTTGCCGAAGTAGTTGTCCTCTCGCGTGGTCGGGATTGCCGTGTGGGTGTCGGTCGTACCGTAAAAGCCGAATTTGAAAGGGTTCACACCTAGATCGCGTTCGACCTCGAGCCCTACCTTCAGCGCGGAACGGGCATATTCGTAGCGGAGCATTTCCGGCTCCTTGGCCGCCGTGCCGGAGAGGTTGGCGACATCCCAGCTTTCGAAATCGGCGAACTCGTCGTCGGGTGAGAGCAGCGGGTGGGTCTCCTCGTCGCCCTTGATCTGCGTCATCTCGTGCATGGGCTCCCAGCGGGCGCGCTTGGTTGCGTAATCCGTGTCCATCGGCGAACCGTCGAACTTGGTCGGCGCGAACATCAGCCCGTTCGACATATTGGCGTTGTGGGGCACGGCAATTACCTTCCCCCCGGTCGTGTCCTCATAGCCTTCGAGGTAGTTCCATAGAAGTTCGGGGTCAGACCCTTCGAAGAAGGTAAACGGACGGGTTTGCGCGGTCTTCTCCGCCCCATCGCCAAAGATCACCACGCGATGTAAGTTGTCCCCCTGCGGCGTGAAGGTCCATTCGAAACCGGCCAACGCGGTGAAACTGCCTGGATCGTTGTATTTCTCCACGGTGTCGACGATATCGAGCCAGATATCCCCGTCTAGGTCGAGCCCCGCAGTCGGGTCGCGGCCCTGAACCGTACCGATATCGATGATATCTGCAAAAGCGGCCATCCGGCCCTGCTGACCCGAATGGAAGAGCTCATAGGTCTGGCGGCCCCATTCGTCCTCCAACAGGCGCCGATCGGCTGTCCGTATCGCGGTGGCAAGGCCCAGCATCTCCGCATGTTCCGTGATCGCGAGGAAATCGAGCGGCCGGATTAATTGCACTGGCTGCCCGGTGTTCGAGATGATCTTCTCGCCCCTCGCAACTCGGAAGGCATCGTGGATGTTCAGCGACGTGCCGATAAGCCCGGCGTCAAAGGAGATTTCTGTGTGGAAGTGCAGGTCGCCAAAGAGGACCTTGTCAGGATAGGACCGCCCCACGAACGGAGAATAGACGCCCCTCGCCACGGTTTCCGGCGCCACTGCTCCGTCGAAAGCAACTGCGCTTCCGCCCGCTAGTGAGATCGAAATCACCGCGGCAACCGACGCCAACGGTCTATGCATTTCTGCCTTATGAGTGCGTTTGGCCATTTTCCCCTCCACGAAATCCCGCGCGGTGTCTGTTTCCAGAAGCCCTGTTCCATGCATCCCGGCCACTGGACCACGCGTTTCAACCCGAAGGGTAACATCTGTAGAAAGGCACGGGCTCAAAAAAACCTATCATTTCGCGACAGCATCGTGTTTGGGAAACCGATCAGTCGAACGCCCGGCGATATGCGGCACGAAAGGCTTTCGGGCTTGTGCCGTACCAAGCCCCGAAGGCGCGCGTGAAATTCTGCGCCTCCTGGTAACCGAGATCGGCTGCAATAGCCTTGATCGGACGCGACGTCTCAAGCAGCAGAGCCTTTGCCCGGCGCCGTCGCGCCTCCTCCAGCAGGGTCCGATACTGCGTTCCGTGGCGGGAGAGCTGTCGCTGCAATGTGCGAGGCCCCAGGTCCAATAACTGAGCCACATTCTCCAACTCTGTCGTTCCATCGAGCAAACACAGATCGATTATCTCGACCATGTGCTCCAAGGGACCATCTTTTCTTCGTGGCCTGTATTTCTTCAGGTCGAGCGAGGTGACCGGTCTCGGCAAGATATCGGGCAGTCGTGTGCGCGCCGCGAGATCGGCACGCCGCACCGGCACACCGACAGCCGGGCGCTCGAAACAGAAAGCACAGGATGCAAGCTCATCGTGCAAACTGGTGGACCGAGGAAGGGCGTAATCCAGTTCGATCCAGTCCGGTTCCCAGTCGGGCCCAAGAAAGGCGCGCGGGAAGTCCAGCATTGGCTTCAGAAGGTGGTCTGAGAATGCCCGGCCGCGAAGATCGGCACGAAGCTCTGTTGAATATCGCCAGACGACATGGTCCTCTTCTGGTGCGATCCACATGCGGCTACCGGCCTCGTGGACCCAGATCGCCTTGCAAACACGCTCCAATCCATCGGCCAAAGTTCTTGCGCCTGCGCAATAGCCGGCCCAGTCACCGTAATCCGCAAGCTGCGTCCCGCGCCCCACCCGCAGGCCAAAGGTCTCCTCGCCAACCGCTCGTGTTGCCCCTTCGAAAAGCTGCACCATCCTGGCAATCGGTATTCGCTGCTGTGGCGCGTCCAGAACGCCGACCGGTATTCCCGCGGCTTCCAACACCCGTCGAAGCGTTCGCTCACCGGACATCTCACGGACAAGCTCCGGCAGCGGCCCCCACCCGGCCACCGTCGTCATCGATGTCTTCAGAGCACTCATGACGTGGCAGTTTACTGCCTGATCTTCAATTCACCAGCATTTTACGGAGGTGCCGAGGAGCATGTCGACAGTCATGATTTCGAATGCGCCTCCGGCTCGTCTGGGGTTGTCGCGCCCGTCATAAAGGGGATACATTCGGGGTGCAACCGGGGGAACAACGAGCCGCAGTCCACAGATTTTCTACGAACTTTCAAAGGGTTAGATAACCTTGAGATTTGACCTCAGCGCCTACCGCCGGAGCCAAAATCCTCACACAGCGTTGAAAACGTTCGGATTTTGGAAAACCACCTCCGCATGGAGTTGGAGGTCGCGTCACAAGTCCACATCTCTCGTCACATTCCGGTGCACATTCGCGTGCACGGGAGAGACGCGCCATGCCAAGACGACCGACCGGACAACCCCACCTCGAATCCCGCCCCACCGGCTACTTCTGGAGGCACCGTAATCCCCGAAACCAGGCCGCAGAAAAAAACGTCCCAGGGGCCAGAAAAATTTTTTGTCTTCTCCCTGAGAACACAGGTCCTCCGAGAAGCGAAGGCTGTCGCGGCTCGTCTCACCGACATCAGCGAGCAAGCCTTCGCCGCAATGACGGAGAAGACGATGCCGATCGCGCCCGAAATCGCAGAGCAGATCCTGGTCGAAATGGCCAGATTCCTGATCGAATCCTTCGATCGTCACCGTGCCCTGGCGCCGACGCGGAGCCTGGCCGTCGCGGAGGAAGCGCTGCGCCAGGAACAGGCCTGGCGCGCCTCTCTAAGGCAGGCGCTTCTCTGCCGTGGCCGAGACGCCGTACGCCAGCCGCTTCGCGACACGGCCACGCGCCTCGGCATCATCCTCGACAAGGAAGGTCCGGACTGGCTCAACCTGGCGATCGAGGCCACGGTTATCCCATGTGGTGCCATCAAAACACGTAGAGAACGGCAGCCCTCAATGCACACGAACCGAAGAACTGACCCGGAAACGTTTGACGAATTAGAGAACGGAATACGCCCAATACCGCCTTGCGCGCCGGGCCAGACCAATGTCCGGATCGGACCACATTGCGTGGAAGCCCGAGCAGCGCTTTTCTGGACCGTTCCAAGTCGAATTCTCCGCCGAGCATCGTTCGACGGGCGCTTTCTTCGCAAGTCTCGCAGCTCGATGATGCTACGGCTCAATTTGCTGGCGAGTAGAAAATCGGCGAGCCCCAGGCGCGCTCCTGGATCACTGCGGGGACGTCCTCCAGAAGTGGCAAGTCGTTGCGCACGGCGTCATAGGTTGTCCAGCGCGGGGTCGGGATTTCGATGGCGCGGGCGTAGTAGAAGGCCATCGCCTGCGGGTTGTAGTCCTTGTCCGTCCAACTCCCCATGAGAATCGGCGCTCCTATGTCGTTGGTGAACATCGCTGTTTCCAGGTTCACGGTGTTGCCAACGGGCGGAAGCTTTCCCGTGGCCGGGTCAAGCACGCGCTCGCCGGCCCAGACCACGTCGATGATCTTTTCGTTCGCGTCGCCATATTCGTCGACCCAGCCCTTGATGATCTGGATCCGATCGAGATTTGCGCCCATCGGGTCCTTTTCGGCATACACGGTAAAGGTCGGCGCCTCGCCAAGCGGAGGCAGGTTGCCGCCCATGTGGGTGCCCAACAGGTAGCCCTCCCGCGCCATCGCCACCGGGTCAGACGGGGCGGACAACCCAACACCGCTGAACATACGAATCTTTATGCGGGGGCCGGAAGTCGCGAAGGTCTCGCGCCGTTTCATCGCGTCCCAGATCCCGGCGCGGGTGTTTTCGGTCGCCCAAACGCCGGCGAGCGCTCCGATGGAAAGGTCCTGCCCGTCGATCCAGCCGGCGACGCTACCGGTGCGGCGGCGCTCCACGCTGCCATCTTCCGGCCCGTGCGCGCCGATGAAGCTGTCTTCGGCCACGGCAGACATCATGCCGTTGTGATTGTCGGTGCCGCCGATGAAGCCGTATTTGAACGGGTTCACGCCAAGCGCGAATTCATAGCCCAGCCCATCGATCAGCCCCCCGCGCACGAAATCGCGCTGGCGGAAGATGCGGCCCGAGTTCTTCTGGATAGAATCCGCGTTCTCGAAGCCGGCGAACTCGTCGGCGGCCCAGAACTTGCGGTGCACCTCCGAATTGCCCTTCACCTGCATCATCTCGATCAGCGGTTCGTAGGCCTGCCGCGTGCGGGCATATTCGAGGTCCATCGCCTCACCGAAGCTGTCGGTATCGGGGAACATGCGCCCCTTGGAGGCATTGGAATTGTGCGGAATGGCGAGCAGGCGGCGTCCTTCGGCGTCCTGCCCCTTCATCCAGGCCCAAAGGTTCTCCTCCTCGTTGATGTCGATATAGCTCGGCACGCTCGCGGGCACGTTATTGTCGCGGAACAGCACATTGCGGTGCAGGTTCGCGCCATTGGGCGCGGCGGACCATTCGAAT
Source organism: Aliiruegeria sabulilitoris (assembly GCF_001558155.1). Classification (GTDB taxonomy): domain Bacteria; phylum Pseudomonadota; class Alphaproteobacteria; order Rhodobacterales; family Rhodobacteraceae; genus Tropicimonas; species Tropicimonas sabulilitoris. The sequence continues at coordinate 126,192 of NZ_LOAS01000008.1, forward strand.
CCGATCAACGCGGTGAAGGTGCCGGGATCGTTGGCCTCCTCGGCGGCCTCGACAATCACCTGCCAGGCCGATTTCGACGTCTCCGGACCCGCAAAGAACGGCGGGTGCTGCGGGGTCGCGGAGCGGTTGGAGGACACCACGTATTTGATGAACCATTGCTGCCGGTCCTCAAGACTTTCCAACCCGCGCAACGCGACGAGATCCTCGTTGTCATGTCCCGGGGCGGCCTCGAACATGGTCGAATACATCTCGCCGAGATATTCGGCGTGATCGGTTACCGCCGCGAAGTCAAGCGGACGCCTGTGCTGGGCGGTCGTGCCATCCGGCAATGTCACCGGTTCGCCCTTCGCATAGGCAAGGCTGTCGGCCGGCATCAGCCGCGTGCCGCCGATGTAGGCGTCGAGCGAAAAGGCCGTGTGCAGGTGTGTCTCGCCGAAATAGGCATCACGCAACGGGTTCGGTTCGGCCATGGCGAGGCTTGCGACCCCTGCAAACGCGGTGGCTGACAACACGTTCTTTAACATCACTTTTCTCCGTCGCTCGGGCTGTACCAGATCGGCGAGCTGTAGGCCCGTTCCTGGGTGATCATCTTTGCCTCCGCGGGCATCTCGATGCCGAATTTCACGGCATCGTAGGCAGTCCAGCGCGGCGTCGGGATCTCGATGACGCGGGCATAGTAGAACGCGCTCCGGGCCGGGTCCCAGTCCGGGTCCTGCCAGACCGCGCCCAACTCCGACGCGCCGATGGTATTGGTCCAGGCCGGGATCGACAGGTCTACCGTGTTGCCAACGAGCGGAAGCTTGCCGTCGGCGCCCGGCTTGCGATCGTCTGACCAGGCGACATCATAGACCTTTTCGCGCTGCTCGCCGGTCTCGGCCAGCCACCCTTTCACGATCTGGATGCGGTCGAGATTCGCCCCCATCGGATCGCGCAGCGCATAGACGAGGAACGACGGCGCTTGCTCTCCTGCCTGAAGGTCGGCACCCATGGGCACGCCCTTGCTGTAGCCCACGAACGCAAGATCGCGGCGCAGGGCATCCGCTGGCTCGAAGTCGCGGCCTCCAAAGAAACGCACCCGCATTCGCGGGCCGGTGGTCGCATAGGTCTCGCGCCGTTTCATCCCGTCCCAAATCGCACCGCGCGAGTTCTGCTCGGCCCAGACTGCCGTCAGTCCGCCGGTGATGTACTGGTAGGACATGAGCGCGGTTGAGCCGTCAGCAAAGGATTTCGACACATGCTTGGCACGTTCCGGGCTGGGCTCGTAGGCGGTGAACTTGCCAAAGAAATTGTCGTTATCCGGCGGGGTCAGGCCGGTATGGGTATCGGAGGCACCGACCAGGCCGAACTTGAACGGGTTCACGCCCAGTTCCGCCTCCACTGCAAGGCCCCGCGCGAGGCCGGAGCGAACGTATTCGGCTGGCAGCATTTCGAGCGTCTTTGCCTCGGACGCGTCGAGGTTGCCATAATCCCAGGTCTCGAAATCGGCGAATTCGTCGTCCGGCGAAAGCATGGGATGCGCCTCGCCGTCACCTTTGATCTGTGTTGCCTCGTAAAGCGGCTCCCATTTCTGCCGCGCTTCCGCATAGGCCGCATCCAGTGGGGCGCCTTCGGCGAAGTCGTCCTGCAACGCGAACATCCAGCCATTCGACAGATTGCCGTTATGCGGGATGGCCAGCACGTTTCCGCCAGTTTGCTTCTCATATTCGGCCATCCAGGCCCAAAGGTCGCGCGGGTTGGGCGAGCCGATCGGCGGCGTCGTGGTATAGGGCACGATCTGGCCGGCGCGCTCGGGCCCGCCACGGAAGATCACGTTTCGGTGCAGGTTGTTCCCCTGCACGAGTGAGGTCCATTCATAGGCGATGAAGGTGGTGAACTGCCCCGGATCGTTGAATTCCTCGGCCGCTGCGATGATGTCGTCCCAGACACGGGCATAGGCGGGGTTGCCGGGCTGGTAGTTCAGCGCGGGGGAAACCTTGCCCTGTGCGAAAGCGGCCACGAGTTCCTGCGCCGCACGCATCGCGGTTTCGCCGCCGGCATTGAATTTCTCGTTGAAATACCGACCCTGCTCGTCTTCCATGATGTTCGGGGCGCCACCGATGATGTCGGTGATCGCGCCCATCGCATCGGAATGATCCGTGATCATGAAGAAATCGAGCGGTCGGGACAATTTCACCGGCTGACCGGTATTGGACGTCACCTGATCGCCACGGGCGAAGCGATAGGCATCACGCGGCAAAAGTCGCGTGCCGCCGCCGCCGGCATCTCCGGACAGGCCGGTGTGAACATGGGTGTCACCGAAAAAGACCTGCGTGGGATAGGATCTGTCCGCATAGGGGGAATACGCCCGACCGGCCGGGCCGGAAAGACCTTCCGTATTGATCGCGTCCTGAGCTGCAACAAGCCCCGTCGTTGCCGTCAGGGTGGTGGCAAGAAGGCCGGTGAATAGGGTTGAGCGCATCAGTCGAAGTCTCCCGTTAATACCATTGTTGAAAATCTTTTGAAATGTTCCGAAATGCTGCGCAGTTTGTCACGCAGAAGATGTGAGCCGGCGCGATCGGGGCACTTCTCCCGTTCTCGAATGATGTCGAGAAACCAGCCATCTTCAGAACACGAAGCCGACGGTGAGCCATGCCTTGTCGCTTTCGAACCGCCGCCGCGCGCCGCTTTCGACGATATACTTCGCCTTGACGTTCACCGGAGCCTTCCCGATCGTGGTTGACCAGGTCCAGATCGGTCCGATCCCGTAAACCTCGGCCTGCAGGCTCTCCGCCCCGACCACGCCGCGCATGTTCTCGGCGCCCTGTCCGCTGTCATCGTCCAATTGCCTGTAGGCGTAGCCAGTCACGCCAACGGCCATCTTGTTGGAAAAATGCTGCATCACGGTGCCCTCGAAATGGGCCTCGGGCGCGGTCTGGTACTCCGTTGCTTCGTTTTCGGCACTGAACGTAATGCCAAACGCACCGCTGAGTTCCAGCCCCTTGGCCGGCTCGAACCAGGTAACCGACCAGGTCGGGTCGAAGGCGAACCGGTTCTTGCCAGTGCTCAGCACGTCGACACTGCGACCCTGTACATCGATCGTGGCCGTGTCATAGGCGCCTGTTGGCAGGAAGAGCTGAAGTGCCAGGGTCTGGTGCAGGTTACCATGTGTCCAGCCAAAGATCGGCGACACAGTGATGTCGGAGAAGGAATACTGCTGGTCGCTGAGACCGCCGGAAAGAAGGCTCGAAATCTCTCCGTTGAGGTCAATGTTGGACCAGACATAGGGGATGTTCAGGTTCAACCCGAACCGGGCACCCGCCACAGTGGCATCGAACACATGGGTGGCGTTGAACTTGTAGATCGTGACGTCCAGTTTCGGGTCTTCCAGAACGGCGCCGCCCATGGACACACTTGGCGCGGTGCCGCTGAAACGCACGATATCGTTGTTGATATAGGTGCCTGCGGGCGGCAAGATCCCGGCCATACTGTCGCGACTGCCAAGCAGATAGGTCTCCAGACCGCCCTCGACGGCCTGCGCCTGCTGCACACCAATCGCCGAAATCACGGCAATGGCAGCCATCCGGGTGCATCCTCTGGTCACATCTGGCTCCTCAGGTTTCCTGCGCACCCGAAACAGGGTGCCTGTGCGCGTCCGTCTTGCTTATCAAAAGCGCCGGCAATAGTTTGTCGTCCCGACGACATTTGGAGAAAAAGACGTGCCTCTTTCGTCAAAGGACAGGTCAATCCTCGCGCATTCTGTCTGGTTGCGCTCGATCGACGCCGAATTCGCCAGATCCGTCCTGGATGCGGCGCAACGCCAGACGGTCCGCAAAGGCAAGCTGATCTACGAGATGATGGATCCAGCAGGCGGAATCTACGGAGTGCTAGACGGTATGGTCGGCGTACGCCTCGACCTCGGTCATGCCGTGGTGTTGACCGGGCACGCATTCGGGCCCGGTGATTGGTTCGGCGAAGCGGCGGCGATCACCGGGATGCCACGACAAGTCACCGTTGCCGCGCTGTCGGATTGCGACCTTGTTCATCTCCCCCTCACGCAGCTTCAGCAGATTTGTGACACAACACCATCCGGCTGGAGGTGTCTCGGGATACAATCGGCGATCAGCACGGGCGTTGCTGCCCGGGTCGCCCGCAACCTGTTGATCACCGATCCGCGCCAACGGGTTCGAATGGTGTTGCAGGATCTCTCGGGGCCTGGCCGCACGCGTCGCTTCTTGCCCATCACCCAGACCGACCTGGCAGAGATGTGCGCACTTTCCCGCTCGGTGATCTCGAAGATCCTGGGGACACTTGAAGAAAGTGGTCAGGTCCAAAGGCGGTATGGTCGCATGAACCTTTTAGATGGACTGTTCAGCGCAAACGACAGTTAGCTGCCATAGACACTTTCTCCACGCACCTGCTGTTGCCGTCGAATCTGCTGAGCGTAGCGAACACGGATCAACAACTCCGGAAAGTGCGCATCGTTCTAGAACCCGCTGCGGCACCAGCATGTCAGAAGCGGATCGGAGTTATCGCGACTCCTATCATCCAGAGAAAGGACATGCGCCGCCGAGGGACCGCCCTGTACGAACACGGCAAACAGGTGATCGACCTAGATCGTGGCCGGATTCGGGCCGCCCTCCTTGGAGGGGCGTCGGTTTATCCGGCCGATCGCGTTCTGCTTCTCGGAGTTCATGGCGGCGGCGGTCAAAGCGGGTTATGGCGCCCCTCCTGCGCGCCTGCTCTACGATGGACGAGCAGATCATTCGTCATGCCTACTGAGCGCGAAGTCAGTATGTCAGTCCGACGGCATTTCCGAGAGCGGCGCACCCAAGGAAGCAACTCGCGCCGGGTTCCTTGGGTGCGAGAGCGATTACCTTTCGCGCCACCGCCCTCAGCACCGAAGCCGCAGGGGCGCGATTGCATCATCAACGTCTCCGGAGTGGGCCATTCTTTTCCATCTCCAGTTTCCATCGTTTGCAGCGCCAGCAATGATCACGAAAGACGGAGCGCGGGAAATCGATGCGCCGAGAACATGGGTCCACAGCTTGCCGGTAAATGTTGCGAAAGGCGACGAGAACGTCTTCCCATTAGAACCGGACTCAACGGACCGACCGTGAACACCGTTGTTTTCGTTCTACGGAAAGCGCTTACGGGATTTAGGATTTGACGGACCGGCGCCCCCCGGCGCAGGGTGGGCTTACAATAAATTCGCCAACAGGGTGGTTACCATGAACTTTCGCAACTCACTTGCCGTCTCAACGCTCGCCTTGTCCGTGGCAATTGTCGGCTTGCCTGCAAACGCTGAGACACTGCGCCTTCTGACCTGGGGAGGTTATGCCCCAGAGGACGTCGTCGCGAAATTCGAGGCGGAGACAGGCCACAAGGTCGAGGTCACCAAGTCGAACAACGAGGAGATGATCGCCAAGCTGCGCGCAACGGGCGGCGGCGGTTTCGATCTTGCCCAACCGAGCCAGGACCGGATTGCCGGCCCGCAGGAGGAGTTCGGCATCTACAAGCCGATCGACATGTCGAAGATCGACACATCCCTCTTCATTCCTTCGATGCTGGAGGCCACGGGCGAGAACACGACACTCGGAAACGACGTTTTCGGCGTTCCGCATATCTGGGGCACCAGCGGCCTGGTACTCGACACGTCCAAGGCCGGGATGGTCAAGGATTACACGGACCTTTGTAGCGACGATGTGGCCGGCAAGGTCTCCTATCGCCTCAAGCGCCCGACGCTGATCGGGTTCGCGTTCGCGATGGGGCTGGACCCGTTCGAGGCCTACGTCGACGAGGCCGCCTATTCCGAAGTAATGGCACAGGTCGAGGCCAAGCTCATCGAGTGCAAGCCCAACGTGAAGACCTATTGGGGCGGCGGCGACGAGCTGATGGGACTGATGCGTTCCGGCGAGGTTGTGGCCTCCATGGCATGGGACACCGGCGGCTGGAAGCTGAACGCCGACAATCCGGACATCACTTTCGTGGCGCCGGCCTCCGGAGCACTCGGTTGGGTCGATACTTTCGCGCTGCCGGCCAAGGGCAAGGCCGACGAGGCCGCCTATGCCTGGATCAACTTCGTGATGCAACCCGAGGTAGCGGCGATGATCACCGCGGCTGCGGGTAACTTCACTGCGTCGAAGGGAGCTGACGAGTTTGCAGCAGACGACCTGAAGGCACGTTTCCAGACCAGCTTCCCGCCCGAAGCGATCGATAACATCAAGTGGTACCCGCCGGTGCCGGCCGGTCTTGAGGCAATCGAAGGCGGCGTTCTTGACCGTGTGAAAGCCGCCAACTGATCCGACCACCTTTCAGGGTTCCCGCAAGCTGCGGGAACCCTCCCCCCTTCGGGAAACTCCATGTACCCTGATCTTGAATGCATGAACCTGACCCGCAGGTTCGGTGACACGGTTGCTGTTGACAACGTGTCTTTTTCTGTCCCGGCCGGTTCCTTTTTCTCCATCCTTGGCCCTTCGGGCTGTGGCAAGACGACGATCATGCGGATGATCGCGGGATTCCTGGAACCAAGTTCCGGCGATATCCACATCCGCGGCCGTTCCGTTATCGACACGCCCCCCAACAAGCGGCCGGTGAACATGGTGTTTCAGCACCTGGCCCTTTTCCCGATGATGAATATCGCCGAAAATATCGGCTACGGCTTGCGGCGGGCCGGTGTGGCGAAACCGGAGATCGAAAAGAAAGTTGAAGAAGCCCTGGAACGGATCGGTCTTCCGGGGATCGGCGCTCGCAAGGTTGACGAGTTGTCCGGCGGGCAGAAACAGCGTGTCGCCATCGCCCGTTGCATGGTTCTGGAGCCGGAAGTCCTTCTGCTGGACGAACCGCTCGGCGCGCTCGACCTCAAACTGAGAGAACGCATGAAGGTCGAACTCAAGGCGTTGCAGGCTGCCTTCGACACAACCTTTGTCTACATCACCCACGATCAGTCCGAAGCGCTCGTCATGTCCGATCGCATCGCGGTGATGAACGAGGGCCGCTTCGAGCAGGTCGGTTCCGGTCAGGACCTGTACTACCGGCCCGACACGGCCTTCGTCGCCGGCTTCGTGGGCGACGCCAACCGCTGGTCGGGGCGGATCGAGCGGGTTTCGGGCGAGGAGATGGAAATGCGGACCGACAGCGGCATCCTGATGCGCGGCGCCACGCATGGGCGTGCCCTCTCGGCAGGCGACCGGGCCGAGGTGTTTGTGCGCCCCGAGGCGATCAGGATCGCCCATTCGACCGAAGAACTGGCCCATTTCGACAACCGGATCACCGGCAAGGTCGAGTCCATCCTGTTCAACGGCGCGGCCAGCCGCATCCTGGTGCAGGATTCCGCCGGCAGCGGCGAGATCGAGGTCAACCTGCCGCAATCCGGCGAGTTTTCCGGGCTTTCGCGCGGCTCAGAGGTTCAGATCGGCTGGTCGGGCGCGCAGGGCAATTGCTTTGCGGCGGAGGGCGCCTGATGCGCTCTGAAGCCAAGCTCGGGCTGATCCTTCTGCTGACGCCGCTTCTGTTGTGGTTGTCGCTGCTGATCTTCATCCCGCATGTGGACATGTTCCTCGTTTCGCTGCGGGAACGGATCGGGGTTGGAGAATACAAAATCAGCCTGGCCAACTACCTGACATTCATCAATGAGCCCCTCTACCTGCACACGTTTCTGCGCACTGCCGTGATGTCGATCCTGGCCACCATGATCACCTTGCTGATCGCGTTTCCCGTCTCCTACTACATAGCAAAGATCGCGCGCGGGCGGGTGCAGTCAGCCCTGTTCCTGCTCTGCCTCGTGCCGTTCTGGGTCTCGGAGCTTGTCCGGACCTTTGGATGGATGATCCTGCTGCGCGAGACCGGCCTCATTTCCAACCTGCTGCAGTTTCTGGGTCTGGTCGATGGGCCGGTGGAGATGCTCTACAACGACGCCGCCATCATGGTCGGGCTGGTCTATACCTCGATGCTGTTCATGGTGGTTCCGCTGGTCACCACGCTGGAAAGCCTTCCCGACGAGGTGATCGAGGCGGGTTACGACCTTGGCGGAAACGGCCTGTCGGTCCTGCGCGAGATCGTCATCCCGCACGCGGCCCCGGGCATTGTCTCGGGCTGCATCGTGGTCTTCATGTTGAGCCTCGGGAATTACCTCACGCCGACTATGCTCGGCGGCAAGGACAGCCTGTGGTTCACCGAGCTGATCTATTCCCAGTTCATCGTCCGCTTCAACTGGGAGCTTGGCGCGGCCTTCGGCTTCCTGCTGCTGGGCCTGTCTTCCCTGATCGTGTGGGGCATGCTCAAGCTTACGGGCCAGTCGCTCGAAAAGACGATGGGATGAGGAAGCAGCCATGATTCCGTCCATTCCCCAACCCCGCTTCGTCTCACTGGCCTATACCGGCTACGTGATCGCGTTCTTCATCTTCCTTGCGCTGCCACTCGTCGTGGTCGCGGTCTTCGCATTCAACGACAGCCAGTTCCCGTCGCTTCCGTGGGAAGGGTTCACCTGGAACTGGTTCTTCGGATCCGAGCGCCCGATGATTGGTGTGTTCCATGAACGCTCGATCCTGCGGGCTATCGGCACCTCTGCATTCGTGGCCGTCCTGGTGTCGATCCTGTCCGTCGCGGTCGGGCTCTCCAACGCCTTTCTCTTCAACCGCTATCGGTTCCGCGGACAGGGGATCCTCTACATCTTCATGCTGCTGCCGCTGGTGGTTCCGGGCATCGTGCTGGGCATCTCGATCCTCGTCTTCTCAAGCCGCATTGCAAATGGTTTGTGGGACGTCGCCCAGTGGGATCTCGAGGCGCTTCGACCCGGCCTGACATTGGTCGTCCTAGGCCAGTTTTCCTTCATCGCCACGATCAGCACGTTGGTTCTCGGCGCGCGTCTGCAGAAATTCGACCGCTCGCTCGAAGAGGCCGCGATGAATCTCGGAGCCAACCGGCTGACGGCAGTCCGCACGATCACCCTGCCCTATCTCGGGCCGGCCATGGTCGGCGCGTTTGTCGTTGCCTTCCTCATGAGCTTCGAGAACTTCAACACGACGCTCATGCTCGTCGGGTCCGACGCGCCCCTTACCATCGCAATGTTCGACCGCCTGAAAGAGGGTTCGACGCCCCTGCTCAATGCGGTGTCGCTGCTACTGATGATAGGATCATCCTGCCTGGCACTGGTGATGATTGCGTTTCAGAAACGCGGTTGAGCAAGCGAACAGCACGATTGGCCTGACGAGACGCATGGAACCGTGCCCTGCGGTGGAAGGTCGTGCTGGTTTCACTCGAAACTGCGGAAGAGGCGCGTCTCGGAAAACATCGCGTCCAGATCCTCGATCCGCTTGCGGCTCTGCTCCCATTGGGAACGCTGGACCTCCGCGATCAGCGCTTCCAGCACCACCATGATCGCGACGGTGGAATCCCAGCTTGACGGGACTTCCACCAACGCATGGAACACGAAATCCGCCACCTTCGTGACAGGCGAGCCCCATTGGTCCGTGAACAGAACGATCTTGCATCCCCGTTCATGCGCCAATGTCGCCAACCGCAGAATGCTGCTCTCGTAGCGCCGGATGTCGAACAGGATGAGGATCGCGTTCTCGTCCATGTCCAGAAGATATTGTGGCCAGACATTCTCGAAGCTTCCAAGCTGCGTGACGTTTGGTCGAATGATCTGAAGGTGATTGAACAGGTAGTCCGCATTCGAACGGGTAATCCGGCCGCCAGCCACGTAGACCCGTCGCTCTGGCGCCGCAAGCAGATCGACCACGGCGTCGAACTGCGTCCGGTCGAGGCGTTCCAATGTGTAGTGGATATTCTCGGCAACAGAGTCGGCGAAACGGTTCAGTGGATGCCTGTCTGCATCCTGCGCCTGCCAGTCTTCGTGCTTGGAAATGGGCTTCTTGATCTGAGCGGCGACTTCATCCCTCAGGGCCTCCTGTAGGTGTGGAAACCCGTCGAAACCCAGTTTGCGTGCCATCCTGATGACCGTCGGGGTCGATACACCGGCGGCCAGGGCGAACTTGGTGACCGATTGCAGTCCCGCCATTGGATAATCCTGAAGAAGGACGTGCGCCAATTGCTGCTCGGAACGCGTCAGGTCTCCCAGACTGTCCTGTATGATTTGCTTGACGGTCTTTTTCGCAGCGGTTGGGGGCAAGGTTGCCACCTTTCTAACGTTCGTTTCAGAATAAAATTTGACTGTAGCGATGTCTACAGGATTTTTCTTGACAGAAGCTCCGTCGCGCACGCCAAATGAGCGTCATGACTGACCACCAGCCTGTTTCAATTCTGACGGATGCCGAAGGTCCGGCCGCGCATGTTCTGAACGCGGACGGGCGCGGACGGGTCGTTCTTGTCTGTGAACACGCATCGCGGTTCATTCCCGCCGCACTGGACTCTCTCGGGCTTGATGCGGACGCGCTGCTGTCTCACGCCGCCTGGGATATCGGTGCGCGGGACGTCGCGCGCAACATGATGGCCGCGCTGGATGCGCCCCTCGTCGAAGCCCGGGTCTCCAGGCTGGTCTATGATTGCAACCGCCCCCCTACTGCGAGGGACGCGATTGCTGAAAAGAGCGAAATCTTCGAAATACCCGGCAACAGTGCATTGGCCGAAGACGCCCGCGAAGCCCGTGTCAGGGACGTATATGAGCCGTTTCGCAAGGCTCTGGCCGATACGATAGCCTCAAGGACAGGGCCGGTGATGCTGGTCACGATCCACAGTTTCACACCGGTCTACATGGGCCAGGCGCGGCAAGTTGAGCTGGGACTTCTGCATGACGCAGATGATCGTGTCGCTCGGGCGATGATGCGCATTGCCGAGGATCACACCTCACTGCGGGCGGAGCTGAACCAACCCTATTCGGCGGCAGATGGCGTGACCCACAGCTTGCGCGAGCATGCCGTACCGGCCGGCATTCCCAACGTGATGATCGAGATCCGTAGCGATTTCATCGACACACCTGCGGGCGCGGAGCGGGTGGCCGGCGAATTGGTGGCGATGCTCTCCGCCGTGCTCCGGGAAAATCCGGTTCTTGCCGGCAATGACGACACGCACTTCCAGGACGGGGCGGGGTAACAGACCGGATATGGAACTCGCAAGGCGTTACATCCGCATCGTGGACGGTATGAACCGGATCATCGGCAAGTTCGTAATGTACGGCATCTTCGTGATGATGGGCATTCTGCTCTGGTCCTCGATCTCCAAGACCTTCTTCCTTCCGTCGCTCTGGACGTTGGAAATGGCCCAGTTTGCCATGGTAGCCTATTACATGCTCGGCGGGCCCTATTCGATCCAGATGGGGTCGAATGTGCGGATGGACCTGTTTTACGGCGAATGGTCGAACCGCCGGAAAAGCCAGGTCGATGCTATCACCGTCCTCTTCCTGATCACCTATCTGGGCTTCCTGCTCTGGGGCGGGATCGACAGCACGCTCTACTCGTTCAAATACGGTGGTGAGCGGAGCCCGACAGCGTGGCGGCCTTATCTCTGGCCGATCAAGGTGATCATGATCACGGGAATTTTCCTGATGCTGCTTCAGGCAATCTCGGAGTTTCTGAAAGACATCCTGCGCCTCAGGGGCGAGAAATATCCCCGCGAGGAGCTGAACTGATGGCCTATGAAACAATCGCCATCCTGATGTTCTCCTCGATGATGCTGATGCTGCTGACCGGTCAGCGGGTGTTCGGGGCAATCGGCTTCGTGGCCGTCGTCTCGGCGTTCTTTCTCTGGGGCGACCGTGGCGGGTACGATCTCGGCTTTTCGGCGGCGATGAAGCTGATGAAGTGGTATCCCCTGCTGACCCTGCCGATGTTCATTTTCATGGGCTACATCCTCAGCAACAGCAAGATCGCGGACGACCTCTACAAGATGTTCCATGTCTGGATGGGGGGCTTGCGCGGTGGGCTGGCCATCGGAACCATCGGCCTGATGGTGCTGATCTCGGCAATGAACGGGCTTTCGGTCGCCGGCATGGCCATCGGCGCGACCATCGCCCTGCCGGAACTGCTCAAACGCGGTTATGACAAACAGATGGTGACCGGCGTGATCCAGGCCGGCTCCTCGCTCGGGATCCTCGTGCCGCCCTCGGTCGTGCTGGTGCTCTATGCTATGATCGCGCGCCAGCCCGTCGGACAGCTCTGGCTCGCGGGTGTATTTCCCGGGTTGATGATGGCCGGCATGTTCGTGCTCTACATTGCCGTGCGCTGCTGGATTCAGCCTTCTCTTGGACCGGTCCTACCGAAAGAGGAACGGGACATTCCCATGTCGGAGAAGCTCGCGCTCCTGCGCGCAGGCCTTCTGCCGATCGGGATCTTCGCGGCAATGATGGTCCCCTTCGTCAATGGCTGGACCTCGCTGGTGGAAAGCTCCGCCATCGGTGCCATCGCCGCCTTCCTTGCCGCCGTCCTGAAGGGCCGGATGACGCGCGAGGTGTTCTACCATTCCGTGCGCTCGACGCTCGGTATCTCCTGCATGTTCATGTGGATCATCCTCGCAGCCCTCGCCTTCGGCGCGGTGTTCGACGGGCTTGGGGCGGTCAAGGCCATCGAGAGCGTCTTCACCGAGCAGCTCGGCCTCTCCCCGTGGATGATCCTGATCCTGATGCAGCTCAGCTTCATCCTGATGGGCACGTTCCTCGACGACACGGCCATGCTGGTCATCGTTGCGCCGCTCTACGTGCCGCTGGTCAAGGCGCTCGGCTTCGACCTGATCTGGTACGGGGTGCTCTACACGATCACCACCCAGATCGCCTACATGACCCCGCCTTTCGGCTACAATCTCTTCCTGATGCGGGCGATGGCCCCGCCGGAGATCGGGCTCAAGGATATCTATGTCTCCATTATCCCCTTCGTATTCGTGATGGTTCTGGCGTTGAGCCTCGTGATGATCTTTCCCCAGATCGCACTCTGGCTGCCGGAAATCGTCTATAACAAGTGATCACCAGACCCTGCGAACAGGGCTTCAACCAAGGAAACCACAGGAGGTTTGACATGACGACACGACGCACATTTCTGAAGGGCTCTGCCGCCCTTGCGCCCGCTGCGGCTCTGGGGACGCCGGCCATCGCGCAATCCACCATCAAGTGGCGGATGCAGACCTATGCCGGGGCGGCCTTGGCCGAGCACGTCATCGATCCGGCAATCAAGATGTTCAACACGATTGCCGGCGACAAGATGCAGATCGAGCTCTTCTATGCCGACCAGCTTGTGCCCACGGGCGAGCTGTTCCAGGCGCTCCAGCGCGGCACGATCGACGCGGTGCAATCGGATGACGACTCCATGGCCTCGCCCACCGAAGTCACCGTCTTTGGCGGCTACTTCCCCTTCGGCTCGCGCTATTCGCTCGACGTGCCGGTGCTCTTCAACCAATACGGACTGAACGAAATCTGGGATGCGGAGTATTCCAAGGTCGGCGTCAAGCACGTCTCCGCCGGCGCCTGGGATCCCTGCCACTTCGCCACCAAGGACCCGATCCGCTCGCTGGAGGATCTCAAGGGCAAGCGCGTCTTCACCTTCCCCACAGCGGGTCGTTTCCTGGCGCAGTTCGGCGTCGTGCCGGTCGCCCTGCCCTGGGAAGACATCGAGGTTGCCGTGCAGACCGGCGAACTCGACGGCATCGCCTGGTCGGGCATCACCGAGGATTACACTGTTGGCTGGGCCGATGTGACCAACTACTTCCTCACAAACAACATCTCCGGCGCCTGGGCTGGTTCCTTCTTTGCCAACATGGAGCGCTGGAACGAGCTGCCCGAGGACCTGCAGACCCTGTTCCGCGTCTGCTGCGACCAGTCGCATTACTACCGCCAATGGTGGTACTGGGGTGGCGAGGCCAACCTGCGCGTCAACGGCACCAAGATGGAGCTTACCTCCATTCCCGACGAGGAATGGGCCACCGTCGAGGCGGCCGCGGTCAAGTTCTGGGACGAGGTCGCCGCGGAATCGGAGACCAAGGCAAAGGTCGTGGAGATTTTCAAGAAGTACAACGCCGACATGCAGAAGGCCGGCCGCCCGTATCGCTACGGCTGAGCCAGCCCCAACCGGAAGGACCGGCCCGCAAGGGCCGGCCTGACACCAAGACAATGACCGGCCCTGTTGGGCCGGTCGCCGCCTGAAAAGAGGACGAACATGCCCGGCCCGCTCACCTTCGACGCTCTGAAAGCCGCCGTCAAAGACGGCACCATCGACACGGTTCTCGTCTGTCTTGTCGACATGCAGGGCCGCCTCATGGGCAAGCGTTTCCACGCCCGGAACTTCATCGACCACGGCTGGGAAGAGACCCATTGCTGCAACTATCTTCTGGCAACGGATCTGGAGATGGGCACGCCGGAAGGCTACAAGGCAACCTCCTGGGCCGCTGGCTATGGCGATTACGTGATGAAACCGGATTTCGACACGCTGCGCCCGATGCCGTGGCTCGAGGGCACGGCGATGGTGCTCTGCGATATCCTCGACCATCATTCCCATGAGCCCGTCCCGCATTCCCCGCGCCAGGTGCTGAAGGCACAGATCGCGCGCCTCGAGGCGATGGGCCTCACCCCGATGATGGCGACCGAACTGGAGTTCTTCCTCTTCGAGCAAAGCTTCGACGAGATCCGCAAGGGCGGTTTCCGCGACCTGACGCCGATCTCGGGCTACAACGAGGATTACCATATCCTTCAGACCACCAAGGAAGAGGCCGTGATGCGCCCGCTGCGCAACCACCTCTATGCCGCGGGCATCCCGGTGGAGAACACCAAGGGCGAAGCCGAGACGGGTCAGGAAGAGCTCAATATCCGCTACGCCGATGCGCTGGCCTGCGCCGACCATCACACCATAGCCAAGCACGCCACCAAGGAGATTGCATGGCAGCACGGCCACGCGGCGAGCTTCCTGCCCAAGTGGCACCACGACAAGGTCGGCTCCGCGAGCCACGTCCACATGTCGCTCTGGCAGGGCGCGACCCCGGCCTTTTTCAACGCCGATGCGCCACATGCCATGTCGGACCTCATGCGCCAGTTCTGCGCTGGCCTGATCGCCTACGCGCCGGACTACACCGTGTTCCTTGCGCCCTACGTGAACAGCTACAAGCGCTTCCTGAAAGGCACCTTCGCCCCCACCAAGGCGGTCTGGTCGGTGGACAACCGCACCGCGGGCTTCCGCCTGTGCGGAGAAGGTACCAAGGGCGTGCGCATGGAATGCCGGATCGGCGGCTCCGATATCAATCCCTATCTCGCCCAGGCCGCCTTCCTCGCCGCCGGGATCAAGGGGATCGAGCAGAAGCTGGAGCTGGCGCCCGCAACGAGTGGCGATATCTACGAGGACGAAGGCGCGCGCGAGATCCCCGCAACCCTTCGGGCGGCGACCGAAACGCTCCGTACCTCCAAGATGCTACGCGAGGCGATGGGCGACTTCGTAGTTGACCATTACGTCCGCTGCGCCGAAGTGGAGCAGGAGGAATTCGACCGCGTGGTGACCGACTGGGAGATCGCGCGCGGCTTCGAGAGGGCTTGAGTCTATGCCGTTCGAGACGGATTTGCGGAAGCTTCTGGACGATTACCTTGTTGCCTACGAAGCGCGGGATGCCTCGGCATGCGCCGGGTTCTACACCGAAGATGGCGAAATCCATTCGCCTTTCGGCACGCCAGTACGCGGCCGCGCTGCGATATGCGAGGCCCACGAGGCCTGGTTCGCCGTGCCGGAGGAAAACAAGCGCTTGGAAGTGCTCTCAAGCGACGCCAGCGGCGATCTTGGATACGCGCTTCTGCGCTACTCGGCGGACACGGCAGACGGCCTGGAGGCAGGGACTTCGCTGAACGTTCTGGAGATTGACGAAACCGGTCGTTGTCGGTTTCGAATAACCAGCCTCAACACAGACTACGAGACAATCGAATCCGTTAGGGAACCCCATGACTGACACAGTAAAGTGCATCTCGCCGATAGACGGATCGGTATATGCTGAACGACCGCTTCTTGGTACGAAGGAGGCCTTTGAAGTGGCCGCGCAGGCACGCAGGGCGCAGCGCGACTGGGCTGCCCGGCCCCTTCAGGAACGCATTGCCCTGGTGCGCGCGGGAGTCGCCGAGATCGGCAAGACAACGGATCGGATGGCGGTGGAACTGGCCCACCAGATGGGCCGGCCGGTGCGCTATGGCGGCGAGTTCGGCGGCTTCAATGAACGGGCCAGCTACATGGCCGATATCGCAGAGGAAGCGCTCGCCCCGATCGTGATCGAGGACAGCGACGCCTTCCTGCGCAAGATCGAGCGCGAACCGCATGGCGTGGTGTTCGTTGTCGCGCCCTGGAACTACCCCTACATGACCGCGATTAACACGGTCGCCCCGGCGCTGATTGCCGGCAACACCGTCGTGCTCAAACATGCCGCCCAGACGATCCTCGTGGGTGAACGCATGGCCGAGGCCTTTCACGCCGCCGGTGTGCCCAAGGACGTGTTCCAGAACGTGTTCCTCAGCCACGACACCGCCTCGACGTTGATCGCCGGCCGGGCGTTCGATCTCGTCAACTTCACCGGCTCCGTCGGTGGCGGTCAGGCAATGGAACGTGCCGCTGCCGGCACTTTCACAGCCGTTTCCACCGAGCTTGGCGGCAAGGACCCGGGCTATGTGCGCGCCGATGCCGACATCCAGGCAGCCGCCGACACGCTGATCGACGGGGCGATGTTCAACTCCGGCCAATGCTGTTGCGGCATCGAACGGATCTACGTGCATGAGAGCGTGTATGACGATTTCCTCGCCAGATGCGTGGAGATCGTGAAGGGCTACAAGCTCGGAAATCCCCTCGACGCGGCGACCACCATCGGCCCGATGGCCAATATCCGCTTTGCGAAAGAGGTTCGCGCCCAGATTGCCGAGGCGTTGGAAGACGGCGCGGTGGCCCATATCGAGACCTTTGCCGAAGACGACGGCGGCATCTATCTCACGCCGCAGATCCTCACCAATGTCAGCCACGACATGCGTGTCATGCGCGACGAAAGCTTCGGCCCGGTCGTCGGGATCATGAAGGTGCAGGATGACGAGGAGGCCATCGCGCTGATGAACGACAGCGACTTCGGCCTGACCTGTTCCATCTGGACCCAGGACAGCGACACGGCCGACGCAATTGGAAAACGCCTGCAGACCGGCACCGTCTTCATGAACCGCTGCGACTATCTCGACCCGGCTCTGTGTTGGACCGGCTGCAAGGATACCGGTCGCGGCGCCGGCCTCTCGGTTCTGGGCTTCCATGCCCTGACCCGTCCGAAATCCTACCATCTGAAGAAAGCATGACGACCATGAAGCTCGTTGGAAACTGGAACTACCCCACCCCGATACGTTTCGGTGCCGGTCGCATTTCCGAGATTGCCGATGCCTGTGCCGCGGCTGGAATCTCCAAACCCCTTCTTGTGACCGATCGTGGCCTTGCCTCCATGGAGATCACGACCAGGACGCTGGATCTGCTGGAGGCTGCGGGCCTCGGCCGGGCGATGTTTTCGGAGGTGGATCCGAACCCGTCGGACAAGAACGTCGAGGCGGGGCTGAAGGCCTATCGCGACGGCGGCTATGACGGTGTCGTTGCCTTCGGCGGTGGCTCTGGCCTGGATCTGGCCAAGACGCTCGCCTTCATGGCCGGACAGACACGGCCGCTCTGGGATTTCGAGGATATCGGCGACTGGTGGACCCGCGCCGATCCGGCGGGCATTCACCCGATCGTGGCGGTGCCCACCACCGCAGGCACCGGTTCCGAAGTGGGGCGTGCCGCGATCATTACCAACTCGCAGACCCATGAAAAGAAGATCATCTTCCACCCGAAGATGCTCCCGGCAGTGGTCATCTGCGACCCGGAACTGACGGTCGGTATGCCCGCGTTCATCACAGCCGGCACAGGGCTCGATGCCTTCGCGCATTGCGTCGAGGCGTTCTGTTCGCCGCATTATCACCCGATGAGTCAGGGCATTGCGCTTGAGGGGATGCGACTGGTGAAAGAATACCTGCCGCGGGCCTATGCCGACGGCACCGATATCGAAGCCCGGGCCCACATGATGTCGGCAGCCGCGATGGGGGCCACCGCCTTCCAGAAGGGGCTCGGCGCCATCCACGCGCTCAGCCATCCGATTGGCGCGGTGCATCACACCCATCATGGCACGACCAATGCCGTTTGCATGCCGGCTGTCCTGCAATTCAACCGGGAACCTTGCGAAGGAACCCTGGCCGAGGCGGCTGCCTATCTGGGGATCGACGGCGGTTTCGATGGCTTCTGCGCCTTTGTCGACGCGTTGAACGCTTCAATGGGAATTCCCCGGACATTGACGGAGCTTGGCGTCGTAGACCCGGATCTGGATGCGTTGACCCGATCCGCCCTGAACGATCCGAGCACGGGCGGAAACCCGGTCGAGATGACGTTCGAGAACACGCGCGCTCTCTTCGAGCAATTGCTGTAGGCGCCACAAACCCGGGGACCCGAATTCGACCCTCCAATGGACCTGGCGATCCAACGTCGATGGACCTTGCATTCAAACAGGCCCACTCCCGACACGCGCCCGTTTGCGGGCGGTGTCCGACATGGCAACCGCCACCAGACTCTCGTCTGGCAGGGGAAACCTCCAGAGTGTCGACGATCCGCCGTGCAAGTTGCTCTCTGAGTTTGGCACCCATCTCGTCGGTCTCGATCCGTTCGCGGATGAGGGGGCTTTCGGATCTGCATCAGACTTTCTCCTGCAGGTGCGGAAGAGGATGCATCGATTTGATCCATCCGAACAGCAGCGTTGCCGGCAGAACGAGGGCGAACAAGGACGCAGCCAACAAGATGGCCCCCATGGGCGAGCCCGTTGCATCGAAGATCCATCCTGCCACGGGCGGCGCAAGGCTGATGATCGCGTAGTAGACCGTCAGAAAGACCCCCATGCCGGCGGCGCGCCGCTCCGCTGCGACAGCATCGCCGGACATCGCAATGATCACACCAGCGGGCGCCATACCCACCAGGCCGAAGAGAAGGCTGGCTCCGAGTCCAACTCCGGGAACGACCAGCAGAAGCAGGGCTGCCACTGCGCCGGCCATTGCCACGGCAATGATGCGAGGCCTCTGTCCCACCCGGTCCGCGATTTGCCCGCACACGGCGCCGGAACCGATCATCAGCCAGCTTCCGATGCTGATGATCGAGGCAGCCGCGAGGACGCCCAGGCCCTGTGCCTTGAGCATTTCCGGGCCGAAGCTGAGGTACAATATGTAGCCCGCGTTGAACGCCCCCCACGCGACGCCGGCACTAAGGATCAAAGCCCACTCGCGCGGCAGGAGAAAAGCCGTGCGACCGGGGCGCGCGGTCACGGATACATTGGGCGTTTGATAGAGGGCGAGCACTGCCAGAGCGCTGACGGCGCAATAGGCCGATGCGACGGCGAAGGGAACGCGCCATCCGAACTCGGTCGTCAGCCAGGTATGACCGACCTGCCCCATCGCGATGCCAAAGGGCCAACTCATGACGAGGATGCTCATCGCGGTGGCAATCTCGCGACCTTCGAACAGATCCGCGACCATCTTCGTGAAATAGAGCATCCCGAAGAGTGCGCCGATGCCAGAGATAATCCGACCGAAGGTCAGGGCTTCTGGCCCGGCCGCCGCCGCTGCAATCAGCCCGCCAATCGCCAGAACGGCAAGGCCAAGGCCAACGAGCAATCGATCGGAAACGAACCTGCCGGACAAGCCGACCGGCAGAGCGAGGAACAGGCCAGGCGCTGTGAAGAGCCCGATCATCATCCCGATCTCTGCATAGCCAAGGCCAAAGGCCGCCGAGATGCCCTCGCTCGCCGAGGCCGTGGTCTGGAACGAGAAGCCCAAACCAACCCGTGCTGCAAAGAGCAAAGCAAGCATGCGCCAGCGCATCATGCCCACCCGATTTGCCGCAGGGCCTGCGCGTCATTCCAGATCTTCGTCACGTGACGGATTTTTCCGTCGGCGAAGGTCATGACATGGGCGTAGTCAGAGACCACGACCTTGCCGGTCGGAGGTACCGGGCCACCGTCCCCCGTCTGGGTTCCGTGAAACTGGGCTGTTGCCACGACCCTGCCGCGCCCCTCATCAACGGCAAAAGCCGTCAGCTCGTAATGCCCGTTCGGGATCGGACCCAGCAGTCCTTTCATCCAATCGGCATAGGCCTCAAGCGAGGAGATTTCGGCCAGCGCATCCGCCTGGCAGGCAAACCCCGCGTTGTCGCTGCAATAGGACTTGCATGCTGCCCAGCCCAGGCCGGTCTCGCAGGCCTCGAAGAAGTCTCGCGCTGTCCGTTCAATCGTCATGGCCCTCTCCTCTTGTCCAAGTTCCCAAAGAATGCAGGCGTGGGGAGAGCGGCGGTATCGGGCAGATGATGTAAACTGCCGCCCGCCGATGCTGTATTTGAATACAGCATCTGCAGGATTGCCAGAGCGAGAGCGCTGCCCCACGATGGATCTGGTATCGTCCCAGAAGGATTATGTGCGCATTGCCCGATGATGTTCTCAGCACCCGCGAATACGAGATTGCTCAGGCCTATGCGCAAGGCGAGACCTATCAGGCGATCGCGGCCCGGCTGAACATCGCTCCCTCTACCGTGCGCACCCATCTGGCCACGATCTATCGAAAGCTCGAGGTTTCGTCGAAGATCGCGCTTCGCGCCAGGTTGGGCGGGGAACAGCCCGATCCCGGCGTTCAGATCGACCACGCTGCGGTCATATCAGAGCTCGCGCTGAGCCTTGAGGATGCGCTCCGCCGTGAGCAGGCCCTCGGTGAGGTCTTGCGCATCATCAGCCGGTCACGCGGGGACAGCGACATGGTCATGTCCGCAATTCTCGGATTCGCGCTGGAACTCTGC
Organism: Aliiruegeria sabulilitoris; assembly: GCF_001558155.1. Lineage (GTDB taxonomy): Bacteria > Pseudomonadota > Alphaproteobacteria > Rhodobacterales > Rhodobacteraceae > Tropicimonas > Tropicimonas sabulilitoris. Next base: position 146,957 of record NZ_LOAS01000008.1, read on the forward strand.
GAGGCAGAGTTTGGAATTCTCTTCGACTACCGGGGTGATCGGCAGTTTGCAGCGGGCCATTCACGGGGAATCCCGGAGCCCTTTCAGGACTGGCTTGACGCGCAGGGATGTTTCCAGGTTAGCCAAAGCACGGGGCTGGGGCGCGTTGCTGCCAACCACTGCATGGTCAATATCTACGACGTTCGGGCCGAAGAGATCTTCCAGAGCGATGATCCGTTGCGCTACGCCACGGCCATTCTCGGAGGCGCCCGCTCGTTCGTCGCCATTCCCATGATGTCCGGCGACAAACTCACTGGCGCCTTCACGATCTATCGGCAAAGCGTCCGCCCGTTCAGCGAGCCGGCAACCGCCTTGGCGCAGATCTTTGCCGACCAAAGCGTCATCGCGCTCGAAAACGCTCGACTGGTCAGCGCCTTGCGAGTGAAGGCGGTCTCGACATGACAGATGATGCCTCCCCCAATGTGCTGAGTGGTGTCTGGCGTCAGCGCTGATTGGAGAGATTCAGGGGTTTGAGCGACAGAGGGTTCTGGTTCATCGAAGCCGCCATGGAGCGAAGATGGACACGAAACCCGGAACATCGAAGAATGCCGCTGACAAGCTGGTCCGAGGGACCAAGCCGTCGTGGGCGCCACAATTTGGGGCGGCGATTGCAGACGTCAGTCCTTGTCTGCCCGGAGCCCACACGCGGCCGGTCCCGGCCCGCGCATGTAGTGTTTCTCCGGCTGGTATCGGCACCGAAGCCTTTGCATCACCTGATGCAAGAGAGACGCAATGCGCATGTCGCTTTCCCTTCTTTGCTGGTCTTGTCAGCGGCAAATTGGACCGTCTACCGGGTGGTCTATGAGCCAGCCAATCTGGGCGTGACCGGCGCCTTGGTACATCAGTAACAAACCGGGTTCTGGTCCATGGCTTCTGGCGGGCCTCAACTCAAGCTTCCTTGACAGTCTCTTTGAGGGCCTTCCCTCGCAGTCCGACAAAGACCGCAAGCGCCACAAGCCCTATGCAAAGAACCAAAAGGACCATTGAGATCGGTCGGTCGGTGAAGATCCACAGGCCCTCGCGCGAGATCAGCATCGAACGGCGAAAGTTGTTCTCGACGATGGGGCCGAGGATCGTCCCGATCACCACCGGCGCCAAGGGGTAGTCGGCGGCGCGCAGCAAGATCCCGAGCAACCCGAAGCCGAACATCACCCAGAGGTCGAACACGGAAGATTGCAGCGCAAAGGTGCCAATGGCACAGAGCACGAGGATCGTGGGGATGAGCGAGGATTTCGGCAGCCGTAGCAGTCGGACGAAGACCGGCACCAGAAGGAAGCCAAGGACCAGAAGGAACAGATTGGCGAGGATGTAGACGAGGAAGATCCCGCCAACGACCTCTGGTCGGTCGGCGAAGAGGGCCGGTCCGGGAAAGAGGCCGAGGATCAACAAGGCCCCCATGAGCACGGCGGTGGTGGCATCGCCGGGAATGCCAAGCGACAGCGTCGGGATGAGCGCTCCGCCACAGGTTGCATTGTTGGCGGCTTCGGTGGCGACAACCCCGCCTTCGGCACCTTCGCCGTACCCCTCTTCGGGCTTCGCGACCGCTTTCGCGACGGCATAGGAGGTGAAAGCGCTGATGTCGCCACCGGCCCCCGGGAGGGTTCCGAAAAACGTGCCTATTGTCGACGAACGCAGAAGGTTGGGAATGTGCCCGGCGATGAGCTTCAGCGAGCGCAGGCCCGGGCGTGCCGGCTTCGGGACCTCGCCGGTGATCTTGTCCCGACCGATGAGTTGCCAGGCCATTTCCGAGACGGCGAAGAGGCCGACAACGATCGAGACGATGTGGAAACCGTTCAGCATCTGGTAGCTGTCAAAGGTGAAGCGGTAGCCCGTCGACAGCTCGTCGGTGCCGATGGTCGCGATCAGCATTCCGAGCATGCCGGCGAGCAACCCCTTGGTCGTGGCTTCGCGCGAGACAACGGCGATGGAAAGAAGGCCGAGAACCCCCAGGAGGGTAAGCTCCGGCGGGCCGAACCGTGTTGCGAAAGCGGCCAGCAACGGCGCAAAGAGAATGAGAAGAAGCCCGCCAAAGAGCCCGCCGATGGACGAAGCACAGATGGCGAGACCGAGCGCGTCGGCCGCGCGGCCTTTCTGCGCCATCGGGTAGCCGTCGAACAGTGTTGCCGCGGCAATGGGCGTTCCCGGAATACGCAGCAGAATGGCCGAAATCGCGCCCCCGCAGGAACCGCCGACGAAGACAGCGATCAACAGCCCCAGCCCCGCGAGCGGCTCGACATAGAGGGCGACAGGCAAGAGCAGAACCACTCCCATGAGCGGGCCGAGACCTGGCAGGGCGCCGATGACAAGGCCCAGAATGACCCCGAGGAAAGTCAGCAGCAGAACCTCGGGACTGGCCATGAGTATCGCGCCGCTATAGAGCATTTCACCGATCATTTTTTCGATCCTACCAAGACAGGGCGATGCCGAACTGGCCGCGCGGCAGGACGACGTCCAGCAATCCGCCAAAGACGAGCGAGAGCGCCACGGTGACGGAGAGCGGAACGGCGATCAATTGGATCGGGGCACGTTCGCCGGCGAGATACATGATCAGCGCCATGAAGAACGGTGTCGAAACCAGATACCCCAACACACCAAGCGCTTCCAGATAAGCGGCAAAGGCCAGCAGCATCGCCGCGGGCCGGGCGAGTTCGACCACGGAAATCCCGGGGCGGGATTGGCGGCGCGCTGCCCACAGCCGTGGTACAAGTGTCAGAACAAGAACGGCCGCAATGGCGATCCCCAGTGCCTCAGGGTAACTCGCCGCGTTGGAATAGGGTCCGCCCGAGGCGATCCCCTGTTCGACCATGTCGCCGCGGGTTTGCTGGAAGACCAGCGCAACGACCGCGACGAAAATGGCGGCAACGGAAAGCTCTGCATGGAGTGTTTTAAGTCGCATGGGACCCTCCGGGTGCGCGGTGACTGCGGCGTGACGGTCTTGTCACACCGCAACCATTCGATCAATTCAGGGATTTCAGCTGTTCTTCTTCCCAGGCCAGGGCATCCCCCATGGCGCGCAACTGGTCCGCAACCGGGCCGACGACCGATTGGTATTCCTCCGGAGCGAAGCCAAGAATGTTGAAGCCGAGATTGGCGATTTTCTCCTGGACTTCGGTGCGCTCCAACGCCCGGCCCATGGCTGCGGAGAGCACCTCCACGCGGTCTGCGGGCGTGTCAGGATGCACGATCCACCAGGTCCAGCCCATCGGCGCGAGGCCCGACAGGCCGAGATCGATATCGAGATCGGCAATGCTCTTTGCGTCGTGATAGGTCTTCTTGGCACCCGGCAGTTCGGACAGAACCAGAAGCACATTTGCCTGATCGCGGTTCTGCAGATAGGCAGAGGGCGTATGGAACGCGAAGTCGAGGATACCCGCATAGAGATCCTTGTGCGAATCCGGGTCCGACGGATAAGGAATGTTCTGCGCCACGACGCCGTAGGATTGCAGCACCTTTGCGATCACCATGTGCGGAAGGTTGTTGCGCGATCCGGTGGAATAGCGCAGCTCGCCCGGATTTTCCTTCCCCCAGGCCATCATGCCTTCGAAGTCGTCCCAACGGGTTTCGTCCTTGCGGCCGACAATCGAGAATGCGTTGGAAACAGCCGCGTAGAGCGGCGTGAAGTCTTCGTAGGTCCAGTCAGCCTTTCCGAGAACGGGCATCAACACCAGAGGTGCGACATAGCCATCGATCACGGTGTAACCGTCCGCAGGTTTAGCCATTGCGGTCTGAAATGCCTTGGTCCCCGCCGCTCCCGGGGTCGAAACCACGGGCATGGAAACACCGAGTTCGTCCGACATCGCCTCGGCGATGATCTGGCTCGCGGCCATGGCGCCGCCGGGTGCCCAGGGAAAGATGTTCTCTACGGTGCGTGCGGGGAAATCCTCGGCCTGCACCAGGCTCGCGGCACTTACCAGCATTGCGGCCAGCGTCGTCGTTCGGCTCCAGAGTCTCATTATGTTGTCTCCTCCATTGGTGTGTTTATTTCCGGACCCTCCACGTCCGGGGGGGTGATCTCGGCTTTCCGACCTGGCGCTACCAGACCGTAATGCGCAAAGATCTCGTTCGGCGCGTCGTGTTCTTCGAGATGCCGGGCAGCCGCGGCTTCGAGCCGACGGCATGTCGCTGGATCGTCCAGTGGGTTCTCCTGCTCCGGGTCGGTGGCCAGATCGAACAGGGGCGATTTCGCCGGGCGCCTTGCCGTTGCTTCGAACCCGGCCTCCCCGATTGGCGGCATGGCGTCGAAGCGCAACAACGGACTCCCCTTGGTGAAATCCATCGGCGGCGCCAACCGTGCGGTCTCAAGTTCCGCGAGCGAAAAGTCCCGGTCGATATGATGCGGCTCAAGTGTGTATTGGCCGAGCCCCGAAGCGGTCTCGTCCGTCGGGTAGAGGTAGTAGGTGAATCGGCCATCGGTCACGCAGATTGGCCCGGCGAACATGCCCAGGATCGCAGTCTCACGCCCGACGTCTTCGCCCTGCAACGCCGGAAGCAGCGAATGCGCCCGCACTTCCGGCGGAATCGGTGCGCCGTGCAGTTCCAGTATGGTCGGCATCAGATCGGTGGTCTGTGTGAGCCCCGAATATCGGCCGGGTTTGCACTCGGGGTGCCTGATCATCAGCGGTATGTGCGAGATCTCCTCGTAGAGAGGCATCTTGTTCTTTCCCCACCACTCGTGCTCACCCAAAAGGAAGCCATGATCGGTGGTCACGATCACGCAGGTATCATCCCATCCGTCGGTCTCGTCGAGCCAGTCCAGCAGGCGCCCGAACTGGTCGTCGCAATGCGCAACGAGCGCGGCATAGTTGGCGCGTGTCTCGGCGATTTCCGCATCCGAGCTTGTGACTTTCTCATAGACCGGCCAATCGAGGATCCTGTCCGTCTTTCCGGCCCCGGTGGACTGGCGAAAGCGCTCGGGGGCGTTGAAAGGCTCGTGCGGATCGAAGCATTCGATTTGGAGAAACCAGTCATCGCTCGCCGAATTCGTGTCCAGAAATGCCAGGGCTTCATCGAAACATTTGACAGTCGACCATGCTTCCTCGCCCTGCTCATCGAGTGTGAGATGGTTGAGTGCGCCGCGAGAGCGTCGCCATTCCGTCTCCGATACGTTGTGCCGGGTCACGTTCCGGCCTTCCGGGAGGTTCTCGAATGGGTAATGTCGCGGGTCGAACTGTTCCCGGAGAGCGTTTATCGGGGGCGTCACCACGGCCTTCAACGGATCGTATTCCTGGCCACGAATCATCTGCCAGCTGTCGAAGGCGTTCACGTATCCCGTACCCCCGACCTCCGCATAGTGGAGATGGTCCGTCACGATGTGGGTGTAGACCCCTCGGGCACTCAACTCTCGGGCAAAGGAGTTGTCGAACGGCTCCAAGGGCCCCCAGGACCTGTGCAGGAAATTCAACCGCCCCGTATGCATGTCGCGCCGAGCGGGAATGCAGGGCATCGAGCCCACATAATGCCGGTCGAAGACCAGGGCGCGTTCGGCAAAACGACTGAAATTGGGTGTTGCGAGCGCCGTGCTGCCATAGGCGCCGAGCGCGGATCGGTTGAGCGAGTCGAAAAGGACGAAAATGGTTCGCATCAGACCCTCCCTGGTCAACAGTATCTTGCCCGATCCGATTGCATTGGAAAATTGAATTTATATCGCACCATATATAGACTGAAGGAATGGATAAGCTGCTTCTCACCTTTCTGGAGATCTTCCGGACCGGTTCGCTGACGACAGCCGCATCGCGGTTGAACATCACCCAACCCTCGCTGACAAAACGCTTGCAGCAATTGGAAGACATCTACGGCACAGAGCTGTTCGAACGCGGCGTTTCAGGAGCGAGGCCCACGCCTGCAGGCCTTGCGCTCGTCGCCTACGCAGAGCGCATCGAGTCGGAGACCCACCAATCGCACGAGGCAGTCACAGCTGTACGAGAGCGCCGCATGGAAGTGTTGCGGATCGGGGCAGGTCCGCTTTTCCAACTACGGTACTTATGCGGACCATTGCTGAAGATCCGGCAGGACTTCCCCGACACGCGTATCGAACTTGTGGCAGGTCTCTACCGCGACTCGATGGCAGACCTGAGCAGCTTCCAACTCGATATCGTCTTCGGTGCACATGAAGCACACGCCTTGGCGGACCAGCTCCATTTCGTTCCGATGACCGAGGTGGAACAGGGCGTCGCTCTCCGGAAGGGCCACCCCCTTTCGGATGCCGGGCGCCTGGACGCAACGACACTCTCCGGCCTCGAATGGGTCATCTACGGTAAACGGGCGGAGGACGCTGTCCTGCTCAATGGATTCTTCAAAAGAGCCGGCATTCCAATACCAAACTACCCGCTCCTGACCAGTTCCTTCACGACCGGCCTGCAAATCGTTGCCGGAAGCGAGGCCGCCATGATGGTTCCGATCGATCTTGCCCCTGCCCTCCCAGTCTCAGGGATCACGGTTCACAAGACGTCCCCCGAAATCGCATTGATGCCGGCAGGTGGTTTCCTGCGGCGGGCAACCCTGGAATTCAAGGTCGTTGCCGCACTGCTGCGGGAAGTTCAGCATGGCATAAATCGGGAGCTGTAGTGGGTGGCACCGTCCCAAGTCTCAACTGCTCGAGAGATCGCCAATTCAGACGTTCGAATTCCGGACATTGGCAGTCTGCTTCGGTGAAGGTTTTCTGATGCGGGCCGCGGCGTGAGTTATCGGCTTGGCGCGACGTCGGCCCGCGTTGGCAAACCTCCCAGGGAGGAAGCCGCGGGGGGTTGGCGGTGTCTATGGGGAAAGAGTGTTGAGGGGCGTTGTTGCGCAATTCGTCCTGAGGCTGATCTTCCCCTTTCCCCGGTGGGCTCGCGCCTCACACACGATGTCAGCCGTTCCGAGGGCTGAGAAGCGGTTCATGAGGGCGATGCGGATGTGGATTTCGGCGGTTTGTCTTTCTGGGGCCCTTGCCATGATGCGTTCACCGAATGCCTTGAGGCATCGCATTCTGGCCTCGACACGGCTTCGGACGTTGTATCCGCTCCATCGTTTCCAGAGCGACCTGCCGAAGCGTTGTGAGGCTCTTAGTATCTCGTTACGGGCCTTGGCAGCAGGACCGTCCTCCTTCCACAACCGTCCGTTCCGGCGAACCGGTATGATCGCTTTGGCGTCTCGGGCAATGATGGCAGAGTGACATCTGCGGGTGTCGTATGCGCCATCGGCGGTCACGGTGCCGATCTGTTCGTCCTCGGGGATCTATTCCAGCAGGTCTGGCAAGACGGGGCTGTCGCCGTCTCGGCTGGGGCTGAACTCCACCGCTCGGATGTCGGATGTAGTGGTGTCCATGGCCAGATGAACCTTGCGCCATTGACTGTCTGCGACTGGTGCCGTGCTTACGAACCTGCCACTCGCCGTCGCCCAGGAACTTGATCCCTGTGCTATCCACCAACAGGTTCAACGGCCCGTCAACGCGCCGATAGGGGATCTGGACCTTCAAGGTTCTCTGGCGCCGACACAACGTGCTGAAGTCCGGCACCGGCCAATCGAGGTCAGCCATTTCCAGAAGGCTGGCAACCATACCGGAGGTCTGGCGAAGCGGCAGGCCAAACAACACCTTCACACTCAGGCAGAACTGGATCGCTGCATCGGAGAACACTTCGGGGCGACCAAGTTTGCCCGCCTTCTCGGCAAACCAGGCCATGTCTCGGTCGAACCAGACCAGCAGCGAACCCCGCATTCGAAGCGACGCGTTATAAGTAGACCAGTTCGTCGTTCGATAGCGGGGAGGCATGGGCTTCGGAATACCGCCGATCTAACCTACTGGATTCGTGAAGTGAATCCCGCTCGCTCTTTATGCAACAACGCCGCTTGAAGTATTGCTTACCGCTTAACGGGTGCCGCCTCCGAACGCACCGAGGCAATATTTCGGACTTTTGACCGTCCATTCCCGGCGCCAAGGTCACCTGGACCGGGCTGGATCCTTTTCACGGATCGGGGAGCTGCTCAAAGCGCGGGTTGCGCGGTTTTCGCGCGAGACCGCGCCGCGACGCATCCAAACCTATTCCGGTGGATCTTGCGGGACCAGGTCGTCCGGCCCGACGCGGTCGGCAAGGTCGACCAGCGCGGCAAGAATTGCCTGCTCTCGCGGAGCGAGCCGGTCCGAGGCGCGCAACGCCTCCATTTCCGGCCGCAACACGCTCCATCGCTGGAAAAAATCGAACAGGCTCTCGATAGGCGGCAATTCCTGCATGTCGTTCGTCATCGCTTTTCTTACCTCTGGCAGATCCTGAACCTAATGGGGGATTCGACAGGCCGTCGCGTGAAAAAAACGTGAAGCGCTTTGTAGCGTGGTATTTCCCGTTTAGAAAAAAGCCGTTGGTCATGGAGGACACTTTGGCGCCGAAACTCGTGATCTCCCTTTTCGGGACCTGTTCTGTCTGCCTTGAGGGCGGTGGACGTGTCGAGATTCGCGGGGCCAAGCACCGGGCACTCTTCGCGCTTCTGGCCACGGCGCCGATGGGCCGGCGTTCGCGCGCAAACCTGCAGGAAACGCTCTGGGGCGCCTCCGATTACGATAGCGGCCACCAGAACCTGCGCCGGGCGCTGTCGGACCTGCGCAAGGTCATGGGGCCGGATTTCGACACGGTGCTGCATACCACCTCCACGGATGTTCAGCTCTCGCTTGACCACACCCATTTCGTCGCCGGACAGGGGGCCTTTCTCAACGACCTGAACGTACGGGAGCCGGGTTTCGTGGCCTGGCGCGATTCGCTTCGGGCCCGACCCGACCAACTCGCGGCCCTCGGACGGGCGAGCCAGGGCGGCGCTGTCCGTCTGCGCCCGCGCATCAGCGCGCTGCCGCTGGCTGCGCCCGATGGCGACACCGCCTTGCGCGTGACCGGCGACTGGGTGGCCGAGGAGATCTGCCGTTCTCTCTCCCGCTCCACCCTGCTCACCGTGATCTCGCACCTGTCGGGCCGGGCGATGGCCCAGCGGATGATCGATATTGCCGATGTGCGCGAGACGCTCGGGGTGGATTACCTCGTGACCGGGACGATCCGGCGCTCCGGGTCGGACGTGATCTGCGATTTCGATTTCCTCGATGTCTCGACCGGCGAGATCCTGTGGAACCGCAATATCCTTGTCGCCGAAGCCGCGGCGACGATGGCGCTCCCGGAGCGGCTCGCGGACGTGCTGCAGGCCATCGGGCGCTCGGTGGCGCAGACAACGCTGCGCAACCTGCGCGGTCTGACCCTGCCCGAGATTGCCGATCATGAATTGCTGATCGCCGGCGTTGCCTCGATGCACCGTCGGGCGCTGCGCGATTTCCTCACCGCTCGGCAATACCTTGAGGAGAGCGCGGCCCGCGCGCCGCGGTCAACCGATGTGCATGCCTGGCTCGGCAAGTGGCATGTGCTGAACGTGTTCAAGGGTTATTCGACCGACCGGGGGAGCGATACCCAGCGAGCGCTCGACTGCACCGCGCGCGCACTCGATCTCGACCCCGATTCCAGCTTCGCGCTGACCATCGACGGCTTTGCCCATGCCAATATCCTCGGCGAGATCGACGAGGCGGACCGGCGCTACACCGCAGCCCTCGACCGCAACCCGAACGAAAGCCTGAGCTGGCTCTTGCGCGGCGCACTACTGGCCTTTCAGGATGACGGCACCGGCGCGGTGCAGGCGACGGACACGGCGCGGCGGCTCTCGCCCATCGACCCGTTCGGGTACTACTTCGACTCTCTGGCCAGTTCGGCCCACCTTGCGGCAGGGAGTTTCGACCGGGCGCTGGACTTCGCCGAACGCAGCCTGTCGGCCAATGACCGGCACATATCGACCCTGCGCACCAAGATCGCCGCCCTGCACAGCCTCGGCGACGGCGACGGGGCGCGGGCGACCGCGGCGGAGTTGATGCGCCGTTTTCCGACATTTCGACTGAACGAATACCGCAGCACGCACCCCTCGGCGGAACGTCGGACGGGACGGCTGGTGATCGAGGCACTGCGCGCCTCGGGGATTTCTTGAAGCACATAGGGAAAGGACAAGACAATGAGCCAATCGGGAGGATTCGGCGGTTTTGGTGGATTTGGAGGCTTCGGCGGTTTCGGCGGCTTTGGCGGATTCGGAGGGTTTGGCGGCTTCGGGGGTGGTGCGAATTTCACCGGCCTTGGCGGGTTTCTCGGGGCCGACGATACCGGTGGCTATGACGGGCTGACGACATCCGGTCTCGGAATGACGGCGGAGGCGTTGCGGCACCTGGGCGGCGACACGGAGTCACCGGTGCCGGGCGAACTGACACCGGGCGATCCGTCCAATTACGGGCGCCTCGCGGTCTGGGTGCGCGGCTCGCTCTATGTGAGCGAATACCTCAGCGGGATCGGCTGGAAATCCTGCAATGCGGGCGACGATCATACCTCTGTGCTGCAAATCGATGGTGCCGACTGGGTGACACTCCACCGCCCCTCGGCCGAGCTTCTGCGCGACCAGACCCGCCGAGTGGCCGATTACACCGCGTTGCGGGAGGAGCGCGGGGCCGAGATCCTGTCGCAACTCGGCTTCCCGACGGCCTATTTCGCCATGATCCTCGGGCTGCATTCGGCCTCCAGCAAGAAAACATTCGAGCTGATCACGGCCACGCAGGTCGCCGCCGCTCATAGCGCGATGATCGTGAAGACGGCGCTGGCCGTGCGGCGACCGGACCAGGTGGACGGGCGGCTCCTGCCGATGATCCCGACGCCGGGACATGGCTCCTTCCCCTCCGCGCATGCGACGGAAGCCTATGCGGTGCTGACCGTGCTGGAGGCGCTGGTCGAAGCCTGGGGCGGCCATGCAGACCGGGCGGGTCGGATCGCGATGCTGCGCGGGCTGGCCGAGCGGATCGCGGTCAACCGGACCGTGGCGGGGGTGCATTACCCCATCGACAGCTGGGCCGGCGCGGTGCTGGGCCGGGCGGTCGGACGGGCGGTGCTTGGCCGCTGTGGGCGCATCGCGGAGGGCGGCGCCTCGGTACTCAATGCGACGGATGTCGATTTCTTCGACCACGATCTGCGCGATCCGGCGGCATCGGCGGCGGCAGGGCTGAGCGTGGACACGCAGGCGCTCCGCTCCAACCCGATGCCGGCCTTCACCTGGCTCTGGGAGCAGGCGGCCGGCGAAAGCGAGGGCGGCTGAGATGTATGCGAAACGCGCGCCCGAGGAGCGCATCGACCGCTATGCCGGCCCCTATGAACGCTGGGTCTTCTCCGAGGAACTGGGCCGGCCCTATGCCTTTCCGGCGATCCGCCAGCCCGAGGCTCGCCACATGGCGGCGATCCTCGAAGGCGACGGGGATCCCGGCCAGATGGACGGTGCCGATATCCGCCTGCCGCCGCTCTGGCCCTCGCAGGCCGCCGGGCACGCGGTGACGCCCTTCGTCTTTCGCAATGACAGCGAGATCGACCTGTCGCCCGACCGGGCGCTGGCAAAACGGCTCGGAACGCTGGCGGCACCGGGCCTGTCGCCACGGGTGCGGCTGAACATGCCGCTCGACGCCGCGAGCTGGGTCGAGACCTACGCGCCGGAGGCCCCCGCCCCGCAGTGGCGCCGCCCAGCACGGACGCCCAAGGCGATCCTCGGGGTGATCGATGACGGGCTCCCCTTTGCGCATCGGGCTTTCCTTGGTTCCGACGGCAAGAGCCGGATCAGCCACCTCTGGCTGCAATCGGCGCGCGCGCTGGCGAGCGACCGGGTCCCGGTAGGGCGCGAGATCACCAATGGCGAGATCGACGCCCTGCGCGCCGCGCACGGGACGGATGAGCGGCGGCTCTACCGGTCGGTGGGCGCAATCGACAGCGACATGCCGGAGATCGGACGGCTGCTCGATCATCACGCCACCCATGGCGGCCACATCCTCGGGCTGGCCGGGGGCAACGGCCCACGCCTGCCGGAGCCGCTGCTTGGGGACAACATCCAGATCGTCGCGGTGCAGCTTCCCAATACCGTGGCCTGGGATACCTCCGGCTTCGGCAAGGAGATGTTCATGCTCTCGGCGCTGCATTACATCTTTGCCCGCGCCACCGAGATCGCCCGGGAGTGCGAGGCAGCCGGAGAACTGCCGCTGGTGGTGAATTTCTCCTATGGCTGGAGCGCGGGGCGCCATGACGGCCACTCGGAAATGGAGACCGCGATACAGGAGTTGCTGGACCGGCGGCGGCAGGAACAATCCTCCACGGCGGTGGTCATGCCCACCGGGAACACCTTCGACAGCGCCATGCATGCGCGCATCGCGGCGGAGGATTTCGAAGATGGGGTCGCGCGGATCGGCTGGCGGTTGCAGCCGGATGACCGCACGTCGAGCTATCTGGAGATCTGGCTGCCCGAGGGGGTGGATCCGCAGGGCTGGCAGGTGCGGCTGGTCCCGCCGCCCGGCAGCGGCCCACTCGCGGGCACCGCCATCGACATCTCCGCCGATCCCGACCTCGACCCGGTGGGCGACCCGCGCCGCTTCGTGGAGCTGGAACGGGACGGGCACAATCTCGGCCAGCTCTCGGTGGATTTCCACCGCGGCAGCCGCTGGCGCGCAGTCATCGCCATGATCCCGACCGCCGAGACGGGCACCGGGCGCCGCCTGCCCTCCGGCCTCTGGACGGTCGAGATCGATCCGGGCCAAGGCGCACCGCTCGACACGCGCGAGGCACTGTTCCTCTGGCTGCAACGCGACGATGACCCCCGCGCCCTCGGCATGGGCGGGCGCCAGAGCCAGCTGGAAGGGACTGGCGGGATGGTGCGCGGCTTCGGTTGCCTCAGCGCAATCTGCTCTGCGCCGGCTGCGACGCGGGTTGCGGGCCTGCAGGGGGGCACGGGCAAACCGGCGTCCTATTCTTCTGGCGGCGGGCTGGACAGGCTTTCGGGCGGGCCCGTCGCCTGGGGCGCCCAGCCGGATTTTGCCGCGCTCTCCGATCAGGGGCCGTCCCGGCCCGGCCTGCCCTCGCTCGGCACTGTCTCGGGCTCGGGCGCGCGACTGGTGGGAACCTCCGCCGCGTCGGCGCTGGCCACGCGCTGGATGGTCTCCAACGCCGCCTCCGGCAAGGCGCTGCAGGATGGGCTCGCCCCCCTGCCTCTGCTGCCGCCCGGCGATAAGCAGGTCTTGCGCAACGCGCGGCTTGGGCAGGGAATCGTCCCGATCACCGTCTGAGCGGAAAAACGGCCCGGCACATGACCCGCGCGCCTCTGGCGGGCGGGTTTTTCTTGCGCAGAGCCCAAAGACAAACCAGGCGGACAACGCGCCTTCAGCGCGGCTCCGTCGTCATGCAAAGACGGGGCCAGGCAGATGAAATCCAACTGCCTGGCCCCGCCAATTTGGTGATGAAATAACTGCCTTAAAAATTGCTGCCTTAAAAAGGCGTCTCGACCGACTGTGCCGCTCTCGACAATTCAACATTAACCCTTTCGCCGCCCGGGACCGGCGTGAAAAAAGGGTGAAAATCCGGCGGCGATAACGATCTGTTAATCTTCTCAGTGACTTGAGCCCCTTCTCATAGGAACCACCTGCCACCCGAGTCACGCAATGCATTGAAGTAGAACGCAATCACTTCAATTCACCCCGGTTTCACAGGCAATTCACTCACCGCAAATCTACCCGGCGCGCACCCTGACGACATTGGCCACGCTCTGAAGCGGGCAGACTGCCAGGAGATTGCGATATGAAACTCGATGATATGATGGGCTACGTCGTGGACCGGCTCTACGAAGGGCTGACCGGAGGAACGGCGGACTTGCCTCTGCCCGCGAATGTGCAGCTGAACTTTACCCAGCCGGGCATCCCCTTCCACGAAAGCTTTTTCGACTTTGCCATTGCCGGCCCCTTCGCCGGCCCCACCCCGGCCACGCTGGACGATTTCGGCAAGCTGGTCGAGACGCTCATGGGCCCCGCCCAGAACGGCGATGACGACGCCAACCGAGGCGATGCGGAGCCCAGCCCGCTGGGCATGAGCCGCGACAAGGCCGTGGAAGAGGCCAAGCGGATGTACCAGCAGCACCTGCTGGGATGCTGGGAGCAATGGTCCCGGCTGGTCGATTTCATCCCCTCGCCGAAACCGGCGGGCAATGACAATGAATGGGGCGCCAATCGCGGCGAGGGCAAGCACAAGCATGTCTCCGTCGTCTACGCCCAGAACAACCGCCGGCTCAGCCGCACCTTTGCCGATACACTGCGCATGTGCGAAGTGGCCGACGACCAGCTCACCGACGATCAGAAGAGCCTGATCGAGCGGATGCGCCGGCTGCTCTCTGTCGAGGTGGAGGTCGAGGATTTCCTGACCGGCGAGAAGAAGATGGAAACCCGCGACAGCCCGGCCATGATTGCCTATGCGACCAAGAAGCAGGCCTATGAAGACGCGGTGATCGAATATGCCACCAAGCTGAGCCTGGCCAATAACGGCACCTCCGGCGACATGATCGAGTGGCAGCAATCGGGCGGCATCTACAAGCGCCGCGCGACCGAGGCCCTGCGCGACTGGATCGCCAACGGCTACAAGAACGATATCGAACGCGCCCAGGCGATGATCTCGCATATCACCGGCCGCTCGATGGTGCTGTGGAAGGACAACCTCGTGCAGGGGCTCGACCATGTCGAGAACAACACCACCGGCGCCTATGGCTACCCGTTCTACCCGGCCTCCGTCATCCCCGGCGCCTTTGCCCGTTCGGGCGGCTGGACCCGGTTCTCCGAGCGCAACCTGAGCCGCAAGATGTCCTCCTCCAGCTCCAGCCGCTCCGGCGGTGGCAGCTTCGGCCTCTCGCTCGGCTTCGTCACCATCGGCGGCTCCGGCGGTGGCGGCAAGACGGAGCATCAGCGGGACTTCTCCTCCTCCTCCTTCGGTATGGAATTCTCCTATGCCCCGGTGGAGATCATGCGCCCCTGGTTCCACCCCGATTTCTTCTTGTCGCGCGGCTGGCGCCCTTCGGCGGGCTTCAAGCGCGAATACGACACCAACGTCCATTCCGACGGCAAGAACCCGCCCTCCGGCGCGCTGATCGGCTACCCGACCAAGGCGCTGTTCGTGAAAGACCTGGTGATCCATTCCAGCGAGGTCGTCTCCTTCATGAAAAGCCAGGAGAGCCATGTGAATGGCGGCGGCTTCGTCGGCATCGGCCCGTTCTGCATCGGCGGCCGCTACCAGCAGTCGAACCGCTCCTCCGAGAGCAATTTCGACTATGACGGCGCCTCGATCCGCATCAAGGGCATGCAGCTTGTCGGCTTCCTGTCGGCCCGCATTCCGGAATCGTCCAACCCGTCTCCCGACGTCAAGAAATGGGCTTGAGGGTGGTGTGATGGACAGTGGCGTTCACATCGGCCTGGCCGCGTGGCTCCACCACCGGTGCGACGGCGAAGGCTTCGCGGCCTGGCCCGGCGCCCCGGTGGCCCTGCGGCTCGCACGGCTCGAAGGGGCGGAGAATTCCGAGGACATGGCCCGCGTGGCCGAGTTCTCGCGGATGGTGAACTTCGTCGCCTGCCGGGGCGCGCCCGCGCGCCCCTTCGACAGCGCCGCCCCGCTTTGGGAGGTGCATTCGGACCTGCTCGGCGCGATGGAGTTTGCCGAGCGCGCCTGGACGGAGGCCGAGAATGCGGCCTTCACCGCGGCGCGGGCAATGCTTTACGGGCCTGACGGCATGACGCCGCTCTATCGGCTCTACCAGGAGTTTCGCACCGCCTACCAGGATCTGCTGACCGCTGCGTCGGGGGCGGATGTTCTCCGCGAGGCGATGATCGCCTGGGAGATCGAAGGCGGTAAGAGCGTGATCGAGGCCGCGATGGCGACGATCGAACGGTTGATGACCCGTTCAACCCTGTCCAGAGCGCAAGCCGAACGCGATGCGCTGTTGTTTCTGCCGGTCGATCCGGCGGGCGCGGGCTACGCGATGACCGGCTTCGCGCCCATCTCGGCGCTTGACGACTCCGGCTGGATTTCCGCCAGTGTCGAGCTGAACGATATCGACGGCGCGGTCAGCCGCGCGCAGCAGCGCGAAACGGCGGGCTGGCGCAACTGGCGGCAGGGCAAGACCGGCAAGCTGTGTTTCCGCTACGCGATCCTGCTGATCGACCGCGACTGGTTCACGCCGCAGCTCTATCGCGCCGAGGACTGGAACCTGCCGGGGCAAAGGCTTGTCTCCGATGGTGGTACAGAGGGCGCATTGCCGGCCTACCCCGCCCGGCTCTACGCCGTGCGCGATGTCACGCTGAAACCAGATCCGCCAAAGCCGTCCAAACCGCAGCGGCCATCGGTTGGCATGGTGTCCCGACCACCGGTCGCCACGCTCCGCCCGCTACAGGCCCGCCCGTCGGTGGCAACATTGGCAAGTCGGCCGCGCCCGGTGCTCGGCACCGCCCGGGCCAAGGGGCTCTCGGCGACCACACTGGCCAAGCCGCTCAGCGCCGCACCGGTGATCACGGCGAGCGCCCTGCGCCCGAGCCTGTCCGCGACGGCGCTCAGCCGCCCGACCGTTGCCGGAGGGCTGACGCTTTCGGCCAAGCCCGTGGCACGGCTGAAGCCTGGCACGATCGAACAGATCGGCAACCTGACGGTGCAACGCCGTCTCGCGGCGGCACGCCAGATCGTGGCGCGCGTCTCCGTCGCCGGCTCGCCGCCACCCGATCCCACGCTCTGGGCCGTCGGTTTCGGCTGCGAGAGCCTTCCCGAAGCCCCGAACCCCCATCCCGGCTACGGCTGGAATTGATCCCAAGGAGGACAGAAGATGCTTACGTCCAATCGGTTTACCACTGTCGTCACGCGGACCACCGCCGACCGTCTTGCGAAAGCGCAGGCCAACAACCCGCCCATTGCCAAGCGCGAACGCGACCGCGGCGCGGTCGTCGCGGTCCAGACGGCGTTGGCCTCGCTCAACAACGGCTACATGGCCGGCAGCGAGATCGACGGCTATTTCGGCTCCCGCACCGCCGCCGCCGTCGAGGCTTTCCAGCGCGATTACGGGCTGGTGGCCGATGGCACCGTCGGCGGCCAGGTGCTCGGCCAGCTCGACCAGATCTTTGCTGGCGAAGCTGCCCGCCCGCCCCACGGCGTCAGCCTGCATATCGGTGTCGACCGGGTCGATGCCGCCCACTATGGCAGCGATCTCGCCCTGCCCTCCTGCGTCAACGATGCGCGCGAGATGGAAGGCATTGCCGAGAAGCTGGGCTATGACACCGCGGTGCTGGAGAACGACAACGCGACCTGTGCCAATGTCATCGGTTTCCTGCGCAATGCCGCGGTGAACCTGTTCGCGGGCGACGCGCTGTTTTTCACCTATTCCGGCCATGGCAGCCAGGTTCCCAACGATTCCGCCGATGACGAGCCGGATCTGCAGGACGAAACGCTGGTGCTCTATGACCGGATGCTGATCGACGACGAGATCTATGCCGCTTTGGGTGAGTTCCGCGAAGGCGTCCGGGTCCACATGGTGTTCGATTCCTGTCACTCGGCCACCGCCTTCAAGCAGATCGCCGCGCCGGACGCGATGGATATGACCGACATCATCCGCACCGAGTTCAAGAAGGATGCCGTGGCAACGGTCAAGGGCCTGTCCACGCTGAACCTGAGCAACGATCTCGACCCCGAGATGAAAAGACCCATCGCCGCCAAGTCGCTCGTAAAGGCGCTCGATGGCGATGCCCCGGAATTCGACAAGACCGCCGAGCCGAGCGACGAGGAGGCCGATGGAATTGGCGATCTCTTTGCCGATCTGGCCATCAAGACCATGACCGGGGCGCCGAAATTCGTCTCCGGCGCGCAGATCTACGACAACAAGAAGGAGGTCTACAACGCCGTCCGCACGGCGGTGGGGTCCAAGGAGCTGATCCGCCCGGCCTGTACCGTCACGGCCTTTTCCGCCGCGATGGACAACCAGACCACGCCGGCCGGCAACCCGCTGTCGCTCTTCACTTTCAATATCTCGCGTTCGTGGGATTCGGGCGCCTTCCCGGGCAGTTACACCGAGTTTCATCGCTCCGTTGTGGGCCGCTCGCGCGCCGATGCGACACCGCAGCTGACGCCAGATGGCTCGATGGGCTCGCAGGCGCGCCTGCACGAACGTCCCTTCGCCTTCTGATCCCCGGGGGCCGTTCCACCGTCCTCCCTGTCGCAACGGCCCCTTTCCCTGCGGCGCGTGTCCCCCGGCACGCGCCGCATTTTCTTGGCCTGCCTGTCGGTAGGCGCCGGGCAGATCAGCGCATGTCGTATCATTCCGACAGCGCCTTGATCACCTGTTCGGCCATCGCGGCTATGTCGCCGTGAAAGGCGGCGCGCAGGACTGCCCCTATACCCACATCACCGACCTCGCCGCCGGCCGCTACCGGCTGCCATGGGAAGACGAGGTCAAGGTGACCGACGGCACCGGCGCGGGCTTCGACGCGCCCACGCGGGCTTTTGGCGAACGCACGAAGGAGGCCTGACATGGCAACGATTTCCTCCGATCTCTATCCCTGGCCTCATAATGGCGACCTGCGGCCCGAGAACACCGCGCTGATCGTCATTGACATGCAGATCGATTTCCGCGGGCCCGGCGTTCATGTCGACAAGATGGGCTATGACCTGACGACGACCCGCGCGCAGGGCGCCAATGTAGGCTGGACCGCGACCGTGTACGAGGTCGAGATCGCCGTCCTTGGCGCCCATATATCGCGCCTGCCGCTCAACCAAGAGTTGACGTCGCGCGGCGGACGTTTCCTGCGCAGCGGAACGACATCGGCGCGCTACCGCTTCCATGCTCTGGCCGGCGGCCCGCCCGCCCCGGCCTGATCTGTTCCGACGCCGGCAAGGCCATCGCGCTGGAGATCTGGGCGCTGCCGCCAGCCGCCTTCGGGGACTTCATCGCCTCCATCCCGTCCCCGCTCTGCATCGGGTCGATCGAGCTTGCCAACGGTGCGATGGTGAAGGGTTTCCTTGTGGAGCCCGCCGGGCTGGTGGGCGCCAGCGAGATCACCGAGCTGGGCGGCTGGCGCGCCTATCTCGACAGTCAGAAAAGCAAGGGCCACATACCGGGGCCGACTGCTCGGCCCCGGCTCCGTTCCGATTTGACGCTTGACCTGATGCCCCGGTTTCCTTCTTTCTTGGACCAGGAGAAAGGGTGGCCGGAAATGACATCGCAATTCCTTAAATCTATTCGTTTGACAATTCCCTGCCTTCTGCTCGGATTGCTCGCCCCCGTTGGCGCTGTCGAAGCGCAGCAGGGACGGCTCGGAGTGGAGTTGAACAAGTTCGAACCGGCGGAGAGCGGCGGTTGCCGTACCTTCTTCCTGTTCCGCAACCAGGCCGGAATGACGCTTGAAGCCTTCGAGATGTCGTTGGCCGTGCTGGATAAAAGAGGCGTTATCGACCAGCTTCTGAGCATCGACGCGGCGCCGCTGCCGATTGCGCGCACGACGCTGAAGTTGTTCGAGATCCCCGACATCGCCTGCGACAACATCTCGGAGATCCTGCTGCACGAGATGACGGCCTGCACGCCGCAGAACGCCGAGCCGATGGACTGCTTCGAGATCATGGACCTGTCGTCGAAGGCGTCGGCCGGCTTCGTGAAGTAAGCCATGGAACAGATGGTATCGACGCTCACGCGCGGCGGCCCCGTCATCGGGGTGCTCGCGGTGCTGTCGCTGATTTCCGTGACCCTGATCGTCGTCAAGCTGCTGGACATGCGCGGCGCGCTTGGCGGGCAATCGGGCCGCGATGCTGCTTATGACGCGTGGCGAAAAGGCGACCGTAGCTCCGCGCTCAAAGCGGTCGAGGCCGGGAAGTCGCCTCTGGACCGGATCCTGAGCGCAGCCATGAGCGGCCTCATTGCCGGCCGCCGCCGTTCCGCGCTCACCGAGGAGCTTGAATGGCGCGGCAATCTGGAGCTGGACCGGCTCTCGCGCCACATTCGCACGCTGGAGTTGGTCGGCATGATCAGCCCACTGCTCGGGTTGCTGGGAACGGTGTTGGGCATGATCGCGGCCTTTCAGGAGCTTGCACTTGCCGAAGGTGCGGCCAATGCCTCGCTGCTCGCGGGCGGCATCTGGCAGGCGCTGCTGACTACCGCTGCGGGGCTCGTCGTGGCCATTCCGTCGGCCGTTTCGGCCAGCCTGCTGGGCACGCGGGTCGACCGCATCGGCGTTGCCATGGAAACGGCCGTGGGCCGGCTGATGACGCTGGAAGACGCCGACGGAGAAGCCACCGAGGAGGCATAGGGGGGCGCCATGAAACTGCGACAGGCCAACTCCGACAACGCCCCGATCCCGCTCGTGCCGATGATCGATGTGCTGATGATCATGCTCGTCTTCTTCATGGTCACGTCGAGCTATCTGAACCTGCGGATGATCCCCTTCACGCAAAGCGAGGCGGCCAGCCCGTCAGCCCCGGCCATAGCGGCGGCGGGACCGTCCGACACGGTGCTTCTGCGGCTCGATTCCGACGGCACGGTGCGCCTGCACGGGGCTCCGGTAGAGCGCGGACAGCTGGTCGAGATGCTGCGGCAACGGCTCACGACAATGCCAAATCTCAATGTTGTCCTGCTGCCGTCGGGACATGCGAGCGCGCAGGAACTCGTCTCCCTGCTCGACGCGACCACGGCGGCGGGTGTCACCCGGATGCGCCTCGTGCGGCTGGAGACAGCGCGATGAACCTTGCCCGCCGCAAACGTCGCCAGCACCCCGAGCCGATCATCGCGCTGATCGATGTCGTGTTCTTCCTGCTGGTCTTCTCGATGCTGGTCGGGCGGATGGATGCCACGGCGCCGTTCCGGGTCATGCCAGCGAGTTCGGAGTCTGGCGCGACAATGCCGGGTGGGGGCGAAACCGTGGCGATCTCGCAAGACGGTACGCTGGCGCTGAACGGGCGGGAAATCGGCGAGGAGGAGCTTCTCTCCGCGCTGGCAACCGTCCTGACCCGGATGCCCGACCGGCTGATCCGCATCAACGCGCATCGCGGCGCGGAGCTGCGCCTGTATCTACCGCTGGTCGCGGAAATCGAAGGGCTCGGCGCAAAGGACATCGTGCTCGTCGTGACGCCGGAAGGGCCGTGATGGCGCGGCCGGCCAAATGGGCGCTGGCTTGCGTGGCCTCGGTCGCGCTGCATGCCGCTGCGTTGACCGTGCTGGCCGTAATGATGCAACCGCGGCCAACGCCGCAGCAGAAGCCCGTTTCAACCGAGCTGAGCCTCGCCGCGGAAACCGTCCGCCATTCCCGTCCCGATGCGCAACAGGCCGACGCGCGCCCCCTGCCCGGCCAGCAAGGCACGGCGACGCCGCTTGCACAGGACGCGCCTCGGCGCACATCCGCCGCGACGGTGACACCACCGACGACGACACTCGCCGGGGCGGTGGCTGTGGGCTCCGCGCTCTCCGCCACCGCCCCCGCGCCCGAGACGGCCGCGCCGCGCCCGGCCAGCGGCGCCACAGTGGCCCAGCTTGCGCCCGACACGACCCCGGTGACGCAAAGCGCGCGGCCGGCGCAAGCCGCGCAGGCGGTCGCGGCCCGTCCGGACACCGCCATGGCGGAGCTGCAACCGGCAATAGGACGGGCCCCGGCCGCGCGTCCCGATACGACGGCACTTGCCAGCGACAACGCCGAGCCGACGCCCGTCAAACCGGATCGCCCCGACACCGCGCGCCTCGCCGCGCAACTGGCCGAAGCGAATTCGATGCCGGCAGAGCCCGCAGACGCCACGGCGACCCAAACCCTTCGCCCCGACAGGAAGCCCGTCGAACAGACACCGGCGGATGTCAGCGACGCACCCGTGGTTCTGGCCAGCTTTGCCGCCGCAGCGCCCATCAAGGCCAGTGCACAGGCGATCCGCCCGAATCCGGACAAGATCGAGACGGCGCCGATCGTGCTTGCAAGCCTGCCGGAAACGCCTCCGCTCTCCACGTTGCCCACGCCGCAAGGCGCGCGCCCCGCACCCGTCGCGATGGACAGCCTTGCCCAAGCAGCGCCAGTCGATGCCAGCGCACAAGCGATCCGAACGGATCCCGACAGCATCGAGAACGCGCCAGTCCTGCTTGCCAGCCTGCCCGAAACGCCCAGCCTGTCCACGCTGTCGACACCGCAAGGTCCACCCTCCGCGTCGGTCGCGCCGGACATTCCCGTGGGCCGCCAAAGCCGCCCCGACGCCGCTCTCCTGCCCGATACCCCCACCGCCGAGGCCGCCACGCGGATGTCGGCCTCGCTGGCTTGGGCCGTGGGCGATATCAGCGTCGCCGATCCGGTCTCGGTCGCGGCGATCCAGGCATTCATGCAACCATCCGACCCCACTGGCTCCGAGGACTCGCCCGTGCGCGACGGGCTGGCCGCGCTGCTCACCGGCATTCCCTGCGCGCGGCTGCAAACGGAATTCGACGCCGAGACCGGCAAGTTGGAGTTGCGTGGCCACGTACCGGAAGACGCGCTGCGAACACCGCTTCTGACCGCAATCCAGGCGCATATCGGCACCGATATCCCGGTGACAGACGCCTTGCAGATCCTGCCCCGCCCGCAATGCGGCGCGCTCACGGGCATTGCCAACCTGGGCCTGCCGCAATCGGATGACCAACGCACGAACCCGCGCATTGTCGGCCCCAATGCCTTCGTGCGCGAGTTCCGCTTTCAGGAGGGCGACCGCCTCAGGCTCGACCTGACGGCGCCCGATTACGACGCCTACGTCTATATCGACTATTTCGATGCCGATGGCAGCGTGCTGCATCTGCAACCCAACGAGATCGTGCCGCTGGAAAAATCACCGGCCAAGACGGCCTTGTTATCGGGGGTCGAGAACGACGGAAGACCGGCGCTGAACCTGACCATCGCGCCGCCCTTCGGCCAGGAAATCGTGGTCGCCTTTGCCTCCTCGGCGCCCCTCTACGACGGGCTGCGCCCATTGGTGGAACCGTCGGAGGCCTATATCGCCTTCCTTTCGGAACGCGTCGAACAGGTCCGGCAGGACACGCCGGGCTTCAAGGGCGAATGGGTCTATTTCTTCATCGCCACCGCGCCCGCCCAGTAATGGCGCGCGCGTCAGCGGCGAGGCGCTCTTATGTCACCGCCTTGCGGCGCCGGAACAGCGGCTGGATCAGGCGGCGATAGCTAAGCGCGAGCCCGGTATAGACCATGAAGACACTTGCCAGCGAGGCGAGCCCTGCAATGGTTTGCCCGATCACGCCATAGACCTCGCCGGTATGCACGAAACGCAGCCACATCCGGGCCTGCGCGCCCGGCGAACGGTCCGCAAGGCCGGCGGTCTTCACGACCTCGCCGGTTTCCAGCGACACAGTGAGCGTCTCCTGCCGGGAAAGCTGTTTGCCCGTGCCGGTATCGACAATCGCCGTAGTCTCGGTCGCGCCGGCATGCTTCGGCAGATCCAGCGTAATCCGGTTCCAGTCGGGGTCATACGCCTCGGCCGTCTCCAGCACCGCCTGCAAGGCCAGGCTTCCGGGGGCAAGCGCGAGCGCCCCGCCCTCGGACTCGTGGTCCTCATGTCCGCCGCCTCCGCCGAGACGCCCCATACCCAGTCCGCGACCGCCGCCCTTGCCCTGACCCTGACCCTGACCGCCCGAAGCGCCGCGCATCGCCGGTTGTTCGCCATAGGCGGCGAAGACGAGGTTGGACGCCCAGTCATAGGAGATCACCACGCCGGACAGGATGATCAGGAAAAGCGGAATGGCCGCCCAGAAGCCAAAGACATGATGCCAGGCGAAATCGCGGGCCTTGGCATTCGGATAGCTTCGCCGGAACAGCATCTTCGTCTTGAGCATGCCCCATTTCCAGATCCTCGGCAGCCAGAGGTAAGCCCCCGAAAGCAGAAGGAAGCCGAAGAAGAGATTGGCCGCGCCGACCAGCGCCGCGCCGGTCTCGCTGCGCCCGGAGAAAGAAAGCCAGCGGTGCAGCGAGGTGACCGTAGCAAAGAACTCCTGCGTTGCCGTCTTGTTGGATGCGAGCAGTTCCCCAGTATAGGGATCGAGAAAGGCCTTGTCGCTGCGCCCACTGGCGGCAATGACCGCCGCTTGCGCGTCATTCTCGAAAATAAGCGCGGAAGCGGCGCCGCCGGTCTCGATCAGGGCGGCTTCGGCGAGCCTGTCGGCAGGCAACGGCTCTCCTGCGGCGCTCACATTCAGGCCGCTTTCCGCCCATCGGGTGATTTGAACCTCGTAGGTAAGCAGCACGCCGGTAATAGCGAGCATCAGGATCACGAGACCGGCGCCGATGCCGGCAACGAGATGGCTCCAGAACAGGATCTTGCGAAATGACATGGCATGTCCTCGTTATAAACGGCCGTTGTCCGTTGAACGCGCATCGAAACTACTTCCGTCGCGACCAGACAAAATAACTGCGCCCTTGCCAGACCTGCCAGACTCACCGCGAACCGGTCGCCGTTTCGCACAAACGCAAGTAACCGCCGCAAGATTTCATGCAAATCCCGGGCTCGGCGCTTGACCTGCCCCGCGCCACGCGGGTTTGATACGCGCCAGGGACCGTTGGCGCATGAGGCGTTGGGTCATTTCCTTTCCAGGCAGGTTGCCCGAGACCCCATGAACCCGCTCACCCACGAACCCCACATGTTTGGCCCCCTCTTCACCGATGAGACGATATCGGCGGCGTTTTCCTCGGCCCGCTTCCTGTCCCATTTTTCCGCCTTCGAGCGGGCGCTGGCGCAAGCGCTTGGCGAGGCCCGCGTGGTGTCACCCAAGGTCTCGGCAGCCGCCGTCGCCGCCATCGACAGCTTTGTCCCGGATCTCGAAGCGATCCGCGCCAAGGTGCTGACCGACGGCGTGCCCGCGCCCGAATATGCCCGCCAACTCAAGGCCCATGCCGGCCCCGACTGCCTCGCCGCGATCCATGCCGGCGCCACCAGCCAGGACCTTGTCGACACCGCGACCGTCTTGGCCCTGCGGGAGGTCACCGAGGAACTTGGCCAACGGCTGCACGCAACCCTCGCGGCGCTGGACAAGCTGGACAGCACGTTCGGCAAGGTGGAGATGATGGGCCGCACCCGCATGCAGGCCGCGCTGCCGATCACGGTCTCCGACCGCATTGCCGGCTGGAAGATGCCGCTTGCCACGCATCTGGAACGGCTGGAGGAGATCCGCCCCCGGATAGAACAGCTGCAATTCGGCGGCGCGGTCGGCAACCGCGCGGCCACCGGCACGGCGCAGGAAGCGGTCGCGGCACATATGGCCGGGGCGCTTGGCCTGAACAACCCGCCCCGCGCCTGGCACGCGATGCGCGACGGCATGGCCGAATATGCCGGCTGGCTGTCGCTGGTGACGGGCACATTGGGCAAGATGGGGCAGGATCTCTGCCTCATGGCCCAGCAGGGCGTGGACGAACTACGCCTCTCGAGCGGAGGGTCGAGTTCCGCCATGCCGCACAAGCAGAACCCCGTTCTGGCCGAAATGCTGGTGACGCTGGCGCGCTACAACGCCGTGCAGCTTGGCGGTATGCACCAGGCGCTGCTGCACGAACAGGAACGCTCCGGCGCCGCCTGGACGCTGGAATGGATGATCCTGCCCGCCATGGCCGGTGCGACCGGCAAGGCTTTGCTGTTGGCGCAGGATCTGCTTGGAAAGATAGAGCGGTTGGGTCCGGCCCGATAGGCACCAGTCCCATTAGCAAATAGCGCTGCGTTCAGACGCCTGCAGGTCTCAGCCCAAGGATCTCGCGCGCCTGTGCCGGCGTCGCCACGGGGCGCTCGTATTTCTCGCAAAGCTCCGCTGCCCGTTGGATAAGGGCGGCATTGGAGGGAGCCAACCGGTCGCGGTCAAGCCGGACATTGTCCTCCAGCCCAGCCCGGGTATGACCACCCGCGGCAATCGCCCATTCATTGACCGTAAGTTGCGCCGCGCCAATCCCGGCGGCACACCATTCCCCCTCCGGCGCGCGCGTCTTCATCACGTGCACGTAGAAATCGAAGACCTCCCGGTCCACCGGCATGGCGTTCTTCACCCCCATGACGAACTGGACATAGAGCTTGCCAAATAGCTCCCCCGCCCGATGCATGCGGATCGCCTGCAGGAGATGGCTCAGGTCGAACGCCTCCACCTCCGGGGTGATCTCGTAGCTGCGCATCTCCCCGGCCAGCCACGCCACCAAATCGGGTGGGTTCTCGTAAACACGGGTCGGGAAGTTGTTCGAGCCCACCGAAAGCGATGCCATGTCCGGCCGCAGCGAAAGCATGCCGCCACGCGCCTGCCCCGCCCCGGATCGCCCGCCGGTGGAGAATTGCACGATCACGCCGGGGCAATGCGCCTCCAACCCTTCCTTGAGACGGGCAAATTTCTCCGGATCGCTGGAGGGCGTCTCATCCTCATTACGCACATGGGCGTGAATGATCGACGCGCCCGCCTCGAACGCCTCGTGGCTGCTTTCGACCTGCTCGGCAATCGTAATCGGCACCGCCGGGTTGTTGGCCTTCGTCGGCAACGATCCGGTGATGGCACAACACAGGATACAGGGCCTGCTCATGTCGAAATCCTCATTTGGGGGCGCAGGAACGCCCCCCACGCCTCATCTGTTCAAAAATATCCTGGGGGGAGCGCTCGCCAGAGCGCGGGGGGCAAAGCCCCCCTGGCAAACATCAGATATCGAAGAAGACCGTCTCGTCCTCGCCCTGAATCTTGATGTCGAAACGATAGACGATCTGCCCGTCCCTCTCACCACGCTTGGCGATGAGCGTCGCCCGGCGGCGCTCCCATTCGATCAGGTTGATCACCGGATCGGCGGCATTGGCCTCCGCCTCGTCCTCGAAATAGACCCGGGTGTTCAGCCCGATATTGATGCCGCGCGCGACGATCCACAGATTGATATGCGGCGCCATCATCTTGCCGTTCCGTCCCATCACCGGGCCGGGCTTCACGGTCTCGAAACCCCATTCGCCGGTCTCGAAATCGGTGATCACGCGGCCCCAGCCACGAAACCCCTCCTCGACTGCGCCCGAATGTTCCGAATGGGCGTAGTTGCCGTCGGCATTGGCCTGCCAGGCCTCCAGCATGACATCCTTGATCGGCGAGCCGATGCCGTCGATGACGATGCCTTCCACGCGAATGCGCTCGCCCTTGGCATTTGGCCCGGCAATGTCCCACCCCAGTTCCTTGTCGTAAATCTCGAACCCGGCGGCACCGGGCGCGAGCCCGATATGGACGTAAGGCCCAGCCGTCTGGGAGGGCGTTTCCTTCAGATAATCAAGCTTCTGCACCATGATCAGTTCCCCTCCAGACGGTTCTCGAACAGCGTCGAGCGACGCCCGCGCAGAACGATGTCGAACTTGTAGGCCATCGTGTCGAGCGGGATGGTCGCGTTCATGTCGAGCGCGGCGACCAGTTGCCCGCGTGCGGCTTGATCCGGGATCGTGTTCACGATCGGGCATTTCGCGATCAGCGGGTCGCCCTCGAAATAGCACTGGGTGATGAGCCGCTGGCTGAAGGAAGTGCCGAAGATCGACAGGTGGATATGCGCCGGACGCCAGTTATTGACCCAGTTGCGCCATGGATAGGCGCCGGGCTTGACCGTGCGGAAGAAGTAATAGCCGTCCTGGTCGGTCAACACCCGCCCGCAACCGCCGAAATTCGGGTCGATCGGGGCGAGATAGGTGTCTTTCTTGTGCCGGTAGCGACCGCCGGCATTGGCCTGCCAGGCCTCGACCAGCGTGTTCGGCACCGGCCGACCATTTTCGTCCAGAACCCGGCCATGCACGATGATCCGCTCGCCGATGGCGGCCTCGCCCGGCTGGGCGTAGTTGTGGATCATGTCGTTGTCGATCGGGTCGATATCGTTGTGGCCAAAGGTCGGCCCGGTGATCTCGCTGGCCGATTGCTGAAGGCTCAGCAACGAGTATTCCGGCGAGCGGGTAACGGATGTCTTGTAGTCGGGCGTCTTCGCGGGCGGGTGCCATTCGCGGTCGCGCTGGTAGAATTCTCCTGGCTGTCTCATCTGCTATCTCCTCCCCGAGCCGGAAATCTTCGGCTCACTCCCTGTCCATCTCTGCATAAGTCTGCTTGGCGAGCTTGATCGCATGGTTGGCACGCGGCACACCGCAATAGATCGCCACGTGCTGGAAGGCCTCCAGCACGTCCTGCTTGCTGGCGCCCGTTCGGACCGTGGCACGGATATGCATCGGGATCTCCTCGAAATTCCCTGTCGCCGCCAAAAGCGCCAGCGTCAGCATCGACCGCTCCCGCAGGCTTATCTTGTCATTCGCCCAGACCGTGCCCCAGGCGCCCTCGGTGATCAACTCCTGGAACGGCGCGTCGAATTCCGATTTGTTGGCTTCCGCCCGGTCTACATGCTCATCGCCCAGCACCTTGCGGCGGACGGACATGCCGGCGTCGTATCGTTCAGACATGTCCGGTCTCCTTCAGGAATTCAGCAAGCAATCTGGCATAGGTTTCGGGGTCTTCGACACAGGGCAGATGGCCGGCGTCGGGAATGGTTTCCATCCGCGCCCCGACAATGGACCGGATCGTCGCCGCCGTGTTTTCGGGCGGGCAGGCCCCGTCGCGCGCACCGCTGATCCCGAGAACGGGCAGCGTCAACGCGGCGGTGCTCTCGGTCAGATCAGCCGCGGAAATGGCGGCGCAACAGCCCAGATACCCCTCCTGCGGCAGGCGGATCATCATGTTCTTCCACGCCGCCACTTCCGGGCGTTTCCGGAAGGCAGGGCCGAACCAGCGGTCCATCACTGCTTCGGCGATGGACTCCAGCCCGCCCGCGCGGATCGCCTCCATGCGGGCCTGCCACATCTCGGGCTCGCCCATGCGCGCGGCCGTGTTGGAAAGCACTGCCGCCCGGATCAGATCCGGCCGCCTTGCGCTGAGCCCCTGCCCGATCAGCCCGCCGATGGAGAGCCCGACGAAGACGCAATCGCGAATGTCGAGCGCCTCCAGCAGCGCCTCGGCATCGGCAACCAGATCGTCCAGCGCGTAGGGACCTTTAGGGCAATCCGACAGGCCGTGGCCACGCTTGTCATAGCGGATGATCCGCAGTCCCGCCGGCAGAAGCGGCAGGATTGCATCCCAGAGCCGCAAATCCGTGCCGAGCGAATTGGAGAAGACGACCGGCCTGCCGGCGCGGTCCCCATCCTCGCGCACATGCAGCGCGACGCCATTTGCCTCGATCATCCGCATCAATAGGGCAGCCCGACATAGTTCTGGGCAAAGACCTTCTGCGCAGCGCTGCTGTCGCGCAGGAAGGCAATCTCGGCCTGTTGCATCTTCAGGTCGAACTCGGACTGGTCGGGATAGCGGTGCAGCAGATTGGTCGTCGCCCAGCTGAAGCGTTCCGCCTTCCAGATCCGCGCCAGCGCCTTCTCCGAATAGCGATCGATCCCCTCCGCATCGCCTTCCTCGTAGAACTGGACCAGCCCGTGATCGAGGTAATGGATATCGGACGCCGCGGTGTTCAGCCCCTTGGCCCCGGTCGGCGGCACGATATGGGCTGCGTCGCCGCACAGGAACAACCGTCCCCACCGCATCGGCTCGGTCACGAAGCTCCTGAGTGGCGCGATGCTTTTCTCGATCGACGGGCCGGTGACCAGCGCCTCGGCATGACGGGCCGGGATGCGGCGCTTGAGTTCTTCCCAGAAATTCTCGTCGCTCCAATCCTCCGGGCTGTCGGAGAGCGAACACTGGATGTAGTAGCGGCTGAGATTGGCATTGCGCATCGAGCAGAGCGCGAAGCCGCGCTCTGACCAGGAATAGATCAGCTCGTCATGCACGGGCGGGGTTTCGGACAGGATACCGAGCCAGCCAAAGGGATAGACCTTCTCGTATTCGCGGCGCACGGTGAGCGGAATGGTCTGCCGGCTGACACCGTGGAAGCCGTCGCAGCCGGCGACGTAATCGCAATCCAACCGCTGTTCGACACCATCCACCGTGTAGGTGACAAAGGGCGCGTCGCTATCGGCATCATTGATCACGACATTCTCGACATTGAAGACAAGCTTGCCGCCCTCAGCCTCCCGCGCGTCATAGAGGTCCCGCGTCAGCTCCGTCTGGCCGTAGACGACGACATCGGTGCCGGTATGTTCGCGGAAATTGATGCCGAACTCCTCGTCGCCATAAGCGATGACCGTCCCCTCATGGGTAAAGCTCTCCGCATCCATCCGCGCGCCAACGCCGGCCTCGCGCATCAGCTCGACAAAACCGCTCTCAAGGATACCGGCACGGATGCGGCCCAGCACGTAGTCGCGCGTTTTCCGCTCCAGAACCACGGTATCGATCCCGCGACGGTGCAGAAGCTGGGACAGAAGTAGCCCCGACGGGCCGCCGCCAATGATCGCCACTTGTGTTCGCATGTCTTGTCCTCCCGTTCCCAAATTGAATTGTTGATCTTCCAAAGTAAAATGAGATAATTGACCTCTTTGTTGCCAAATTTGGTATGAAACTCATGATCGACCGCCGTATCAAGTTCCGCCACATCCAGTGTTTCGTGGAGATCGTGCGCCAACGGAGCATGAAGAACGCCGCCGAGCGGCTGTTCCTGACCCAGCCGGCGATCTCCAAGACGCTCAAGGAGTTGGAGGAAATCATCGGCTGCGATCTGTTGGTGCGGAACCGGGGCGGAATCTCGTTGACCCGGCAGGGCGAAATTTTCCTGCATTTCGCCGAGATGAGCCTGGCCGCGCTGCAACAGGGCTTGGACGGCGTCGAGCAGATCGGGCTTGGCGGCAAGGTCACGCTGGCGGTTGGCGCGCTGCCCAGCGTCGCGGCCCGGCTGATGCCGGAGGTGGCGCAGGAATTCTCCGAGCTTGCCCCCGAGGTCACCCTGCGCATCACGGACGGGCCGCATGGATACCTGATCGACCTGCTGCGCCACGGCCAGCTGGACCTTGTGATCGGCCGATTGGGTCAGCCGGAGACGATGAAGGGGATCACCTTTACCCAGCTCTACAACGAGTATGTCGAATTCGTCGTACGCGCCGGCCACCCGCTGTTGGACGATCCCGACATGCACCGCATCGGCGAGTGGACCGTGATCTTCCCCCCCGAAGGCTCCGCCATCCGCCCGCTGGTGGAGCGGGTCCTCATCGCGCATGGGATCGGCGAGATCCCCCACAAGATAGAGAGCGTCTCGGGCGCCTTTGGCCGCAATTTCGTACGGATGACGGACGCGATCTGGATCATCTCCTCAGGCGTTGCAGCCAAGGAGATCGCGGACGGCACGCTGATCCGCCTGCCTTTCGACAACGCCATCACCTCCGGCCCGGTCGGCCTCATGACCCGCCCCGACAGCCAGCCCTCGCCCGCCGGCGAGATTTTCCGCATGGCTGTCGATACCGTTCTGGGCAAGCTGTCCGAATAGCGCGGACGGGCCGCTTGCCGGGATCATCCGGCCAGCCGCACCATCGCCGCGTGGTAGTCCGCGCGCGCCCTTCCCGCCGCGACAGCCGTCGCGGCCACACGCCGGATGCGCTCCGGGTCCGGATGCGCATCGGCCGCGCGCAGCATGCGCTGCCAGAGGCATTGCAGCAGCACCTCCGCGCTCAGCCCGGTGAAATCATGTGCAGCGGGTGTCGGGTCCGGCCGGTCGCGCAGGTCCTTGCGCATCTGTTTCCAGAGCGCGACGGAGGCAGTACAGCTTTCATCTCCCGAAACCCCTGCCTCCGCCACCAGGAAGGCTTCCAGCGCATCGCCCCAACGCCCCGGTAGCAGGCGCGTCACAAGTGCCCGTTCGTGGATCCCGTTCGCGCCCTCGTAGATCGCGGTGATGCGGGCATCGCGATAGGTTTGCTCGACGCGATATTCCTGCAGGTAGCCATAGCCACCGAGGATCTGAATGCCGAGTTCGGCGGCCTCCATGCCGGCTTCGGTGCAATAGACCTTGGCGATCGGCGTCAGCGCCTCGACGAGATCCGGCTGGTCGCCGCGTTCCAGCGCCACGGCCGCCAGATGGGCGAGCGCGCGGCCACCGAGCGCCAGCGCATCCATCCGGCCAAGTATCCGCTGCACATCGGCATGGGCATCGAGCGTGGCGGGCGCGCCGTCCGAGCCGCGCCCCTGCACCCGCTCGGCGGCATAGCTGCGCGCGATGTCGGTCGCCCGCGCTGCATGGGCCACGCCCTGCAGGGCCACATCGGCGCGGGCGTGGTTCATCATGGTGAACATCGCCGCCAGCCC
Organism: Aliiruegeria sabulilitoris; assembly: GCF_001558155.1. Classification (GTDB taxonomy): domain Bacteria; phylum Pseudomonadota; class Alphaproteobacteria; order Rhodobacterales; family Rhodobacteraceae; genus Tropicimonas; species Tropicimonas sabulilitoris. The sequence goes on from NZ_LOAS01000008.1 coordinate 179,042, forward strand.
CTGCCCTTCCTGCCCGATCAGCTCCGCTTCGGCACCGTCAAAGGCCAGTTGGCAGGTCGGCGAGGCATGCAGCCCCATCTTCTCCTCGATCCGGGTCACCGAAACCGCGTTGCGGCTCCCATCGGCACGGGTGCAGGGACACACGAACAGCGACAGCCCCTTGATGCCGTCATCGGAGGTGCGCGCCAGCACGAGGTGCAGGATCCGCGCGCTCATGTTCTGATCGCCACCCGAGATGAAGATCTTCTCGCCGTCGATCCGCCATCCGTCACCATCCCGCGCGGCCCGGCAACGAATGCACGAGAGATCCGAGCCCGCGCCGGATTCCGTCAGGCACATCGTGGCCAGCGTCTCGCCAGAAGCAAGCGGCGGGATATGGGCGGCTTTCTGCGCCTCGGAGCCGAAATGCACGATCGTGCGGATCGCGCCCGGCACCAGCCCGGTGATCATCTGAAGCGAATGGTTGGCGCCGGTGAAGATCTCCGATGTGACCGAGAGAAGCGTAGAATCCAGCCCCTGCCCGCCAAACTCTTCCGGCGCGGTCAACCCCTGCCAGCCCTGCTCGGCATAAGAGTGATAAAGCTCGGCAAACCCGTCCGGCATCACCACCCGGCCCGCTTCCAGCCGGCATCCCTGCTGGTCGCCGGGCTCGTCGAGCGGGGCGATCTCGGCCTCCGCGAAGCTGGCGAAATGGCCGGCGATCTCCTGCGTCAGCTCCGCCTCGAATTCGGGCAACTCGTTCGCCCCGGCCACGTGGGTCAGGGTGAAGAGGATGTCGTCCAATGGTGCCTGAAACGGTTTCATCGCAGCCCCCTTACGACAGTCCGAGCAAGCGCGCAGCATTGCCCTTGATAATATCGGGGCGCAGCTCGTCCTTGATCGCGATCTTCTCGAAATCGGCCAGCCAGCGCTCCGGCGTGATCATCGGCCAATCGGAACCGAACAGGACCTTCTTGCGCAGGATCGAGTTGCAGTATTTGACGAGGATCTCGGGGAAGTATTTCGGCGACCAGCCCGAGAGGTCGATATAGACATTCGGCTTGTGCTGGGCGACGGCCAGAGCCTCCTCCTGCCAGGGGAAGGAGGGATGGGCGAGGATGATCTTCATGTCGGGGAAATCGACCGCGACATCGTCCATGTACATCGGGTTGGAGTATTTCAGCCGCATCCCGTTGCCACCGCGCATACCGGAGCCGACGCCGGTCTGGCCGGTGTGGAAGAGCGCGATACCCCCCTCCTCGGCGATGGCCTCGTAGAGCTCGTAGGCCATGCGGTCATTGGGATAGAAACCCTGCATCGTGGGGTGAAACTTGAACCCCTTGATGCCGAAATCCTTCATCAGGCGGCGCGCCTCGCGGGCGCCCATCTTGCCCTTGTGCGGGTCAATGGAAGCGAAGGGAATGAGCACGTCGTCATTCTCGGCGGCGAGTTCCGCCACCTCCTCATTCTTGTAACGGCGATAGCCGGTCTCGCGCTCGGCATCGACGGGGAAGATCACCGCGGCGATGTTCTGTTCACGGTAATGCGCGGCGGTCTCCGGCACCGTGGGCGGGTGGTTCCAGGGCGCGCGGAAATACTTCGCCATCGTCGCCTGCAGGTCGTCATAGCCGTCATCCGAATGGCAGCCGCAGGGTTCCTCGGCATGGGTGTGAATGTCGATCGCACGGATCTTTTTCAGGTCGACCATATGATTGTCCTCATTGGGAAATTCTATACGCATTGCGATGCTTTTCCGGTCGGGGGCGCAAGGGTCATGCCAAAGACACCGCCGGATCGGCATCGTTGTAAAGCCGCTCCAGCAGGTCCTTGCGACGGGTCAGGACTTTGCGGAAGTTCAGGTTGCCCTTGGCCGTCATCTCGCCTTCCGGCATCGAGGGTGGCTCGGAGAGCACGATGGCCCGCGAGATCAGCGTCGAGCTTCCTGAGATTTCCCGCGCCCGCTCGGCGAGGCGGCGATGGATCTCGCCCTGCAGGAGTTTGCAGGTGAGCGCGCCGCCGTCTTCATGCAACTCGAACCCTTCACGTTGAAGCTCCGCCCGGTCGGGGAAGATCATCACCCCGATCTGGTTGCGGTCGGCCCCGGTGATCACAAGATCGGAGGCCAGCGGCGCCAGATGCGCCAGCATGTCCAGCCGAAGCTGCGCTGCGCGAACCCATGTGCCGGTGAGCAGCTTGAAATCGTCCGAGATCCGGCCATCGAAGCGCATCCCCTTGTTCGGGTCGGCGGGGTCGATAAAGGCCATCGCGTCGCCGGTGATGAAGAAACCTTCCTCATCGAACGCGTCCTTCGTCTTTTCGGGGGCTTCGAAATAGCCGGTCATCACGTTCGGCCCCTTCACCCGCACCTCGCAGCGCAGATCGGTATCGGGCAAAAGCTTCACCGTCACGCCGGTCATCGGCACGCCGACAATGCCGGAGCGCTCCGTCGGCTCCATCTGCATCATGGTCGCGGGAGCGGTTTCGGTCAGCCCCCAGGACGAGGTCATCAGCGGCACCTCGCCTTTCACCTCCATCGCCATCTCCTCGAATCCGGTCCAGACATCCTGCGGCAGCGAGGCGCCGGCATAGAAGACGAGGTCCAGATCCTCGAAAAAACGCCGGCGCAGCCCGACATCCGCGCGTAGCGCGGCAAGCAGCATGCCGAAGCCCACGGGCACGTTAAAGGCGGCGGTGCCGGTCACTAGCGACAGGTTCTCCAACGTCCGTTCAAATAGCCCCTTCACCGGCTTTCCGTCGTCGATATAGAGCGAGCCGCCATTGGCCAGCATCATGTTGAAGTTATGCGAGCCGCCAAAGACGTGGTTCCAGGGCAGCCAGTCCACGATCCGTGGCGGGCGGTCGCGCAGGAAAGGCAGTGCATCGGCCAGCTGTGTCTGGTTGGTGCACATCATCCGCTGGGTGGTGAGCACGCCCTTGGGGCTGGAGGTGGAACCCGAGGTCATCAGGATCTTGCCCACCGTGTCGGGCGTGACCTGCGCATAAGCCGCGTCGAGATCGACCGATCCGTCGCCCGTCAAAAGCTCCTCGAACGGTGTCACGCCGATCACATGGCCCGGCCGGCTCGACACGATCTCCACCCCGGCCAGCGCGTCCAGACCGAGCGCTTCGACATAGAGATTGGCATCGACCACATAGGCCATTTTCGGCTTCAACAGCTCGATGGCGCCGCGCAGCCGGCCATGCGCTCCGTGGACGAGCGAATACTGCTCGGCCACCGGCGCGGTCGGCACGCCCACATATTGCGCCGCCAGCGACAGCAACCCGTGATCGATCCCGTTGCCGGACATGATCAGGATCGGCGTATCCGGACCCATCCCGCGCGCAAGAAGCGAGGTTCCGATGGCCCGCACCTTCTCCAGCACCGAAACATAGCTCTCCCGTCGCCAGCCTGCACCGTAACGCTCGGCCAGGAACACCCGGTCCGGCGCTTCGCTGGCCCAGTGATGCAACCACGCGCCTGTCTTTTCGGCCACGGGTCCGAGCAGGTAGTTCGATGTGAGCAGGATGCTTCCGTCCGCGCGGTTCTCGCGCGTCACGGAATGCGGGCGAAATCTCGTCGTCCGTTTCATCGGGGGTATCCTCCCTCTCCGGTCAGCCGCGTTGGCGGCCTTTTTCAATATGGTGCATGGCTTCGATGGCCCCGGCCCGAAGCTGCGGATCGAGCCCCGCCAGAAGCGTCTTTTCATGGGCCTCAACGGCGGCTGCGGCTTCCGCAAAGAGCCGTTTGCCAGCCGCCGTCGCCTCGAGCGAATAGGCGCGACGATCCGTCGGAACCCGGTCGCGGCTGATCAGGTCCCGCCGCACCAGTTCCTCCACGACGGTGACGAGATTGGGCCGCTCCACATCCATCGCGTCGGCCAGTTGCGACTGGCGCAGCCCTGGGTTTTCCACCACCAGCGCCAGCGCCGTGAAGGTGAGCATGCGCAGCTCGAACGGTTTCAGCGCCTGCGCCAGATCCGCCTGGATCGCATTGAAACAGCGTTTCATCCGGTAGCCGAAATAGGCACGCAGCGTGGTGTCATCCACCGTGACGGCTTCCGGCAGGTTTGTGGCGGGGTCCGGCATGGCTCTAGCGGAACTGCGGGGCGCGTTTTTCGAGGAAGGCGGCGAGCCCCTCCACCGCGTCCGGGCTGGTCTGGGTGATCGCCGCACAGAGGCTTTCGGTGAACAGGCCGTCATTGCGCGGCATGTCCTGAATCCGGGCCAACGCCTGGATCATGATGTAGTTCGACAGCGGCGCATTGGAGGCGATCTTGCGCGCCAGATCCATCGCCAGCGGCAGTGCCTCGCCCTCGCCGACGCTGTAATGGGTCAGGCCGAGCGCCAGCCCCTCCTCCGCGCTGTATTTGCGCCCCGTCAGCATCATCTCGGTCATCCGGTCCGCGCCGAGAATACGGCCAACGCCCACAGACGCTCCGCCACCGACGAAGATCCCCCGCCGCCCCTCGGGAAGCTGGAAGATGGTCGAGGGCTCCGCGATCCGCACATGCGTGGCCGAGGCCAGCTCCAGCCCGCCGCCGATCACGGCGCCGAACATGGCGGAGATAACCGGCAAACCACCGAATTGGATGCGCTGCATCACCTCGTGCCAGCCGCGCGAATGGCGCATCGTGCCCTCGGCATCGCGGGAGACATGCTCGGAGAGGTCCAGCCCGGAGCAGAAATGCCCGGCCGTGCCGGTCAGAACGACGACCTTCACCTCCTTCGGCGGATTCCGGAAAAAGCCGTCGATCGCTTCCAGAAGCGCGTCGCACATGGCGTTGCGCTTGGCGGGACGGTTCATGGTCAGGATGGCGATATCGCCGTCGATCTCGATCGTGAGCATCTGTTCGGACATGGTGCTCTCCTCAGCGCGGTGGCAGGCGCACGGCGCCGTCCAACCGGATGGTGGTTCCGTTCAGGAACGGGTTGGTGATGATCTGCTCGGCCAGCAGCGCGTATTCAGACGGCGCGCCCAGACGGTGCGGGAAGGGAATGTTGGCGGTGATCTCGTCGGTCACCTCCTTCGGCAGCCCCTCCATCATCGGGGTGTGGAACAGCCCCGGCGCGATGGCCACGACTCGGATACCGAAGCGGGCAAACTCGCGCGCCGCCGGCAGGCACATCGAGGCAACCGCGCCCTTGGAGGCGGCATAGGCGGACTGTCCCAGCTGGCCGTCCTGGTATGCCACCGAGGAGGTGTTGACGATCACGCCGCGCTCGTCATCGGCGAGCGGTTTCAGTTCCATCATCCGCTTGGCCGCGTGGCTCATGACGTAATAGGTGCCGAAGAGGTTCACCCGAAGCGTCCGCTCGAAGACATCGCCCGAGGTCTTGCCCTCGCGCCCGACGATCCGCGCCGCCGAGCCGACACCGGCACAGCTCACCGCAATGCGGGCGGCCTGGCCGAAATGTTCCGCTACCGCGCCAATGGCGCCATCCACCGCGGCCTCGTCGGAAACGTCCACCTGAACCGCAAAACCGTCGATCTCGGCGGCAACCGCTCTGGCACGCTCGTGATCGTAGTCGAGCACACCGACTTTCGCGCCTTGTTCCGCCAGGTGTCGGGCCGTCGCCGCACCGAGGCCACTGGCCGCACCGGTCACCAGCGCAACCTGTCCCTTAATCAGCATCGGCTTGCCTCCCTATCGTTATGTTGAATCATCGTTATACTTCATACCTATCTGGATGCGGATCGAACCCGCGTCAGAGGTGGGCGACTGCCCGGATTTAACCGGGCAGAAGGAAGAGTGTGATTGCGGGGAAGAGCACCAGAATGATGACGCGAACAATGTCCGAGGTCACGAACCAGAGCACCGCCTTGTAGGTGTCCTTCATAGCCGTCTGGCGGTCCATCGCGTTGATGATGAAGAGGTTCATCCCCACCGGTGGCGTGATCAGCCCGACCTCGACCACGATCAGCACGAGGATGCCGAACCAGATTGCCACATGTTCCGGGCTCATGCCGAAATCGAGCGAGCTGATGACGGGGAAGAAGATCGGGATCGTCAGCAGGATCATGCTGAGGCTGTCCATCAGGCAGCCGAAGACGAGGTAGAAGGCCAGGATCAGGATCAGGATCGTCCACGGGCTGAAGCCCTGCCCCACGACCCAGCCGGACAATTCCTGCGGCACCTGGCTCAACGCGAGGAAGGAGTTGTAGAGGCCGGCGCCGAGCACGATGAAGAAGATCATCGCGGTGCTGAGCGCCGTTTGCAGGATGGAGTCGACGAAGATCTTCCAGGTCAGGCTGCCGGAGAGCAGCGCGATAACGCCGGTTCCGGCGGCGCCAACGGCCGCGCCTTCGGTGGGGGTGAACCAGCCGAGATAGATGCCGCCGACCACGAGGCCGAAGACGAGCAGCACCGGCCAGACATCGATCAGCGCCTTGAAACGCTCGGCATAGGGGATCGGCTCACGGGTACCTGCGGCCTTGGGGTTCACGCGGACATAGATCGAGATGGTGATGATGTAGCCGATCGCGGCAAGGATGCCGGGAACGAAGGCGGCGAGGAACAACTTGGCGATGTTCTGCTCGGTCAGGATCGCGTAAATGACGAGGATGACCGAAGGCGGGATCAGGATGCCGAGCGTGCCGCCGGCGGCCAGCGTCGCGGTTGAGAAGCCGCCCGAATAGCCGTAGCGGCGCAGCTCCGGGAGGGCGACCTTGCTCATAGTGGCCGCGGTGGCCAGCGAGGAGCCGCAGATCGCGCCGAAACCCGCACAGGCGCCCACGGCGGCCATCGCGACACCGCCCTTGCGGTGCCCGAGCCAGCTTTCCGCGGCCTTGAACAGCGCCTTGGACATGCCCGAAAGCGTTGCGAACTGCCCCATCAGCAGGAACATCGGGATGATCGACAGCGAATAGCTAGAGAAGGTCGAGTAGGTCTCGCTCTTCAGCTTCGCCATGAACATGTTCGATCCGCCCATGGAGAAATAGAGCCCCCCGATCCCGCAGAGCAGCATCGCCAGCCCGATCGGCGCCCTGAGAAAGATCATCAGGAGCAGGATCGGGAAGGAAGCATATCCCAGCTCAAGCATACTCAATGGTGCGCTCCTTCGGAGTGAGGCAGGTGGCTGCGACCGGTCACGACGTCAAGGATCCGGGCAATGGCACAGTAGATTGCGACGATGGAGGCGGTGACAGCGGCCACGAAGCTCGCCGCATAGGCCCACCAGACCGGGAATTGCAGCAGGAAGGTGATCTCGCCGTTCAACATCTTGCCCTGCATCCCGGCAAAGAGCCGCCAGGTGATGAGCAGGATGATCGCGGAGAGAACGAACTCCCAGAAAACGATGAGGAATCGGTTGAACCAATGCGGGAAGCTCGCCGCGAAGATATCGACCGTCGCATGGGCGTGGTGCAATTGCGCATAGGGCAGGAAGGCGAAGATGGCGAAGGCTATACCGGCCTCCACCAGCTCGAAATCGCCCGTGATCGGACCGACGCCGGAGGCAATCAACGCATGCGCCGCGCTTTCGGACAGCGAGGTCAGAAAGGCGGAATGCCCAAACGTGTTGAGACCACGGCCCAGAACGCTCAGACAGGTCAGGATGACCAGCAATGTCAGGACAATACCGCCCAGTACCGCCATGAAACGGGCCAGGCGCTCCACGTGCTTCAGCATCATGGCAACGAACTCTCGGTTGGAGGAAGTGTCCCCGGACGGATGCGCCCGGGGACCTGCAGGATCACTTGGTGTTGGCTTCGATCAGCTCGAGCGCGCGCGCGCGCAGGCCGGTCCCGTCGAGACCGTTCTTGTCCATCTCGGCGATCCAGGTCTCCGCAACCGGAGCCGCGGCTTCTTTCCACGTGGCCACCTGGTCGGGAGAAAGCTCGATGATAGTCGCCCCCATCCCGATTGCGGCGTCACGCGGGCCGGCATCGTCCATCTGCATCTGCTTGCCGGCAAAGGCCGAGAATTCCTCGCCGGAATTGGCGTCGATGATCGCCTTGAGGTCGTCAGGCAGCGCGTCCCAGCGGTCCTTGTTCATCGCCAGCACGAAGGTCGAGGTATAGAGCGAGTCCTCGCCGAAGGTGGTGTGGTTCTCGACCAGCTCATTGATCTTCAGCGCGCCGGTCACCTCCCACGGGATCACGGTGGCGTCGATCACGCCTTTGGACAGGGCCTCGGGAACGGCCGGGATCGGCATTCCGATCGCCGTCGCGCCAAGCTCGCTGAACATCTGGTTGGTCACCCGTGTCGGCGCACGCAGTTTGACACCGTTGAGATCGTCAATCGACGCGATCGGGTTCTTGGAGTGGATCAGGCCGGGCCCGTGCACCCAAAGGCCCAGAACCTTCACATCCTTGAAGTCCTGGTCCAGCATGGTCTCCTCGGCCAGTTGCCAGAAGGAGCGCGAGGTCGCCTCGGCATTGGTCATGGTGAAGGGCAGTTCGAACACCTCGGTGCGCGGGAAACGACCGGGCGTGTAGCCGGGCAGCGTCCACACGATATCGGCCACGCCGTCAATTGCCTGATCGATCAGTTCGGGCGGCTTGCCGCCAAGCTGCATTGCCGGGAAGTGCTGGAACTCGATGCGCCCTCCGGACTCCTCCTGGATCTTTGCCATCCACGGCTCGAAGATGTTTTTCGGCACGTTCGCCTGTGCCGGCAGGAACTGGTGCAGGCGCAGCGTCACGTCTGCGGCCGATGCCTCTGTTACAGTGCTGCCGAAACCAATCGCCGTGAGGGCCGTTGCCCCGAGCAATTGCAGGATATTCCTGCGCGCTTTGATCATTGTTTCCTCCCTGATCGTTCCAACGTCCCGTCAACCTGCCCGCTCCACCGAATGGCGGTTTCTCCGCAAATTGATTATGGGTCATAACGGATAGGGCACGATCCAATACGGAAACGAACAAGTCAATTGACGATTTATCCGGTTTAGTTTTCCTTTTGAGAAAGTGAAGCGCGGCACGGCGCTTCCCGAACAGCCCGCATTCGACGCGTTTCCCAAAGCGATTTCCGCGGCAATAACGCCGGGAGGCTCGATGGAAACGGCACGAAACCGGTTTCCCGCGCCCCAATTGAGAACATTTCAGGGATAGTCATTCTCCACCTTCGCCATTTCATGGACCGCCTGTGAGCCATAGCTTCGCTTCAGATCAACAACGGCACCCACAAGGCGGCAGGCAAAACGGCGAGTGGAAAATCGCACCAGCCGCCGGTGCCCCCTCCCCAAAAAGGACCAAAGACATGACCACGCATACACCCTCCGATTACGCCGCCTTGGCTCTCCGTGTCTCCAGCGGCGCCCTGTTCCTCGCCCATGGCCTGATGAAGGTGCAGGTATTTACCATCCCCGGCACCGTGGGGTATTTTGAAAGCCTTGGCCTGCCGGGCATTCTCGCCTACCTGACCATCTTCGCCGAGATCGCCGGCGGCGTGGCGCTGATCGCAGGCGTTGCCACCCGGCTCGTGTCGCTGGCGCTGGTCCCGATCCTTCTGGGCGCCACGTGGGCGCATTGGGGTAATGGCTGGAGCTTCTCCGCGCAAGGCGGGGGTTGGGAATTCCCGCTGTTCTGGGCCGTCGTGCAATCCACGCTCGTCCTGCTGGGCAGCGGTGCCTACGCGTTGCGTCTGCCGGTCTTGAACAAGGCGCTCGGCCAATTCGCCTGATCCGACCGGGCCGCCGCAATGGCGGCCCCCTGCCCCCTGGGAGATCGACATGAGTACCGCACAAGCCCTGAGACACCTGCGCGACCGCCTGTCGCCGTCGGACCGGATGCCGCTCGTCTTCCTCGGACATGGCAGCCCGATGAATGCCATCGAGGATACCGCCTTCAGCCGCGCCTGGACCGAGTTGGGCCAGAGTCTGCCGCGCCCCAAGGCAATCCTCGTGGTCTCGGCCCACTGGATGACCCGCGGCACGACGCTGGTCGATGTCTCGGCCATGCCGCGGACCATCCACGATTTCCATGGCTTCCCGGAGGCGCTCTACGCCGAGAGCTACCCCGCGTCCGGCAACCCGGAACTCGCCCGCGAGGTTGTCACTCTGCTGGCCAGCCACCACGCCGAGGAAGACGAGACATGGGGGCTCGATCACGGGGCCTGGACCATTCTCAAATTCCTCTACCCCGAGGCGGACGTGCCGGTCTTCCAGGTCTCGATCGACATGGGCCGGGGACTGGACTACCAACTTGAGCTCGGCCGGACCCTATCGGAGCTGCGCGATCGTGGCGTGCTGATCCTCGGCTCGGGCAACGTGGTGCACAATCTGCGCGCCATGCGCCCCGGTGGCAAGCCGCAGGATTTCGCGCTGGAATTCGACACGCTCTTTGCCGACCGGTTGACCGACCGCAACCTCGCGGCGTTGGCCGACCAACAGCAACTGGGCAGCTTGCTGCGCATGGCGCATCCGTCGGTGGATCATTACTTGCCGGCGCTGACCGTGGCCGGCGCGTCCGACGCGAAGGACGAGCTGACCTTCATGACCGCCTCCATCGACCTCGGATCGGTTTCCATGCGGTCCTTCGTCTTCCACAAGGCATGACGAACAAAAGAAAATCCCGGGCGCCGAGGCGTCCGGGATTTGTCTTGAGAAACGGCGCTTCAGGATATGCCGCGAACTCCCGAGCAGGCTCAGAAATCGTTGGCGAAAGCCCCCAGCCGCTTGTAATCGGCATAGATGGCCTCGTAGGCCTTGTGGGCCTCCGGATCGGGCCTGAAGGTCTTTTCGACCGGGCTGAGCATGGCCGCCTTGGCCGCGCCGATATCGGCATGAAGCCCGGAAGCGGCGGCGGCACATATCGCGGCGCCGCGCGCGCAGGCCTGATCGGATTCGATCACGTCGATCTCGCGGTTCATCACGTCGGCGCAGACCTGGCTGATCAGGTTCGACTTCCGCGCGATTCCGCCGATGCCGGCGATGCTCTTGACCGGAATGCCCTCGTCTTCGAACCGCTCGACAATGGCGCGGGTGCCAAAGGCGGTGGCCTCGACCAGAGCCCGGTAGAGCGACGGCGCGGTAGAGCCAAGATGCATCCCCGCCATCATCGCGCGCACCTTCTGGTTGGCATCCGGCGTGCGGCGGCCATTGAGCCAGTCCAGCGCCCGCTCACCGAGCGCCCCGGGAGGTAGCTCGGCAGCCTCCGCCTCCAGCGCTGGCAGCAGAGAACCCTTGCGGCCTGCATCGTTGCGGCCCCATTGCAGGATCCGCTCGAACCACGCGAAGGCATCGCCGAAGGAGGACTGCCCGGCCTCGAAGCCGATATAATCCGGCATGACGCTGCCCGGCACCTGCCCACAGATACCGTGGACGAGCGTATCGCCCACCTCGTCCGGTGGCGCGATGAGGATATCGCAGGTCGATGTGCCCATGACGCGGACGAGCGTGTAGGGTTCGATGCCGGCGCCGATGGCGCCCATGTGGCAGTCGAAGGCGCCGACGGCGACCGGGATGCCAGCCTCGATGCCGAAACGTCCGGCCCATTCGGGCGAGAGCTTGCCCGCTTCCTGGTCCGAGGTGCGGGTTTCGGTAAAGAGCGGCATGGCGAGATTGCCCAGGCAGGGATCGAGCGCCGTGAGCCAGTCCCGATCGGGCAGGCCGCCCCAATCGGGGTGCCACAGCGCTTTGTGCCCGGCGGCACAACGGCCACGCACGATCTTCGAGGCGTCGTCGACCCCGGTCAGAAGCGCGGGAATGTAATCGCAAAGTTCCACCCAGTTTGCCGCCGCGCGGAACACGGTCGGGTTCACGCGGCCAACCCGCAGGATCTTGGCCCAGTACCATTCGGAGGAGTAGATGCCGCCAACATACTTGATGTAATTCTCGTGCTCGCCGCGCGCGCAAAGCTCGTTGATCGCCTCGGCCTCGGCAACGGATGTGTGGTCCTTCCACAGGATACACATGGCATCGGGATCGGTGGTGAAGCCGTCCTTGAGCGCCAGCGCGGTGCCGTCGGCGGCGACGGGAAGCGGCGAGGATCCGGTGGTATCGACACCGATCCCGGCGATCCGGGGCGAGGTTGCGCTGCAGTCTTCCAGCGCGCCGCGAACGGCGGAAACCATCGCCTCCATGTAATCGGCCGGGTGCTGGCGGAATTGCTGGCGCGCGGGCGCACAGAAGCGCCCCTCTGCCCAGCGCGGATACTCCGCCACGCTCGAGGCGATCTCTTCGCCATCGGCAGCCCGCACCACGACGGCACGCACGGAATCCGACCCGAAATCCAGCCCGAGTACGCAGGTTTCACCCGTATCAGCCATCCTGTTCCTCCTCCATCAACACGGAGCGCGATGTCAGCATTATGGACAATCCACTTGGGATGCCCGGCTTCATCTCTTTTCCAATTCGATCCGCTCTATTAATATAGTGGATCAGAAGGCTTCCAAACAATGCAGCATAGAGTTGGAGACATGGACGAAAAAACTGACTTCGACCCGCTGCAGGATCCGCAGGTCGAACGGATCATCTCCAAGCTGGCCTATTCACCATCGGAAAGCGACGACGATCAGGTCGCCTCGCTCTTTCCCGGCTTTCGCTTCGACGTGCGCCTTGTCGCCGGCATCACCCCGATCGAGAAAAACGGACCGCTGGATTTCTTCGTCGACCGGCCAAAGGGCATGCGCGGCTGGATCGTCAACCTGACCGTCGACGGGACGGGACAGGTCTTCGAAGGCGAACAGCAATTCACCGTCGGCGCCGGCGACCTGCTGCTCTTCCCGCCCGAGGCCGCGCATTTTTATGGCCGCGCCGAGGGGGCGGAGAAGTGGTGGCACCGCTGGATCTATTTCCAGCCGCGCGCCTTTTGGAAACCCTGGCTGGACTGGGGCACGCAGGTCGATGGCGTGCACTTGCTGCGCCACCGCGACGAGGGGAAATTCTCGGAGCTGTTCCGGCTGTTCGTGGAGGTCGAGGGCTGGTCGCAGCGCCAGGACGCGCTCTCGCTCGATCTCGCCTTCAACCGGTTGGAGCATATCCTGCTCTCCTGCGCGCGGCTGGCCCGCGACGCCCGCAACTCGCCCGAGGTGGTGGACGAACGGGTTCTGGCGGCCTGCGCGATGATCTCCAGGGACCTCGCCCGGCCAATCGGCGTGCGCGAGGTGGCCGACCATGTGTGCCTGTCACCCTCGCGGCTCTCCAGCCTGTTTCGCAAATACATGGGCACGGGCGTTGTGCAATGGCGCGACGCGCAAAGGGTGCAATACGCGATGCAGTTGCTGCGCATCAGCGGCGTGCCGATCAAGTCGCTCAGCCAGATGGTCGGCTATGACGATCCGCTCTATTTCTCCCGCGTATTCCGTCGCCATACTGGGATGAGTCCCCGCCATTTCCGAGAGCGCCACACGGAAATCCTGCCGGTGGCGCAAAAGGAAGGCAACGCGGGCGAAACGCTATAGCTCCAACAGGAAGAGAAAGCTCGATGAACAGCAAAGACCCATTTCCCGACGGCTGGAAACCGACGACCCGCTATCCGGATCCGGCGGTGGAATCGCTTGACCCGGCTTTTGACAAGTACCGTCTTCCATTGGCGGCCGTCGAACGCCTGGCGACCGGAATGCGCTGGTGCGAAGGGCCCGTCTGGTTCGGCGATGCACGTCACCTGCTGTGGAGCGATATTCCAAACAACCGCATCATGCGCTGGACCGAGGAAACGGGTCATGTCAGTGAATACAGATCCCCGTCCAATTTCGCCAATGGCCATACGCGTGACAGGCAGGGGCGCCTTGTTTCCTGTGAACATGGCGGACGCCGGATCACGCGCACGGAATATGACGGGACGATCACCACGCTGATGGACAGTTTCGAGGGCAAGCGTCTGAATTCGCCGAATGATATCGTGGTGAAGTCCGACGGCTCCGTGTGGTTTTCAGATCCCGTTTTCGGGATCCTCGGCAATTACGAGGGCTACAGATCCGAGCCCGAGATCGGGCAGAATGTCTATTGCCTCGATCCCGAGACGGGAGAGGCAATCATTGTTGCGGATGACATACTCGGCCCGAATGGCCTCTGCTTCTCGCCGGATGAGAGTATCCTCTATATCGTCGAGTCACGAGGGGTTCCGAGCCGCAAGATCCTGGCCTACGACCTCGACACGGACGGACGCACATTATCGGAAAAACGCGTGCTGATCGACGCCGGCCCCGGCACGCCCGACGGGATGCGGTGCGATGTCGACGGCAATCTGTGGTGCGGCTGGGGCATGGGCGATCCCGCGCTGGATGGCGTCATGATCTTTGCCCCCGATGGCAGGCCGATTGGGCGCATTGCGCTGCCAGAGCGCTGCGCCAATCTCTGCTTTGGCGGACGGGCCAACAGCCGCCTCTTCATGGCCGCCTCGCAGTCGATCTATGCGCTATACGTCAATATCGCGGGCGCGCCGGGCGGGTGATCCGGGCAATGCGCGCAACCCGCGCGGCGGCTTCGTCTATAGCCCAAAAGAACGGCGGCAGATCTGATCGATCTGCCGCCGCTTCTGTTCACCAAAACTTGCCCTGCCCGTTTACGCGCGGAAGCCGCCTGCGATATGCCAGTAGACCTCGTTCATCCGGAGATCCTGGCGGAAGCGGCCGAGTTCCGTCCCCTCGTCGATCATAGCCAGTTCGATCCCGGCGATGGTGGCAAAATCGTCCAGCATCTCCGGCGTCACGTCATAGCTGAAGCCGGTATGATGGGCGCCGCCAGCATGGATCCAGCCCGCGCAGGCAGTCTTGAAGTCCGGCTTGCACTCCCAGACGACCCGGGCCACGGGCAGTTTCGGCAGATCGGGGTGATCGACCGCGGTGACGGCATTGGCCACCAGGCGGAAGCGGTTGCCGATGTCGATCAGGCAGGCATTCACCGCCGGCCCCTTGCGGGCGTTGAAGACGAGCCGGACCGGGTCGTCCTTGCCGCCGATGCCAAGCGGGTGGATCTCGACCTTCTGCGGCCCTTCGGCGATGGAGGGGCAGACCTCGAGCATGTGCGAACCGAGGACGCGCTCGGCGCCCGGCACCATGTCATAGGTGTAATCCTCCATGAAGGAGGTAGCACCCGTGAGCCCGTGCCCCATGACCTTCATCGCCCGCACCATTGCCGGGGTCTTCCAGTCGCCCTCGCCGGCAAAACCGTAGCCCTGCTCCATCAGCCGTTGGGTGGCGATTCCGGGCAGTTGGGTCAGCCCGTGCAGGTCCTCGAACGTATGGGTAAAGCCCTTGAAACCGCCCTCGGCGAGGAAGGCACCCATGCCGAGTTCCTGATGCGCGTTGTAGAGCAGCGCTTCGTGGCGGGCACCGCCGGGCGCGAGCACCGGATCGACATCGTAGAGCTTCACATATTCGGCGGCGAGCGCCTCGATATCGGCCTGCGGAATCGTGGCCATCCGGTCCGCGAGATCCATGATGCCATAGCCGTCCACGGCAAACCCGAAGGCCATCTCGGCACCGACCTTGTCACCGTCGGTCACGGCCACATCGCGCATGTTGTCGCCGAAGCGGCAGAAACGGGCGCCCTGCCAGTCGTCCCAGGCGCGCGCAGCGCGAATCCAGGTGTCGATGCGCTCCAGCACCTCGCCATCGGACCAATGGCCGACGACAACCTTGCGCCCCAACCGCAGGCGCGAATGGATGAAGCCCGCTTCCCGGTCGCCATGCGCGGCCTGGTGCAGGTTCATGTAATCCATGTCGATGCTGTCCCAGGGCAGCTCCGAATAGAACTGGGTGTGCAGGTGCAGAACCGGCTTGGTGAGCTGGCCGAGGCCCCGGATCCACATCTTGGCGGGCGAGAAGGTGTGCATCCACAGGATCACGCCGCCGCATTCGGGGTCGGCGGACGCGCGCCGGCACAACTCGGCCACTTCGCTCGACCGCGTGGCGAGGCCGGCATATTCCACTGGCAGGGCCAGCTTGCCGGAGCCGTCGAGCCCGGCGACGACCTCGCGCGCATTGGCCTCGACCTTGGACAGTGCCTCGGTCCCGTACAGGTGCTGCGAGCCGCAGATGAACCAGATTTTCAGCGGGTTCAGTCCGATCATGTTCTTGCCTTTCCTAATTCCGGCCGTCCGGGCCGCATCCGGTTCACTTCTGCCCGTACCAGGCGTTCGCGCCGTGCTTGCGCTGGTAGTGGTAGTCGAGCACGTAATCTTCGAGCGGCGGCAGGCCTCCGCAGGCCATCCGCGTGATCGTCGCCATCTCGGCGCATTTCTCCAGCACAACGGCGTTGTGCACCGCGTCGTCCGGCGTCTTGCCCCAGGCGAAAGGGCCGTGACCGGCCAGCAGCACCATCGGCTGGGTCATCGGGTCGCGCCCCTCGAAGGCGCGAACGATGTTCACGCCGGTCTCGCCTTCGTAATCGCGCTGCACCTGCTCGGGCGTAAGCGGCTCGGTGCAAGGGATCGGGCCGGAGCAGTAGTCGGCCTGCGTGGTGCCAAGGCAGGGGATCTCCATCCGCGCCTGCGCCCAGCCGACGGCATGGGGGGAATGGGTGTGAACGACGCCGCCGATCCTGGGAAACGCGCGGTAGAGCGCGGTGTGGGTCCGCGTGTCGGAGGAGGGATTCTTCTCGCCCCAGACGGTCTCGTTTTCGAGATTCACGACCACCATGTCATCGGCGCACATCGCGTCATAGGAGACCCCGGAGGGTTTGATGACCACCAGCCCGGCCTCGCGGTCGATTCCAGAGACATTGCCCCAAGTGTAGATCACGACGCCCCGGCGGTTGAGTTCAAGATTGGCCTCCAGAACGGCCTCGCGCAGCGCTTTCAACATGGCGGCAACTCCTTGGACAGTGGCGCGCTTGCCACGGCGGATTGGGGATCAGGGTGGAGCCGGCGGCCGGTAAGTGAGTGGTGATCCGCCGCCGGCTCCGAGGGGTGCTGCTGGACGGGGGAGGACGCCAGCAGCGGAGGTTTCGTTCAGCCGGCCTTCTTCTTGTTGTAGACGTCGAAGATGACGGCAGCGAGCAGCACGAGGCCCTTGATAACCTGCTGGTAGTCGATGCCCACGGACATGATCGACATGCCGTTGTTCATCACCCCCATCAGGAAGGCACCGATCACCGCACCGACAACCGTGCCGACACCGCCCGACATCGACGCACCGCCGATGAAGACCGCCGCGATCACGTCAAGCTCGAAGGCGACACCGGCCTTGGGCGAGGCGGAGTTGAGCCGCGCGGCAAAGACCAGACCGGCAAGCGCGGCCAGAAAGCCCATATTCGCGAAGGCGAGGAAGGTGAGCTTCTGCGTATTGACGCCCGAGAGGCGCGCGGCCTTCTCGTTGCCGCCAATCGCATAGATGCGCCGGCCCATCGTGGTGCGCGAGGTGAAGAAGCTGTAGGCCGCGATCAGCACCGCCATCACGATCAGCACGTTGGGCAGGCCGCGATACCCGGCCATCAGCAAGGTGAAGTAGTTAATCGCGAACAGGATAAGGCCGTTCTGCAAGATGAAGACGGAGAGCGGTTCCTCGGCCGCGGCGATCTTCTGCTGTGCCATCCGGGAGCGGAAATTGGCATAGACAAGGTAGAGCGAGATGACGGCGCCGAGCAGCAGCGTCAGCCCGTGCATGCCTTCCATGAAGGTCAGGTCGGGGATGAAACCGGAAGACAGCCGCTGGAAGCTCTTCGGGAACGGTCCGATGGACTGGCCCTGTAGCAGCGCCAGCGTCAGGCCGCGGAAGACGAGCATGCCGGCGAGCGTCACGATGAAGGCGGGGATCCTGTGATAGGCCACCCAGTAGCCCTGCACCGCGCCGATGGCGACACCGGCGAGCAGGCAGATGATGACGGCAAGGAAGACCGGCAACTCCCAGGAGACCATCAGCACCGCCGCCAGCGCACCGATGAAGCCCACGACCGAGCCCACCGACAGGTCGATATGGCCGGCCACGATGACCAACAGCATGCCGATGGCCATGATGACGATATAGCTGTTCTGCAGCACGAGGTTGGTGATGTTGAGCGGCTTCATCAGGATGCCGTCGGTCATGATCTGGAAGGAGACCATGACGACGATCAGCGCCAGCAACAGCCCGTATTCGCGCATGTTTGCCTTGATATAGCTGCCGATCGTAATCTTGTTTTCTGCTTCTTTTGAAGAAGCCGGGGCGTTGACCACTTGTTGCATCTTGTCACCCATCGCTCTTGACGATCATGGTCATGATCTTTTCCTGGGAGGCTTTGGAGGCGGGCAGTTCGCCCACGATCCGGCCTTCGTTCATCACGTAAATCCGGTCGCACATGCCGAGCAGCTCGGGCATCTCGGAAGATATGAAAACGATCCCCCTGCCCTGTGCCGCCAGTTCGTTGATGATCGTGTAGATCTCGAACTTGGCATTCACGTCGATCCCGCGGGTCGGCTCGTCGAGGATCAGCACTTCCGGGTTGGAATAGAGCCATTTGCCGAGCACGACCTTCTGCTGGTTGCCACCGGAGAGGTTCACCACGTCCTGCAGCATCGACGAGCAGCGAATGTTCATCTTGTCGATATATTCGCGCCCGACCCGCCGTTCGGCCTGATCGTCAAGAATGCCCTTCCGGGAGACGCCTTCCAGGTTGGCCAGCGTCAGGTTGTTCTTGATCGAGTTCTCCAGCACGAGGCCGTATTCCTTGCGGTCCTCGGTCACGTAGGCAATGCCGAGTTCCACCGCCTTGTTGATGTCGCTGACATCCACGGGTGCGCCTTTCAGGCGAACCTCGCCGGAGATTTTCTGGCCATAGGAGCGTCCGAACACGCTCATCGCCAGCTCGGTACGCCCCGCGCCCATCAGGCCCGCGATGCCGACGATCTCGCCGGCACGCACGTTGATGTTCACGTCACGGATCAGGTGGCGGTCGGAATGCAGGTGGTGATAGACGTTCCAATCCTTCACCTCCATGATCACGTCGCCCTTGGCAACGTCACGCGGCGGGAAGCGGTTCGTCAGTTCCCGGCCCACCATCTCCTTGATGATCCGGTTCTCGATCTCGGGGCCGTGCTCGCAGGGGAAGCTGCTCACCGTCTGGCCATCGCGCAACACGGTGATCGTGTCGGCGACATAGGCGACCTCGTTGAGCTTGTGCGAGATGATGATCGAGGTGATGCCCTGGCGCTTGAATTCGAGCATCAGCTCGAGCAGCGCGGCACTGTCGTGTTCGTTGAGCGAAGAGGTCGGTTCGTCGAGGATCAGCAATTCAACCCGCTTGGAAAGCGCCTTGGCGATCTCCACAAGCTGCTGCTTGCCGGTGCCGAGATTGGTGATCTTGGTCGTGGTCGGCTCGCTCAGCCCGACTTTGCCCAGCACCTCCTTGGCTCGGCGGTGCGCCTCGTTCCAATCGATGATGCCGCCCTTGGCGGTCTCGTTGCCAAGAAAGATATTCTCGGCGATGGACAGAAGCGGCACCAGCGCCAGCTCCTGGTGAATGATGATGATCCCCTTTTCCTCGCTGTCGGCGATGCGGGAGAATTTCTGCGTCTCACCGCGATAGAGGATGTCCCCTTCGAACTCGTTGTGCGGATAAACCCCACTCAGAACCTTCATGAGGGTGGATTTGCCGGCACCGTTTTCACCGACAAGCGCGTGGATCTCACCTTCCTCGACCGAGAGGTTGACGTTGTCCAGCGCCTTCACGCCAGGGAACGTCTTGGTGATGCCGCGCATTTCCAGGATGGCGTTCATTATGCGACTCCAGGTCCGGAGATTTTCGTTGTTTCTTGTCCGGAGGGAGCGGCGCCTGACGCGCCGCCCCCGGGGGAGGAAATCTTACTTGATCTGATCCATCGTGTAGTAGCCCGAGCCGATCAGCAGCTCTTCCCAGTTGGACGCGTCCACGGGGAGCGGGGCCAGCAGGTAGGAGGGCACGACCTTGACACCGTTGTCATAGGTTTCGGTGTCGTTGATTTCCGGCTCGCCGCCCTGCAGCAGCGCATCCACCATGCCGACGGTCACGCGGGCAAGCTCGCGGGTATCCTTGTAGATGGTGGAATATTGCTCGCCGGCGAGGATCGACTTGACCGACTGCACTTCGGCGTCCTGGCCGGTGACGATCGGCATCGGCAGATCGCCGGAGCCGTAGCCAACACCCTTCACCGAGGAGAGGATGCCGATGGACAGGCCATCATAGGGCGAAAGCACGCCGTGCAGCTGCGTTTCGGTGTAGTTGGCCGACAGCAGGTTATCCATACGGGCCTGCGCGACGGCGCCATCCCAGCGGAGCGTACCCACGGTGTCCATGCCCATCTGGCCGGAGACGATGCTGATCTTGCCTTCGTCGATCAGCGGCTGGATGATCGACATCGCGCCGTTATAGAAGAAGTAGGCGTTGTTGTCGTCCGGGCTGCCGCCGAAGACTTCGATGTTCCAGGGCGATGCGTCCGGGAAGCGCTCTTCGAGACCGGCGACCAGCGAGGAGGCCTGCTGCACGCCAACCTGGAAGTTGTCGAAAGTGGCGTAGTAGTCGACATTGCCGGAATCGCGGATGAGGCGGTCATAGGCGACGACCTTGATACCGGACGCGGCGGCGTTCTCCAGCGCAGCCGACAGGGTGGTGCCGTCGATGGCGCCGATGACCAGCACGTTGACGCCCTTCAGCATCATCGTCTCGATCTGCTGGAGCTGGTTGGCAATATCGTCCTCGGCATATTGCAGGTCGGTTTCGTAACCGGCCTCGTTGAACTGCTTGACCATGTTCTCGCCGTCGGCGATCCAGCGCGAAGAGCTCTTCGTCGGCATCGAGATACCTACATAGCCCTTGTCGGCGGCAAATGCCTCCGACGTGCCGAAAACAGCCGTCATGGCACCGACGGCCAGTGCTGCCGTCCAGTTCTTCAAACCACGCATGTGATCCTCCCAGATCTGCGCAAACCCTGTGCGCTTAGAAGTTGAGACCTTCCGGGCCAATGTGAGTTCACGGAACGATTGGGCGACATGGATGATCGATGCCTCCCCGATCGGGAAAACCTCTCTTGTGCTGCGACCGGTTTCCGGCGCCGCGTGCTGCCCAACACATCCCTTAACGTGAACTCTCTCGAACTGGCCCCGCCGAAGTCGGGCTCCAAAACTCGAAGAGCTTTGTCCTCCTGCAAACACCATGCCTGCAAGCCGCTCGATTCGGAATATGCCTTTCACTCGAAAACATGGACGATTCCGTCACCCCCTCAAGGCACACCCCCGAGAATCCCGACCTCGGGAGGGCGCGAAGGCCAAGACTGCTTCCATGTCTCAGGTACTTATTCGGGATAGACGGACCACGCGTCATGCAGAATACGCGCATGTCGAATGCCGTTACGGCAAAACCGTCAAGCCGCTTGCAGATGGTGGTCCGGGCGCAAGTCAGAGGCGGGAGATCTCTCCGAACGCACTGCGGGACACCGTCCAATCGCGCGCGGCATCGCTTAGCGACAGCCCGAGCCCGGGACGGGATGGAACCGCGACACGCCCGTTTGCAATTTCCAGGCGTTCGTTGAAAACCGGTTCAAGACTGAAGAAATGCTCAACCCAGGGCTCTTGCGGATAGGCGGCGGCAAGATGGACCTGCAGCTCCATCATCCAGTGCGGCGCGATATCGATACGCAACTCCTCGGCAACGGTCATCGCCTTGAGAAACGGGCTGATCCCGCCGATCCGGGGCGCATCGAACTGGGCGATATCGCAGCCACCCGCCCGCATCAATTGCACGGCTTCGGCGAGCGAGGTCAGCATCTCGCCGGTCGCGATCGGCGTGGCAAGCTCTCGCGCCAGCATCGCATGGCCCTCGAAATCGAGCGCGTCGAGCGGTTCCTCGATGAAGGCGAGGCCCAGCTCATCCACGATGCGGCCGAATTGCAGCGCGTAGGTCCTGTCCCATTGTTGGTTCGCATCGACCATCATCGCGACATCGTCGGGAAGGTGCGTGCGGAGCGCATCGATGCGCCTCAGATCCTCCTGACCGTCGGGCTGGCCCACCTTCAGCTTGATCCCCCCCATTCCGAGCGCAAGGGAACGATCTGCCGCCGCCTTGATCTCGTCGATCGACGCCTGAAGATACTGCCCCTCGGAATTGTAGATCCGAACGTGGTCGCGATGCGCCCCGAGCAGCTTGGCCAGCGGCAGCCCGGCGCGGCTGCCTTCATGTCCCACAAGGCCGTGTCAAAGGCGGCGATGGTCTGGAAGGCCATGCCCCCGCGGCCGAGCGAATTGACCTGCCAGCGCAGCTTTTCCCAAAGCCGGCCGATATCGTTCGGATCCTCCCCGAGGATCCGCGGCGCGATCTCGCAGGCAAGCGAAAACATCCCCGGCCCTCCCGCGCGCAGCGTGTAGGAATACCCCATGCCGGTTGCACCGGTTTCGCTCTGCGCCTCCACAACCAGCAGATCGAACTGGACCAGCGGCGTCTGCCGGCCGGTAAGCACCTTGGCGTCGGAAAGGGCGGCTTTCAGCGGCGCGACAACATGCGAGACGCGCAGCCCCGTCAGAGCGTCCTGACTTGCAGCCCCCCGATCCGTTCCCGCAAAAGGGGGACGGGCCTGAATGCGCCGGGAAGAAAGGTCGAGTGTCATGCAAGGTCTCCTGCGTCCAGGTGGATGCGGGACGCCGCGTCGGCGCCCGACCGGAAAGCCGAATTGAGAACGACGCCCCGCGTCAGGTAACGGGCGCGGGGTTGAACAGCACCAGATCGTTGACGATGCCGAGCCGGTCGGCGGCGGTGACCCGCTTGCCGCTGGCGGTGTCGAGAATGAGCTGGAAAAGCTCCATCCCGAGCGCCTCGATCGTCGCCTCCCCGGTCGCGACGCGCCCGGTATCGAGGTCCACCAGATCGAACCAGCGCCTGGCCAGCGCGGAGTTCGTCACAACCTTGAGCGTCGGCGCTGCCGGAAGATTGTAGGGCGTTCCGCGTCCGGTGGAGAAGATATGCACGTTCATGCCGGCCGCGAGTTGCAGCGTGCCGCAGACAAAATCCCCCGCCGGGGTCGCGGCGAATGTCAGCCCCTTGCGGCGTATCCGTTCGCCGGGCCCGGTGACATCGACCAGCGGAGAGCTGCCGGATTTCGCGACCGACCCAAGCGACTTCTCGACGATGCCCGAAAGCCCGCCGGCCTTGTTTCCCGGCGTGGTGTTGGCGCTGCGGTCGGCCCCGCCACGGGCGAGATAGGCGTCGTACCAGGCCATTTCGCGCGCGAGCGCGGCTGAGGTTTCCGCGTCGGCACAGCGCGGCGCCAGCAGGTGCACGGCATCGCGGACCTCGGTCACTTCCGAGAACATCACCGAGCCGCCCGCGCGCACGATCAGGTCCGCCGCGCAGCCGATCACCGGGTTGGCGGTGACGCCGGAAAAGGCATCGCTGCCGCCGCATTGCACGCCCACCACGAGGTCGGAGGCCGGGCATGTCTCCCGCGTCCGCCGGTTCAGCCGTTCCAGATGCCGCTCGGCCTGTTTCAGGATCGCATCGACCATCTCCGCGAAGCCGATATGCGCGGGGTCCTGAAGCGTGAGCATCGTGGCTGATGGATCGCCCTCGGGCAGCAGCCATTCCGGGCGCAGCTTCTCGCAGCCAAGCCCGACGATCATGACCTCGCCGCCGAAATTCGGGTTCTTCGCCAAGTTCTGCACGGTGCGGATTGGAATGACCGCATCGGGCGCATTGATCGCCACGCCACAGCCATAGGCATGGTTGAGCGCCACAACGCCGTCGACATTCGGGTAGCGGGGCAGAAGCTCCGCCTCCACCCGTGAGACGACGTGATCGACGACCCCGGCAACGCATTGCACGCTGGTCGAAATGGCGAGGATATTGCGCGTGCCGACGCTGCCATCGGCATTGCGATAGCCCTCGAACGTGTAGCCCTCCAGCGGCGCCGGCGGCGCCGGATGCGGCGCGGGCGGCGGAAGGTCGTCCAGCGCCGGCGGCTCCGGCAGGCGCATGCGGTGCTCGTTGACCCAGGCGCCGCGCGGCAGATCCTCCGATGCGATGCCGATGGTCACGCCGTAGCGCGTGATCGCCCCGCCGCGCGGAATGTCGTCCAGCGCGACCTTGTGGCCGAAGGGAACCGCCTCTCGCAGCTCCGTTCCATCGTCGAGACGTACGCCCGGTTGAAGCCCGCCTTCGGTTAGCACCACCGAGACATTGTCCGCGCCGTGGATCTTCAACGCGGGGATCGATGCTTCCGTCATGCTCCGTTCCCCCCGTTCTTGCGTTTCACGGCCTGGATCGTGTGATGGACCGAATAGGCGACCGAGACCGCGATCAGGCCCCAGAGGAACAGCGCAATCGGGCTCTTGGTGAAGAAGATCGTCAGCGTGCCGAAGCTTTCGAGGCTCTTGACGAAATAGATTTCGGCCTGCCCGCCCAGGATGAAACCGATGATGAAGGGCGCGATCTCCAGCCCGACCTTCTGTCCGAGCCAGGCAAAGACACCGAAGATCAGCAGGGTCCAGACGTCGAACATGACGCCGTAATTGATCGCATAGGCACCGACCACGCACATCATCAGGATGCCAGGATAGAGCAGGAATTTCGGTACCATCACCACCTTGGCGATATGCCGGATGGCGAAGAACATCACCAGGAACATGACCAGGTTCGCAAAGACCAACGAGACCATCATCACGTCCCATGTGACAGTGTTCTCGCCGATGAAGAGCGGGCCGAGCTGGATGCCCTGCAGCGTGAAGGCACCGATCAGGACGGCCGTGGTCGAGTCGCCCGGGATGCCGAGCGAGAGCAGAGGAATGAGCGCCCCGCCCGTAAGCCCGTTATTGGCCGATTCCGAAGCGATGACGCCCTCGGGTTCTCCCGTTCCAAGTTTGTCGGGTTTGCGGGAGAAGTTCTTGGCCTGCGTGTAGGAGAGAACGGAGGCCGCGCTGCCCCCCACCCCCGGCAACATGCCGACAAAAGTGCCGATCGCGCCCGAGCGGGTCAGGTTCACGAACTGCCCCTTGAAGATCGAGAAGGAGAATTTCGCGCCCTTCTGGAACTTCACGCTGTCGACGGATTCTTCCCGGACGCCATTTTCGGCCTCCAACAGGATGGTACCGAGACCGAACATGCCGATCAGCACCGGCAGAAGAGAGAAGCCGCCATCAAGATAGTTCACAAGGAAATCCGGGAGCAGCCGGTATTCGCCATTGCCGCCGTCGGAAATGTCGTAGGTGCCGATAAGGCTGAACCATATCCCGAGCGCACCGCTGAACAGCCCCACAAGGAGCCGTTGCGAAAGCGAGGCGATGACGGTCAGCGCGAACAGGATGATCAGGAACTTCTCGATATACGAGAACTTGATGGCGACATCGGCCAGCGTCGGCGCGAACAGAAACAGGATCACAGCGCTGAAAAGGCCCCCGAAGAGCGACGAGGTGATCCCGACCTTCAGCGCGCGCTCTCCCTGCCCTTTCTGGGTCATCGGATAGCCGTCGAAGGTGGTGGTGATCGAGGATGGTGTGCCGGGGATGTTCAGCAGGATCGCCGGCACGAGGCCGCCGGAAATACCACCCACGTAAAGGCCCAGCAACAAGGCCAGCCCGTTCGTGAGATCGAGGCCGTAGGTCATTGGAAGACAGACGGCGAGCGCCATCGTGGCCGTCATGCCCGGAATTGCACCGAAGACGATCCCCACCATGACGCCGAACGCGGTCAGCGCGAAGAACATCGGGGTGAGGTGAGAGAGGATTTCCATGGAGCAGCCCCGTCGACCAACGTTTAAGGAAGGGTGATGTAGAAAAGCTGCGCAAGCACGTACCAGGCCACAAGTGGCGCGATCACCGAGTTCGCGAGGATAAGCAGGATCTTCTTGCGGTCGAGGTCATGAACGTAGAGCAACGACAGAAGCGCCATGAAGGGCATGGAGACTAGAAGAAACCCCATTCCGGTATTGGGAAAGAGCTGCCCGACCCAGTTCATCAGAAGGAAATAGGAAACCACGAGCCCGAGCGTGCCGAACAACCTCAGCCGGTCATAGTCCAGCCCGTTCTCGCTGTAGCTCTCTTTCCAGCCCTGCACGTGACGGACGATCTCGCGCCCATGCACGAGGACGATCGAGAGGGCGAGTATGACCAGAACCCAGTGGATGATGTTCGGAAAGAAAAGATGCGACTGATCGAAATCGATCGAGACGCTGAACGGGCCGGTTTCCTGTTCCATGCGGGCTTCCTCCCATGGATCCTGCGCGGGATTCGGTGGCGCCTTATGTTAGCCCGGTCGAGGTGACCCGGCCAAGGCGTGGCGCCTGCCGAAGTTTTGCGCGGCCCCACCCGCACGGGCGGGGCCGCAAGATCTGCACTCTTACTGCAGGGCCTCGATGATCACTTCATACTGGTCCCGCTTGTCCTTCAGGTAGGCCTGCGCCTCTGCGGAAGGCTTGAAGTTGGGGATGAAGAAGGATTTCTTCTGGGTTTCCTGGATCTCACCGGCCTCGAAGATCTCGGTCAGAGAAGCGTCGATCTGTTCGATGATCGCCGGATCCATGTCCTTGTTGTAGAGGAAGAAGAATTCCTTATCGAAGGTGAAATCCTTCTCGCCATCGAAGGTGACCGAGGCATTCGGGCTGACGAATTGCAGAAGGTCGTCACGCGTGGTCGCGCCCATGCCCTCTTCGTGGGCCTGCTCGATGGTCTCCTTGCGCGCGGTCAGCCAGACGAAGCGCATGGCTTTCTGGTCGTCCTCGGGCAGACGGGTATATTGCTCGTTGGCCTGGACGGAGCCGTTGATCAGGTCGGCCTGGCCGTCGAAGAGAAGCTGGTTCTTGTCGGATTGCGAACCGGTATTCACGGCGACGAGGTTGCCCTCCTTGCCGGGATAGCGAACCTTGATCGCGTTCTTCAGCGCTGTGTAGCCGATCTCGGAAACGCCGCCGGGCTGAATGGCGACACGGATCTGCGCGTCGTTCGCGCAGGCCTGGATGATGTCTTCGACCGTCTGGTAGGGCGAGCTTTTCGGCACGAGATAGGCATTGCCCGGGTTGATCGCGACGGTCGGCCCGATGATGTAGCTCTCGAACGGATCGGCATAGCCCTTCACACCGTAGAGATTGCCCAGATAGGCCTGGTCGTGGAAGATCATGACCGTATTGCCGCGCTTGTCCCGGCCGAGCGCCTTGTAGGCTTCGGTCACGCCTGTCGCGTCGACCTTGATGTTGATACCGATATTCTCGGCCAGCGCCTCGGCGATGATGCTCGAGTTCTGATAGGTATCACCGCCGGTCGAACTTGACCCGATCACGACACGCAGGTTTCCGCGCAGCGGGCCGTCGGCTGCGAGTGCCGGCATCGCAACCACGGCACAGGCGGTCGCCACGCAAAGCGTCTTTGTCAGTTTCTTGAGCATTCCGATCTCCCTTGCTCGACACCACCCTCCCGGCGGTGTCACTCCATCAGGCCGCCCCGGCTGGACAAGAGAACTCCGATCGCCCTCCCTGCCCGCGCGGCACAACTTGTGCGATAACTCTTACCGCTTGCCGTAACCTCGGTCAATATTTATCATACAACTTATCAAAGCAACGCCACCCAAACAGGAAATCACCGCGCAAGAGCACCCGCACCCGAACAAATCACCCCTCGGAAATGCGATCGGTTCGCGGCCACCACGACAAAAGGGAGACCTCGACGCAAAATCGTCGAACAGGTAAGAGAATGGTCAGCCGCATGACAAAACCCGGAAAGGCACTCGTATTCATGGCAGACTCCGATACGGAACAGCCCGAAAGGCCCGCCGGCAATCGACGCCGGACACTCGCGGCCAGCGTGCGCGCAAGGCTGCTCGACCAGATCAATGCGGGCAAATACACACCCGGCGACAAGCTGCCAAGCGAAGCCCGGCTGACCGAGGAGTTCTCCGTCAGCCGCACGGTGATTCGCGAAGCAATCGCCTCCTTGCGCGCCGACGGGCTGGTCGAATCGCGACAGGGATCTGGCGTATATATACTGGCATTGGAGCGCGCCAACCTCCTGCCCTTCCAGGAAGTGGACCCCAGCCGGGTCTCCTCCATGCTGGAAATCCTCGAGATCCGCACAGCCGTCGAATGCGAGTCGGCCGCCCTAGCCGCCATACGGCGCTCCCCCGCGCAAGAAGGCAAAATCATTGACGCCTTTCATGACTTCTGCGCCGCGGCAGAGGCCGGAGAGAAAACAACCAATGCCGACTTCGCGCTCCACATGGCCATTGCCGAGGCCGCGAACAACGCCCGTTTCCCCGAGTTCCTGTCCCTGATCGGCCCCGAATCGATCCCCCGGCGCACACTGGAAACCGACCACACCGAGGCCGAACGGGCCGAGTACGTGACCATGCTCTGCACCCAGCACGAAGCCATCGTGAACGCGATCCTCGAAGGCGATGAGGAAGGCGCACGCGCGGCCATGCGGGACCATTTGCGCAGCAGCCAGGCTCGTTACAGGTCCCTTCTTCGACGCAAGGCCTGAGCCTCAACCCCAGAACGACAACAACACAACCAAGGTTCGGCATTACCCCGAGCTGCCCCAATTCTTTCTGTTGCATAAATTTGTATGATGACTTAGAAACAAGTTGTGCCATGTGGAGGGCGCTTATCACAGGCGCGCCGGCGGAGGAGAGCGACGACATGCCCGGAATCGATACAGCCAATGGAGACACGCCACGGGTGACCTCGATGAGGGTGGTCCCTGTTGCCGGTCGCGACAGCATGTTGCTCAATCTCAGCGGCGCGCACGGCCCCTACTTCACGCGCAATATCGTCCTTCTGACCGATTCCGCAGGCAATACCGGCCTTGGCGAGGTTCCCGGCGGCGAGAAGATCCGCCAGACGCTGGAAGATGCCATCCCCCTCGTCGTCGGCCGGGGTATTGGCGACTTCAACGCCGCGCTCAACGCGATGCGCCGGGAATTTGCCGAGCGCGATTCCGGCGGGCGCGGGTTGCAGACCTTCGATCTGCGCACCACGATCCATGCCGTCACCGCCGTCGAAGCGGCGATGCTGGACCTGCTGGGCCAGTTCCTGAACCTGCCGGTCGCAGCACTTCTCGGCGAAGGCCAGCAACGCGATGCCGTCCGCATGCTGGGCTATCTCTTCTATGTCGGAGACCGCAACAAGACGACGCTGGACTACCGCGACGAGAGTGGTGCCACCTGCGACTGGGACCAGCTGCGCAGCGAGGAAGCGCTGACGCCGGAGGCCGTACTGCGGCTGGCCGAGGCGGCGGAGGCGCGCTACGGCTTCACCGAGTTCAAGCTCAAGGGCGGCGTGCTGGCCGGCGAGGAAGAAATGCTGGCCATCGAGGCGATCAAGAGCCGCTTCCCGCATGCGGCCGTCAATATCGACCCGAACGGCGCCTGGTCGCTCGACGAGGCAATCCGGCTCTGCAAGGGGCGTGACGACATTCTCGCTTATGCCGAGGACCCCTGCGGCGCCGAAGACGGTTATTCAGGCCGCGAGATCATGGCCGAGTTTCGCCGCGCCACCGGGCTGCGCACTGCGACCAACATGGTGGCGACGGACTGGCGGCAGATGGGCCATTCGATCCTGCTGCAATCGGTCGACATCCCGCTGGCCGACCCGCATTTCTGGACCATGGCCGGCACCGTCCGCGTCGCACAGATGTGCCGCGACTGGGGGCTCACCTGGGGCTCGCATTCCAACAACCATTTCGACATCTCGCTGGCCATGTTCACCCATGCCGGCGCCGCCGCCCCTGGCGAGATCGCCTCGCTGGACACGCACTGGATCTGGCAGGACGGCCAGCAGCTCACCAAGGAGCCACCGAAGATTGAGGATTCCATGGTGCGGGTGCCGGAGCGTCCGGGCCTCGGCATCGAGCCCGACCTCGACCGGATCGAGGCGGCACATGAGCTTTACAAGAAAAAGGGACTGGGCGCGCGCGACGATGCGGAAGCGATGCAATTCCTGATCCCCAACTGGACATTCGACAACAAGCGCCCCTGCCTGGTGCGATAAGGAGGACTGAAAATGCGCCCCAACAGACTTCGCGAGATCTGGGCTCGCGGCGAGGCTGCCGTGAACGGCTGGCTGGCTGTTCCCAGCGGGTTTTCGGCCGAGACCATGGCGCATCAGGGCTGGGATTCCCTGACCGTGGACCTTCAGCACGGCGTCGTGGACTACCAGGCAGCCGTCTCGATGTTCCAGGCGATCTCGACCACCAACACCGTGCCCATGGCGCGCGTGCCCTGGCTCGATCCGGCCCACCTGATGAAGATCATCGATGCCGGCGCCTATGCGGTGATCTGCCCGATGATCAATTCCGCCGAGGATGCGGAGATGCTGGTCAGCTACACGCATTATCCGCCCATGGGCACGCGCAGCTTCGGCCCGATCCGGGGCCTGCTCTATGGCGGGCCGGATTACCCGCAGCACGCCAATGACACAATCGCCACCTTCGCCATGATCGAAACCCGGGCCGGGCTCGACAATCTCGACGAGATCCTCAAGGTCGACGGGCTCGACGCGGTCTATATCGGCCCCTCCGACCTCTCGCTCGCGCTTGGCTGCACGCCCACCTTCGATGATGTGGACAAGCCGGTCGCCGAGGCCATCGAGATGATCGTCCGCAAGGCCACGGAGGCCGGCAAGATCCCCGGCATCCATAACGGCACGCCCGAATTCGCCTTGAAGCGGATCGAGATGGGCTTCCGTTTCGTCACCATTTCCTCCGACGCCCGGCTGATGGCCGCGGGCTCGCAGCAGGTTCTCGGCACGATGCGCGCCGGCATGCCCAAGAGCGGCAGCGGCGGTTATTGACACTTCAAGGAGCATTCACATGAGCAAACTCGGATTTATCGGCCTCGGCATCATGGGCAAACCCATGGCCGGCCACCTCATCGCGGCGGGCCACGAGCTTTTCCTCAACTCGATCCCGGAAGTGCCCTCCGATCTGATCGAGGCCGGCGGAACCGCCTGCGCCACCGCCAAGGAGGTGGCCGAGGCCGCCGATACCATCTTCATCATGGTGCCGGATACGCCGCATGTGGAGGCCGTGCTCTTTGGCGAGAACGGCGTGGCCGAAGGGCTCTCCGCCGGCAAGATCGTGGTCGATCACAGCTCGATCTCGCCCATCGCAACCAAGGAATTCGCTTCCAGGATCAACGAGTTGGGCTGTGAGTATCTCGACGGACCGGTCTCCGGCGGCGAGGTTGGAGCCAAGAACGCGACCCTCTCCATCATGTGCGGCGGCTCCGAAAAGACATTCGCCACGCTCAAGCCGTTGCTCGACCTGATGGGCGGCAACATCACGTTGGTCGGCGGAAATGGTGACGGGCAGACCTGCAAGGTCGCCAACCAGATCATCGTCGCGCTGAATATCGAGGCCGTGGGCGAGGCGCTGCTCTTTGCCTCCAAGGCCGGGGCCGACCCTGCGAAGGTGCGCGAGGCGCTGATGGGCGGCTTCGCCTCGTCGAAGATCCTCGAAATCCATGGCGACCGCATGGTCAAGCGGACCTTCGATCCGGGCTTCCGCATCGAGCTGCACCAGAAAGACCTCAACCTCGCGCTGTCCAACGCCCGCCAGATGGGCCTCAGCCTGCCCAACACCGCCACCGCGCAGGAGCTTTTCAACGCCTGCGCCGCGCATGGCGGCTCGGCCTGGGACCATTCGGCAATGGTCAAGGCGCTGGAAATGCTCGGCAATCACGACATCGCCTGAGCATGCCAACGCCCGAGGCGCTCCTGCGCAGCATGTTCGACGCGGCGGTCGCGGCAGCACAGCCCGATCTCTGCGTTCCCCCTTACCTCCCTGCCATGCCTGCGCGGGGGCGCCTCGTGGTGATCGGCGCCGGAAAGGCCTCCGCCGCGATGGCGCGGGCCGCCGAGCGCCATTACGGCCAGCCCCTGCAAGGGCTGGTCGTTACTCGTTACGGCCACGCCGTTGCCTGCGAGGGGATCGAGATTGTCGAGGCCGCCCATCCCGTGCCCGACGCGCCCGGCCAGAAGGCCGCCGGGCGGATGCTCTCGCTGGTTGAGGGCCTGACGGAAGAGGACACGGTCCTGTGCCTGATCTCCGGCGGCGGCTCCGCGCTGCTGCCCTACCCGCTCGACGGGATCACGCTGGCCGAGAAGCAGGCGGTGAACCGGGCGCTGCTGAAATGCGGTGCGACAATTGACGAGTTGAACTGCCTGCGCCGCCACCTGTCGGCGATCAAGGGCGGGCGCCTTGCCGCCGCCTGTCATCCGGCACGCGTGGTCAACCTGCTGATCTCCGACGTGCCGGGCGACGATCCGATGAACATCGCCTCCGGCCCGACAGTCGGCGACCCGACGACGCGCGCCGATGCGCTGGAAATCGTCGACCGCTATCGGCTCGATCTGCCCGATGCGGTGCGATCGGCGCTCGCGTCGGACCAGTGCGAGAGCGTGAAACCGGACGACGCACGCCTCGTCCGCGTCGAAACGCATCTGGTTGCCACCCCCCAGCAGTCATTGCTGGCGGCGGAATCGGTCGCGCGCGATGCCGGATATGCCACGCATATCTTTGGCGACTCCATCGAGGGCGAAGCCCGTGAGGTGGCAATCGTCATGGCCGGGATCACGCGCCAGATCCTGCAGCACGACCAGCCCTTCCGGCGCCCCTGTGTGCTGCTTTCGGGCGGCGAGACGACGGTCACGCTGCGCGGTGACGGGTGCGGCGGGCGCAACGTGGAGTTCCTGCTGTCCCTTGCAGTGGCGCTTGGCGGAGCGGCGGGCGTCCATGCGCTTGCCGGGGACACGGATGGCGTCGATGGGGCCACCGAGGTCGCCGGTGCCGTTATCGGCCCCGAAACACTCGCCAAGGCCCGACGGGCTGGCCTCTCGCCCCGCGCAAGCCTTGAGAACAACGATGGCCACGGCTTCTTCGAAGCACTTGGCGATCAGGTCATCACCGGACCGACGCTGACCAATGTGAACGACTTCCGCGCGATCCTGATTGCGTAGCCTTACGCCGCGGCCGCCCCCAGCACGAGGGATTGAACGTCCACCGCGTGTTGGAAGACCGCTTCGGCCCCCGCATCCCGGAGGGTCTGGGCGTGGCGCTCGCGGATCGGATCGAGATGGCTGCCGCCGGTGAAACCCACGGCCCGCATTCCAGCCGCCCGCGCGCCTTCGACTCCGTGCGGAGAATCCTCGATCACGAGGCATCGCGACGGTGTAGCGCCAATGCTCATGGCGGCATGAAGCACGAGATCCGGCGCGGGCTTGCCCCTGGCGACGTCCTCGCCGCTGTAAATCCTGTTACCGAACCGTTTTGACAATCGCGTGAAGGCGAGCGTCTTGCGAATCCGCGACAGCGACCCACCGGAAGCGATACAGGTCGCGAAGCCGTCCGCCTGAAACCGGTCCAATACGTCGACCATCGCATCAATGCGCTGCAAGCCGCCATCATAGGCCGCGTAGAGCCGGCGGAGGTAACTTGCCTCGAAATCTGTGGGACAGGGCGCGCCCAGATACGCCGCGACATCCTTTTTGACCGTCGGCAGCGACACGCCGAGATAAAGCGCACGGACGTCCTCGTAGCTCGCCTCGGCGATGCCGACGGCTTGCATCTGCTCGGCCAGTGCCGCGAGAGACATCGGCTCGCTGTCGACGAGAACGCCGTCCAGATCGAAGATTATTGCGTCGGGACGCTCCATGTCATCTTCCCATGTTGGAAGGCCGCGGCGCGCCCAGGGCGGGCGAACAGCGGCCGATTCCGTTTAAAGGATCAACCGCGTATCGCGGCTTCGCGTGCGAGGGCCTGGAACTTCTCGAACAGATCGAAGCGCCCGTCATGATAGTCCGCCGCAGCGGCGGACGGCGCGTAGACGGCCTCGTTGGAGGACATCTCGGCCATCGCACTCGGCATGTCCGCGAACGCACCTGCCGCCACAGCTCCGAGGATCGCGGAGCCAAGTAGAACCGGTTCCTCGGTCGTCGGGGAAGCAAGCGACACCCGGGTGGCATCGGCCAGAATCTGGCGCACGAGATCGCTCCGTCCGGCACCGCCGCTGATGACCACGGTCTTGATCGGGGCGCCTTTCTCGGCCTGCGTTTCGATGATCTGGCGCAACCCGTAGCCCAGCCCGCAGAGGCCGGCGATGTAGAGCGCCACGAGATTGTCCGTGTCCGTCTCCATTCCCAGCCCCGCGATCACAGCGCGGGTATGCGGATCGGCATGGGGCGCGCGGTTGCCGATGAACTCGGGGACCACGTGCATCCCGTTGGCCAGGCGCGCGGGGTCGCCGTCGGGGCCGGAAAGCTCCACGGCACGGTCCACGAGCCAGCCCGGAAGCGACTTCCCGGCGGCGCGCGCCAGTTCCTGCGCCTCGCCGACGGCGGGGTGGAAACGCAGCAATTGCTCGATCGCCGCACCTGCGGCCGACTGACCGCCCTCGTTCAGCCAGGCGCCGGGCACCATGGCGGAATAGTATGGCCCCCAGACGCCGGGAACGAAGACCGGCTCGCTGGTGGTCGTCATCGTGCAGGAGGAGGTGCCGAAGACATAAGCGAGGTTGTCCTGAGGCAGGCCGCCGCCCTTGGCGCCCACGGTGCCGATCCCGCCCGCATGAGCGTCGATCAAACCCGCGGCGACCTTGGTACCCGGTGCAAGCCCCAGATCTGCGGCCGCTTCGGCCAGCAGGCCATCGCCAAGCGCCGTGCCCGCATCCACCACCTCGGTGCCGATCCGCGCGAAGCCTTCATCGGCAAGGCCATCAAGGCCAATCTGGCGGAAGTAGCTCGCATCCCAGGCGGCTTCATGCGCCATGTAGGTCCATTTGCAGGTCACAGTGCAGACCGACCGCGCAAGGCTGCCCGAGGCGCGCCAGGTCAGGTAATCGGTCAGATCGAAGAACTGCCACGCCTTGTCGAATACCGACGCGCGGTTCTCCTTGAGCCAGAGCAGCTTGGGGGTTTCCATCTCCGGAGAGATACGACCGCCGACGTAATCCAGCACCCGATGGCCCATCGCGTTGATCCGCTCGGCCTGCGGAAGCGCGCGGTGATCCATCCAGACGATGATGTTGCGCTCCGGATCCTCGCTCGGCCCCACGGGCAGCGGCGCACCGTCTTCGTCAAGCACGACGAGCGAGCATGTGGCGTCGAACCCCACGCCCGCGATCTCGGACGGATCGACACCGGAGGCGGCGATGGCGCCACGGCTGGCCGTGCAGACGGCGCGCCAGATCTCGTTGGAGGATTGCTCGACAATCGCACCCGCTTCACGAAATAGGGCGATGTCCTGTTTTTCGGTTCCCAGCAGGGTTCCGGACAGGTCGAAAACACCAGCGCGGGCACTGCCCGTGCCTACGTCAATCCCCATGAAATACTGTGACATTCTGATCTTTTCCTTGCAGCATGGCGGCGATTTCGGCGCGGGTACGAGGGTGGCGCCTTGCAGCCGCCCGCCCGGGCCTCGATCCGGTTCTTAACCTGTCCCCGCCCCGGGCGGAATCGGGTCAGACGCCGCGCCCGGTCAACGGGCACGG
Source organism: Aliiruegeria sabulilitoris (assembly GCF_001558155.1). Classification (GTDB taxonomy): domain Bacteria; phylum Pseudomonadota; class Alphaproteobacteria; order Rhodobacterales; family Rhodobacteraceae; genus Tropicimonas; species Tropicimonas sabulilitoris. Next base: position 214,307 of record NZ_LOAS01000008.1, read on the forward strand.
CGCAGTGTCGTTGGCGTCAGACGCGGTCGAAATTCGTCGGCAGGACCAGCATGTCACGGATCGTGACATTGCGGTCCCGCGTCAGGATATACATCACCGCATCTGCCACTTCGCTGGCCTCGATCAGGCTGCCGGCTTCCTTGGCCTTGCGCAGGTTCTCTTCCGGCCAGTCAGCCAGCAGCGCGGAGATCACCGGGCCGGGCGAGACCTGGGCCACGCGGATGCCATGCGGGATCATCTGGCGGCGCATGCCTTGCACGAAGCTGGTAACGGCCCACTTCGAGCCCGAATAGACCGGCTCCCAGTAGGTCGGGAAATGGCCCGCGATGGAGCAGGTCACGACGATATCACCGGTACCGCGTTCAATCATGTGGGGCGCCACTTCGCGGACGTTCTTCATCACCGCGTTGACGTTGAGGTTGAGCATCCGGTCGATGCTCGCGGAATCCGTCTCCACCAGATCGCCACCGATATAGGTGCCGGCGTTGCAATACAGGATGTCGATGTGATCGACCTTCTGCAGGATCTCGGGCACCATCGCCGCGCAGCTGTCGGGGTCGATCAGGTTGGTGACCTGGGCAATCGCCTTTTCGCCGAGACGCGCGGTTTCCTTCTCAAGCGCTGCCTTGTCATAGTCGACCATGACGACGGTCGCGCCGGCCTTGATCAGCGCTTCGGTGGTTGCCAGGCCAATGCCCGATGCCGCACCGGTGATGGCGGCAATCTTGCCTTCGAGGGATTGGGACATGTTCTTCTCCTTGTGTCGATGTGAGGGGGTGCGGGGCTGGGGGATCAAACGGCGAGGAAGCCGCCGTCGACGCTGATGACGGAGCCGGTGATCATCGCCGCGTCATCGCTCATCGCCATCGCGATGCAGCGGGCAACTTCGTCGGGTTCAGCGAACCGTCCGGTCGGGTGACGTTGCATCATCGGCTCGCTCTTGGCCGGATCGCTCCAGGCGTCGGCGGCCAGTTCGGTCATGGTAATGGTCGGGGCGACGGCCACGGCGCGGATGCCATGCGGGCCAAGCTCCCTGGCCATGACCCGCGTTGCCCCTTCGAGCCCGGCCTTGGAAGCCGCGTAGCATAGGTGTTGCGGGAAGCCGCGATGACCCGCGATGGAGGTGACATTGACGATCACTCCGCCACCGCCGGCGGCGACCCGCGCCAGAGCGAATTCCTGGGCGCAGATCAGCGCCGCCCGCAGGTTGATGCCGATCACCGTCTCGTAGCCCTCGTCAGTCAGATCGAGCACGGTTTCGAGAACGTTGGTGCCAGCGCAGTTGATCAGGTAATCGCAGGTTCCCGCCTCGCGCATCGCGGCGCGCGCCTCGTCGGGCTTGGCAAGATCGGCGGTGACGATGCGGGCGCCGGTCTCTTCGCGCAGGGTCTCGAGCGTATCGCGCGAGCGGTTGATGCCGACGACCTGCGCGCCGCGCTTGGCCAGCAGGATGGCCGTCGCGCGGCCGATGCCCTTGCCCGCCCCCGTGATGATCACCGATTTCCCTTCGAATTCCATGATTTTCCTCGTGAGATCTCTGGCCGGTCCGGGCCTGAATTTCTGTCCTTGTGGTGGGGCCGGTTGCGGCCACCCACCCCTGGTATCGTGAGCCTTCCGGCGACCTGCGGAACGCACCTCTCCCGTGCCCTCGCGTCGGTGGCCTGAAAACGTTCGGTTGTTTCGTTGCGACCATTCGTGGCCGAGGATGAGGCGGACGGTCGACCGTTTCCGGCCTTCGGGAGAACGCCGCCCCATCCTCGGCTACCGGCTGGTCGTAAGTGGAGGGAACCTCAGGGAAGATCCCCTCCGAGCGCCGGTTACCGTCGTTCGCCGCGGCCGATATAGATGGCCAGCAGGATGATGAAGCCCTTGATGACGTCCTGCAGGTAGGGGTTGATGCCGACCAGGTTCAGCCCGTTGTTCAGGATGCCCAGCAGCACCGCGCCGATCAGGGTACCAAAGATCAGGCCCCGGCCACCGGCGATGGAGGTGCCCCCCATGACCACGGCGGCAATGGCATCGAGTTCGAAGCCGCCCCCCGCGTTGGGCTGGCCGCTCATCAGGCGCCCCGTCAGGATCACGGCGGCAAACGCCGAGGTCATGCCGGAGATGGTGTAGATCGCGAGCTTTATCCGCTGGGTCTTCACGCCGGAGAGCCGGGCCGCGGTCTCGTTGCCGCCGATGGAATAGACGTGGCGGCCAAAGGCGGTCCGTTCCAGCAACACCCAGGCGAGGCCGTAGATGAGGAACATGGCGATGACAGGCACGGGAATGATCCCGATACGCCCGATGCCGAACCAGGCGATCCAGGAAGGCAGCCCGCTGATCGGGTAGCCGCCGGAATAGATCAGCCCGAGGCCACGCGCGATGCCCATCGTCGCCAGCGTGACGATGATGGCCGGCATCCGGCCCCAGGCGACCAGAATGCCGTTGAAGACACCCAGGCCGAGGCCCACCAACAACCCGCCGGCCAGACCGACCGAACCCGGCATCCCCATATTGACGATCAGGCCTGCACAGACCGTGCCCGAGAAGGCCATGACCGCGCCAACCGACAGGTCGATGCCGCCGGTCAGGATCACGAAGGTCATGCCGACGGCGAGAATGCCGTTGATCGAGACCTGCCGCAACACGTTGAGAATGTTGGAAACACTGAAGAAGTTCTCGCTGGCAAATCCCATGAGAACCGAGACCACGATCAGGCCGACCATCGGAAGGACAAGCGGGGACCGCATCAGCTGACGGATGTTTGCATTCATTTTCTTGGTACCTTGCACCGAGGTGCCCATTGCTGTGTCATGCGGCATTTTCGAGTTTCCCCGTCGTTGAATAGGTCATGATTATTTCCGACGTGATGTCTTCCCCTTCGACGGTCGCCACGATGCCGCCTCCCCGGAAGACGCAGACACGATCGGACATGCCGATGATTTCCGGCAGCTCGGAAGAGATCATGATGATCGAACAGCCCAGCTCGGTGAGCTTGCGCATCAGCAGATAGATTTCCGCCTTGGCGCCGACATCGATCCCGCGGGTGGGTTCGTCGAAGATCAGGATCTTCATGTCGTGGTTCAGCCAGCGCGCCACCACGACCTTTTGCTGGTTGCCGCCCGAAAGGGTGTCCAGCCGGTCGTTCGGGCCGCCCGCCTTGACGCCCACACGCTCCATGGCCTCCACGGTGCAGGTCAGTTCCTTCGTCAGGTCGATGAAGTAACGGCCCTTGCGGTACTTGCCATAATTGTTGATCGAGATATTGCGCAGGATCGAGAAGCTGGTGATCAGCCCCTGCTCCTTGCGGTTCTCGGGCAGCAGGCCGATCCCGGCCACGAGCCCGTCGGCGGGCTCGGCGAAATTCACTTCCTTGCCGTTGAGCTTCATGCTGCGTTTCGCGTAGGGATGCGCGCCGAGCATGGCCAGCGCGGTTTCCGTCCGGCCGGAGCCGACAAGCCCGGAAAAGCCCAGGATCTCGCCCTTGCGCAAGTGGAAGGACGATACCGGGTCGGTACGTTTGAGCTGAAGTTCATCGACCTCAAGCACCAGGTCCGTGTCCTCGGGCAGGTCCGGCTTTGTCGGAAAGCTCTGCTCGATCCGGCGGCCAACCATCATCTCGACCAAACGGTCATTATCGACATCGGACACGTTGCAGGTGTTGATGTATTCGCCGTCACGCAGCACGGTGATCCGGTCGCAGATCTGGAAGATCTCTTCCAGGTGGTGCGAGATGAAGATGATAGCGACCCCCTTGCGGCGCAACTCGCGGAGCACCTTGAAGAGATGCTCGACCTCGGTCGGGGTGAGCGTGGCGGTGGGTTCGTCCAGCACCAGGATGCGGGCGTCCAGCGACAGGGCCTTGGCGATCTCGACGAATTGCTGCTCGGCAATCGACAGGGTCGTGATCGGCGCGTTCAGCGGCAGGTCCACGTCGAGTTGTTGCAGGATCTCATGCGCGCGCTTGCGCATGGCCTTGCGGTCGAGCAGGCCGAGCTTGTTCTTCAATTCGCGAGCGAGGAACATGTTCTCCACTGCCGACAAGTAGGGAATGAGCGAAAATTCCTGAAAGACGATCCCGACGCCGGCGGCGATGGCCTCGTCGTAGTTGGCGAATGAGCGTTCCTCGCCATTGATGCGGATCGTTCCGTCGGTCGCGCTGATGATGCCGCATAACACCTTCATCAGGGTCGATTTGCCGGCGCCATTTTCGCCCAGAAGCGCATGCACCTCGCCGGCGCGCACCTCGAGATCGACGCCGTGCAGAACCTCGACCTTGCCGAAGCTCTTCCTGATCCTGTTCATTTCCAGCATGGTATCCCCCGCGCGTTAGAGAAAAAGGGGCCGCTCCCGCCCGGAAGCACGGAAGCAGCCAGGGAGGGAAGTCTTACCAGGAGAAGCCTTCGGCGTTCTCGGCATCCACGACCATCACGTCGATCGGCACTTCGGCGGGAACAACACGGGCACCCCAAAGCTGGGCCAGCGCCATGCCGAGGCCGACACGGACCTGGTCACGCGGGAACTGCGCGGTGCTCTCGATGAAGGGCGTGCCCTGCGCGATGGCGGCAACGGCTTCCGGGGCACCATCGACAGAGGTCAGAACGATGTCGCGGCCGGAGCCCTGGATGGCAGCCAGCGCGCCCATTGCGCCACCGTCATTGACCGAGAAGATGCCCTTCAGGTTCGGGTGGGCCTGGATCATGTTCTCGACCACGCCGAGCGCAACCGAGCGGTCCTGACGACCGTTCTGCATGTCGACCATTTCGATGCCCGGGAACTCTTCCAGAGCCGCCTTGCAGCCTTCGACGCGCTGCAGGATCGGCACGACCGGGATACCGTCGAGAATGGCGACTTCGCCTTCACCGCCAAGCTTTTCGCCCATGTACTTGCAGGACATGTAGCCGGCGTCGCGGTTCTTGGAGCCGACAAAGGTGTCGACCGGGCCGTTGGCATTGGCGTCGACGGCGACGACGATGACGCCGGCATCCTTGGCCATCTTGACGGCGGTCTCGATCCCGGCGCTGTCGGTCGGGTTCACCAGCAGGATGTCGATATCCTGCTGCAGCATGTCCTCGACGTCGGAGATCTGCTTGGCAACATCATGGCCGGCATCGGTGATGACCAGGTCCGCGCCCAGCATGTCGGCGGCCTCTTTCAGGGCCTCCTGCATCGAGACGAAATACGGGTTGTTCATCTCCTGGAACGTCATCCCGATTTTCAGGTTGTCGCCTGCAAACGCGGTGGATGCAGTCATGCACAGGGCTGCGGCGGATACGGTTTTCAAAAGGCTCTTCATTGGGTTCCTCCCTTGGTTGAAGATAGTCAAAGTCTTCCCGGTCGCGGCCGGCATCATTGCGGGCGCGTGGAAATTCGGTTGCGATTTTTCGATGGGTTATCCGGCCATTCGCACCAGGTCGTTCGCCGCGAAGGTGGCGCGGAACTGCGACGGCGACATCCCTTTCATTCTCAAGAAGTGACGATTGAAGTTGGACAGGTTCGAAAACCCGACATCGAAGCAGATATCAGCGACCCGGACCTCGGGGTCCGACAACAGGATCTGGCAGGCCAGGTCGATACGAAGCTGGTTCTTGTAGCGCACAAGGGTCATGCCGGTATGGCGCTTGAAGGACCGCGAGAAGCTGCTCGTGCTCTGACCGGTCAGTTCGGCCAGCTCCGCCTCGCCCACCTGTTCGGTCAGGTTCTGGCGAAGATGCACGATGGCGCGGTTGATGCCGACATCGTCCGCCTTGCCCATGTTGAGCTGGAAGTTGAGACTGGCCAGGATCTGAGGCTCCGGCGCCTGGATCAACCGATCCACGATTTCGCAGAACAGCGCCATGCGCCGGACGCCACGCGCCTCGATCAACTCGCCCATGATCGGCTGGACGGCCTTGCCCGTGGCCTCGTCGAACAGCAGGCCACGGCGGCTGCGCTCGAGCAGCGGACGAAACGCCTGCATCTCCGGGATCGTTTCGAGCGCACCGTCGATGAAGGTTTCGGCGAACTGGATGACACGGCTCCGGCGTGGTTCGATCGCTCCTTCGGCCACATTGCTGATCCAGTTCTGGGGCAGGTTCGGGCCGGTCATGACCAGTTGGCCGGGTTCGAAATGGCCGATATGGTCGCCGATGTAGAATTTTCCGGATGTCGCGACGACCAGATGAATCTCGTATTCAGGATGGTAGTGCCAGCGCACGGTGCGGAACGGATACCCGTGCTGCCAGGCCGCGAACGACTCACCTTTCCTGATGTGTACAAGTTCCAGATCCGGTTGCACGAAAGACCTCCCTTCCGCTTGGGATGGCGCCCGCTATGTCCCTGAACGCGCCCTGTGCGGTGACTCGTTTCTACCAGAGAGTCGGGAGGGGACTCCACGTCGCCACAAGGTATTTACTGGTAGTTTTTTGACCTGAATTTGTGGTTTTTGGCATAGCTGGCCTCGGGGGCCTTCCAAACGTGAATCTTCATTGGTCCACCCGCCTCCCCCGGACCCGAAGCGTGATATGGTGCCTCGCAGGGCCTGGCCGTCTCGGACCCGAACGGGCGTACCGGGAATGAGAGCCGCCGCGGAAAATGAAAAAGGGAGGCACCCCTGCCCCCCTTCCTTGCCGTCTTCAAACCCTTCGGCGGAAACCGGAATATGCGCCGGGTACCTTCGTGGCGGATTGCTAGGAACCGCCCTGCCACGCCGCAAGCGCGGGGTAGCTTTCACGATAAAGTTGGTAGCTTTCGGCATATTTCTTCGCCAGCTCCCTGTCCGGCGCAATCTCCCGATCCACCCGGGGCTTGGCAAAGACATTTTCCGAAACATCGCCGGTAGCGCAGGCAACTGCCAGCTTGGCGGCCCCAAAAGCGGCTCCAAAGTCGCCATCTTCCGGTTTCAACAAGGTGAGCCCGGTCACGGCCGCCATGATTTCCAGCCATTGATCGGAGCGCGCACCGCCGCCCACCGCATAGGCCGCATCGATCTCGGTCCCCGCAAGCCGCAGCGCGCGGACGCAGTCGGCAAAGGCCATCGCCACACCCTCCATCGTCGCCTGGACAAGATCGGGCAGTCGGGTCACGCGGCGCAACCCGAGGAATGCCCCCGAAGCGCTCGGGTTGTTATGCGGCGTGCGCTCCCCGGAAAGGTAGGGCAGGAAGCCGACACCGGAGGGCGCCTCGATTTTCGGCGGCAGCAACCCGGCAAGATCCGCTGGACTGCGGCCGGACATTTCCGAAAGCCAGGTCAGGCTGTCAGTGGCAGAAAGTATCACACCCATTTGGTGCCAAGTTTTCGGAATCGCGTGACAAAAAGCGTGTACCCCTTCATCGGTATTTGGCGCGAATTTATCCGTCACGGCGAAGAGAACGCCGGATGTTCCGAGCGACAGGAACCCGGTTCCGGGCGACGTCACCCCCATGCCGCAGGCCGTTGCGGCATTGTCGCCGCCGCCTCCGGCAACCGGCACCCGCGGAACGCCCCATTTTTCAGCAAGTTCGGGCCGGAGCATTCCCGACACATCCGATCCCTCGCCGAGGGCCGGCATGTGATCCCGCGTCAGGCCCGTTGCGGAAAGCAACGCGTCCGACCATTTCCGGGCGGCAACATCGAGCCACAAGGTGCCCGCGGCGTCCGACATTTCAGCGAAATGCTCACCGGTCAGCCACAGGCGCACATAGTCCTTCGGCAGAAGGACCTTGGCCGTCTTCTCGAAAATCTCCGGCTCGTTTTCGGCGACCCAAAGCAGTTTCGGCGCCGTGAAGCCCGCCATGACGATATTGCCGCCGATGCCGCGAAAATCGGCGCGCTTTTCAAGCTCCAGACATTGCTGCCCCGAACGCCCGTCATTCCACATGATGCAGGGCCGCAGCGGTTTGTCTGCCGCATCGAGCAGTGTCGCGCCGTGCATATGCCCTGACAGGCCGATGGCCTTGAGGCCCGCCAGCGCTGCGCCATGTTCCGCCGCGATCTGCGAGATAGCCGCCTCGCAGGCGGTGATCCAGTCCTGCGGATCCTGCTCCGACCAGCCGGGCTGCGGCCGGGACACCGTGAGCGGGGCCTGGGCGACCGCGACGGTGGCGAAGGCGTCGTCCACGAGCATCGCTTTGACGCCCGAGGTTCCGATATCCAATCCGAGATACATCTGCTGGCTCCTCCTGCGGCGTTAAGCGACCGGCATTTCGATCTGGATCTTCACATCCGTCGGGCGCCCTTCGGCGGCACGGTCGAAGGCGGCGATGCTTTGCTCGAATGGCAGGGTTTTGGAGATCAGCGGCTTGAGATTGACCTTGCCCGCCCCGATCAGCGCGATCGCCCGGTCATAGATATTGGCATAGCGGAAGACGGTTTCCAGCCTTGCTTCCTTGGCCTGTAGCGAGACGACATCCATCGGAACCGGCTCCACCGGCATCCCGACGAGCACGATGGCGCCGCCGGGGCGGACCAGTGCGGGCACATCCAGAATGGCCGGTGCGGCGCCCGAGCATTCGAACACCACATCGGCGCCCCAGCCATCGGTCGCCTCGGCAATGGCCTGCGCGACGGGCTGTTGAGTGATGTTGATGGTCTCGATGCCGTCATACTCGCCAATGATGTCGAGCTTGGGCTGGGCTAGGTCCGCCACGTAAACCTTCGCGCATCCGCCCGCCAGCGCGGCCAGCGCCGTCATCATCCCGATGGGACCGGCGCCCACGACCACGCCGACATCGCCCGGCTGGATGCGGGCCCGAAGGGCGCTCTGCATACCGATGGCAAAGGGTTCCACCATTGCCCCTTCGGCAAAGGAGACGGTCTTGGGCAGCTTGTAGGTGAAAGCCGCCGGGTGCACGACTTCAGGGGTCAGGCAGCCGTGGACCGGGGGCGTCGCCCAGAAGGTCACGGCCGGATCGACATTGTAGATGCCGAGCTTGGAAGCGCGCGAAGTCGGGTTCGGAATGCCCGGCTCCATGCAGACGCGGTCGCCGGGTTTCAGATCCGTCACCGCATCGCCGACCTCGACGACGACACCCGCCGCCTCGTGGCCGAGGATCATCGGCTCCTTGACCACGAAGGGACCGATCTTGCCGTGGGTGTAATAATGGACGTCGGAGCCACAGACGCCGACAGTGCGCAGGGCAACCTTCACATCCTCCGGCCCCAGATCCAATTCCACAGGGAACTCCCGAAGCGACAGTTTCCCCTTTTCCTCCAGAACAAGTGCCTTAGCCACGGCTCCACCTCGACTTCATATGTTGCGCAGTTTTCAATCACCCGTCGGGATGAAACTTGCAGGAATGCCCCTTTTTGAGGCGCCTTGATGAAGCGAACGGAAGCAGACGGCGGATGTAAACAGCTCAAACGGGGTGTGAGCATTTGGTTTTTGCATCCGGTAAAAATAGTATCAGTGGCGGTTTGGCGTTGGACCAACCCGCCCACGTCGCGGCCGGACAAAGCGCTACGCCACACCTTCGGAAGTGACCCAGCCCGCGCGTGACCGCGCGCGGACGAATCAGCTCTACTTGTGATTGAATCCCATGTTAGCGCCGCAACTGGAGTCCTGTTTTTCATGACGATCCCCGGTATAGATACCAAAATCGCAGGAGCAAAAATCCTCTGACAATCGGCTCACCGACTCGGATGGAGCACCGTTTCGACGGCGATCCAAACGCTGCTCCAGGCTTTTGCCGACGCGTCACCGCCACGCGCGCCTCTACGCTCAAAGGCCGGGCCAACGCACCGGACACCGCCCCCCCACCCGCGAACCAACGATAGGAAATCGGCAACACGCCCTCTCTGGCGCTAGGTCGGTAGAACTTGCTATCACGGAGCGAACAGGAGGCGGCGGTGGTCGTCGTCTCGACGGCTTCCACTTCTTTCAAATCTGCGCGCGAAGAGTGGCCACCAAGGGGCATGAGAGATCGATCCGGCGGCGGCCCGTCTTCTGGCGGGCCATACCGGGGCGCAATACTCACTTTCGCCCCTGCGTTGCCAGCTCTTCGTGCTAATTCGGTGCCATGGGAATAGTTCTTGTAACGACCGTTATCGCTTCTCTCTTCCTCGTCATCGGCGCGGCGGAACCGCTCGCCGCGCGCCTGCGCTTGCCGTACAGCGTCATTCTTGCCGTCCTCGGCGTGCTGATCGGTGCCGGCGCGACCTTCTTTCTGCGCACCGAACTCACCGACGCGCTGAACCCGGTGGCCGAGGCGATCCTGGGGCTGCCCATCCGGTCCGACGTATTCCTCTACGTCTTTCTGCCGACATTGCTGTTCCAGGCGACACTGGGAATGAACCTGCGCCGCATGCTCGACGACTGGGTGCCGATTCTGGTGCTCGCGGTGGTGGCGGTGGTGGTGGCGACGTTGAGTGTCGGCTACGCCCTGTTCTGGACCAGCACCCTGCCCCTCGTGGCCTGCCTGTTGATCGGCGCCATCGTCTCCACCACGGATCCCTCTGCCGTGGTGTCGATCTTCCGTTCGATCTCGGCCCCTCGGCGGCTTGCCCGGATCATCGAGGGCGAGAGCTTGCTGAATGACGCCGCCGCGATCGCGCTGTTCGGCCTGTTCATGGGCTATGTCATGCTCGGCGTTCCGGACCCGACGCTGGGCGACGCGCTTGGGCGTTTCCCGTATCTGATCGCGGGCGGGGCTGTCACGGGGTGGCTGGCCGCGCAGTTCGCGGTCTGGCTCATGGCCCTGTTCGCGCGTCACGAGATGGCGCAGCTTTCGATCTCGGTCGCCCTGCCCTATCTCGCCTATATCGTGGCCGAGCAGAGCATAGGGGCCTCCGGCGTGATCGCGGTGGTCGCCGCGGGCCTGACGCTGAACCTGACCGGACCGGGACGCCTGGCGCCGCAAGCCTGGGCCAATCTTCGCGAGTTGTGGGACGTGCTGGCGCACTGGGCCGGGGCGCTCATCTTCATCCTCGCCGCGCTGCTGATCCCCCGGCTTCTGGAAGAGGTCCGGCTGGCGGATTTCGCGCTGATCGGTGTGGTGGTCGCCGCCGCGATCGCAGCCCGCGCGGTGATCCTGTTCGGGTTGCTACCGTTGCTTGCGCTGCTGCGGGTCTCGCCCACGGTCGAACGCCCCTACCGGGTCGCGATCCTCTGGGGCGGGCTGCGCGGCGCGGTCACCCTTGCGCTTGCGCTTGCAGTGACGGAAAGCTTCCGGGTGCCCGACGGCATCCAGCGTGTGGTCGGCATCCTGGCGACGGGCTTCGTGCTGTTCACCCTGATCGTGCAGGGTACCACGCTCAGAACGGTCATCCGCAAGCTAGGGCTGGACCGCCTCTCGCCTATTGACGAGGCGTTGTCGCGGCAGGTGGTGGCCGTGGCGCTACAAACGGTACGAGAGGACGTGGCCCGGACCACCGTAGATTACGAGTTGAGCCACGACATCGTGCGCGTCGAGGCCAAGAGGTTCGGCGAACGACTGGAAGGGGCCGTCAAACAGGCCGAGGACAGCGCCGACATTCTCGACCGCGACCGCATCACGCTCGGCTTGATCGCGCTGGCCGGCCATGAACGCGATACGATCCTGGCCGGAATGCGCGAGAGGATGATTTCGGCGCGCATGGCCGAACAGGTGCTCTCGGATGCCGACCGGCTGATCGAGGGCGCACGCATCGCTGGCCGCAGCGGTTATCAGCAGGCAGCGCGGCGCAGCATCACCTATGGACGCGCCTTCCGAACCGCTGTCTGGCTGAACAACCGGCTTGGCCTGTCCCGGCCACTGGCGCGCATGACCGCCGACCGGTTCGAACGACTGCTCTCTCAGCGCCTTATCCTGCGCGATCTCGGCGCCTTCATCGACGGGCGCATCCGCCGCATTCATGGTCGGCGGGTGGCCGATCTGCTCGCCGAACTGCTCTCGCGAAGGGTCGAAGGGGTGGAAACCGCGCTGGAAGGGTTGCGGCTGCAATATCCCGGCTATGCCGAGGAACTGGAACGCCGTTTCATCCGTCGTACCGCGCTGCGGATCGAGGAGCGCGAATACACCACAATGCGCGAGGATGGCCTGATCGGGGCAGAGGTCTACTCCACGCTGATGCAGGACCTCTCGGCGCGGCGTGCGGCGAGCGAGGAGCGCCCGCGCCTCGACATCGCACTCCGGCGCACCGAGATCATCCGGCAGTTCCCGCTCTTCTCCGATCTCGATGCCAAGCTTCAGAAGCGTCTGGGGCGCGCGATGCAAACCCGCCACGTGAATTCCGGCGACGTGATCATCCACAGGGAGGAAGCGAGCAAGAGCGTCTACTTCATCGCCTCCGGCGCGGTCGAGTTGGAACGTGCCGGGCAAACATGGCGGCTGGGACGCGGCGAGATGTTCGGGCATATGGCTATCCTGATGCGCAAACCCCGCCTCGCCGAGGTCCGTGCCATCGCGCCGTCGACTCTGCTCGAATTGGACGAGGAGCGGTTCCTGCGCCTTCTCAAGCGGAGCGAGGCGATACGGCGGGCGGTTCAGGACGGCGCCGAGAAACGCGGCGTCGTGCTGCCCGAAGACCTGTTTCCGGACCAGAAACTCTCCTGATCCGGCTCGTCCATGCATTTCGCCTGCATGGAGAACGCGATTTTACCCCAGTCCGACCTGAAAAAGCGCGCGTAATTCCCTCGCGTTTCGTACAATCGTTGATAATATACCGGCGAAACATCAACGATATCTGGGTGAAAACGTGACCAGCACCGCGCCGCGCCGTATCGTCTCTTCCCGTCACCTTGCCGAAGGCGAAGGCTGGGAGATGTCGGAATTCGAATACGGCATGATCATTGTCCACAATGCCTTCAACCGTTGGATGCAGCGCTGCATGACCGCGGCCGGCGGGGCCGATCTGGGGCCGCTGGAAATTCTCGTCCTCCACCACGTCAATCACCGCGACCGGGAGAAGCGCCTCTCGGACATCTGCTTCCTGCTCAATATCGAGGACATGCACACGGTGAACTACGCGCTGCGCAAGCTGATGAAATCGGACCTTCTGGTCTCCGAAAAGCGCGGCAAGGAAGTTTTCTACAGCGCCTCGGAAGCAGGTCAGGAACTCTGCGAACGGTATCGGCAGATCCGGGAGCAATGCCTTCTGGAGCCACTTTTGCAAGGCGGCGTCGAAGGCGAGCAGCTTCGCAACGTCGGCTCCATCCTGCGCACGCTGTCTGGCCAATATGATCAAGCGAGCCGGGCGGCAGCGTCGCTCTGAAGCAGCGGCGTCCTTGGCTCTCGCGCAGTGGTCGGTTTCGACGGCGGCGCGCAACTGGTAGCACCCGGTTCGAACGCCTTTCCACCAAACGTTCTTCCATCACACCAACGATCCTGCGGATCGTGCCCCAGGCGGGGATAAATCAGGTCAGAAGAAATCGCGGGGGTTTGGGGGCAGAGCCCCCAATCGTCCCAACCGGCTCCGACCGATCATCCAAGTGGATGGCTCATTCGCAGATCAGTTCCCCATCGCGTTCGGCAGCATTGTCACGATCCCCGGGAACACGGTGATCAGCAACAGCCCCAGCATCAGCAGCAGGAAAAAGGGCAGAGCGGCCTTGGCAACCCGCAGAATATCGATGCCAGTCAGTCCCTGGATCACAAAGAGGTTGAAACCAACGGGCGGGGTGATCTGGCTCATTTCGACCACGAGCACGAGGAAGATGCCGAACCAGAGCGGGTCGATACCGACGGCCTGCACGATCGGCAAGATGATTGAGGTGGTCAGCACGACGACCGAGATCCCGTCGAGGAAGCAGCCCAGCAGCACGAAAAACACCGTCAGCACCGCCAGCAGCGCATGGGGCGAGAGGTCGAACGTGCCGATCCAGGCGGCGAGGTTACGCGGGATGCCGGTGAAGCCCATTGCGATGGCGAGGAAGCCCGCCCCGAACAGGATCAGCGCAATCATGCAGGAGGTCCGCGTGGCCGACATCAGCGCTTCCATGAACTCGGTGCGTCCGAAGCTGCCGGTCATCACCGCCAGAACGGTCGCCAGGACCACGCCCACCGCGGCCGCATCGGTCGGCGAGGCGACGCCGGTATAGATCGTGCCGATCACGCCGGCGATAAGCAGCATCACCGGCAGAAGCCGACGGGAGGCAACGAATTTCTCCCGCAGGGACATCGTGTCATCCTCTTTCGGGATCGAATCCGGCGCCATCCAGGCGCGGATCATCACGTAGCCGCCAAAGAGACAGACCAGCATGAAGCCGGGCAGTATGCCGGCGATGAAGAGCCGGGCGATGGATTGCTCGGTCGCTACGCCATAGACGATCAGGATGATCGAAGGCGGAATCAGGAAGCCGAGCGTGGCGGAGCCCGCCAGCGTACCGAGGATCAGGCTCTCGGGATAGCCGCGTGCCTTGAGCTCCGGCACGGACATCCGCCCAATGGTGGCCGCGGTCGCGGCCGAGGAGCCGGAGACGGCGGCGAAGATCGCGCAACCCAGCACGTTCACATGCAGCAGGCGCCCGGGCAGTCGGGTCAGCCACGGGGCGAGGCCCGAGAACATGTCCTCCGATAGGCGGGACCTGAGCAGGATCTCCCCCATCAGGATGAAGAGCGGCAACGCGGCCAGCGGCCAGGAATGGCTATGCCCCCAGAGCGTCGTGGCCAGCACCAGCCCGGCCGGCGCATTGGAAAAGGCGACGATAGCGACGAAGGCCATGATCATCAGCGACAGCGCCACCCAGACGCCCGCGGCCAGAAGCGCGATCAGAAGGCTCAGCAGGATGCCGAAGATGACGGGATCGGAAAGTTCGGCCATCATGTCACTCCGATCCGAAATCGATGATAACGGGCGCTCGGTTGCGCACCGATTGCACGAGCGTGTCCAGCAGCGCCACGGTCAGCAGGACCAGCCCAGTCACCATCGTGAGTTGCGGAATCCAGAGCGGCACCGCGATGATGCCGGGCGAGGTATCGCCGTAATGCAGGCTCTCCAGCAGAAGCTGCACGGAAAACCAGGTGGCATAGCCAACCATCGCCGCGCCAAGCGCAAGCGACACCATCTCGGCCACCCATTGCCCGCCCTTTGGCAGCCGCGAGACCAGCAGGTTGACCCGGATATGGGCGCCCGCGCGCAGCGTGTAGGCCATGGCGAGAAAGCTCGCCGCCGCCAGCGCGAAGCCCGCGAAATCGGCATAGGATGGAATGGTATAGGAGAGCGCCGGCCCTCCGATGCGCGCGAGGATATTCAGCCCGACCTGGGCCGACACGAGCAGGCAGATCGCCAATATGCTGAGCGCAGCCAGCCCGCCGGCGGCGGTGTAGAGCGTATCTAGGACACGTCGCATTCAGGGCTCCCCCGAATAGGAAAAGGCCCCCCGCAATGGTGCAGGGGGCCGTTTGGATTACTGATTGTAGGCTTCGAGGATCGCTTTCGCCTCGTCGGAGGCTTTCTCGTTCCACTTCTCGAGCATTGCCGCGCCGATGGCCTGCAGTCCGGCAACCAGTTCCTCGGAAGGTTGAACGATGGTGATGCCGTTTTCTTCCATCACCTTGGTCTTGGCCGCAGCCTCTTCCTTGGACATCTCCCAGCCACGCGTCTCAGCTGCGGCGGCGGCGGTCATTACGGCTTCCTGCACCGTCGGGTCGAGCTTGTCGAAGACGCGCTGGTTCACCACCACGATATTCTTCGGCACCCAGGCGTCGATCGCGGTGTAATGGGTCACGAAATCCCAGGCCTTGGAGTTGGCGCCGGTGGAGGGCGATGTGATCATCGCCTCGACCTGGCCGGTGGAGAAGGCCTGCGGAATGTCGGCGGCTTCGACCTGCACCGGGGCGGCCTTGGCAAGGGCGGCGAATTCTTCCAGCGCGGCATTATAGGCGCGGAAGCGCAGGCCGGCGAGGTCATCCACCGTCTTGATCTCGCCATTGGTATAGAGCCCCTGTGCCGGCCACGGCACCGAGAAGAGCGGCATCAGGCCTTCCTTGGCCAGCAGTTCCGTCACCACCGGCTTTTGTGCTGCCCAGAGCTTGGCGGCGTCGTCATAGGAGGTCGCCACGAAGGGCTGGCTGTCGAGGCCATAGGCGAGGTCGTCATTGGACAGGCGCGACAGGAAGAACTCCCCGATCGGCACCTGGCGCGAGCGCACGGCGTTCTTGATCTCGGCGTGCGGGAACAGCGAATTGGCCGAGTGAACGGTGATTTCGAGCGCGCCGTCTGTGGCCGCGGCGACATCTTCGGCGAAGGTGCGGATATTCTGGGTGTGGAAAGTGGCGTCGCCGTAGGGGGTTGGCATGTCCCATGTCTCGGCGGCGAGCGGTGCTGCAATCATCAGCGCGGCCATGGCCGGCGCGGCAATCCTGATCATCTCGTTCTCTCCTGCTGGTTCTCCCCGGCATACCCGGGTTCTTGATAACTTCATCAAGAACATTACGTTGACAATTTGCAAGCGTTTTGTAACCTGAACCCACAGTACGCCGCCGGAAATTGACAATTAACCGCTCAAAAAGACAGCATTAACGTGAAATCAGATCAAGAAACGGGCTTCCCGCAGATCTCCCCGCTGGGCATCGACGGCCTGTTGGTTCGATTCGCCGACCGGTTCGACGATGCCGCCAACCGCGCCGCCCTCGCCTTCCGAGCTTTGGCCGATGCAATGGCGGATGTGCAGGAAACCTCCACATCGCTTGGCGCCGTCTATTTGCGCTTCGATCCGCACACGCTTGCCCATGCGGACCTTATGGACAGGCTCAGGGGGCTGCTCGCCGAGCGGAACTGGTACGACGCGCCCCTGCCTGCAAACCACCGGGTCTGGCGAATCCCGACTGTCTATGGAGGCGCGCATGGTCCGCAGCTCGACGCCACCGCCGATCTGGCAGGCACGGATGCCGACAGCGCCATCGAAGCGCTTTCCACCGCGCGGCTGCGGGTCATGGCCATCGGCTTTGCCCCCGGATTTCCCTATCTCGGCCAACTTCCCGAACGCTGGAACCTGCCGCGCCATGACGACCTGAAAACGGCCGTGCCACCGGGCGCACTTTGCCTGGCGATCCGCCAATGCGTGCTCTTTCCCACCCAGAGCCCCACCGGCTGGCGCCATGTCGGCACCACCGCCTTCCGCAGCTTCCGCCCCGATCACGACCAGCCCTTCCTGCTGCAACCGGGCGACGAGATCCTGTTTCCCGCAGCGCCGGCGCGCGACTTCGACCGTCTCGCGGAAGCACCCAATGGTGGCGCAAGCTGCGAGCCCGCCCCATGAACACGTTGATTCTCCACCGCACCGGCCCCGGCACGAGCGTGCAGGACCTCGGGCGCAGCGGCTTCCTCGCCCAGGGCCTTTCGCGCGGCGGCGCCGCCGACCCCGTCGCGCTGGCCGAAGGGGCCGCGCTGCTCAACCAGCCCCCTGCCCTTGCCGCGTTGGAAATCGTGTCCAGCGTCGAGGTCGAGGTCACGCAACCGACCTGGATCGCGCTCACCGGCGCACCGAAAAAGGCCAGCCGCGACGGCCAGCCGCTGTGCTGGAACGCCTGCCACCGGCTCGACCCCGGGCAGCGCCTGAGCCTCGGCACCGCGACAGAGGGAAATTACGCCTATCTCCACCTCGCGGGCGGCATCGAGACGCCGCAACAGGTCGGCGGGCGCGGCGCGCATCTGACCGCCAGGCTCGGCCCCGTTCTGTCCGATGGAACGCGCCTGCCGATCGGCCCGCCACCGGAGCCCAACCAGCGCGAGCGCGCCCTGCCCTCCGAAAGCCGCTTCGGCGGTGGCGAAATCCGCGTGCTGGCCGGACCGCAGACAGGCCTGTTCCCCGCAGAGGTGCTGGAGCGTTTCCTTGCCACGCCCTTTATCCGAACAGCCTGGGGAAATCGCCAGGGCGTGAAGCTCGGCCATGAAGGCGAGGGCTTCCGCCCTGCCGGCGGGCTCGACCTCATGTCCGAGGTCATCGTGCCGGGCGACATCCAGGTGACGGGGGATGGCACGCCCTATGTGCTCGGCCCGGAATGCCAGACCATCGGCGGCTACCCCCGCATCGCAACCGTCGCCCCGCAGGATCTGCCCCGGGTCATGCAGGCCACGCCCGGCGCGCGGTTGCGCTTCCGCATGGTGACGCTAGAGGAGGCGCTGGCCTCGCACCGGGCCATCGAACGTGTGTATGATGACGCAAGCGGCCAATTGCAGGCGCAGGAAAGCAACCCATATCACAACCTGATGGTGCACAACCTCATCTCCGGGGTCGCCATCGACATTTTCGACAGCGAGGACGACGCATGAACCGCCGGATCGATCTCAACGCAGACATGGGCGAAGGCTATGGCCGCTGGAGCATTGGCAACGATGCCGCGCTGCTGGAACATATCACTTCGGCCAATATCGCCTGCGGGCTGCATGCGGGCGACCCCGACGTGATGGCCGCCACCATGGCCGCCGCGCTGGCAATGGGCGTGAACCTTGGCGCGCATCCAGGCTTTCCGGATATTCAGGGCTTTGGCCGCCGCCGGATGACCCTGCCCGAGGCGTCGCTGCGCAACATGATCCGCTACCAGCTTGGCGCCGCCGATGCGATGGCGCGCGCGGCGGGCGGGCGGCTGCAGCATTTCAAGCTGCATGGTGCGCTTTCCAACATGGCGTCCGAGGATGCCGCGCTGGCGCGGGCCTGCTACGAAACCGCCCTCGATTTCGATCCCGAACTGGTGATCCTGATCCTGCCGCTGACGGCGATGGAAGAGGCGATGGAGGTGCTCGGCGGCGAATGGGCGGGCGAGATATTTGCCGACCGCGCCTACAACGAGGACGCAACGCTGGTGGACCGTTCCCAACCGGGCGCGATGATCCATGACGGGGCGCAGGCGGCGGCAAACATGGCGGCGATGGTGCGCGAACAGGCGATCATCTGCGCCTCCGGCAAGCGCCTGCCATGTCGCATCGATACGATCTGCGTGCATGGCGACACGCCCGAAAGCCTCGAAATCGCGCGCGCCGTTCGTGCGGGGCTCGAAGCGGACGGGCACGAGGTTGCCCCGCTCTGACGGCGGGACGCGCAGGTTCACTCCCGTTTCAGACGCAATTCGGCGGCGCGGGCATGGCCTTCCATGCCCTCGCTGCGGCTGATGCGTGCGGTTCTTCGGGCCAACTCGTGCGACGCTTCGGCGGTACAGCGCTGCCACGTCACCGTCTTGGTGAACTTGTGCACCGACAGCCCGCCGGTATAGCGCGCAGCCCCGCTCGTCGGCAGAACATGGTTCGGGCCGGAGGTCTTGTCGCCAAAGGCGACGGTCGTTTCCCTGCCGAGAAACAGCGAGCCATAGGCGGTCAGCCGGCCCAGCCACCAGTCCAGATCCTCCGCCTGCACCTGCAGGTGCTCGGGGGCATAGCTATCGGCGACTGTCGCGGCTTCTTCCCGCGTATCGCACAGGATGACTTCGGCCCGGTCCTCCCACGCGGTCCGCGCGGCGGTGGCATTGGGCTCGGGCAGGCTCGCGGCCAGTTCCCGCGCGCGCAGCATGACACCTTCGGCGAGCCTGCTATCCGTCGAGACCAGCCAGACCGGGCTGTCCGCCCCATGCTCGGCCTGACTGACCAGATCCCAGGCGACGGTTTCGGCACAAGCCGTATGATCGGCGATGATCAGCGAATCCGTCGGTCCGGCGAACATGTCGATGCCAACCGCTCCGAACAACATCCGCTTCGCCTCGGCAACGTAGGAATTGCCGGGGCCGACGAGGATATCCGCCGGCCGCGCGCCGAACAGGCCCTGCGCCATGGCGGCAACCCCCTGCACCCCGCCAAGGTTCAGGATCAGGTCCGCACCGGAGAGATCCATGGCATAGACGATGGCATCCGGAATACCCTCCGCGCGCGGCGGCGAGACGGCGGTGATATGCGGCACGCCCGCAACCTTGGCCGTGGTGATGGTCATCAGGGCGCTGGCAATGTGGCTGTAGCGCCCGCCCGGCACGTAGCAACCCGCGCTGGACACCGGGATCTGCTTCTGTCCCGCGATCAGGCCCGGGATCACCTCGACCTCGCACTCCCGCACCGTCTCCATCTGCGCTTCGGCAAAGCGGCGGATATTGCCGTGGGCGAAGCGGATATCCGCCTTCACCTCGTCGGGCACACGCGCACAGGCGGCCGCACGGTCGGCCTGCGACAGCACGATATCGCCGCGCCAGCCGTCGAGCTGCTCGGCATAGCGGCGCACGGCGTCCTCCCCATCGCGCGCGATATTGGCCAGCATGATCCGGACGATGTCGCGGATATCGTTGTTTTCCGCGCTCGGCCGGGGAGCCGCTTGCTTCAGATAAGTAACCGTCATCGGGGTGCCTCATGAAAGAATATCGGGCTAATAATCGCGCCTGCCGGAAATTCGACTGTTTCGTTGAGAAAGAGCTCCCCTCCAATCCAAACCGGATCTGGGAGAAAATGGAAGGGGCGGCCTGAAAGCCGCCCCGTCGCGCAAATGCAAATGCGCATTCGTTGGTCCTGCGCACCACCCGGATGACGCGGAAGCACCCTCGTCTGGATCGCGCGCGGCGCCAGCCCACGCCCCGGCCTAGCCGGTATTGCGCAGACCCGACGCGACCCCGTTGATCGACAGCAGCAGGCCGCGTTGCAGGCGGGCGCTGACTTCCTGGCCCCGGGACTTCTTGAGCAGCGCCACCTGGATGTGGTTGAGCGGGTCGAGATAGGGCGTGCGATCGGAGAGCTCCTCTTCCAGTTGCTCCCCGGTCAGGATTTCCAGCGCCGCGACGGTGGCATTCCATTCATCCGATATCCGGGTGAAGATCCGCTCGCGCAGCGCCTCGTCCTCGACAAGTTCGGCATAGTGGGCGGCGATGGACAGGTCGCTCTTGCGGATCACCGAGGTTACCTTTTCCACCATCGAGTGGAAGAAGGGCCATTCACGGTAGAGCCGCGCCAGTTCTTCCCCTGCCCCGTCTCCATTGGCCGCGATCCATTGCTGAATGGCGGTGCCGAACCCGTACCAGCCGGGCAGCATCAGCCGGCATTGCGCCCAGGAGAACACCCAGGGGATCGCCCGCAGGGAGCGGATCTCGCGGGTGGCCGCACGGGAAGCCGGGCGGGAGCCGATATTCAGCTCGGCGATCTCGTTGATGATGGTCGAGGACCAGAAGAAATCCTGGAACCCCTCGGTATTGAAGACCAGATCCCGATAGGCATGAAAGGCGTTCTCGGAAAGCGTCTCCATGATCGCGGCCGATTCCTCGGTGGCAAGGTCTTCGCCGGGCAGAAGCGAGGCTTCGATGGTCGCGGAAACCAGCGTCTCGAGGTGGGCATAGCCGCTCTCGGAATGGCTGTAGCGGGAGGAAATGACCTCGCCCTGCTCGGTCAGCCGGATCTGGCCGTCCACCGCGCCCGGCGGCTGGGCGACGATCGCCTCGCGGGCCGGTCCGCCCCCGCGGCCGACAGAGCCGCCGCGGCCATGGAACAGGCGCATCCGCAGCGCGCGGGCCTTGAACAGCTTCACCAGTTCGCGCTCGGCCTTGTAAAGCTCCCAGCCGGAGGTGACGAAACCGCCATCCTTGTTGGAATCCGAGTAGCCGAGCATGATTTCCTGCGTGCCGAACTGGCTGTCGAGCACGCGGGCATATTCCGGCAGGTCGAGCAGGTTGGCCACGATCTGCGGGCCCATCTGAAGGTCGGCAATGGTTTCGAAAAGCGGCACGACCGAAATCGAGCACTGCCCGTCCAAATCCATCAGCCCCACCTGCTTGAGCAGCACGCAGACCTCCAGCACGTCGGAAACCGACTGCGCATTCGAGATGATCGACGTGGTGATCGCCTTCGGGCCGAAACGGGAAATGATCTCCTGCGCAGCGCGGAAGATGCGCAGCTCCGTCTCGGTGGCCTCCGAATAGTCCCAGAACGGCCGGATCAGGGAGCGCGGCGAGTTGAGCTCTCCACGCAGCAGCGCGATCCGCGCATCTTCGTCCAGGTTCTTGTAATCGGTGCCGGGCGCGATCGCCTCGAACAGCTCCGCCACCGTGGCTTCGTGCACGGAGGAGTTTTGGCGCAGATCGACCGAAGAGAGATGGAAGCCGAAGCTACGGATCTTGCGCCGCAGCGACAGGAGCCGGCCATCGGCAATGATCGCGGCCTGGTTGGCGCGCAGCGAGGCATCCACCGCATCGAGCACATCCAGAAGTTCGTCGGTTCCGTCGTAGGCCGGCGCCGGCAAGGCGGGTCGCGGCAGCTGCGCGTCCGGGTCGAGTTCCTTAAGCGTCGCGGCCAGACGGGCGAACACACCGATCATGACGCGCTTGTAGGGCTCATCCTCCCGGTGCGGGTTATCGTCGGGCGAGGCGTCGGACAGCGCCAGAACCGCGTCGCTCACCTTGACGACACGGGTGGAGATCGACAGCTCGCGCGAGAGCATGTCCACCTCGTTCAGGTAATGGGTCAGCACGTGCCCGGCCTGCATCCGGAACACGTTGCGCAGCACCTCGTCGGTCACGAAGGGGTTGCCGTCGCGGTCGCCGCCGATCCAGGAGCCGATACGCAGAAAGGGCGGCACCGGCTCGCCTGGGCGGAATTCGAGCGCCTCGCGGGTGCTTTCAAGGATTTTCGGCACGGCCTGGAAGAAGGTGTGATCGAAATAGGCCAGACCGTTCTTGATCTCGTCATTGACCGTCAGCTTGGTGCGGCGCAGCAGGTGTGTCTGCCAGAGCGTGGCAATCTCGCGCTCGATGGCGCGGTCGATCTCGGCATGCTCCATCCCGACGGCGCGCGCGCGCGAGCGCTCGTCCAGCAGCCGCACAATGGAGAATTCCGAGCGCATGGTGCTCTGGCGGCGGATCTCGGTCGGGTGCGCGGTGAGGATCGGGCTGACCAGCGCTTCCCGGAAGAACTTCAGGATCTGTTCCTCGGTATAGCCGGCATCACGCACCGCCTTGAGCACCGTGTCGAGCTGTGATTCCGCATTGCGCCCTTCCGCCAGCGTCTCCTGGTCCTGCGCCATGTTGAGCAGGTGCAGGAAATAGGTAAAGGCCCGCAGCACCTGCAGCGTGCGCTCCTCGGAAAGCCCGGCAATCGTGCGCTGGAGCTTGGCATAGGCGTTCTCGTCGCCCGTGCGGTGGTACTCGATCGACGCAAGGCGGATGTTTTCAACTGTGTCGAAGGCAAGGCCGCCCTCCTGCGCATGCAGAACCCGGCCAAGAATACGGCCGAGGAAACGGATACCTTCATCGGCCTGCGGATTGCGTTCACCGGTCTCGGGGACGGAGTTGGATTGTGCCAAAATGACGACTCCCAAAATTGTTTCGCCATTCATTAGCGGGGTTTACACGCAAGTGATAGCGCAAACAAACCTGCACGTGGCGGGACCATTGCCAATGAATGGCCGAAAAGGAAACTGCCCGCAAAACACGCATTTGCCAAGCCGGTCCTGACGCATTTCCGGGCAATCCGCCGGGCTCAGCCGCCTGTGCTCCTGCACAGCCAAGACCGGCGCGGCAGGGACGCCTCAGCAGGCGCCGCCTTTGCGGGCCGGCGCACAGCTCGCCGCTTTCTGGCTATGCCAGGGCAGCCCGGCATTCTTCCAGCCATTGACATCGCGCTGTCCCGCATTGGCGCCAGAGGGGGCGCGGTCCCCTTCATACCCGTCGGTTACCGTATAAAGCTGCGTGAATCCGTATTGGGAGAGCGCGTCCACGGCCTGCGCGCTGCGGTTACCGGAGCGGCAGATGACGACAATAGGGTGATCGGCTCCGAGACCGCGATCCTGCACCAGCTTCGCGATACCGGGAATGAAATCGGGATTGAAGACCAGGCGCTTGCTCTTGTCGACAATCGCCAGCGGGATCAGCGCATCCACTTCGTCGGCAATGCCCGTCTCGTCGATCTCCTCTGGCGTGCGCACGTCGATCATGATCGCGGACGGATGTTCGGCCATGAAACCGGCCGCCTCGCTGGCCGAGAGATACAGGCCAAGAGCGGTTTGCTTCGACGCCGGAAGATCGGCCGCATAGGCCAGGCTGGCACCGACAAGCGACAGCAGGAGCGCGGCGGGCGCAAGGATCTGTTTCATGATCGCCTCGTAGTGATTTCACGCGGACTATAGGCACGCTGGCCTGCGGGCGAAAGACACGGGATCGAGAGCCGACCGCGACAGCGCGGCATCCCTTCAAAAAATAGCGAAAACGTGTGATTTCGAGCCCAAAACCCGGCAATCAAGTGCTTTCCAAAGCAGTTCATCTGCTGTATTGCCCGCCCATCTGAGACGTGACGCCTCTGACCCTGGGCGCGTGCAACAGGATTAAGGGTCGGCGGCAATGGGGCCGCCAATCAAACGGGAGACCCGGGATACGCCCGGGAGGGCTCCCAGACAGGATACGATAGATGTTCAATGAAGTGAAAAAATCGATGCAGTGGGGTCAGGAGACTCTCACGCTCGAAACTGGCAAGGTTGCCCGTCAGGCCGACGGCTCCGTGATCGCCACGCTGGGCGAAACCTCGGTCATGGCCAACGTGACCTTTGCCAAGGAACCGAAGCCGGGTCAGGATTTCTTCCCGCTGACGGTGCATTACCAGGAAAAATACTATGCTGCCGGCAAGGTTCCGGGTGGTTTCTTCAAGCGTGAAGCCCGCCCGACCGAGAAGGAAACGCTGACCGCGCGCCTGATCGACCGTCCGATCCGCCCGCTCTTCGTCCCCGGCTTCAAGCATGAAGTGCTCGTCATGTGCACCGTGCTCAGCCACGACCTCGTCAACGACCCCGATATGGTCGCCATGATCGCCGCCTCTGCCGCGCTGACGATCTCGGGCGTGCCCTTCATGGGCCCGATCGGCGCCTGCCGCGTGGGCTTCTGCGATGGCGAATACGTGCTGAACCCGGATGTCGCGGATATGGATCAGCTGCGCCTGAACCCGGAGCAGCGTCTGGACCTCGTCGTCGCCGGCAC
The DNA here is from genome assembly GCF_001558155.1 of Aliiruegeria sabulilitoris. Classification (GTDB taxonomy): domain Bacteria; phylum Pseudomonadota; class Alphaproteobacteria; order Rhodobacterales; family Rhodobacteraceae; genus Tropicimonas; species Tropicimonas sabulilitoris. The sequence goes on from NZ_LOAS01000008.1 coordinate 239,087, forward strand.
CAAGGACGCCGTGATGATGGTCGAATCCGAGGCCTACGAGCTTTCGGAAGAAGAAATGCTGGGCGCCGTGACCTTCGCCCATGAGCAGATCCAGCCGGTGATCGACCTGATCATCGACCTAGCCGAAACTGCCGCCAAGGAGCCCTTCGACTTCCAGCCGCCGGAATACTCCGAGCTTCTGGCCGCCGTGAAGGCCGCCGGTGAAGAGCAGATGCGTGCCGCCTACGCGATCCTCGACAAGCAGGAACGCACCTCCAAGGTTAGCGAAGTGCGCGCCGCGATCATCGAGGCACTCACCGAAGAGCAGCGCGAAGACGCCAATCTCGGCTCCGCGCTGAAGAAGCTGGAAAGCTCCATCCTGCGCGGCGACGTGGTCAAGAATGGCAAGCGTATCGACGGTCGTTCCACCACTCAGGTGCGCCCGATCAACGTGGAAACCGGCCTTCTGCCGCGGACCCACGGCTCCGCGCTCTTCACCCGCGGCGAGACGCAGGGCCTCGTGGTCACCACGCTGGGCACCGGCGAAGACGAGCAGATCATCGACGCGCTGCACGGGAATTTCCGCTCGAACTTCCTGCTGCACTACAACTTCCCGCCGTATTCGGTTGGTGAAGTCGGCCGCGTGAGTGGCCCGGGCCGTCGTGAAATCGGCCACGGCAAGCTGGCCTGGCGTGCGCTGCAGGCCGTCCTGCCCGCTCCGACCGACTTCCCCTACACGATCCGCATCGTGTCGGAGATCACCGAATCCAACGGTTCCTCCTCGATGGCTTCCGTCTGCGGCGGTTCGCTCTCGATGATGGATGCGGGCGTACCGCTCAAATCCGCCGTTGCCGGTGTTGCAATGGGCCTGGTGCTGGAAGAGGACGGCTCTTACGCCATCCTGACCGACATCCTGGGCGACGAGGATCACCTCGGCGACATGGACTTCAAGGTTGCCGGCACCGAGAACGGCATCACTTCGCTGCAGATGGACATCAAGGTCGCCGGCATCACGCCGGAGATCATGAAGAACGCCCTGGCCCAGGCCAAGGATGGCCGGATGCATATCCTCGGCGAGATGGGCAAGGCCCTGTCGGCTGGCCGTCAGGAATTCTCCGCCCATGCGCCGCGCATCGAGACCATGCAGGTCCCGACCGACAAGATCCGTGAAGTGATCGGCTCGGGCGGCAAGGTGATCCGCGAGATCGTCGAAGTGTCCGGCGCCAAGGTCGACATCAACGACGACGGCGTCATCAAGATCGCTTCGCCGAATGCCGAAGCCATCCAGAAGGCCTATGACATGATCTACTCGATCGTGGCCGAGCCGGAAGAGGGCAAGATCTACAAGGGCAAGGTCGTGAAGATCGTCGATTTCGGCGCCTTCGTGAACTTCTTCGGCAAGCGCGACGGCCTCGTGCACGTCTCCCAGATCGAGAACCGCCGCCTGAACCATCCCTCGGATGTGCTCAAGGAAGGTCAGGAAGTCTGGGTCAAGCTGCTGGGCTTCGACGATCGCGGCAAGGTCAAGCTGTCGATGAAGGTCGTCGACCAGGAGACCGGCGAGATGGCCAAGAAGGACGACGAGGCGTAAGCCTCTCTTCCCTGGAGACTATACCGGGGCGGCGGAGTGAAAACTTCGCCGCCATTTTTTTTCGTCGATGGCAGTATTCGGTCGTTTTGGCCATCAATCATGCTTTCCGACGTTCGGAGGCGCGCGCTTCGCGCGCGGAAACGATTCTGCGGATCGTGCCTCCGGCGGAGCTATTTATCGACAGATGATGATGGACGAGGCCTTCAATCATCTTTCCCAGATACATCTGGGGGGGGCAGCGCCCCCCCTTTCGACAGTCGGTCCGGGCCGAAACAGGCACGGGTCATGCCGGCATCAGCCGATGACAGTCATCTCGCTCACGACGGTGGCCTCGATGCAGCCTTCGGTGGCGAGCTTGTGCGCCTTCAGGTGCGCGCTGTTCATGTGTGCCTGCCACAGCTCCCGCGTCTCCCAGTTCTCGTAGAAGAAGAAATGCGCGGGGTTTTCATTGTCCTGGTGCAGATCGTAATTGATGCAGCCCTCTTCGGCACGCGTCGGTTCGATGAGCTTGAGCAATGCAGCCTTCACGAGGTCGACCTTATCCGGGTTGGCCTTGATATCGGCGATGATGGTGAGCTTGGACATCTCTCTGCTTCCTTCGTTGTGATGTCTTGGAGCTACGCCCACGACGTGCCCGGGTAAACCTGCAAAAGACGAAAGGCCCATGCCGGGCACGGCAGCGTCGCCCACACGAGGGCTCTGTCAGCGCCCGTTTTCGGCACCCGATATGTCCTTGGCACAGTCGAGCGGCCCGTGTTTGCGCCGAGCGCATGGGAGAAATGCAAACTTGATCGAAGTCAAAGAAGTCTTTTTGTCGGATAGGTATTCGAAACACAGTTTTTTTGTCGGATTTCCTTGGATGTCTGCGAGAAAATGTGGATACGGATGCTTCTGGAGAACCGCATATGAGTCTCAACGGGCTGCCTCTTGCACTGACATCGACCGGCGAATGGGTCGAGGTAACCGCCGTTGGCGGGGGAAGAGCAATGGAAAAAAGGCTCGGGGACCTTGGGGTTATCGCCGGCAGAGTGCTGCAGGTGGTCCAGAAGGATGGCGGTGGCCAGATGGTTGTCGCCGTGGGCGAGACGCGGTTTGCCCTGGGCCAGGGAATGGCCCAGAAGATCCTCGTCGCGCCGTCGCAGGACAAAGGGAACGCGCGCGATGAATGTCAAGCTGAAGGATCTTGCCGTAGGCGACCGTGCCGTCGTCGTTGGTTTCGCTGAAAGCGGAAAGGCTTACCGGCAGAAATTGCTGTCGATGGGACTGACGCCGGGCGCCGAAATCAGCGTGACCCGCGTCGCGCCGATGGGCGATCCGGTTGAAATCCGCGTGCGCGGTTTTGCCCTGACCTTGCGCAAGGCCGAAGCCGATGCGCTCGACGTGCGGAAGGCTTCCTAATGGCCGATCTAACCATTGCCATCGCCGGCAACCCGAATTGCGGCAAGACCACGCTTTTCAACGCGCTGACCGGCACGCATCAGCATGTGGGCAACTGGCCCGGCGTGACAGTCGAGAAGAAGGTCGGGGATTTCCGCCACAAGGACATTCATGTCGATCTCGTGGACCTTCCCGGTGTCTATTCGCTCAGCGTGGCGGGCGGTGCGACCTCGCTCGATGAGCGGCTGGCGCGGGACTATCTCGTCTCCGAAAAGCCCGATCTCGTCATCAACGTGCTCGACGCCTCCAACCTCGAGCGAAACCTCTATCTCACGGTGCAACTGCTGGAAATCGGCGGGCCGATGGTTGTGGCGCTCAACATGATGGACGTGGCCAAGGGCCGCCATATCGAGATCGATACCGCCAGGCTCTCCGAGCATCTCGGCTGCCCGGTTGTGCCGCTCGTGGCTGCTTGTGGCAACGGCGTGGAGGCGCTGGTGGATGTGGCCGTACAGGCGGCGCAGGAAGGCAAGACGCCCTCCGGCGACGTCGAATTCGGGCCGGAGCTGGAAAAAGCCATCGCGCATCTGTTGCCGGCAATTGCCAGCTCCATCGAGAATGCTGACCCGCGCTGGCTGGCGATCAAGCACCTCGAAGGCGACGAACTTTGCCCCGCCATGACCGACCCGGCGCTGCAGGTACCCGTTGCCCAGGCGCGAGCCGATCTGGAAGAGGCGGTCGAAATGGACGCCGACACGGCGATTGCCTGTGGCCGCTACGATTTCGTCACCCGCATCGCCGCCGACAGCATGCGCAAGACGACCGAGCTGACCCGAACCATGTCGGACCGGCTCGACCGGATCGTTCTCAGCCGCGCCGCAGGCATCCCACTGTTCCTGCTGGTGATATACCTGATGTTCATGTTCACCATTAACATCGGCGGCGCATTCATTGATTTCTTTGACATTTTAGCAGGAACGCTCCTGGTGGAAGCGCCCGCTGCGCTGTTCGCCGCCATTGGCCTGCCGGACTGGCTCAACACGCTGCTGAGCACCGGCATCGGCGGTGGCATCCAGACGGTGGCGACTTTCATTCCCATCGTCGGCTTCCTGTTCCTGTTCCTCTCCGTGCTGGAGGATTCCGGCTACATGGCCCGCGCGGCCTTTGTCATGGACCGCTTCATGCGGATGATCGGCCTGCCGGGAAAAAGTTTCGTGCCGCTAATCGTCGGCTTTGGCTGCAACGTGCCGGCGATCATGGCGACGCGCACGCTCGAAAACCAGCGCGACCGCACGCTGACGATCATGATGACGCCTTTCATGTCCTGCGGCGCGCGCCTGCCCGTCTATGCCCTCTTCGCCGCCGCCTTCTTCCCCACCGGCGGGCAGAACCTCGTTTTCGCGCTCTACCTGATCGGGCTGGGCGCGGCTGTCGGCACCGGGTTGCTTTTGAAAAAAACTTTGCTTCAGGGCGAAACCGCGCCCTTCGTGATGGAGCTGCCGCCCTATCACCTGCCCACCCTGCGCGGGCTGCTGCTGCGCACATGGGAGCGGCTGAAAACCTTCATCATCGATGCCGGCCGGGTGATCGTGGCCATGGTACTGGTGCTGACCTTCCTCAATTCCTGGGGCATGGATGGAAGCTTCGGCAACGAGGACAGCGACAATTCCGTGCTCTCCGAGATCGGACGCAGTTTGACGCCGGTTTTCGGGCCGATGGGGCTCGAGGAAGACAACTGGCCGGCGACAGTCGGCATCTTCACCGGCATTCTCGCCAAGGAAGCCGTGGTCGGTACGCTGAACACGCTCTACGCAGGGCTGTCGGAAGAGGCACCGGAAGAGGAGCCCTTCTCGCTCGGCGCGGGTGTGGCCGAGGCTTTCGGCACCATCGGGCCGAACCTGCGCAATGCGTTCGGCATGGCGACGGACCCGCTGGGCCTCGATGTCGGCTCCATCGACAACCCGGAACTGGCCGCCGAGGAACAGCAGGTCGCCGTCGGCACGTTCGGCACCATGGTCAACCTGTTCGACGGCAAGATCGGCGCCTTCGCCTATCTGCTGATGGTGCTGCTCTACATGCCCTGCGCGGCGACGATTGGGGCGATCTGGCGGGAAACCAACCTTGGCTGGACCGTGTTTGCCGGTCTCTGGACACTCGCGCTCGGCTACGGTTCTGCGGTTTTCTTCTACCAACTCGCCAGTTACGGCGCCCATCCCGTCGCGTCGATGCTGTGGATCGGCGGCATCGTTTTGGCCTTTGCCGGATTCTTCCTGCTATTGCGGTGGATCGGCAAGCGGGACCAGGACAACAGCGTGCCCGTCACGATCGCGGAATAGGTAACCCCATGATGTTGATGGAAATCCGGGCCTACCTGAAACTGCACGGCTCGGCGAATATTCTCGACCTGTCCAACCATTTCCGCGTGTCGCCGGACGCGCTGCGCGGGATGCTCCAACACTGGATCGCCAAGGGCGAGGTCGTCCGCCACGATTTCTCCGGCAGTTGCGGCGACTGCCACAGCTCCGGCCATTGCTCCGGCTGCGGGACCGCGGCGAGTTTCGAGGTCTACGAATGGCATGAGGTGGTACGGCGGGCGGTCTGACCGACGCTTGCCACCGGATCTGCCGCGCGCTTCGCCTTGGGAAACCAGGCGTCTCGACGATCGTAATATTTCTTCATCTCCCTGTCACATGCCCGTTACCCGGCTCTGCTCAATGGGGCCCAGCGCGACTTGGCAGCGATGTTGCCGCCGAATCCAGCCAACGGAGACATACATGAAAACGTCCATTGCCTCTGCTCTTCTTCTGACGAGCGCCCTGACCGCCCCGGCCTTTGCCGAAAGCCTGACCCGCGTGGCCACCGTCCCGCTTGGCGGCGAAATCACCGGAATGTTTCAGCAGGGCGACGACCTGTTCTTCAACGTCCAGCACCCCGCTGACGACATCGGCACCGCGTTCGCCAAGGCAACCGTGGGCGTCATCGCCAATGCCGATTTCGCCGCTGGCGAGCTTGCCGTGCCCGAAGGCGACGAGATGAAAGTCGTCAAGTCCACCCTCGGCGCGTACCAGGTCCTGGTCCAGGAAGGCGATTTCGGCAAGATCGGCCACATCGCGGGCGCCGGCGGCGAGATCAAGGTGTCCAACGACCCCGACTTCAACGCCTATGTCGCCACCGGCGACGCCGAAGGATACCTCTTCACCAACTGGGAAGACCGCCCCGGCGGCATGTCCCGCGTCAAGCTGATGCGCGCCGCGGATGGCACCTATTCGGTCGACGAAGCCGATGCGATGATGATCGACTTCTCCGCCGTTCAGGGCACCTGGGTCAACTGCTTCGGCACGCTGTCACCGTGGTCCACCCCGCTGACCTCCGAAGAGCTCTATTTCGACGACACCGCCGACTGGAACAACCCGGACTACAAGTATATCGACGGCGTCGAGGACCTTGCCGCCTATGTCGGTGCCTGGCCGAACCCCTACCGCTACGGCTACATCGTCGAGATCACCGATCCCGCCGGCAGCGCCACACCGGTAAAGCACTTCTCCATGGGCCGCTACAGCCACGAAAACTCGGTCGTCATGCCCGACGACAAGACCGTGTACCTCTCCGATGACGGCACCAATGTGGTCTTCTACAAGTTCGTCGCCGACGCGGCAGGCGACCTCTCGGCCGGCACGCTCTACGCCGCGAAGATGACCCAGTCCGCCGAGTCCGGCGCCGATGCCGCCACCACCGGTTTCGATGTCGAGTGGATCGAGTTGGCCTCCGGCAACAATGCCGAAATCGAAGGCTGGATCGCCGAGTATGACGGCATCACCACGGACGACTACATGGCCGACGCCACCGCCTACATCTCCGATGAGGATGTTGCCGCCTGGGCCGCCGGAGAGGCCGCCGACAACCGCGTTGCCTTCCTCGAAAGCCGCAAGGCCGCGAGCGCCAAGGGGGCGACCGCCGAATTCCGCAAGATGGAAGGCGTGAACATCAACTATGCCGCGGCCAAGGATGGCTCGGTTCCGTTCATGTACATGGCGATGTCGGAAGTGGCCAAGGGCATGTCGGACGCCGAGGGCGACATCCAGGTGTCCGAGGTCAAGTGTGGCGTTGTCTACGAGTTCCCGCTCGAAGCCGACTACAACACGACGAAAATGGTCCCGGTCGTCGCTGGTGGCGCCTATGACAAGAACGCCGAGGCCAATGCCTGCAACGTGGACGCCATCTCCAACCCGGACAACCTGCTGGTGCTGTCCAATGGCGACGTGCTGATCGGCGAAGACACCGGCGCGCACGAGAACAACGCCATGTGGCTGTGGAGCAAAGGCGCGATGTAATCGCCCCTTTCGAACGGAAATGACGACATTGGAGGGCGGGGGAAACCCTGCCCTCCCTGCCTTACGGAGACCACGATGAAACGCGCGCCCCTGCTCCCCCTTTTCTTGCTGATGCCGCTGGCGGCCATCGCCGAAGACCTTTCCGGGCTCGGCGAGAGCGACCTGATGCAGCGCCGACCGCGCTCGCAGGATGTCGCCGCCGCCGGTCGCATCTACAACCCCGAAGCACCGGTTCCACCGCAGTGCTACACCCGGATCGAGGGGCGCCATAACCCCTGCTATGTCTGCCACCAGGGTAATGACGACCGGACCCGGACCAATTTCATGCAGGATGGCGACCTGCAGGCCGAATATGCCTTCTCGGAGGCGGGGCTGACCAACCACCACGTGAACCTCTTCGTGGACCGCTCCGCCGACGTGGCCGCGATCTCCGATGCGGAAATCCTCGACTGGACCCGTAGCGACAATTACTCGGATCTCAGCGACCGCCTGGAGGCCGCGGGCTTCGAGGGCTGGATCCCCGATCTCGCGGGTTACGAGAACGCGGCCGAGGCTTTCGACGCGTACGGGCTGGCGCGCGACGGCTCGTGGTGGGTCGCTTTCAACTACAAGCCGCAGCCGTCGACCTTCTGGCCCACGAACGGCTCCACCGACGACGTGCTGATACGCCTGCCCGCGCCTTTCTACACGACCCAGACCGGCGTTGAGAGTCGCGACGTCTATTTCGCCAATCTCGCGCTGTTGGAAATGACCTTTCAGGATCTCGACCGCGTCTCGCTTCCGCCCGTGGATGAAACCGTGATTGGCGTGGATATCGACGGCGACGGCGCGCTTGGCATAGCGACCGAGATCGACCGTCGGGAAACCTATCTCGGCGCGGCCAGCGCTGAGCCGGTCATCCGCATGAATTATCCCGAACGGACGGATTTCCTGCATTCGGTCCGCTATGTTGGTATAAACGAGGATGGCTCGATCAAACCGGCGCGGCGGATGAAGGAGCTGCGCTACATGGTCAAGTCGCGCCAGTTCTCCATCGCGGCGCTGGCCTCGCGCTATGGCAACGAGATCCAGGAAAAGCTCGACGAGAACCTGCCCCGCTATATCGATCTCGGCGACCGGGGCATGGATAACGGCATGGGCTGGACGCTGCTGGCATGGATCGAGGATGAAGACGGCACGCTCCGCCGGCAGACCAACGAGGAGACCTTCTTTTGCCGCGGCTGCCACACCTCCGCCGGTGCAAATATCGACCAGACCTGGGCCTTCCCGCGCAAGATGACGGGAGCGGCGGGCTGGGGCTATATCGACCTCAGGAGCCAGAAGGACGTGCCCAATATCGGCGAGCAGATAGGCGAGATCGCGCTCTACCTGCAACGCGCGGGTGGCGGGGACGAGTTCCGCTCCAATACCGAGGTGCGCGAACGCTGGTTCAAGCAGGATGGCAGCATCGACTTGGAAGCGATGGCGGGAAAGAGCGTCTACGAGTTGATCACGCCCTCGCGCGAACGCGCGTTGATGCTCAACAAGGCTTACCGCGTTCTGGTCGCGGAGCAGAGCTTCCTGTTCGGCCGCGATGCCACGGTGACGCCGCCGGTCAACGTGCATGCCCGGATCGACGAGGCCACCGCCCCGACGCTGCCGCCGGAACATCGCTACTCGCACGACATCCGGCTGAATTGGACCGAGTGAGCCGATGGCCCGGTCGGGCGGGGCGCGCCCTGCCCGGCCCGCGGATCACGCGTTTTCGAGGTCCTTCAGATACGCCTGCAACGCCCGAATCTCGTCTTCGGTGAAATCGAATTCCGGCATCTGGTCAAATCCCGGCAGCGCACGGTCAAGCGCGCTGCGGTTGGCGCCCCGGATATCGGGCGCCGCATCATCGTCGCCCTCCGCATCCTCACCATGGCAGTCGACGCAATTCTCCGTGTAGAGCCATTTTCCGGAGGGAGCTTCCTGCGCCGTGAGCGCTCCGGCGGCGGAAAGAAGAAGCAGCGTCAGGGTCAATCGTCTCATGCTCGGTTCCGTTGGGGCGGCGCGTTGTCCCCTTGTTACCGGCCGTATATGTGATTTTCGTGATGCCGCCCCGCAAAGCCGCCATGCGCGCAGCGGAACAGCGGACCTGCCGATTTTCACAATCTGTCGCAATATCCTCGCCTGAAGCAGGTTTCTTGTCGTGCCGCCCCCCGGTTGGAGAGCCATTGTGTCGCGGAAACCGGATGACCGGCTTGCGGATCGCAAACGGTTTCGGCATGTGGCTGACGACAAGGAGAAACGGATGACCGTCCTTACGACAAGCGCCGCACGGATACACTCCCTCACCCGCCGTATCTGCCAGTTCCTGCTCGGTTTGGTCTTTGTCGGCCAGATGACCGTGGTCATCCTTCGCTATGTCTTTGGCGTGGGGTTCATCGAGTTGCAGGACGCCATCGCCTACAGCTTCGCCGCGCTGGTGGTTCTGGGCCTGCCGGTGGCGCTGGTGCTCGATTCCCATGTGCGGGTCGATGTCATCCGCACGCGCCAGTCCAAGGCCACAAAGAAATGGTTCGACCGTTTCGGCACCGTCTTCTTCCTGATCCCCGTCTTCGGGCTGACTATCTGGTGGGTCTGGCCCGATATCGCCTTTTCCTGGTCGATCCGTGAGCGCTCCGTGGAAACGGGCGGCCTGCCGGGGCTCTACCTGGTCAAGACGACGCTGCCCCTCGCCTGCGCCCTTATGATCCTGCAAGGCATCGCGGGCTTCGTTGCCTCTTTCGAAAGACCCAAAGATGATTGAGCATTTCTGGCTGATCGTTCTCGGCCTGAGCCTGCTGGGCGGCATTCTTTCGGGCATTCCCGTCATGCTTATCCTGTCGGGCGTGCCGGTGGCTGTGTCTTTCATCGCCGCCGCATTCGGGGCTTTCGACCTGAGCTTCCTGCAGGCCTATCCGCAACGCGCCTTCGGCGTGATGCAGAACTCGCTGCTGGTCGCGGTGCCGCTCTTCGTGCTCATGGGCGTACTGCTGGAACGGTCGCGCGTGGCCGAACGCACGCTGATGCAGGTCAGCCGCCTGCTGGGTGGCAGCCCGCGAGCGCTGGCGCTCTCTGTGCTCATGATTTCCACGCTGATCGCCGCCTCGACCGGCATCATCGGCGCCACCATCGTCATGCTCGGGCTGATCAGCCTGCCGGCGATGCGCCAGGTCGGCGTGCCCGACAGCACCGCGAGCGGCTTGATCTGCGCCTCCGGAACGCTGGGGCAGATCATCCCCCCCTCCATCGTCCTGATCCTGCTGGGCGATCAGGTCTCCAACGCCTATCTGGACGCGCAACAACGCGCGGGCAATTTCGCCCCCGATGCCGTCACCGTGGGCGATCTTTTCGCCGGGGCCCTGTTGCCCGGCCTGCTGCTGGTGGCGCTTTACGGACTGTTCGTTACGGTCCGCCTCGCCCGCACACCGGCAAAGACAAACGTGGTAACCGACCCGATCGGCCCGTGGGAATTCGTCCGCGAAGTCCTGCCCCCCATCCTGCTCATCCTCGCCGTGCTTGGCTCGATCCTGGCCGGCGTCGCGACCCCGACGGAGGCCGCGGCCATCGGCGTGGCGGGTACGCTGCTGATCACCGCAGCGCGCGTCAGCGCCGCCCGCGACACGGACTCCTTGCCCGGTGGCACTCAGGCGCATGCCCCCGGCGAACGCCGCAGCCCGGCCTGGCTCCGTCATGTCATGACGGTAACGGCAGTGGTCGGCTTCGGCCTCGTGGCGCTCCGCCTTTCCGGTGTCGGCCGCATCAACCTCAACGCCGCCGAGATCAGCCTCTCGGGCGGCTCGCTGCTGGCGCTGGCAATGACCGTCCTGCTGGTGGCCGGCCTGATCATTTCGGTCGTCGTACTGACCCGCGCCGGCGTCTTCGGCGACGCGCTCGCACAGGCAGCCCGGATCTCGGCGATGATCTTCGGGATCATCCTCGCCGCCTCCATGCTGTCGCTCGTCTTCCGCGGTTTCGGCGGTGACGAATGGGTGCATGACCTGCTGAGCAACCTGCCCGGCGACCACACCACCATGCTGCTCTTCACCCTCCTGGTGATCTTCATCATGGGCTTCATCCTCGAATTCATCGAGATCGTCTTCATCGTGATCCCGCTGGTCGGCCCGATCCTTCTGCAGGATATCGACCCGGTCTGGTTCGCCGTCCTGGTGGCGCTGAACCTGCAGACCTCGTTCCTGACACCGCCCTTCGGCTTCGCGCTGTTCTACTACCGCTCTGCGGCGCCGGAAGAGATCAAGACAACAACAATCTACAAGGCCGTCATACCCTTCGTGCTGATCCAGGTGATCACGCTCGGAGTGGTGTTCCTTTGGCCACCACTTGCGACATGGCTGCCGCAGGTATTGTTTGGATGACCCGGAAATGCGCAAACCGGAACGGGGTGAGGAGCCCCTCATTGGGAGATAGAAGATGAAACGTCGTGCATTCCTCAAGAGCGGTGTTCTCGCCGCTCCGGCCGCCGCGCTCGCGGCGCCCGCGCTCGCCTCGGGCGTGATCGAGTGGAAATGTCCCACCGCCTTTCCGGCGCAGGCGCCGGGCATCGGCACCAACGCGACCTCCTTCGTGGATCGCGTCAACAAGATGGCCGAAGGCCGGCTGAAGCTGAAGCTCTACTCGGGTGGCGAACTGGTCCCGCCTTTCGCAGTCGAGGATGCCGTCCAGCAGGGCACCGCCGAGATCGGCCACACCACCGCCTATTACGCCGCCGGCAAGAACTCGGCACACCACTTCTTCACCACCATCCCCTTCGGCCTGACAGCGGGCGAGGTCGGCGCCTGGCTGCGCTTCGGTGGCGGTCAGGAGCTCTATGACGAGATCTATGGCCAGCGGGACCTGGTTCCCTTCATGTGCGGCAACACCTCCGTGCAGGCTGCCGGCTGGTTCAAGAATGAAATCACCAGCGTCGAGGACCTGTCGGGCCTCAACATGCGCATCGCGGGCCTCGGCGGCGAGGCCATGCGCAAGCTCGGCGTGAACGCGGTTCTGCTGCCGCCCACCGAGATCTTCCCTGCCTTCCAGTCGGGCGCGATCGACGCCACCGAATGGGTCGGCCCGATGCTCGACCTGGCATTCGGCATGAACAAGGTCGCCGATTACTGCTACGCCCCAGCCTTCAGCGAGCCCGGCTCCGGCCTGCACGTGGTGGTCAACAAGGAGGCCTGGGCGAGCCTGACCCCGGATCTTCAGGAGATGATCCGCTCCGCGGCCAGCGCCTGCGAGATCGAGAACATCAACCGCTTCGAGTATTTCAACGCCCAGGCGTTCAAGGCGCTTCAGGAAGCGGGCGTCCAGTTCAAGACCTTCCCCGAGGACGTGCTCGCAGCGCTCAAGACGGCTTCCGCCGAAGTTCTGGCGGAACAGGCCGCGGCCAATCCCGACTTCGCCAAATGCCTTGAGAGCTACAACGCCTATCTCGAGCTCGCCCGCCCGTTCAACGCGGCCTTCATGGCCCCGTCGCTGCTGCAACGCGCCTGAGCCAGCCTGTTCATACGACGGCCTCCCGGCGCCCGTGCGCCGGGAGCACGACACCTCGAGGGAAAAGCTCGCGGCACATCGCGACATCGCCAATCTGGGACGGTCGAGAATACCGGTCCGGCCTCCGTTTGAGGGCGCGCTCTTCGGATCGCGCCTCCGGCAGAGGTATTCGGAGAAAGATGAAGCCGGTTCGGCCAGTTCATCATCTGTTTCCAAATATCCTGGGGCAGCGCTCCCATGAGCGCGGGGGCAAAGCCCCCTCATTTCCTTCGAAGCTTTTTCGTTTTTGCCTGCGAATTCATCATCGAACGCCATCTGCCTGCGGCTTTCTGTAGCCTGTCCTTGCGATCCCTGGCCTCACATGTTGATTGCAAGGTGAAGTCGGTGCGACAGAGGCCCGGCAAATCGGAGGATCAGATGAAACGTCGTTCATTCCTGAAGACCGGGGTACTTGCCGCCCCCGCCGCCGCACTGGCAGCACCCGCAATTGCCTCGGGCGTGATCGAGTGGAAATGCCCCACGTCTTTCCCGGCGAAGGCCCCTGGCGTCGGCACCAATGCCACGACCTTTGTGGACGCCGTCAATTCCATGGCCGAAGGCAAGCTGAAGCTGAAGCTCTATTCCGCCGGCGAACTGGTACCGCCCTTCGCGGTGGAAGACGCCGTGCAGCAGGGCACGGTCGAGATCGGCCACACCACGGCTTACTACAACGCCTCCAAGAACTCTGCGAACCACTTCTTCACCACCATCCCCTTCGGCATGTCGGCCACCGAGATGTCCGCATGGCTGCGCTTTGGCGAAGGACAGGCGCTCTTTGACGAGATCTACGGCAAACGCGGGCTGGTGCCGCTCTATTGCGGCAACTCCACCGTTCAGGCCGCGGGCTGGTTCAAGACCGAGATCAACTCACTGGAAGATCTCTCCGGTCTAAACATGCGCATCGCGGGTCTTGGCGGCGAAGCCATGCGCAAGCTCGGCGTCAATGCCGTTTTGCTGCCGCCGACCGAGATCTTCCCGGCCTTCCAGTCGGGCGCGATCGACGCGGCCGAATGGGTCGGCCCGATGCTCGATCAGGCCTTCGGCCTCAACAAGGTGGCCAATATCTGCTACGCTCCGGCCTTCCACGAGCCCGGCGCCGGCCTCAACATCGCCGTCAACAAGGATGCCTGGGACTCGCTCAGCCCGGATCTGCAGGCCATCCTGCGCGGCGCAGCAACGACGGCCGAGAGCGTCAGCATCGCGCAGTTCGAGTATTTCAATATCCAGGCCTTCAAGGCGCTTCAGGATAGCGGTGTCGAATTCAAGGCTTTCCCCGAAGACGTCCTCGCGGCGCTGAAAACGGCCGTGGCCGAGGTGCTCCAGGAACAAGCCGCAGCCAATCCCGATTTCGCCAAGTGCCTGGAGAGCTACAATGCCTTCCTCGACCTGGCCAAGCCCTATGCCGCGGCCTTCAGCGCGCCCTCGCTGATGCAGCGCATCTGACGCCTCCGTACAGAGACGAACAGAACAGCTCCGAAGCAGCGCTTCGGGGCTGTTGTCTTTCACCGGTTCCGTTTCCTCACGGTGCCGTCGATGGGAACCGTCCTATTTGCCGTAATAATCCCGGAACCAGGAGACGAAACGCGCGATCCCCTCGCGGAACTCCGTCGCGGGCCGGTAACCGGTCAGCTCCTGCAACAGGCTGGCATCGGCCCAAGTGGCCGGCACGTCGCCTTTCTGCATTTCCATGTAATTGCGCACGGCCGGAACGCCCAGTTCCGCCTCGATCGCATCGACGAAATCGAGCAGGCGGACCTTGTCCGAATTGCCGATATTCACGATCCGGTAGGGCGCCACCGGCGACAGGCTGTCGCCCTCGGGAATGTCCTCGGAGCTTTCCGGGCGCACGGGGGCGGCGTCCATCAGAAGCCGGATGCCGCGCACCAGGTCCTCCACATAAGTGAAGTCCCGATACATCTCGCCATGGTTGTAGATGTCTATGGGCCGCCCATCGAGGATCGCATCCACGAATTTGTAGAGCGCCAGGTCCGGCCGTCCCAAGGGCCCGTAGACGGTGAAGAAGCGGAACATGGTCGTCGGCAGGTTCCACAGATGGGCATAGGCATGGCCCATGCTTTCATTGGCCTTCTTCGTCGCTGCATAGATCGTCAGCTGGTTATCCGCCTTGTCCGTCTCGGTGAAGGGCATCTGCTCGTTGGCGCCATAGACAGAGGAGGTCGAGGCCATCATCAGGTGGCGCACCGCGTTCCGGCGGGCCGCTTCCATCACGTTGAAAGTGCCGACCACGTTTGAATCGATATAGGAGCGCGGGTTCTCGAGGCTGTAGCGCACCCCGGCCTGCCCGGCCAGATGGATGATCACGTCCGGCTTGAAAGCGTCGATCGCGGCATCGACTGCCGCGCTGTCTTCCAACATCGCCTCGGTGAAGCCGTAGCCCGGAAACTGCAGCAGGTTCTGGTTGCGACGTTGCTTGAGGCGCACGTCGTAATAATCGGTCATCCCGTCGAGGCCGTGGACGCTGTACCCTTCATCCAAAAGAAGACGCGCAAGGTGATAGCCGATGAAACCCGCGGTTCCGGTAATAAAAATGCGTTCCATGTTCGTATTTCCGCTGCAATCCGTTGGTTCGGGCGCTGTTGCCCTACGCCGTCATAGAGGACGACGCCAGAAATGTCAGGAACTCTGTGTATGCGGCGTGGTCGCAACCCGGCTGTCATTGCCGCTCTTTCGGCACCGGTCCGGACAACCTACCCGAGCAAAAACGCGAAGATCAGCACCCAGAGCGAAAGCACCATGCCAGAGCAAAGGACGAAGATCCCGTTCCAGCGCCATCCAACATGCAGCGCGCTGACACCGCCAAAGGATCCGATCAGCAAGGTTGTCGCGGTAAAGGGCGAGAAGGCGCCGCTCAGGGCCCAACCAGCCGTGATCGAGACGACGAGCGCGGCGGGGGTGACGCCCAGTTGCGACGCGGCGGGGATGAGCGGTGCGATCAGGGTGACCGCGAGGATCGGGTTCATCCCGAACTGGCCGAGAATGGGAATAAGCCAGACGAAGGAGACCACAACCAGCCAAGCCGGCAAGCCCGTTACATCCAATCCCATCGCGGGGACGACGGGCAGCAGCAATGGCGCACCGACCGTTCCGATATAGCCGGCCATCGTCAGCAAGGTGAGTTCGCCGCGATAGCCCGGCAGGTCCTGCCACAGGTAATTGCGCATCCTGTCCCGAAAGGAAAAACGCATCGCCCCGCCCGCATGCTGCAGAGCCGCCCAGCCCAGCGACAGAAACGGCACGGTCAGCATGACGATGCCGACAACCGAAACCCCGCTCAGCTCATGCAGCCCCCCCACGATCAGCCCCATCCCGACAAGCAGCGCCAGAAGCGGCACCAGCACCGTCCATGAACCCTCGACCGGGCCACGCGGGGGCGCGGGCGCCGACAAGCGCGGCTTGAAGGCGGTATCGAGCGCCCAGCCAGTCCCCGCGATGATCGCCGCGGTGACAAGCCCCGGCCCGACGACGTCCGCCCAACGTGCACCGGGGATGAGGGCATTGGTGATCGCCATGGAGAAGGCCAGCGGGGACCAGGAGAGCGAGGAAACGAACCCGCGCTGGATGGCAAGCAGCATCCTGCGCGTCCGGTGGTGCCGGATTTCCGCATTGGGCTCGGCGCGGGCGCTCGCCGTGGCCAGCCCGCCCAGCAGCGAAATCGCGCCGTAATTGAGCAGCAGCGCGAAGAGATGGCCACCAAGCGTGAGCGCCGCGTATCTCCGGCCGGGCGGCTGCACAGCAAGGTAGGTGCCACCGGCGGCAATGGCCGGCGAGGTTTCCGACACGTTCCGGAGCGTCGACAGCGCCATGAAGAATGCCGCGATGAAGGCGGCGGTGCGCAGACCGGCCTGCAGGACGTCTTTCCCGTCAGGTACATAGGCAATGAGCAGGCCCGTCAGAACGAGCGCCGCGATCACGAAGGCCTTGCGGGAAAACCGCACGCGCACGGCCATCAGCAGGATCGCCAAGGCCGTGATCGCGAGCACCAGCGGCGGCAACCGGAGCAGCCCCCATTGATCCAGCGTCACGAAGAGCGTCACGACAACGAGCAAAAGCACCGCGACCCGTTCGTTCCAGTGGCTCGAATTCATTCCGGCTCTCCTGCTGGGCACGATTCAGAAACCGCTCCTGCGAGCAATATCGCCCCGAAACAGCGGCTGCATCCCCCAACTACACGATCAGGCCTGCCCTCTGATGGCAAGGCAGGCCGTTGGGTCGCCCTCGTCAGGCGGGAAAGGTCCATCGCCCGCAGACAGGTTGCGTAATCCGGCATCGCCCGTCCCCGGAAGGACCAGAACAACCCGGTGCGCTTTTCTGGAATGGTGCCCCCACACGGACTCGAACCGCGGACCTACTGATTACAAATCAGTTGCTCTACCAGCTGAGCTATAGGGGCGCCGTCCCCGTGGTATATTGGCTGCTTTCAGCCGGTGCAAGACGCTCTGTGGAGCTTCTTTTGCCGGTTCCGACACCGCCGCGAACCCCTGCGCTCGGCCACGCGGGCTGCCTTCGGCCCGCGATATATACTTTCGTATAGTGTGGGCATACCTATGTGCCATGTCGAACCGATTGAATTACGCCGCCGGTAGGATAGGTTCGCCGAGCGCACCGTGAAAATCCGAAGGGAATGGACCATGAAAGGCGTTGTATTCGTCGAGTTGCTCGCCATGGCCGAAGATGCGTTTGGCGAAGACGTTGTGGACACCGTGATCGACAAGGCCGACCTTGCGCATGGCGGTGCCTATACGGCCGTCGGAAACTACCCTTGCGAGGAGCTGGTGAAGATCGTGGACGCCTTCAGCGCCCATTCCGGGCTGAGCCCGGAGCTCTTGCAGCGCAAGTTCGGCCACTGGATGATGGGATTCTTCGGTCAGCACTACCCGGCCTTTTTCGAGAACAAGTCTTCGTCCTTCGAGATGCTGGAAGCCGTGGACCAAGAGATCCATGTCGAGGTGCTCAAGCTCTACCCGGATGCCGAGCTGCCGCGGTTCGAAACGGACCGCACCGGCGAGGGGCAATTGGAGATGGTCTATTCCTCTCCACGCCCGCTGGTCTCCTTCTGTCACGGGTTGATCGAAGCTTGTGTCGAACGGTTTGACGAGACGGCGGAGATTGCCATCGAGACCACGCCGGCGCAGAACAACAGCACGACATTCCGGATCGACATTACCGGCAGGTAGGAGAGCGTCTCTTGGCATCCGAACAGGACGATCGCGTTTCGCGCAGCAGGTACGAACGCGAAAAAGCCGCGCGCAAGGAAGCCGAGGCCCTTCTGGAGGGCAAGAGCCGGGAGCTGTTTCTCGCCAACCAGAGGCTCAGCGAGCACTCGGAAATCCTCGAACGGACGGTGACCGAACGCACCTCGGAGCTGCGCATTGCACTGGACAAGGCCGAAGCGGCCTCGGCGATGCGCGCCCGTTTCATCGCCACGATGAGCCACGAGATCCGCACGCCGCTGGGCGGGCTGCTGGGCATGATCGACCTGATGTATGGCGACGAGACCGACCCGGCCAAACGCGAACTGCTCGAATATGCGAAAACCTCCGGCGAGGCGCTGAAGCGGATCGTCAATGACGTGCTAGATTTTTCCAAGATGGAGGCCGGCGCCTTCCAGTTCGAAAACGAAAAGGTCGATATCCGCGCCCTGATCGGTGGCGTGCTGGCACTGGCGGCCGCCTCTATGCCCGGTGGCGAGTCCCGACTGCGCAGTTCGATCTCGCCAACCGTGCCGCCGATCTTTGCCGGCGATGCCACCCGCATCCGACAGGTATTGGCGAATCTGGTTTCCAATGCCGGACGCTACTCGACCGAGGGCCAGATCGAACTGCGCGCCTTTGCTTCTCCGCATGAGAAAGGCGCCCTGCTCCGTGTCGAGATAGAGGATCAGGGGATAGGCATTTCGGCCGAGCAGCAGAAGGACCTGTTCAAGGATTTCACGCAGGTTCCCAACAAGCTGACCTCCGCGGCGCAGGGAACCGGCCTCGGCCTCGCCATCAGCCGCCGGATCATCGAGGGCGCCGATGGAAAGATCGGTGTGTTCAGCGAGCCGGGCGTTGGCTCGACCTTCTGGTTCGAGCTGCCGGTAGAAGTGCTGGAAACGACCCAGCCCTCCAAAAACAACGGCAAAACCAAGCTTCGCGAGGTGAAAGCCCAGGTGGAGGGCGCTCGGATCCTGCTGGCCGAGGACAACAAGATCAACCAGAAGCTTTTGCTGACCTTCCTCAAGCGGATGAACGTGAACGCAGAACTGGCCGAGAACGGACGCGTGGCAGTCGAGAAATTCGCCCCCGGTAAATACGACCTGGTGCTGATGGACGTGGCGATGCCGGAGATGGACGGGCTGGAAGCGACGCGGATCATCCGCGACAGCTGGCCGGCGGAGAAGATCCCTCCCATCGTCGTGCTGACGGCACATGTGCTCGACGCGATCCACGAGGACAGCGCCCGGGTCGGCATCGACCGGGTCTTGAGCAAGCCGATCACGTTCGGTGACCTGCGTGACGCGATCTCCGAGGAGCTCGGCGCCCATGACACCCCCGATCACCACACGCCCCGCCAGTTCGGTTCCCGCCCGGCCATTTTCGTGCATCTTTCGAACCCGATCCTGGAAGGTCTGATCGAGTCCATGAGCGAGAACGAGGTGATCGCGCTGGTGGAAGAATTCGTGATCGACGCGCGCCGCCTGCTGGCGGCGATCACCGCCAATCTCAGGCGCGGCGAGGCTGAGGCCGCCGCCGCCGAAGCCCATGCGCTCAAGGGCATGTCGGGGCTGATCGGCGCGCTCGGCGTGTCCGAACTGGCCGGGCAGCTTGAGCAGAGCGCGGCGTATCTGGACGCGGACTCCATCGAAGAGGTCATTGACGCCCTGTCGGGCCAGATAGACAAGCTCGACCGTGCGCTGTCGTCCTCGACGGAGTGACGCCGCCGAGTGTCTTATCCAACCTTTGGGTTCGCCCGTTCGTTCCAGGCCATTCGCCGACCTCAGAGGAGGGCTTTGCCCGCCCTGCTCCTGCGAGCACTCCCCCCACGGTACCTTTGGAAAATGGACGAAGACGCCTTCTGTTTTTATCTTTCCAGAAGACACCTTCGCCGGTGGCACGATCCGGAGGATCGCAGACGCGCGCGTAGCGCGCGCCCCGGAACGGCCGAAGCTCCGCAACCAACCTATGGCGGGGCTTCAACTGTGACCGTTACGTCCCCCTTGTCCTTGCCCTGCCCCGCCGACGCGACACCGACGGGGCGGCGGCTGGCTCATGCGACAAGCGCGTCTTCGAAACCGATATCGAACTGAGCGTAATCCTCGGCGTTTACGCCAAGCATGTAGATATCGCTCTCGCCATAGTGGAGCTTGATCCCCTTGCCGTAATCCTCGACCCAGATATCCTCCTCGGAGATCCCGGAGAATTGCAGGCTGTCGGCGCCAATGTCGAAATCGTAGAGAACGTCGTTGCCATCGTCGGCATTGAAGAAGAAGACATCCTCGCCCGAGCCGCCCGCGAGACGGTCGTTGCCGCTGCCGCCCTCCAGGCGGTCATTGCCCGAGCCACCCTTGAGCTTGTCATTGCCGGAGCCGGCCGTGAGAATGTCATTATCCGCGCCTCCATCAAGGCTGTCATTGCCGGCGCCGCCGTCGATGATGTCATCGCCCTTGCCACCGACAAGCCGGTCCGCCCCGTCGCCGCCCGAAAGGATGTTGTCGGCGGCATTGCCCCAGATGGAGTTGTTGGCGGCATTTCCGCTGCCCACGATCGCGTCGCCTTCCATCAAGAGGTCCTCGACATTGTCGCTCAGCACGATGTCGACAGAACTGCGAATGCGGTCCGTGCCGCCATCGGCCGCCTCGATCACCACGTCGCCGGCATTCTCGACGACATATTCGTCGTCTCCCGCACCGCCCTCCATGTGGTCGGCCCCGGCCCCGCCGCCCAGGATGTCGGCGCCATCGCCGCCCAGAAGGATATCGTCGCCATCTCCGCCGCAGAGCGTGTCCTGCCCGGCGCCGGCATCGAGCTGATCAGCGCCCTCGCCACCCGTGAGCTTGTCGTCTCCCGCGCCACCGTCAAGCGTATCCGCGCCGGCGCCGCCATCGATCTTGTCGGCGCCGTTGCCGCCCTCGATCACATCCGCGCCGTCATAGCCCAACAACTCGTCGTCGCCGTCCAGACCGAAGAGGAAATTATCATTGCCATTGCCATGAATGAAATTGTTTGAGGCGTTTCCGGTACCACGGACCGCCGCGCTGTCATCCATCAGCCAGAGATCCTCGAAGGCAATGTCGAGCGTGTGATCCAGCGCGGAATGCACCGTGTCATGGCCGCCGGTCTCGCCGGTCAGCACATCGCCCGCGTCATGGATGTAGTAGATGTCGTCGCCATCGCCGCCCGACATGACATCATCGCCCTGCCCGCCATCGATCACGTCATTGCCCGCGCCGCCCTCGATCACATCCGCGCCGTCCTCGCCCCGGATGAAGTCGTCGCCGTCGCCGCCATAGATGTCGTCATCACCCGCGCCGGCAAAGATCTTGTCGTTGCCGCCATAGCCGTAGATCACATCGTCCACGCCATCCGCGCCGTCGATGATCTGGCCGTCCGCGTCCGTGTAGCCGCCAACCATATGGTCATTGCCTGCGGTGCCGTCCACCGGCGAGGTAGTGATGGTCAGGAAGGCTACATCGGTGGTGCCTTCGGGGCTCTCCAGCGTGTAGGAAATGGCGTTACTGTCGGCATTGGGCGCGGCGGTAACGGTGACCGTGCCGTCCGCGTTCAGACGCACCGTTTCGCCGCTGTCCAGCGCCACGACGTCGCCCGCGATCACGTCGACACCGTTGATCTTCGTGACCCGTGCACCCTCCGGCGCGTCGTCATTCGCGGTCAGGTCGATTGTCTGCTCGTTCTTGCTGGCGACCGTTACGGCGTCGTCTTCGGCGATCACCGCGCTCTGGATCGAGTCGCCCACGATCAAAAGGTTGCTGTCATAAATCGCGTCACCGTCATCGGCGATGGCGATCTTGATCGTGTTAACCTCTCCCGGCTCGACTGTCGCCTTCACGGTCACCACCACGGTCACCCCGTCCATCTCGGTGTTGAGGGCTCCGTCGGTGTTGTCGATGAAAAGGTTCTCGTTGGAAGCGTCGTTGATATTGTCGATGGAGATGTCGCCATCGCCGATCGTCATTTCGGCCAGCTCGCCATTTACCCAGATGCCAACCACGTCGTTATAGCCGGAGTTCACCCATTCCAGGTATTCTTCCGAGCCGAAGACGAGCTGCATGCTGATCGTGTCGCCCTCGGGGATGAACTCTGCCTCGAAGACCGCCGCGTCATAGACAGGGCGACCGACGATCCCGCTCAGATCGGCCTCGCCATCGATGCCGCTGGTATTGGTGGAGGTGTTGGTGGTCAGGTTGTTCTGGTCCGGCCCGCCCTCATTGGTAAAATCCTCCGCCGCGCCGGTGGACAGGATCACGCCGCTATCGGCGGGCACGACATCGGGCGCGACTGTCTCGCCATCGGTGTAGATGCCGCTGGAGGCGTCGTCGCCCGTATAGGTGGAGCTGACCACGGTGATGCCTTCGCCGAACATGGCATTGGCCATCTCCTCGGCACTGGCCGTGGTATCGACGGGAAGCTTGGTGGAAAGGGTCATGATCTATCTCTTTTCGTGTCAGCGGAGTTCGGGAAAGGGTCAATAGGCGCCGCGGGCCGTCGCAACGGCCGAGACGGTGGCCAGCAGCAGCCGAAGATCGGTCAGGAGCGAGCAGTCGCGGATATAGGCAAGATCGAGCCGGATCATCTCTTCGAAGGAAATGTCGGCCCGGCCGGAGACCTGCCAGAGCCCGGTAATACCGGGCAGCGCGGCCAGGCGATTGCGGTCATGGGCGGAATATTGCGCCACTTCGCGCGGCAACGCAGGGCGCGGCCCGACCAGCGACATATCCCCCAGCATCACGTTGAACAGCTGCGGCAGTTCGTCGAACGAGCTGCGGCGCAACAGGCGGCCGATCGGCGTCACGCGCGGATCGTTGCGCATCTTGAAACAGACCCCATCCCGCTCGCTGGCGCCCTGCAGCCCGGCCAGCCGCGCCTCGGCATCCACATACATGCTGCGGAATTTCCACATGGTGAAAGGAGACCCGTTGCGGCCGACCCGCTCCTGGCGAAAGAAGACCGGCCCGCGGCTGCCCAGCTTGATGGTCAGCGCAATCAACGCCAGCAGCGGCGCGATGGCCAGCAGGATCGCGGTCGCGGCCAGTATGTCGAAAGGACGCTTGAAGAGCGGCACGTCACGGGCACGGATGCCCGGCGCGGCAATGGCAGAAAATGCGGGAACTTCGTGAGTGGCAGACATCTCATAACTCCATCTGAATGTGGAGCTAAACTGCGCAGACCGGGCGGATGGTTCGAGCGCGCACAAGGATGGAGCATTCCTCATAGGGCGTGGCGCGGCACCGGAAATTTCCGCCTCCTGTCTGAAGGCGAGTCTCAACTATCCAAAAGGATATTCCGCTCTCTTATGCGCCAAAACGATGCCCGAAAATCGCGGGAATGCACAAAAAACGGGCCTATATAGATCGCGTTGATAGCGCTTTGACTGCGACAGTGCGCAAGGTGCGGGCGGTTTTCACCGCGGCTTTTCGCGGCTAGAAGAGAGACAGGTTTGGGAGATTGGACAATGATCCGCGTATTGATTGCAGATGACCATGTTCTTGTGCGCGAGACGCTCGGAGCCTTCGTCGAGAATGCCGGCGGCTTCGAGCTGACATTGGTCGAAGATCTCGACGCGGCCTGCGCACGCATGGAGGAAACCCGCGGCTACGACCTCGTGCTGCTGGATTACCAGATGCCGGGCATGGATGGTCTGGCGGGGCTCTCGCGCGCGATGGAGGCCAATCGCGGCAAGCCGGTTGCGATGATGTCGGGCGTGGCCAACCGCAAGATCGCGCAGGAGGCCATGGAGGCCGGGGCCATCGGCTTCCTGCCCAAGACGATGGGGGCGAATTCGCTGGTCAACGCGATCCGCTTCATGGCGATGGGCGAGCAATTCATCCCCGTGGCCTTCATGAACGAGCCCGACGAATCCGGGATCGACCACCCGCTGGCCGGGAAGCTTTCCCCGCGCGAGCTTGAAGTGCTGGGCGGGTTGTGCCGCGGCATGGCCAACAAGGAGATCGCGCGCGAGCTGGACCTGCAGGAAGTGACGATCAAGATGAACGTCAAAACTCTCTGCCGCAAGCTGGAGGCCAAGAATCGCACCCATGCCGCGATGATCGCCAAGGAAGCCGGGTTGTTCTGAAACCGATCCGGCGGCCTTAGTTCTGCAGGCTGTCGAGCAGCGCGAAGGGCGTGAGGATCCCCGAGATAAGTTGCAGGCTCGGCAGGATCTGGTCGATGGCCTGGTTCCAGGAACCCAGCGCATTGCGCGGCACATAGACGACATCGCCGGGCTGCAGCGGGAAGTCGAGCTTGTCGCCCGTCAGCATCGCCGAGACGTCCACTACGATCAGCTCGCCCCGCGTCGCCGAGTGGGAACGCACGATGCGGACATCGCCGAGCGCGCTTGCCCCTTCATCCGGTCCGCCCGCCATCGACAGGGTTTCGAGCAGCGTGCGCCCATCCGCGCCAAAGGGCACCGCCTGCGGCGTGCCGACCGCGCCGAGAACATAGACCCGCATGTCTTCCTTGCGCGGCGCGAACAGGATATCGCCCGACTGCATCCAGACATTCTGCGAGAAATCGCCATTGCGCAGCAGCGCGGCGAGATCGACCGTGCAGACGTGATCGCGCCGGATCAGCCGCGCACCGGGCAAGTAAGCGTCTTCCTCCAGCCCCTCGGCCAGCGCCAGCGCCTCGATCAGCTCGGTCGCGAATTCCATATGTTTGACGCCCGGCTGCCGGAACTCGCCGAGGAAATAGATTGGGTGGCTCTCGGCATGGGCCAGCTCCACCGTCACCCAAGGCTCCTGGAACTGAACCGCATAGAGCTCCTTCAGATCCGCCTGGATCTGGCGCGTGGTCCGGCCGCTGACACGGACCGTCTCGACGATGGGAAGCTGCACGAACCCCTCTGCATCGACCCGCGCCGTCAGGTCGCGCATTCCCTCTTCGCCGAAGATGTTGAACCGCAACTCGTCGCCCGGCCCCACCCGGTAGCTGCGCGCCGCCGAGCCCTTGGCCCGTGGCCCGGCCGAGGCCTTGCCGCCCGTATCCATGCTCTGACCGAAGCAACGCGGCCCGTCACTGGTGGAGGGCGTGTTGCCCTCAACGGCCATGCGCGAGACGATCCCGTCGTAATTGAGATGTTCGCGGTCGAGCGTCGTGCCGCAACCAGCCAGCAGGGCAAGCGCAAATGGCGCCACAAGGCGCCGTGCCATAGCCATGGCGAAAGGGTATCTGCTCATCTTGCCTGCTCCGCCCCGAAGCGCTCGGGGTCTCTTTCTGGCGCCTGTACTATACTTTTTAGACATGCCCCCCTCCCTCTGCCAAGCTCCCGCGAATGCCTCCCACAGGTTATACGAACGCCAGTGGCGCGCTTGCGTCACTTCATTGAACAAAGACGGGATTTCGCATGTATACGCTCCTCAACGCCGCGCCGGACACGGGAAACCAGGGGGTCAGCGCGCTTTCGGCGGCGGCGGTGGACGGGCTTTCGCGACGGGGGATCGACCGGATCGCCGTGGCCGACCACGGCCGCGGGCGTCGCATTGCTGCCGATGGCACGGAGCGTTTCGGCCTCACCCATAACCGTCGCCTGTGGCGCGGCGATTGCCTGCGCACGGTGTCTTTCTGCGCGCCGCTGGGCGGCCTGGCCAGCCCCTCGGCCCGCCTGCTGGCCACGAGCCGCGCGGTTCTGGACGTCTCCGGCGGTGACAGCTTCACCGATCTCTACGGCCCGCACCGCTTTCGGGCGATGATCATGACCAAGCGGCTTGCGCTGCGCTGTGGCCGCCCGCTTTTCCTGCTGCCGCAGACCATCGGCCCATTCCGCAGCGACGAGGCACGCCGGGAGGCGACCGAGATCCTGCGCGCCGCACACGGCATCTGGTTGCGCGACAAGCGCAGCGAGGAGATGCTCAAGGAACTTCTCGGCGCCGATTTCGACCCTGCTCGCCACCGTCGCGGCCCAGACATGGCGGTGTTGCTGCCGCGCGTCGCGCCCGAGGGCCTGCCCGCCGAAATCCTTGATTGGCTGGCCGCCGACCGCGCCGCGCCCGTGGCCGGGCTGAACGTGAGCGGGCTGCTCTGGCACGACGAGGCGGCCTCGAAGGCCCGTTTCGGCCTCGCCGCCTCCCATCGCGGCCAGATCGAGGCCGCCGCCCGCGCACTTCTCGACAGCGCCCCCGACATGCGCCTGCTGCTCGTGCCGCATGTGCACCGCCCCGACGGCCACCCCGAAAGCGACCGCGCCGCCGCCGAGGCTCTGGCCGCGCGCCTCGGCCCCGCCTATTCGGCGCGTGTCGCGGTGCTGCCCGGGGAGCTCTCCGCGCAGGAGCTGAAATGGGTGCTCGCCCGGCTCGACTGGTTTGCCGGCGCCCGGATGCATGCCACGATCGGGGCGTTTTCCTCCGGCGTGCCGACGCTTGGGCTGGGATATTCGGACAAGGCGCAAGGCGTGTTCGAGGAATGCGGGCTGGCCGGTCATGTCGCCGATCTGCGCATGCTGAACGCCGCCGCGCTTGCCGAGCGCGTGTCGGCCTCTGTCGCCGCGCGGGGCAAGACCCATGCGGCGCTGGCGCAAGTCCTGCCGGGTGTGAAGGCACGGGCCGAGTCTCAGATGGATGCCATTGCAAACGCGCTGAAAGCCCTGCCGGCATGAGCGCTTCGCGGGCCCAGAAACTCACCGCCTGGTCGGTGCCGCTTTGCGTCGAGGCACTGGCGCTCGCGCGCTCGGTGCTTCTGGCGCGTCTGATCGGCCCGGAGGAACTGGGAAAGGCGATAATGCTGGCCCTCGTGCTGCGTCTGGTGGAAATGTTGAGCGATCTCGGGGTCGAGCGTCTGCTTGTGCAGGCGCCCGAGGGCGCGACCGAGCGGCTGCAGGCCAGTTTGCAGGGCGCATTGCTGCTGCGTGGGATGGCGCTGGCACTCGTCCTGTTGGCACTTTCGCCGCTGCTCGGTCTCGCTTTCGCCGATGGCCCGCAGGCCCACACCTATGCGGCGCTGGCGCTGGTGCCCTTCCTGCGCGGCTTCCTGCATCTCGACTATCGCCGGGCCGAGCGCATCTTCAATTATCGTCCCCTGGCCATCGTCGAACTCGGGGCCGCTGCCGCCATGCTCACCGCGCTTGGCGCCGCACTGGCCGCGGGGCTGGCCGATCACCGCGTCCTGCCCATCGCGCTGGCCGCGCAGGCGGCAAGCCAGGTCGCGCTCTCCCACCGCGTCGCCCATCGCCGCTGGCAATTGAGCTTCGAGCGCGCGGGCCTGATGCGCGCCTTTGCTTTCGGCGCCCCGCTGGCGCTCAATGCCGGGCTGATGTTCCTCACGCTTCAGGCCGACCGGCTGATCGTCGCCGCCGGCTGGAGCTGGTCGGACCTCGCCATCTACGGCGTCGCAGCCCAGCTCGCCATGCTGCCGGCCCAGATTTTTGGCCGCGCCGCCGGCTCGTTGCTGCTGCCGGCCCTTGGCCGGGCCCGCGACGAGGCGCGCGTCGAGACCGTCGCCCGCGCCGCCCTGAGCCGCGCCGCCCTTGCCGGCCTCGCATTCGCGCTGGTCTTCACCGCGCTGGCCCCTGCTGCCATCGGCCTCGTCTATGGCGCTGCGATGGCACCGAGCTTCGCGCTTGCCGCTGCCTTCGCCGCCGCCGCCGGGCTGCGCATCGCACGCACACCGCTCTCGGTACTGGCCGTTGCCACTGGCCGGACCGCCGATACCTTCCGCGCCAATAGCTGGCGCGCCGCTGCCCTGCTGCCCGGCCTCGCCGTGCTTGCCCTCGCCGGGCCGCTTTCGCTTTTTGCCGCCACTTCGGCCCTTGGTGAAGCTGCTGCCGCCCTGCGCGGCTGGCAGCTCGCCAAGCTGAAGGCGCAGTCGTCCCGAACTCAAACGGAGTGCCCCGCATGAGCCGTTCCATCGAATCCGTCAGCGACGTTGTCGCCTGCAATCTCTGCACCGGCTGCGGTGCCTGCGCGGGCCTGTTCCCGAATGCGATCCGAATGATCGAGGACGAGATCGAGGGCCGCCGCCCGGTAGCCGCCGCACCCGGTGGCGTCGAAGACCGGGCCGCGCTCGGCGTCTGCGCCGGGATGGGCGCGCCGGAGCAGCCTGCGCGCGATGCGGTCGAGGCCGATTGGGGCCCGGTCCTGGCCTGCTGGGAGGGCTATGCCGCCGATCCTGAGATCCGCCATCGCGGCTCTTCGGGCGGCGCGGCCACCGCGCTCGCGGCTTTCGCCGTCGAGAGTGGCGTCGTGGAGGGCGTGGCCCATGTCACCGCGCGTTCGGACGACCCGCGCCGCAACACCGTCTCGATCAGCCGCGACCGCGACGCCCTGTTGCGCGGTGCAGGCTCGCGCTATGCGCAGGCCAGCCCGGTCGAGATTCTGCCGGCACTGAAGGAACAGCCCACCGGCTTCATCGGCAAGCCCTGCGACGTGGCGAGCCTGGCCAAGGCCCGCGCGCAGGACGCCGAACTCGACGCTTCTGTCCAGCTCACCATCGCCATCTTCTGTGCCGGAGCGCCGACGCTCACCGCCACCGAAAACCTGCTCGACCGGCTCGGCGTGCCGAAGGGGGCAAAGCTCACCGACCTGCGCTATCGCGGCATGGGCTGGCCGGGGCTGATGCAGGCGCGCTGGATCGACGCCGAGGGCGCAGAGCGCGCAAGCGACGCCATCCCCTATGCCGAGGGCTGGGGCAAGCTGCTGCAGGGCTCGCGCCGCTGGCGCTGCCGGATCTGCGATGACCATACCGGCGCGCTGGCCGATATCTCGGTGGGCGATCCCTGGCACAACCCGCCCGAGGGCGACGTGGATGCCGGCCGCTCGCTGATCGTGGCGCGGACAGAGGCCGGACGCGCACTCGTCGAGGCCGCGATCGCCTCCGGTGCGCTCGTGGCCAAGTCCCGCCCGCGCGACGTGATCGCCGCTGCCCAGCCCAACCTGCTGGCCACCAATGCCGCCGTCTGGGGCCGCCGCTTCGCGATGCGCCTTGCCGGTATGCCGGTGCCTGCGGCCAGCCGTGCCTCGGGCTTCGGCACATGGGCGCGCCGGCTCGGGTTCAAGGCCAAGGCACAATCCATTCTCGGCACGCTTCGCCGCATCCGCCGTGACCGCCTCCGTCGCCCCGTAACGCTGACGTCCTCCGGGCGCGGCTGAAGGTGACGGCATCAGCACATATGGCCACCCGCGCACAGGCGGGCGGCGACGGGCGGCGCCTTTGGGGCGTGCCGATCGTTGTCGTGTTCTTCTTTCTCGGCATGGTGCTGCCGACGGCAATCTCGGTCAGCGCGGGCGGGCTGCGGCTCTCGGCCTACCGCGTGGTACTGCTCGTGATGTTCGTGCCGATGCTTTTCACCCTGATCTCAGGCAAGCGCGGCCCGCTCAACATCTTCGACGGCTTCGCCATTGCGCATTCGGTCTGGGCACTGCTGGCGCTGATCAAATGGGGCGGGCTGGCGCAGGGGGTCGAATCCGGCGGCATCTACATTGTCGAGGCACTCGGCGCCTACCTGGTGGGGCGGCTCTACATCCGCTCGGTGGAAGATTTCAACGCCATGGCCCGCGCTTACGTCGCGCTCGTCGTCGGCATGCTCGCCTTCACCATCCCCGAGGCAGTGACCGGCAACCACATCCTCAAGGACGGCGCGGCCTCGATTTTTGGCGGCCCGCGGGCGCATTACATCGACAAGCGCATGGGACTGGAACGCGCCTTCGGCTCCTTCGACCACCCGATCCTTTACGGCGTCTTCTCGGCTTCGGCTTTTTCCATGGCCTATTACATCTGCGCCCGCGCAACGTTGACAAATTTCAAGGGCATGGCGCTGGCGATGGGCGTTGTCGTGGCCACGTTCATCTCGGCCTCGGGCGGGCCTTATGTCGTGCTGCTGATGCAGATCTTCGTTGCCGGCTATGACCGCGCCATGAAGGGCGTTACCGGGCGTTGGAGGATCCTGTTCACCTTGTTCGGGCTGCTCTATCTCGCCATCGATCTGTTCTCCAACCGCACCCCCTTCCACGTCTTCGTCTCCTATTTCACCTTCTCGGCCCATTCCGCCTATAACCGGATCAATATCTGGATCTATGGCACCGCCGAGGTCGGCCGGAACCCGATCTTTGGCATCGGGTTGGGCGACTGGATCCGCGCACCCTGGATGTCCGACAGCATGGACAATTTCTGGCTTCTGATTACCGTGCGCTACGGACTTCCGGCGCTCTTCTTCCTGCTGGCGCTCATGCTGGGCCTTATCATCGCCGCAGGGCGGCGCAAGAACCTGCCCAAAGACTGGATCAATGCCCGCCACGCCTGGGCCTTCACGCTGTTTGGTATTTCGGTTGCTGCCGCCACGGTGCACTTGTGGAATGCGCTTTTCGTGTTGTTCATGTTCCTCGTCGGCTCGGGCGCTTGGCTGGTGGACACCAACCCCCGCTCCCCCCGAGCGCCCGCGCCTCGCAATTTCGTCCGGCCCATCGGCCGCCCGCAAACCCTTTTCTGAACCCGGAGCCTTTCATGGACCTCTCCATTGTCATCGTGAACTGGAACACCCGCGACATGCTGCGCGACTGCCTGAACACCGCTCTGGCCGGGCTGGGCGGGCTGGAGGCCGAGATCTGGGTGGTGGACAATGCCTCCGAGGATGGCTCGCCGGAAATGGTCGAGGGCCTCTTTCCGCAGGTGAAGCTGATCTGCAACGTCGAAAACCGCGGTTTCGCCGCCGCCAACAACCAGGCACTGGCGCGGGCCACGGGGCGGCATGTGCTGCTGCTCAACTCCGACACGCTGGTGCGCGGCGAGGTGCTGCCGGCTTCGGTCGCCTGGATGGACGCGCATCCGGAGGCGGGCGTCATGGGCTGCCGGGTGCTCAACAGCGATGGCAGCCTGCAGATCACCGGCTCGCGTTTCCCCACCCTGCTCAACCTCTCGCTGCAAGCCTGCGGCCTGACCCGCCTGCCCGGGGCCTTTTTCGACCGCTACCGGATGGAACGCTGGGACCGACGCGATGCCCGCGCGCTCGACGTGATATCTGGCTGCTACATGCTGGTGCGGCGCGAGGCGATGGAGGCGATCGGGCTGCTCGACGAGAGCTTCTTCTTCTATGGCGAGGAGACGGACTGGTGCCGTCGTTTCTCGCAAGCCGGTTGGGAGCTGTGGCTGGCGCCCGTGGGCGAGATCATCCACCATGGCGGCGGCTCGGTGCGCAAGCTCAGCCACCGCAAGGACGTGCTGCTCACCGAGGGCACCGTGCGGCTGCACCGAAAGCATTTCGGCCCGCTCGGCGGCGCCGCCTGCTGGACGCTTCTGGCCGGGTTCAACCTCAGCCGCGCCATCGCCTGGACGCTGCTCTCGCCGCTCACCGGCCCGTCGGGCCGCGCGCGGGCGGCGCATTTCCGGCGTGTGACGGCCGATCTCGGCGCGGCGCTGCCGAAGGCGGGGTGAGCGAGCCATGCGCGTCCTCCTGATCGCCCCCAATATCGACGGCACGGATGTCGGCGAGGCCTTCGTCGCCTTCAAATGGGCCGAAGCGCTGGCCGAGCGAGTTGCGCTGACCGTGCTCTCCTTCGAGCGCCCGGGCCGCACGCCACTTGCCGCGCAATTGCCCAAGGCGGAGGTCGTCACCTGGCCCGAGCCGGCCATTGCCCGTGTTCACGAGCGCTTCAACGCCATGGCCAAGCCCGCCTGGCCGGCCTTCTGCCGACGGGTGCGCGGCTTCCTGAAATCCGCCCTCGGCGACGGGCGGCATTTCGACATCGCCCACCAGCTCATGCCACAGGCCGCGCGCTATCCCTCGCCGCTGCGCCATTTCGACATTCCCTACGTGATCGGCCCGCTCGGCGGCGCGCTGGACACGCCCGAGAGCTTTCGCGGCGAGGCTGGCAGCGCGCCGCTTTTCACCCGGCTGCGCGGGCTGGACGCCTGGCGGTTTCGCAACGATCCGTGGTTGCGTGCGAGCTATTTCGGCGCGGCAGCCGTGTTGGGCGTGGCGCCCTATGTCCGCGAGATCCTTGCCGAGGTGCCGCTGCAACGTTTCGAGCCGGTGCTGGAGCTGGGCATTGACGGGCTGGCCCCGGAGGTTGGCCGCAGCGCGACACCGGGCGCGTTGAAGCTCCTCCATGTCGGCCGGGGTGTGCGGACCAAGGGGCTGCGCGATGCCGTGCGGGCCATGGCCCATCTGAAGGACATGCCCGGCGTCACCCTGACCAGCGCCGGCGCGGGCGAGGAGATCGATCTTTGCCGGGCGGAGGCCGAACGGCTGGGCGTGGCCGACCGCGTGCGCTTTCGCGGCCGCATCCCGCGCGAGGAGGTCGAGGCGCTCTACATGTCGCATGATGTCTTCTGCTTCCCGTCCTTCCGCGAACCGGCGGGCGGTGTACTCTACGAAGCGATGCGGTGGGGATTGCCGGTGATCACGGCGGCGCGGGGCGGGCCGGACTGGATCGTCGACGAGACATGCGGCTTCCGCCTGCCGGTTACCGAGCCGGAGCGCTATGCGAGGGATATCGCGGAATCCGTCCGCCATCTCGCCGAGGATTGCGCCCTTCGGCTGCGGCTGGGACAGGGCGCGCGACAGAAGGTGCTGCGCGAGGGGGTGTGGAGCGCCAAGGCGGAGCGGCTCGTGGCGCTCTATCGGGAGCTGGCGCATCCGGAAGAGTTGCGGGCCGTCTCGAAAGTATAGTCCCACCAGACAAAAGCGGCGGCGACTGCCCCTTTGCGGGGCGTCCGTTACGGTAAAGGAGTCCTTAAGAAGGGGCATCGAAACCCGTAACCGGAGACCGCCGATGCCCACGTCCCAAAAGACCCGCCGCCCGAAGGTGCTCGCCATCTCCTCCGGCGGTGGCCACTGGATCCAGCTTTTGCGCCTGCGCCCGGCCTTCGAGGGCGCGGAGGTGCATTTCGCCTGCTCCGATCCCGGCGCGGCCGAGATGGTCGGCCCGGCGCCTTTTTCGAGCTTTCCCGATGCCAACAAGGACCAGCCGCTGAAGCTCCTGTTCTGCGCCTTTGCGGTGCTGCGCATCCTGCTGCGCACCCGGCCGGACGCGATTGTCACCACCGGCGCCGCAGGCGGCTATCTCGCCATCGCGCTCGGGCGGCTCTTCGGTATTCGCGGCATGTTCGTCGATTCCATCGCCAATGCACATGAGCTTTCGATCTCTGCCCGGCTGGCGCTGCGCATCACCGACAAGGTGCTGACGCAATGGCCCGGCGTGGCCGACGCCACCCCCGCCGCCTTCCACGGCCGCGTGCTCTGAAACCTGAACAACGGATTGCTGCCATGATCCTCGCCACCGTGGGAACCCAGTTGCCCTTCGACCGCCTGCTGCGGGCGCTTGATTCCTGGGCCGCCCGAAACCCCGATCAGCGCGTGCGCGCGCAGAGCGGGAACAGCCAGGAAGTGTTCAAGAACATGGACTGTACCGCCTTTCTTTCCCCCGCGGCCTATGCCGGGGCCGTCGAAGAGGCGGATATCATTGTCTCCCATGCCGGCATGGGCTCGATCCTGACTGCCGCCGAGCTGGGCAAGCCCATCGTCATCCTGCCCCGGCTGGCCGCCCATGGCGAGCACCGGACCGATCACCAGCTCGCCACGGCGGCGGAGATGGCGAGCCTCGCCAATGTGACCGTCATCGAAAGCGCCGAGGAACTCGGCCCGTCACTCGACCGGCTGTCCGGCGCGCCAACCCTGCCCTCCGCCGAGCGGATCTCGGCCAGCGCGGATGCGGGTCTGATCGGTGCGGTGGCGCATTTCCTGCGAGGCGCCGCCTGATGAACCTGCCCGCCGTTTCCGTACTGGTGCCCGCCTATAACGAGGCCGCCGTCATCGCCCGCAGCCTTGCCCCCTTGGCCGAGGCCTGCGAAGCGGGACGTATCGAGCTGATCGTGATCGCCAATGGCTGCCGGGACGAGACGGCGCAAGCCGCCCGCACCATCTGCCCCGCAGCCACCGTGATCGAGACGGATTTCCCCTCCAAGACCAACGCGCTCAACCTTGGCGCCGGGCGGACGACCGGGCGCGCCATCATCTGCCTCGATGCCGATCTGAGCCTGCCCGAGACGAGCCTCATGCGTCTTGCTGAACCGATCCTCGAAGGCCGCGCCGATGTCGCCTGCGGCCGCATGGAACCCGATCTCGCCGCCGCCGCGCCGCTGGTGCGCGCCTTCTATCGCGGCTGGCAGCTCAACCCCTATTTCGACGACGGCAAGTTCGGCGGCGTCTTCGCGCTTTCGCACCAGATCATGCGCGGCCTGTTTCCGTTGCCCGAAGTGGTGGCCGATGACGAGTATATCGCGCGCAGCACCGCGTTCAGACGGCGCGCCTATGTACCCGAAGCGGGCTTTGCCGTTGCCGTTCCGACCACGCTCCGCGCGCTTTTCCGCATCCGCCGCCGCAGCCGCCGGGGCACCGACGCGCTGCGGCTTCGCGGGGTCTGTGGCGCCGAGACACACCCCCACGGTGGTTTCGGCACGGCTGCTCTCCGTGCCGCCCGCCGTCCCGCGCGCTGGTTCGATTTCGCCGTCTACGGTGCCGTCATGGCCACCGTTGCGATCAGCCTGAAACTCGCCCCCGCCGCGCCGAACGGCGCCTGGGAACGCGACGAGACCAGCCGGCTCCCGACCGGCTGAAACGAAAGAAAAAGATGATGGACGGAACCATGACCATGCCCGTGGGCGCGCCTTTGCAGGACGCCGAGCCCATGACCACATGGCAGGCGCCGGAAGCCCCGGCCACCAACCCGCTCGCCCCGCTTCTGCGCGCCATGCGCGGCCG
This sequence comes from Aliiruegeria sabulilitoris, assembly GCF_001558155.1. Taxonomy (GTDB): domain Bacteria; phylum Pseudomonadota; class Alphaproteobacteria; order Rhodobacterales; family Rhodobacteraceae; genus Tropicimonas; species Tropicimonas sabulilitoris. Next base: position 273,830 of record NZ_LOAS01000008.1, read on the forward strand.
CTGGCCGGCCTGGTTCGCCCTCAGCCTAGTGCTTGGCGGCGCGCTCGGCGCGGCTGGCTTTCTGAGCGGCACCAAGACTTACGAGAGCCAGGCGGTGCTGCGGGTCTATCCCAAGGAAGCCGGCATTCTCTACAATTCCGGCGATGACAGCGTGCTCAAGACCTTCGACAGCTTCGTCAAGGCCGAGACCGCCTTTGCCAACAGCCCCGACGTGATGTCGCGCGCCGCAGAAACGTTGCGGGCCGATTTCCCGGAGCTGACGGCCGAGATGACCGATTCCGATCTGCGTCAGTCCGTGGCCGTGAAACGTTCGGACACGTTGATCGTGCTGGACACCAAGAGCAAGAACGCCGCGTTCGCCGCCGCCAAGCTCAGAGCGGTAACCGACGCCTATCTCTCGCTCAAATCCGAGGCGGACGGGCGGCAGATGCGGATGCGTTCCTCCGAGTTGACCCGGCGGGAGGCGGAACTGTTGGAGGCCTTGCGCGGGTTGGACCGGCGTATCCTCGAAATCGGCCGCGAATATGGCTCCTTCGCCATCGCCAAGGCCCATAGCGAGAAGATCGCCCAGATCGACGCGCTCTCCAGCCGCAAGGCCGAGGTGGAGCGCACGCTTACCTCGATGCGCCAGAATGACGGGCAGGCCAGTGCGGACATGAACGATGAGCATATCCTGCGCGCCACGCTGCTGGACCGCGGGCTGGCCGACATCAACATCGAGCTGGCGCGGCAGGAAGCCGGGCTCGCCACCTTGCTGGAGCGCTACACGGAGAGCTCGCGGCAGGTGCGTGATAAGCGCGCCGAGATCGCAATCCTGGAAAGGGCGATGGCCGATCGCCGCAACCAGATCCAGGTGCTGGGCCAGACAGGCGCGCTGACCGATCAGAGCGATGCGGGCGACGAGGACAATATCGATACGATCGCGGCACTGCTGGCGAAGGTCGCAGGCGAGCTGGAGGAGGCGCGGCAGGAGGCGCGCGCGCTCAACGCGCAGCGGGTCGAACTGGATTTTCTGGAAGAAGAGCGCTCCGAGACCCGCCGGATGCTGGACGACACGCGCGCCGCGCTGGACGTGATCCGGGTGGAGAGCCGCAAGACTTCGCCCGGACTGACCGACGTCATGTCGCCCGCCGTCACGCCGGACGAACCGGCCGAGGACAGCGCCAAGATGCAAGCCGCGATGGGCTTTGTCGGTGGCGGAATGGTGGCCAGCCTGCTGGTGCTCGGGCTTGGCCTTGGCAGCCGCCGCCTGCGCTGGAGCGACGAGATGAACCTCGCCACGATGGGCGTCGACCCGCTCGCGGTGCTTACGGGAGATCCCGACAGCGACGGCGCGCGGCTTGCCCCGGAGATCGACCGGTTGCGCACGACGCTGCAACTTGTGCCCGCACGCAGCACATCACCGGCCGGCTCGGGCCGGTCGCTTGCCATGCTGCGCACCGGCGAAGGCGGCGAGACGGCGCTCGCGCATGCGTTGGCCGAGAGCTTTTCGCGCACCGATCTCTCCGTCGCGCTGCTCCATGTCGACCCTGCACAACACGAGGCAACGGCGAATGGCAGCTACCATGTGGAGACGGCTTTCGGGGACGCATGCTCGGAGATGTCCCTGCCCGAACTGCGCCGCCGCATCGCCGAGATGACGGCCCGCCATGACGTTGTTCTGATCGATGGTGGCAGCCTGCAACAGACGACAAGCGCGAGCCTTGTCGCCAGCGCCGCAGATTACGCGATTGTCGAGCTGCGGCGCGGAGAGGACAAACAGGCCGCGCGCGCAACCCTCGAACGGGTCTCCAACCGCTGTCCGCAAGGCATTGGCGCTGTTTTCACCCGCGCCAAACGCCGCGATCCGGGCCTGAGCCAGGCCTGGTAAGCCGCGCCTCCCCTTGAAGGGCAATGGCGGCAGGGCAACAGGGCAACGGAATGCCCCTGCCCTGCCGCATCCTGTTTGCTCCCGCGCCCGCGCCTTTGTAACCTGCGCTGCAGAGACCGGAGCAGCGTACCGGGCAACGTGAGGACGGGCAGCCGACATGAAGGTTATCTATCACATCGGCCTGCACTCGACCGACGAGGACCGCGCCCTGCGCTGCCTGCTGCGCAATGACAGCCTTTTGCAGAAAAACGGGATCGTGGTGGCGCAGCCAGGGCGTTTCCGGCCGGTGCTGCGCGAGGCGATGATCCAGCTCAAGGGGCAGCCGGCGACCGAGGAAGTGCAAGACCATATCCTTGAAGAGATCACCGAGATCGACCACCCCCAGCAAATCCTATTCTCCAACGATTCCTTCCTCTGCGTGCCGAAACGGGCCATTCAGGACGGCGTGCTCTATCCGCTCGTGGGCGAACGCGCCCCGTGGATCCGCAACCTCTTTCCCGGGCAACCGGCCGAGTTTGCGCTGGCCTTGCGCAATCCCGCGACCCTGATCCCGGCCCTGCATGCCCGCTTTTCCACCGAGGAGAGCTTCGAGGGCTATCTCGCCCGGATCGACCCGGAAGCGCTCTCCTGGGCGGATATGGTGGAACGGCTGCACGCGGCGGTGCCCGATGCGAAGCTGACCATCTGGTGCAACGAGGACAGCCCGCTGATATGGCTGGATATCCTGCGCGCGCTCTCGGGCCTGCCCGATCCGATGCGGCTGGAGGGGATCGACGATTTCATCGCCAGCCTGATGACCGAAGACGGCTTCGGCCGGCTGAGATCCTATCTCGATGGCCACCCGGCCTCTGGCCCGGAACATTGGCGCCGCGTCGTGTCGGCCTTTCTGGACAAGTTCGCGCGCCCCGAGGCGGTCGAGGAGGAATTCGACCTGCCCGGCTGGACGCAGCAGCGCGTCGCCAAACTGTCGGAGCGCTACGAGGCCGATGTCGAACGGATTGCCGGGATGGGCGGGATCGAGTTCCTCTCCCCATGATCCAGGGACACGCCATGAAAACCATCGGCCTTATCGGCGGCATGAGCTGGGAAAGCACGGCCACCTATTACCAGTTGCTCAACCGCCTTGTCCGCGAGCGCCTTGGCGGGCTGCATTCGGCAAAGCTGCTGCTGTGGTCCTTCGATTTCGCCGAGATCGAGGCCTATCAGGCCGATGGCGACTGGGATGCGGCAACGCGGGCCATGGTGGCAGCCGCGCAGGCGCTGGAGCGCGGCGGGGCCGAGATGATCCTGATCTGCACCAACACGATGCACAAGATGGCCGACGAGGTGCAGGCGGCGATCTCGGTGCCCCTGCTGCATATCGCCGATGTGACGGCGGAAGCCTTGCTGAAGGCGGGCCGTCGCAAGCCGCTCCTTCTGGCCACCGCCTATACGATGGAGCAGGAATTCTACACCAGCCGGCTGAAGGCGCGCGGGCTCGAAGTCATGATCTCCTCCGCCCCGGACCGTGCCTGCGTGCATGGCGTGATCTATGACGAGCTTTGCAAGGGGATCATCGAGCCGGCCTCCCGCGCGCAGTGGAACGCCATCGTGGACCGTGCCGCCGCCGCGGGCGCGGATTCGGTGATCTTCGGATGCACCGAGGTCGGCCTGCTGCTAAGGCCCGAAGAGCTTCCTCTGCCCTGTTTCGACACGACGGAGATCCACGCGGTCGCCGCACTCGACCGGGCGCTGGCCTGAGCGGGAAGACACCGCATCGGCGATGGTGTGCATGAGCGCTTGAGGGCGGACGGCCCGACGGTTATCCGATTGTGTGAAAAAGATTTTGTGAAGGGCTGCCCCATGTCCGAGACCGAAACGCTCGAAGCCGAAACAAACTTGACCAACTGGCGAACCCACCCCTTCTGCCGGTGGAGCTTTCACCATGTGGACCATCTGCTTCATGGCCACCTCATTGCCGCCCCGACGCAGCGTGGCCCGGTAGAACAAGCGGGCGCACTCGATCTGGCGAGCCTCGCGCTGCCCTCCGGCCAGAGCGTCGCCGAGGCACTGGAGAGCGCCTATTCCGATGCGTTCCTGGTCCTGCACCGGGGGAGGATCGTCCATGAAAGCTATGACGGGCTGATGGCGCCCGAGGACCGGCACATCATCTTCTCGGTCTCGAAATCCGTGACCGGGGCGCTTGCCGGGATCCTCGTGGAAGAAGGCCGGCTTGACCCCGAAAGACCCGTGACAGACTACATCCCCGAGCTTGCAAACTCCGCCTGGGGCGATGCCACGGTCCGCCACGTGCTCGACATGGTGGTCTCGATCCGCTTCATCGAGGACTATCTCGACCCGCAGGGCGACGTTTCCCGCTACCGCGTGGCGATGGACTGGAACCCGCCGGGCAATTTCCCCTATGTAGGCGGGCTGCACAGCTTCCTGCCAACGCTGCCCAAGGATAGCGGCCCGCATGGCGCGGCGTTCCACTACGTCTCGCCCAATTCGGACGTGCTCGGCTGGATTCTCGAACGCGCGTCCGGATGCAAATTCGCCGATCTGCTGTCGGACAGGATCTGGCGCCCGCTTGGCGCGGAGGCCGATGCCTGGATCACGGTCGACAGGGAGGGCGGCTCGCGCACGGCAGGTGGCATCTGCACTCGCGCGCGCGATCTTGCCCGTTTCGGCGAGATGATGCGCAACAAGGGCCGGGCGAACGGGCTTCAGATCGTGCCGGAGTCGTGGATCAAGGACATCCTGCAGAATGGCGACCGGCAGGCCTGGAGCCGCGGCTCGGGGCTCGACGGGCTTGTGCCCACGGGATCCTATCGCAACCAATGGTACCTGTCGGACGCGCATCCCGGCGCGATGATCGCCATCGGTATCCACGGTCAATGGATCTATGTTGATCCGCGGCACGAGGTGACGATCATCAAGCTCTCCTCCCAGCCCCTGCCGGAAGACGAGGCGCTCGACACGATCATGCTGGACATGTTCCGGACAATTGCCGGGCATCTCTCCGAAACGTCTTCATAAGCGGCACTTCGGGCAGGAATGATAACGAGCAAGCTCGGGCGTGACTGCTGCAAGGGCCGAACCGGGCTGGGCGCTCGGTTTACAGGGGCATCCCGCAGGCGACCTTGAAGAAATGGGCTGGCGGACAGCCATTGTTTGGGAATCCGTGCTCGGTCAGTGTATGACGCTGGTATCACAGATCAAAACTGGATGCCCTCGTGTCAGAGACTTTTCTCCGTATCACCGCGACCGAAAACGCCGAGATCGACCGGCCCTCCGCTGACAGGCTCATCGCGGGCTCCCCCGAGTTCACGACCTGGAACATCGAAGAACGGGACGGCCTGTATTGCGGGACTTGGCGGTCCACTCCGGGCAAGTGGAAGATCCAGTACGATGAGTGGGAGTATTGCCGCATTCTGGAAGGTCATTCGATCATTTCGGAAGACGGCGGCAAGGAATTCGAGGTTCGAGCCGGCGACAGCTTTGTCATTCGTCCGGGCTTTTCCGGCACGTGGGAAGTCATCGAAACGACAACCAAGGAGTACGTCATCCGACTTTGATCGGATCGGCGGATAGCAGGAACGGGTCTGGGCAAATTCGGCCCATTGTCGGCCTCCGAGCGAATTGCGGTCTCTGCGGGTCAACTGCGCCACATACAGCGTCCCACGGAGGCGGTCTCTTCGATCACTGGGAGATCATTCGGCTCCCGGCTCGCCTCGCGGAATACTCCGTTGGTGTCATACCGGCCCAGCTCCGGAATGCTCGGCGGAAGCTGTTCACCTCCTGATACCCGAGACAGCCTGCGATCTCCTGAGCCGAGTAATCGGTTTCGAGCAGCAATGCCTCAGCCCGTTTCATCTGGAAAGACGTAACGATGTCGCGAAACCTGTGGCCTTCCGCGGAAAGACGCCTCTGAAGCGTTCGTTTCCCAATGCCAAGTCTCTCGGCGATCACCTCTTCCGAGAAATCTCCGACGACACTCAGCAAACGCAGGGTATCCAATACGAGTTCCGCCGTTCTGCGCGGCGGGTGTTGCCGGATCATCGCCTTCATGTCGCTGAACAGGATTTCATTCCTCGCCTCCCTGGAACGCGGATTCCGCATGAGAAGCATATGCTTGGGACTGGAAATCCCGGCTAGCCGGCCACCGTAGCGTATCGGTGCACCGAACACGGCCTTGAGTGAGGTATCGCCCTTTTGCGAGGCCTTGGGGAGTTCCACCCATTCCGGGTGCCAGGCTCTGACATCTTGAAGCGCCGTCAGCATGGTCGGAAGTTTGTCGCAAAATGACCGGTCTGTCTCTGATATTGTAATAATCGCAACTTGGGAGGTGGCAGATGGCTGTTCATATTCGTCTTGGGGCTGTTGCTCTCGGTTTGTCCGTGGCGGCCCTTTTGTTCACTCCCGCAGAGGCCCAGTCGGAGTGGGAGTTCAACGTAACGCCCTACGGATGGCTCGCCGGACTTGACGGCGATCTTGGCACATTGCCCGGTGTGCCGTCCGAGGAGGTCT
>NZ_LOAS01000081.1 GCF_001558155.1 Aliiruegeria sabulilitoris
TTCCACACAGCCTCGGCCGATCACGTCATCCGGTATGATGGGCGATCCAAACTTTGCAAACATCACTAGCTGCGCATAGAGGCCATGGGGGCCTGACGCAGACAACAGCAGCTCCCGGCCCCACATTCCACGTGCCGCGTCTACAAGTTGATCAGTGTCTGAAACGTCGCGGCGATCTGATGGGGCGGCTCGCTGGAGCCAGAGGTCTGCCTCTTCGCGAAAGGTGTGGCTCCCTTGCATGCGCGCGGCGTGCACGGGGAGCGCCCCGACATGGAAACATGCTCTCGACATCTTCTATCCACCCCGGGGACGAACCGCCCTGTCCAATCACTCGGAACGCGCACAGAGGCTGTGAGAGCGCGCCTGGCGCACGCTGCTGGGTTGCGGGCAGACAGCATACCAGATGTCGCTGAATGAGCGTCCTGCACGCTCTCGGCACACTCACCGCATCGGGGTGATGGCGGGTTCGACTCAACGATGGATTGCTCGATCGCAGCCCCCGATTTCACCGCGGCCTATGCTTGGCAATGGCCTCGTCTCGAGCATGTGACCTGCTCCTCTGTGATCAGTCAGCGCTGACAACTTTTTTGCGCAATTACTCTGGCCCATTTTCAACCGAATTGGCGTCGCCCTTCAGAAGATTCAACCATACATGCTTGGCTCGACCGCAACGTTCAGGCTGACCGGGTTGCGTAACGCCTATTCATTTTGAGACAATACGACCACCACGGCAACAGAGGCTTTTTCATCCGCTCTTCCAGAGAGACCACAGAAAAAGGAAGCGCATCGGTTCTTCCAATCACCTTCTCCTCCATCTCTCGTCCAGATGTTCCAGCTCGCCTCTTCCTCTCTTGTTGAATTCCGACCATGCCTTCGCGCGCCCTTTGACGCCCAGCTTCGGACGTCGTTCGCCTTTCCGAGACCTGATCGTCGTGAGGCGATCCTCCTTGAGCAATGCCCGCTGATATCTATCGAGGCCAAGCACACCGGCATTTTTGAACACCTCCCACTCGGATTGCTGAATCTGAACATCGTCCGGTGTCAGGCTTGGCAACAGCAACTGGAACTGATTTCTCATCACATCCACGAATCTGAACGGTTCACCGCGCCGATACATCGCTCCGCAGCCCTCGAACGCACCGTACCCGACTTGCAGCTCGATCCTCGTCCGTCTCTGGTCCGGTGCGAGTTCGATTTCCGATCCAGTACGCTTGTCGCGCTTGTCGGCCACCTTGTCCTGGATGCGAAAGAGGAGTTCCCCCTCTTTCTTACCTTCGTAGAAGGTACCGTCCACGGGAGCCTGCCTATAGCTGTCCGGGCTCAAGTCGCGGAGATACCCGGCTGTCACGTTGTTCGAACTGTTCGGCGCGGATCTCCGCTTGTGGTTGCGGGTAGGAGCATTGATCGGCCAGATGGGATTCCGTCCCGCCCAATAAAATGATCGCGGCCATCGATCCTGTTCCAGCCAATAGTAGATGTCAGGCAAGTGATGGCGGCGGACGACCTCGCTCATGAGCTGGCGTTCTTCGCCGCATCCGGATTTGGGATATATGTCGAGGGCGACTTCAACACCTGTCACCCTGATTGCGCCACGACCGATTTTGCGTACCCGATAATAGCTACCCTCAAGCTCATCGCAGAGCCGCCAGAATTCGTTTGGTGCGGGTGATTGCAATCTCAAGATGAAGCTTTGCCCCTTATAGCCTGCTTTGTCCCGGACTGGACCGGAAACCCATGAACGAAAGCCGAGACGTCTTTCTATGTGCCTTGAGACGTTTAACGCTTGATGCTTGCCTGGCGTGTTGAATGCTATCTCGATCCAGTCGATGGCGGCGGTGAACCTGTATTTCTTCAGGTCAATCTTTGGGGTAAGCAATATGCGGCCGTCGTTTACGTCCTGACCGCTGGAGATCACGGTCGTCTCGTACTCAAGGCTACGCCCGCTCCGGACAGTACCATGTTTGCTGGATTTCAAGATATCCACGGCGAAGGGCAAAATCGGCAAGTCGATGACAACTCCTGATGAAAGCGCTCCTCGTCATCTGTGCATGAACCTACTGCTTTCAAGCAGAAATTTTCTGAACGCCCCAAATACAGGCTGTATTAACCGACCGGAGACGGCCAGCCAGTGTACGGCTTCCATTCTCGCCTCGATAGAGCGTGTGAGAGCGCGCTACAGGCGCGGCTGTCACAAACAGAGGATTGGATGCTAGCTCGCATCAGGTCATCCCTGTGAGCCGCTCACAGCCTCTCAAGCACGGCTACAGTGTACCGGTAAGATCTCAAGTGACGATTCTGCAACGACTTCTGTTCGGCAACCCGGCCGTCCCCCGCTATCGACCAGTTCCCGGCGCATCGGCTCAGTTCATGCTGCGCGCCAGCTTACTGAGCGCAACGCCCTTCTACCGATCCAGCACTTATCGGCGACCGTTACAGTCTGAGGCGCTGTGAGAGCGCCCCTGGTGGGCGGATCGGTCGTTGACGCAAATAACATGCCCTCCGCTGAAACGTCGCCCTACGCGTCGCTCACACGCCCTGGCGTGCTATCCGCGGGTCAGTCAGCAACGGTGCTGTCCTCCAGTCGCTTCAACATTCTCGCGACGCTCGTCGCCGTCCACGCGTTGTTCCTCGCGGTGCGAAGACCGCGACGGTTGGCTTCCTCGGTGACAGCCGCCGGCGTCGGCGTCTCGCCTGCCGCGATCATCTCGTCGCGGACGGCGGCAAGTTCACGCCCTCGGGCGTCGGCGGCCGCACTGCGCGCCTTGCGGGAGGCGATCACCGCCCGGCGGGTCTGGTCACGCTTCTCGTCCTCGGTCAGGCGGCTCTTGCGCGGAGCGTACGACCACTTCCCCCGATCGGGGCTTTTCAGGAATGCCAGCATCTCGTGATGATCGATGTTTTCGAGCAGGCATCCCTGCCGAACACAGAAAAGGTTCCGGCGGTACGGCTGGAGCCCGCCGAGCACATCGTGCCTCTGCTCAATTGTGTGAGCGCGAAACAAGCGATTGAGATCATCAATGACGACAGTCCCGCTGCCGGCCGCACGATTCAGTCCCAGAACGCGAGCAAGCTCGGGAAATGAAGACCACCCCCGGATCGATCGGCTATGGTCGAAGGTCAATCGTGAGATCACGATGTCATGCCTATCGGCAAACGCCTTGAGGTTCAGGATCTGCTGCCGGGCCGGCGCGTGCCTGTTAAGATTGCCTTTCGGCCTCGCGCCATGGGTGAGGATGACGTGGCCGTGGATATGCTTGCGCTCTGTGTCGTTGCTCATAGAGACGAATTATGTTGTTACAACATTAATGGCAAGACCTTCAGGGAACCCAACCCCGCCGGTCCGAGCATTGCCTGCAGATCCGTCCCGCCAGTACCCTCGGTGGTGCTCGAACGGTGAAGAAATCCAGCTCATCTCACGCAACCCACAGAAAAAATTGGGAAACAGCCCGACGGATCGATCCACGCTTGCTATAATGTGTTCAGCATCAGAATTGAGCGAGCACTGCATGAAATACACCGACAAGACCGTCCGCGACGCCTGCGAAGCGTGGCTCAAGACCGCCCGGCGCAACGGGCTCGAAGCCGCCACCCTGAAGGCATATCGCAGCCACGTGCACATCCATATTGAGCCGAGGATCGGGGATCGTCTGCTGAGCGATCTCTCCCGCTCGGATATCCGCGACTTCATGGACGAACTGCTGGATGATGGCGTTTCCCGGGCCCTCACCCGCAAGGTCATGGTCAGCTTGCGATCCATCCTCTCCGAGGCGGTCGAGCGCGAATGGATGGCGGCCAATGTCG
>NZ_LOAS01000082.1 GCF_001558155.1 Aliiruegeria sabulilitoris
GTAGCGCTTCATTGTTTTCTTTAGGAATTTCAATGCCGCCTTCTTGTCCAGTGCCTTCGTCACAAAGCTCTCCAGGACCTCACCTTCGTGGTCGACGGCCCGCCACAGATAGTGCCGCTGTCCATTTATCTTCACGAACATCTCGTCAAGATGCCATTGCAACTGCGGCCCTGAACGCAGCCGTTCGGCCCGTTTCTTTCGGATCTCGGAGGCGAACATCGGGCCGAACCGGTTCCACCAAAACCGGACAGATTCATGGTTGATATCGATGCCGCGCTCGTGCAGCAGGTCTTCGACGTACCGCAGCGACAAGGGGAAGCGTACGTAGAGCATCACCGCCAGGCGGATGATCTCGCGGCTCGTCTTGAAGAATTTGAACGGGTCGCGTTTGGTCATCCGGGGAAGCTACTCAGCCCACTGCCCTGCGACAAGCCACGTTCTTCTGACACCGCCTGGCCGAGCTATACCGTCGGAAAGTTGGCGAATTGCGGGGGCTTCTGGCCGACGACGCAACGCGGACCGAGTCAATGGACACGATCCGAGGATTGATCGAACGGATCGAGGTTTCTCCGGGAGAAAAACGAGGGCAGCCGAACGTGGTTCTCGTCGGAGCCCTGGCATCCATCCTCAACTTCGCCTGCGCTCAAAAGACAATCGCCGCCAACGGAGGGTCCGATGACGGCGGTAGGGTCTTGATGGTTGCGGGGGCTGGATTTGACCTTTGCCGAACATCTGGGACGCTTAGTATCTAGCATGGGCCCAAACAGCTAAGCTGTTCGTTCCCAAGAGGACCGCTTCCTGCGCAAAGCTGCCATATGTACGGTTTCGAGCAACATCCGCTTGCCGAGGCGGACCGCCTTAAGATTTTACGTTAGGTAAGCATTGGCAACCCTCATAGAATCATTCCAAAAATGATCGCGGTTGCCTCCGTGAGTGGTGGATCAGCCTAGAGAGAAATTGCCGCTCTCGAAAACGGGGCGTTCCATCATCCCAAATACAGCGTGGGACGCCCCGCACATTCGCGAACGGTATCAGACGTCCCGACTGTCGCGCACTACGCTACGCCAACAACTCTCAAATTGTACTGGGTCGATCCGACTCTGAACCGAGTTGAGCGACGGGCGTTGTTCTTAACCTCTCGAAGCGCCACTTCAAGGCGGTGTCCCCGCCACATGCGACCAAACTTGTTGCGCCTGTTTTGGACCAACAGCGCCTTGAGGCCATGTTGGATTTGAAGCAGTTTGGGCGAGCGTGCGATTCGCTTTCGAATCGCCTCTATAGGGAGATTGTCGTGTCACAATTCAAACGCTTGGCGTCCGCCACCGTCGCCGCCGTATTTGCAACTCAAGCTTTCGCTGCGTCGGACGTTCTACCGTCCAAGGACTCCACATTCACTTCATGGGGTGAGGAATCTGGCTGGACGATCTACGTAGACGAGGGGCGCGGGGCCTGCCTTATCGAACGGGTCGACGAAAACGCCAACGTTGTGCAAATGGGCCTGACGAAAGATCACGCGTTTGGCTACCTTGGCGTGTTCACTCAGAACGCGGAGGTAAAGAACCGGAAAAAGCCAATCGTTCTTTCCCTGGATGGCAACCTTTACAGCGCCGATGCAAAGCCGAAGACCAAGAACCTCGCTGATGGCTACGTTGGTGGGTACTTTCTGACCAACAACCCGGGTTTCGTTGATGATGTCATGAAAAAATATGACATGATCGTTTTCCCTGAAGATTCGTACGCCTTTACCGTCAGCCTGGATGGAACGCTGAAAGCCATCGAAGCTGCGCGCAAGTGCAACATGGAACAGAACGGTTAACCGGTTTTTCAACCAGCGTCCGGCGACCTGATCAAGGTCGCCGGGCACTCGAATTCATTTCAAAGTTACCGTTATTTTTTTTCTGTATTTCTTGGGTGCTATCACGCACAAGCATGCTTGGAGTCTTTGTGCCGCCAACATTTCATGGCTATGAGTTCTGCCCCTAGCGATGCCAATCGCACCTGAGGCAATCTGACGCCAACGATTCTAGTGCCTGGAACGCGAGTCAATGAAGATCATTCCCATTTTCCTCGTGCTGTTCGTCATCCTCGCAGGTTGCGCCTCCGGCAATCGTAAATCGGAGGAGAAAACTGCCATGGCCAGCGTGAAAGCCCTTTGCCCAGCTGATCTGTCGGCGGCAGAGCGCTCCAGAACTGCAGCCTGCAATTTTCCGTAGCAGCCCGCGCGCCCGAAACCGGACATCCGAGCTTTTCTGTCAGATGCCAGCAACGTCGGCATTCCCGACCTTGCGGCCAGCGCACCATACTTGCCGATACCCACGGAGCACCGGTCCTAGGCTGCGAGGTCCGGTAACTGCGCATAGCCGCCGCTGGCGTGTGTTCCGCGCTTCGCACTTGCAGCAACGGTGTCCTCACTGAAGCGGCCATTCGTAGCCGATGCAGCAAATGGCCGTGGCGAGCCCGTTTTGACCAATGCTGCGGGGTGCATCTACGGCAGTTCTGGCTACCATGCGTAGGTCTGACGATTTCTGTCTGGTGGCTATTTCAACACAAGTGAAGTATTCACCCCTGATCCAACACCGACCTACCGAGCTTCGCATGTTTTCCTGCCGGGTCGTTTAGGTGCATTCAAACAGAGATGGCGTCCATGAATCAGTTGGTATGTCCGGCCTTTCCACGCAAGCATTGATTTCGTCAGAAAGGGAATTTCGAATGAAATCGATCTCCTGGCCGCTTGGTTGGTATCGCCCGACTGGCTGCCCAATGATTGCTCTTCGAATAATTGGCCGCAGGGATTTCGGAACGAAGGCACGTGCAAACTCCGCGAAACCACCGTTATCAAGATATCTCTTTCCATTGGGCCGCACATATATTTCCCTCTGATTCAGATGCTCTAGCTCATAGTTTGTTCCATCGTTGTAGCGTCCGAGCCAACGCAACAATTTGATGCGTTCATTCCCGTCCCGGATCGAGTCGAAACTCATTACACGCAACCGGTCGCCAAACAACTCCCCGTACCGCGCCAATTGCGTCGCGTAACGGGATCGATGAACATGCCTGAAGAGTGGGTGCCACTCATCTGCTATGCGCTTTTCTTCGAGTTGAAGCGACTGAAGCAGGTTCCCACTCTGCCACCCCAACCGCAACGTGTGCTCGTATTCGGAGACAATCCGAGCAACTGGATCACGCACGAGAGCAACGACCCATATCTCTCCAACGCCTTCGCGATCCGCGAAACGCGCGATGTTGTCGGCAGCTACAGAACAGGACAGGTTATCAGTTGAAGCCTCTACACGAAGTGTAGCATCGGGGTTCGACGCAAATTCAGCCTCAAAGCTGTCTCGGCCTAGCGGGATTTGGTCGGCGAAATCAGAGCCCGGACCGCTCCAACTTCGGTTTCCGAAATCTGTGAAATAGAGTGTCTCTTTTTGATCGGCCAGCACCATGTCCGGTTGACTTCCGAGCCATGCAGCCATGCTAGTTGTACCGCATTTGGGCGCACCGATTAGGATCAAATAGTCCTTCTTTGCCACAGTTTTCCTCCTGCTCGCGTTCGACCAGTTGACCTGCCCCCCGTTGGTCCCTCAGTCATAACGAGAG
>NZ_LOAS01000083.1 GCF_001558155.1 Aliiruegeria sabulilitoris
GTCTCGTGCCAAGCTGGTCTCCATCGCAGATACCAGCTTGAATCACGCCTATCGCCGAGTGTGAATCCCTTTTGTCAACACGACCTAGTCACCTGGAACTGTAGTTCGTATCATTGATCCGAGTGATTTCGGGGGGATGATATGGTTGGCCGGGTTGCAGACGAGGTGGTTCTGAGTGCCGATGAGCGCAGCTTTCTCGAGGCTCAGATCCGGCGGCACAAGGCTCCGCGCTCGCTGTCGGACCGGTGTCGGATGATCCTGCTCTGTGCGGAGGGGCTTCAAAGCAAGGAGGTCGGTGCGCGACTTGGGGTGCATGAGCACACGGTGGGCAAGTGGCGCAGGCGGTTCGTGAAGGACCGGATCGAGGGTCTGACCGACGAATATCGCCCTGGAAGGCCCCGCACGGTATCGGACGCTCAGGTGGCCGAGGTGATCGAGAGGACGCTGAACACCACTCCGAAGGCCGCCACCCATTGGTCAATCCGTTCGATGGCCGCGGCAACGGACCTGTCGCACACCACCATCCGCCGGATCTGGACCGCTTTCGGTTTGCAGCCGCATCGCAGCGAAACCTTCAAACTCTCGACCGATCCGCTGTTTGTCGACAAGGTGCAGGATATCGTCGGCCTCTACATGGCGCCACCGAACCGGGCTATCGTGCTGTGCTTAGACGAAAAATCCCAGATCCAGGCGCTGGATCGTGAACAGCCGGTATTGCCGATGGCACCGGGTGTGGCCGAGCGTAGAACTCACACCTACATCCGCCACGGCACGACCTCGCTGTTTGCCGCGCTCGACATCGCAACCGGCGCCGTCATCGGCAAATGCTACAAGCGTCACCGAGCAACCGAGTTCCTCGACTTCCTTAAGCAGATCGACACTGCCATACCGAAAGGTCGGGACGTTCACCTGGTGATGGACAACTACGCCACGCACAAGACGCCCAGGATCAAGGCATGGCTCGCCCGCCGTCCGCACTGGCATGTCCACTTCACGCCCACCTCGGCATCATGGATCAATCAGGTCGAACGCTGGTTCGCTGAATTGACCCGCAAGCAGTTGCAGCGCGGGGTCCATCGGTCGACTGCCGAACTGGAGGCCGACATTGCCGCCTTCATCGAAGCACACAACGAGAACCCCAAACCATACAGATGGGTCAAGTCCGCCGATGAAATCCTCGCATCGGTCAAGCGGTTCTGCCAGCGAACCCAAACCCTATGCGGCGAACTTTAGATTCGGGTGACTAGGCTCCAGACTCATTGATTTACAACCAGAACAAGACAGTAGCCGCGAGCGCGATTGCTGAGAGGAATACCGTCGGGGATCTGTCGTAGCGGGTGGCAACGCGACGCCAGTCCTTCAGTCGCCCGAACATGATCTCGATCCGGTTCCGTCGCTTGTATCGCCGCTTGTCGTATTTGACAGGTTTGTCGCGTGACTTTCGTCCGGGGATGCAAGGCTTGATCCCCTTTTCTACCAAGGCTTCGCGGAACCAATCCGCATCATATCCTCGGTCTCCCAGTAGCCAGTCCGCCGATGGCAGGCTACTCACCAGCGCCCTGGCTCCGGTGTAATCGCTGACTTGACCAGCGGTGATGAAGAACCGGATCGGGCGTCCCTAAGCGTCGGTGACGGCATGCAGCTTCGTGTTCATGCCGCCTTTGGTGCGCCCGATCAGCCTTCCACGCCCCCCTTTTTCAACCGCAGGCTGGAGGCCGTGCGATGCGCCTTGAGGTAGGTCGCGTCGATCATGATCGTCTTCCGATCCGTTCCCTCCGAAGCCAACCCCACCATGATCCGGGCGAATACGCCCATGTCGCTCCACCGCTTCCAACGGTTGTAGAGTGTCTTCGGTGGGCCGTATTCCTTCGGCGAATCAGACCATCGCAAGCCGTTGCGATTGATGAAGATAATGCCACTCAGAACACGCCTGTCATCGACACGTGGCTTGCCATGGCTCTTCGGAAAGTAAGGTCGGAGCCGCGCCATTTGTTCGTCAGTCAGCCAGAAAAGATTGCTCATCACGCCCCCTAAAGTTTGGGAGCTTGAATCAAGATCACGCGGAGACCGCAACCAAATTAATGGGTCCAGAGCCTAGGTCCAAACTGCTTCTTGGCATCAGGATGTGAATTTGGTTTCGGCACCCAAATCTAGCCGGCGTTTTCCCCACCAAACTGCTGCAATCATTTGCTCAAGCCAGTGAATGGATTAAGGATGACGAAGATTGCTGTTGCCAGAGAAAGTTGATGAGCTGGATCTTTGCCACTGAAGGCCTACCCGCAGAAGGCTTTCGCTCAAAAGCCGCCAGTCTATGCATGGGATGCATGAACCCGATAACTTTCGGTTCTTGCGGATTGAGGGCGCTTTGCCTACGCTTGCCAGACTTGGTCCATCTTTTAACTAAGTTCGAAGGAACATCGCCATGAAAACTATTGTCGCGGTTGCGGCCTTAATGCTGGCTTCCTCAGTTTCAGTGGGGGCGGATCCGGCAAAGGGTCAGAAAAAAGGATGGGAAGACGGAGCGCCAAAAGGGCTTACAGTAAGCGCTGCAAATGGCCGAACGGACAACGGCAAAGGTAACGACGATCTCATAACTAGCGTTAGCACCGGTGGCTCCGGTGGCGAGGACAAACTAACAGAGAATAAAAACTAACAGAGTAGCCACAGCATTTCTCCGGCTCAGGCAAAGCAAAAGCGCTAGGGATCGCGCGCTGCCAATCTCGCAATTCGCGGTGTCTCCCTTTCTGCGTGAACATAGAAAGCCAACTGGCTCGACAGCACTGGCCGCTTGACCTGATCAAATCGCTCAGTTGCCGGTTTCGAGGGCACTGCCGTGGTGATAAAAAGCCAGAACTGCGACAATGAATTGCGTGCGGATGCGTTGCCGCCTACCGATATTATTTTTTGGTCTTCTGCTATCCTCTTCTAAATGGTCGTTTCTGAGACGCTCGTCTTCTTGCGGTAAGACGGCGTGTATTCAGGAACTCCGTCATCGCAATACTGCCTCTCGAAGACATTGGCCCAGAATTTTCGTCTTTTGACGGGTTTCGACGGACTTGGGAGTGCCGACGTTCGCTGTAACCTGACCGACGACCGCGTTGGGCTGATTCTGTGGAAAA
Organism: Aliiruegeria sabulilitoris; assembly: GCF_001558155.1. GTDB lineage: Bacteria > Pseudomonadota > Alphaproteobacteria > Rhodobacterales > Rhodobacteraceae > Tropicimonas > Tropicimonas sabulilitoris. The sequence goes on from NZ_LOAS01000083.1 coordinate 3,120, forward strand.
ACAACCTGTCGCTCTCGCAGAAAGTGGGGGCTTTTTGGCGACGCAAGTGGCTTTCCTGTCAGGCAGTTCTTGGTTTCTGCGGTGCGGGAAGAATCTTGG
>NZ_LOAS01000084.1 GCF_001558155.1 Aliiruegeria sabulilitoris
CCCCACATCCATCAATTCCTCGAATAGACATCCTCGTAGCGCACGATATCGTCCTCGCCGACATAGGAGCCGGTCTGTACCTCGATCAGCACCATCGGCACCTTGCCCGGGTTCTCCATGCGGTGCACGGCGCCGAGCGGAATATAGACGCTTTGGTTTTCCGTGAGCAGCTTGACCTCGTCATCCACGGTCACCTTCGCCGTCCCCTCGACCACGATCCAGTGCTCGGAGCGGTGGAAATGCGATTGCAACGACAGCGCCGCGCCGGGATGCACCAGGATGCGTTTCACCTGGAAGCGCCCGCCCACCACGAGGCTCTCGAACCAGCCCCAGGGGCGGTGATCCTTGGGAAAATGCGTGGCCTGGTCCGCCGTCTTGGCCTTCAGCGCGGCAACGGCCTTCTTCACATCCTGGGCGCGCGACATGTCCGCCACCAGCACCGCGTCATTCATCGCCACCGCCATGATGTTCTCGAGCCCGATCCCCACCAGTTCGAGCCGCTCGCTGTCCGAACGCAGCAGCGTGTCGCGGCAATCGATGGCGGTCGCGCCCGCGCCGGCCACCACGCCGGCCGCATCCGGCCCGCTTTCGCGCCAGACCGCATCCCAACCGCCGAGATCAGACCAGCCCGAGGAAAAGGGCACCACCGACAGGTTGGAGGCCCGCTCCATCACCGCGTAATCAATCGAGATATCCTCGGCCTCTGCCCAGGGCTCCGGCGCCAGCCGCAGAAAGCCCAGGTCCGTCTTCGCCTCGGCGACGGCCGCGCGCACTGGCTCCATGAGGCCCGGCGCATGGGTCTCGAAGGCTGCAAGGATATCGGCGGCCCGAAACAGGAAAATCCCCGCATTCCAAAGGAAATTGCCCGCCGCCAGCATCTCGACGGCGCGCTCGGCGTTGGGTTTCTCGACGAACCGGCTCAGCTTGACCGGCGCGCCTTCGGATGCGTCGGCAAGTTCGAGATAGCCATAGGCCGTCTCCGCATGGCTCGGCGTGATGCCAAAAGTCACCAGCTCGCCCTGCCCCACCGGGCCAAGCCCCTGCGCGACCGCCACGTGGAAGGCGTCGATATCCGGCACGACATGGTCGGAGGGCGCGACCAGCAGCACGGCCTCGGTATCCTCGACCAGCGCGTGCAGCGTAGCGGCAAGCACTGCGGGTGCCGTGTTGCGCCCCTCCGGCTCGATCAGGATGGCGCCCGGATCGATGCCGGCCGCCTGCAACTGCTCGGTCACAATGAAGCGGAAATCGGAATTGGTCAGCACCACCGGCGCCCTGAAATTCAGGGCATTCGTCGAACCGCTCAGGCGACGGGCGGAGGCCTGGAACAGGGTTTCTTCCCCCATCAGTTTCGAGAATTGCTTCGGATAGCTCTTGCGGGACAGGGGCCAGAGCCGGGTGCCGGATCCACCGCACAGAATGACTGGAGTGATATGCGTTCGAGACATGGATTGCGCCTTTAAATAACCAAACTTTCAATGAGGTTGTGTAGGCAATGCAGGATGTGAGGCAAGGGGAAAACGTTCCCGGTCGCTGCGGATAGGCACCGCCGCGCCCGCCTGCCGGCCTTGTTTCACGTTCCCTGCCATGACAAGAAACCGGCACAAGGCTGCCGCCGCCATTCTGCGGGGCCGCACGGCCTGAATATTTTGACAAGAGGAGGGCCCCCATGGCCCCGAAATTCGGAACCAGCGGCCTGCGAGGCCTTGTCACGGAACTGACCGAGCCACTCGTGTGCGACTACACCCGCGCCTTCCTCGCCGCCTGTCCGCATGAAGGACGCGTCTTCGTCGGGCAGGACCTGCGCCCCTCTTCGCCCCGGATCGCCAAATGGGTCCGGGAAGAAATACTTGCCCACGGGCTCGAGGCGATCGATTGCGGTGCGCTCCCCACCCCGGCACTGGCGCTCGCCTCGATGCAGGCAGGCGCCGCCGCCGTCATGGTGACCGGCAGCCACATCCCCAGCGACCGCAACGGGCTGAAATTCTACGTGCCCTCCGGCGAGATCTCGAAACAGGACGAGACGGGGATCCAGGCCGAACTGGGCCGCAGCCCGGTTTCGGGGCCGCCGGGGAAAGAACGGCACATGGATGCCTCCGCTGCCTATGCGGCGCGCTACAGGGAAGCTTTCGGCCCCGCCCTCGAAGGGCTCACGATCGGCGTCTACCAGCATTCTTCCGTGGCGCGCGACCTGATGGTTGAAGTCATGGAAGGTCTCGGCGCAAGAGCCGTAGCCATCGCTCGTTCCGATATTTTCATCCCTGTCGATACCGAAGCGCTGGATCCCGGGACGAAGCAGCTCTTTGCTGGATGGTTCGAGGCGCATGGGCTGGATGTGCTGATCTCGACCGATGGTGATGCGGACCGGCCCATGATGGTGGACGATGCCTGTCGGGTCGTTCCCGGAGATGTGCTTGGCGCAATAACCGCACGGCAATTGGGCGCCGACACAATTTGCACGCCGGTCTCGTCCAATACAATGGTCGATAAGGGCTTTGGCCAAGTGATCCGTACCAGGATTGGTTCGCCCTATGTCATCGCGGCGATGGAAGAAGTAATCTCGGAAAACAGCTCGGCCCGGATTGTGGGTTATGAGGCGAATGGCGGTTTCCTGCTGGGCTTCGAGGCAGAGACAGTGGAGGGCAAGCTCGCTCCATTGGTGACCCGTGATTGTTTCCTGCCGATCATCGCTCCACTCGTTGCGGCGCGTTCGGCCGATCAGAGTATGTCTCAGTTGATCGATACCCTACCCCCACGATTCACCGCCGCCGATCGGATCCAGGGTATTGAGACCAGTATTTCCAAGGCATTCATTGCAGCAATGTCATCTAGTGTTGGGGATCGTGCCGCTTTTTTCGAAAGTCTCGGCCCCGAAACCGGCCTGGATCTCACAGACGGTTTGCGTGTGAGTTTCCAGGGCGAAGAGATCGTCCATCTGAGACCTTCTGGGAATGCACCCGAGTTCCGGTGCTATGCCGAAGCTGGAAGTCAGGAACGTGCCGCTGTGCTGGTCGAAACCTTCCTTGCCAAGCTTGAACAGGAAACCGGAGCAGGTCGTGCTGGAGCTGTCCCGAGACCTCAAGAATGGTGAGTTGCGTCGCCGCGAAATCGAGGTTGAGATCAAGCGCAACCTCGATCCGCCGGAGCGGGCCGTCGTGCTGTGTGTCGACGAAAAGTCTCAGATTCAGGCTCTTGACCG
>NZ_LOAS01000085.1 GCF_001558155.1 Aliiruegeria sabulilitoris
ACCCGCAGACTCTCGTTATGACTGAGGGACCAACGGGGGGCAGGTCACAGTTGCTTCTGAAGCCACAGGAGCTGGCGCTCGTCTCGCGCTTCCATCAGCTCGTAAACGATGGCGGCGGCGGATGTAAACCGAACATCCATCCCTTTCTGGCAAGCGGCCTGACCGAGGTCGAGTGCGACGTGGGTCTTGCCGGTGCCGCTTGGACCGAGGGCAATGACGTTCTCGCAGCGGTCTATCCATTCACAGCGCGCCAGCTCCAGGACCTGCATCTTATTGAGCGACGCGATCGCGGTGAAGTCGAAGCTGTCAAGGCTCTTGGTGGCCGGGAATTTTGCGGCCTTGATCCGTCACTTCCTTGCGCTCGGCAAAAACCTTTTGAGCCAAATGGCATAAACTGGTTGCCTCTTGTAATCTCAGGAGTCACTGTTCTTCAAAGTTTCACTCAAGGCAACACTGCCAAAAATAGTGCCGACTGTTCGGCAGTGTCACCCAGATCCAGTTTTAGTTCGCCGAGTGCGAGGCCATAATCAATGTGTGGAATTGTCGGTTTCATTGACTATCGTCCACGGGGAAAAGCGTCGGCGCATCGGTCTATTAAGCCGATGATGGACAGCTTGGTTCATCGCGGCCCGGACGGCGAGGGTGCTTGGGTGGACGAGGAAGGGCGTGTCGCGCTCGGTCACAGGCGGCTCGCGATAATCGACCTTTCCGAGGCCGGTGCACAACCCATGACCTCTTCCAGCGCGCGTTACACGATCGTCTTTAACGGCGAGATTTTCGGCTTTCTCGACATGCGGCGCAAACTCGAAGAGGACGGCGTTCGGTTCACGGGGTACTCCGACACCGAAGTGCTGCTGGAAGCGATTGAGCTTTATGGCATAGAAGCTGCCATAAAGCAGATGGCAGGTATGTTTGCCATCGCACTTTATGATCGCCTCACTCGGACTATCACTTTCATTCGCGACCGGGTCGGCAAAAAACCTTGTTACATAGGCGTGTCCGAAGGGATGCTTTATTTCGGTTCGGAATTGAAAGCGTTGCGTGCCCATCCAGGTTTTCCTCTGCCGTCTCTCAATCACGAAGCTCTCGCTCTTTATTTGCGTTACGGCTACGTACCGTCTCCCAATTCCATATATCAAGACGTGGTCAAGCTGCCGCCATCTTCAATTCTAACAGTCTCCATAGATCGAAAACCGTTGTCGGGCGCTGAAATTCTGAGTGCAGCGAAGCCATACTGGACCGCCTATGACGCGGCGGCCAATGGTGTTGAGACGCGCTTCGCGGACGAAGCGGAAGCGCTCGAGCAGTTCGACCAGTGCCTGAACCAAGCCGTCCGCGAACGCATTGTGTCAGACGTGCCTGTGGGAATATTTCTTTCCGGGGGAATTGACTCCTCGTTGATAGCGGCCAAGACATCGGCGCTCACTCCAGAGAAGCCTCTGACGCTCACTGTTCGTTTCAACGAGGATAGCTTCAATGAGGCCGATATTGCCGCCGAGATCGCCAAGCATCTGGGAACCAATCACGTCGAACTGACCGCAACCCCGCAATCGGCGCTCGCTGCGGTCGATGAGATGTCGAGCGTCTTTGACGAGCCATTCTCTGACCCTTCTCAATTGCCAACATTGCTGGTTTCCCGGCTAGCGCGTGAGCAAGTAACAGTCGTGCTTTCGGGCGACGGTGGAGACGAAGCCTTGGGCGGGTACGCGCGTTACGGTTGGATGCTTCAAATCGAGCACTTAGCCAGGTGTCTACCATGGTTTGTTCCAAGGTTGGTGAATGCCAGCCCCGTGGCACTGCTCGACGCGGGCCTGCGTGTCGGCGCCTTGGCGTTGCCCAAGAAACGGCGCGAGGAGCTGACGGGTGAGCGAATCGGCAAAGTTGCCGAGATTCTGTGCCAACCAGATTTTCGGAGCCGATATCGCGCGTCTCTCTCGCAGTGGAATCCGGTCCGGTTGCTTAAACCAAACGTTGCTGAACCCGCCTGCGTGTATGGCTCCGCTGCAGTTCCACCGCGTGTGGTTCCTCTGGAACAGATGATGTATCTGGACACAATCGCTTATTTGACAGACGACGTGCTGACCAAGGTTGATCGGGCTTCGATGGCAGCCAGTATAGAGGTTCGATCTCCGCTGCTCGATCATCGCGTTCTCGAGATGGCTTGGCGGATGCCGGCCAGTCTCCGTGTTTCAAGTGATGGCGTTGGCAAGGTAGCTATGCGGAAACTTCTTGAGAGAGACGTACCCAAGGAAATGTTCGACCATCCGAAACGCGGGTTCGCCATCCCTCTCAATGATTGGCTGCGAGGGCCATTGCGCGAATTGGCAGGTGATATGCTGTCAACTCACAGGATCGCGCAGGCCGGTCTGTTTGACGAACGCCTGATAGCGCGTCGCTTGTCAGAACATTTGTCGGGGCGACGCAACTGGGGCCAGAGTCTGTGGACGCTGATGATGTTCGAACTTTGGAAAGGCCGTTGGAGCATTTAGCAGGGTGTTGGTATTTGATCGGGTCCAACAAGTTCTTCACTCGGGCCTTCACCCGTCGCTTCGGGCGCTTGTTTCTCAGCTGCAAGCCCAACTCGTTGTTAATCCTGCGGGTCTTCTTCATGTTGTTCACCTAACCCTAGCGCCGCAAAAGCACGTGCACACGCCGGCGGCGTCAGAACAACTTGGCTTGTCGCAGGGCAGGGGGCTGAGTAGC
>NZ_LOAS01000086.1 GCF_001558155.1 Aliiruegeria sabulilitoris
TGTCAATCCCGGAGCAAAATGGGTCAGTGAACCGGTGGAATAATCGCCAACGGGTGCGGTCTGGCAGGCGCCTTTGCGCGCGTGCCTCCATATAGCTGACGCGCGTCAAGGCGCACTGGCCGAAGGCCAGTTTGCGGGTAGACTTTGCGGGATCAGTTCCTGGCTTTTCGGCTTTCACGCAGCCTGTAGCTCTCGCCGTTCATCTCGAGGATGTGGACGTGGTGGGTCAGGCGGTCGAGGATTGCGCCAGTGAGACGCTCCGATCCGAAGACCTCCGTCCATTCGTCGAAGGGCAGGTTCGATGTGATGATAATCGAGCCGCGCTCGTAGCGCTGCGAGATGACCTCGAACAACAGCTCAGCGCCGGTCTTGGAGAGCGGCACGAAGCCGAGTTCGTCGATGATCAGGAGGTCCTGGGATGCGAGGGACTTCTGCAAGCGCTGAAGGCGGCGCTCGTCTGTGGCCTCGATGAGTTCGTGGACCAGGGCGGAGGCGGTGTTGAAGCGGACCTTCAGGCCCTTCTGGCAGGCAGCCAGTCCAAGGCCCAGGCTGACATGGGTCTTGCCGGTGCCGCTCGGCCCGAGGGCGATGACGTTCTCGCGGTGCTCGACGTACTCGCAGCGGGCGAGTTCCATCGTCAATGGCTTGTTGAGCGACGGGATGGCCTTGAAGTCGAAGCTGTCCAAGCTCTTGGTGCTTGGGAACTTCGCGGCCTTGATGCGACGCTCGATCATCCGGCGCTCGCGCTCGATCAGTTCGAGTTCGCTGAGCCTGAGCAGATACTGGACATGATCCTTGCCCTCGGTCGCGCATTGCCGGGCCAGTTTGGCG
>NZ_LOAS01000087.1 GCF_001558155.1 Aliiruegeria sabulilitoris
AACTCTACATCACGGTGAGGGACTTTCCGGGGGGCAGGTCAACTGGACATGATCCTTGCCCTCGGTCGCGCATTGCCGGGCCAGTTTGGCGTATTCGCTCTGGAACGTCGGCAGCTTGAGCTTCTTGAGATGATGCTGGAGCAGCACCTGCGGCGTATCGCTCATGATGGCGCCCCGGAGATCAGGCTCATGTAGCTGGCCGGCTTCGTGGTCTGAACCCGAGCCCGGGGCAGGTAGGGATAGATTTCCAGATCGAGCCGCGGCGGCCGGCGTTCGATGCGACACAGCACCAGGTGCTTGACGGCGTCATAGCCGATTGCCCCGAGATCGAGGGCCTGCCGCACGGCGCCGTGGACATGGTCCATCTCGAAGGTCTCGAGGAGCCGCAGCACCTGCACGTACTCGCGCTTGCCCTTCTTGCCCATCCGCACCTCGAGCAACCGGTGCAGCCTGGCAAACTCGCCGGGTAGATCCCAGCCCTGCAGCGGTGCTGCCTGATCAAGAGCGCCGACCTTCTGCTCGAGCAGCGGCAGGAAGTGCATCGGATCGAAGATCATGTCGGCCTTCTCGTAGGACCGCCGATGCCGCGCGATCACTTCCGTGTCGCAACCGATGACGACCTCGCTGATATAACCGCGGACCTGGACCTCGCGATGAGCATAGGCGACCGGCACCGAGTAGTCGTTGCAGTGGTAGCGTACCATCGAGATCGAGGTGGCCCGGGTACTGACCTTGTGGCAGGCGTCGTAGGGCGCGGCCGGTCGCGGCAACAGGGCATCAAGATCCCGCAAGAGACGCTCTCCGATCGTCTCGCCGTGCCCCCTGAGCACTTCATCCTGGCGTTCGAGACACCGTTCCTCCAGCCAGGCGTTCAGCGCCTCGAAGCTCTCGAAATGTGGGATCGGCACCAGGAAATTCCGACGGCCGAAACCGATCCCTCCCTCGACGTGTCCTTTGTCGTTTCCCTTGCCAGGCCGGCCGAACCGGTCCTCGAACAGGTAATGCGACTGCAGTTCCAAGAAGACCCGGGTGCGCTTGCGGGTCCCGTCGCCGAGGATCTTCGCCACCGCGATGGTGGTATTGTCGTAAAGGATCGACGCCGGCACACCGCCGAAGAACGCGAAGGCCGCGACATGCCCGTCGCAGAACGCCTCGGTCGTCTCGGCCGGGTAAGTCTTGATGAACAGCGCATCCGAGTGCGGCAGCGCCATCGCGAAGTAATGCAGCTTGCGCCGGACGCCGCCGATCACGCCGACCGCCTCACCGAAATCCACCTGCGCGTGCCCCGGCGGGTGCGCCAACGGCACGAAAACCTCGCGCGACCGATGTTTCCTCTCCCGGACGTAGTCGGTGACGATCGTGATGCCGCCGGTGAACCCGTGCTCGTCGCGCAGCCGCTCGAAGATCCGCTTCGCCGTGTGCCGCTGCTTCTTCAACTGGCTTTTGTCGTCTTCCAGGATCTGGTCGATGATCGGAACGAAGGGATCGAGCTTGGGCCGCACCGGCGGCTTCGAGCGCCGGTAGCCAGGCGGCACGGAGTGCTTCAGGATCTTCGCCACCGTCTTCCGATCGATCCCGAACACCCGCGCCGCTTCGCTCTTGCTTGTCCCGTCGACATGGCACGCCCGGCGCACCCGTCCGTAAAGGTCCACTGCATACATCTCCCCGCCTTCAGCTGGTTGCTTCAGGCGAAAGATGCGGAATCTTACTCCGCGACGGTCAGATCATCCGACCGTTTCCGCTGACCAGTTTGTCACCGGGATTCACA
>NZ_LOAS01000089.1 GCF_001558155.1 Aliiruegeria sabulilitoris
TTGGGCAGACTCTACATTACGGTGAGGGACTTTCCGGGGGGCAGGTCAGGACATTCTCGATCTGAAGGTCTTCAAACATCTCAAGTTGGCCAGGTGTGACCCGCTTCTTGCGCGCCAGACTTCTTCCTTCGAAATCGCGCAACCATTTACCGATAGCACCGCTGTTCATCTCCCAAGCTGCCTGGGATGAGTTCGCCCGGAGGATGTTCAATAAGTTGCGAACATAGAGTTGGTCTTGCGTATTCCGGCGTGTTGAGAGCGGCGGTGAGAAAGTCGTCCATGGTAGCGGCGGGATGACCTTGCTGCGGGCGGCTTAAAAATCGTCCACCTTTACCCTTCCTGATTTGACGGAGGGAGGGCGGGAGGATCTTCACCGTGGATTTGTATCGCAAGGTTCGTCTGGCCTGTGCCGAGGGCATGAGTCAGCGTGAAGCGGCCCGGCATTTCGGGATATCTCGTGACAGCGTTCGGAAGATTTTGGCGTTTTCGATCCCACCTGGATATCGGCGGTCGGCACCGATCCGGCGACCAAAGCTGGATGGGTTCACCGGGATCATAGATCAATGGCTGTCGGAGGATCGGGAGCGACCGCGCAAACAGCGGCATACGTCCAAGCGGATCTTCGAACGGCTCCGTGACGAGCATGGGTTCGAGGGCGGTTACACCATCATCAAAGACTATGCGAGGGAACACGGTCGGCGACATCGGGAGATGTTTGTTCCGCTTGATCATGCGCCCGGCCATGCCCAGGCTGACTTCGGTGAGGCGGTCGTGGTGATCGGTGGCGTCGAACAGAAGGCCCATTTCTTTGCCCTGGATCTGCCGCACAGCGATGCCTGCTACATCCGGGCTTTTCCGGCGGCGACAGCAGACGCCTGGATGGATGGCCACGTTCATGCCTTTGGGTTCTGCGGGGCTGTGCCGCAGTCGATCCTCTACGATAATGATCGGTGTCTGGTGGCAAAGATCGAACCGGATGGAACCCGCAGGCGTGCGCGGTTGTTCAGCGAGATGCTGTCTCACTACGTGATCCGGGACCGCTACGGGCGGCCCGGCAAGGGCAAGGGCAAGGGAGGCGTTGAGGGCCTGGTCGGTTATGCCCGCCGCAACTTCATGGTGCCGATCCCGAGTTTTCCGACTTGGGATGCCTTCAACGACTGGCTCGAAGGGCAGTGCCGGAAACGCCAGAATGACAAGCTGCGCGGGCACAGTGAGACGATTGGTGAACGGCTCCAAAGGGACCTGGGGGCGATGGCTCAACTGCCAGCTACGCCTTTTGAAGCCTGTGACCAGACATCGGGCCGTGTCAGTTCGCTCGCGCTGGTGCGTTACAAAACCAACGACTATTCCGTGCCGGTTGCCTACGGGCACCGAGATGTCTGGATCCGCGCCTATGTAGACCGGGTCGTGATCGGCTCTGGCGGCGAGGTCATCGCGCGACACGCACGCAACTACGACCGCGAAGACATGATCTTCGATCCGATCCATTACCTGCCGTTGCTGGAGAAGAAGATAGGTGCCTTCGAGCAGGCCGCCCCGTTGGTGGGTTGGGAACTTCCCAAGGCATTCAGCACCCTTCAGAGGCTGATGGAGGCACGTCTGCTGAAAGCCGGGCGGCGAGAGTATGTGCAGGTCCTACGACTACTCGAAAGCTTCGAGATGGAGGAGGTTCATGCTGCCGTGAAGACGGCCCTCCAGATGGGCACAATCAGCTTCGATGGAGTGAAGCATCTGGTGCTATGCCGGATCGAACGGCGTCCGCCGAGGCTCGATCTGGATGTCTACCCCTACTTGCCACGGGCCAGAGTGGCGACAACATCTCCGGCCAGCTACATGTGCCTGACAACCGGTGGCGTGGCATGACGGAAGCGCCGCAGATCCTGCTGAACCACCAGCTGAAGAGGCTGAAGCTGCCGACCATCCTGCGGGAATATGACAAGCAGGCCCGGCTCTGTGCTGCTGAGGGTCGTGACCATGTCCAGTTCCTGGCCCGTCTGATCGAGCTGGAACTCATCGACCGGGAAAGGCGGATGATTGAACGCCGGATCAAGGCCGCGAAATTCCCGGCCACCAAGAGCCTGGACAGCTTCGACTTCGCCGCCATCCCTTCTTTGAACAAGATGCAGGTGCTGGAACTGGCACGCTGCGAATGGATCGACCGCTGCGAGAACGTCATCGCTCTCGGTCCCAGCGGCACCGGCAAGACCCACGTGGCCCTCGGCCTCGGTCTGGCCGCTTGCCAGAAAGGGATGGCTGTTCGGTTTACATCCGCCGCCGCCATCGTTCACGAGCTGATGGAAGCGCGAGACGAGCGCCAGCTCCTGCGGCTTCAGAAGCAACTGGTGAAACAGAAACTCCTGATCATCGACGCACTCGGCTTTGTACCCCTCAGCAAGACCGGAGCCGAGTGTCTGACGTCAGCGCCTATGGGACAGATTTGAAGTTTTCGTAACGGA
>NZ_LOAS01000009.1 GCF_001558155.1 Aliiruegeria sabulilitoris
CCGCAGACTCTCGTTATGACTGAGGGACCAACGGGGGGCAGGTCACTTGGCCTGTTGTGTGGCTTCAGCTTCGCGTCGGATCTTGGTAGCGTAATCGGGATCAGCCTTTGCGGCGGCGATGATCGCGTTGTGTTGCCGCTTCAAATCGGTGACCCGATCTTTCGCCAGCTCGAAATCATCGCCGAGCGGGATGTACCAACGGGACATCTTGAGGACCGGCACGAGCACCTTTGGCACCTTGCGCTGGTAGTAGAAGTTTCGGTCGTTTCCGGGGGTCAGGTATCGGATCTTTTGCTGGGTCATACCCCATGGTCTGAGAGCAAAAGTACGATATCAAGGCAAAAAAGTACGATATCTGAGGCGCTTTGTGGTCCGCGACTTGGGGATTTGTGAGGCAAACCAACATCTTGGAAAGATGGTGGGCGACCCTGGAATCGAACCAGGCATGGGTCTCCCCGGCGGAGTTACAGTCCGCTGCCGCACCTTGCAGCACGTCGCCCGACGCCGGGCGTACGTAGCCAAGCGGACTTCCGGGGTCAACAGAAAAAAGCGAAAATCTTCGCGGCAGAGTTCTGCAAAGGATTGCCGGAACGGTGAGGTTCTGAACGGGGATGTGCCTGCCGCGCAAATTTAGGGGATGGGTAGCGGATATGTGATTTATGCAGATGATAATCGTTCGCAATATTGTTGATTCCTGCAACTGATTTGCATATACAGTGAGTGAACAGGAGGGTGCGTTGCGCCCGAGTCCAAAGGAATCGAGATGCAAAGACGAACGCTGCTGGCAGCGATGGGGGCGACTGCGCTTTATGCGACGGTGTTGCCCGGGCAAGCCCGAGCAGCGGGAACGCTGAGTGTTGTTGCCACGACCGGCATGATCGCCGATGCGGTCCGGCAGATCGGGGCAGAGCTGGTCGAGGTGCGCGGGCTGATGGGCCCCGGGGTCGATCCGCATTCCTATCGTCAGACGCGGACGGATATCGTCGCCATGACCAAGGCGGATCTGGTGCTTTGGCATGGGCTCTACCTTGAGGCGCAGATGGAAGAGTTCTTCCACAAGCTGGAGCGCCGGGGCAATGTGACCGCCGTGGCCGATGCCTTGCCGCGCGACGTGCTGTTGGGGCATCCGGATTATGACGACAAGTTTGATCCGCATGTCTGGATGGTGCCCGAGATTTGGGCACAGGTGGTACCGGTGATCCGGGACGCGCTGAAAGACACGCGGGCGGAACACGAAGCGGCCTTCGATGCCGGAGCGGAGGCTTTCCTGGCCGATCTCGACAAACTCGGCGACTATGCGCGCGGCGTGTTGGCGAGTGTGCCGGAGCAAAGCCGGGTGCTGGTCACCGCGCATGACGCGTTCAGCTATTTCGGTCGCGCCTACGGGTTCGAGGTGCTGGGGATCCAGGGGATCTCGACCGAATCCGAAGCCGGGCTGAACCGGATCGGCGAATTGGTCGATGTGCTGGTGAACCGCAAGATCGGCGCGGTCTTCGTTGAAAGCTCGGTCTCGGACCGCAATATCCGCGCGCTGATCGAGGGGGCCGCATCGCGTGGCCACGAGGTTCGGATCGGTGGTGAGCTGTTCTCGGACGCGATGGGCGAGACGGGCACCTATGAGGGCAGCTATCTCGGCATGATCGATCACAACGTCACGAGTATTACCCGTGCCCTGGGCGGGGACGCCCCGGAACGCGGCATGCTGGGCCGGCTGAGTGCCGGGCTTTGAGGAGAGTGGAATGACACAGTTGGAACTGGCGACGGACCGGGGACATATCGTGGCGGCGGAAACCCTTGCTGCAAGCCCGCTGGCGATCCGTGGGTTGACGGTCTCCTATGGCGAAAAGCCGGCGGTCTTTTCCATTGACGCGACGGTGCAAGACGGCTCGATGACGGCGATCATCGGCCCCAACGGCGCCGGAAAGTCCACCCTGCTCAAGGCTGCGCTTGGCGTGATCAAGCCGCTCTCGGGAACGGTCTCGGTCTATGGCGCGCCGCTGGAAGGCCAGCGCGCGCGCATCGCCTATGTGCCGCAGCGCGCCTCGATCGACTGGGATTTCCCGGCCCGCGTGATCGACGTCGTGCTGATGGGCCTCTATCGCGAGCTCGGCCTGCTGCGCCGGCTGACCGGCGGGCATCGCCAGAAGGCACTAGAGTGCTTGCAGCGTGTCGGCATGGCCGATTTCGCCGAACGCCAGATCGGCCAGCTTTCGGGAGGCCAGCAGCAGCGTGTCTTCCTGGCGCGCGCCTTGGCGCAGGACGCCGATCTCTACCTGCTCGACGAACCCTTTGCCGGTGTCGATGCCGCCACCGAAAAGGCGATCATCGACGTGCTCAAGGCGCTGAAGGCGCAGGGCAAGACGGTTGTGGCGGTGCATCACGACTTGGCGACGATCACCGAGTATTTCGACCATGTCTTCCTGATCAACGTGCGCAAGGTGGCCGAAGGGCCGGTGGCGACGACCTTTACTGCCGAGAATCTGCAAAAGGCCTATGGCGGCCGTCTGGCCACGGCGCAGATCGAGGAATTGGAGCTGGGCGCGGGATAAGGCGATGTTGTTCGAAGCGCTGGCACTGCAACTTGGCTACAACGCCACGCTGGTGGCCATTGGTTCGGCCCTGCTCGGGATTTCGGCCGGGGTGACGGGCACTTTCCTGTTCCTGCGCAAACGGGCGCTTGTCTCGGATGCGATCAGCCATGCTACGCTTCCGGGCGTCGGTCTGGCCTTTATCGTCATGGTCCTGCTCGGAGGAGACGGACGGAACCTCGCGGGTCTCATGGCCGGGTCGGCGCTTTCGGCGTGGATCGGGCTCATCTGCGTTCAATCGCTCACCCGCCGCACGCGCCTTTCCGAAGACGCGGCCATTGGGGCGATCCTGTCGGTCTTTTTCGGCTTTGGCGTGGTGTTGCTGACGATCATCCAGAGCATGTCCTCCGGCCGGCAGGCGGGGCTCGACGGGCTCCTGCTTGGCTCGACAGCGGGCATGCTGATGCAGGATGCCATGATCATCGCCGGGGGTGGCGCGATAACCCTGGCGCTTGTCCTGCTGTTGCGACGCGCCATGACCCTTGTTGCCTTTGATCCGCAATATGCCCGTTCCATCGGCATCGATCCCGACCGGGTCGATATGCTGACCATGCTGCTCGTGCTCTCGGTCACCGTGGTCGGGCTCAAGATCGTGGGGCTGATCCTGATCGTGGCGCTGCTGATCATCCCGCCCGTCACCGCGCGTTTCTGGACCGAGCGTAGCGAAAAGGTGGCCACCTATGCCGGGGTGGTGGGCGGCGTGTCGGGCTATGTGGGCGCGGCAATTTCGGCCTCGACCCCGGACATGCCGACCGGTCCGATCATCGTGCTGACCTGTTTCGCGCTTTTTCTCGTCTCCCTCTTCCTGGCGCCGGAACGCGGTGTGCTGGCGGCCTATCTCCGCCACCGCAGGTTCCAGGAGAAAGTCCATATCCGGCAGGGGCTTCTCTCGCTGGCCCAGCAACAGCCGGTCTATGAGCCGCTGACGATCCGGCTTCTGGCGCGCGAAGGGCTGGCCCGGCTTGATGGCGTCCCGACGGAGGCCGGCCGCGCGCGCGCCGCCAAGGCCCTGCTCGATGAGCACCGCTGGCAAATCGTCCATGGGATGGCCGATTTCGAAGCTATCTCAAGCCTGTATGACGGGCTGCGGGATATCGAATCCGTCCTGACTGCCGACCAACTGGCCGAGATCGACGCCCTGATCGGCGGCCCTGCGGAGGTGACCCCATGATGGGTGAGGAGTTCGTTGCACTGAGCCTCGTGCCAATCCTGATCGGCACCTTCACCGCAATTGCCTGCGCGCTTCCAGGCAATTTCCTCTTGCTGCGCAAGCAGGCGCTCATCGGCGATGCGATCAGCCATGTCGTCCTGCCCGGGATCGTCGTGGCCTTTCTGGTGACCGGCACGCTGAGCACCTGGCCGATGATGATCGGCGCCGCCTTTGCAGCCATCATCGCCGTGATCCTGATCGAGGCCATCCGGCGGCTGGGACGGATCGAGACCGGTGCCGCCATGGGCGTCGTCTTTACCTCCATGTTCGCCGGAGGCGTGCTGCTACTGGAGCGCTCCGACACCTCCACGGTCCATCTTGATGTCGAACATGCCCTTATGGGGAACCTGGAATCGTTGATCTGGCTCGATGCGATGGGTTGGTCCTCGCTGCTCGATCCGGTGGCGCTGGCGGGGCTGCCGCCTGAGCTGCCGCGCATCTTCGTCACCCTGCTCGGCGTGCTGGCCTTCCTCTGGCTGTTCTGGCGTCCGCTCAAGATCTCGACCTTCGACGATGGCTTTGCACAGGGCGTCGGTATCCGCACCGGGACCATGGGCATGGCGCTGGTCGTGGTGTCCGCCATCGCGGCGGTCGCCGCCTTCGATGCAGTGGGTTCCATCATCGTGATCGCCATGTTCATCTGCCCGCCCGCCGCCGCGCGGCTGATGACCAACCGGCTGGAGATTCAGATCGCCTGGTCGGTTGCCTTCGCCGCGCTCTCGGCGGTGCTGGGCTATGTCTTCGCCGGCTACGGCCCGCTCTGGTTCGGCGGGCAGGATGCGGTCTCGGCCGCCGGCATGATCGCCACCGTGTCCGGTGTCATTCTTGCGCTGGCCGCGCTCTTCGGTCCGTGCAGATCCCGCACCGGTGCGCCTTCGGGCGTGTAATGCTTCCAATTGCGGGTTAAACGGCCAAAACGGCGTTGGATCCCCGTGCCGAACTTGCCATTCCCGCCACGGACGGGCAGGGGAGGGGAAGAAGGAATGCAGACATGAAGAAACCGACTTGGGTTATCGACAAGGAACGCGCCCGCCGCGCCGCCGCCGCACAGACGATCTGGCTGTTCGGGCTGCATGCGGTGCGCGATGCGCTGGAAAACCCCGCCCGCGACCGGCTGCGCCTCGTGGTGACGCGCAATGCCGCCGACAAGCTGGCCGATGCCATCGCCGTCGGCGGGCTTGAGCCCGAGATTGCCGATCCGCGCAAGTTCCCGGTGCCGCTCGATCCCGGCTCCGTCCACCAGGGCGCGGCGCTGGAAGTGCGCCCGCTGGATTGGGGCAGCCTGGAGGAGCTTTGTGCGCCCGGAAGCGCCTCGCCGCGCGTTGTCCTACTGGACCGGGTGACCGACCCGCATAACGTGGGCGCCATCTTGCGCTCGGCCGAGGTCTTCGGCGCCCGCGCCGTGATCGGCACGCTGCGCCATTCCGCCCCCGAAACCGGTGCGCTGGCCAAGACGGCTTCCGGCGCGCTCGAACGCCAGCCCTATCTGCGGGTCCGCAACCTGGCCGACAGCATGACCCAGCTGCGCGAGATGGGCTACCTGCTCATCGGTCTCGATGGCGAAGCCGAGACGGATCTTGCCCAAGCGGCGGAAGAGGCACGGAACATCCCCCTCGGACTCGTGATGGGCGCAGAAGGTCCGGGCCTGCGGGAACGTACCCGCAATACTTGCGATAAACTGGTGAAAATCGACGCTTCTGGCGCTTTTGGCTCTCTCAACGTCTCCAATGCGGCCGCGGTTGCCCTATATGCCACACAGGCAAGGACAACCGGAGAATAGGATGCACCGAAATACCAAGCTGGCAACCTGCTGCTATTGCGGCATGCGTGCGACGCTGGTCCTTGGCGAAGACCGCCATAGCTTGGCCTGTGGTGGTTGCGGTGCCCCTTTGAGCGACCTCAAGAGCTTGCCGAGCGGCAAGACGACGAAGACGTCATCCGCGAACAAAACGGCGCCTTTTGACCCCAGATCGGCAAAGAAAACGAAGTCGAAAAAGCGCTCTAAACCGAAAAAACCGTCGTTTAGAAGAGTGTTCGGTGATATTCTGGATGAGATAGAGGATATCTTTGACTAGGCCGCGCTTTGCGGCGCGGGGGTAGTCAAGTCCTTTTTTGGAAAAACCCGGTCGTGTTCACATTTTTATTACACTCTCTTGGAAAGAGCCGGAAAAAACCTACATCTTACTCATGGGTTGCAGTTTTGGAACAACGCAACCCGCTGCACTGTCCCTCGTTCCGCAACTGGCGCTCGGTACTCCCGAGCGCCTTTTCTTTTTCGCACGATGCGGGCACATCTTGCCGCATGAACGCAATCGACCAACAGATTCGCGAGATCTTCGAACGCAGCCGCGTCATCGCCTGCGTCGGGGCCTCCGCCAACCCGGCCCGCCCGAGCTATTACGTTTCCATCTTCCTCAAGCAACGCGGATACCGCGTCATCCCGGTGAACCCCGGGCTGGCGGGACAGGAGTTGTTTGGCGAAACCGTGGTCGGCAGCCTGTCCGAGGTCGAAGCCGAGGTGGACATGATCGACATCTTCCGCCGCTCGGAACAGGTTTCGCCAATTGTGGCCCAGGCGCTGATCCACTTGCCCCGGCTGCGCACGGTCTGGATGCAGATCGGCGTTGCCAATGCCGACGCCGCCATGATGGCGGGTGAACGCGGCGTCGATGTCATCGAAAACCGCTGCCCGAAAATCGAAATCCCGCGCCTTTTCGGACCGGACTGGCGCGTCGGCTGAGCGCTCGCTCTATCAGCCCCGGCTGGCCTTCTCAACAATGCCAGAGGTGCCCTCGCGACGCGCCAGTTCCGCCTCGACATCCGCCAGTGAAACATCCCTCGCGGCCAGCATGACCAACAGGTGATAGAGCACATCCGCGGCTTCGGCGGTGAGCTTCTCCCGGTCGCCCTTCACCGCTTCGATGATTGCCTCCACGGCCTCCTCACCGAACTTCTCGGCACATTTTTCCGGCCCCTTCGCGAACAGCTTCGCCGTCCAGGACGAGTCCGGATCCGCGCCCTTTCGGGCTTCTATGGTCTCGGCAAGCCGCTCAATGGCACTCATTTTCAGCCTTCATCTTTCAAGAAATACCTCGGGGGTGCGGGGGGGGCCGGTCCCGCAATCTCAGTCCAGCCGCACGGGAATCCCTGCCGCCGCCATATGTTCCTTGGCCTCGCGGATGGTGTAGTCGCCAAAATGGAAGATCGAGGCAGCCAGGACCGCGCTCGCGCCGCCCTCGGTCACGCCCTCGACCAGGTGATCGAGCGTGCCCACGCCGCCCGAGGCAATGACCGGAACACTCACCGCATCCGAAATCGCCCGGGTGAGCGGCAGGTTGAAACCCGCCCGCGTGCCGTCGCGGTCCATCGATGTCAGCAGGATCTCCCCGGCACCTTTCGCCACCACGGTTTTCGCGAACTCCACCGCGTCGATCCCCGTCGGACGCCGCCCGCCATGGGTGAAGATCTCCCACTTGCCGGGGCTGACCGTCTTGGCGTCGATGGCGACAACGATGCACTGGCTGCCGAAACGTTCCGCCGCATGTGCGACGACATCCGGATTGGCCACGGCGGCAGAGTTGAAACTCACCTTGTCCGCGCCTGCCAACAGCAGGTTGCGCACATCCTCGGACGTGCGCACGCCGCCACCGATGGTCAGGGGCATGAAACACTGCTCCGCCGTGCGTGTGGCCAGATCATACATGGTGCCCCGGTTCTCATGGGTCGCGTTGATGTCGAGGAAGCAAAGCTCGTCGGCCCCGGCCGCGTCATACGCCTTGGCCGCCTCCACCGGGTCGCCGGCATCGATCAGGTCGACGAAATTCACACCCTTGACGACACGGCCGTCCTTGACGTCCAGGCAGGGGATGATGCGCGTTTTGAGCATATGGAAGACGTCCTTAACAAATCACGAGATGTTTTATGGGCAATCGCGCCGATAGGCCAGACCATAGAGCGACATCAATACGTTTGGGGAATCAGGGAGATCGAGATGAGATTTGCTGCAATCATGGCCCTCGCCGCCAGCCTCGCAACGCCTGGTCTGGCGGAGGATATCGTTTCTGTGCGCGCTTCTGGCGATGTCGAAACGACGATGGATGCGCTCGAAGCCGCGGTCGGCAAGGCTGGCGCGACCGTTTTTGCTCGCGTCGACCATTCGGGAGGTGCAGAGTCGGTTGGCATGACCCTTCCCGGATCGCAGCTACTGGTGTTCGGCAATCCGATGCTCGGCACCCCGGCAATGCAGGACGATCCACTGGCCGGCCTCTACCTGCCGTTGCGGGTGCTCGTGTACGAGGATGGCGATGGGGCAGTCTGGCTGGCCTATGAAGATCCTGCCGAGATGCTCGATGATCTCGAGATCGACGATGACGCCGAATACCTCGGCAAGATGTCCGGCGCGTTGTCGAAACTCACCGCAGCCGCCGCTGGTGGTTAGAGCAGCTTCAGCGCTTCGCCGAGATCAATTGCTCCGTCATAGAGCGCCCGGCCCGTAATGACGCCGGAAATGCCAACCGCATCGCGCAGAGCCTCGATGTCCTTGAGCGAGGAAACGCCGCCCGAGGCGATCACCGGAATCGTCGTGGAGCGCGCCAGCGCGGCGGTGGCCTGTACATTCGGCCCCTGCATGGCGCCGTCCCGGTCGATGTCGGTATAGATGATCGCGGCGATCCCGGCGTCTTCCATCTGCCCGGCCAGTTGAGTCACCGTCACTTTGGTTTCCTCGGCCCAGCCGCGCGTGGCCACCTTGCCATTCCGCGCATCCAGCCCGACCGCCACCTTGCCCGGAAACAGCGTCGCCGCCTCGCGGACGAGTTCCGGGTCCTCGACGGCCACCGTGCCAAGGATCACGCGCGATACGCCCTTTCCCAGCCACATCTCGATGGTCTCGATATCGCGGATGCCGCCACCCAACTGCACCGGCACATCGACGGCACCGAGAATGGCTTCCACGGCCTCGGCATTGACGGGCCGGCCGGCGAAAGCGCCGTTCAGATCCACCAGGTGCAGCCATTCGCAACCGGCCGCGACGAAGTGGCGGGCTTGTGCGGCCGGATCGTCACCAAACACGGTCGCCTTGTCCATATCGCCTTTGAGAAGACGCACGCATTGACCGTCCTTCAGGTCGATGGCGGGATAGAGGATCATGGCTTGGGCCTTTCACTATTGCTCGAACTGCTCTGTGCCACGGCCCGCGCGCGAATGCAAAGCGACGGAACGTTAATGTTGATCGCCTCATACCGGCTGCGACAGTGTGCCCGGGAAAACTCGGGAGGACATGAAATGACGAAATTCGCTTTGGCCGCGGCCTTTGCCTGCCTTGCCACAATGGGGCTGGCCGATCCGATCCACGGCGTCTGGAAAACCCAGCCCGGTGACGAAGGCAACTATGCCCATGTCACGATGGACAATTGTGGCGGGATGATCTGCGGAACGCTGGGCAAGGCCTATGATAGTTCCGGCAATTCGGTGCCCTCGGACAAGGTGGGCAAGCGCATGGTCTGGGACATGAAATCCGACGGAAACGGCGCGTATTCGGGCGGCAAGATCTGGGCGCCGGATCGCGACAAGACCTACAAGTCCAAGATGGCGTTGAATGGCAATGCGCTGAAGGTGTCCGGCTGTGTCGGCCCGATCTGCCGCAGCCAGACCTGGACGCGGGTAAAGTAACCTCCACTAACGATTTGAAAGAAAGGGGCTGTGCTGCCAGTCCCCGATTTTCAGGGGATGGATTTGCGCCAAGCCTGAATCGTTCCTATAGGGGAGTTGCGGACGTGGTCTGCTTTTCGATTGGAACGAGGTGGTGTTGCGCGATGAGCAAGAGTTTTGCTGGAAGTTGCCAATGTGGGGCCGTCAGCTTTCGGATCCTGGGAGAGTTCGACAGTTTTTTCCTGTGTCACTGCAAGCGGTGCCGCAAAGACTCCGGCTCGGCACATTCGGCGAACCTGTTCTCGAAGAGTGCAGAAATCACTTGGGAGAAGGGCGAGGATAAAGTGAAACCGTTCCAGATTCCCGGGACGCATCACGAAAAGAGTTTCTGTTCGGAATGCGGCTCGGCGCTTCCCTCGGTTCAGATGGACGGCAGTCTTTTGGTCGTGCCGGCCGGATGTCTGGACAGCCCAATCGACATCCCGCCGAATGCGCATATTTGCTGTTCCAGCCGGGCCGAGTGGGATGATGGCCTCGATCGCGTGCAAGAGCTGGACGGTTTGCCGCGCTAGTCACTTGGGCGCTGTGCCGAAACAGAGCGGTGGAATGTGCGGGGATCACGGCAAGAGCCATGATCCCCGAAACGTTTACTCGAACTCGACGAGCAGATCTTTTGCATCCACTTGTTCGCCGGGGCGGACATAGACCGCCTTGATCACGGCATCTCGCTCGGCGTGGATGCCGGTTTCCATCTTCATTGCCTCGATGGTCACCATCAGGTCGCCCGTCGAGACTTTCTGCCCCGGCTGAACACCGACCGAGGCGATCGAGCCCGGCATCGGCGCGCCGACATGGTTGGCATTGCCCACTTCTGCCTTCGGGCGCACCGCCACCGCGCCTTGGTTCTTGCGGTCGGGAACGCGGATGACGCGCGGTTCGCCGTTGAGTTCGAAGAAGACCTTCACCAGACCTTCCTCGTTGGTCTCGGAGACCGCCTGCATGCGGATTTCCAGCGTCTTGGCCTTCTCGATAGCAGGTGTGATCTGTTCGCTCGGCACCATTCCATAGAAGAAACTGTGGGTCGGCAGGACGCGGACGGGGCCGTATTCCTCGTTGCGCGCGCGGTACTGGCTGAAGACCTTTGGATACATCAGGTAGCCGTTGAGATCCTCGTCATCGGGATCGTAGTCGAAGCTCGCCTTCATCTCCGCGCGCACCTCTTCGAGATCAACCGGGGCAAGGTTCTTGCCCGGCCGCTCCGTGGAGGGGGCTTCGCCCTTGAGAATCTTCTTTTGCAGGGCCGCGGGCCAGCCGCCCGGCGGTTGACCGAGCGCGCCGCGCATCATGTCGATCACCGAGTCCGGGAAGGAGACGTCGCGCTCGGGATTCTCGACATCGGCGCGGGTGAGGCCCTGGGAGACCATCATCAGCGCCATATCGCCCACCACCTTGGAAGACGGTGTGACCTTCACGATGTCGCCGAACATCTGGTTCACCTCGGCATACATGTGGGCCACCTCGTGCCAGCGTTCTTCCAGACCCATCGAGCGGGCCTGCGCCTTGAGATTGGTGAACTGTCCGCCCGGCATCTCGTGCAGGTAGACCTCGGAGGCGGGCGCCTGCATGCCGCTCTCGAAGGCGACATAATGGCCTCGTACGGCTTCGAAGTAGTTGGATATCCTGCGGATTTCCTCGATATCGAGCCCCGTGTCACGATCGGTATGCGCCAGCGCCTCGACCACGGTGCCAAGCGTGGCCTGCGAGGTGTTGCCGGAGAAAGCGTCCATCGCGCAGTCCACCGCGTCCACGCCCGCCTCGGATGCGGCAAGGATCGTGGCGCAGGCAATGCCGGCGGTGTCATGAGTGTGGAAGTGGATCGGCAGGCCGACCTCCTCC
Organism: Aliiruegeria sabulilitoris; assembly: GCF_001558155.1. GTDB lineage: Bacteria > Pseudomonadota > Alphaproteobacteria > Rhodobacterales > Rhodobacteraceae > Tropicimonas > Tropicimonas sabulilitoris. The sequence continues at coordinate 11,344 of NZ_LOAS01000009.1, forward strand.
TTCAGTGCCTTGATCAGCACTCGGGCGGCGGCGGGCTTCAAGAGGCCTGCCATGTCCTTCAGCCCGAGAATATGCGCGCCGGCGGCCTTTAGCTCCTTGGCCGTGGCGACATAGTATTTCAGGTCATACTTGGCCCGGTCTGGGTTCAGAATATCGCCCGTGTAGCAGACCGTGCCCTCGCAGACCTTGTTGTTCTCGACCACTGCGTCCATGGCGACGCGCATGTTCTCGACCCAGTTGAGGCTGTCGAAGACGCGGAAAACGTCGATTCCGGTTTCAGCAGCCTGTTTCACGAAGGCCTGCACCACGTTGTCGGGGTAGTTGGTGTAGCCTACGCCATTGGCCCCGCGCAGCAGCATCTGCGTCATCAGGTTGGGCATGGCAGCGCGCAGGTCGCGCAGACGTTGCCAGGGGCATTCCTGCAGGAAGCGGTAAGCGACATCGAAGGTCGCGCCGCCCCAGCATTCCACCGAGAAAAGCTGCGGAAGGTTTGACGAATAGGCGGGCGCCACGTTGATCATGTCGATCGAGCGCATCCTTGTGGCCAGAAGCGACTGGTGGCCGTCCCGCATGGTGGTGTCGGTGATCAGCAGCTGTTTCTGGTCCGCCATCCAGTCGGCGACGGCCTGCGGGCCGAAATCCTCCAGGATGTTGCGCGTACCGGGCTTCGGATTGCGTGTCAGCAGCGGCGGCACCACGGGCTGGCGAATATCGGCGGGTGGCTTCGGCCGGCCCGCAACGTCCGGGTGTCCGTTCACGGTGATATCGGCGATGTAGCGCAAGAGCTTCGTCGCGCGGTCCTTGCGCCGCGGGAAGTGGAACAGCTCCGGCGTCTCGTCGATGAACTTGGTGTGGTATTCGTTGTTGAGGAACATCGGATGCGCGAGCAGGTTCTCGACGAAGGCGATGTTGGTGGCAACGCCACGGATGCGAAACTCACGCAGCGCGCGGTCCATCCGGGCGATGGCATCTTCGGGCGTCGGCGCCCAGACGGTGACTTTTTCCAGCAGCGAGTCGTAATAGCGGGTGATCACCGCGCCTGTATAGGCCGTGCCGCCGTCGAGCCGGACGCCCATCCCGGTGGCACCGCGATAGCCAGTGATGCGGCCGTAATCGGGGATGAAATTGTTGCGCGGGTCCTCGGTGGTGATCCGGCACTGCATGGCGTGGCCGTCGAGCTTCACGTCATACTGGCTCGCAACGCCAGTCGCCTCGATCAGGCTCTTGCCCTCGGTCACGAGGATCTGGGCTCGGACGATATCGATCCCGGTGACTTCCTCGGTGACGGTGTGTTCCACCTGTACGCGCGGGTTTACCTCGATGAAGTAGAACTCGCCCGAATCCATATCCATCAGGAACTCGACGGTACCGGCGCATTGGTAATGCACATGCTCGCAGATGCGCTTGCCAAGCGCGCAGATCTTCTCGCGCTGTGCGGAGGAGAGATACGGCGCGGGTGCGCGTTCCACGACCTTCTGGTTGCGGCGCTGCACCGAGCAGTCGCGCTCGTAGAGATGGTAGATCTTGCCATGCTGATCGCCGAGGATCTGCACCTCCACGTGGCGGGCGCGGGTGATCATCTTCTCCAGAAAGCCCTCGCCATTGCCAAAAGCGGCCTCGGCCTCGCGCCGGCCTTCGAGCACCTTCTCGACCAACTCGCTCTCGGCCATGATCGGGCGCATGCCGCGCCCGCCGCCGCCCCAGGAGGCCTTGAGCATCAGCGGATAGCCGATCTCGGCGGCTTCTTTCTTGACCGCTTCCATGTCATCGCCCAGCACATTGGTTGCCGGGATGACGGGCACACCCGCCTCGATTGCGATCTTGCGCGCGCTGGCCTTGTCGCCGAGCTGGCGCATGGTTTCGGCCTTGGGACCGATGAAGGCGATACCGTTGGCGGTACAGGCATCGACGAAATCGGGATTCTCGGAGAGCAGGCCATAGCCGGGATGGATCGCGTCGGCGCCGCATTCCTTGGCGACTCGGATGATCTCGTCGATCGACAGGTAGGCCTGGACCGGGCCGAGACCTTCGCCGATGGAATAAGCTTCGTCCGCCTTGAAACGGTGCAGGGAAAGCTTGTCTTCCTCGGCATAGACGGCAACGGTGCGTTTGCGCAGTTCAGAGGCTGCACGCATGACGCGAATGGCAATCTCGCCGCGGTTGGCGACAAGGATCTTGTTGAATTCGGGCATGGCGGGCCTCCCTTTGCAGTTGCAGCATAGGTGTAAGTCGGTTCGGGCTTACATGGCAATAACGTATAAATCGGTATGGCGTCACCTTTAAAAAATCGACAATAATGATAATAATTCAAAAAAGTTGATGATATAGGTTTGGTGTCCACGTTGGATTGTCACGAAGATCGACGGAACACATGGCGAACACAGGTTTTCCTTGTCCACCGCGCAGGATAAGGTGCGGGCATGAGCAGTTACGATGATGAAGAGGCCTTCGCGGCCGCGGTTCCGCTTTCGAAGCGCGCCATGGCAGCGCGCCCGATGCCATATCTCGATGAGCTGAACCCGGCGCAACGGGACGCCGTCGAAACGCTGAATGGACCGGTGCTGATGCTTGCCGGTGCCGGGACCGGCAAAACAAAGGCGCTGACGGCGCGAATTGCGCATTTGCTCAATACCGGGTCTGCGCGGCCGAACGAGATTCTCGCGGTAACATTCACCAACAAGGCCGCGCGGGAAATGAAGGAGCGGGTGGCGCGGCTTCTGGGCGAATCTGTCGAGGGAATGCCGTGGCTTGGCACCTTTCACGCGATCTGTGTGAAGCTGTTGCGGCGGCATGCCGAGTTGGTTGGCTTGAAGTCGAATTTCACAATTCTCGACACCGATGACCAGCAGCGCCTGCTCAAGCAGTTGATCGTGGCCGCCGGGATCGACGAGAAACGCTGGCCGCCACGCCACCTGGCGCAGGTGATCGACAATTGGAAAAACCGCGCCTGGACGCCGGATTCGGTGCCATCGGCGGAGGCGGGCGCCTTCGACCGCAAGGGCGTGAAGCTCTACGCCCAGTTTCAGGAGCGGCTGCGGACGCTGAACGCCGTGGATTTCGGCGATTTGCTCCTGCATGTGGTGACGATCTTCCAGCGCCACGAGGACGTGCTCGCCCAATATCAACGCTGGTTCCGCTACATCCTCGTGGACGAATACCAGGACACAAACGTGGCCCAGTACCTGTGGCTGCGCCTACTGGCCGGCGGGCACAAGAATATCTGTTGCGTGGGCGATGACGACCAGTCGATCTATGGCTGGCGGGGTGCCGAAGTGGGCAATATCCTGCGGTTTGAAAAGGATTTCCCGGGCGCCGTCGTGGTGCGTCTGGAACAGAACTACCGCTCTACCGCACATATCCTGGCCGCCGCCTCCGGTGTGATCGAGGCCAACAAGGGCCGGCTCGGCAAGACGCTCTGGACGGCCGCGGAGGGCGGCGAGAAGGTCCGCCTCATCGGCCATTGGGACGGCGAGGAAGAGGCGCGTTGGATCGGCGAGGAACTGGAAGCAATGGGACAGGGGACGCGCGGTCAGCGCCCCATTGGGCTCAACGAATGTGCGATTCTTGTGCGGGCTTCGCACCAGATGCGGGCCTTCGAGGATCGTTTCCTGACCATCGGTCTGCCTTACCGCGTCATCGGCGGGCCGCGCTTCTACGAGCGGATGGAGATCCGCGATGCGATGGCCTATTTCCGCCTCGCCGTGAGTCTCGAGGATGATCTGGCCTTCGAGCGGATTGTGAACACGCCAAAACGCGGCCTTGGAGACAAGGCGCAGCAGAAAATTCAGGTGGCGGCGCGCGCCAACGGGGTGTCGCTGGTGGAAGGCGCCAAGATCCTGCTCGCGGCCAAGGGGCTGACGGGAAAGGGCGCGAAGGCGCTGGCCGAGCTGTTGGCCGGGCTGGAACGCTGGCACCGGGCAGCCGTCGGAACCGCGCCACCGCTGCCTGACGATGACGACGTGCTCGATGACGGGCTTTTTACGACGGTCGCGCCGGGGGCAGGACCGCGCGTCTCGCATATTGAGCTGGCCGAGACGATCCTGGAGGAATCCGGTTACACCGCGCATTGGCAGAACGACAAGACGCCGGAAGCGCCGGGACGGTTGGAAAACCTCAAGGAACTGGTCAAGGCGCTGGAAAATTTCGACAATCTTCAGGGATTCCTGGAGCATGTCGCGTTGATCATGGACAACGAGACAGAGGATGCGGAAGCCAAGGTCACGCTGATGACCTTGCACGCGGCCAAGGGGTTGGAATTTCCGGCGGTCTTCCTGCCTGGCTGGGAGGATGGGCTGTTCCCCAGCCAGCGGGCGATGGACGAGACCGGGCTCAAGGGGCTGGAGGAGGAGCGGCGGCTGGCTTATGTTGGCATCACCCGTGCCGAGGAGCTCTGCACCATTACCTTCGCCGCCAATCGTCGAATCTATGGCCAGTGGCAGTCGGCGCTACCCTCGCGTTTCATCGATGAATTGCCTGAAGCGCATGTCGATGTGCTTACCCCGCCGGGTCTCTATGGCGGTGGCTATGGTGCGGCGGCCACGGCGCAGCCCGCGCGGTCGGACCAGCACGAAAAGGCATCGCGGGCCGATGTCTACAATTCGCCCGGCTGGAAACGGATGCAGGCCCGCAGCCAGACCCGCCCGATGGGGCAGCCGCGCGAAACCCGCAACATCACGATCGACCTGGAGGCTGTCTCGGCCTTTGGCTTGGGCGACAGGGTGTTCCACACGAAATTCGGCTATGGCGCGGTCACGGCAATTGAGGGCGACAAGCTCGAGATCGCCTTCGACAAAGCCGGGGTGAAGAAAGTTGTCGCAAAATTCGTCGTTCCGGCGGCTTCAGCCGACGATGTGCCCTTTTGACCTGCGACATTTTGTGTGTAATTAGGGGTCCGGATGGAGTTTTCCCTGTTCCCCGAGTCGCGGAGTGAGCGCATGAGAATACTGGTTGTCGAGGACGATCCTAACCTGGGGGCCCTGTGGGGCGATGTCCTCGAGCGAGCCGGTCATTCGATGCTGCTGGTCGATACCGAGACCGAGGCGCTCAAACTGCTTCAGAGCAAGCCCTATGACCTCGTCGTGCTGGACCTGTGCATGAATGGTTCAAAGGCGCTCGGGGTCGCGACATTGGCCACCTATCGCAACCCGCTCTGCAAGGTCGTGGTCGTGAGTGGATCGGCGGAGTATTCTCGAAAGACCCTCTTTGCCATGTCGCCCGCCGTCGCGGCGACAATACGAAAACCGGTGGACATCGAGGATCTCGTCGAAGTCTGTAATGCCGTTCAGGGCAACGAGCGCCGTGCACCGGCTCCAAGCTTCGAGAGTGGTTGCGCAGAGTTCCGTCAGTAAACCGCATTCCGCTCAGGGTTCCTCGCTACAAGAGGGCGGATCCCGGGATTGGATAACACGCAGTTTGATGGCTATCGGAGAATCTTTCCCTAGAGTAAGCTTTGTTGAAGCTTACACAGCCATTTCTGCGGCTTGCATGGCGATGTCGCGCACCATCAGGCTGCTCAACCCGATATCGGCCAGTTCCTTTTCACTCATCGCGTTCAATTCGTTGAACGTGCGGCGATAGGCTTTGCGGCGGACTCGTTGAATTCGGATGGCTTCGGCCATTGCCGAAAACCAGACCGGGATAGAACCACCAGCGGCACGGGGCGTTTCGGACATGAATGCCATTTCAGGCTCCTTGGGGGATATTCGGCAAGTCGCCGAATTGGATTTCAGGGGCGCGGGAATGTCCCGCTGTCGTCTCGTATTTTCAGCGGCGGCACGAGGGAGGAGGTACGTGCCGCCGCCTGACCGGATCTGCCCAGGGAGGAGGAGGGCTTTCCGATTTCCGTAATCGCCGGATCAGGCGCCGTAGGCGGCCTCGTAGGCGAGGCTCTTGATCATCGAGCGGCTCAGTCCCAGGTCGGCCAGGGCGCGATCCGAGAGGCTGGACAGTTCCCGATAGGTCTGGCGATAGATCTTGCGCTTCTGCATGTGGACCCGAAGGGTTTCGATCGGGGCGGAGTACCAGCTGACGATGCTGTTCGTCGTAAAAGTCGTTTCCATTTTTCAATCCTGCATTCGGTGCCGCGAAGGGCTTTTGGTTCAGCGCGCCGTTCGTTCTGTTAGCGCTATCTTCACTGATTAAGATACGCCGGATTGTGGCGATTTGAACGCTTGATTGGGCAATGCTGCTATGCAGCATTTGCAATCTGATTTTCACAAAAGGTTCATACTTAGGCACAAATGCCGGCGCAGAAAAAGAAATGGCGACGACACCAGGGAGGAGGGTGTCGTCGCCATTTTGATCTACGGTCCTGAGGGAGGAGATGGACCGTAGTTTGGTAAAACTCAGGCTTTGCGTGCGGCCTCGCGCGCAATTTCGCGGAACATTGCGCGGCTCAGGCCAAGGTCGCCAAGTTCGCGATCGCCAAGCGTGCTCAGCTCATCCATGGTCCGGCGATAGGCGCGGAACTGGCGCAACTTGGTCAGTCCACCATCGACCATCGCCGAAAACCAGGATGCGTTCACGCCGGTTTCGATACGGGAGGTGTTGGCAGCGATATCCATTTTCGTCTTCCTTCGGATTGTTCGGAACCTTTCCGAACCGGGTGTTGAGGCATCTAATCAGTCATTGTTAGCGCTCTCTTGAGCCTCAATTTAGTGATTGGGCGTTTCGGGGCAATCCCGAGAATGGTCAAAGCCGCTATGCAGTTTGCGCCGTGAGCTATGATGTTAGCGTTAAGCATTGCTTCGCGCAGGTTTAGCGCAGCTTTCCAATTCAACTTGGCGGTGGAGACAAAAAAATGGCGGCGACACCAGGGAGGAGGAGGGTGTCGCCGCCGTAATGCAGAAAACCCAGGGAGGAGGACGGGCTTTCTGTAACCATGTTCTGCGCTTTCGCGCTCCGGACAAACCGGCTGGAATTAGGTGCGGCGACACCAGGGAGGAGGAAGGTGTCGCCGCGGAACCGAAAGACCCAGGGAGGAGGACGGATCTTCGGAACTTTATGTCGCTGCGCCTCTCAGGCGCGTCGGGCTTGCCCGACCGTGTAGGTTGCGGAGACACCAGGGAGGAGGAGGGTGCCGCCGCCGAAACCATGACCCAGGGAGGAGGAGGGGCTTCCGGTTCCGTATCTCTGCCCTTTCGGGCGGTATCTTGTGGCGGCAACACCAGGGAGGAGGAGGGTGTTGCCGCCGTATCAGAAAACCCAGGGAGGAGGACGGGTTCCTGAAACTCTATCTCGTTACGCCGCTTTCGCAGCCTGCCATGCCAGAGGCCGGATCATGTCCCGGCTGAGGCCCAGCTTGTTCAGTTCCGCATCGGTCAGCGCGGACAGTTCACTCCGGGTCCGGCGGAACCTCCGCGCTTGCCCAAACCATCCCGTCGCGCCCAGCAGTACGGTGGAGAAACGATTGCCAGATGTGCGGCTGCGCATGTCTTGTGCATTCCTTGCCGTAGCCATCTTCTCGCTCCTTGCGGATCTATCCGCGTTTCTCACCATTCTACCCGAAGCGGGTTTCGATTGTGTTAGCGCCTGACTTGCGTTCCGTTAGCGCCCTCGTTGATATTCAAAATAAGGATGGAAACCGTTTGCGCAATCACCAGCAGCTTCAATGCCGCTATGCAGCATTTGCATATGTAGGCCTGACCTTTTTGGGGGCGGGTCGCTGCTTTTTTGGGCGAGATACGGACGTGACTTGCGCTCGACCGTGGGGAGGTTAGGTGTGACGGTAGGTTTTCGGAAGGTCGGACAAGAAAATGGCTCTAACCCGTGAAGAAGTTGTCAAGGCGCTGAAGGGCGTATCTCTGGAAGATGGTGGCGATTTGGTCTCACGCGACCTCGTGCGTGCTCTTTCCGTCGATCCCGGTGGGAGGGTCAGTTTCGTCATCGAAGCCGAATCTGCGCAGATGGCGCGGACGATGGAGCCGGTTCGGCAGGCTGCCGAGGGTGTCGTGGCAAGACTCGACGGCGTGACGGCGGTTTCCGCAATCCTGACGGCACATTCCGGAGCCCCGGGTGGCGGAGCGCAGGCCAGTTCGCCGCCGAATTTGAAGGTGGGGCGGCATCCTACGGCACAACCCGCCGGCCCTCAGGGCGTTCCCGGCATCGAACGCATTCTTCTTGTCGGCTCCGGCAAGGGGGGCGTCGGCAAATCCACGGTTTCGGCTAACCTCGCGGTGGCGCTTGCGCGGCAGGGGCGGCGTGTCGGGCTGCTGGATGCCGATATATATGGTCCGTCTCAGCCGCGGATGATGGGGGCGAGCGGCCGGCCGGCGTCGCCGGATGGCAAAACCATCGTGCCGTTGACAGCACATGGCGTCACGCTCATGTCCATGGGCTCGCTGCTCAAGGAATCCGAAGCCGTGATCTGGCGTGGCCCGATGCTTATGGGGGCGCTTCAGCAGATGATGGGGGATGTGGCCTGGGGCGAGCTTGATGTCCTGATCATCGACCTGCCGCCGGGAACCGGCGACGTACAGCTTACCCTTGGCCAGAAATACCGGACCAACGGCGCGATCGTCGTCTCCACGCCCCAGGACGTCGCGCTGCTCGATGCGCGCCGCGCAATCGACATGTTCACCAAGCTCAAGGTGCCGATCCTCGGTCTGATCGAGAACATGTCTACTTATATATGTCCCAGCTGCGGACATGAGGCGCATCTGTTTGGTCATGGTGGCGTGGCTGCCGAGGCGCAGGCGATGGATGTGCCCTTCCTTGGAGCGCTGCCGTTGGAACTGGAAACCCGGGTCGCGGGCGATTCCGGGGTGCCGGTCGCGTTGGGCGAGGGGCCTGCGGCCGATGCCTATGCGGCTTTGGCGGCGCGACTTGTGGGCGGCGGCATGGCCTGATCCAGACCGAATAAGCTGAAAATCCGACGGGAGGGGGCTGTCCCCTCCCGTTTTGATTCCGGCGATGGGAAATCATGACACCGACTAGCCCTAGGGGTGCGGCAAGGCGAATCGCGCCGGTGGCGATGGCTTGATTCGTATGGGAAATCATGGTCCGAGACGGGAAATACTGAAAAAATCGGGTCGATTTCATGAGTTCGAAGGCATTCCCAAGATTTTTTTCGTTAACGGCGTCGGTGGCATATCTTGTGCCTGTCTGCTCCCTGATCGCTATTTGTGCCGAAAATGCGGGGTACTCCTGTCCTCATTGAGCCCCGTTCTTCACCAAGTGGGTCAGTGTGGGGCAAAGTGTTATTGATTTCTATGAAGGGGGGCGGCATAGTGAATTCACACGATGAGGACGGGCAGACAAAAAAAGGGGCGACAGACCCCGGAACTTCCCAAGGTCAGGTTTCATACAGGCACCCGCTTTTCATCGACAAAAAGAGATCCGACGCGTGAGCGAGCAGACATCCCCCCAGGTGGCACGCGCGATCGGACATACCCAGCGATGGGACGAGGGCGGCGGATCAGACAGTGGCAGCAGTCTGATCCGCCGTTTTCGTTAAAGGGACGGAAACGAGAGGCAGCAAGGAGCGCTCAAAGTGGCGCGTGTATTCAGAGGTCAGGGCCGCAACAAGGTCGATGCGAAGGGCAGGGTTTCAGTACCCGCCCCGTTTCGTCGTGTGCTGGAAGCCTGTGACCCTGAGTGGAAAGACGGCCTGCAGCCGAACCTGGTCGTGCATTACGGCACCTCCCGCAAGAAATTCCTCGAAGTCTACACGATGGAGGCCGCAGCCGAAGTCGATGCCAAGATCAGCGGCATGACGCGTGGCTCCAAGGAGCGCCGCATGATGGAAGCCTATTTCAACGCGCAGTCACATCCGGCAAGCGTGGATGACAACGGGCGCCTGCTGTTGCCGCAAAACATTCGCGACATGATCGGGTTGGAAGGGGAGGCGCTTTTCGTCGCCTCCCACGACACGTTCCACATCTGGAACCCGGAAACCTATGAGCGGGAAGTCGCCCCGCAAACCGAAGCGATGCTGGATGAACTGCCCGACGATGTCGATCCGCTGACGCTCCTGGAGGCAGGAGGCTTCTGAACCATGGTTGGTGCCGCCCCTTCGAACGACCCCAAATCGCCGCATGTCTCCGTTTTGATCGACCCGTTGATCAAGGCGGTTTCGCCCGTTTCCGGCACATGGCTGGACGGCACCTTTGGTGCGGGCGGCTATACCCGACGCCTTTTCGATGCAGGGGCGGAGAAGGTGATCGGTGTCGATCGCGATCCGAGTGCGCTCGCGCTCGCGGCGCCCTTGCAGGAAGAATATGGCGACCGGCTGAAACTGGTCCAAGGCAAGTTTTCCGAACTGGACGAGCATGCCGGGGAGCCGCTCGACGGGGTCGTGCTCGATCTCGGCGTGTCCTCGATGCAGCTCGATCAGGCCGAGCGCGGGTTTTCGTTCCTGCGCGAGGGGCCGCTGGACATGCGGATGAGCGATCAGGGGCCGTCGGCCGCCGACCTGGTCAACTCTGCCAGCGCCGACGAGCTTGCCGACATTCTTTATCACTATGGCGAGGAGCGTGCCTCGCGCCGCATCGCGCGGGCGATTGTCGCCGTGCGGCCCTTCGAGAACACGCTGCAACTGGCTGAGGCTGTCGCCTCGTGCCTGCCGCGTCCGCGTCCGGGGCAGATCCACCCGGCCACCCGGTCTTTTCAGGCGATCCGCATTGCGGTGAATGACGAGTTCGGAGAGCTGATCGCGGGACTTCAGGCGGCCGAACGGGCGCTTAAGCCGGGCGGAAAACTCGCGGTCGTGACCTTCCATTCGCTTGAGGACCGCGTGGTCAAACGCTTCTTGCAGGCGCGTTCGGGCAGCATGGCGCGCACCAACCGTTACGCGCCCGAGGCAGAAGAGCAGGTGGCGCAGTTCAAGCTGATTTCCCGCAAGGCCATCGGGCCGAGTGACGAGGAGATTGCCGCCAACCCGCGTGCGCGCTCGGCCAAGTTGCGCGCCGCGATCCGGACGGACGCTCCCATTACCCCCCTCGACCGCACCGCCATGGGCCTTCCGGGCCCCAAGGATTGGTGGAAGGAGACGCCATGAAGACGTTTTTCTACCTGATGTCCGCGCTTTTCGTCATGGGGCTGGCCTTCTGGGCCTACCAGGAAAATTACCAGACCCAGGCCGCGCTCAAGCAATCGGCCGTGCTCAAGCGTGAAATCGGCGATCTTCGTCAGGAGCTTGCGGTGCTGGAGGCCGAGTGGGCCTATCTAAACCGGCCCGGGCGATTGGCCGAGCTGGCCGAGATCAATTTCGACACGCTGGGCCTGTTGCCGCTCATGCCGGAGCAATTCGGCTCGCTGGAACAGGTGGCCTTCCCGCCGCTGCCCGGGCTCGCCATTTCGGATCCAATCGAGGTGCGCGGTCATATTGCCGTCGGAGGACAGTTCCCATGATCCGCACACCGCTGCGCCCGCTCGCCCGCGTGTTGTCGGCGCGTGAAAAGGGTGAGAACCCCGAGGCTATCGAGAAAGAGAACCTTCGTCAGCGCCACGAGCAAATGCGCGACCGGGCGCGCCATCGGGCCGAGGGCCGGCTGTTCCTGCTCGTGCTTTGCTTTTTCTGTGCCTACGCGGTGATCGGCATGCGGATGGGGAGCCTTGCGGCTTCCGAGCCAACGGAGCCACGCGCCGCCGCGACCGGGTCCGATATCGTTGCACAGCGCGCCAATATCGTCGATCGCAACGGCCGTATCCTTGCCACGAACCTGTCTACCCATTCGCTCTATGCCCAGATTCGCGACATGGTCGAGCCGGAACGGGCCGCGCGCGAGCTAGCCAAGATCTTTCCCGATCTCGACGCGGACAAGCTTTATTCCGATTTCACCGGCAAGCGGAAATTCCTCTGGATCAAGAAGAAGCTGAGCCCCGAGCAGATGCAGGCCGTGCATGATATCGGCGAGCCGGGGCTTTTGTTCGGCCCGCGCGAAATGCGGCTCTATCCGAACGGAAAACTGGCCGCGCATGTGCTTGGGGGGGCAAGTTTCGGCCGCGAGGGCGTCCATTCTGCCGAGGTTGTCGGCGTGGCCGGTGTCGAAAAGGAGTTCGATGCCTGGCTGCGGGACCCGGCCAATAACGGCGCACCTCTGGAATTGTCGCTGGACCTGACGGTGCAGGCCGCCTCGCGCGAGATCCTCGAAGGTGGCATGCGGCTGATGAATGCCAAGGGCGCCAGTTCCGTCCTGATGGATGTCAAAACCGGCGAGATCCTCTCGATGATCTCGCTTCCCGATTTCGATCCCAACGACCGCCCCCGTCCGCTCACCACGGGCGATGCCGGTGACAGCCCGCTATTCAACCGCGCGGTTCAGGGTGTGTACGAGCTTGGCTCGGTGTTCAAGATATTCACCGCCGCACAGGCGATGGACCTGGGCCTGGTCAACGCCGACACCATGATCGAAGCCCATGCGCCGATGAAATGGGGCAAGTTCAAGATCAAGGAATTCCAGAATAAATCCTACGGTACCCTGTCAGTGACCGATGTGATCGTGAAATCTTCCAATGTGGGCACCGCCAAACTGGCGCTTGCGATCGGGGCCGAGCGACAGCAGACATTCCTCGACACGCTCGGTTTCCTGCAGCCGACGCCGCTCGAAATGGTCGAGGCGCCCACGGGCAAGCCGCTGCTGCCGCCCCGCTGGACGGAGATCTCGACCATCACGATCTCCTATGGCCACGGTCTCAGCTCTTCGCCGGTGCATCTCGCCGCCGGATATGCATCGTTGTTGAACGGTGGGCTGCGGGTTCGGCCGACATTGCTGCGGCAGGAAAAGCCCCAGCATGGTGAGCGCATCGTGTCCGAAGAAGCCTCCAAAGCCGCGCGCAGCATGCTGCGGCAGGTGGTGACACGCGGCACCGCGAGCTTTGGCGAAGTTCCCGGCTATGCCGTGGGCGGCAAGACCGGCACCGCCGACAAGCCCAAGCCCAAGGGCGGCTATTACAATGACAAGGTGATCGCGACCTTTGCCTCGGTCTTTCCCGCGAATGATCCCAAATACGTGCTGATCGTCACGCTGGACGAGCCGGTGGAAACCTCGGGCACCAAGCCGCGCCGCACCGCCGGCTGGACGGCGGTTCCGGTCGCCGCCGAGATGATCCGGCGCACGGCGCCGTTGCTGGGCCTGCGCCCTCAGGCCGAGCCCCTCCCAGAGGCCGAGGTCGTTCGCGTCGCACAGCATTGAGCGGTGGACCCCGCGCCAAAAAGGGACGAAAAAGAGCGCCATCATTGAAGGGCGGATGTCCCTTGGGAAACATGGGGTGGGCAGGAATGAGCGAAGTTGCGACAAAATCCCTTGCCGAGTTGGGGCTGACCGCGCAGGGCGGCGCGGAGGCGCGGATCACGGGCCTCGCCGTCGATAGCCGCGAGGTGGCGCCCGGTACTCTTTTCGCGGCGCTGCCGGGAACCAAGGTGCATGGCGGAGAGTTCATCCAATATGCGCTGCGGCAAGGGGCGGGCGCGATCCTGACCGATGCCGAGGGCGCGCGCATTGCCGAGGCCGAGCTTATCACCAACCCGGTCGCCGTTGTCGTGGTTGAAGACCCGCGTGCCGCGTTGGCGGGCGCGGCGGCGCTCTGGTTCGCCGCCCAACCCGAGGTGATGGTCGCCGTGACCGGCACCAACGGCAAGACCTCGGTCGCCAGCTTTACCCGCCAGATCTGGACCAATCTTGGCCTTGAAGCCGTCAATCTCGGCACCACCGGCGTCGAAGGCGCCTGGGAGGCGCCGCTGCGCCACACAACACCCGAGCCGATCACGCTGCACCGCGCGCTTGCCGAGGCCGCCGCGAACGGCGTGACCCACGCCGCGATGGAGGCCTCCTCGCATGGATTGGCACAGAAGCGGCTCGATGGGGTGCGGCTCGCTGCGGCCGGCTTCACCAACCTCACGCAGGACCACCTCGATTATCATGCGAATTTCGAGGAGTATTTCGCCGCGAAAGCGGGTCTGTTCAAACGCGTGATGAGCGATGACGGCATTGCCGTGATCCAGATGGACAGCGCCTATGGTGCGCGCATGGCCGGTGTGGCCGAATCTGTCGGGCAGGAGGTAGTCCGGGTCGGACGCGGCGAGGAGAACCACCTGCGCATTCTCGGGCTGCGCTTCGACAGCACCGGGCAGGATGTGCGCTTCGCCTGGAATGGCGCCTTGCAGCAGGTGCGGCTGAAGCTGATCGGCGGCTTCCAGTCCGAAAATGTCATGATCGCCACAGGGCTGGCCATTGCCTCCGGCAGCGACCCGGCGGATGTGTTCGGTGTGCTGCCGAAGCTTGTTGGCGTGCGCGGCCGGATGGAGCTGGCTGCCACGCGCGACAATGGCGCACCGGTTTTCGTCGATTATGCCCACACGCCCGATGCGCTCTCGACCGCGCTCAAGGCGCTGCGCCCGCATGTGATGGGGCGCATCATCTGCGTGTTCGGCGCCGGCGGCGACCGGGATACCGGAAAGCGCATCCTGATGGGGCAGGCCGTGGCCGAGAATGCCGACGTCGCCATCGTGACCGACGACAATCCCCGCTCCGAGAACCCGGCGGACATTCGGGCCATGGTCAAGGCAGGGTGCCAGGAAGCAACCGAGGTCGGCGACCGGGCCGAGGCGATCCTGCGCGGCGTCGATGCGCTCGGCCCTGGCGATGCGCTGCTCATCGCGGGCAAGGGGCACGAGACGGGCCAGACGGTGGGCGATGTGGTCTACCCCTTTGACGATGTGGAGCAGGCCTCGGTTGCCGTGGCCGCATTGGACGGACATCTGACATGAACAATATCCTGTGGACTTCTGAGGCCGCCGCTGCCGCGACCGGCGGGCGCGCGACCACCAACTGGCAGGCCAGTTCGGTGTCCATCGACACCCGCACGCTGGCGCCGGGCGGGCTGTTCGTGGCGTTGAAAGACGTGCGTGACGGGCATGATTTCGTGGCGCAGGCGCTGGAGAAAGGCGCTGCGGCGGCGCTGGTCAACCGGATCCCCGAAGGTGTGGCCGAAGATGCGCCACTCCTGATCGTCGAAGATGTTCTGTCCGCGCTGGAAGCGCTCGGCGCCGCCGCGCGGGCTCGCACAAGGGCGAAGGTAATCGGCGTCACGGGGTCTGTTGGCAAGACCTCGACCAAGGAGATGCTGCGCGCCATCCTCGCGGGCCAGGGCAAGGTTCACGCGGCCGAAAAGAGCTACAACAACCACTGGGGCGTTCCGCTGACGCTTGCCCGTATGCCGGCCGATGCCGATTACGCGGTGATCGAGATCGGCATGAACCACCCCGGCGAGATCGCCCCGCTCGCGCGTCTGGCCGATCTGGACGCGGCGCTGGTGACCATCGTCGCGCCGGCACATCTGGAAGCTTTCGAGGGTATAGAAGGGATCGCGCGCGAGAAGGCGTCGATTCTGGAGGGGCTGCGCCCGGGCGGACCGGCGGTGTTGAACGCCGATGTCCCGACAGCCGATATCCTGTTCGACGCCGCGCGAGCGCATGGCGCCAGGATCATCGGTTTCGGGGAGACCGGCGCACAGGCCCGCCTGATCGAAGTGCTGCTTCAGGAAGGCATGACGATTGCCAAGGCCCGGATGACCGGGCCGGATGGCAAATCCCATCCGGTCATGTTCAAGCTGCAATCGCCGGGACGGCATTTCGCCATGAACGGTCTGGGCGCACTGGCCGCCGCTACCGCCGTTGGAGCGGACCTGGCCATTGCGGCACATGACCTCGCGCTTTGGAAACCCTATGAGGGCCGGGGCGCACGGGAGGTCATTTCGTTCGATATCGTGGACGAGACGGCTCGTTTCGAGCTGATCGACGATTCCTACAATGCCAACCCGGCTTCCGTTGGCGCGGCGCTGGCCATGCTGGCGGCATCTGAGCCGCGTGGGCGCCGGATCGCCATTCTGGGCGATATGCTGGAGCTTGGCCCGCAGGAAGCGGACTTGCATGCAGCACTGGCCGATCTTCCGGCGATGGAGGCGGTGGACGTGGTGCATTGCGTGGGTGAACGCATGCAGGCTCTCTACGAGGCGTTGCCCAAGGCACAGCAGGGCCTGTGTTGCGACAACAGCGCCAAGATGGCCGACAGGATCCGAACGGTGGTCGCCCCCGGCGATATCGTGCTGATCAAGGGGTCGCTCGGCATACGGCTTGCGCGTGTCGTTGACGCCGTTCGCAAACTGGGTCAATCGGTGGCGGAATAACAAGAAGGGGCAGGGCGAATGCTCTACTGGCTGACAAATTTCTCGGATGGCGGCGATTTCTTCAACCTGTTTCGCTATATCACCTTCCGCACCGGCGGCGCGTTCTTCACCGCGCTGATCTTCGGGTTTCTCTTTGGCCGTCCGCTGATCAACCTGCTGCGGCGCAAGCAGGGCAAAGGGCAGCCGATCCGCGAGGATGGGCCGGAGGGCCATTTCGTCAAGGCCGGCACGCCCACCATGGGTGGGGTTCTGATCCTGGGCGCGCTCGTATTCTCGACCCTGCTCTGGGCGCGGCTCGACAACCCCTACGTCTGGGTCGTGCTATTTGTCACCATGGGGTTCGGGGCTATCGGGTTTGCTGACGATTATGCCAAGGTCTCCAAGAACAACACGGCCGGCGTATCTGGGCGTGTACGCCTTGGGCTGGGCTTCCTGATCGCAGCGCTGGCAAGCGGGTTGGCGGCCTGGATGCATCCGGCGGAGCTGACCAACCAGCTCGCGCTGCCCGTCTTCAAGGACATGCTGATCAACCTGAGCTTCCTGTTCATCCCCTTCGCCATGATCGTGATCGTGGGCGCGGCAAACGCCGTAAACCTGACCGACGGGCTGGACGGGTTGGCGATCATGCCGGTGATGATCGCCGCCGGTACGTTGGGGATCATCGCCTATTTCGTTGGCCGTTCGGACTATACCGAGTATCTGGGCCTGCATTACGTGCCGGGCACCGGTGAGTTGATCGTCTTCGTCGCCGGACTGATCGGCGGAGGGCTGGGCTTCCTGTGGTACAACGCACCGCCTGCGGCCGTTTTCATGGGCGATACCGGATCGCTGGCTCTTGGCGGTGCGCTCGGCGCCATCGCCGTTTCGACCAAGCACGAGATCGTACTGGCCATCGTCGGCGGTCTGTTCGTGGTCGAGGCGCTTTCGGTCATCATCCAGGTCGCCTATTTCAAGCGCACGGGGAAACGGGTTTTCCTTATGGCGCCGATCCACCATCATTTCGAGAAGCGCGGCTGGGCAGAGCCGCAGATCGTCATCCGCTTCTGGATCATCTCGCTGATCCTGGGCCTGATTGGTCTGGCAACGCTGAAAATCCGCTGAGGCAATTGCCCGAGGGAGAAGAACCATGGCCAGGGCCGCTCTGGTAACCGGTGGAAATCGTGGCATCGGTCGCGCTATCGCGGCCGGACTCGTTGCGCAGGGGTTCGACGTGACCATCACCGCGCGAGATCGGGACGCAGGAGAAGGTGCCGCGGCGGCGCTCGGCTGCAACTGGGCCTTGGCCGATCTGCTGGAGCCGGACACGCTGCGCCAGTTCGATGGTGCGAAGTTCGACATCCTGGTCAACAATGCCGGTATCCTGCCGCAGGGAAGCCTGCTGGAGAACCCGGCCGGCTATTTCGACGCGATGGCGGTCATGGTCGATGCGCCCTTTCGGCTTGTTCTGTCGCTGGCGCCCGGGATGATCGCGCGTTGCTACGGGCGGATCGTCAATATGTCTTCCGGTTGGGGTGCTTTTGCCGAGGGGCTGGGCGGGCCGAATGCTTATGGCATCGCCAAGGCAGCGCTGAATGCGCAGACGAAGGCCTTGGCGCGCGACCTGCCCGATTGCGTGAAGATCAACACCATGTGCCCCGGCTGGGTTCGCACGCGCATGGGGGGCGATGGCGCCAATCTCAGCCCCGAAGAGGGGGCCGATACGGCGATCTGGCTGGCGACATTGCCACAGGATGGCCCCACGGGCGGCTTCTTCCGGCGCCGCAAGGAAATCTCGTGGTGAAAGGCACCGCCCTTGACTGCCATCCGCGCGCGCTTGCGCGCGCCACCGCCCGTCGGGCTCCGCCCGCGGGCAAGCCCCTCTTGACGAAAGGAGACAGGACATGATCCCGGTTCGCGGAGTTGAAGGACAGAATATCGCTATCCTGGGTCTTGGGCGCTCGGGCCTTGCCGCAGCGCGGGCCGTGCAGGCGGGCGGCGGTACCCCCATGTGCTGGGATGACGGCGCGGCTGGACGGGAGCGCGCGAAGGCTGAAGGGTTTGAAATACGGGATATCAGTCGAGCCGGTGCGCTGGACGATATAGCCCTATTGGTGACCTCGCCCGGCATTCCGCATCTCTACCCCGCCCCGCACCGGGCCATTGCCGCAGCATTGGAGGCTGGCGTGCCGGTCGACAATGATATCGGCCTGTTCTTCCGCTCGCTGGCGATATCGGACTGGGATCAGTTCGAGACCATCCCGAAAGTGGTTGCGGTGACCGGGTCCAATGGCAAGTCCACGACCTCTGCCTTGATCGCGCATTTGCTGGCAGAGGCCGGCCGTTCGGTGCAGCTTGCCGGCAATATCGGCCGTGGCGTGCTCGATATCGACCCGCCGGAGGATGGCGGTGTCGTGGTGATCGAGCTCAGTTCCTACCAGACCGACCTTGCGCGCTCGTTGACGCCGGATGTGGCCGTGTTCACGAATCTCTCGCCGGATCATCTCGACCGGCACGGCGGTTATGGCGGGTATTTCGCAGCCAAGCGGAGACTTCTGGCCGAAGGCGGACCGGATCGGGCGGTGATCGGCGTGGACGAACCCGAGGGGCTGTTTCTTGCCGGGCAGCTTTCCGAGGGACCGGCGGATGACCGGGTGATCCGGGTGTCGTCCGGGCGCAAGTTGCAAGGGCCGGGCTGGTCCGTTTTTACCCGAAAGGGGTTCCTGGCGGAGACACGCAAGGGGCGGCAGGTGGCCTCGATTGATCTGCGGCAAGTGAAGGGCCTGCCGGGAGCGCATAACCATCAGAATGCCTGCGCGGCTTACGCGGTGGCGCGTACACTCGGTGTTGCGCCGAGGGTGATCGAGGCTGGCCTGCATTCCTTCCAGGGCCTGCCGCATCGCAGCCAGGTGGTGGGCGAGAAGGACGGCGTTGTTTTCGTCAACGATTCCAAGGCGACGAATGTCGACTCGGCGGCGCAGGCCTTGCAGGCATTCGACCGGATCCGCTGGATCTGTGGCGGGCTGGAGAAAGAAGGCGGGTTGGCGGCGCTGCATCCGCATCTTGGCAACGTGACCAAGGCTTATGTGATCGGGCGCGAGGCGGAACATTTCGCGCTCGGGCTCGGTGACGGGGTCGAGAGCGAGATCTGTGGCACCATGGAGCAGGCGGTTTTGCGTTCCATGGCCGAGGCGCAGCCGGGAGAGACCGTGCTTCTGGCGCCGGCTGCCGCGAGTTTCGACCAGTATGACAGCTTCGAGAAGCGCGGCGAGGATTTCATGGAGCGGGTGCGGGCCGCGCTCGACGCGTAGGGGCCGGCTATCAAACAGCGCGCCTGCGGCGCATTGTTCCTGAGCCCTTCGGGCCATTGCCGCGCATTGACACGGAGCGCCTCAGGTTGAGGCGATCGCCTGTCCGGCCGCCCAGCCCGACGACCAGGCCCACTGGAAATTGTAGCCGCCGAGCCAACCGGTGACATCGACCGCTTCGCCGATGAAATAGAGGCCGGGCAGGGCGTTGGCTTCCATTGTGCGGGACGATAGTGCCGCGGTGTCTATGCCGCCAAGCGTCACCTCGGCGGTTCGGTAGCCTTCGCTGCCGGTCGGGGTCAGTTGCCAATCGGTCAGCTTCGAGACGAGCCCTTGCAGGGATCTGTCGGACTGGTCGCCAAGATTTCCGACAAGCCCGCTCTCCTCCACCATCTTTCGCGCAAGCCTTGTTGGAAGAAACTCCCCCAACACGGTTTGCAGCGCCTTGCGGCCCTCTGTCTGCCGATGGGATTGCAGAAGAGCGAGGAAATCCTGATCCGGCAGCAGGTGGACCGACAATGCGTCCCCTTCGCGCCAATAGGAGGAGATCTGCAGGATCGAGGGGCCGGAGAGGCCGCGGTGGGTGAAAAGCAGACCTTCGCGGAAGCGCGTACCGTTGCAGGTGATCTCGGCCTCGACCGACAGGCCGGCCAGAGGCTTCAGGCCCTCCAGCGTGCTTCCACCAAAGGTAAGCGGCACAAGGGCGGGGCGCGTTTCGACGAGCGGCAGCCCGAAACGCTCGGCAATCCTGTAGGCAAGGCCCGTGGCGCCCATCTTGGGGATGGATTTGCCGCCCGTGGCCACGACCAGCGCGCGGGTTTCGACGGTGGTGACCTTGCCGCCGCGGGTCAGTTGTACCCGAAAGCGCCCGTCGGAATGGGTGATCTCGCCGATCTGTGTCTCCAGCCAGATCTCGGCCCCGGCCTTGGCGATTTCGGCCAGAAGCATGGCGATGATCTCCTTGGCGGAGCCGTCACAGAACAATTGCCCGAGCGTCTTTTCGTGCCATGCGATCTTGTGGCGCCCGACGAGATCCAGAAAATCCCACTGCGTATAGCGGCTCAGCGCCGATTTGCAGAAATGCGGGTTGGCCGAGAGGAAGTTGTCCGGGCCGGCATGGAGATTGGTGAAATTGCATCGCCCGCCGCCCGAGATGCGGATCTTCTCGCCCGCCGCTTTCGCGTGATCCACAACGAGGCAGCGCCCGCAGGCATGGGCGGCGCACATGAGCCCCGCGGCTCCGGCTCCAAGGATCAGGGTGTCGAGCTTCATGCCTTGGCACCTGCCGCTCCGCCGCGACGGGGTCAAGCCCCAACCGATGACTGTCGGCTTTCGGATTCAGGGCGACAAGAAAAAGTCCCCTGATTGTCATTCTTCTGGAAAAAACGGCCACAGGCGCGTAGAGTCCGCGCATAGACCCGGAAAACCGGGCATGTAGAGGCAGAGTGGCGGTTTATCCATGACGGAGATGGTCTATGGCACCGCGCCCGCGCGCGCGGGCGATCCGGTTCTTCCACGTTGGTGGCGTACGGTCGACAAATGGACGATGTCGGCCATCCTGTTGCTGTTCGGCATCGGCTTGTTGCTGGGGCTTGCCGCCTCGCCGCCGCTGGCCGCGCGCAACGGGCTGAGTTCGTTCCACTACGTGGAGCGGCAGGTGTTCTTTGGCGGGTTGGCCATAATCACCATGCTTCTGACATCCATGATGTCGCCGGCGCTGGTGCGCCGTCTGGCGGTGTTGGGTTTCATCGCGGCCTTTTTCTCCCTCGTGCTGCTACCCTTCTTCGGGACCGATTTCGGCAAGGGCGCGGTGCGCTGGTATTCCTTCGGCTTCGCCTCGGTGCAGCCGTCTGAGTTCCTCAAACCCGCCTTCGTGGTGCTGGCTGCCTGGCTCATGGCCGCCAGCCAGGAAGTGGGTGGACCTCCGGGGAAGACGATTTCCTTTGCGCTGGTCTGTGCCATTGTCGGCCTTTTGGCGCTGCAGCCCGATTTCGGGCAGGCCGCGCTGACCATGTTCGCCTGGGGCGTGATGTATTTCGTGGCCGGTGCGCCGCTTGTCCTGCTTGTCGGCATTGCCGGGGGGATCGTGGGGTTCGGCTTCATGGCCTATAATGCCTCGGAGCATTTCGCCCGCCGGATCGACGGCTTTCTCAACCCGGAAATCGATCCGCGTACGCAGCTTGGCTATGCCACCAACGCGATTCAGGAGGGCGGCTTCTTCGGTGTCGGCGTGGGCGAGGGACAGGTGAAATGGTCCCTGCCGGATGCGCATACCGATTTCATCATTGCCGTTGCGGCGGAAGAATACGGGCTCGTGCTCGTGATGGCGATCATTGTGCTCTATGGTATTGTCGTGCTGCGCTCGCTGTTCCGGCTTATGCGGGAGCGCGACCCCTTCACGCGTCTGGCCGGGACGGGGCTTGCCTGCATGTTCGGTGTTCAGGCGATGATCAATATGGGCGTTGCCGTGCGCCTGCTGCCCGCCAAGGGCATGACGCTTCCCTTTGTCTCCTATGGCGGCTCCTCGCTGATCGCCGGAGGGATTGCCGTCGGCATGCTTCTGGCGTTTACCCGCACCCGCCCGCAGGGCGAAATCGCGGATGTCTTCCAACGCAGGGGGCACTAGTGGCTCAACCTCTGATCATTATCGCGGCTGGCGGCACGGGCGGGCACATGTTCCCCGCCCAGGCGCTGGCCGAAGCGCTGTTGGAGAAAGGATGGCGGGTGCGCCTGTCCACCGATGCGCGCGGCGCGCGTTATGCCGGCGGCTTCCCGGATGCGGTCGAGATCGTCGAGGTTGCCTCGGCGACCTTTGCGCGCGGCGGGATTCTCGCCAAGGCGCTGGCGCCGTTCCGCATCCTCGGTGGCGTGATCGGCGCGACCTTCCGCATGCTGCTGGAGCGGCCCGCCGTGGTCGTGGGGTTCGGCGGCTACCCTGCCATTCCGGCCATGACGGCGGCGTGGATCCTGCGCCTGCCCCGGATGCTGCATGAGCAGAACGGTGTGCTGGGCCGGGTGAACAGGATCTTCTCGAAACGCGTCAATGCAGTTGCTTGCGGCACATGGCCGACCGAACTGCCCGCCGGCGTCGAGGGCGTTCACACGGGAAACCCTGTGCGGGCGGCGGTCATGGAGCGGGCAGGCGCCGGCTATATTCCGCCGGGAGACTACCCGATGGAGCTGCTGGTGATTGGCGGCAGCCAAGGGGCGCGGATCCTTTCCGATGTCGTACCGCCCGCCATCGCGGCCCTTCCGATGGAGCACCTTGAGCATATGCGCGTCTCCCATCAGGCGCGCGGCGAGGATCAGGAACGGGTCGAGACCTATTACCTTGAGCATGCGATCACGGCGGATGTGCAGCCTTTCTTCACCGACGTACCCCGCCGCATGAGCGAGGCACAGCTCGTGATCTCGCGTTCGGGCGCGTCTTCGGTGGCGGATATCTCGATCATAGGCCGGCCCTCGATCCTGATCCCCTATGCAGTGGCAGCGGGCGATCACCAGACCGCCAATGCGCGAGGTCTTGCCGATGCCCAGGCGGCGATAGTGATTCCGGAATCGCAGCTTGATGTCGAAACGCTTTCAGAGCAGATACGCGCGATACTGGAAAACCCGGATGCGGCCTTGCAGATGTCGCGGAATGCGCTCTCCGAAGGGCGCCCCGACGCCACCGAGAGGCTGGTCGAGATGGTCGAAGAACTGTCCGGTCACAAGACGCAGGAGGGCGCGCAGCCATGATGGACGGAAGCAGAATTATGAACGCAGTCACCAAACTCCCCACCGATGTGGGCCCGATCCATTTCGTCGGAATTGGCGGAATCGGCATGTCCGGCATTGCCGAGGTGCTGTTGACCCATGGCTACACCGTTCAGGGCTCTGACTTGAAACCGTCGAAGATCACGGAGCGGCTGGAGCGGCTCGGGGCGACGGTCTTCATCGGGCAGAGGGACGACAATCTCGAAAATGCCGAGGTCGTGGTGATTTCCTCCGCGATCAAGCCGGGCAACCCGGAGCTGGACGGCGCCCGCGCCCGCGGCCTGCCGGTCGTGCGCCGGGCCGAGATGCTTGCCGAGCTGATGCGGCTCAAATCCAACATCGCCATTGCCGGCACCCATGGCAAGACGACGACCACCACCATGGTCGCCACCCTTCTCGATGCCGGCGGCATTGACCCGACGGTGATCAATGGCGGCATCATCCACGCTTACGGTTCCAACGCGCGCGCGGGGCAGGGCGAGTGGATGGTGGTTGAAGCCGACGAAAGCGACGGCACCTTCAACCGCCTGCCCGCGACCGTGGCCATCATCACCAATATCGACCCCGAGCACATGGAGCACTGGGGTTCGATCGATAACCTGCGCGCGGGCTTCAAGACTTTCGTCGAGAACCTGCCCTTCTATGGCGTTGCGATCTGCTGCACCGATCACCCGGAGGTGCAGGCACTGGTCGGCAAGATCACGGATCGCCGGGTCATCACCTATGGTTTCAACGCGCAGGCCGATGTGCGGGCGCTCAACCTGCACTACAAGGCGGGCATCGCGCATTTCGATGTCGAGCTGAAGAATGACGGCATGGTCATCGAGGGCTGCACCCTGCCGATGCCGGGTGATCACAACGTTTCCAACGCGCTGTCAGCCATTGCCGTTGCGCGTCACCTCGGCATGAAGGCCGACGAAATCCGTGAGGCGCTGGCCAATTTCGGTGGCGTTAACCGTCGCTTTACCAAGGTGGGCGAAGTAAACGGTGTGACCATCATCGACGATTACGGCCATCACCCGGTCGAGATCGCAGCGGTGCTGAAGGCCGCACGGCAGGCTTGTGACGGACGTGTCATTGCCGTGCACCAACCGCACCGTTATTCGCGGCTGCATAGCCTCTTCGACGATTTCTGCGCCTGCTTCAACGAGGCGGACGTGGTTGGCATCGCCGAAGTCTTTGCCGCCGGCGAAACCCCCATCGAGGGCGCGGACCGGGATGCGCTCGTGGCCGGGTTGATCCGCCACGGACACCGCCATGCCCGCGCGCTTCTGTGCGAGGACGACCTTGAGCGGCTTGTGCGCGAACAGACTCAGCCGGGCGACATGGTGGTCTGCCTTGGCGCCGGTACCATCAGCGCCTGGGCCAATGCCCTGCCGGAACGCCTGCAGGGGTGAGTGAAACCGCCGGCCTGTTCGGCCGGCCCCAGGGAGGAACGCATGAACGTTCTTGTCCTCGGGTGTCTCTGGGTGCTTCTCGGTGCTGCCACCGCGATGTTGCCCTTACGTTACCAGACCCTCCCCGGCCTGACGCTGCTTCTGAGCGCGCCCTGGCTCGTCTGGCAGATCGGCGGTGACTATGGTTGGCTGCCGCTTCTGCTGGCCACCGTTGCCGTGCTGTCGATGTTCCGCAAGCCGTTGCGCTACCTCGCGCTTCGGGTAACCGGCGCGACCCGTGAAAGCGCCCGGGGGCGCGTTCTGGGAGAGCGGCAGTGAGCCTGTCGCTCACGCTTGCCTGCCTCTGGGTCGTCACGGCTGCGGTGATCGCGCTGATCCCGTCCCGACGTCACCACTGGCCACAGGCCTATGTGCTGATCGCGTTCGGTCTGCCGATCCTGGGTTTCGTGATCCATGAAAATGGGATCTTGGTGGGGCTTCTCGTCTTCCTTGCCGGAGCTTCGATCCTGCGTTGGCCGTTGGTGTATCTGTGGCGGTGGGCGCGGCGGATCTTCGGCTAGATCGGCCTTCGGCTCCCCACCAATTTCGCCCTCGACTTGACCGCCGACGCCTGTCTATCAAGGCGCGATCCATATGTTGGAGGAACAGGACATGGCCCAGCCCGACCAGATCGAGATCCGCGGTGAACTGACCCCGAACCGGCCCCTCGACGGGCTGACATGGCTGCGTGTTGGTGGGCCGGCGGATTGGCTCTTCCAGCCGGCCGACCGGGAGGATTTGTGCGCGTTCATGGAGCAGCTCGACCACGATATCCGGGTCTTTCCCATGGGCGTCGGCTCCAACTTGATCGTACGTGATGGCGGCATCAGGGGCGTGGTGGTCCGTCTGGGGCGCGGTTTCAACCAGATCGACTGCGATGATGGAATAGTGACAGCCGGCGCGGCCGCGCTCGATTCCATGGTGGCCCGAAAAGCGGCCGAGGCGGGGCTTGATCTGACCTTTCTTCGGACCATTCCAGGAGCAATTGGCGGGGCTGTTCGGATGAATGCGGGCTGTTATGGCTCCTACATGGCCGATCACCTGATCGAGGCCGAGGCGGTGACGCGCAATGGCAACGTCGTGCATCTCACACCGGAGATGTTGAAATTTGCATATCGATCTACCAAGCTGCCACGCGGTTGGGTCATCACTTCGGCGCGCTTGCGTGCCCGAAAAGCCGACCCTGACGGCCTTCAGGCCCGCATGGCCAGCCAGCTTGCCAAGCGGGACGCGACGCAACCCACCAAGGAACGTTCCGCCGGCTCCACCTTCCGTAATCCGGCCGGTTTCAGCTCGACGGGATGGGCCGATGACACGCATGAATTGAAAGCCTGGAAGGTGATTGACGATGCCGGAATGCGCGGCGCCTGGTTGGGGGGCGCGCAGATGTCCGAGAAGCACTCGAATTTCCTGCTGAATGCCAATAACGCCACCGCGGCGGAGCTCGAAGGACTCGGCGAGTTGGTCAGGAAAAAGGTTTACCAAAACAGCGGAATAGAGCTAGAGTGGGAAATCATGAGGGTCGGTGAACCGGCCCCGGAATGACACCGGCGGAACCACGCCGGGATGACGGGCAGTGAAACCACGCAACCAGCGGATTTCACAATATAAAAATCGGACGCAGGTCCGGAAAAGAGGCGGGCATGTCGAGCAGGACATCCCCAAAGGTGGCGGTTCTTCTCGGAGGGCCATCGGCGGAGCGTGAGGTTTCGCTTTCGTCTGGGCGCGAATGCGCCGCCGCGCTGCGGGGCGAAGGGTTTGAAGTTGTCGAGCTGGACGCGGGTCCGGACCTTGCGGCGCGCCTCGTCGAGGTCGCGCCGGATGTCGTTTTCAATGCGCTGCATGGCCGTTGGGGCGAGGATGGCTGCGTGCAGGGGATGCTGGAATGGCTGCGCATACCCTATACCCATTCCGGCGTGCTGGCCTCCGCGCTAGCGCTGGACAAGCAGCGCTCCAAGGAAGCGTATACGGCCGCTGGTTTGCCGGTGGTGGAAAGCCTTCTGGCCTGTGCGGCCGAAGTGCGCGCGCGCCACGTGATGGAACCGCCCTACGTGGTGAAGCCAAATAACGAAGGCTCCTCGGTCGGTGTCTATATAGTGCACGATGTGGCGAACGGGCCGCCGAAACTGGACGAGGCCATGCCCGAGGTGGTCATGGTCGAGGCCTTCGCGCCCGGGCGCGAACTAACCACAACCGTGATGGGCGACCGGCCGCTGACGGTGACCGATATCCTCACCGATGGTTGGTACGACTACGACGCGAAATACAAGCCGGGCGGGTCGCGCCACGTTGTGCCGGCCGAGCTCCCGGTCGAGATTTTCGATGCCTGCATGGACTACGCCCTGCGCGCGCATGAAGCGCTTGGCTGTCGGGGGATTTCTCGGACCGATTTCCGCTGGGACGAGCCGCGTGGGCTGGACGGCTTGATCCTGCTGGAGACGAATACCCAACCGGGCATGACGCCGACCTCGCTTTCGCCCGAACAGGCCGCTTCGGTTGGCATCTCCTTCGGTGCGCTCTGCCGCTGGCTGGTGGAGGACGCCTCGTGCAATCGGTGACGCCTCCACAGCACGATCCGGCGCCGTCGCGCTGGTCCTATCGGATCCATCGCTGGTGGCTGACGCCCTTTTACCGGCGCGCTCTTCGCGTCGGGGTGCCGGCGCTGGCCATGTTCGGCGCCGTGTTCTGGTATGTCTCCGACGAGGCGCGCGTGACCCGGATCACCGAGGCGGTGAGCGAGGCGCGCGAAGCGATCGAGGAACGGCCGGAATTCATGGTCAAGGTCATGTCGGTCGAGGGGGCGTCTCCCGAGCTCGCGCAGGCAGTGCGTGAAACGCTCGCGTTGCGCCTTCCGATGTCGAGTTTCGACATGGATCTGGATGCGATGCGCCAGAGTGTGAAGAAATTCAACGCGGTCGCGGATGCCAATCTGCGTGTGCGGCCGGGCGGGGTGCTTGCCGTCGAGATTACCGAACGGCAACCGGCCGTGTTGTGGCGCCATGCCGATGGCCTGAGCCTTCTGGATGCCGAGGGGAACATGGTGGCCGGCGCATCGCTGCGGGCCGACTGGCCCGATCTGCCGCTAGTCGCCGGAGAGGGCGCGGAGCTGGTGATCCCCGAGGCGCTCGCGCTCATCGCCGCCGCCGCGCCGCTCAACGACCGTTTCCGTGGGCTGGTCCGCATGGGGGAGCGTCGTTGGGACGCCGTTCTCGATCGCGGTCAGCGCCTGCTGCTTCCTGAAAGGGAACCTGTCGCCGCGCTTGAGCGGCTGATCGCGCTCGACAAGGGGCGCGACATGCTACAGCGCGACGTTACCATCGTCGATTTTCGTAATCCCCGCCGCCCGACGGTGCGGCTCAACACCAACGCGGTCCATGAACTGCGGAACATAAGAGACATCGAGTCCGGAGGCCAACCAGAATGACCGAGCTGTACCAGACCCAACGCGCGATGCGTCGGATGCGCAAACAGGCGATGGATCGCGGCGTGATTGCGATCCTTGACGTGGGCACCTCCAAGATAGGATGCCTCGTGCTGCGCTTCGACGGTTCGGACAAGTTCCTGGGCAGCGACAGCGTCGGCTCGCTAGCGGGGCAATCGAGCTTCCGGGTGATCGGAGCGGCAACGACACGCTCGCGCGGTGTAACATTCGGTGAGATCGACGCCATGCAGGAGACGGAGCGCGCCATTCGCACCGCTGTGCAGGCAGCGCAGAAAATGGCCAATGTGCGGGTGGACCACGTCATCGCCTGTTTCGCCGGTGCCCGACCGCGCAGCTATGGGCTCGATGGCCGGATCGATCTGGCCGACAGCATCGTGACCGAGAATGATGTTGCGCGTGTTCTGGCCGCCTGCGACGTGCCCGATTATGGGCGTGAGCGCGAGGTGTTGCACGCGCAGCCGGTGAATTTCGCCATCGACCACCGCTCGGGCCTGGGCGATCCGCGCGGCCAGATGGGCAACTCGCTGGCCGCCGACATGCATCTGCTGACGGTGGATACCTCGGCGGTGCAGAACCTGCTCTACTGTATCAAGCGTTGCGATCTGGAGCTCGCGGGCCTGGCCTCCTCGGCCTATGTCTCGGGCATCTCGGCGCTGGTCGAGGACGAGCAGGAATTGGGCGCGGCCTGTGTCGACCTTGGCGGCGGCGCGACCGGCATTTCGGTTTTCATCAAGAAACACATGATTTTTGCCGACAGCGTCCGGATCGGCGGCGATCACATCACGCAGGACATTTCCAAGGGCTTGAAAGTGCCGCTGAACGTGGCCGAGCGCATCAAGACCTTCTATGGCGGCGTGATGGCGACGGGCATGGACGACCGCGAGATGATCGAGATCGGTGGCGATACCGGCGATTGGGAACGGGACCGGCGCACCGTGAGCCGGGCCGAACTGATCGGCATCATGCGCCCGCGGGTGGAGGAGATCCTCGAAGAGGTGCGCATGCGGCTGGATGCGGCCGGCTTCGACCATCTTCCGGCGCAACAGATCGTGCTGACCGGCGGCGGCAGCCAGATCCCGGGGCTCGACGGACTTGCCACACGCATCCTCGGCCAGCAGGTCCGCCTGGGCCGTCCGCTGCGCGTGCAGGGCTTGCCACAGGCCGCAACCGGGCCGGCGTTTTCCTCGGCCGTGGGGCTGTGCCTTTTCGCCGCCCATCCGCAGGACGAATGGTGGGATTTCGACGTACCCGCCGACCGCTATCCGGCCCGCTCTCTCAAGCGCGCCGTGAAATGGTTCCGGGACAACTGGTAGGATCGGTTCGTACCTGCCCCGGAACGAGCGTAACTGTGGGAGGGCTAAGCAGCCCTCTGCGCCTCCTCCATGCGACGTTTCCGAAGGGTTCGCGTAATCACCAGGTGCATAAGGCAGGCCCCCGTGAGGAAGGCCGCGACGGCGTTCAGCTGGCTTTGATTTTGGGTCACGAATGCGACGATGGTCTCGATCATCTGAAATGTCCTTTTGATTGGGTAACGTATGGTTAACCTCCAAAAAGGGACGAACTGTGTTCCGAATTAGTGCGGCTTCGGTCGATTTTCCGTCGAAAACCGTCTCGCGCCGCAAAGGCGGCGGGCGCAGGTTGGAAAAAGAAATCCACAGGGTGTGGAAAAAGCTGGAATCCGGAGAAAGCTGTCGCTACGTTGGCGTCCAACAACGCTGGGAATCCGGCGAATGGCAGGCCGAGCAGCCGCCCCACATCGTTAGACCCTGGCTCGCTGTTGCGAGTGGATCCGTGCAATATCGAACATTTGTGCGGGTCTTGTGCTATTCTCGCTTGGCGCCACCAGATCGCGTGCCAGTCAGCAGATAAGCGCTCAATTAACTATTTAGGGTCCATATTTTGTGGCAATTCTGCACTTTTCTGATGACGAATGTTTGTCGCTCGCCTATGCTCGACTGTAACTAAACGAATATCGGGGTCCAATTGCCCCGTTTAGGGACAGATGGCAAACCGCCCGGGGACGGGGCGGCAAAATACAGGCGGAGAAAACATGGCTTTGAACCTCGGTATCCCCCAGGAGCAGGACGAATTGAAGCCGCGGATCACCGTTTTCGGTGTCGGCGGTGCTGGCGGCAACGCCGTCAACAACATGATCGAAAAGCATCTGGAAGGCGTGGAGTTCGTTACCGCCAATACCGATGCCCAGGCGCTGCAGCAGAGCAACGCCGAAGCCCGCATCCAGATGGGTGTGAAGGTCACCGAAGGCCTCGGCGCCGGTGCCCGCCCGCAGGTTGGCGCGGCCGCGGCCGAGGAAACCATCGAGGAGATCGTCGATCACCTCGCCGGTGCCCATATGTGCTTCATCACCGCCGGTATGGGCGGCGGCACCGGCACAGGCGCGGCTCCGATCATTGCGCAGGCTGCACGTGAGCTGGGCGTTCTCACCGTCGGTGTCGTGACCAAGCCGTTCCAGTTCGAAGGCGCCAAGCGCATGCGGCAGGCCGAGGAGGGCGTAGAAGCGCTCCAGAAGGTCGTCGATACGCTGATCATCATCCCCAATCAGAACCTGTTCCGCCTCGCCAACGAAAAGACGACCTTTACCGAGGCCTTCTCGATGGCCGATGACGTGCTCTATCAGGGCGTCAAGGGCGTGACCGACCTGATGGTGCGCCCGGGCCTGATCAACCTCGACTTCGCCGACGTGCGCTCGGTGATGGACGAGATGGGCAAGGCGATGATGGGCACCGGTGAATCCGATGGCGAGGATCGCGCGATCCAAGCCGCCGAGAAAGCCATTGCCAACCCGCTGCTGGACGAGATCTCGCTGCGCGGCGCCAAGGGCGTTCTGATCAACATCACGGGTGGTTACGACCTGACACTGTTCGAGTTGGACGAAGCAGCCAACCGGATCCGCGAAGAGGTGGACCCGGAGGCAAACATCATCGTCGGCTCGACGCTCGACACGGACATGGAAGGCAAGATGCGCGTTTCGGTGGTCGCCACCGGCATCGACGCCTCCGATGTGCAGCAGGACATTCCGCGCCCCGATCGCAAGCTGCGTGCGGTGGCAAGCCCGTCCATCTCCGTTTCGGAAAAGCCGGCCCCGACCGAGGCCGAACTGCCGGAACCGGCCGTCGCCGAAGTGGCCGTTGCGGCCGAGGAGCCTTCGCTCTTCACCGGTTTCCAGCCGAGGGGTCACGAGCAGGTGGTCGAGGAAGTCTCTGACGATCTTCCGCCGCCGGCCTATCATCAGCCCGCAAGCGATCCGCTGCCGCTGGTGGATGCGATCGAACCGGCCGCCGACGAGTATGTCGCGCCAAAGAAACGCCCGGCCGGCACCCCGAGCCCTGAAGCGATCCAGCGCCTTCAGGCCGCTGTCAGCAAGGCCGCACCCTCCGCGCCGAAGCCGGAAACTGCGGCCGCTCCGGCTCGACGCGCCGAAGCGGAACCCGCTGCGAAGAAGCCGAGCTTCGGTATTGGCAACCTGATCCATCGCATGTCCGGCACCGGCGAGACGCCCGAGCGTCCGGCGCAACCCTCGCGGCAGCAACCGCCGCAGCTGCGCCAGCAAACGACTCGACCCAGCCAGGCCTACGAAGACGATTCAGAAATGGACCCGGAACAGGAACGTATTGAAATTCCTGCGTTCCTTCGCCGCCAGGCCAACTGACATTTTTCTTCAGTCGCTTTGAACAGGGCCGGTTTTCGCCGGCCCTTTTCTATTTTGAATCAAATGATTGGCAGCTGTATTGCCGCAATGGGCGGGGTTCCGCTCACCCCGGCAAGCCCATGTTTCACACGGTTACAATGTTTGAATTGAGCATTTGCTGACCGCTTCGTAAATGCAAGTTGCGGGAGGAGCAGCTCTCGCCAAGCAGAAAGAACTGGTCGTGCAAACCACGCTCAAGACATCGGTAACACTCGCAGGCGCAGGGCTCCACTCGGGACGCCCGGCCCGGATTACGCTGAACCCGGCCACTGAGGATAGCGGGATCGTTTTTCGTCGCACGGATGTCACCGAAAAAGATGCGCTGGTTCCTGCCCGTTGGGATGCGACCGAGCATGTGCCGCTTTGCACCCGGTTGGTGAATGCGTCCGGAACGAGCGTTTCCACGGTGGAACATGTCATGGCGGCGCTTGCCGGTCTCGGGGTGCACAATGCGCTGATCGAGGTCAGCGGCCCGGAAGTTCCGATTCTCGACGGCAGCGCGGCGCCCTTCGTCAAGGCGATCGTAAAGGCGGGCGTGCGCTCGCTCGACGCGCCGCTGATGGTTCTCAAGGTTTGCAAGACCGTCGAAGTCGTGGATGGGGAAGCGCGTGCGCGGCTTGAGCCCTCCGACGGGCTGACGATCGATTTCGAGATCGAATTTGCGGACGAGGCGATCGGTCACCAGCACCGGACGTTGAACATGGCCAATGGCGCCTTTGTGCATGAGCTGTGCGACAGCCGCACCTTCTGCCGCCGCTCCGAGGTCGAGTTCATGCAGTCCAACGGGCTGGCGCTCGGTGGAACGCTGGAAAATGCGGTCGTGGTGGACGGCTCTCACGTGCTCAGCCCCGGCGGGATGCGTCACGTGGATGAGCCGGTTCGGCACAAGATGCTGGATGCGCTTGGCGACCTGGCCCTGGCAGGCGCGCCGATTCTCGGTCGTTACGTCGGCAACCGGGCTGGCCATACCATAACCAACAAGCTTCTGCGTGCGCTCTTTGCCACGCCCGGCGCGGTGGAATGGGTGCCCTGTTCTTACGGTACGATGCAAAAACTGCCCGGCGTGGGCGTGAGCCTTGCCGATCTGGACGCGGTTGCCTGACAACAACTTGAAATGAAGTGCGGGAAATCCGGTGCCAGACATTTTGCACCGGATTTTTCTGTGCTAGAGGGTGGCAAATATCGACGCGAGGGTCGATGCAGGGCAGGGTAGTGCAAGGGTATCAAGGCATGGCGGTGCGCAGTGTGATAATCCGGCTGGTCGGTGCTCTGGCCGTGGTGGCGGTCTTGACCGCATGCGGCGACCGGAAGGGCGTGAATGCGAGCCGGGGAGTTCCGTTGGAGAACTTTACGGCGGAGCAGATCTTCAAGCGGGCCGAATACGACCTGGAGAACGGCGACCCGGACGATGCGGCGCAGCTTTTTGGCGAGGTCGAGCGCCTTTATCCCTATTCGGAATGGGCCAAGCGCGCGCTGATCATGCAGGCCTTCTCATTTCATCAGGACCGTGACTTCGAGAACAGCCGCGCATCCGCGCAACGCTATATCGATTTCTACCCCGCCGACGAGGATGCCGCCTACGCGCAATACTTACTGGCGTTGAGCTATTACGATCAGATCGACGAGGTGGGGCGTGATCAGGGCCTGACCTACCAGGCGCTGCAATCGCTGCGCGAGGTGATCGAGATCTATCCCGACAGCGAATACGCCCGGTCTGCGATTCTCAAATTCGACCTGGCCTTCGACCATCTCGCGGCGAAGGAGATGGAAATCGGTCGCTACTACCTGCGGCGTGAGAACTACACCGCGGCGATCAACCGATTCCGCGTTGTCGTTGAGGAATTCCAGACGACCTCCCACACGCCCGAGGCGCTGCACCGGCTGGTAGAGGCTTACCTGTCTCTCGGCCTTGTAGATGAGGCGCAGACCGCGGGTGCGATCCTGGCCTATAATTTCCAGGCGACCTCTTGGTATTTCGATACCTACCAACTGTTGGTCAAGCGTGGCCTGACGGCCCAGGCAAAGGGCGACAGCTGGCTGCGGCAGGTTCACCGCCAGATGGTCAAGGGGCAATGGCTCTGATCGGGCCGGTGGCCTGAACAGTCCGGCCGGACAGGTCGTGACGTTTCCCCGGGAAAGTTTCACGGAGCTTATCCTGTGCGGCTGGCAATCCACACGCTGGCCGCGCTATGTAGAAGCCGATGGCGCGGGGTGCGTCCGAGGGTGAGGGTGCGGGATGCTGCGCGGGCTTGATATCCGTGACATGCTGATCATTGACCGGCTGGAATTGTCGTTTCAGCCAGGCTTGAACGTGCTGACCGGCGAGACCGGGGCAGGCAAGTCCATCCTTCTGGATTCGCTGGGATTCGTTCTTGGCTGGCGCGGCCGTGCCGAGCTGGTGCGTGAAGGCGCGGCACAGGGCGAGGTGATCGCGTGGTTCGACCTGCCGGAGGATCATCCCGCGCGGGACGTGCTGCGCGAGGCGGGCCTGCCGGTCAGCGACGAGTTGATCCTGCGCCGCGTGAACACGGCCGACGGGCGCAAGACGGCCTGGATCAATGACCGGCGCTGTTCTGGAGAGGTGCTGCGGCAGGTCTCGGCGAGTCTCGTCGAGTTGCATGGGCAGCATGACGACCGTGGGTTGTTGAACGCACGCGGGCACCGTCTGTTGCTGGACGAGTTCGCCGGCGCCGCCTCTGCAAGCGAAAATGTTCGCACGGCATGGAAGGCGCGGCAGGAAGCGGCGTCGACGCTGTCGGGCGCGCGCGCGCGGCTGGAGGCGCTGAACGCGGAAGAGGCCTTTCTGCGTCATGCCGTGGACGAGTTGGAGGCCCTGGCCCCCGAGCCAGGCGAAGAGGCCGGGCTCGATGCGAGCCGCCGGCTGATGCAGAATGCCGAGCGGGTTCGCGAGGATATTTCGCGCGCTTACGGCGCAGTTACGGGCGACGGTGCCGAAGGGATCGTTTCCGATGCCATGCGCTGGCTTGACGGGGCGGCGGGCGCAGTCGAAGGGCGGCTCGATGGAGCTTCCGAAGCGCTGTCGCGGGCATTGGATGCCCTGGGCGACGCGGAGCGCGAGATTTCCGATTGCCTTGAGAGCCTGAGTTTCGATCCACGCGAGTTGGAGCGGGTCGCCGAGCGGCTCTTTGCCATCCGCGACATGGCCCGCAAATACCAGGTTCAGCCGGATGAACTGCCAGAGAAGGCGGTGGAGTTGCGCGCGGCGCTGGATGCGCTCGAAGCGGGCAGCGAGGGCATCGCAGCGCTGGAAGCGGTGCTGGCCGAGGCGACCACTGCGCATCAGGCGGCCTGTGATGCCTTGAGCGAGCTGCGCCGCGCGGCCGCCAAGCGGCTCGACAAGGCAATGGCCGCCGAGCTCGCGCCGCTCAAGATGGAGCGGGCCATTTTCACTACCCGGGTCGAAACCGTCCTCCCGGGGGCTGAAGGGCAGGATGAGGTGAGTTTTACCGTCGCCACCAACCCCGGCGCGCCTTCCGGGCCGCTGGCGCGGATCGCCTCGGGCGGTGAGCTGTCGCGCTTCCTGTTGGCACTCAAGGTATGCCTGATGGGCGAGGCCACGGGCGTGACCATGATCTTCGACGAGATCGACAGGGGTGTTGGCGGCGCCACTGCCAACGCTGTCGGTCGGCGGCTGAAGGCGCTGGCCGATGGGGCGCAGGTGCTTGTCGTCACGCATTCGCCGCAGGTGGCCGCGCTTGGCGGGCATCACTGGCGGGTGGAAAAGCGCGTCAGCGGTGGCATGACCCTGTCCAACGTGACCCCGCTCGATTCCGACGCTCGGGTGGACGAGTTGGCGCGCATGCTGGCCGGCGACACCGTCACCGAGGAGGCCCGGGCGGCGGCCCGGGCGCTCTTGAGCAGCTAAAGCTGCGGCACGAGCTTGCCGGGGTTCAGGATGCCCTTGGGGTCCAGAACCTGCTTGATGTCGCCCATCAGCTCCCAGGCATCGCCATGTTCGGCCTGCATGTAGTCCAGCTTGCCCATGCCTACGCCATGCTCGCCCGTCACCGTTCCGCCCATCCGCAGCGCGCGTTCGACCATGCGGTGCGATAGCGCCTTGGCGGCTGCCAACTCGTCGGGGGCGTCGTCATGGATCAGCAGGATGGCATGGAAATTGCCGTCGCCCATATGGCCCAGGATCGGGCCGGGGATCGGGCTTTCGGCGATGTCGGCGCGGGTTTCCTCCACCGCCTCGGCGAGCCGCGAGATTGGTACGCAGAGATCCGTCACTACCGCGCGCGCGCCCTTGCGGCTGGCAAGGATCGCCCAATAGGCGGTGTGGCGCATCTCCCAGAGCGCGCTGCGATCCTCGGGTTTCGTGGACCAGCGGAAGCCTTCGCCGCCCATGTCATCGACCAGTTCGCCCAAGCGCTGCGATTCCTCCGCGACGGTCTGTGGCGAGCCATGGAACTCGATCAACAGGTGGGGCTTCTGGGCAAAACTTCCGGCGGAATAGGCGTTCACCGCCGCCGCTGTCGCCGCATCGACGAACTCGATCCGTGCAACTTTGATCCCTGACTGGATCGTAGCGATCACGCAATCGACCGCGGCGCCGATATCGTCAAAAGCGCAGATCGCGGCCGAGATCGCCTCCGGCTGGCCGTGCAGGCGCAGCGTCAGTTCGGTGATGATGCCGAGTGTGCCCTCCGAGCCGACGAAGAGCCGTGTCATGTCATAGCCAGAGGCCGATTTGCGCGCCCGCGTGCCGGTGCGGATCACCCGACCATCGGCTAGCACCACCTGAAGGCCCAGCACGTTGTCGGCCATTGTGCCGTAGCGCACTGTCGTCGTGCCGCTGGCCCGCGTCGCCGCCATGCCACCCAGCGACGCATTGGCGCCGGGGTCGACCGGGAAGAACAGACCGGTCGCCCGCAAGTCGCGGTTCAGCTCCTCCCGCGTCAGGCCGGGTTGCACCACGGCGTCCATATCTTCGGGGTGGATTTCGAGCAGGGCATTCATACGGCCGAAATCGAGGCTGAGCCCGCCCCGAACGGCCAACGCGTGCCCTTCGAGCGACGTTCCTGCGCCCCATGGAGTGACCGGGCAGCCGTGTTCGTTGCAAGTACGCATGATTTCCGAGACGTCTTCGGTTGTCTCGGGCCATGCGACCGCATCGGGCGGTGTTGGCAGGAAGTAGCTCTCCGATTGCCCATGTGCGGCCAGATCCGACTTGGACCGCGACAGCCGATCGCCTAGGAAAGTGGAAAGAACCTCAAGTGCCGTGGCGATGGTCATCCGCACCTCCCCTGCGCTAAACCGACTGGTACCCTAGGGCAGGCGGGCCCCCGGGGAAAGCCTTGCCTCGCCCGCGGAACGCGCATTTTGCCTGAACGCACGAGAGACCTGATCCGACGCCAATGGGAGGAAAGCCGCAGCGCCCTGCAGCGCGGCTGGCAGCTTCTGTTGCGGCGCGGGACGAGCCAGGTGCAGTTCTGGTTCATCGCACTGGCCGTTGGCATTGTCGCCGGTGCGGCCGCTGTCGGCTTTCGCGAGGGGATCGTCTGGCTGCAGGGCACGCTCTACGGGGCCGAGGATATCCGCAACATCCACAGTTTCGCGGCCAGCCTGCCGTGGTGGATGCTGCTTGCGCTGCCGATCTGCGGCGGGCTCGCCGTTGGGGTGATCCTTGGCCGCTTCACGCCGGATGGACGGGTGCGCTCGGTGGCCGACGTGATCGAGGGGGCGGCGCTGCATCGGGGCCGGGTGGAGATAAAGGCCGGGCTTGCCTCGGCCGCGGCCTCGCTGATCACGCTCTCTTCCGGCGGCTCCTCGGGGCGGGAGGGGCCGGTGGTGCACCTTGCCGGGGTGATCTCTACCTGGGTGTCGGATCGGATTGGCGCGAGTGGCATAACCGGGCGGGACCTGCTGGGCTGCGCCGTGGCCGCCGCCGTCTCGGCCAGCTTCAACGCGCCCATCGCCGGAGCGCTCTTTGCACTGGAAGTGGTGCTGCGCCATTTCGCCGTCCATGCCTTCGCGCCGATCGTGATTGCCTCCGTCGCGGGGACCGTGATCTCGCGCCTCGCCTTCGGCAATGTCACCGAGTTCACCCTGACGCCGAAGGGCTCGCTTTCCTTCTATGTCGAACTGCCCGCCTTCATGCTGCTGGGCCTGCTTTGCGGGATCGTGGCGGTGCTGCTGATGCGGGCGCTGTTCTTTGCCGATGATTTTGCCAGCCACTTGCAGCGGAAATGGCGGATTCCGCAAGTTCTGCGCCCGGCCGCGGCAGGCGCGATACTCGGTCTGCTGGCCATCGGGTTCCCGCATATCATCGGGGTGGGCTACGAGACGACGGCACGGGCGCTCAAGGCCGATCTGCTGTTTCACGAGGCGGTCGTCTTTGCCATTCTCAAGGTCTTTGCGGTCTCCGTCACGATGGGCGGACGGATGGGGGGCGGTGTTTTTTCGCCATCTCTCATGGTTGGCGCTTTGACGGGGCTTGCCTTTGGGCTGGTGGCGACGCAGGTGGTGCCGCAATATTCGGGCACGGGCGAGCTTTACGCGCTCGCCGGCATGGGCGCCGTTGCCGCCGCCGTTCTGGGGGCACCGATCTCTACCACCATGATCGTTTTCGAGCTGACGGGGGACTGGCAGACCGGGCTTGCGGTGATGGTCGCCGTCTCGCTGTCCACGGCCCTGGCCAGCCGGCTTGTCGATCGGTCTTTCTTCCTGACCCAACTGGAGCATCGCGGCGTGCATCTGGCGGCCGGGCCGCAGGCCTACCTTTTGTCGATCTATTCCGCCGCCGTCATCATGCGCTCGAAGGACTCGCCCCGAGCCGCGCCGGAAGACGCTTGCCGCAAGCTCGTCGATGCCGGCATTTCGATCACCCCCGATACGACGCTCGAAGTGTCCCTGCCGATGTTTGACGAGACCGGAGAGAGTTTCCTGCCGGTCGTGGCGCCTGCGGCAGATGGCGGACAGGCGGAATTGCTGGGGGCGCTGTTTCAGGTGGATGCTCTGAAAGCTTATAACCGGGCTTTGGCCGATACTGCGGCCGAGGAACATTCCTGAGATAATCTGCGTCGGCCGCTCGGGTTTCGGGAGCCGATTTGTCCGGGCGCGTGGTTGGCCATGGTCCGAGCCGGCTCGCGATGTGGGATAGGGCTTGCCCCCCCCCCCGCGCTCGTGCGAGCGCGCCTCCCAGGATATTTCTGGTCAGAAGAACGACTGAGCGTTGGAGGCAGCGTCGACAGGCTCACCCACGTTGCCGGCAACCGTCACTGGTACTCGAAATCGGGGTAGAATTCGCTGATGCAGGTGTCCTGGTAATTGCTGCCCGGATAGACGGCGAGAATTTCCAGCGTCACGCTGGAATAGGTCGCAAGGGCCGGCATCGGTAACGCCAGTTCGCCATGGTAGTCGGGCAGGTTCACATCATGGGTGGTGCCCCTGTCGGTGGTGATCCGAACCAGGCTCGGCCGGGAGTTTCTCCCATAGGTTTGCCCGGATTTTCCATAGCCGATCCGGATCAACAATTGCCGGAATGGGGCGCCGTTGTGAATGTAGATGACGATCCGCTGCCCAACGCCCTGTCCGGGACTGCCCTCGCACCATGCCGTCTGGCCAATGCCGTCAAAGAGGTTGTCCGGCCCGTAACTGGCGACATTGCTCGACGGCAGGACAGATGCCACGCAATAGGTCATACCGCCGACAAGCTCGGTTGCTCCGAAATTGGCGCAGACATCCCAGGCCGAGGCCGTTCCCGCCGACATCAGGAAGCTGGCCAACAGGCCGGCGAAACGGAACGGGGAGCGGCTGGTCGGCTTCGCGCCCTGCATGACGGCCCGCCCTGCGCATTCCAGATGTGGCCTCTCTCGCGGAAGCCGTTTTAGCTGCGGCACGAACACGCTCTTTCCTCTTTCTTTGCAATCGCTTCACGTTCGACTCAACAAGACGGTGTGGTCAATGATCTGGGTCAACGCTCGGCTTGCCTCCCGGATTGGGCAGCCATTGCAACACGTCAAAAAGTTTTCAAACCGCATAGTTGATTGGCGTTAAATTCGCCTTAAAGATTAAATTATGAACAAAACGGTAACTTCCCTTCTGTCCGGGGTGCTGTTCCTTTTCGCGCAGCCGAGCGAGGCTGACGCTCCGCCGCTGCCGGAAATCGTTCAGGTCTTTGCCTCCTGCGCAGGGCGCTTGACGGCACAGATGCAGCACCAATGGTTGCTGTCGGATCCGGCAGCGGATCGGACCGAGGCCTATCGTGCGGCGATGATCGATCTGCTGGACGCGGCCCTTCCGACAGGTTCGGGGCGGCAAGCGCTCAGGTTTCGGTCCGCCGCACGGCAGGCACACGCGGCCCTGCTGAGCCGTGCCACGTTCAACGAGAATGCAAGGGATGCGGCCTGGGCGCAGAGGCGGGTCTCTGCCGAAATCACGCAATGCGAGGCGCTGATGATCCGTTAGGATCGCTACCCGCCGACCAGAACTGTCGGAAAACCGACCACGATCGTTCCGCCATGCGCTGTCGAATCGCCCAAGCGAACTTGCGGGCGGCCCCCCACCAGCACGGTAACCGAGCCCATTGCAGTGACGTCAGGCGGACCGACACAGGTGCACATGTTGCCAACCGGCGCCGAAGGCATGCAGCCGATGAGAACGGTCGGAACGCAGGGCGGCAAGATCGGCCCGCCGACATGCGGCACCGGCCCGGGATTGATCATCGGACAGACATGCATGTCGCCAATGCGGGAGGCGGGTTTCATCGATCTTTCTCCGGTCGCGTGCGTCCAATGGTACTCGCGTGGCGGGCATCCGTCGAGTGGGCAGTGCGGAGGAAGCCGTTTGGAGCAGCATGGGCCTGCCTGCACCCATGCAATTCTCCCCTATTTTACTTGTACCTGAGGTATCCATTTCATACTGATGTGACATGACCGAGATCGAGTTGAAGTTCGTCCTGAACGAAGACAGCATCCGCCGCTTGAAAAACCGGTTGAAAGGGTTGGAACTGAACGAGAGCGCTGCGCGCACACGGACGCTTCGTAGCGTCTATTACGACACGCCCGAACACAGCCTGCGCAAGGCCGGCACGGCGCTGCGCATGCGCCGGGACGGACGCCGCTGGATTCAGACCGTGAAGGCGCGGGCATCGATCAATGGTGGCCTGTTGCGGGCGCAGGAGGTCGAGAACCCCGCGCCCGGCGGGCGGCTGGACCTGACGAAGATCCCTGTTCTCGCGGTGCGGGCCGAGGTGGAGGAGGCGATTGCCGGCGCGGAGTTGGCGCCTGTCTGCGAGACCCAGATGAAGCGGGTCACCAGTGTGCTGATGCTGGAAAATGGCGCCAGGATCGAACTGGCCATAGATTCCGGCGAGATCATCGCAGGCGAGCTGCGCGAGCCCTTCCACGAAGCCGAGTTGGAGCTTCTGGAGGGTGATGTGGATTCGCTCTACGACCTGACCCAGACGCTCTTTCCCGATGGTGGTTTGCATCTGTCGACCATGTCGAAATCGGAACGCGGCTACATGTTGGCCGCGACGGGCAGGGCGCAGACGGAGCCCCTGCCACGCAATGCCTGCACGGTGCCCCTCGGTGCCGAGATGACGTCCGAAATTGCGGCGCGCGACGTGCTGCGCGAGTGTTTCGAACAGATCTCGGCCAATATCGAGGTCGTCCTGTTCACTGACGCGCCCGAGGGCCCGCACCAGCTTCGCATTGGCCTGCGCCGGTTGCGCGCGGCCTTTGGCATGTTCAAGCCGGTTATCGGGCATCCGGAATTGATGCGCTTGAACGAAGAAGCGAAACTCGTCGGCGCACAGGTCGGCGCGCTGCGCGACCTGGATGTGGTGATCACCGATATCATCGACCCGGAGCACGAGGCGCACCCCCATGAGCAGGGCTTCAACGCGCTGCGCTCAGCCATCGAGGCCCGCCGCGAAGCCGTTCGCGAGGAACTGCGGGAGTACCTGCGTTCCGAGCGCGCGCAGAGCTTCCAGATTGACCTGGCGCGGTTCATCGAAACCCGACGCTGGCTGACGCCTGAGGATTTTGAGCAAACGGCGCGGCTGGCGCAGCCGATCCGGGCGCTGTCCTGCAAGGCGCTTGGCAAGCGGTGGAAATCCTGTGTGAAGCATGCTCGCGGCATCGATCATCTGACGATCGACGAGCGCCATGAGTTGAGAAAGGAACTGAAAAAGCTCCGCTACACGATTGAATTCCTTGGTCCGCTCTATTCGGCAAAGAAGGTCGCCCGCTTCGTTAAGACGATGAAGAAGATGCAGAACATCTTTGGCGATCTGAACGACCTTGCCATGGCCGAGGAGCTTCTGTGCCAGAATGACAGCCCCGGCGCGCGCAACGCCAACGCGCAGCGCGCGGTCGGATGGGTACTCGGCGCGCGCTCGGTGAAGGCCGAGGCGGCCTGGGCGCACGCCAGGGGCTTGTGGCGCGACGTGACCGTGACAGGACCTTTCTGGCGCTGAGCGGTCGGCGCAAGCTGCTGCCGTCCGCTTTTTCGGTGCCCGTTCTCCGCCCCACACGCCGACACTGGGCGGGTCAGGTGTTCAGGTGGCGATCGGCAGGATCAGATCCGTCGAACCCGGGCCGACCTGCCGTCCTCCTTGGAAAGGGTGAAAACGAGGCCCCCCCGGAGCCGCCCCTTGTCATTTGATCGAGCTTGTCCGATTACAGGTTCAAGGGAAGCCCCGGCGGTGCGGCAACGCCCCCGGGCAAGAGCAAGGGATCGGGCATCATGAGCCAGAGTGACAATCCAGCCGATCCGTTCAAGAAGGCCTTGAGCGAAGCGACCCGGGTGATCGCGGATGATCCGGATCTTGGCATTGTTTTCACGGTCGATCCGTCGGGCATGACGGCCGACCAGATGCGTCTGCCGCAGGTAAGCCGCCGGATGACCAAGGACGAGGTCCTGCTGGCCCGCGGTACCGCGGATGCACTGGCGCTGAAGCGGCGTTTCCATGATTCCGCGATCCACCAGCGCTACCTGCCATCGGGGCAGATGGCGCTCGATCTCTACGAGGCGATGGAGACCGCGCGATGCGAGGCCGTGGGGGCGCGGGCGATGCCGGGCACTGCCTCAAATATCGATGCCAAGATCGACTACGAGGCGAGCCGGAAGGGCTATCACCAGATCACCAAGGCAACCGAGGCGCCGCTGGCGGTTGCCGCGGGCTATATGATCCGGCAATTGGCCACCGGGCGCGAGCTGCCCG
This sequence comes from Aliiruegeria sabulilitoris, assembly GCF_001558155.1. Lineage (GTDB taxonomy): Bacteria > Pseudomonadota > Alphaproteobacteria > Rhodobacterales > Rhodobacteraceae > Tropicimonas > Tropicimonas sabulilitoris. The sequence goes on from NZ_LOAS01000009.1 coordinate 54,287, forward strand.
AGGGGGCGCAGAACGTACTCGACCTGTGGCGGGATTATCTCGAAGGCTCGGCCGCCGAGACGCTGCCGGACCTGGAGAACTGTCTCGAGGATCAGACCGCTTTCGCGCGCTTTGCCCGCCGGGTGATCGAGGATCTGGGCTATGGCGACCAGCTTGGCGACGATCCCGACGAGATGAACGACGAGGAGCAGCCCGAGCAGGCGCAGGACGAACCGGAAGAGGCCGAGAGCTCCGGCGACGAAGACCAGGACGCCCAGGAGGACGACAGCCAGCCCGAGCAAGATCAGGACGCGACCGACGATCCGACCGAGGCCGAGGTCTCGATGGACGACTCGGCGGATTCGGACATGGACGAGCAGACCGAGTTGCCAGAGGGCGAGGCGCCGCTGGAGCCGCCCCCGCCCGCGCCGGTCTCGGAGGCCGACCCGAATTACGATGTCTTCAGCACCGATTTCGACGAGATCATCGACGCGACGGATCTGGCCGAGCCGGTGGAGCTGGAACGGCTGCGGGCCTATCTCGACCAGCAACTGGAGCCACTCAAGGGCGCGGTCTCGCGACTGGCCAACAAGCTGCAGCGCCGCTTGCAGGCACAACAGAACCGAAGCTGGGAATTCGACCTGGAGGAAGGCATTCTCGATGCCGGGCGTCTGGCCCGTGTCATCGCGAACCCGACGACGCCGCTTTCCTTCAAGGTGGAGAAGGATACCGAGTTCCGCGACACGGTGGTGACGCTGCTGCTGGACAATTCCGGCTCCATGCGCGGCCGCCCGATCTCCATCGCCGCGATCTGCGCCGATGTGCTGGCGCGCACGCTGGAGCGTTGTGCGGTGAAGGTGGAGATCCTCGGCTTTACCACTCGCGCCTGGAAGGGCGGGCAGAGCCGCGAACGCTGGCTCAAGGAAGGACGTTCGCAATTGCCCGGCCGCCTCAACGACCTGCGCCACATCATCTACAAGTCGGCCGACGCGCCCTGGCGGCGCTCCCGCGATAATCTGGGCCTGATGATGAAAGAGGGTCTGCTGAAGGAGAATATCGACGGCGAGGCGCTGGAATGGGCACATAAGCGGATGGTCGTGCGCCCAGAGGCGCGCAAGATCCTGATGGTGATCTCGGATGGTGCGCCGGTGGACGACTCCACGCTTTCGGTGAACCCGGCCAACTATCTGGAGAAGCACCTGCGCGACGTGATCGCGATGATCGAGCGTCGGCGGCAGGTGGAGTTGATGGCGATCGGTATCGGCCATGACGTGACCCGCTATTACGACCGCGCGGTGACAATCACCGATGTGGAGCAGCTTGCCGGGGCGATGACCGAACAGCTTGCATCGCTCTTTGACACCGACAAGCGGGCGCGGGCGCGGTTTTCCGGGTTGAAGCGGGCGTCCTGAGCGGGGAACGATCCAGCGGATCGTGCCACCGGCGGGTGGATTTTTCCAAGAAGAAGGGGCGGTGGTTCGCCTCGGCGGCTGGAGGGCAGCGCATGTATCAGAGCTTCGAGGTATCGACGCGGCCGGAAGACGGACCACCGAGGCTGGCGGCTTTACGGGCGCAAATTGAGGCCACCGATCTCGACGGGTTCCTCGTGCCGCGGGCCGATGCACATCAGGGCGAGTATGTTGCCCCGCATGATGAGCGGTTGGCATGGCTGACCGGTTTCACCGGTTCGGCGGGATTCTGCGCGGTACTGAAGGATATTGCCGGGGTTTTTGTCGATGGTCGCTACCGGGTTCAGGTACGCTCGCAGGTCGCGCTGGAGCATTTTACGCCGGTGGCCTGGCCACAAGTGACGCTTGCGAAATGGTTGCTGGAGCATTTGCCCGAGGGCGGGCGTATCGGGTTCGATCCATGGCTGCATTCGGTCGAGGAAATCGAGAAATTGCAGGTGGCCGGAGCGGATAGGGGGATCGAACTGATCGCCTGTGACAACCCAGTCGATGCGATCTGGGAGGATCAGCCGGTGCCGCCGGCTGGCAGGATCCTTGTGCATCCTCTGGATCTGGCCGGAACGCCACATGCTGAGAAGCGGCGGGAACTTGGCGCCGCACTGGCGGAGGCGGGCGTCCAATCGGCCGTTCTGACCCTGCCTGACAGTATTGCCTGGTTGCTCAATATCCGTGGGAGCGACATCGTACGGAACCCGGTTCCGCATGCTTTTGCCATTCTGCACCAATCAGGCGTCGTGGAGTTGTACTGCGCCGCCGCGAAGGTGACCGAAGCCGTTCGGGAACATCTCGGCCCGGAGGTTCATTGCCACGGAGCGGACGAATTCGAGGCGGCCCTGCAAGCGCTCCTTGGGACGGTCCAGATCGACCCGGCAAGTGCGCCGGTCCGGGTAGCGGATTCGCTGAAGGAGGCCGAGATTGTCCCGGCTCCGGACCCATGCACCCTTCCCAAGGCGCGCAAGAACGCCGCGGAGCTGTCTGGCATGGCGGCCGCGCATTTGCGCGACGGCGCTGCGATGTGCCGGTTCCTGTGCTGGCTCGAACAGGAGGCGCCCAAAGGGACGCTGACCGAGATCGACGTTGTCCGCCGCCTTGAGCAGGAACGGCGCAAGGATCCGCTGCTGCGCGATATCAGCTTCGAGACGATTTGCGGCTCTGGGCCACACGGGGCCATCGTGCATTATCGTGTGAGCGAGCAGAGCAACCGAGCGATCACCCCGGGAGAGGTCCTGCTGGTGGACTCGGGCGGGCAATATGCCGATGGGACGACAGACATCACCCGCACCGTCGCCACGGGGCCAGTGGGAGAGTTGGAGCGCACCTGCTTCACGCGGGTCCTGCAAGGGATGATCGCCATTTCGATGCAACGCTGGCCTGAGGGGCTGGCCGGGCGCGACCTGGATGCGCTGGCCCGCGCGCCGCTTTGGCGGGCAGGGCTGGATTACGACCACGGCACCGGACATGGCGTCGGCGCCTATCTGTCGGTCCACGAGGGGCCGCAACGGCTCTCGCGCGTCTCGGATGTCGCCTTGCAGGACGGCATGATCCTGTCGAACGAGCCGGGGTACTACCGCGAAGGCGCATTTGGCATCCGTATCGAGAACCTCCTCCATGTCCTGCCCGCGCCACCGCTGCCCGATGCCGATGATCGTGCCATGCTGGCCTTCGGAACGTTGACCTGGGTGCCCATCGACCGCCGGATGATCGCGGTCGACATGCTCGGCGCAGGGGAACGCGCCTGGCTGGATGCCTATCACGCCGGGTGCCGCCAGCGGATCGGTCCGCTGCTGGATGGTGACGCCGCGAACTGGCTGGACGCGGTGACCTCTCCCCTGTAGTGTCGCACGCTAACATTAGGCATTCATGCGAATGTCAAAATGCCCTCCCATAGATGGATGGCAGGAATTCGAAGGAACCGACATGGTAGACCATATCAAGATCCGCAAGGCCGATGGAACATGGGTTGTCCGTGCCGGCGGAGCCGTTCTGGCCGAAAGCCGCAATGCGCTGGAGTTGACCGATGGCGAACAGGCGCCGGTGATCTATTTCCCGCGAGAGGATATCGCGATGGCCTTCCTCGATGCGTCCGAGCAGAGCGGCCATTGCCCCCATATGGGTGATGCGCACTACTTCTCCATCCAGACCAAGAACCAGACGCTAAGCAACGCCGCCTGGTCCTACCAAAGCCCCATCGAGGGAATGGAGCCGCTCAAGGATCTCATCGCCTTTCACACCAGCAATCCGGACGTGGCGGTAGAGCGCGTTTGATAGCGACTGCGCCACGAGGCGCTGTGGATCCGGTGTTCGGAACCGGCCGCGTTTTCGACGCGCGTTCTTGGACAGCGTGAAAGATCCTTCCCGACCTTTCTCCGACGGGAAATGATGGCGTATCCGAGACTGCCTTGTCGCGCTGATCGACGACTGCAATTGGCATGCAAAACATCTTCGTTCCGGAAATATCCCGGGGGGGCTCAAGGGGCGCGGGGGGATATCGCCCCCGACCGCCGCGCGTATCTGGACGGACCCAGCCTTTGGGGACGCCAGAATTACCCAAGCGAGACCCGCCACGGCTTGCGCCGGGCGGGTTCGGAAGCATCAGGCCTGTAAGGCGGCGATGTCAGACCAGCGCGGTGCTGACGGCACTCTCGGGAAGTTCCTCGTCAAAGCAGCGCTGGTAGAACTCGGCCACAGTCTGCCGCTCCAGCTCGTCGCATTTGTTGAGGAAGGTCAGCCGGAAGGCATAGCCCACGGAGCGGAAGATCAGCGCGTTCTGGGCCCAGTTGATCACCGTGCGCGGGCTCATGACGGTGGACAACTCGCCATTCATGAAGGCCGTGCGCGAAAGATCCGCCACCGTCACCATCTGGCTGACCGTCTTGCGGCCCTTGTCCGTGTTGTAAGTCGGCGCTTTCGACAGGACGATCTGCGTTTCCGCGTCGTGGCTGAGATAGTTCAGCGTGGCGACGAGCGACCAGCGGTCCATCTGCGCCTGGTTGATCTGCTGGGTGCCGTGATAGAGACCGGTCGTGTCGCCCAGGCCAACCGTATTCGCGGTTGCAAACAGGCGGAAGCTCGGATGCGGCGTGATGATCTCGTTCTGGTCGAGCAGCGTCAGCTTGCCGTCATGCTCCAGCACTCGCTGAATGACGAACATCACGTCGGCTCGGCCGGCATCGTATTCGTCAAAGACGATGGCGACGGGGTTGCGCAGCGCCCAGGGCAGGATTCCCTCGTGGAACTCGGTTACCTGCTTGCCGTCGCGCAGCTTGATCGCGTCCTTGCCGATCAGGTCGATCCGCGAGATGTGGCTGTCGAGGTTCACCCGCGCGGTCTGCCAGTTGAGGCGCGCAGCGACCTGTTCGATATGGGTCGATTTGCCGGTGCCGTGATAGCCTTGGATCATGACGCGGCGGTTATGGCTGAAACCGGCGAGGATCGCGAGCGTCGTGTCCGGGTCGAACTTGTAGGTCGCATCGACCTCCGGCACCCGGTCGCCGCGCTCTGCAAAACCCTTCACCACCATATTTGTGTCAATGCCAAAGACATCGCGGACGGAAATCTCCTCGGTGGGGCGTGTACTCGGGTCGATTGCGGTGGCTGCCATGATCCAGATCCTCGAAATAAAGGGTCGCCGCCGCGAACGACGACGCAGTCGGGGATGCACCATTCCGTGCGGGCGTGCAAGGGGGGGCGGCCCGGAAGGGCGGCGGGCCTGCAAGGGGGCGGAGCTTTGAGGGGCTGTACTGCTCTTGGGGGCTATGAATTGGTCCGCATCCCCGGCAAATTGGCGCACAGAGGATGCGTGAGGAGCCAACAGGATGACCGATAGTTCAAGCGAAGTCAGGGCCGCCACGCCGCGCCGAGTGGTGGCGCTGATGATGGCCCCGACCAGTGCGATGTTCCTGTTCTTCCTGCTGCGGGAGGATGTGCAGAATTTCACCGAGCTGGAATGGGCCGACCTTCCCTGGATGACGGTGCTTCTCTACCTGCTGTCCATGGGGCTCGGTGGTGCGCTGGCGGGCTGGCTGCTGGCCGGGCTGTTTGGGCGCGGAGGGGTACTCGGCTGGGCGCTTGCGGGAGTAGGCGGCGTCGTGACGACCTTGCTGGCCTGCCTCGTGGGGGCTGGCTTCGGGAGACTGCCGGAACTGGTCGCCGACGGTTTCCAGCTGGCAGACCTGATCTCGGTTCTGGCGGGGCTTCTAATTCCGGTCTTTGCGATGGCCGGACAGCCACTCGTGGCCGTGGTCTGGTGCGGGCTGATCGTGCTGACCCATATTCGCGCAGGGCGCGCTCGCAGCTAGTTGGGCGGGCGGCCCATTCGCACGCCGGCGCGCCAGAGATGGTGTGGCGGCGAAATCCTTATTTGAAGTTCCGGCTTTCCTTGATCTGGTCCCAAGCCCAGACGACCTCCTGCAGGCGGTCCTCGTCCGAGCGGTCGCCGCCATTCATGTCGGGGTGCAGAATCTTGATCAGGCTCTTGTAGGCCTTGCGCACTTCGGCCTTGGTCCAGTGATCCTTGGCCTCGAGGATTTCCAGCGCCTTGCGCTCGGTCGGCGGCAGGCGCCGCCCGCCACCGGAGCCCTTGCCGGGGTTGCGGGTGGCATTCTCGCCCAGCACCTGGTGGGCGTCGTCAATGCCGAGCCGGGCCCAGGCGCGTTCCTCCGCGGTTTGGCGGAAAGGCTTGGTCTCGCGTTCCCAGACCCGGTCCTTGTCGACCTGGGCCTGCATGTCCTCCTCGCTCGTGCCGTCGAAGAAATTCCACTTCAGGTTGTACTCGCGGACGTGATCCTTGCAGAACCAGAAAAAGTCGTCGAGCGAGTCGGGCGATTTGGGCGCGCGGTACTTGCCCGATTCTTCGCATCCCGGATGATCGCAAACCCGTTGCGAGGTTTCGATTGCACCGGACATGCCTCTCTTGCCGCGCGAGCGCTTTTTCTTGTCGCTTTTTACGCGGATATCGAAACCGAAGGGATCGGACTTTGCCATGGAACGGTATCCTTTCTCGAAACTGCTGCGCTCGATTCTGAGTTCTTTCCGACTCGGACGCAGGAGTTTAATCTGTCGGACGGGGATTAGAACAGGGGGTCAGGCAAAAAATGAGCGTTGCCGCAGAAATCGAGCAGAAACTTACCGAGGCCTTCTCGCCGAGCGAGATCGAGGTGATCGACGAAAGCGAGAAACATCGCGGCCATGCCGGTTACCGCGAGGAAGGGGAAAGCCACTTCCACGTGCGGCTACGCACGCCCGCTTTTGCTGATATGAGCCGCATTGCGCGGCACAGGGCTGTGCATTCCGCGCTTGGGGCCGAGCTTGTAGGCCGGATCCACGCGCTTTCCCTGGATCTGGCGCCCTGACAGTGGGCGTTCGGAAATCAGTCTGACTTTTGCCCGCGGCCCGTGGCCGGGCCGAGCTTGGGCGCGCCCGAGGTCGATTCGCGGTAAGCGGTCAGGGCGGCGGCGGCTGCAGCGGCTGCCGCCTGATCCGTTGCGGCCGCGCCGCGCTCGGGGACGATCGACGGGACGGCTTTCTCGGAGGCCCTGGACGGGGCCGCCTCGGCAGCCGTTTCGGCCGCTGGAGTGGCCTCGGGCGCCGGGAGTGCCTTGGGTTGCGGGGCCTCGGAGGCAGCGACCACGCGGCGGAAGACCAGCATGTTCTGATAGGTAGTGGTCGAGCCGGTCAGCCCGGAGCGCTCCTCGCAGGGCAGCGTATCGGCGCGCAGATATTCCCAGCCCTCGGCGCCGAGTTCGTTCATGACGCTCTGCAACGCGTTGGCAAACCGCTCTCGCGGGCCCTTCACGCCCTTGCCTTTGAGCCCTTTTTCCGGTGCAGGCACCACCTTGTATTCGTATACCGCCATTGTCTTCCCAATCTGCACCGCTTGCGACGCGGCCCCTTATAGGCAAGTGGCTGGGGCCTGCAAACTCTGTCCTTTGCTGCCTGCGCAGCCCGGTTTAGCCGAGTTTCCTGGCCACGATCTCGTTCACGGCCTTCGGATTGGCCTTGCCACCCGTGGCCTTCATCACCTGGCCGACGAACCAGCCGGCGAGCTTCGGGTTCACCCTGGCTTTCTCGACCTGAGCCGGGTTGGCCTCGATGATCTCGTCCACGACCTTCTCGATGGCGCCGGTATCGGTCACCTGCTTCATACCGCGGCTCTCCACGATCTCGGCCGGCTCGCCGCCTTCGGTGTATACGATCTCGAACAGGTCCTTGGCGATCTTGCCGGAAATGTCGCCCTTGGAGATCAGATCAATGATGCCGCCGAGTTGGGCCGCGGAGACCGGGCTTTCGGCAATATCGGCATCGTCTTTCTTCAACCGGCCGAAAAGCTCGTTGATCACCCAGTTGGCGGCGAGCTTGCCGTCGCGCCCAGTGGCGACCTCCTCGAAATAGGACGCCGCTTCGGCCTCGGCGGTCAGCACCGAGGCGTCATATTCGGTCATACCGAAATCGGTCACGAAGCGGGCCTTCTTCTCATCGGGCAGTTCGGGCAGCGTTTCGGCGATGCCGTCGACCCAGTCCTGTTCGATCTCTAGCGGCAGCAGGTCGGGGCAGGGGAAGTAGCGGTAATCATGCGCCTCTTCCTTGCTCCGCATCGAGCGGGTCTCGTTCTTGTCCGGATCGTAGAGGCGGGTTTCCTGATCGATGGATCCGCCATCTTCTAGGATCGCGATCTGGCGACGCGCCTCGTAGTCGATGGCGGCCTGGATGAAGCGCATGGAGTTCATGTTCTTGATCTCGCAGCGTGTGCCGAGATGCGAGAAGTCCTGCGTTTCCTGGTACTTCTCGTACTGGCCCGGACGGCAGACGGAGACGTTCACATCGGCCCGCAGGTTGCCGTTCTGCATGTTGCCATCGCAGGTGCCGAGATAGCGCAGGATCTGGCGCAGCTTGACGACATAGGCCGCCGCTTCTTCCGGTCCGCGGATGTCGGGGCGCGAGACGATCTCCATCAGCGCCACGCCGGTGCGGTTGAGATCGACGAAGGACATGTGCGGATCCATGTCGTGAATCGACTTGCCTGCATCCTGCTCGATATGGATGCGCTCGATGCGCACCTTGCGGGCAATGCCGGGACCCATATCAACGAGCACTTCGCCCTCGCCCACGATCGGGTGGTAGAGCTGCGAGATCTGGTAGCCCTGCGGCAGGTCCGGGTAGAAATAGTTCTTGCGGTCGAAGGCGGAGAACAGGTTGATTTCGGCCTTGAGGCCAAGCCCGGTGCGTACCGCCTGCTCGACGCAGAACTCGTTGATCACCGGCAGCATGCCCGGCATGCCGGCATCGATGAAGGCAACGTTGGAGTTCGGCTCGGCACCAAAGGTGGTCGAGGCGCCCGAAAACAGCTTGGCCCGGGAGGCGACCTGGGCATGGACTTCCATGCCGATCACCAGTTCCCAGTCTTCCTTGGCACCGGAAATGACCTTTGGTTTCGGGGCTTCATAGGTGAGGTCGAGCATTGCGCAGGTCCCTTTGGCTGATCGCAGCGGTCTTAGAACAGCGCGGGGTAAGGGGCAAGTCGTCTGGCGCGATCCATCGCCATTCCCGCGCGCCTGAAGCCGACGATGCCGCCTGGGCGGGCGTTTCGAAGCAGGGAGGATTGGCCGGCCGGTCCCGGGTTTGCGGGAAATCGCCGATGTATTTTCGTCACCTTTGCCGCAGAACGCGAATTCGGGTATGAGAAGCTGCCTTGCGGTTTGAGGCGGTTAACGAGAGTTACAGATGTCCAATCTGATTGCGCGCATTGCCAAGGCTTCTGTCCTGGTTGGGGCGCTGACCCTTGCGGCTTGTGCCGATGTTCAACAGGCGCTTGGGCCCGATGGCGAGCCAACGGCGAGGGCTTCGACCAAGACGCCCGAGCTTGACTACGCGATGCGTTGGGATCACCAGCCGAATTCGGATGCGTGGACGGCGACTGCGGTGTCAGCGCTGCGCACGCATGGGGCGGTTCTGCCCCACATGGTTCCACGCGATATCGAGAAATGGTGCCCCGGCTATGTCAATGGCAGCCAGGAGGAGCGGGAAGCGTTCTGGGTCGGGCTGATCTCGGCACTGGCCAAGCATGAAAGCACCTGGAATCCAAAGGCCGTTGGCGGTGGCGGGGCCTGGTTCGGTCTTGTTCAGATCTCGCCGCAAACGGCGCGCGGTTACAATTGCGCGGCACGCAGCGGTGAGGCGCTCAAGAACGGGGCGAGCAATGTCAGCTGTGCCATCCGGATCATGTCTTCGACGGTGTCGCGCGATGGCGTGGTGAGCGAAGGGATGCGCGGCGTGGCGGCCGATTGGGGGCCGTTCCATTCCGCCAAGAAACGCTCGGACATGATCGCGTGGACGCGGTCGCAGCCTTTCTGCCAGGGAAAGGCCGAGGCCAAGGGGCCTGCGGCTCTCCTGAAGGGTATGACAAAGGGCTGAGTTTTTCTCCATTGCCCAGAGCAGTGCGCAAGCGGCCGGAAAATTTCCGGCCGTTTTGTTGTTTGCGAGTTGTATATTCGACGGCATTCCTCACGGGCATTAATTTGCTTGAAAGTGGTTTTGCATTCCGGCAAATATCCGGTCATGGATGACATTGACCGAAAAATTTGCGGCCTTTTGCAGGGAAACGCCCGTGCTTCCAGCGCGGAACTGGCCGAAGCGGTTGGCCTGTCGGTTTCCTCTGCACATGAGCGGGTGCGCCGGTTGGTGTCGCAAGGCGTGGTGATCGGGTGGCAGGCGCGTCTGGAGCCGGATGCGGTCGGGGCGGGGCTTTGCGCGCTTGTGTTCATCGATATGGATTACGAGGGTGAGCCGGAAGCCTGCGCTGCGCTTGTCGCGCGACCGGAGGTGATGGAACTGCACCATGTGAGTGGTGCGCACTCCTACTTGATGAAGATTCGGGTGCGGGACAGCCGGTCGCTGCAAGCCTTTCTGCAGGAGGTGTTGAAACCATTGCCAGCCGTGCGCCGGACGGAAACCCTGCTGTCGCTGGAAGCCCTGAAGGAGACGACGGCCATGCCGATCGCCGGTCTGGACATTGGCGGGGACGATGCTTGAGGTTCTGCTCAAGGGAATCGGGATCGGTTTCGCCATTGCCGCCCCGGTCGGTCCGATCGGGCTGCTTTGTATCCGGCGGACGCTCATCGATGGGCGCGCGGCGGGGCTGGCGACCGGACTCGGGGCCGCAACCGCGGATGGAAGCTATGGGCTGATGGTGGCAGCGGGCTTCGCGGCGACGGGCGTGCTGGTCTCCTATGCCGCGCCGCTGGCCGTAGCGGGTGGGGTGTTGGTGGCTCTTCTCGGAGCCATGTCGCTAAAGAGGTTCTTCGTCACGCCAGATATGCCGGAAACTCAACCGGCCAGTGGCGTACGCCCCTATCGGGGGGTGGCGACTGCGTGGACGACAACATTCTTCCTTACGCTTTCCAACCCGATGACAATCCTGGCCTTTATCGGCATGGTGGCCGCGCTTGGCTCGGCAGCCTCGGGCAATCCGGCCGCGCCCTATTGGCTGGTCATCGGGGTCTTCGCTGGATCGGCGCTCTGGTGGCTGCTGCTGGTACAACTTGCGCTCTTCGTCGGAAATCGGATGAAGCCTGCCGCCCTGCGCTGGCTGGATTTCGTTTCAGGAACAGTGCTTCTCGTCTGGGGGGGCTGGATCGCGGGCGGGACCATGATCGGATAGCGACGGGCCGGACAGTTCTCGCCAAGTCCGGCGTTTTTCGGACAGAGTAACCATCCGAGAGCAGCGTTCCAAAGACGCGGGTGCGCGAGGCGCCCCGTCAACAACGGCTACCTGCTCGGAGGGGATCAAGAATGGTCGCATCCGACGGATCCGAGACCGCGTCATTTGGGTGCGGTTCTCGAAATATCGGTGCCGACACGCGCGGCTTGTGAGCGATCCACTCGGTCGGCCGGTTGCCGTCCCGAGACGTCAGGCCGACTGCGTCGAGCGGACCCAGCGAGGGCGGCGGGTCATTTCGGCCAGCGAGACAGTCGGCGCGTGCCGGCCGCCGAGCTTGAGGGTTGCTGCCTTGAGTTCCTCGATGGCCTCGTTGGAGTTCGTCGAGAGTGACTTGGCTGGGATCGGACGCCCGAAGGTCAGCCGGAAGGGCTGGCTGTCCTTGTTCAGCGTCTCGTGGAAGAGCGTAATGTCGCGCAGGCTCGGGTGGATCATGTCGAACAGGTAGAAGAGCGCCGAGTTGCGCGCGCGCATGTTCACCGGGATCACGTCCAGATCCCATTTGCGGGCGATCATCGCCGCCGAGGCCATCCACTCGCGCTCATGCAGTTTGAGCCAGCGGCGCTTTGCCAGCCGGCCGGAGGGGAAGATCACGCCGATTCGGCCTTGTTCGATCGCCTTGCGGGTATAGGCCATGGTTTCGCGCGTCTTGGCGTGGCTACGTTTCTCCAGCCGCCATTCGACCGGGCAGATCATGGTGCTCATCTGCGGCATGAACCGCAGGATGTCGGAATTGGCGTAGATGAAGGGATCCTGACGGCGCCGGGTGATCGCGTCCCACAGGATGATTCCGTCGCCGATTCCCGTCGGGTGGTTGGCAACGATCAACGCCGGCCCATCGACCGGCACGTTCTCAAGACCACTGACCTGAACGTCCTTCGCGATCAGATCGGCCATGCGGCGCATGATGACGTCATTCGGCTCGTCGCGGAGTTCGGAACTCAGCTCGATGGTCCGGTCATATCCGAGCATCTTGTTCAACAGGCGATGGGCATTTCGGCTGACGAAATTGTCCTTGAAGAGCCAGGCAGCCCTTTCTTCGATCATGGGATCAATTCTATCTCGCATGCCTTACCTCAGCAAATCTGTGGGATAACGGAAAATACATTCAATAGACGGTACGTTCCGCACCCAGCCATTGCGCATTCCCACAACGCTACGACCGCAATTTAGCACCTTGATGACGACCCGTCACCCGGAACGGATGCCTTGCAGCCGAAGAACGCCCTTTTTTCGGTCATTTTGCAGATGGGCAGGGGCGGGGGGCGCTGCGCCTTGCGCTTTTTCAAGCGCTCCCCGTGGGATTCCTGCGTAAATGCGATACGCGATTCTCCGCTTGATGCGCGGTAAACAACCGTTTTTACTCGATATGATCGCCTCTTCCGGGCGTCAGGCCCCGAGGATGCGACCAACCATTTCCGAGCTGTCACGACTCAGTTCCCGCGTGGCTGCCAGCCGTTCCAGGTTCTCTCGGATGAGCCCCTGACGGTCCGCATCATAGCGCTTCCAGGTCTCGAACGCGGTCAGCATGCGCGCCGTGGTCTGCGGGTTGACCGGGTCCAGGCGGATCAGCCAGTCGGTCAGCAGCGCGTAGCTCGCGCCCGACGGGTCGTGGAAGCCGGCCGCGTTCATGGCCAGCCCGCCCATGACCGAGCGGAAACGGTTGGGGTTCTTCCAGTCGAAATCCTTGTCCTCGGTCAGATGGCGGACCACGTCGGCGGCCTTGGCCGGAGCGGCAAGGCTGGATTGGAGGCCGAACCATTTGTCCATGACCAGCCGGTCCTTCTGCCATTGGCGGCGGAAGGCGGCGAGCGCAGCCTCGGCCTTGCCGATGTCGAGCAGGCAGGCCAAAGCGCCAAGCTGCTCGGTCATGTTGTCGGCGGTTTCATACTGGGACTGGGCGCGGGCGCCGCCGTCCAACAGGCTCAGGAAGCCAAGTGCGGACTGGCGCAGGGCGCGTTGGCCGGCATCGCTTGCATCGGGGCGGTAGGGGCCGTGCACGGCCATGTCGTCATAGAGATCGGACAGGGTGGAGCCGAGCCGTTGGGCGATTGCCTCGCGCAGCTGCTGGACCGCGTCGTGGATTGCGAGCGGGTCTGGGGTCCGCCCCGACTGAAAGAGCGTCTGGGCGAGGTCGTCCTGCCCGGGCAGTCCGAGGGCGAGAGCGCGGAAGGCCGGGTCCAACGTCTCGTCGCGGGCCACGTTCTCCAGCGCCGAGAGCAGCGCCGGGTCGGGGGCGGCGCCTTCGGTGATCATTCGGACCAGCACGTCCTTGGCCAGCGTCCGGCCCGCTTCCCACTTGTTGAAGGGGTCGGTGTCATGGGCGAGCAGGAAGGCACGTTCGCCGGCGCTCTGCTCGCGCTGCAGCACCACGGGGGCGGAAAAACCGCGCAGGATCGAGGCGACAGGTTTCGCGGAGAGCCCGTCAAAAGTAAAACTCTGTTCGGGTTCTGTCAGTTCCAGAACCCGCGTCGGCACCACCTCGTCGCCATTGGGCGAAAGCAGCCCGACGGCGACCGGGATCACGAGCGGTTCCTTGTAGGGCTGACCTGGCGTGGGGGGCGTCGTTTGCGACAGAGTGAGTGTGTAGGTGCCGTTCTCGAAGCTCTCCTGCACGGCGATGCGCGGTGTGCCGGCCTGGCTGTACCAGCGCTTGAATTGCGACAGGTCGCGGCCGGTGGCGTCCTCGAAGACCTTCAGCCAATCCTCGATCGTGGCGGCGTCGCCGTCGTGGCGGGTGAAATAGAGATCCAGCGCCTTGGAATACCCCTCGTCGCCGACAAGGCGCTTGAGCATGCCGATCACCTCGGCGCCTTTTTCATAGACGGTCGCGGTATAGAAATTGTTGATCTCGACGAAGCTCTCGGGGCGCACCGGGTGGGCAAGCGGGCCGTTATCCTCACGGAACTGGCGGGCGCGCAGGGCCAGAACATCGTTGATGCGCTGCACCGCGTGGGAGCGCTCGTCGCCGGAGAATTGCTGGTCGCGGAAGACGGTCAGCCCCTCCTTCAGACAGAGCTGGAACCAGTCGCGGCAGGTAATGCGGTTGCCGGTCCAGTTGTGGAAATACTCATGCGCGATAATGCTCTCGATGCGCTCGAAATTGGCGTCCGTTGCCGTCTCGGGCGATGCCAGCACGGCGGAGGAGTTGAAGATGTTCAACCCCTTGTTCTCCATCGCTCCCATGTTGAAATCGTCCACGGCGACGATGTTGAACACGTCGAGATCGTATTCCCGGCCATAGACCTCCTCGTCCCATTTCATCGAACGCTTGAGCGCGTCCATGCCAAAGGCGCATTTCTTGAGATCGGGTTTACGAACCCAGATATTCAGCTCGACATCGCGGCCGGAGCGGGTGGTGAAGCGATCCGGGTGGTTGACCAGATCGCCCGCCACCAACGCGAAGAGATAGGCGGGCTTGGGCCAGGGGTCCGACCATTCGGCCCAGCCATCGCCCTTGGCCACCGGGTTGCCATTGGACAGCAGCACCGGAAGCGCGCCTTCGATGCGCACATCGAAGGGGGCCATCACGTCGGGGCGGTCAGGGTAGTAGGTGATCTTGCGAAAGCCTTCGGCCTCGCACTGGGTGCAATACATGCCGTTCGACATGTAAAGACCTTCCAGGGCAGTGTTCGTCTGCGGGCTGATCTCGACCTCGGCTTCCCAGGTGAACGGGCCATCGGGGACTTCGCAGGTGATACCGCCTTCGGTTGCGACCGGGGTCACGTCCTTGCCGTCGATCCGGGCGTGGATCAGCTTGAGCTGCTCGCCATGCAGGAAGAAGGCGCCGCCCTTGCTGTCTGGATTTGGCGCGAAGGAGATTCTGGAAATCACCCGCGTCGCCTCTGGCGCCAGCTGGAAGGTCAGCTGGACCTGCTCCACGACATGGGTGAAAGGCGTGTAGTCGGCGAGATGGATCGTTCTGGGATCGTCGAGAGACATCGGGAAATCTCCTAAATGTTTGCGCGCACCCTATGAGGGACGGCGGGCGCCCGCAACGCCCCTTCACGGCGACATTTTGAGGGCGTCGGGCAACAGACGCGCGACATCTGGGAGGAGCGGTGCGCGCGTGAAGCAGTGCCGAAATCCACCTGCGCAGCTTCTTTTTGTCCCCAATGTTTGGTTTCGAGGTTTTCTGGCTTTGCGCTATAATGGCAACCGAGAGGATGGTCAGGAACGGCTCCTGCGCCGCCGAGAGGGAAGGGATTGATATGAGACGTTTATCGAGCGCTGTCGCCGTGGGTGGCTTTCTTACAATGTCCAGCCTTGCCGCGGCCCAGGACATGGCCCCGGTGGAGGCGGCCGGCTATGGCGGGACGGCCGATAGTGGCTGGACCTATCAGTTGCAGCTTTACATCTGGGGCACGGAAGTGGGCGGTGTCGCCAATGGCAACGATTTCGATATCGGGTTCGACACCCTTGTTGAGAACCTGAACTTTGCCCTGATGGGCGGGTTGAAGGCCTATAACGGCAACTGGATGAGCTATGGCGAGTTGGGATATGCCGCTCTCGGCTACAAGGACGACGCGACCATCAACACCTCCATCGGTGTCGATATCGACGTCGATCTCGACACCGAGGTAAAGTCGACGGTGGTGTCCTTTGGTGGTGGCTACCGGGTGATCAACGAGCCAAACTACACGATGTATGTGACGGGCGGCGCCCGTTACCTCAGGCTGGACTCCACAATCCAGCTGAAGGTTGCGAACCAGAAACTGTCGCTCGAAAGCGACGATGACTACTGGGATGCCGTGGTCGGCCTGCAGGGCGAGGCGCGCTTCAACGAGAACTGGTTCATGCCCTGGGTTCTGGATGTCGGCGCCGGCCAGTCGGACCTGACATGGCAGGCCGGGCTCGGGGTCGGCTACCGGTTCGGGCGCAACGATATCGTTTTCGGCTATCGCCACATGGAGTGGGAACTTCCGGATGACGACATGGTCACCAACTACTACCAAAGCGGCCCGATGCTGCTCTGGAATTTCCGCTTCTGAACCATCGAAACCGAAATGCAGGAAGGGCCGTCGGTCTCCGGCGGCCCTTTTCCTGTCGTAGCGGGCGCGGCTTCCGTCTAAGACGGTCCAATGGATAACGAGACATTTGAAATCTACCTCGTGGCGACGCCGGGGCTGGAAACCGTGCTCTGCGAGGAGGCGCGGGAATGCGGCTTTGCCGGGGCGGCGGTCACCGATGGCGGCGTGGCCTTTACCGGCGGCTGGCCGGATGTCTGGCGGGCGAACCTGGTCTTGCGGGGCGCGACGCGGGTGCTGGCCCGGATCGGATCGTTCCGCGCCTTCCACCTCGCGCAGCTCGACAAGCGTTCGCGGAAATTCGACTGGGCGCAGGTGATACGGCGCGGGCAGGCGGTCAAGGTCGAGGTGACGACGAAGAAATCCAAGATCTACCACGCAGGCGCCGCCGCGCAGAGGATCGAGCGGGCGCTGGTCGAGGAGGCGGGGGCCGAGGTCTCGGCCGAGGCGCCGCTGCGCCTGCTGGTGCGGATCGACGACAACCTCGTGACGGTCTCGGTCGATAGCACGGGCCCATCGCTGCACAAGCGCGGGCACAAGGAATTCGTCGGCAAGGCGCCGATGCGCGAGACGATGGCGGCGATGTTCCTGCGCCAATGCGGGTATCATGGCTCCGAGCCGGTGCTGGACCCGATGTGCGGCTCCGGCACCTTCGTGATCGAGGCCGCCGAGATCGCCGCCGGGCTGGCCCCGGGCCGCACGCGACGTTTTTCCTTCGAGGAACTGCCGGGCTTCGATCCCGCCGCGTGGGAGGGGCTGCGCGCGGGCGTGCAGCCGGTGGTGCCCGAGGCGCGCTTCTATGGCTCGGACCGGGATGACGGCGCCATTCGCGGTGCTCAGGCCAATGCGGAGCGGGCAGGGGTGACCGATTGGTGCAGCTTCACGCGCGGTGCGGTGGCGGACTTGCAACGCCCCGACGGACCGCCGGGGCTGGTGATGATCAACCCGCCCTATGGCGCGCGGATTGGCAACAAGAAGCCGCTCTTTGCGCTGCATAACGCGCTCGGACAGGTGCTGAAGGAGCGTTTCCACGGCTGGCGCGTGGGGATCATCACCTCGGATGGCGGGTTGGCCAAGGCGACCGGGCTGCCCTTCCTGCCCACGGGCGCGCCGGTGGCGCATGGCGGGCTGAAGGTGCAGCTCTACCGGACTGAGGCGCTCTGACGGCAGCTGTTTAGGGCACCTCGCTGCGCACCCATTGGTTCGGGCGTCCAGCCCGGAGTGAGAGGGGACCGTGGCCGCAGTGCGGCCGCGTAAGCCCCTCGAACGCCCGACCCTCCCCCCGGGGAGGGCGCATTGGCGATGTGGTGTTGTGTTGAGATGTCGCCCGGGGCTTTGGGATAAATCGCGTTAAACCGGCGTTGCAAAGCGCACACCCGGGGTCGGGCGCTCCCTTTGCGCATTGTACCGGTGTTGGGAGTAGTGCGGTGGAACCCCTTCAGATTGCGCTGTCTTCCATCAAGTTTGAGAGTAGTTTCCTAATTCGGAAGAATGGAAAGAAGTGAAACATGTAGCTTCCCGCCTCCGTAACAATTCCGGCAAAAAACAGTTTTGTTTCCATGCCGTTCACAGAAATAGCAAACACGGGACTGCCGCTCATGCCTTCTGGATTGTAGTCAAGCGGTGGATCTGGCTTAAACGCCAGTCTTCCACTGATATTTGGTTTGGTTGCGTCACCCCAAACGGCGTTTGGGCCGGCTGGATAATGCATTTTTTCGTAGTCAATGTTATTTCTATGAGAAGGATACCCAATGGCAACAACAAGATCAGGTTTCGGGGGCCAGCCGACATCCCAATCTTTAGAAAGATTGAACCAGCCTGTCGTTGGCAGGACACCTGCGTTTACCGGTTCAGTGAAATCAAACGCCAAACAGTCAAAATCGCCCGAACGGTCGACATCTTCAAGGGGAAAGGACGCCATCGAAGAAGTTACGAAATTTCCCTTGTCGTCCGTTGAAAGAACGAGTTCTTGATATGAATAGCTGCTTTTTTGGATTTGATGGGCAGAGATAATTCCGAAATAACGCCCGCGAAACTTTGTCTTGAATAGCGACCCGCTTTTACTGAGGCCATGTTCGCCGAAATCCTTGCAATAGAAAAGAACTGGTTCAGAAAAGCTTCTTAAAGTCTTGGACAACGAGTCTACGGGCACCAGCAACCCGTTGACAGAAACTGCTGTTAGGGCCTTTGAGCCGAGGATCGTTTCTAAGTCCATTAAACATCCAACTCCTCCACGAACCGCGCATTCTCCTGGATATACTGGAAGCGCAGTTCCGGCTTCTTGCCCATCAGCCGCTCCACGAGGTCCCCGGTTTCGCCCGGTTCGTCCTCGTCGATGCTCACCCGGATGAGCTTGCGGCTGGCCGGGTTCATGGTGGTGTCCTTGAGGTCCTTGGCGTCCATCTCGCCCAGGCCCTTGAAGCGGCTCACGTCGATCTTGCCCTTGCCGCCGAGTCCCTTTTCCATCCACGCATCGCGCTCCGCTTCGTCGAGGCAGTAGACGCGCTTGGCGCCCTGCGTCAGGCGATAGAGCGGCGGGCAGGCGAGGTAGAGGTGGCCCGCGTCGATCATCGGGCGCATCTGGCTGAAGAAGAAGGTCATCAGCAGGGCGGCGATATGGGCGCCGTCCACGTCGGCGTCGGTCATGATGATGACCTTGTCATAGCGCAGGTCGTCCAGCACGAAGCGGGTTCCGAGGCCGGTGCCGAGAGCTTGTGACAGGTCCGAGATCTCGGCATTGCTGCCCAGCTTGGAAGAGGCCGCGCCGAGCACGTTGAGGATCTTGCCGCGCAGCGGCAGCAGCGCCTGCGTCTTGCGGTTGCGCGCCATCTTGGCCGAGCCGCCCGCCGAGTCGCCCTCGACGATAAACAGTTCCGTGCCCGCGCGGCTGGTGGCCGAGCAATCGACCAGCTTGCCCGGCAGGCGCAGCTTCTTGGTGGCCGATTTTCGCGCGGTTTCCTTTTCCTGCCGGCGTTTGGCGCGTTCCTCGGCCCGCAGCACGAGGAAATCGAGAATGGCGCCGGCGGATTTCGGGTCGCTGGTCAGCCAGTGGTCGAAATGGTCCCGCACCGCGTTCTCCGTCATCCGCGCGGCGGATTCGGTGGAGAGGCGGTCCTTGGTCTGGCCCACGAAGGCGGGCTCGGAGATGAAGCAGGAGACCAGCGCGCAGCCGCCTGAGATGAGATCCTCCCGCGTGATCTGCGCCGCCTTCTTGTTGTTGCTGAGTTCCCCGTAGGCGCGGATGCCCTTGAGGATCGCCGCCCAGAAGCCGGCGACATGGGTGCCGCCCTCGGGCGTGGGCACGGTGTTACAGTAGGATTGCAGGAAGCCGTCCCGCGTGGGCGTCCAGTTGATCGCCCATTCCACCGAGCCCGGCTCGCCGAATTTCGAGGTGAAGTCCACCTTCCCGGCAAAGGGTTGCTCGGAATAGGTGGTGGAGCCGTTCATCGTCTCGCGCAGGTAATCGGCCAGCCCGCCGGGGAAGTGGAAGGTGGCCTCCTGCGGGGTCTCGCCGTCGTCGATCTCGGATTTCCAGCGAATCTCCACGCCGGAGAAGAGGTAGGCCTTCGAGCGGATCGATTTGAAGAGCCGTGCGGGCTTGAAGCGGTGGCTGCCGAAGATCTCTTCGTCGGCATGGAAGGTGGTGGTGGTGCCGCGCCGGTTGGGCGCCTTGCCGACGATTTCGATCGGCCCGAGCGGCTTGCCGCGCGAGAAACGCTGTTCGTAGAGTTGCCGGTCGCGGGCGACCTGCACCACCATGGAATCGGAGAGCGCGTTGACCACCGAGGCACCCACGCCATGCAGGCCGCCGGAGGTCTGGTAGGCCTTGCCGGAGAATTTTCCGCCCGCGTGCAGCGTGCACAGGATCACCTCCAGCGCCGATTTTCCGGGGAATTTCGGGTGTGGATCGACGGGGATGCCGCGGCCATTGTCGCGGACGGTGATGGCGTAGTCGGAATGCAGCTCAACCTCGATGCGGTTGGCGTGGCCGGCAACGGCCTCGTCCATCGAGTTGTCGAGCACCTCGGCGACGAGGTGGTGCAGCGCCCGCTCGTCGGTGCCGCCGATATACATGCCGGGCCGTTTGCGCACCGGTTCCAGCCCTTCCAGCACCTCGATGGAGGAGGCATCATAGGCTTGGTTCGGCTGACCGCCGGAGAGGAGATCGTCGGGCATGTTGCTGCTCTTCTTGTTTGTATGCTGCCAGATGTTGTGGGCCATTTTGACAGGAATGGCCAGTCTGGGGAAGAGGGGCGGGAGCCGCATCAGGCCATGTCCGGCCAATGAGCGGGAAAATGTCGGGTGCAGATCCGGCGCTTGCCGTTTTGATCCACCGGGTCTAAGGGGCTGGAATGTCCACAGTCATGACCTCATACGGGCACGCGCGTGCGTTGCTCACTCTCGGCGTTCCGCTGATCGGCGGCCACCTGGCGCAATTCGCGATCCAGGCGACCGATACGATCATGCTTGGCTGGTATGATGTCGAGGCGCTGGCGGCGGTTGTGCTGGCCGGCTCGCTGTTCTTCACGATCTTCATCATGGGTTCCGGCTTCGCCTTTGCGGTGATGCCGATGGTGGCGGCGGCCAGCGAGAACGACGACGGGGATAGACAGATCCGTCGGGTGACCCGGATGGGGATCTGGATTTCGCTTCTCTACGTTCTCTTGGCGCTTCCGCCGCTGCTCTTGGCCGAACCGATTCTGCTGGCCATTGGTCAGGAACCAAAGCTTGCGGCCGATGCCGGGAAATATCTCGAAATCGCGGGGTGGGGCGTTTTGCCGGCGCTCGGGGTCATGGTGCTCAAATCCTACCTCGCGGCGCTGGAGCGGGCGCATGTCGTGCTTTGGGTGACGCTCGCGGCAGCGGTGGTCAATGCGGGTGTGAATTACCTGCTGATCTTCGGCTCCTTCGGGTTTCCGGAGCTGGGTATACGCGGCGCGGCCATCGCCTCGCTGACAGTGCATGTCATCTCGTTGGTGGGGCTGGTGATCTATGCCATCCGCAGTTTTCCACAACATGCACTGTTCCAGCGCTTCTGGCGACCGGACTGGTCTGCCTTCGCACAGGTTTTCCGCCTCGGCTGGCCGATCGGGCTCACGAACCTCACCGAAGTTGGTCTCTTCGTGTTTTCCGCCGTCATGGTCGGGTGGCTGGGCACGATCCCGCTGGCTGCGCACGGTATCGCCATGCAATGCGCGACCGCCACCTTCCTCGTGCATCTGGGGCTTTCCAATGCCGTCACCATTCGCGCGGGCAAGGCTTTGGGCCGCAGGGATTTCGACCATCTGCGGCGCGGTGGGAAGGTCGCTGTCGCCCTGTCGATGATCTTTGCCTGCGCGACGGTCGCGGCCTTTCTCACCTGGCCGGAACAACTGCTGAGCCTGTTCATTGACCCAGAGGATCCTCTCAAGCCGGAAATCCTCGCGATGGGAACGGGGCTGATGCTTATGGCGGCCCTGTTTCAACTTGCCGATGGCGCGCAGGTCATGGCGCATGGCCTGCTGCGAGGAATTCAGGACGCCCGCGTGCCGCTTATCATGTCCGCGGCCTCCTATTGGCCCATCGGGCTCGGGGCGGGGTATTTCTTTGGCTTCCACATGGAACTCGGTGCAATAGGAATCTGGGCGGGCCTCGTCATCGGACTGATCGTCGCCGGAATATTGCTCATGTACCGCTTCTGGTTCCGTTCCCTGCCGGCGCTTGCGGCCCGGGGAAAGACGTAGCGCGGCGCTACTGTTCCGAGCGCGCTTCTGCCAGCCGCTCGGCTTTCTTGCGAACAAGCACCGTCCGAAGATCATGCATCGCCATCAGGAGCGGATCGGTGACCTCCTCAAGCTGCTCTGGCGATGCCTTCGACTGCACCCATTGCGTGGTGATGTTGAGGTAATCCACCGCACGGTGGATGTCATCCATGTCCCGCTTCGCCAGCAATGCGCGGCGCTCTTCCATCCAGCTCTCGATGGCGGCACGCTCCTGGTCCAAGAGTTCGCGCTGGCCCTGGGCGCGAATCTCGCCATTGCGAATGTTCAGCACAGCTATCTGGTCCATCTCGATGCGCCGCTGCCGATTATCGGTATCGACACGAAAAACGGTCGCGCCGTTCTCCCGAACGCGGAAGTAGAATTCTGGGAGTTCGGTCATCTGTCACACCGGCTGTCTGAAATCCCGGCAAGCCTATTGATGGCAGGGCGAACTGTCAAAGAACTCGGGAAATGCTGCGGCCGCGGTTAAGTGCCTGTCCTCGAAATAGAACGGACCTGCGTCTTCCTCTCTCAAGAAATATCCCCGCATGCGAAGCGCGCGCCCCCCAAACGGCCGGCAAACCCGCCATGATCGACCAGTGTTTCAATCTGAGGAAATGAGAAAACCGCGCCTCCGAAGAAGCGCGGCCTGTTTTCTGGTTCAACACGGCAAGCTCAGGTCAGCGAAGCGCAGAACTCCTGGATCCGCTTGCAGGCTTGCTTCAGGTTCTCGTCCGAGGTCGCGTAGGAGACGCGGAAGCAGGGCTCCAGCCCGAATGCCGCGCCGAACACGACCGCGACGCCCTTTTCTTCCAGCAGCGCGGTGGCAAAGATCTCGTCATTCTCGATCTTCGTGCCGGCCGGCGTGGTTTTGCCGATGCAGCCTTCGATCGAAGGATAGACGTAGAACGCACCCTCCGGCTTGGGGCAGGTGATCCCCTCGGCGGCGTTCAGAAGCTCGACCACCATGTCACGGCGGCGCTTGAAAACGACGTTGTTGGCGGGGATGAAGTCCTGCGTGCCATTCAGCGCCTCGACCGCGGCGGCCTGCGAGATGGAGCAGGGGTTGGAAGTCGATTGCGACTGGATCTTGCCCATCGCCTTGATCAGCTTCTCCGGCCCGCCGGCATAGCCGATGCGCCAGCCGGTCATGGCATAGGCCTTGGAGACACCGTTGCAGGTCAGCGTGCGGTCATAGAGCGCGGGCTCCACCTCGGCCGGGGTGCAGAACTTGAAATCGTCATAGACGAGGTGTTCGTACATGTCGTCGGTCATCACCCAGACATGCGGGTACTTGACCAGAACATCCGTCAACGCCTTCAGCTCATCCCAGCTATAGGCGGCACCGGTTGGGTTCGAGGGCGAGTTGAAGATGAACCACTTGGTCTTGTCGGTGATCGCCGCTTCCAGCGCTTCCGGCGTCAGCTTGTAATTCGTCTCGGCCTTGGCCTCCACGATCACCGGCTCGCCGCCGCACAGCAGCACCATGTCCGGGTAGGACACCCAGTAGGGCGCGGGGATGATCACTTCGTCGCCGGGGTTCATGGTCGCCATCAGCGCGTTGATCAGGATCTGCTTGCCGCCATTGCCGACGGAAATCTGGGCCGGGGTGTAGTCGAGCCCATTGTCGCGCTTGAACTTGGCGCAGATCGCCTGCTTCAGTGCGGGCGTGCCGTCGGGCGCGGTATACTTGGTGTCGCCGGCATCGATCGCGGCCTTTGCGGCGGCCTTGATGTTGTCGGGCGTATCGAAGTCAGGCTCGCCTGCGCCAAGGCCGATAACGTCCTTGCCGGCGGCCTTGAGTTCGCGGGCTTTGGT
Organism: Aliiruegeria sabulilitoris; assembly: GCF_001558155.1. Classification (GTDB taxonomy): domain Bacteria; phylum Pseudomonadota; class Alphaproteobacteria; order Rhodobacterales; family Rhodobacteraceae; genus Tropicimonas; species Tropicimonas sabulilitoris. The sequence continues at coordinate 78,033 of NZ_LOAS01000009.1, forward strand.
CGACACGGCAATGGTAGGCGACGGTTTCACCCGGTCGAGGGTCGCGGACAGAAAAGACATAAACGGCCTCCGGTCTTGTTGTCTCAGGGAAAGGTCCGCGGGCTTCTTAGGCTTGCGCTTGGGCCCATTCAAGGATTAACCGACCACATGGAGACCCCGATGGAAGACAAAACCGACTGGTATGGCGCGGAAACCGCGACTTTCGGCGATCGTGTGGCCGGTGCGCGCGAAGCGCTCGGGCTCGATCAGGCCGGTTTGGCCCGACGCCTCGGGGTAAAGTTGAAAACCGTCCGTGCCTGGGAAAACGATCTCAGCGAGCCGCGAGCCAACAAGCTTCAGATGCTGTCCGGCGTGCTGGGCGTGTCGCTGATGTGGCTGCTGAACGGCGAAGGCGAGGGGCTCGACGGCCCCGCCGAGGAAGAAGCGACGCTCGTTCCCGAAGTGCGCTCGCTTTTGCTGGAGCTGCGCCAGATCCGCGCCGAGGTCGATGATGCGGCCGACCGGCTGGCCCGCGTCGAGAAGAGGCTCAGGACGGCCTTGCTGGAGGCAACCGAAGAATGACCACCGAAACCCGCGAAAACCGCGTGAAGCGGCTGTATATGCGTTCCTGGAGGCGCGGAATCAAGGAAATGGACCTTGTTCTTGGGCGCTACTCGGATGACAAGCTGAGCGGCATGGACGATGCCGAGCTTGACCTCTACGAAGCGCTTCTGGCCGAAATGGACCAGGATCTGCTGCGCTGGATCACCGGTCTGGATCCGGTGCCGGAGCAGTACACGGAACTGTTCCAGCGGATTTCCGATCATGCCAAGTCGCAAGGCACCGCGAAGTGATCGTTCGAATTCTTCGAGTTTTTGAGCGGATTTAACCGCTTGTTCGGACTTTGCCGCCTATGACTCGCTCAAAGAGAGAGCCAAGCGGAGGCCAGAATGAGCATTCACAGCAGCGTCTTGCCCGGACGGGGCCACGGGTTCATGTCCGGATACATGGATACGCTGGCCCTGGTGGAACGCCTACACCGTCTATTGCTGGACGTGATCAAGGACGAGTTCGAAAGGGTCGGAATCCTCGATATCAACGCGGTGCAGGCGCTACTGCTGTTCAATATCGGCGATAACGAGGTGACAGCCGGCGAGTTGAAAACACGCGGCTACTATCAGGGCTCCAACGTGTCCTACAATCTCAAGAAGCTAGTGGAGATGGGCTACATGCACCACCAGCGTTGCGAGATCGACCGCCGCGCGGTGCGCGTCCGTCTCACGGAAAAGGGGCGGGAGATCCGGCGGATCGTCACCGAACTGTTCGAGCGCCATGCCGAAGGCCTGATCGAACGAGAGATCATCACCATGGAGGGGCTGGAAGACATCACGACCGCCCTGCGTCGGATGGAACGCTACTGGACGGACCAGATTCGCTACATCTATTGATCCAACGCCGTCGCCAACGCCAAAACCGATGCCATGGCTGGCGTCGGTAAGGACGGATAGTTCGGCGGCATGACGGAACGCGGCTGGTAGGGGCGCGGCAATCTGGAAGCCTGTTCCCACTCTTCAAAGGCATTCGCTGGAAATGAGCGCGCGGTCTTGCTACTTGCGGACTTCGGTTTCATGGGGAAGTTGAAGGATCGGTCGCAGGATCGGCAGGGCTATTCCGGGAAGGCGGAGCGTGCGTCGCTCAGGGTAAGAACCTGCAACTCCTTCAGCAATTTACGCTGCATGGCTTTGGCATAGTTTTCGTAACCGACGGCAATTTCGACGAAGGCCTCAGGGCCACGCAGGACGTAAGCCTGGAAATACCCCACGAGCTCGTTTATCTCGCCCGCCTGGGCGCCGACGGCACCGGGCGAGCGCGGACCGATGACCAGAGCGTTGATATTCAGGCCGGGCGGTAATGCCGCGCCGACATCCTGAGGACGCGGTCCGTCATTGTTCTTGCCATCTCCCGACACATCCAGAACCTGCCGAAAGCAGGCCGGTGCAGTTTCGGATCGCGCGCCTGCAAAGAGCATCGCGGTACCCAATCCGGTGCTGACGGACATCTCGGCGCGTTGGGTGTCACGAAGCTGAGAAGCCAGTGCCGCCACGTCCACTTTGTTCCGGATTGGACTCCAATCGAAGAGGACGCGTTGCGAGTCCTTCCCGCTCCATTCGAAGACGCTGAGGACCACCGGAACATCGGGCATCGTGAGAAGCGCGGCCTGTACCTCCGGGTCGAGCAGGGCGCTCGCAAGGCCGTCCAGCTGAAGCCGGTACTCGCGGGAATCGACGGAGCCGGACACGTCCAGCGCCAATTGCAGGGCAAGACGGCATGGGGTCTGCGCCGCGACGGGCGACGCAGACAGAAGGGCTGTCAGGCCAAACAGCCCGGCCAGCCGCCGGATTGCCTTACCAGTGACCGGTATTCTCCATGCTCGCCCAGGGCTCGGCCGGGGCCTTGGCGTCGCCTGCCTGCAGCAGTTCGATGGAGATATTGTCCGGCGAGCGCACAAAGGCCATGCGCCCGTCGCGCGGCGGGCGGTTGATGACCACGCCGTTATCCTGAAGATGCTGGCACATCGCGTAGATATCCTCGACCTCATAGGCGAGGTGACCGAAATGCCGGCTGTCGGAGGGCAGCGCGTCATCTCCATCCCAGTTATAGGTCAGCTCGACCGGGCATTCAGGCTGGCCCGGAGGGGCGAGGAAGATCAGCGAAAAACGACCGTTCTCGTTGTCGATACGGCGCGTCTCCTCAAGTCCCAGCAGTTTGTAGAAGGCCATGGATTTCTCCAGATCCTTCACGCGAACCATCGTGTGCAGATAGGTAACCTTCATCTCGAACTTCTCCCGATTTCATTCCGCCCGCACAGTACCTCCCGGAAGGCCGAAGGTGAATGCGACTTCGCGCGACGAGGGCCGATCAGAAGTTCGAACGGAAACCGAAATTCAACCCCGTCTCCACCGTGTCATAGCGGTCATCCGTAGAACGGGTTTCGGAATGGCGCAGAGTGACTGTGGGCGAGAAGCCGTAATACTCCACCTTGTCGAAGAAAAGCTGCACACCGACGGAGGTGCGCAAGTCCTCGCGTTCCTTTTCGGTCATGATGATGAAGATGTCGGTGGTGTCGACCGTCGGGAAATTCTCGTAGAGCCGATGCTCGATATCGGCCTCCAGTGTGACGCGTGCCGAGCCGATGGGCTTGGGCAATGTGTAGCCGACCCCGCCCATGACGCGCCGATAGTCGAGCGAGCCGGTGTCGGAATCGCTGTCTCGTATGCCGAAATTCAGCCGCATCCCGCCGCCATTGTCGAATTCATGCAGCAGGGTAGCGCTTGCGTGCAACGAGCGTTGTTCGGCATCGTCGGTGACGCGATGAAACTGCTCGCCACCGGCTTCCAGCCGCAGGGCGGTGCTTTTGCCCAGCAGGAAGGCGCGGGCGATCGCGGTGCGCGTGTAGCGGGAGTAGTCTTCCAGCCCGTACCAGCCGCGCCCGGCCAGCAGCGAAAATTCCAGCGGCGTGTTCCAGCCTTCGGGACGCCATTTGTGCCGCAGTCCGACCGCGACGGAGCTATAGGCGAAATCGTCGCCCTCGGCATCGGGCGCCTGTTCCTGCGACTCGTCCGAGAGCAGATAGCTCTGGTGATACAGGTGCAGGCCAAGCTCGGTCTGGTGGTTGCGGCTTTCTGAAAAACGGTACCGCGTGGTCAGGCCGCCGGAATAGGACAGCCCCGACAGCGCCCTGGCCGTGCCGCCCAGAACGATTCCTTGCAGGCCGCCATAGCTGATCGTGTCATGAACACTACCGCCATTGACGTTGGAGGTGGGGGCGATGGAAAAACTGAGATTGGTGTTCCAGCGATTACGGGCCCGCACATAGCGGAAATCCTGAATGGCGCGGGCGCGGGCCTCTTCGTTGGGCGCGTGCTGACCGGCCATGCGCAGCCAGAGCTGGGCGCGGGTCCTGGCCCCGAGCGAGGACAGCGCCTGTGCGCGGGCGAGCGAGGTGGAATAGATCTCGACATCGCTCTCGGCGAGCTGATGCGCCGCGCGCGCTGCGTCCAATGCTTCACGGTATTTCCCAAGATCGCGCAATGCGCGGGATTTCAGAACCAGCGCTTCGACATCCTCGGGGTCGCGTTGCAGCAGGGCTTCGGCCAGTTGCAGCGCCTGTTGGGGATTGTTTTGCTCGATCGAGAGGGCCGCCGTGGCCCGCATAGCATCCGGATCGAGTGTAAAGCTTTCCGCAAGCGCAGTAATGGCGCTTCCCAAGGAGAGGGAAACGCCAAGCGCTAGCCCGAGCAATGCTCGGTTCCGGCGGATTGGCCCATTGCGGGCCTTATCGGTAGAGGATGAAACCACCGGTCTCACGCACGTCTACGCCAAAACGAGGATCGTTGGAGTCCACGACAATCACGCCAACCACCTCCTCGGCATTACTGCCGGAGAGAACGGCGTAGTAGTTACCGTCTTCATATTGTGTGGCAACGCCATTCTCGTCAAAGGTATTGGAACCGAGAGTACCGGCAATTTCGCCGTTTTCCTGGGTTACGCCCGGACCAACGTCGAAGACGAGTGTCGGAAGCGCAGTTGCCCCATTGCCCATCGCGTCAAGGATATTGTTGGTGACGTCGTTGCCGGCGGTGTCATAGACACGCCGGTTGAAAACATAGCCCTTAACGGCATCGCCATCATCGAAATCTTCGAAATCAATCGACATGTTCATGTCGCCGGTGACATATTCGATGCCGCCACGACCGCTGAAATCCCTCAGGCCGGCGTAGTCGCCCGAATAGGCGGCCTGACCCGTCGTGGGCAGGGTGACGGAGCCGTTGCGGGCATAAACGAACCCGCCGAAACCGTAATCGATATAGCCACCTGTGCGGACGATGGCGAAGTTGGTCTGGCCGCTGGTGGAGACACCATAGACAGCCTTGTAATCCGCGATCTGGTTGATCGGCGCGCCAGTAATGGAGTCGTAGAAGGTATCTGTCGCCTCATAGACAGCGAAGGGGCCGAGTGAGGCCACCTGATCGTCGCGCGTGTAGACGTTGGCGCCGTCGAAGCCGAGATTGTTTACCGTGAAAGTGTCGGTCGCGGCATCGTAGCTGATGTCGCTCGCGTAACCGTTCCCGCTGCCATCCTGCTCCTCGTAGCGGGTGATCGGATCACTCGCTGTCGCGTCATCGGTGCCGTCGGGGAGTTCGGTCTCTGTATCGTCTTCGTCCGTTCCCGGATTGTTGACCGGGTTGGTGCCATCGCCGCCTCCGCATGCCGCAAGCATGCCAAGCAGCGCCATGAGTAGCGCCAGCTTCTGGATCATTGAACTGCTCTGCCTCGATATTTTTATTTGGGTCGAATGTGCAGAACTGGTGGACTCGCTGTCAACCGACAATGCAGGCGGGAATCGTCAAAGCCTTATGCTGTGACTCATATGCTTATTCCGCGGGGGATCCGGCTTACCGGAGATATTCGTGTAGAACGCAGCGCGGATTTGCCGTCCGTAGAAGCGATTGCGGCTGTTGGCACCAGTCCTCTGGATCGAATGGAGGGAAATAGGCATCCGCCTCCGCGATCTCCAGATCGACTTCGGTCACGAGCAGTCGGTCGGCTCGTGGCAGCAGATTGCGATAGATCGCTTCGCCGCCAATACCATAGATGCGCCGGTAGCCGGAATGCAGCGCGAATTCCAGCGCGGCTTCGGGTGTGGCGAACACATGTTCGGCCAATTCAGTGTTGGAAGATACGACACAGTTCAGCCGCCCCTTGAGCGGTTTCACGGGCAGGCTTTCCCAGGTGCGCCGCCCCATGATGAGCGCGCCGCCCATGGTTTCGCGCTGAAAGGCTGCGAGGTCTTCGGGGGCGTGCCAGGGAATGGTGTTCCCCTTGCCGATGGCGCCGTTGCGGGCGCGGGCCACGATCAGGCTAAGCATGATCAGACCGCCACCGGGGCCTTGATGCCCGGATCGGGATTGTAGCCGAGGATCTCGAAATCCTCGTAGCGGAAGTCGAAAAGCGAGGGCACGTCGCGGGCGAGGCGCAGTTGGGGCAGGGGCTTGGGCGTTCGGGCGAGCTGGGTCTGCACCTGGTCCATGTGGTTGGAATAGATATGCGCGTCGCCGATGGAGTGAACGAAATCGCCCGGCTCGTATCCGGTGACGTGGGCCAGCATGACCAGCAGCAGCGCGTAGGAGGCGATGTTGAACGGCACGCCGAGGAACATGTCCGCCGAGCGCTGGTAGAGCTGCAGGTGCAGCTTGCCGTTCAGCACCCGGACCTGCCAGAGCGTGTGGCAGGGGGGCAGCGCCATGTCGGGCACGTCCGCCGGGTTCCAGGCGGAGACGATCAAGCGGCGCGAGTCCGGAGTCCTGCGGATGGCGTCGACCAGATCGACGATCTGATCGACCTCGCCGGCGTGAAACAGCGGGCGGCCGTCGGTCTCGGATCCGGTCGGTTCCAGTTTCGGAAAATGCCGCCATTGATGCCCGTAGACGGGGCCGAGATCGCCATTCTCATCGGCCCACTCATTCCAGATCGAAACGCCGTTCTCCTTGAGGTAGGCGATATTGGTGTCGCCCGAGAGGAACCAGAGCAGCTCGTGGATGATCGAGCGCAGATGTAGCTTTTTCGTTGTGACGAGCGGGAAGCCATCGGCGAGCGGGTAACGGCACTGCAATCCGAAATGGGAAATCGTGCCGGTGCCGGTCCGGTCGGTGGATTCGTGGCCGTGTTCGAGGATAGTGCGCAGGGCGTCGTGATACTGCTGCATGGGGCTTCCCTGTCATTGCTCCGGGCGTGGCATCAGCCGACCGCTTCGGCGAAGGCGCTATGATAGAGCGTGGAGAGCTCTTCGAGCGGGGCTTCGGAATTGCCGAAGCGGACCGTGTCGCCGGCGAAGCGGCCAACGGTTTGCAGCGGCACCCCGGCCTTGCCAGCTTCGACCATCAGCGCTTCGGCCTTGTCGTAGGAGCAAGTGATCAGATAACGGCCCTGATCTTCGCCAAAGAGTGAGGGCGTGTCGGCGGGGTCGAGAATGACGCCAACGCCGGCGCCTTCCGCCATTTCGAAGGCGGCAAGTGCAAGGCCGCCATCAGCAAGGTCCGTGCAGCCGTCGATCAGGTCGCGGTTGTCCCGGATGAAATTGCCGTTGCGAAGCTCGGCGTCGAGATCGACCGCAGGGGCGTCGCCGTCCTCGCGGTTGAAGACCTCGTAGAGCAGGGCGGATTGGCCGAGATGGCCGGCGGTCTCACCCAGAAGCAGCAGCACGTGGCCCTCGCGGGCCTCGCGGCCGATCATGTGCGAAAGGTCGTCGATCAGGCCGATGGCGCCAATGGTCGGCGTCGGCAGGATCGGCTCGCCATCGGTCTCGTTGTAGAGCGAGACATTGCCCGACACGATCGGCATGTCGAGCGCCGCACAGGCCGCGCCGATGCCCTTGATGGCGCCGACCAGCTGGCCCATGATCTCGGGTTTTTCCGGGTTGCCGAAGTTCAGGTTGTCCGTGGTTGCCAGCGGCCTGGCACCGACGGCGGTGAGGTTGCGATAAGCTTCGGCCACCGCCTGCTTGCCGCCTTCCAGCGGGTTCGCGCGCACGTAGCGGGGGGTCACGTCAGAGGTGAAGGCAACCGCCTTGTTGGTGCCGTGGATCCGGACAATTCCGGCACCCGCTCCCGGCGTGCGCACGGTGTCACCCATCACCGATTGGTCATATTGCTCATAGACCCAGGACTTGCAGGCATAGTTGGGCGAGCCGATCAGCCCCTTCAGCCCGTCGATCGGGTCGATCTCCGGCACCGGGTCCATCGCCGGGGCCGGGGGCGTTTCGATCCAGGGGCGGTCATATTCAGGCGAGGAGCCTGCGAGTGTCGCCAGCGGCAGGTCGGCGACGGTTTCGCCCTTGTGTTGGATTAGGAAACGGTCCTCGGGGATGGTCTCGCCAACGATGGCGAAATCCAGCTCCCATTTCTCGAAGACGGCCTTGGCTTCGGCCTCCTTCTCGGGGCGCAGCACCATGAGCATCCGCTCCTGGCTCTCGGAGAGCATCATCTCATAGGGCGTCATGTTCGCCTCGCGCTGCGGCACGCAGTCGAGATCGAGCTTGATGCCGAGCTTGCCCTTGTCGCCCATCTCGACGGCGGAGCAGGTGAGGCCGGCAGCGCCCATGTCCTGGATCGAGATCACGGCGCCGGTCTGCATCAGCTCCAGCGTGGCTTCCATCAGGCGCTTTTCGGTGAAGGGGTCACCGACCTGCACCGTCGGGCGCTTTTCCTCGATGGTGTCGTCGAATTCGGCAGACGCCATGGTCGCGCCTCCGACTCCGTCGCGGCCTGTCTTGGCACCGAGATAGACGACTGGCATGCCGACGCCAGACGCGGCGGAGTAGAAAATCGAGTCGGTGTCGGCCAGACCGGCGGCAAAGGCGTTGACCAGGCAGTTGCCGTTATAGGCAGCGTGGAAGCGGACCTCGCCGCCGATGGTCGGCACGCCGAAGCAGTTGCCATAGCCACCGACGCCGGCCACGACGCCGGAGACGACCGATTTGGTCTTGGGGTGTTCGGGGACGCCGAAAGAGAGCGAGTTCATCGCTGCGATGGGGCGGGCGCCCATGGTGAAGACATCGCGCAGAATACCGCCAACCCCGGTCGCAGCCCCTTGATAGGGCTCGATATAGGAGGGGTGGTTGTGGCTCTCCATCTTGAAGATCACGGCCTGCCCGTCGCCGATGTCGACCACGCCGGCATTCTCGCCGGGGCCGCAGATGACCTGCGGGCCGGTGGTCGGCAGGGTGCGCAGCCATTTCTTGGAAGACTTGTAGGAGCAATGCTCGTTCCACATTGCCGAGAAGATGCCCAGCTCGGTGAAATTGGGATCGCGGTTCAGGATCCGCAGGATCTCGGCATATTCCTCGGGCTTGAGGCCATGGGCTTCGATGATTTCCGGCGTGATGGCTGGCTCTTGCATGAACATTCCCCTTTGTCGGCTGAGCTTTTAGGGCCTGTTGCGCAAAAGGGGAAGAGGGGCGGACCATGCGGTTGAATTGCGCGGGCGGGATGCGGGTGGCACGCTCGGGGCATTTTCAAAATCAAGGCCACGCGAGGGTGGCGACAGGCCCTATGCGCTTGTCGCCACCGCAACTTGAAAAAAGAAGGCCAACGCCCGGATCAGCCGTCGATCTGGGCGCCCATGGCGGCGAGCGATTTTTGGTAGACGGAGGCCGCGTTCCACTGCTTCAGCACGTTGAAATTGTAGCTGCCCGGCTGGTAGCTCTGGCCGGGTTTCCAGCCCTTCTGGCGTAAGTAGTTCGCGGTGGAGGCAAGGGCATCGGCTTGGTTGTTGAGGTCGATGCGGCCGTCCCCATTGCCGTCACGGCCATAGCGATAGGCGTTGCCCGGCAGGAATTGCGTGTGTCCCAACTCACCATGCTTGGCCCCGATCGCATTGGGCGACATCATTCCCCTGTCGATCATCATGAGCGCGCCGATCAGGTGCGGACGAAAGAAATCAGGCCGGCGGCAATCGTAGGCGAGGGTCGCCGTCGCGCTCAGCACGTTGGAATCGCCCATGAAACGGCCGAATCCGGTCTCCATGCCGTGGATTGCGATTATAACACCAGCAGGCACGCCATATGCGTTTTCAAGAGAGGCGTAGAAACTGGCGCTCTGTGCTTTGCGCTTGCGGCCCTGCGAGGCGATCACGTTGCACCCGCGCACCTGGCAGAATTTCTCGTAGCTGTATTTGAAGCTCTTCTGATTCCGGTCGGCGTTGATCGTGCCCTGGGCGTAGCGGGTTTGAGAAAACGCAGAGAGCCCGCGCTTGCCGACGCCTTCGCTGGCCGCTTCCTTGGCGAAAGCCTGCTTCCAGGCTTCGAAACCTCCCGACGAGTTGCCGCATTGTGCAGCAAGGCCCGGGCCCGCAAGGCCGATCATGGCAATGGCGGAAAAGACAAGGTTGCGCATAAGCATAGGAATCCTCCGATTAAATTACCTACACCTTAGCTCAAGATCCGCGGTTTCCAAATGCTGCTTTCGCCGTCAACCATCCGAAAAAAACTTCATCCCTGATCTGGAAAGGTGTTTGTAGGAGACCCGCCCGGAGCGAGTGAGACACGCAAAAAAAAAGGCCGAGAACAAGTCTCGGCCCAAGTCCAACAGGGAGGTAAAGACGAACAATCAATGTCCGTCGATACCCCAGATTTAGGAAGCCGGGCCGACTTGGACAAGCTCAAAAATGCTGTGGGTGCGAATAGCTGTCATGTATGTGTTGCATGCGCAACGTTACCCGACCTCTAGTCCTCGTCGCCCTCGCTCCGGCGGCGGGACGCCTGGATTTCCTCGACGATGAAATCGCGGAAGGCAGCAATCCGCTTGGATTGGCGCAGCTCTTCAGGATAGGCAAGGAAAACGGGCACTTCAGCGCTTTCGACCTCGGGCAGAACACGCACCAGGTTCGGAGCGCTCTCGACGATGTAGTTCGGCAGGACGCCGACGCCGAGATGGTTCTGCACGCATTGCAGCACGCCGAAATAGTTGTTCACGTTCAGGCGTGAGGTGATTCCATGGCCCAGAAGCCATTGTACCATCGCCGCGCCGGCGGCGACCTGGGTTGAGGAGGCGCCCTGGCAGATCAAGCGGTGGTTCGCCATCTCGTCCGGCGTCTCGGGCTGGCCGTGGTTGTCCACATAGGTCTGCGAAGCGTAGAGCCGCATGCGGACGGTCATCAGGCGCTTGCGGATGAGATCGGCCTGCGAGGGCTCTTTCATCCGGATGGCAACATCCGCTTCCCGCATCGGCAGGTCGAGGACCCGCTCTTCCAACATCAGGTCGATGTTGAGATCGGGGTATTTGCCGTAAAGATGTTCTAGACGTGGCGCGAGCCAGAGCGAGCCGAAACCATGGGCCGTGGTCACGCGCAATTCGCCGAAGACCTCTTCCTCGGAATCGCGGATGCGCGCAGAGGCGGCCTCAAGGCGCTTGCTCATGCCACTGGTCGCGTCGTACAGCAGCTCGCCTTGCTCCGTCAGGATCAGGCCCCGCGCATGGCGGTGGAAGAGCGTGGTGTTCAAGCTTTCTTCGAGGGCGCGGATCTGGCGGGAGACCGCCGACTGGGACAGATGCAGCGAATCTCCGGCATGGGTGAGGCTGCCGGCGGACGCCACGGCGTGGAAGATTCTAAGCTTGTCCCAGTCCATTTTTGGTTACCCGGTTTGTTGTTTGCGCTCGTATACTTGCCGCGCCTTTTTGCATGCCCTGCGCCGAGATCATATCCCCGTTGCAAGAAAAATCCATATAGCGACAGAATGTGTCTCATCCTGTCGCGATTCGGCACGACTGCGCGTGTTCCGGAAGCCCTGTTTCGGGCCTCCCAATCGTCGCATCCCTACCATATATGATGACAACGCTTGGTATTCCGAGGTATTTCGCCACGAAACGAGGAGACGTAACGAATGCCAGGCCGGCACGTCGCGCGCGACATAACCTATGCCAATTCCGTCCGGTCGCGAGGCGGACGGGCCTTGGTGCGGGTTCTGGAGAACGCAACGGGGCGGATCGGGTTGATCAAGCGCGCCGAGGGCTACGAACACGATATCGCCGCGGGCAAGGATTTCTGGGGCGTCATGGTCGCGCGTTACGGGCTGAGCCTTGATGTGGTCGGTGGGAGCCTCTCGAATCTACCCGCCGAGGGGCCGCTGGTCGTGATTGCAAACCACCCCTATGGCATTCTCGACGGGCTGATGATGGGGCATATCCTGTCCATCGTGCGCGGCGATTTCCGGATTCTGGCCAATAACGTGTTTCGAAAGGCGGAAGACCTGAACAAGGTGATCCTGCCGATCTCCTTCGAGGAGACCAAAGAGGCCATGCGCGAAAACCTCCTCACCCGGAAGACGGCGTTGAGTTATCTCGACAGCGGCGGTGCGATCGGCGTTTTCCCGGGGGGGACGGTATCGACTTCGGCGAAGTTCTACACCCGCCCGATGGATCCTGGCTGGCGAAGTTTCACCGCAAGGATGGTCGCGAAATCGAATGCGACCGTGGTGCCGATCTTCTTCGAGGGCCATAACAGCCGCCTGTTCCAGTTTGCCAGTCATCTGCATTCGACCCTGCGCCTTGCGCTCCTGCTCAAGGAGTTCAAGAAACGGATGGATGAGCCGGTGCGGGTTGTGATCGGCAACCCGATCGATCAGGAACGTCTGGCGGAAAAAGCCGGAGATTCGCGGGCGATGATGGATTTCCTGCGTGCTGAAACCTACGCGCTTTCCCCAAGACCCTTGAAATCGCTCGATTACGGTTTCGAGTTCGACGAGAAATATCGCGACGAAAAAGGCGAGAAAGGGCATCGGGTGTACTGATGGCAGTTGGAATTTTCGACAGCGGCCTAGGCGGATTGACGGTTCTGGAAGCGGTGAGCAAGCGTCTGCCGGATGTTCCCTTCGTCTATTTCGGAGACAATGCGCATGCGCCCTACGGGGTGCGGGACGCCGAAGACGTCTATCAGCTGACCACGTCGGCGGTGGCGCGGATGTGGGAGGAGGGGTGCGACCTTGTCATCCTGGCCTGCAATACGGCTTCGGCCGCGGCACTTCGGCGGATGCAGGAAAGCTGGGTGCCGACCAACAAGCGCGTGCTCGGCGTGTTCGTGCCACTGATCGAGGCGATGACGGAGCGGCAATGGGGCGACAACTCCCCGCCGCGCGAAGTGGCCGTTCAGCATGTTGCTCTGTTCGCGACGCCGGCGACGGTGTCCAGCCGGGCCTTCCAGCGCGAACTTGCCTTTCGGGCGATCGGTGTAGATGTGGAAGCGCAGGCCTGCGGTGGCGTCGTGGACGCGATCGAAGACGGCGACCTTATCCTTGCCGAAGCGCTGGTGCGCAGCCATGTGGATGCGCTCAAACGCAAGATGCCGCATCCCGAGGCCGCGATTCTCGGCTGCACCCACTATCCGCTGATGGAAGAAATCTTTGCCGATGCGCTCGGGCCGGAGGTGAAGGTCTACTCGCAGGCCAATCTCGTCGCCGAGAGCCTTGCCGACTATCTCGGACGTCACCCCAAGATGGTTGGGGAGGGGCAGAATTCCGTTTTCCTGACGACTGGAAATCCACGCGTGGTCTCGAACCGTGCCACGCAATTCCTGCGACGAAAGATCGAGTTTGTCTCCGCGTGATTGCGGGGCGCCTGAAATCTCGCTAAACCTGCAGCCTTACTCAACTCCCAGGTCCCGACATGACCCATAAAACCGCTATTCTTGGGGCGTCCGGCTATACCGGCGCCGAACTCGTCCGCCTGATTGCAACCCATCCGGGGTTGGAAATCGCAGCCCTGTCCGCCGACCGAAAGGCGGGGATGGAAATGTCGGAGGTGTATCCGCATCTGCGCCACATGAAACTGCCGGTGCTGAAGCGGATCGAGGAGCTGGATTTTTCCGAGATCGATATCTGCTTCTGTGCCCTGCCGCACGCCACAAGCCAGGCGGTGATCGCAACGCTGCCTGCGGGCGTGAAGATCGTGGATCTGAGCGCGGATTTCCGTCTGCGGGATCTCGATGTTTACGAGAAATGGTACGGCAAGCCGCATTCGGCGCCGGAGCTACAGAAAGAGGCCGTGTATGGCCTGACCGAGTTTTACCGCGAGGAGATCCGGAGCGCGCGGCTCATCGCCGGAACGGGCTGCAACGCTGCGGCCGGGCAGTTTTCGCTGATCCCCGCGATCAAGGCCGGCGTGATCGACCTCGATGAGATCATCATCGACATGAAGGTGGGCGTGAGCGGCGCGGGGCGCTCTCTCAAGGAGAACCTGCTCCAGGCCGAGTTGGGCGAGAACTGGTACGCTTATGGCATGGGGGGCAAGCACCGCCATCTGGGCGAGTTCGACCAGGAGTTCTCAAAGGCCGCCGGTCGTCCGGTCGAGGTGCAGTTCACGCCGACGCTGGTTCCTGCGAGCCGCGGCATTCTGGCGGCGAGCTACGTGCGCGGAGACGCGGCCGAGATCCATGCGGCGCTGCAGGCGGCCTATGCCGACGAGCCCTTTATATGCGTGCTGCCTTTCGGGCAGGTGCCGGCGACAAAGCATGTGCGGGCGACCAATTTCGTGCATATTGGCGTGGTGCAGGAGCGCAAGGCGGGCCGGGCGACGATCTATACCGTTCTTGACAACCTGACCAAGGGTTCGGCTGGACAAGCGCTGCAGAACGCCAATCTTATGTTGGGACATGAGGAGACCGAGGGCTTGATGCTTTCACCGGTCTATCCGTAAAATCAGGCGTTATTCTGGGGAGGAAACGCGACGATGGCTGGCATGAAAGGCCTGAAAAAGAAGAGACGGGTACAGATCATCCTGCTGGCGTTCTTGGCGCTGGCGGGAAGCACTGCCTTGATCGGCTACGCGATGCGGGACGGGATCAACTATTTCCGCGCGCCGTCCGATGTGGTGGATGCGCCGCCCGAAGCGCGCGAGACCTTCCGGATTGGCGGGCTTGTCGAAGAGGGCACGCTCATTCGCGGTGAAGGCGAGACCATCACCTTCAGCGTGACCGATGGGGGGGCTTCGGTGCCGGTTTCCTATACCGGCGTGCTTCCGGACCTGTTCAATGAAGGGCAAGGGATGATCGGTACGGGCAACCTTGTGGACGGCGTGTTCGTGGCCAGCGAGATCCTGGCCCGCCATGACGAAACCTACATGCCCAAGGAAGTGGTGGATGCGTTGAAGGAGCAGGGTGTCTACCAGGAGACGCAAGAAGGCGGCAGCTGAACCGACACGCGAACTGAGTTGATGAGGCCGCGTATCTGATTTGATACGCGGCCTTTTTTGTCAGAAAACGAGGTGCCAGAGGATTGGCAGGAGCAGGGCGGTCGCCAGCGCGTTCAGCCCCATGGCGAGGCCGGCAAAGGCGCCTGCGGTCTCGTTGACCTGCAGCGCGCGGGCGGTGCCGATCCCGTGGCTGGCGGTGCCGATGGCAAGGCCGCGCGCGGGCCAGCCGCGAATGCGGGCGAGGTCGAGCAGCAGTGGGCCGAACATCGCACCAAGGATGCCGGTGACGATGACCAGCACTGCGGTGAGCGAGGGCAGGCCACCAAGCTCTTCGGCGATCGCCATGGCCACGGGGGCAGTGACGGATTTTGGAGCGATGGACGCCAGGATTTCGGAGCCTCCGCCCAAGGCGCGGGTGACGAGCACGGCCGAAACAATGGCCGTAAGAGAGCCGCAGAGCAGGCTGACAGTGATGGCCAAAGCGGAGGCGCGAACACGGTGCCACTGCCGATAGAGCGGGATGGCGAGGGAGACGGTGGCCGGGCCGAGCAGGAAATGGACGAATTGCGCCCCCTCGAAATAAGTGCCGTAGTCGGTGCCGGTCGCCACCAGAACGGCCACGACGATCAGCACCGCGCCAAGTACCGGGTTGAGCAGCGGATTGCGTCCGCCGCGCTCGAAAAGCCAAGAGGCCGCCTGGAAAGCCACCAGCGTCAAGGTCAGGTGAAAGAGCGGCGATGCGCTGAGATAGACCCATGTTTCCTGAAGGTTATTCATTGCGCGTCCCCCTTGGCGAGCCAGTGCATCATTGCCCCGGTGACGAGGATGGTGAGCAATGTGCTGACCACGAGGCCGATGCCCAGCGGAAGCAGTGCGTCGCCCAGCAGTTGAAAATGCAGCATCACACCGGCGCCGGCCGGAACGAAGAGCAACGACATTGCGCGTTGCAGCCCGCCGGCCACGTCCCCCAGCCCTTCGGGGACGGCGCCGCGGCGCAGGAGCCAGACGAAAAGCAGGACCATGCCGAGAACCGGCCCAGGGATCGGAAGGGCCAAGGCCCCCACGGCCAACTCGCCGAGCAGTTGGCAGACGAAAATAAGTGTCAGATATCCCGGCATATTGTCTCCTGGTCGCATGGATGTCGTCCCGCGTTTCAAAGGTGGGCGAACGCAGTGGTTTACTCTTCTTAAACACTTTGGCGCAGCTTTCGTCCTATCCAATTGTGCCGGGGAACAGGCTCCATGAAAAACATTGAGGCAATTGCACATGAAATCGTCGCCCGCGAGGGTGGCTTCGTGAATGATCCCGATGATCCGGGGGGCGCCACGAAATATGGCGTGACTATAGGCACCATGCGCCGGCTCGGCCTGGATCTCGACGGTGATGGACGGGTCACAGTGGCGGATGTCCGAAAACTGGATCGAAAAACCGCGGAAAACATCTTTATCGAGCACTACTTCCGTCGCCCGCGCATCTCCGATCTGCCCGAATGCCTGCATGCCAGTGTGTTCGACATGTATGTGAACGCAGGCTCCAACGCGGTGAAGATCCTGCAACGACTGCTTTGCCAGATGGGCGAGGAGATCGCGGTGGACGGTGCTATCGGGCCGCAGACCCTCGCGGCGGCCGATACCGCCGCGCGGACGGCACCGGAGCATCTGGCAGATGCGTACGGGATCGCCCGCCGGAACTATTACTACGCCTTGGCAGACCGCCGACCGTCGAGCCGGAAATATGCCCGCCGTCGCGATGGCGGCAAGGGCGGCTGGATCCGGCGGTCAGAGGAGTTCATCTCGCCACGGTTTCACCTGAGCGAGGGCGAACACAAGGAACGGGTGGCGCAATGGGGATGATCAACGAGCTGGTCTCGACCTTGTTCGGGAGCGGGCGGAATGTCGTGGTCGAAACGGTGGAGGTGTTTCGCGAGAACGCGGAAAATGGTGCGGAGCGGGACGCGGAACAGGTTCAGTCCGCGTTGAGCCAGTTCGCGGCGGAGTTTGCTCTGGAGCAGAGATCCACCTTTGACAAGGTGATCGATGGCCTGAACCGGGTTCCGCGCCCGGCGATGGCACTGGGCACTCTGGGCCTGTTCGTGTCGGCAATGGTCGATCCGATCTGGTTTGCCTCGCGCATGCAGGGTATCGCGCTGGTTCCGGAGCCGCTCTGGTGGCTTCTGGGGGCGATCGTCGGTTTCTATTTCGGCGCGCGCCACCAGGCAAAAGGGCAGGACTTTCAGCGCTCCATAGCAACGACGCTGGCCCGGGCAGGGCAGGTGACGCAAGGCATCTCGGCACTTCGGGCGTTGCAATCGGGGTCGGGCGTGGAAGAGGCCCAGTCCGCCGAGACCAATGTGATCGAGGGCAATTTCCCGGAAAATGCCGCGCTTGCGGAGTGGAAGAATGCCCATTCCTGACGACTTCTGGATCTCCCTGGCCACGGAGCACGGGCCGTGGGTGCTTCTGGTTTTCTACCTGCTGTTCCGGGACCATCAAAAGGATGATGCGACCCGGACCATCCTGAACCGCAATACCGAGATCATCGTGGAAATCACCACCTTGATCCGTGAACGCCTGCCGCGTGACCGCGTGGGCTGAGAGGAGACCGGGAAAGTGAAACAGGCCCTTTCGATTTATGT
This sequence comes from Aliiruegeria sabulilitoris, assembly GCF_001558155.1. GTDB lineage: Bacteria > Pseudomonadota > Alphaproteobacteria > Rhodobacterales > Rhodobacteraceae > Tropicimonas > Tropicimonas sabulilitoris. The sequence goes on from NZ_LOAS01000009.1 coordinate 95,388, forward strand.
ACTTGTCCTTGCGGGGACGCATTTGGCATTCCTGATGCAAGGTTATGTGGGGACGGCCGAGATCCTGTTCGGTGCGCTGACAATCATGGCGCTGATGATCTCCGCCATTTTCCTCTGGCTTTGGGGCATGCGGATGTCGCCGCTGTCGCTGGGAATGGCCTTCTCGTGGGCCGGATCGGCGATGGTCATGGGGTGGGGGTGGCTATCGGCACAGCTTGGGCGGCCGGCCTGGATGAACGAGAACGAGCTTTTGTTGTTGTTGATGGGGTTGCTGATGACCGGCGCGGTGTTGCATTTCGAGGTGCTGGAGACCTCCTTCGGCTATCGTCGCGGTGCTTTTCTTCTTCCGGTGGCGGGCGCTCTTCTGTTCTCGAGCCTGCTGCTGGCTCTGGTGGGGTGAGACGGCCGTGTCTGATGGAGGCGAAAGCATGTTTTTCGGCCGCATGGCGGGCGCGCTTGGGCGGCTTGGCGCGGCGAGCTTCAAGCTTCTGAGAAAACTCCTTCTGGGGCGCCGCTTCATCCACTCGCTGGAGCAGAACCGGGAGGCGGCAGATCGTCTCGATACGGCGCTCAAGGAAATCTTTGAGCAGCCGAACTGACGCGCCGCTCTGCTGGAAACTGAAAAAGGCCGGGGATTTCCCCGGCCTTCTGCGTTTGGCTTATGACTGAGCTTAGCCGCGTTTGTCGACCGGAACGTAGTCGCGATGCGGCTCGCCGGTATAGAGCTGGCGCGGGCGGCCGATCTTGTGCTCCGGATCCGAGAGCTGCTCGTGCCACTGCGAGATCCAGCCGACGGTCCGCGACAGCGCGAAGATCGGGGTGAACATCGAGGTCGGGAAACCCATCGCTTCGAGGATGATCCCCGAGTAGAAGTCCACGTTCGGGAACAGTTTCTTCTCGGAGAAATACGGGTCGGCGATGGCCTGCGCTTCCAGTTCCTTGGCGACCTGGAGCGTCGGGTTATCGTGAACCCCCAGCAGGTCGAGCACTTCGTCGGCCGACTCCTTCAACACCTTGGCGCGCGGGTCGGTGTTCTTGTAGACGCGGTGGCCGAAGCCCATCAGGCGGAACGGGTCGTTCTTGTCCTTGGCGCGGGCGATGAACTCGGGGATCCGATCGACGGTACCGATTTCGCGCAGCATTTCAAGGCAGGCCTGGTTGGCGCCGCCATGTGCGGGACCCCAGAGACAGGCCGCGCCGGCTGCGATACAGGCGAACGGGTTTGCGCCCGAGGAAGACGCCAAGCGGACGGTCGAGGTCGACGCGTTCTGCTCGTGGTCGGCATGAAGCGTGAAGATCCGGTCCATGGCGCGGGCCAAGATCGGGTCGATCGCATAGTCTTCTGCCGGGACAGAGAAGCACATGTTGAGGAAGTTCGCCGCGTAACCCAGCTTGTTGTTGGGGTACACGAAGGGCTGCCCGATCGAGTACTTGTAGGCCCATGCCACGATGGTCGGCATCTTGGCGATCAGGCGGATCGAGGCGACCTCGCGCTGCCAGGGATCGGTGATGTCGGTAGAGTCGTGGTAGAAGGCCGACATCGCGCCCATCACGCCCACGATGATTGCCATCGGGTGCGCGTCGCGGCGGAAACCGCGATAGAAATAGGTCATCTGGTCGTGCAGCATCGTGTGGCGTGTCACACGGGTCTCGAAATCTTCCATCTGTGCCCGGGTCGGCAGCTCTCCGTAGAGAAGCAGGTAGCAGACCTCGAGATAGTGGCTGTCCGCGGCCAACTGGTCGATCGGGTAGCCGCGGTGCAGCAATTCACCCTTTTCGCCATCGATGAAGGTGATGGTGGACTCGCAGGCCGAGGTCGAGGTGAAACCCGGGTCGTGGGTAAACACATCGCCTTGGGCGTAGAGTTTGCGGATGTCCAAAACGTCCGGACCCAGTGTGGGGGAATAAATCGGCAGTTCTAGCGTCTTGTCGTCGAACGTGAGCGTCGCTTTTCTTTCAGTCATTGACATCCCTCTCTGACTTCGCCCGGCCAAGTATTTCCTTGGTGGGCACGGCTTTACCAAGTGCGGGCCGGTGGATCACTCCCCCGCTCGGCCCGCGGCATCCTCTATACGGCCAAGGGTCTCCTCCCGACCGATCACGAGCATCATGTCGAAGACGCTCGGTGTCACCGTGCGCCCGGCGAGGGCGGCACGCAAGGGCTGAGCGATCTTGCCAAGCTTGAGTTCCTTGTCCTCCGCAAACCCGGCGACGGCCTCCTCCAACCCATTGCGGGACCAGCTAGCATTTTGCAGGTGCGGCGTCAATTCTTCCAGTATACCACGGGATACCGGATCGAGGCTCTTCGCGGATTTCGCATCGGGCTCAAAGGGGCGGTCTCCAAGAATGAAGTGTGCCTTTTCAAGGAGTTCTTCGAATGTCTTCGCGCGCTCCTTGAGGCAATACATTCCACGAGACAGACCATCTTTCTTTTCTGCGGCAAGGTTTTCAGCGCCGATTGCGTCCAGATATGCGAGAATTTCGGTCACCAAATCGGAATCTTCTGCAGCTGCAATATGCTGTCCGCACAGATTCTCGAGTTTCTTGAAATCGAAGCGGGCTGCGGACTTGTTGATTCCGTCGAAGTCAAACCACTCAAGCGCCTGCGCATCGGTGAAGAACTCGTCATCGCCGTGGCTCCAGCCGAGCCGCGTGAGGTAATTGCGCATGCCGGCGGCCGGGTAGCCCATCTTCTGGTATTCTTCGACACCGGTCGCCCCGTGCCGCTTGGAGAGTTTCTTGCCGTCCGGCCCCAGGATCAGTGGGATATGCGCGTAGACGGGCAACTCCCAGCCCATGGCGGCATAGATCAGCGACTGGCGCGCGGCATTGGCCAGGTGGTCATCGCCCCGGATGACATGGGTGACGCCCATATCAACGTCATCGACAACCACGGCGAGCATATAGGTCGGCGTGCCGTCCGAACGCAGCAGGATCATGTCGTCCAACTCGGCGTTCTTGAAGGTCACCTTGCCCTGCACCTGATCGTCGATCACCGTCGTGCCCTCGCTCGGCGCCTTGATGCGCACGACATAGGGCGCGTCCGGGAAGGCGGTCGGGTCGGAATCCCGCCAGGGCGAGCGGAAAAGGGTGGATTTGCCCTCGGCGCGGGCCGCCTCGCGGAAAGCCGCGATTTCTTCTTGCGTGGAGAAGCATTTGTAGGCACCGCCGTTCTCAAGCAACGTATGTGCCACTTCCGCGTGGCGCTCGACGCGCTCGAACTGGCTCACGGCATCGCCATCCCAGTCCAGCCCAAGCCAGCGCATTCCCGCCAGAATCGCATCCGTGGCTTCCGGCGTGGAGCGCTCACGGTCGGTATCCTCGATCCGCAGCAGAAATTTCCCACCGCGCCCGCGCGCGTAGAGCCAGTTGAACAGCGCCGTGCGGGCCGTGCCGATATGCATGAAGCCCGTTGGCGAGGGAGCGATGCGGGTGACTACCTGTTTGGCTTCAGCCATGAATCCTGTCTGCCTTTCGATCGGTCGGGCGTTCAAGTTTCTGAAGTTGCAGGATGAATCCGGCTTCGTTCCTCGCGCCCATGTCTCTTGGTCGAGCAAGCTATAATCGCTTGGCATGTCGAAGGAAAGAGCGCCGGTCGTCACAGATTTCCTTCCCTTCGCGCGGGTGCCGGACATGACGGACGGGCGCCGGAGAATGGTGTTAATCCTTTGGTAACCGTGATCGCCCAAGGGTGGGGCGATGTATGCGGAACCCTTGCCCGGGGCGCTGTCTGACCGCCCGGCAGCCACGCGGCTGCGGATCTCCGGGGCGCTTCTGGCGCAACGGGGGCACCTGCTGCTTTGGGTGCCGATCTGTCTCTCCATCGGGATCGGCACGTGGTTTTCACTTCCCAACGAGCCTTCGAGCGGAGTCTACTGGGTCTGCGGTGCATTGGCCGTAGGACTTGCGGGCCTCGGTTTGCGCAGCGGCGAGCTCGTCGCGCCGGTCTTCTGGGGCGCGACCCTGATCCTGATCGGGGTGCTTCTGGCCGGAGCGCGGGCGCATTCTGTGACCGCACCTGTGCTGGGGTTCCGTTATTACGGCCCCATTGAGGGCCGGATCGTCGATATCGACCGCTCCTCCTCGGACAAGCTGCGTTTGACGCTCGACAATGTTGTGCTGGAAGACATTCGCCCCGAACGCGTTCCGACACGGGTGCGGGTGTCTCTGCATGGCGACGGTCCGCATGTCGCGCCCGAGCCGGGACTAACCGTCATCCTGACCGGCCACCTGTCTGCGCCCAACGGGCCGGTCGAACCCGGTGGTTTCGAATTCCGCCGATTGGCATGGTTCGAACGACTCGGGGCGGTCGGCTACTCGCGGACGCCGGTCCTGGCGCTTATGCCCGCCGACGACGGGCGGGCTGGCCTTTCGGTGTTTCGCCTGCGGATCGTCATCAGCGAATGGGTGCAGGCGCGTATTCCCGGCGCGGCCGGTGCCTTTGCGGCGGTCATCCTGACCGGGGACCGCTCCGCGATGCCGCGTGAAAGCGTCGAGGCGCTGCGTGCGACAAACATGGCGCACCTGCTTGCCATATCCGGACTGCATATGGGGCTGCTGACCGGGGTGGTCTTTTCGGCGCTGCGTGCGGGGATGGCGCTTTTCCCATGGTTCGCCTTGCGTTACCCGACCCGGAAATTCGCCGCAATCGGCGCGCTTCTGGCCGGGGCGGCCTATCTGGCGCTCTCCGGCGGGGCGGTTTCGACCGAACGGGCCTTCATCATGGTCTCCGTGATGCTTGTGGCGGTGCTGCTGGAGCGGCGGGCGATTTCGCTGCGCTCCGTGGCGATCGCGGCGAGCCTGATCCTCGTTTTGGCGCCTGAAGCGTTGTTCGGCGCCGGCTTCCAGATGTCCTTTGCCGCAACGACCGCGCTTGTCGCCGTCTTTGGCCTGTTGCGCGACTATCGGGACCGGTTGCCAAGGCTGCCGCGTTGGCTGGCCCCGATATTGGCGGTGGTGCTCTCCTCGGCCGTGGCCGGCGCCGCGACAGCACCTTTCGGGGCCGCGCATTTCAATCGGATCGCCGATTATGGGTTGATCGCGAACCTGCTTTCGGTGCCCCTGATGGGGGCGCTCATCATGCCCGCCGCGGTTGCAGTCGCACTATTGGGGCCACTTGGGCTGGCATGGTTGCCGTTGCAGGTCATGCGCTACGGTTTGGAGTGGATCCTGCTGGTGGCCGACAGGATTGCCGGCATCGAGGGAGCCGTAACCTATGTCATTGCGCCCGGCCCCTGGGTGCTGCCAAGCCTCAGCCTCGGGTTTCTTCTGCTCATCATCTGGCGTGGAGCCGGACGGTGGCTCGGGCTGTGTCCGATCCTGGCCGCGGTCTTTCTTTGGTTTCAGGCGGAACGGCCGCCGATCCTGATCGCGGATACGGGTGGGCTTGTCGGTGTCATGGGCGAGGGCGGCCGGGTCCTTTCCAAACCGCGCGGCGACGGGTTCGCGGCCGGAAACTGGCTCGAAAACGATGGAGACGGCGCGGATCAGGAGCAGGCCGCCGCACGAGAGGGTGTCTCCGGTCCACGCGGCACGCGGTATTTGGAGGTCACAGGCACCCGCATCCTGGCCTTGTCAGGTGTGAAGGCGGCCGAAGCCTTCAGCGGACGTTGCGAAGCCGACGTGATCGTCTCCAACAAGCCACTGGCAGACCGTCCGTCAGGCAGCTGTCTTGCGTTCGATGCAGCATCGCTGCGCGAAAGCGGCGCGGTGGCGATCTGGATGAGGTCCGACGGGCTGCACGTGGAGACGGTCGCAGAAACATCCGGTCAGCGGCTCTGGACCCGCTGACCCCCCGATGGTCAGTTCAGATAGCTGCGGATCAGCCCAACCAGTCGGCCCTGAACCTTCACCTGATCGTCGCGCAGAATGCGCGGCTCATAGGCCGGGTTGGCGGCTTCGAGCGCGATCATCTTGCCCTTGCGGCGGAAACGCTTCAGCGTCGCTTCGCTGGACTCAACCACCAGCGCAACCACGATGTCGCCATCGTCTGCCGTGCTCTGTTCGCGGATCACGACGATGTCGCCATCGTTGATGCCGGCATCGATCATCGAGTCCCCGCGTACTTCGAGCGCGTAATGCTTGCCGGCACCGACCATCTGTCCCGGCACGGCAACGGTATGACTGATCTGGCTGATGGCCTCGATCGGAACACCGGCCGCGATCCGGCCCATCACCGGAAGCTCGGTCGCGTGCACCTTGACCGGCATCGCGCCGCTCGGTGCGTGTCCGCTATCGGGCAGGTCTCCGTCGATCACGGTTGGGGTAAAGCCCTTGGCCAGCATCGAATCCGGCAGCTTCACGATCTCGATGGCCCGCGCCCGGTGTGCGAGGCGACGGATGAACCCCCGTTCTTCCAGCGCGGTGATGAGGCGGTGAATGCCGGACTTGGAACGCAGGTCCAGCGCGTCCTTCATCTCGTCGAAGGAAGGCGGCACGCCGTCACGCTGCACGCGCTTGTGGATGAACTCCAGAAGATCGAGTTGTTTCTTCGTCAGCATGGCAGGCCCTCGTTCGGTTCCCAACAGGCGCGGAATGACGCGCGTTTACGGGATGTTCTGCCAGTGTTCACGTTTTGTGTCAACCGTCCCGCTCAAAGCGGGACGATTTCGACCTCGTCGCCTGCCTGTCGTGGCCCGTCCTTGACAGGGCGGATCAACAGCGCATTCGCGCCGGCAAGGACCGTCAGCAGCGCGGAATCCTGTCGCTCGAATGCGGTCACGATGCCGTCTTTGACCATGGCGCGCATGTAGTGCTCGCGTGGGCCGTTTGCCCGAACGTCGCTTCCCAGCACCGCCTTTTGCCGGGGCGCCGGCGCCCGGCCGAGGCCCAGCATGGAGCGCAGCATCGGCAGGATAAAAAGATGGCCGCAAACCATTGCGGAAACAGGGTTTCCGGGTAGGCCAATCATGGCTGCTCCGTTCAAGCGACCGGCCATGAGCGGCTTTCCGGGCCGCATGGCGACCTTGTAGAAGGCACGCTCCATGCCGAGATCTCCCGCGACCTTGCTGACAAGGTCATGGTCGCCAACCGAGGCGCCACCGATGGTGACCAACAGGTCTGCGCCACTGGCCAGAGCGAAGGCCGCGCGCAGGCTCGCCTCCGTGTCGCGCGCGATGGGCAACATCCGCACCTCGGCGCCCTCGGCCTCGAACATCGCCTTCAACCCGAAGGAGTTTGAGGCAACGATCTGGTCCGGTTTCGGTTCTTCTCCCGGCATGACCAGCTCGTCACCGGTCGCCAACAACGCCACGACAGGGCGACGGCGCACCACCAGCTCGGGCACATTCATCGCCGCCGCAAGCGCGACATCGCCCGGTACAAGCCGCCTTGGGGCCTCTATCCGGTCGCCGGGGCGGAAATCGCCACCGGCAGGGCGGATATTGTCGCTATGGGCATCGGCATCGGTGAGCGTGATCCGATCACCGTCACGGCGGACATTTTCCTGAATGACTACGAAATCCGCGCCCTCGGGAACAACCCCGCCTGTGAAGATCCGCACTGCCTGTCCGGGGCCGACTGTGCCTTCGAAGGCGCGCCCCGCCGGGGCATCACCGATCACGTCGAAACGGGCGTCCTGCGCCAGATCCTCCCTGCGGATCGCGTATCCATCCATCGCGGAGGCCGCAAAGGGCGGCTGGAGGCGCCTGGCGATGACCGGTTCGGCCAGAACGCGGCCCGCCGCCGCCTGAAGCGGTACGGTTTCGGTTTCCAGAACCTCGGCAAGGGCGAGAACCTCTTCCAGCGCCTCGCGTACCGGGATCATGGCGCGGCCTCGTAACGGCCGGACTTGCCGCCATCCTTGAGCGTCACGCGGACGCCGCCGATCTCCATGCTCTTCTCTACCGCCTTCAGCATGTCATAGACGGTCAGGGCCGCGGTCGAGACTGCCGTCAACGCCTCCATCTCGACGCCGGTCTGCCCGGTCGTCTTCACGGTGGCGGAGATCCGTACCCCGGGCAGCTCCGCATCCGGCTCCAGTTCCACCGACACCTTGGTAATCGGCAGCGGGTGGCAGAGCGGGATCAACTCGGAGGTCTTCTTGGCGCCCATGATTCCGGCGAGGCGGGCGATGCCAAGCACATCGCCCTTCTTGGAGGTGCCGGCTTCGACATGGGCCAGCGTCTCCGGGAGCATCTTCACCCAGCCCTCGGCCACGGCCACGCGCGATGTCACCGCCTTGTCCGAGACATCGACCATATGCGCCTGTCCGGACGCGTCGAAATGCGTGAGCGTCATTACATCCCCCCACCATGCGCGGCGGTCAGCGGGTTTGCGAGCAGATCCCGGGTTGCCTTTTCCACGTCATCCTGGCGCATCAGGCTCTCGCCGATGAGGAAGCAACGCGCGCCATACATGGCCAGTTCGGCCAGTTCCTTCGGCCCGCTCAATCCGCTCTCGGAGACGATCAGCCGGTCCGCTGGAATATGCTTGATGAGGTTGCGCGTGGTGTCGAGCGTTGTCTCGAAAGTGTTCAGGTCGCGGTTGTTGATGCCGATCAGGCGGGATTTCAGGCGCAAAGCCCGGTCCAGCTCCTCGCGGTTGTGCACCTCGATCAACGCATCCATGCCCAGTTCGACGGTGGCGGCTTCCAACTCGGCAGCCTGATCGTCAGAAACAGAGGCCATGATGATCAGGATGCAGTCGGCCCCAAGCGCGCGTGCCTCGACGACCTGGTAGGTCTCGTACATGAAGTCCTTGCGCAACACGGGCAGGGACACCGCCTCGCGCGCGGCCATCAGGAAAGCATCGTCGCCCTGAAAGGACGGGCCGTCCGTGAGCACCGACAGGCAGGTCGCCCCGCCTTTCTCATAGGCTTCGGCCAGCACGGCCGGGTTGAAATCCTCCCGGATCAAGCCTTTCGACGGGCTGGCTTTCTTGACCTCGGCAATCAGGCCGTAGCCGTTCTGGATTGCCTTGGCGAGCGCGTTCGCAAATGGACGCACGCGCGGCGCGGCCTTGGCCATCGCCTCGATCTCTTCGAGCGGGCGGGCCTCCTTGCAGGCCGCGATATGTTCCAGTTTATAGGCCTTGATCTTTTCAAGAATTGTCGGCGTGCTCATGCGGCCTCCGGGGTAATCCAATTGATAGGGGTGTGGCCACGTTCCTGCAGCCATGTATTCGCGCGTGAAAAGGGGCGGGAGCCGAAAAAACCTCGGCTTGCAGACAATGGCGAGGGATGGGCGGTCTCGATCCGCAGGTGATGCGCGCCCTGCAGCGATTGCGCTGCGGCCTTCTGCGCCGGACGGCCCCAGAGCAGGAAGACGCGCGGGGCATCCGAGAGCCGATCCAGCACCTGCGCGGTGAGCGTCTGCCAGCCGAGCGCCTTGTGCCCGTTGGCCTCGCCCGCCGGCACAGTCAGTACCGAGTTGAGGAGCAAAACACCCTGTCTCGCCCAGAAACGCAGGTCCGCATTCCTCGGTGCGTCGCCAAGATCGGCCCGCATCTCCTTGTAGATATTGCCAAGCGAGCGGGGCAGAGGCCGCACATCCGCCTCGGCCGAAAAGGCCAGCCCATGCGCGTGGCCGGGCGTCGGGTAGGGATCCTGCCCGAGGATCACCACGCGGGTCTGTTCGGGTTGGGTCATCTCGAGCGCGGCAAAGATCCGTTCTGGCGCGGGCAGCACCTGTCGCGGCTCTGCTTCAAGCGCGTCGGCAATGGCCGGCAGGTCCTCCCGGAAGAAAGGCAGCTCGGCCCAGGCCCCGATATGCGCCGTCCCGGGGGTCATCCGGCGGCGGAGGTCAGCGCAGCCAGAGCGGTGATCTTGTCCTTGGCCGCGCCGCTGTCGATGGAGGCGCGGCCCATCTCGACGCCCTGATGCAGGTCGCTGGCAACACCCGCCACGACCAGCGCGGCGGCGGTGTTGAGCAGGACCGCATCACGGTATGCACCCGGTTCGCCCGCCAGAAGCGCGGCAAAGGCCTTGCCGTTCTCCTCGGGCGTTCCGCCCAGGATGGCCTCGAACGGGTGCACCGGCAGGCCGGCATCCTCGGGCGAGACCTCGCGGTCGCTCACCACGCCATCCTTCAGCTCGGCCACCCAGGAGGGGCCTGCGATGGACAGCTCGTCGGTGCCATCGGAGCCATGCACCAGCCAGGCGGCTTCCGAGCCGAGCGAGGCCAGCGTCTCGGCCATTGGACGGATCAGGTCCTTCGAAAAAGCGCCGGTCAACTGCCGCTTGACACCGGCGGGGTTGGTCAGGGGACCGAGGATATTGAAGATCGTCCGAGTGCCCAGCTCTGCCCGCGTCGGCATGACATGGCGCATCGCCGGGTGATGCATCGGCGCCATCATGAAGGCGATGCCGACCTCGGCCAGCGCCTTGTTCACCACGTCGACGCCAACCATGACGTTGATGCCCATCTGCCCGAGCGCGTCGGCCGCGCCGGACTTGGAGCTGAGATTGCGGTTGCCATGCTTGGCCACCGGAACGCCCGCGCCTGCCACCACAAAGGCGGTCGCGGTGGAGATATTCAGCGTGCCCTTGCCGTCGCCACCGGTGCCGACGATATCCATCGCGCCTTCGGGGGCGGTCACGGCGTTGCACTTGGCGCGCATCACGCGGGCGGCGGCAGCGATCTCCTCGACCGTCTCGCCCCGTGTGCGCAGCGCCATCAGGAAGCCGCCAACCTGGCTGGGCGTCGCCTCGCCCTCGAACAGAGCGTCAAAGGCGGTCTCGGCTTCGGCTGCGGTCAGCGGACGGTCGGCGGCGGGGCCGATCAGGGGTTTGAGTGTATCGCTCATGCCGGCACCTTCATGCGGTTGAGGAAGTTGCCGAGCATCTTGTGGCCATGCTCGGACCGGATGCTTTCGGGGTGGAACTGCACGCCCTCGATGGGCAGGCTCTTGTGCCGCAGCCCCATGATGGTGCCGTCTTCAAGCCAGGCAGACACTTCCAGGCAATCGGGCAGGCTCTCGCGCTCCACCACCAGCGAGTGATAGCGAGTCGCCTCGAAGGGGCCGTCGATCCCATCGAACACGCCGCGCCCGTCATGGTGTATATGGCCCATCTTTCCATGCACGATCTCGTGGCAGCGGACCACCTTGCCGCCGAAGGCTTCGCCGATTGTCTGGTGCCCAAGGCAGACGCCCAAGAGCGGCACGCCTGCCTCGGCGGCGGCCTTTGTCAGCGGCAGGCAGATGCCAGCCTGCGCCGGATCGCAGGGGCCAGGGCTGAGGATGATCGCCTCGGCACCGAGACCCATGGCCTGCTGAACGTCCATTGCATCGTTTCGCCAGACCTGAACATCGGCCCCAAGCTCGCCCAGATAATGGACGAGGTTATAGGTAAAGCTGTCGTAATTATCGATAAGTAGCAGCATAGCGTCAGGTCCGAGCAATAGGGGGTGAACCGGCGAACGGGTCGGGCTATACATGTTCAGAGGCATTCGCCGGGGTCAAGGTCATCCCGCCCGAAAGGGGGCCCTTGGCGGAGCACAACGATAACAACAGGGGTAAGAGATGGGACGCGGAATCCTGTCGGGCCTGATCTGGGGCAGCATAATCTCGGTCGTCGTCCTCGGCGCCATGTCACAGCTTTCGCCAATCGACGCATCCCGACAAATGTCGAAAAACGCAGCGGAAACGGCTGAAACTCCGGCAGATGGTGAAGCCATGCCGGACGGAACGGACACGGGGACCGAAACGGTCGCGCCGGCGGAGGAGGCCGCGCCCGGCGTGGCCCCCCTCATGGAAAGCCCCGAAGCTGAGAGCACGCCGGAGCCCGCGGCCGAACCGCCCGCCTCCGATGCGGCTGCGAGCGGCGCGCAGGAACGCCCCGCGACCGCTGTCGAGCTGCCTGCCGGCTCCGAGTTCCGCAAGGCGCCGGCCGAGACGCAAGCCGAGCTGCCCGAAGGGGCCGCCGCGCCGGCCCAGGTCTCGGCGCCAACTGCGCCGTCGCGAGGTGGCGAGGATGTCGTGGCGAGCCTGCCACAAGATGCCGCGCCGCGCCCGGCATTGCCCGGTATGGAAGTGTCCGCACCGAATGCGCCGGTAGCAGAGCCCGAGGCGGCGGATACGACCGCGCCTGCCCAGGGCAACGCCCCCGAGGCCGCCACCGGGCCTGCCTTGCCACAGGCGGACAGCGGAGAGGCCGCGCCGGACAGCAACCTCGTCAATGGCTTCCCGCCACCGCGTCGGGCCGAAACCGTCGAGGCGCCCGCCGTGGCTCCGAGCGAAGGGTCTCAGGAAACCATCGCCGAGGTCGAGACCGAAGCCGAGTCCGTGAAAGCGGTCGATGCACCGGAAACGCAGGCAGCGCAGATGGCGGAAACGGCCGGTGCGCCGCCGGCAGTTTCCTCGCTTGCCCCTGAAGCGCCTCAGAGCGTGCAGGCCGCCAGCGATTCCGAAACCATGGCCGCCGATCCGGGCGCTACCGATACCCTCGCAGGGACGGCGGAAACGGCGGATCGCCAGCCCGCCACCGGGGCGGAAGAAACCGTCGCCGCAGGCGCGCCGGCCCCGGAAGTCACCGCGCTCGCGCCAGCGACCGGAGGCGCCTTCGTCTCGGCCGTGCAGGAAACGCCGGATCCGGTTGCGACCGCGCCTGCCACCACGCAGGACGCAGCCAGCCCTGCAGCCCAAACCGTGGAAATCGCCCCCGTCGTGGCCAGCGACGGCCCGCTTGCCGGCGGCGCCTTTGGCGATGGTTCCGCGACGGTTGCCATGGCCGAACAGACCGATCCGGTCGCACCGGAGACGGTGACCGGATCGCAGGCACCGGCGACCGAAGCGAAGGGGATCGCAACCCATATCCGCCCGCTCACCGAGCGCGGCGGGGTCTCTTCGCGCCTGCCGCAGATCGGTGGAGCCGATGATGCGGGCGAGGCAGAGCTGGCTCTTGCCGAGACCACGGAGAGCCAGGATCCGCCGGCAGAGCAGGAACTGAAGCTCGGCGCGCTGGCCCGCAACGCCCGCCCGTTCGAGAACACGGAAGGTAAGCCGCTCTTTTCGGTGATCCTGATCGACGAGGGCGACGGCGGGCTCGACCGCTCCGTGCTGAGCACTTTCTCCTTCCCGGTGACATTTGCCATCGATCCGACCCGGCCGGACGCGCGCGCAGCCGCCGAGGAATTTGCCCGGGCCGGCTTCGAGGTTGTGGCGCTTGCCAGCGGATTGCCCGAGGGCGCGACTGCCCGAGACCTGGAAACCTCGCTTGAGTCGCATCTGGCGCAACTGCCGCAGGCCGTCGCCCTGATGGACCCGGAAGAGGGCGGCATCGCCGGCAAGCGGGAACTGGTCGAGCAGGCGCTGATGATCGCGGCGCAGGAAGGGCATGGGCTGATCGGCTGGTCGCGCGGGCTTGGCCCTCTGGACGCGGCGGCTCGCAAGGGGGACTCGCCGGTCGGGCTGGTCTACCGGGTGCTGGATGCCGGCGACGAGAGTAGCGCCACCATCCGCAGGTATCTTGACCGCGCGGCCTTCAAGGCGGCGCAGGACGGATCGGTCATCATGGTCGGCCACAGCCGGCCAGAAACCGTGACCGCGCTGTTCTCCTGGGCGCTTGGCGGCAAGGCCGGCCAGGTGGCGCTTGCCCCGGTCTCGGCGGTGCTGCGCCAGCAATAGGGCCCGATTTCGGGCCCGTTCGGCACCTGAAACCGGTGGTTCGGCAGGATGAAACCTTGCCGCGGCACCGGCATTGGATGCATCCTGCCGCAGGGGAGGTGCTGCAATGTGGGTTTCGATCTATGCCGTCAGCTATGTCGTGCTGGAGGTCTTTGCGATCTATTTCGCCTACCGGGCGGTTGCCCGGGCGCGTACGCCGCAAGGCTCCATTGCCTGGGTCGCTTTTCTGATCTCGATGCCGTGGATCTCTGTACCGGCGTTTCTCGTGCTGGGGCATACGAAGTTCCGCGGATATGTCATCGCACGGCGCGATTCCGAGGAGGTGATCGCCGGCGTCGGGACCTTTCGGGAGCAGAACCCGGCCAGCGGCGATGGCGGTCTCTTTGGCTTTGCCAGTTTCGAGCGGATCGCGGAAATGCCGGTCGTGGGCGGCAATGGCTTCGATCTGCTGGTGGATGGGCGGGAAACCTTCGACGCGATCTTCGAAGCGCTGGATAAGGCCGAGGAATACATCCTCGTCCAGTTCTACATCATCAATGACGATCATCTTGGTCGCGCCTTTGCCGAACGCCTGAAGGCCGCAACTGGTCGCGGGGTGAGCGTGCGGCTGCTCTTTGACTCCGTAGGCAGCGCGAAACTTCCGCAGAGCTATCTTGATGACCTCCAGGAGGCGGGCGTGGAGGTCGTCAACGCTCATGCCATCCGCGGCCCCCGCCACCGTTTCCAGGTCAATTTCCGCAACCACCGCAAGACCGTGGTCATCGACGGACAGGTCGGCTTCATCGGCGGGTTGAATGTCGGTGACGAATACATGGGGCGAAACGAGAAATTCGGCGACTGGCGCGACACCCATTGCCGTCTGACCGGTCCTGTCGTGCAGCAGCTTCAACTCGTCTTTGCCGAGGATTGGCACTGGGCCACGCAGACTTTGCTTATTCCGAAGCTGAAATGGGCGACGGAGTCGTCTCCAGACAATATGGATGCGCTCATCGTCGCCACCGGCCCGGGGGACCGGCTGGAAACCGGCTCGCTCTATTTCTGTGCCTGTATCACGCGGGCGACGCGGCGGATCTGGATCGCCTCGCCCTATTTCGTGCCGGATGTCGATATCCTGACAGCGCTCAAGCTGGCCGCCCTGCGCGGGGTGGATGTGCGCATTCTCGTGCCGGATGTGATTGACCACAAGATACCCTGGCTCGCCGCCTTCGCCTATTTCGACGAGATCCGCGATGCCGGTGTCCGTATCTGGCGCTATGATGCGGGCTTCATGCATCAGAAGGTGATCCTGGTGGATGACGATATCGCCTCCGTTGGCACCACGAACATGGATAACCGCTCCTGCCGGCTCAATTTCGAGGCAACGGCAATGTTCTTCGACAGCCGCGTGGCCGAGGAAGTGGCCTTCATGCTGGAAGCGGATTTCGCGCGTGCCTATCTATTGGAGAAGAGTCTGGACGAGCAGCCATGGCGACGGCGCATCGGTGCGCCTTTCGCCCGCCTGCTCGCGCCGATCCTGTAGAGCATGTGTCGGGAAATGTAATGTCAAAGGACCTTCGACTGGCCAGCTACAATATCCAGAAGGCCGTCGGGGTGGATTTCCGCCGCGATCCCGCTCGGATCATCGACGTGATCAACATGCTGCAGGCCGATCTGGTGGCGCTTCAGGAGGTCGACAAGCGCCTGGGCGAGCGGCCTTCCGTGCTCTGCCGGCGCATGATCGAGGCCGAGACCGATTTCCGCATCGCACCGCTTTCGCGCAACGAGGTCAGCCTCGGTTGGCATGGCAACGCGGTCCTGGTGCATCGCGATCACGAGATCCTCGCCACCGGGCATATCGGGCTGCCGGGGCTTGAACCGCGCGGCGCGGTGCGGGTGGATATCGCCACGGCCGAGGGGCCGCTTGCTATCGTCGGGGCGCATCTGGGGCTGGTGCGGAATTTCCGGCGGCTGCAGCTCGAAACCATCCGCGGCCATCTGGACGACGCTCCGGCGCGCACTGTAATTCTCGGCGATTTCAACGAGTGGTCCGAGGGGCGCGGGCTGGAGCCGCTCGATGAAGATTACGAGGTGATCAGCCCCGGCAATTCCTTCCATGCCGCGCGCCCGATTGCCAGCCTCGACCGGTTCGCGCTTGGCCGCAAGGTGGCGCTGCGCGACGCGGGGGTAGAAGAGGGGGCGCTCGCCAGTCGCGCCTCCGACCACCTGCCGGTCTGGGCCGATATCGCACTCGCCCCGGCCGAGCCGGGCGTGCCCGCTCTGCCGACCTTTGAGAGCTCCGTCTCGCTCTCGCCCGGCACGCAGCAGTGGTGGAACACCTTCCGTGGTACGTAGGGCCCCGCTTCAGGTTTCTTCTTCGATCCGTGCGGCGGCTGGCTCCGGCTCGTGATTGATCCAGTGGGTGAAGAGTTCGTAGAAGACCGACAGGATGACCGGCCCCACGAATATCCCGATCAGGCCGTAAGCCATGAGCCCGCCCAGAACCCCGATCAGTATGACAAGCATCGGCGTGTTCAGCCCGCGCGACATGAAGATCGGCTTGAGCACATTGTCGATCACCATCACCGGAAGCATCAGCAGCGTGAAAAGCAGCGCCGTAACGGTATCCATCGATGTCCAGGCCCAGATGATGACCGGCAGCAGGACCGGCCCCGGCCCGATCTGGATGACGCCCAGCAGAAGCGCCACCAGCGACAGCGGCCCCGCAGCGCCGATCCCGAACGCGGCCATCACGATCCCGGCCATCAATGCCTGGATCACCGCAACGCCGATCACGCCGCGCGAGACATTGCGCACCGTCGCCCCGGCCATGTCGACCAGCAGCGGGCCACTATCGGCAAAGACCCGATTGGCGAATTTGCGCGCGCCCATCACGAGACCCGGTCCCGCGATCAGCAGAACGCCCATGATGAGCACAGCCATCGCCAACGTAAGGACACCCATGCTGGCACCGGCCAACTGCCCGAGCAACAGGCTGCCGGCCTTGAGCAATTGTGGTTCGAACCGCCCGATCATCTCAAGGATATCGGAATGCGCGGAGTTCCAGGCTGCGTGCAGTTTCGGCCCGACCACCGGCCAGTCGATCACGGTTTCTGACGGTGGTGGGATATGTAGCGTCCCTTTCGCGAGCCCTTCATTGATGGTCTGCCCGGCCTCCATGATACCAAGTCCGAGTAGCGCCACTGGGCCGAGCGTGATCGCAAGGCCTATCAATGTCAGGAAGGTCGCGGAGATTTTCTGGCGCCCTCCGAGCCACCCCGACAGGGTCGCATGAAGCGGGTAGACGGCGACAGTCAGGATGACCGCCCAGAGCATCAACCCCACGAGCGGGGCGACGAGCATCAGCGAGCCGTAGATGAAGAGCCCGAGAAATCCAATTCGGATGGTGAGGTCAATGACCTTGGCGTCGGTGGAGCTATGCATGAAGAAACCCATTATTGCGCTACGGGAAGTTGGGCATGGGGGGGCAGTACAGGCAAGCAAACTGTTGCGGCAAAGCCAAGAGCAGCCGCTGAAGGGGCGCGCTGCCCCACGCTTCGCCGTCTGTACAGGACGCTCAGCCGCCGGTAGAAATCGGGAAGATTGTCAAGAGCCGGTGGCTGCCCTCTGGCCTCAGCTGTTCCCGCCGCGCGCGAAACGCCCGGCATCTTGTGCCGCGGCGCGGATGGCCCGGGATTTGTTCACCGTTTCCTGCCACTCCGCTTCCGGGTTGCTGTCATAGACAACCCCGCCGCCGGCCTGGATATAGAGCTGCTCGTCCTTGAGCACAGAGGTGCGCAGCGCGATGCACATGTCCATGTCGCCATCGGAGGAGAAATAGCCCACCCCGCCGCCATAGACACCACGCTTCTCCGGCTCCAGCTCGTCGATGATCTCCATCGCCCGCACCTTCGGCGCGCCGGATACCGTTCCGGCGGGCAGGCCGGCGAGCAGGGCCGAGAGTGCATCCTCGCCATCCTTCAACTCGCCCACCACGTTGGAGACGATATGCATGACGTGGGAATAGCGCTCGATGACGAATTCCTCGGTGGGCTTCACCGTGCCTATCTTTGCCACCCGGCCGACATCGTTGCGGCCGAGGTCCAGCAGCATCAGGTGCTCTGCCATTTCCTTTTCGTCGCCCAGAAGATCGGCTTCCAGCGCGCGATCCTCTTCCTCGTTGTTACCGCGGTGGCGGGTGCCGGCGATGGGCCGGATTGTCACCTCGCCCTCGCGCAGCCGGACGAGGATCTCGGGGCTGGCGCCGATCACCTGGAAGCCGCCGAAATTGAAGAAAAACATGAAGGGCGAGGGGTTCGTGCGCCGCAGGCTGCGATAGAGCGCGAAGGGCGGTAGCGGGAAATGCACCGTCCAGCGCTGCGAGGGGACGACCTGGAAGATGTCGCCGGCCTTGATGTATTCCTTCGCCTTTTCAACGGCTTTCATGTAGGCAGGCTTGGTGAAGTTCGACACCGGCTCGCCCACGTCAAGTGCGTCGGCAAGGTTGCGCGACTCGCCCCGCAATCCAAAATCGAGATCGCGCAGCGCATCCATCACCCGTTCGGCCGCCTGGGCATATGCGGCCTTGGCCGTCAGCCCCGAGCCGGTGAACGCGGGGGAGACGAGGATCACCTCGCCCTTCACGCCGTCCAGAACCGCCACCACGGAGGGGCGCATCATCACCGCATCCGGCAGGCCGACAGGGTCGGGGTTCACATTGGGCAGATGCTCGACAAGGCGGATCATGTCATAGCCGAGATAGCCATAGAGGCCCGCCGCGGCCGATGGCAGGTCATCGGGCAACTCGATCCGACTCTCGGCGATCAGGGAGCGCAGCGAGGTCAGCGGGTCGGCCTGCTCGTCCTCGAAAGACTCTGCGTCGAACCGCGCCTGCCGGTTGATCCGCGCCTGAGAGCCCTCGCATTTCCAGATCAGGTCCGGCTTCAGCCCGACGATGGAATACCGCCCCCGCAGTTCGCCGCCAGTGACGGATTCGAGCATGAAGCTGTCCGTCCGCGCACCCGCGAGCTTGAGCATCAGGCTCACCGGCGTGTCCAGATCGGCGGCAAGACGTGCATAGACGACCTGGTTGCGTCCGGCATCGAAGCCCTTGGCGAAGTCGTCCTGGGAGGGGAAAAGCTGGGTCATCGCGTCAACGGAACACTTGCGAATGCACGGCGTTCACGCCGGCATCGTTGATGGTAATGCCCGCGGTGGCCGTCAGGTACTGGGCATAGTAGTTGAACAGGTCCGACGACAGCCCCTGTGCGGCCTGCTGCTGCATGGCGCGGTTGAACAGCGCCACCTGAGGATCTTCGAGATCGGCCTCGGCGACACTGTCGAGCACAACCAGAACGGCACCATTGGCGGTCTTCACCACGGCAACCTCTTCCGGCTCCATGCTGAATATGGCGTCGCTCACGGCAGGGTCGAGCCCCTCGACAAAGCTGCTACGGGTGATGTTCTCGGCGCTCTGCACCCCAAGCCCGGCCACGTCGACCAGCGTCTTGCCGGCTTCCATTTCCGCCTTGGCCGCTTCGGCTTCGGCTGCCAGCGCCGTGCGCTCGGCTTCGGCGGTCCAGCCGGCGATGACAGCGTCGCGCACATCTTCCAGCGGCTGCAGGCGCGGGGCCTTCACCGCGTCGAGGCGCATCGCATAGATCGTGCCGTCATCAAGCAACAGGATCGCGGGGAAATCCTTGTCCGTCAGCGTGGCGGCAGCTTCGCGGAACCCTTCATAGGCGGCAATCCCGTCCTGCATGCCGGAGAAATAGTCGATGCCGCCAAGCTCCATTTCGGTCTCGCCGGCCAGATCTTCCAGCGTGGCGCCACCGGCAAGGCGGTCATCCATATCGGTGATCATGTCCTCGATCAGGCGGCGGGCGCGTTCGCGGCCAAGCTCGGCCCGCAGTTCCGGCAGCGCCTGTTCGAAACTGGTCTCGCGTGCCTGAAGGATGCCGTTCATCCGGAAAAGCGCCGGCCCGAAATCGGTCGGGTAGGGGCCGACAAGCCCCGGCTCCTCGAGCCCGAACACGGCCGCACCGGCCTGTCCCAACGCGTCTTCGGCCACATCGCCGATATCGACATCGTCCAGCGTCAGCCCGCGTTCCTCGACAATGGCGGCGAAATCCTTCTCGCCGGATTCGATGGCGTCTTTCGCTGCGCTTGCTTCCTCGGGCGTGCCGAAAACCAGCCGTTCGACCAACCGCCGCTCCGGGATCACATATTCATCGGCCCGTTCGGCATAGAGCGCGCGCAACGCTTCCTCGTCGATCTCGACCTGGTCGAGCAGCATGTCGGGCGTCAACCACGCATAGGTGATGGCCTTCGTCTCGGGCAGGGTGAAGAGCGGTGCATTTTCCTCGTGGAAGGCAACCAGATCCTCCTCCGTCGGCTCCCCAATCTCGGTCGCGAGGCCGTCGCGGCCGAATTCTGCCCAGCGGAAGCTGCGCCGCTGGCCGAACCACTCGGTCAGGATGTCGGTCAGCTGCGCGGGGGGCGCCACGCCGACAACGACGGAGGATTGCAGGATATTGCGGCTGCTTTCCTCACGCACATCCTGTTCGAAATCAGACACATTCCAGCCATTCTGGTCGAGCATGAACTCGTAGGCTTCACGGTCGAACTTGCCGTCGACGCCCTGGAAAGCGGAGGATTCGGTAATCATGCGGGCCACTTCTTCATCGCCCACCGACAGGCCGAGCCCATCGGCCTCGTTGTTGATGGCTTCGGTTCCGATCAGCTGCCCGCGCACCTGTGCCGGAATGCCCTGCGCTTCCAGCCCCGCGAGCGTCAGGTCGGTGGCGCCGGAGGCTTCCTGCGCGCGGATCGCCTGAATCATGGCGCGGTAATAATCCTCGGCGGTGATTTCGCGGTCGCCCACCGAGGCGATGGTTGTTCCGCCGCCTGAGAAATTGGTGATGCCGAAGCCGCCAAGGCCGAGGATCAGCATCCCCATAAGAGCCATCATCAAGTAGTCGCTTACCGACTTTTTCTTTTGCGTCATTGCCCGGTGGCCTCCTGCGGAAGTGGTCGCGTTTGTCTAGGCGTTGCGGCGCAGGGAGGCAAGCGGACTCAGCGCGCCGGCTCCAGGCTTTCCAGCCGCTCGAACAGCGCCGCGATGCCGTCGCGGTCGATATTGGCATAGGCGATCCGCAGGTGCCGGGCACCTGAAGCGGCACCGCGCGGCTCGAACATGGTACCGGGCAGGCAGAGCACAGAGGCCTCCTCCACCATCTTGCGCGCAAGCTGATCGGAGGGCAGGGCAAAGGGGTGTTCGACATAGGCGAAATAGGCGCCGCACCCCTTGAGCCGCCAGCCTTTGGCCGCCAGCCGGGGAAAGCCCTGCTCGATGGCCCGGCGTCGCCCGAGGACCTCCTGCCGCTCGCCGGCGAGCCAGTTGCCCAGGTTGCGGATGCCCCAGAGTGCCCCGCGCTGGCCGACCTGGCTTGGGCAGATCGTGACGGAGTCGATGAATTTCTCCACCTCGGCCAGCCGGGCTGGGCTCGACATCATCGCGCCGATGCGATGGCCGGTCAGCCGGTAGGCCTTCGAGAAGCTGTAAAGACGGATCACCGTGTCGTCCCAGTCGGGATCGGTGAGCAATTCATGCGGCGCGCCCTCGCCGGAGTGGAAATCGCGATATGTCTCGTCGATCACAAGTGCCAGCCCATGTGCACGCGCAAGGTCCCGAAACCCTGCGATCAGGGCTGCTGGATATTCCACGCCCGCAGGGTTGTTCGGGCTGACAAGCGCGATGGCGCGCGTGCGCGGCGTGATCCGTTCTTCGGCCACGTCCAGCCGGGGCAGCAACGCTTCGTCCGTGGGCAAGGGCACCGCGCGGATAGAACTCATGTCCAGCCACATCTTGTGGTTGAAATACCATGGCGTCGGCAGCAGTACCTCGTCGCCCGGACCCGCAAGGGTGGCGATGGCGGCGGCAAAGGCCTGGTTGCACCCTGAGGTGATGGCGACCTGCGCGGGGGAAACCTGCCCGGCATATTGCCCTGAGACCTGTTCGGCCAGCGCTTCGCGCAGCGCGGGCAGGCCGAGGTCCGGGCCGTAAAGATGGCTCGCCGTCTCCTCCAGAAGCGCCTGCGCCATGGCTTCGCGCAAGGCGGCGGGTGGCGGGGCCACCGGTGCGGCCTGGCTCACATTGATCAGCGGCCGGTCGGGCGGGAACGTCACGCCGGCCACCCAACGCGCGGCCTCCGGAACGGGCGAGACATCCGTGGTCATCATGGCCGGGTTCAGGGGCAGGGGCATGGGCGGCTCCGGAGCGATATGCGCCAAGACGTAGCAAGCCGGTGGCATGGCCGAAAGGCCCTTTCATCGGCTTGCCACGAAGGCAACGACGACGGCGCCCGTACGGCGGACCCGTTACCGGGGCCGCCCGGTGCGGATCAGAACCGCGCCTCGATCAGTGCCGCGCAGTAGCTGTCGTTCCGGTCCTCGGCATCGATATTGGAATTCGTCTGCGTGTAGTGACAGCCGAACCGAATCTGGGCAGGGGCGAATTCCGGACGTGTCGCGACCAGCTCCAGCCCGATATCCCAGACCCTGTCATCGCGCGTGATGCCGGTATGCTCGTGCTCGGCATCGTAACGCCGCACACCGGCTTCAGCCGAGAGCCGGCCGGAGAGGCCTTCGCCGAGCTGCTTGTCGAAAACACCGAAAATCGACGGGCCAACATAGCGGCTGGAGTCCTTTTCGGGGTTGTTGCGGTCGCTCAATGCCACGCCGAGGCCGTAGCGGCTGGCATTCGGCAGAAGCCGTGAATAGGCGAGCGAAGCGCTCCAATCCGCCTGTCGGGGCGCATCCTCGTCATCATATTGCCTCTTGCGAAAGCGCAGGCAGGTCGAGAGCGTCTGGTTCGAGGGCAGGAAGTGGTGATAGTTGAAACTAAACCCCAGGGCCGTGTGGTCGGTGAAATCATCCGACCCGTCACCGTCATAATGTGCCCTGTGCAAAATTGCCGTCGCCTTCATCGTCCCGCTATCGGTTCGTCTCTGCCAGCCCGCGCTGAGGCGGGCGTTGCTCCGACCGAGATCCTCTTGCGGGAACTGGTCGCGGGTGACCCCGAAGCCGAGGATCAGGCTGTCGGTCGTCGATGTGGGGCGCGTGTACTTGCCGTCAAGCCCGAGATGGATCCGGTTGCCGGAGATCTGGCTGTCATGCTCTTCGTCGCGCTCGAACCGCCAGAAGGGCGGGCCGCAGAGCCCGGTCGACTGGATGGGCGCGCCGTCAAAGATCCAGCCCGAGCGATGCATGCCGATATTCGAACTCGACAGCACGCCGAAGCTGGCCGTCAGGGTGAAGGGATCGGGCGGATAGGGCAGGCCTGCGGGATGCCTGGCCGGCAGGATGAAGGCCGTTTGATCCTCCGCAATTTCCGCGACGGAGCCTTCGAGTGCCAGCTGCTCTTGCGGGGCGATGGCCGCCTGGGCGCGTGGCGTCGGCGTCGGCTGCGGCGTCGAAAGGCCCGCGTCCACCGGCACATGGCAGGAAAGGCATTTTTGACGGTTCATTCCGTCTACGGCCACATGGTCTTGCGGCAGGTTGGAGCCGCTGAGATGACACAGGGTGCAATCCCCAACCATATTGGGCGTTGCACCCGCCGGCAGACCGGTCAGCAGGAGCAGCGCCGCTGCCGCGAACGCGCCGCCCCGCGCGACAGGATTTCGAGAAATGCGCAATGACCGGAGTCCGGCAATCGTCGAAAAGATGCTTTGTGTGAACATGATCTTCTCCACCTTCTTGAAAGCCAGCAGGTGATGTCCTGCGATTGATGGGTCCTTTTTGCTGCTCTCGCGACGAGGGCACGGAGCGGGCCGGATGAAAACGGTTGGAGACGGAAGCGCTTGAACTGTGTGGCAGGGGATGGCCAGAGCCCTCCGCATCTTTGCGGATGTGGTTGGGGCGGCCTTGTGCGGAGGGGCGAGCGCAACTGACTGAAAAGAAATGAACGATATGCCAATAGGCGGGCCAGATGGCGAGATGCTGGCGTCAAATCCGGGAAGGCAGTCCAAAGGCGAAAGCGAAGGTGAGGCGCAGCTTCCGCAGGCCGTGGAGACCACGTGATCGCAGTTTGCGTATCTTCTTCCCTCGCGCATCAATCCGATTGCCTCCCGGTTGGCATATCGATGCGGTTTCACTCAACATTTCGATCTCGCGCCCGTGGGACTGCATCCCCTGGGCGGCAGGCAACCAGGGCCGGCCGAAGACATCGGGACAGGTCGGACCCGATCCGGCGACCCGCAATCACAAACACCCACCCGTTGTGCCGTGAGGGCAGCACAAACGGCACTAAAATAGATATCTAATTTACATGATTAAGGGGTTGGAAGACGATTTCAACAGAAATCCCTCGCTACAGCACAAAAAATCCGCGCCTGTGGCAGGTTACTTGCGGTGGCAAGGGATATCGCGGAGGCGTGTCTCGGGAAAGGTCTAATGGACCGCTTCCCGCGCGACGCTCTGGAGCGTCGCGCGGATCTGTCAGTCGGTGCCGCGATAGGGCTCGACATATTGAAGAGCCATATCCCATGGGAAAAAGATCCACGTGTCCTGGCTCACCTCGGTGATGAAGGTATGCACCATGGGCCGCCCCTTGGGCTTGGCATAGACGGTGGCGAAATGCGCCTTCGGGTAAAGCTTGCGCACCAGTTCCAGCGTCTTGCCGGAATCCACGAGATCGTCGATCACGAGGATGCCTGTGCCATCGCCCATCAGTTCTTCGTTCGGCGCATTCAGAACCACTGCGTCCATCTGCGTCTGGTGGTTGTAGGACTTCACCGAGATCGTATCGACCAGACGGATATCCAGCTCGCGCGCAATGATCATCGCCGGGGCCATGCCGCCGCGCGTGATGGCGACAATCGCTCTCCAGCCGCCATCATCGGGCCCCTGTCCGTCCAGCCGCCAAGCCAGCGCACGGCTGTCGCGGTGGATCTGGTCCCAACTGATATGGAAGCCCTTTTCATGGGGCAGGCGGTCGGGGCGGGGGCGCTCGCTCATTGGCTGGCTCACTTCTTTCCGGGTACGACATCGATATCGGGCGCGTCCACGGCCTTCATGCCGACCATATGGTAGCCGGCATCGACATGGTGCAATTCGCCGGTCACGCCGCTGCCGAGATCGGACAGCAGGTAGAGCGCCGATTTGCCGACATCCTGAATGGTCACGTTGCGGCGCAGCGGCGAGTTCAACTCGTTCCACTTCAGGATATAACGGAAATCGCCGATGCCGGAGGCCGCAAGCGTCTTGATCGGGCCGGCCGAAATAGCGTTGACGCGGATACCGTCCTTGCCGAGATCCTCGGCGAGGTAGCGCACGGAAGCTTCCAGCGCTGCTTTGGCCACACCCATCACATTGTAATGCGGCATCACCCGTTCGGCACCGAGATAGGTCAGGGTCAGCGCCGAGCCGCCGTTCTTCATCAGCTTCTCGGCACGCTGCATCACGGAGGTAAAGGAATAGACCGAGACGTCCATCGTCATGGTGAAATTCTCACGGGAGGTCTCAACATACCGCCCGCGCAGCTCGTTCTTGTCGGAAAAGCCGATGGCGTGAACGATGAAATCGAGCGAGCCCCAGGCTTGCTCGAGCTGGGTGAAAACCGCGTCGACGGAGGCATCGTCGCTCACGTCGCAATCGGCCAGCTGGGTCACGCCCAGTTGCTCGGCAAGCGGGACGACCCGCTTGCGAAAGGCATCGCCCTGATAGGTGAGTGCAAGCTCGGCACCGGCATCGGCGCAGGCTTTCGCAATACCCCATGCGATGGACTTGTCATTTGCCAGCCCCATGATCAGGCCGCGCTTGCCGGCCATCAGCCCTGTCGTCATCGGTCCCTCCACCGCTCGGAAATCCTTTCAGCCCGTTTAGGCCATGCAATGGGCCGGGCGCAAGAGTGCCCGCTTTGCCGCTGGCGCCGGCGCGTCCGGCGGTGTAGCCATCAAACATCACATTTGAACCGAAATCTGGAGAGGTAGATGAGCGACCGTAGCGGACTTTTCGCGGGCGACGATCCCTTCGAGCTGGCACGCAAGTGGCTGGCGGAGGCCGAGGCGAGCGAACCGAATGACCCCAACGCCATCGCGCTCTCGACCGTTGATAGCGATGGCATGCCCAACGCCCGGATGGTTCTGCTCAAGGAGATCGAGGACGACGCTTTCGTCTTCTACACCAATTACGGATCCACAAAGGCGGCGGAACTGGAGCAGGCCGGCAAGGCCGCTTTCGTCATGCATTGGAAGAGCTTGCGCCGTCAGGTGCGGGTCCGTGGCCATGTTGTCCGCGAAGAGAGTTCCAAGGCGGATGCCTATTTTGCGTCCCGGTCGCTGAAGTCTCGACTGGGGGCCTGGGCCTCGCAACAAAGTCAGCCGCTCGCGTCGCGTTCTGCTCTGATGGCGGAGGTCGCCCGCGTGACCGCGCGCTACGGCACGAACCCTCCGCGCCCGCCCTTTTGGGGAGGGTACCGGCTGCGCCCTGTCGAGATCGAATTCTGGGCGGACGGGGCCTTCCGGCTGCATGATCGTTTCCGTTGGAGCGACGACGGGCAGGGTGGTTGGCGGGTGGAACGGCTTTCACCCTAAGATTGTTTCCGCTCTTCTGACAATCGGTGGAAGCCGAAGGGATTCCGGTAGAAATCGGCCTTTTTGCCCCCGATGCTTGATGTTCTCTGGACGTTGTCCTAAGGATGCTGTCTCGTATTTATTGCCTGACGGCGATTTTCTGAATTATCCCGCAAGCGAATTCATTGGTGCACTGGTATGTAACGAGGCTCACCCGAAATACGGGAGTGGTGCAATGGTGACCCGCTGGTGACCGAGAACGAAAAGACGACTATGGCCGGCGCAATGCGCGGTCATGTGAAATGGTTCGACCCGATGAAAGGGTTCGGATTCGTGGTGGCTGACGAAGGCGGTCCCGATATCCTGCTGCACGCGAATGTGCTGCGGAATTTCGGCCAGTCCTCTGTCGCGGACGGCGCTGAAATCGAGATACTGGTTCAGAATACGACCCGCGGCATGCAGGCGGTGGAGGTACTTTCCATCGTGCCGCCGACGGAGGAGGAGGGGGCCCCGCTCGAGGACCTCGCGACGATGTCGGCCGAAGAGCTGGAGGCGCTGCCGCTTGAACCGGCACGCGTCAAGTGGTTCGACAAGGGCAAGGGCTTCGGATTCGCCAATGTGTTCGGCCGCTCGGAAGATATTTTCGTGCACGTCGAAATCCTGCGCCGATCGGGGCTGGCCGATCTGCAGCCAGGCGAAGCCGTGGGGCTGAAGGTCGTCGATGGACGCCGGGGACTGATGGCGATACAGGTATCGGCATGGGAAAGGGCGATCCGGGAACGAGAATGATGCGCAACTGGCAAAAACTGCTGATCGTTCCGTTGCTTTTGGCAATCTGGTCTCAGCAGGCCCTTGCGGAATGTTCTCTTGATCGCTTGGACGTGCGGGGGCCGTGGGGCAGCGCGCGTTTTTCGGTCGAACTCGCCGACGACCCCGGCGAGCGCTCCCAAGGACTCATGCACCGGGAGAATCTGGCGCGCTCGGCAGGGATGCTGTTCGTATACGAGACGGCCGGTCCGGTCAGTTTCTGGATGAAGAACACCCTTATTCCGCTCGACATGATCTTTGCCGATCAACGCGGCGTCGTGACGAGGGTTCATTCGAGGGCCATTCCGGGCGATCTTACCCCGATCGACGGTGGCGATGGCGTGCTTGTCGTGTTGGAAATCAATGGTGGCCTCGCGGAGGCATTGGGTATCTCCGTCGGAGACGAGCTGCGCCATCCTGCTCTGGGGCCGGAGGCCGCGTGGTTCTGCGATCGTTGAGCCGGCAATGATCCGCCCTGCGCGACCAATTTAGAAATTCTTGCACTGTCGATGCAACCGAGTGCTTGTGGTTTGCCCGATCTGCGGTCATATAGCGCCGATCTGATCGTGCCATCCATTCGGCTGGTTGGAAATTGATGCGCCCGATCTCATGGGGGGCATCCGGAGCGGGGCGTAGCGCAGCCTGGTAGCGCGACGGTTTTGGGTACCGTAGGTCGCAAGTTCGAATCTTGCCGTCCCGACCAAACACTCCAGTATCCCTGAAATGCGGCTAAGGTGCTCAATATAGAGCGCCTCGTGGCTCGTTCAGCTCAGTACATTGCTTTAATTCTTGGCGGAGATTTTGGGCTGCCTTGGCGTTCCTTATCCACGAATTCGGGCACCATCGCCCTGAAACGAAGGGTGCTGTTGAGGCGGTAACAGCATCAACGACGTGGCTTGCGACCAGAGTGCTTGGCAGCGGTCGGAAAGACGATGGGCGACTCCCACACCGGTTTTCTGATCGCCGAGGTCGGGCTGGGAGGGATAGTTGTTTGCGCCGCCGAATGACGGTACTTGGCCCGAAATGGACAACCGAATGGACCGGCGAAAGCTTCCGATCGAACATCAAGGAGGCCCACCAAAACGCGGGAAGCCCGAACCGAGGTTCAAATCGGCGCCCCGTCATTCCGACGCCTCTGAAACCAAAAGATATGGTGCCAGATTACGGTTTCTTCTTCTCTCCGAGAGTTACCGGGCTTCTGCCTTTGGAAAAATCGG
Organism: Aliiruegeria sabulilitoris; assembly: GCF_001558155.1. Classification (GTDB taxonomy): domain Bacteria; phylum Pseudomonadota; class Alphaproteobacteria; order Rhodobacterales; family Rhodobacteraceae; genus Tropicimonas; species Tropicimonas sabulilitoris. The sequence goes on from NZ_LOAS01000009.1 coordinate 123,523, forward strand.
CAGTTGCAGGAGCCTTTTCCTTGATCTTCTTGGGCTTTTTAACTTCCCGGTTGCCACGCTTCTTGTTGCCTTTGGACATCGATTTTCCTTTCGGGATCAGGTAGATATATTGTCTTTAGTGAGCGAGCAGGTTGATCGGCAGGGCGGCGGAGCTCGGCGGTCAAACAAACGCGTTCCAATGAAGCTCGCGCCTGCGCATTTCCGGACACCCCATCGGTCCCGCATCTCGCACAAACAGTCTCGGAGGTTTGCAGCACCTGCGGGATTTCATCACGGCCGCCCGGAAGAGTATCCGCCTGCGATCATCATGTTGATCAACCCGGCAACGGCCTGGTGGGATTCCGTTTCGGCGACGGATCCGATGGCGTTCTCGTGCGTCGCGGCGGCGTCGCGGAGAATACCAACGATCTCGCGCTCGGGAAGAAGCTTGCGATCATTCATTGCGAGCAGGAGCGCTTCGCAAATCGAGAGCGCTGCCATCCCTGAATGGTGATTTTGGTCGGACATCGCGTGCCGTTCCTCCTTGCATGTGAGAGCAGGATCGAGCGAGAGCCTGATGATCTCCCGCACTTTCGCAGGAAACGTGATACTGAGAACTGATCGAAAGCAGTCCCTGCGCGGATATCTTCGTGATTCCTTCACCGAGTTCGGAGGTTTCCTTGAACGCCATCGAAAACAGCCCGCTCACACGAAAGCTTTCCGTCTTCGTGGCACTGAGCGACATGGAAATGGCCGTGCTTGATCGTCTGCATCAGCGCCGGAGAACCTTCGTGCAGGGGATCGATCTCGTGCATCAGGGGCAGTCGGATCAGGCGGCCTATATTCTGGCCGAGGGCTGGGTTTGCTCCTACAAGATCCAGCGTGACGGTTCGCGTCAGATCGTCGATTTCCAGATCCCGGGCGATTTTCTTGGGCTACGTAGTGTTCTGTTGCACACGTCGGACCACAGCATCGTGCCTATCGTCGAGATCGAAGCGGCGGAAATCCTCGTAAGCGACCTTCTGGATGCTTTCGCTCACACCCCGCGACTGGCGACGGCCATTCTCTGGGCAGCCTCACGCGACGAGGCGATGGTGGTCGAACATCTTGTTGGTCTCGGACAACGGGACGCGGAAGCGCGCGTTGCCCATTTCTTTCTGGAACTCGCTGCCAGGCTGGCTCTCGTCGGTATGGGAGGCAAGGCAGGCTTCGCCTGTCCATTGACCCAGTATCATCTCGCCGATGCGCTAGGTCTCAGTGCGGTCCATGTCAACCGCGTGCTGCGACGGCTTCGTGAAGAAGGATTGATGACTTTTCGGGATGGCCAGGTGTCGTTCGAAAACTACGATGGTCTCGTGACTTTAGCGGAGTTTGACCCCGAGTATCTGAACCACACCGGGCCTCTTCTGAGCTGAGGGCGTTGGCATTGGTCGAACGTCAGTGCGAAGGGTGTCGGTTCCCCTCGGGACTGAGAATCTGGCTTTCCAAGAACCACAAATAGGAAGCGCGGAGACGGTTCAGACCTTTTGTGGGTCGTTGCGCTCCCGCGCCCCTCGAATGCTAAAATCCACTCATTCCCCCAGAAATCTGGAGGCCACGCTATACTCTATCGTCGCGCGCCAGATTCGCCCTGATGCAGGTTAGCGTCGCGCGAAATTGCGGTTCTCAGGTCGGATTTCTCGCCTGCGATCTAACTGGCCGATAGCTACGCCGCGATGCCTGACGGTCGGCGTCTGCTCCTGCCGCCGGCGTGTTTCCTGTGTTCAAGGCGTCCGTCCCGGCGAGCCTCAGCCGCCATTGGCGAGGAAATAGAAGCGTGCCACCACGAGAAAGACGATGAGGATGGCCAGAATCCATCTGCCTCGGATCGACGGCCCCTTGGGTATCGCCGGTTTGGCCAGCTTCGTCGCGCGGCGGGACAGGCGGTCGGGCAGTAGCGCAGTCAGGGTTGCAGCAATGGCCGCGTGTTCAAGACATATGGAGTTGAACGGTCCGGTGTGTCAACGGCGGCGCAAAAGTCGGCCAGTCTTGGCGTGACTGGCGCCTTGGTCCGCAAGGACCAATTTCGGTGATGTTTCAGGATTTCTGGCGTGCCTTGCTCTTTGCCAGCCGATAGGTGTCGCCAATCATCTCCAGAATGCTGACGTGGTGGGTCAGCCGATCGAGCAAAGCGCCTGTCAGGCGTTCTGATCCGAAGGTTTCGGTCCATTTGTCGAATGGTACGTTCGAGGCGATCAGGATGGAGCCACGCTCGTATCGTTGGGAGATCAGCTCGAACAGGAGCTCAGCGCCGGTTTTGCTGAGAGGCACGAAGCCCAGATCGCCGATGATCAGCACTTTCTGCTTCACCAGTTGCTTCTAAAGCCGCAGGAGCTGGCGCTCGTCGCGGGCCTCCATCAACTCGTGGACGATTGAGGCAGCGGTCGTGAAGCGAACGGCCAGCCCTTTCTGGCAGGCGACCACGCCGAGGCCGAGCGCCACTTGGGTCTTGCCGGTGCCGCTGAGGCCGAGAGCGATGACGTTTTAGCAGCGGTCGATCCATTCACCGCGCACCAACTCTAGTATCTGCAGTTTTTTTATCTGCAGTTTTTTCAAAGAAGGGATCGCGACAAAGCCGAAGCTGTCCACGCTCTTGGTAGCCAGGAATTTCGCCGCCTTTCTCCGGCGTTCGATCATCCGCCGTTCCCGGTCGATGAGTTCCAACTCGATCGGACGGGTCAGAGACTGGACATGGTCCCGCCCCCGGCGGCGCAGACCGGGCCTGCTTGTCGTACTCCCGCAGGATGGTCGGCAGCTTCAGCCTCTTGAGCTGATGGTTCAGCCGGATCTGTGGGGCTTCCGCCGTAGCCGCTGGATACGCACGGACGTAGCAGGCATCGCCGTGCGGCAGATCCAGCGCGAAGAAGTGGGTCTTTTGATCGACGCCGCCGGTTACGACGACCGCTTCGCCAACGTCGGCCTGGGCATGACCCGGCCTGTGCGGCAGAGGGACGAACACTTCACGATGCCGCCGCCCATCCTCTCTCACTTGATCCTTTATGATGGTACATCCCCCCTCAAAGCCATGCTCGTCACGGAGCCGTTCGAAAACCCGATTGGCTGTTTGCCGCTGCTTGTGCGGTCGTTCCCGATCCTCCGATAACCATTAGTCGATGATCCCGGTGAACCCATCCAGTTTGGGCCGTCGGATCGGCGCTGAACGCCGGTAGCCGGGGGGAACCGAAAACGACCAAAACTTCCGAACGCTGTCACGAGATATCCTGAAATGCCGGGCAGCTTCACGCTGGCTCGTGTCTTCTGCGCAAGCCAGAAGAACTTTGCGATACAAATCCACGGTGAAGATCCTCCCGCTCTCCCTCCGTTAAAAATGGGAAGGGCAAAGGTGGACGATTTTTACGATGCCCGCAGCAGATTCATCCCGCCGCTACCGTGGTCGACTTTCGCATCGCCGTTCTCACCAAGCCATGGCGTGTTCGAACCAGACCAGCATTGATCTTCGTCTCCGAAGTATCTTTCTCGCCATTGCGCCCGAACCAATGGCGCTTCAATGGCTCGATAGTTGTACCATTGCGCCGTTCGATATCGGGGAACGGCAGGTTTCGGCACGACACGGACCCAACCTCCGGACGGCCCTTGTGTAACAACGCCGCCGCTGAGTACCAAAATACAATTTCACGCATACAGGCGGAGGCCGCTCTGACTACGTGCGTCTTTCTGCGAGATCTTGAATGCCGAACTGCTGAATTCGAGTGTCGTTGCCTGAGACTGGAGCGAATTGACGGCAGCAGTCGTTTCCTCGAACATCGCGGCGTTTTGTTGTGTGACCTGGTCGAGACGGTTCATTGCCGTGGATATTTCCGACAGACCCGTGGATTGTTGGGCCGAGGAGTCCGCGATAGAGGACACCAGGTTTTCCAGCGAGGTCACAAGTTTTTCGATTTCTTCGAGCGAGCTTCCGGATTCGTTGACCAGCGCGACACCGGTTTCGACCTGTTGTCCCGAGGTCGAGATCAGTTGCGCTATTTCCCGGGCCGCATCAGAGGAACGCTGCGCGAGAGCGCGCACTTCGGAGGCGACGACGGAGAAGCCGCGTCCAGCTTCGCCAGCGCGCGCTGCTTCAACACCGGCATTGAGTGCGAGCAGGTTTGTCTGGAAGGCGATGTCGTCGATCACGCTTGTTATGCGGGAGATCTTGCCCGAGCTGTCGGAGATTTGGGTCATGGCCGAAATCGTCCGCTGCACGACTTCCTTGCCGACTGAGGTACGGTCACGCGCTTCCTTTACGCTGGTGGAGGCGCGTCTTGCGCCAGCTGAAGAGTTCTCGACCGATGCAGAAAGCTCCGTCACGGCGGCGGCGGTTTCTTCCAACGAAGCGGCCTGGGATTCGGTGCGGCGACTCATTTCCAGGGCAGCGCTGTTCAATGTCTCGCTTTCGCTCCGAATAGCCTGGGAGCCTTCAACCATGGAACCTACAAGATCTTCGATGCGCCCGATCGCAGTGTTGAAATCCCGGCGTAGGGATTCGTAATCCTCGGGGAAAACCTGCTCGATGCGAATGCTCAGATCGCCGTCCGACATCCCCTTGAGGGACTGGGAGAGAGCGGCGACTACGCCTTCCTGCTCCTTCCGGTTCCTTTCCCGTTCCGCTTCGACCATGGCGCGTTGCTCTTCGCGCTCGGCCTGATGGCGCGCCTCGTCCGCGCGACGTTGCTCGGCTTCCTCGGCCTGCTGCGCTTCCATGTCCAATTTGTGCTGAAGGGCTTCTTCACGTTCTCGGGCCAGCTCCGCATCCTTGGCGACCTGTTCGTGCTCAAGGTGCGTCCGTTCCACAAGCGCATGTCGGAAGACATCGATCGATCGTGCCATCTGACCGATTTCGCCCCGGGCCGCTGTATGGGGCACATCGGTTTCGTGATCGCCGTCACACATTCCAGCCATCCGTTTGATCAACGCGGAGAGCGGTGCGGTGACACTGCGGACAACAAGGCCGGAGCAAACCAAAAGAACCAGAAGGCTTATCCCCAGAACAGCCAGCGACACCTTGTTCAGAAGTGCCAAATCGGCCTCGATATCGGCGACATACGACCCGGTCCCCACGATCCAATCCCAGGGTTCGAAATGGACGACATAGCCGATCTTGGCTTCGGCCACATCTGAGTCCGGCTTGGTGAAGTGATAGATCAACGACCCCTTGCCGTCCTTCAGGGCAACCTTCACCAGTTCGACGTAGATCGGAACACCGTTGACATCCTTGACGTCGGACTTGTCCTTGCCGACCCATTCCGGCTTGGTTGGCAGGACCTTGATCACGTGGTTGCTGTCGAAGGCGAAAAAATATCCCGATTCGCCATATCGCAGTTCGGAAAGCAGGCGGTGCCCTTCTGCCTGGGCTTCCTGGCGGCTCATCCTGCCGGCAGTCACCTCCTTTTCGAGGTCTTCGAGCACGCTGACGGCCGTTTCGGAGACGTCTCTCAGATGGAGGTTCCTCATCTCGTAGGCGTTTTCCACGGCCAGGTTCAGGAGGGCATAGGCCAGAATGGCCATCAAGGCGGTTGCCAGGGCGACAATGCCGTAAAATCGAGTGGAGAGTTTGGAAAGGCGGGCACGCAGCATCACAATTGTCCGATTTGCGAATGGATGCTGCCTGCATACGCCCGGGGAACTAATAGCTGGTAAAGCCGGTTCAGAAACCCGCGCCGGTCCCTTGCAGGACACCGTGCTCCAAGGCATAGCGCGTCAGGCCGGCGGTCGAGGAGATGCCAAGCTTGCGCTTGATATTCTTGCGATGCGTTTCCACAGTGCGTACGGAAATATCTAGGATATGAGCGACTTCCTTGTTCGACTTGCCCTGCGCAAGCTGAAGCAGGATCGTCTGTTCGCGACTGGTCAGAGGTTCGCGTCCGCTCTCGGTGGCGGGCTTGAGCGAGTCCGATGCGCCGGTGCACAGGTAACGTTCCCCGGCCATCACCCGGTCGATGGCGTCCTTTATCTGCTCGGTTGGCACGTCCTTGAGCACGTAGCCGCGTGCGCCGTGGCCGAGCGCAGTGGAGATGTATTCCGGGGAGTCATGCATGGACAGAATCAGCACCTTCAGCTCCGGATTGTCCTCCAGCAGCAATTCGGTGGCGTTCAAGCCGTTCACATTCGGCATGTTGAGATCCATCAGCACCACGTCCGGCGCGAGGCCGGCCGCCTGTTCCACGGCTTCCTGGCCATTGGTGAGCGTGCCGACGACCTCGATGTCGGGGTAGCTCTCCAGGATGGCCTTGATCCCTTCAGCGACCATGGGGTGGTCGTCCACGATCAATACGCGGGTCTCGCTCATGCGCTTTTCCTTTCCGTCGCCGAGCCATGCCCGGATTTAGGGCCATCCGTGCCGCTTTCGGGGGCGAGCATATGGGTCAATGGCACCTGCGCCTCGATGATCGTTCCCGTGCGGGTGCTCATGATCCGCAAGGTCCCGTCGAGTTGTTCGATCCGCTCCTGCATGTTGCGCAATCCCAACCCGAGGCTTTGCCCCGAGGCGGCCCGCGCCGCTGCGATCCCGCGGCCGTTATCGGCGATGCGCAGTGTCGCGCCGCCCTTGTGGCCAAAGACGCGCAGGCTCACATGGCTCGCTTCGGCATGGCGTTCGATGTTCATCAGCGCCTCCTGCGCCACGCGGTAGAGCGAGATCTTGGCATCCTGGTCGAGCCGGTTGCGGAAGACGACGGTCTCGAACTCCACCGTAAGGCCGGTGCGGTTGCCAAACTCCTCGATCAGCGATTGCAGCGCCGGACCAAGGCCCAGATCGTCCAGCACGCCGGGGCGCAGGTCCCGGCTGATCCGGCGCACCTCCTGGATGGCTCCGCCAAGCGCCGTGATCCCCATATCGAGATTTTCCTCGGCGCGGTCATCGCCCGTACGCAGGCGCCGGCGCGCCAGTTCCAGTGTGTAGCGGACGCTGACGAGTATCTGGCTGATGGAATCGTGCAACTCGCGCGCCACCCGCCCGCGTTCCTCTTCCTGTGTGTCGAATATCCGCTGTGTGAGGGCCTTCAGCTTGGCATCGGCCAGCCGCCGCTCGCGGATATTGAGCCAGAGCCCGCTGAGGAAAACCAGCAGCAGGGCGATCATGGTGATGCCTGCGATCCAGAGGAAGGTTTCGTGCACACGGGCCTCGGTTTCGGACCGCGCGGCGGCGACGGTCTCCAGAACGTCGTCTATGAAGATCCCGGTGCCGAGTGCCCATCGCCAATCCTGCAGGCCGACCACGTAGGAAACCATCTGCGCTTCTTCGCCTGTGGAGGGCTTGTGCCAGAGGTAGCTGTGATAGCCGGCCCCGCGCCGGGCGATCGTGATCAGTTCATCGACGATCGGCGTGCCGGCAGAATCGGCCAGCCTGGACCAGTTGGAATTGATCAGCTCGGTCTGGCGGGGCGCGACGAGGTTGTTGCCGTCATAGTCATAGACGAAGAAATAGCCGTCCTGGCCATAGATCATGGCAGCCAGCGTCTGGATGACGCGTTCCTTGGCACCCTCGTCATCGGGCAGCGCGCGGCCGTAATCCTTGGATATCGCGTTGCGGGCTATCGCCAGGTAGTTTTTCAGTTCCGTCCGTTTGGCCGCGATCAGCCGGTTTTCCAACTCGGCGATTTCCCTGTCTGCCAGCGAGCGCGCTTGAACCGCTACCAGCAACGATATCGCGGCCATGGCCAGCACAAGCGGCACCGTCGCCAGAAGAAAGAGCTTCTGGGCATAGCTGAGCCGAATCCGGTCTCGCATGCGCTGAAATGTCGATTCTTCGGGCAGTTTGCTCTCCATCCGGGCCGCCAGGTGCTGAAAAACCTACGCTCAGCCCGGTCGCGGATGCAAGCTGTTGACGCGGACCATGGCGTCTTTGCGGGGGGACGATTCGAAATGCAATGCGTTTCACGTTCTGAGTGACGCTAGGTCAAATGCCGTCTCGCGCATTCAATGCTGCGCGTGCAGCCATCAATGCACCCGAAGTTAGTGCAAAATCTGCCGCTTTTTTTGTCCAAAACCGCCGGGTCTACGCATTTGTCGGTATTTGATCCTCGCGAAGGGGCCGCTAACGTCCGCTCCACTGGAAACGATCCGCCTGCCAAAAGGCGGGCTCCAAAGTACCAACGGGAGGACATATTCATGGATCGTCGTTCTTTTCTGAAGACTTCGGCAATTGGCGGCTCGGCGGCCGCCGCGACCGCGCTGGCGGCACCGGCCTATGCGCAGGGCAAGCGGACGCTGACAATGGTTACCACCTGGGGCCGCGGCCTCGCCGGTGTGTTCGACGCCGCGCAGCGCGCTGCCGACAGCATTACCGCCATGACCGACGGCCAACTCACCGTCGAGGTGAAGGCGGCGGGCGAACTCGTGGGCGCCTTCGAGGTCTTTGACGCGGTGACCGCCGGTCAGGCCGACATGTATCACGGCGCGGACTACTACTTCGTCGGTCAGCACCCCGGCTATGCCTTCTTCACCGCCGTGCCCTTCGGCATGACGGCACAGGAGCTGGTCAACTGGTATTACTTCGACGGCGGCATGGAAGCCCATGACGAGCTGGGCGAGCTGTTCGGCCTCAAATCCTTCCTGTGCGGCAATACCGGCGCCCAGGCCGGCGGTTGGTACCGCAAGGAAATCAACGGTCCCGAGGATTTCAACGGCCTCAAGTTCCGCATGCCCGGTCTTGGCGGCGAAGCGCTCGGCAAGCTCGGCGCGAGCGTCCAGAACCTGCCCGGCTCCGAGGTCTACCAGGCGCTTGCCTCCGGCGCCATCGACGGCACCGAGTGGATCGGCCCCTGGGCTGACGAGAAGGCCGGCTTCCAGGAAATCACCAAGTTCTACTACACCGCCGGTTTCCACGAGCCGGGTGCGGGCCTGTCGCTTGCCACCAACCGCGAAGTGTTCAACAGCCTGAGCCCCGCGCATCAGAAGGTGATCGAGATCGCCGCTGCCGAAACCCACCAGTGGAACCTCGCCCAGTTCCTGTCGAATAACGGTGCCGCTCTGCAGCGCCTGCAATCGGCCGGTGTGAAGGTTCTGTCCTTCCCCGACAGCGTCTGGGATGCGATGGGCGCTGCGGCGATGGAAACCCTCGAAAGCAAGCGCGACGGCGATCTCTACGACAAGATCTATGACGGCGCGATGGCCTCGATGAAGGCATCCTCCGCCTGGATCGACGCCTCCGAAGGCGCCTATCGCCGGCAGCGTGACCGCATCCTCGGCTAATCGTCACCGACAACGAAACAGGGCAGGCCCGTTGAGGGCCTGTCCTTCGTCGATCCGGCCGAATGGCTGAACCGGCGACAACGAGAACTTCCGGGGGACGGGCCAAATGGGACTGGTCGAGGCATGGGGCGGAACATTTTTCGGATGGGTCGCCGCGAACATCATCGAATCCTACTATAATTTCTTCTACGCGATCACGCATCCGGGCCTTTGGCTGGACTGGTCGAACAAGGAAGCGATCATGCGTTTCGCCTATTACGGCGGATCGGTCGAATTCTTCTTTGTGGTCTTCACGGCCTTCCTGACGCTGACCGTGATCGGCATGATCTGGAACAAGGTCATGTGGGGCGTGGTCATCGGGCTGGAAGCCCTGGCCAACACGGTCGGACGCTTCGCCGCCTGGGCGGGACTGCTGATGGTGTTGCAACAGATCGTCATCGTGTTCATGCAGCGGATCTTCGCGGCCAGCCAGCTCTCCTTCGGCTTCGGCAAGGCGGTCACCTTCGACGTTTCCTGGTGGTCGGAAGAGCTCAAGCTCTACAACGCCATGATCGTGGCGCTTTGTGCCACCTATACCTTCGTGCAGGGCGGGCATGTGCGCGTGGATCTGGTCTATGCCACCGTCCGATACCGCACCCGCAAGATCATCGACATGGTGGGCTCCATCATCTTCATGATGCCGATGGCGACACTCATCTGGATGTATGGCTGGTTCTTCATGTGGCGTCACCTGATCACGCCCAAGATCTCGGCCTCCGACAAGCTCGAACTGATGCTCAAGAAGTCCCGGATCGTGAAGTGGAACGTGGAGACCATCGGTTTCTCCCCCAATGGCTTCAACGGCTATTTCCTCTTCAAGTTGCTGCTCGTGGCCTTTGCCGGGCTGGTCTTCCTGCAGGCCATCGCCTTCTTCTACCGCTCCTACCTGGAATGGAAGGAAGGGCCGGCAAGCGAAAACAAGCATCTCGACAAGGACAAGCTGGGCGACAAAGACGCCGAGCTGGTCGCAGAAATCCACTAAGGGGCAGGACAGATGTTTCTTGGACTCGACGGGGTCGAAATCGGCCTGATCATCGTCTTCCTGTGCCTGTTCGGCGCAATTCTCTCCGGCTTCCCGGTGGCCTTCGCCATCGGCGGCGCCGCCATCATCTCGTTCGGCATCATCGCCTCGCTCGACTCGGCCGGGCTGCTGATCCACCAGGCCATCGACAAGTCGTCGGATGCCTACAGGGAGGTCGTGAATTCGGGCGTGGCCGCGGATGCGATCTCGGTCTTCCGATATCCCGACCTGCCGCGCGAGGCCGTGTCGGTTTTCCCGGGCGGTTGGGAACAGGCGATGGACCGCAACCTGAGCTTCATCGTCAACCGGATCAACGAGCGTGTGCTCGCCGGCGCCTCGATCGAAACCCTGCTGGCGGTCCTGATGTTCGTACTCATGGGCATCACCTTGGAACGTTCGAAGATCGCCAATGACCTGCTAACCACCATGGCCAGGGTCTTTGGTCCGCTGCCGGGCGGCCTCGCTGTCTCCATCGTGGTCGTGGGCGCCTTCCTTGCCGCCTCGACGGGCATTGTCGGCGCGACGGTCGTGACCATGGGCCTACTGGCCCTACCGACCATGCTGCGCAACAACTACTCGCCGGAGCTGGCGACGGGTGTGATCGCGGCTTCCGGCACGCTGGGGCAGATCATTCCACCGTCGATCGTGATCGTGCTTCTGGGCACGCTGGCGGGCGACCTCTATTCGGCGGCCCAGGAAGAGCGCGCGCAGCTTGTCGGCTGTTCCGATGCGCTGACATATCTGGGGGAGCCGGCGGTTGTTTCGGTCGGTACGTTGTTCCAGGCGGCATTGGTGCCGGGCATCCTGCTGGCGGTGCTCTATGGCGCCTATGCGCTCGGTTACGCGATCCTCAACCCCTCCAAGGCCCCGCCGGTGCCGATGGAAGAAGGCGATGGCGAGCCGCGATCGCGCGGCGAGGCGCTGACATGGTTCCTCTTTGCGCCGGCGTTGCTCATCGGCGGAACGATCTTGCTTTCCTCGATGAATGTCATCGGTTCGCAGGACGTGACCGTGGACAGCTTCTCCGATGCGGGGCAGACCGCGAGCCTGCGCACCAATGTCAGCGAGCAGTGCCAGGCGGCGATGATCGACCTGCACGGGCAGGAAGCATGGGACGACGCGATCTCGCAGCAGGCCGACATCGACGAAGCGGGCGGCGTGGCCGAGAGCCGCAAGCTCTCCGAGGACGAGATCACCGCCGCGCGGGCCGAGAATGTCGCCAATGCGCCGATCCTGTCGGGCTCCATCGTGACCGGCTTCCTGCTGCTGAGCATTGTGCTGACCACCGCGCGCGGCGTGTCGCCTTCGGGCAATCCGCGGGACCTGCTGATCGGCGGGGCCGGGGTGGTGCTGGCGTTACTGGTGGATGCGGCCTTTATCGGCCCGCTGAGTACGCCGGGGCAGACGGTTCTGCTGCTCGCCATTCCGCTGGCCATGGTTCTCTATGGCTGCCGTTCGGCGGCGGGCGTTCTGGGCAAGAACGAGCTGCTGCGGGTCGTCTTCCCGCCGCTGGTGCTGATCGTGGCCGTGCTGGGTTCGATCCTGGGCGGAATTACCAACCCGACACCGGCCGCCGCGCTGGGTGCGGGCGGGGCGTTGATGCTGGCGGCCTACCGGCGGTTGGCCGAGGATGACGGCAAGGGCAAGGTGATCATCTGGGCCACCTTCGCCATTATCATCATGATCCTCGTCGGCGTGAATTTCGACCTTCGGGTAAACCAGGAAAACGTCGCGTTCGAGAACTGGGTCGGGTTCCTTGTGGCCAAGGCCGCCTATCTCTACGCGATGTTCGGTATCCTCTACGCCTGCTACGTGCTGTTCGCGAAGGGCGTGTTGAGGCCGGTGGTGCGCGAGACGGCCAAGGTGACCTCGATGGTCTTCACCATTCTGATCGGCTCGCAGTTGCTGAACCTGGTGGTGATCTCCTTCGGGGGCGAGCACTACATCCAGCAATTCCTGCGCAGCTATGACAGCGAGGTCACGGTTTTCCTGATCGTGATGCTGGTGCTCTTCGTTCTGGGCTTCGTGCTCGACTTCCTCGAGATCATCTACATCGTCATCCCGATCGTCGGGCCGGTCATCTATGGCGGCACGATGGACCCGAAATGGGTGACAATCATGATAGCGGTGAACCTGCAGACGTCCTTCCTGACCCCGCCCTTCGGTTTCGCGCTCTTCTACCTGCGCGGCGTGGCGCCCAAGGAGGTCACGACGGGCCACATCTATCGCGGCGTGATCCCCTTCGTGCTGATCCAGGTTGCGGGGCTGGGGCTGCTCTGGCTGTTCCCGTCAGTGGTGACGATCCTGCCGAACCTGATCGGGAACTGATCGGGTTCGCAGGTCTATCGGAACAGGCGGGGGCCTTCGGGGCCCCGCTTCTTGATTCTTAGGGGGGAAATCCGTTGCGCCGTGGTTCGGCACCTACTCCGGATACAGCCACAACGTCACGTCTCCGCGCATGAGTTTCTGGATGAAGTCACATCCATTTCCAGGCTCCGAGAAATGCAGCCATGATTTCACCGCGAAGCGGGGAGGGGCGAAACCCAGAAGGATCGGGTTAAGCTCTTCCAACGAAATCGGTGGCGATGCGTCGACATCTTCCAACAATGCGGATCTGGTCGTTTCCGAAAGGCTTTCGATCTGCATTGCGTAGGCGATGTACTCTTCATCGGCGGTGCAGTTTCGTTCACCACGTGCTGTCTGGTCGACAAGCGCATGGACGAACTCATGCACGACAATGACATCGAAATGTTCAGCGACAGGGATTGCGCCCCAGGAGTCCGATTTGTCATGCGCCTGTGCAAACGCCTTTGGTGTCAAAAGCTCCATCTGTTTCTTGCCCGGATGGAAGAGGCCGAAACAGGGTCCGTGGGCGTTCTCAAGGTCGTCCGAGAAGATGATTGTCACCGGTTTTGTTAGTTTCAGGTGGCAGTTTTCGAGTAATGGAAGGGCTGATGCCACGATCTCACAGATCCGGGCATGGAGCGCGCGATCCACGGTGTCCACACGCACGAGCGGCGTCCCGCAAGCAAGTGGCGCCGCATTCGCCGGGAGAAAGGTGAATAAGCATGGCATCGCGACAAGCGCCACGAGCAAGAGCCTTCCCATCCCGGACGTCACGGCGACACCTCCTTCCCGCGATGAGGTTACGCGACTTACGTCAGGTCAGCCATGACCTGTGTCATTACCGCTTCGACGGTGCGTTTGTGTCGAATATTTGCATCGATCCGCCAAGCCCCGGGCCGAAAGCCCGGATGACGGGAACGATCCCACGATTCGTGCCTCCGTTGGGAAATGTGAGGAAGGAGGATGCCTTGGGGCTTGCGAAGGAGGCGCTCGCCCGGGCCGGTTTTCAACCGCCGGTCGGTCGGGTGTCGGGCAGGGTGATGCGGGCCACCTGTTCGGCGATGGGGTCGACTGAGAGCGGATGGGTTTCCGAGTCGTGGTCGGCGGGGTGGCCGATGGACTGCCATTGCCCGGCCTTGTAGATTTCCAGCGCGCCGAAGCTGGCCTTGTAACCCATCTTGCGGCTGCCGGGCACCCAATAGCCGAGATAGACGTAGGGAAGCCCCGCGGCGCGGGCGATTTCAACATGGTCGAGAATAATATGGGTGCCGAGCGAGCGGCGCGTGAGCGTGGGCTCGTAGAAGCTGTAGACCATGCTCAGGCCGTCATCGAGCACATCGGTCAGGCAGACGGCGGCGAGATCGCTTTCCGGCCCTTCCGTTTCCTCCAGCCCCGGTTCGCGATATTCGACCATGCGGGAGCGGATCGGGGTTTCCTCGATCATGGCGGCGAATTCGAACACATCCATGTCGGCCATGCCGCCATCGGCATGGCGGCTGTCGAGATAGCGCCGGAAAAGCGCATATTGTTCGTCCGTCGCCCATGGCGAAGTTGCTTCGCGCTTGAGCGCCGCGTTGCGTTTCAGCGTCTTGCGCTGGTTGCGGCTCGGCTGGAAATCCTCAACCCGAATCCGCGCGGAGAGGCAGGCGGTGCAATCGGCGCAGGAGGGGCGGTAGAGCACATTCTGGGAACGGCGAAATCCCTGTTTGGACAACGCGTCGTTCAGCGTCTCGGCATGTTCGCCCTGCAAGGCGGTGAACAGCTTCCGCTCCATCCGCCCGGCAAGGTAGGGGCATGGCTGTGGGGCCGTCACGTAGAATTGCGGCGCAAGTGGGAGAGTGTGACGCATGAGCGCTCATGTGAGACCGAATAGTTGATGAAACGGTAACAGGGCTTGAAAGCGTCGCCAACCCCCGTTTGACGCCTTCTTTCCGGTGGCGTTTGGACAAAGAGCTGTATCGCCTTTCACGGCCTTTCGGCGTCCTGCGGACCTGCAAAAGGCGATACGCGCTGTCTGGACCAGGTTTTTGAAGCCTAGAAGCGGCCACGGTTGATCGCGGCGGTGCCGAGGGCGAGGTCATGCAGACCCTGGGCACGTGCGGTCGTGAGCATCAGTCCTATCGAGACCAGTTGCGGGATCAGGAAGGACAGGCAGAGCGAATAGAGCAGGGTGTGCATGAACGCGTCCCCGAGCCCGAACCGTTCGCCCCGCCAGGTGCGCAGTTCCACCGACATCAGCCGCATCCCGAGCGTGGCCGAGCCGCCGGAGATAGTCAGCACGCGATAGGCGAAGCTGACCACCAGCCAGAGAAACGGGTAGAAGAACAGCCCGGTAAAGGCGGTGAAGGGCAGCACCAGAAGGGTCAGCAGGAAGACGACAAGCGCATCCACGATCCACGCGACCGCCCGCTTGACGGGGATGTCAGCATAGAACTCGGCGTTGCGGTCGGGGTCGGGAAGGCCGGGATAGGGTTGGATCATGTCGCTCATCTGTATCATCCGCTGCTACATTTCAACGGCGCATGAGGGAAATCATGCGCCGCCTTGGGAGGGGCGCCCGAGAGATGGGCGCCCACTGGAGGGGTCGGTCAGGCCGGTTGCACTTCGTCGATCGGGTTGTCGCCGGTGCTGGAGCTGGCCGCCTTGGTGCGGTCATCCATGAAGGCGTCGAACTCGGCCTTGTCCTTGGCGTCGCGCAGACGCTGCAGGAAGGATTCAAAGGCTTCCTGTTCCTCTTCGAGCCGGCGCAGGGTGTCCTGCTTATAGGCATCGAAGGCGGAGTTGCCGCTGGTCTTCATCGCGGCATGGTAGTTGCGGTGATGCGCCCGGCGAGCGCTGCGGCAGGAACCGTTGAACATGCGTTTGCTCCAGATCATGTAGGCAAGAAGGGCGAGGCCGAGCGGCCAGAAAAAGATAAAGCCGAGGACCATTGCGGCGATCCAGGCCCCTTTGCCGCGGTCATCGAGCCAGCCTTCGGCCCGGGCAAACCAGGACGGGTTGCTGACGTGGGTTGCGGTAGTCATCCTTGTTCTCCTCGTTTCGAACTAATGTGAATGCCTTTCACATTACGAAAGATGGGAACATCACGGGTTGGGTTCAATAGGCAATGTGAAAAGATTTTACATTTTTCTGTCGCGTGGTTTCCTGCCACCGTGCCGACATGTTGCCGCGTCAGGTCTCGACGAAATCCGCCATTTCGCCACCACAGGCCATGCGCAACGCCTCGGGCGCGATGCCGAAGACATGGCACGGTGTGCCGGCGGCGGCCCAGACGGTGTCGAACATGCCGAGGCGTGGATCGAAAAAGGCGCGGATCGGTGTTGTGTGCCCAATGGGCGAGACACCGCCAATGGCGAACCCGGTCACCTCCTGGATGCGGTTGCCGGAGGCCAGGTGGGTCGGTTCGCCGAGGAGTTTCGCGATCCGATCAGTGCAGACGCGGTTGCCGCCGGCGGTAACGAACAGCGATAACGTGCCACTTTCCTCTCCCTCGACAATGATGGATTTCGCGATCTGGTCGAGCGCGCATCCCACCGCGTCGGCTGCTTGTTGGGCGGTGCGGGTGCTGTCGGGCATCTCGCGCAGCTCATGCGCGACACCGGAGGCTTCAAGGGCCGCTCGGACCCGCTTCAGGCTCCTGCTCATGATACCCTCGTTTCTTGCCGCGGCGATGTAACCCCGGCGCGTGTGTTCCGGCAAGCGGCATGTCATTGACCGGCGCGGCGTGGCGGTCCATCAAACGGGCATGAGTTTCATTGCCCGGATCACCCGTTCACCCATTCCCTTCGATGCCGAGGCCGGCGCGGATGCGCAGTCCCTGTTCGCGGAACTGCCGCCGGAAATGCGCGAGGTGCTCGCGGGAACAGCCGGATGCAGCCCCTACCTGCGCGGCCTCATGGCGCGGCAGCCGGAGTGGCTTGCCGAAGCACTCTTCCGGGATCCGGGAGAGGTTCTGGCAAGCGAGTTCGAGCGCCTGAGGCCCATGTCCCAGACCGACCTCAAGACGGGGCTGCGGCAGGCGAAGGGCCGGGTGGCGTTGCTGGCCGGCCTGGCCGATCTGGCAGGCGTCTGGTCGCTGGAGGAGGTGACCGGCGCGCTGACCGATTTCGCCGATCTCTCGGTGGATCTCGCGATGAAGGCGGTGCTGGCGCGCGAGTTCGAGCGGGGCAAATTTCCGGGAAAGACGCTCGACGATCTGGATGATGCGGGCGGCATGGTGGCGCTGGCCATGGGCAAGATGGGTGCGCATGAACTGAACTATTCCTCCGATATCGACCTGATCATGCTCTTCGACGAGAGCCGTTACGAGATGGGCGATTTTCTCGAGGCCCGGTCCGGTTTCATCAAGGCGACGCGGCGAATGACGTCGCTTCTGAGCGATATCACCGGCGAGGGATATGTCTGGCGCACGGATCTGCGCTTGCGGCCGGACCCGTCGGTGACCCCGGTCTGCCTGGCGATGGAAGCTGCGGAGCGCTACTACGAGTCGGTCGGGCGCACCTGGGAGCGGGCGGCGCATATCAAGGCCCGCCCTTGCGGTGGCGACATTGGTGCGGGGGAGGCCTATCTGGAGCGGCTGCGGCCCTTCATCTGGCGCCGCCATCTCGATTTCGCGGCGATCCAGGATGCGCATGACATGCGGCTGAAGATCAAGGAGCACAAAGGGCTGCACGAGACCGGCAGCCTTGAGGGGCGCAACCTGAAACTGGGGCCGGGCGGCATTCGCGAGATCGAGTTCTTCACCCAGACCCGCCAGATCATCGCTGGGGGGCGGGATGCGAGCCTGCGCTTGCGCGGCACGGTGCCGGCGCTGGCGCGGCTGGCCGAGACGGGATGGATTCCGCACCGGCTGGCGGCCAGTTTTACCGATCACTACCGCTACCTGCGCGAGATCGAGCACCGGGTGCAGATGGTGGCCGATGCGCGCACCCATGCCCTGCCCACGAGCGCGGAAGGGTTCGACCGCATCGCGCGCATGTGCGGGCAGGGCGACACGGCGGCCTTCAAGGCGGGCATCGCCGAGCGGCTGGTCGAGGTGCGCGAGGCCGCGGAGGGCTTTTTCGCGCCCGGGAAGAAGGGAGGCGGGGCTTCGACGCCGACCGCGGAGCCCGAGATCGTCTCGCGCTGGCGGCGCTATCCGGCGCTGCGCTCCGAGCGCGCGCAGGAGATCTTCGAACGGCTGAAGCCGGATCTTCTGGCGCGGCTGAACGCGGCGCCGCGCCCGGACGAGGCGCTCTCGGCCTTTGACGGCTTCCTTTCGGGGCTGCCGGCGGGTGTGCAGCTCTTCTCCATGTTCGAGGCCAACCCGCATCTGCGGGCGCTGATCGTCGATATCGCCTCCACCGCGCCGGCGCTGGCGAGCTACCTGTCACGCAACTCCGGTGTGCTGGACGCGGTGATCGGCGGCAGGTTCTTCGCGCCCTGGCCTGGCAAGATGGAGCTGTGTGTGGCGCTTGGCCAATTGCTCGATGAGACGGATGACTACGAGGAACAACTGGACGAAACCCGCCGCTGGCTCAAGGAATGGCATTTCCGGGTCGGCGTTCACCTGCTGCGCGGTATCGTCGATTCCGCCGAAGCGGGGCGCCAGTATGCCGATCTGGCCGAGGCGGTTCTGACCGCGCTCCTGCCGGCGGTCGTCGAGAATTTCGCCCATAAACATGGCCGGATGCCCGGACGGGGCGGGGTCGCTGTCGGTATGGGCTCGCTCGGTGCGGGGTGGATCAATTCCCGCTCCGATCTGGACCTGATAATGATCTACGATGCGGGCGATGCCGAGGTGTCCGATGGCCCGCGCCCGCTGCCGGTGGTGCAGTATTATGCTCGGCTGACCAAGGCGGTGCTGACGGCCATTACAGCGCCGACCTCCGAGGGGCGTCTCTACGAGGTCGACATGCGCCTGCGACCGTCGGGCAAGCAGGGACCGGTGGCGACCTCGCTCTCTGCCTTCGAGAGCTACCAGAAGAACGAGGCCTGGACCTGGGAGCATCTGGCGCTCACGCGGGCGCGACCGGTCGCGGGATCGCTGCGGCTCAAGGAGGATGTCGAGGCAGTGCGCCTCTCGGTGCTGGAACAGCCGCGGGATGTGGCGAAGGTACTGGAGGACGTGCGCGACATGCGCCGGCGGCTGTCGGAGGCGAAGGGGCAGCAAGGTCCGCTCGACGTGAAGCGCGGCCCCGGTGGGATGCAGGACATCGAATTGCTGGCGCAGGCCGGCGCGCTGCTGACGTCGGCGCATGCAAGGCGCACACCGCCGCAATTGGCCGCCGCGGCGCGCCACGGCTGGCTGAGCAAGGCGGAGGCCGAGCAATTGACGGCGACTTATCGGCTCGCGCGGTCGGTGCAGAGCGTGGGACGCTTGTTGGTGGATGGTCCGCTGGATCCGGAAACGCTGGGGCAAGGCGCAAAGGAAGTGCTGGCGCGCGAGACCGGATTGGAAGATCTCGACGCGTTGATGGCGGAGCTGGCCGCGCGGCGGGCGGTCTCCGCCGAGATCATCGATGCGGCGCTGGAGCGCACGGATATCGGTGGAAAGGGAAAGGCATGAAAGGCGATCGCTATGATCCCAAGGCGTTGATCGCAGAGGCTTATCGGATTGAAGGGATCAGCACAGCGGAATGCCGTTCGATATTCATGGATTGGGCATTATCCCTACCCGAGGGTGTCGCCACGCAGGAAGCTGTCGCGAAACTTGTTTCGCGTCATGCCGAGCCTTTGCCGGATCATCCGATGAGCGCGGTCCTCCGCGAGGGGCTGGCGCAGGGGCGTCCCGCTGCGCGACGTGGCGGCTGGCGCGGCCGGCGCGGTCGCGAGTAGTTTGCCCGGACGTTTCCCGTAACCAGAGTGGCGCGTTTGCGGAGGGCGAAACCGTTCGGTGGCGCGCGCTTCGCGCGCGGGAACGATCCTGCGGATCGAGCCTCCGCCGGAGGTATTTTGGGAAAGATGAAATTAAGACAGCTCTTACGTCTTCTGTCTCCAGATATCCTGGGGGAACGCTCGAACGATCTGGTGGGTGTGCTGCGCCGACAAATCGGTATCGGCGCAGTCTATTGGAAGAATTTTATTTCAGGGCTGCGGCTGCGCGGGCAAGCTCGCGGATGCCGTCCCAATCGCCGGCCACGACCTTGTCCTTGGGGGCGACCCAGCTTCCGCCGACGCAAAGCGTGTTGGGCAGGCCCAGGTAATCCATGGCGTTGGCGAGAGAGACGCCGCCCGTGGGGCAGAACTTGATCTGGGGCAGGGGGGCGCCGATGGCCTTGAGCGCAGGTGCGCCACCGGCGGCTTCGGCGGGAAAGAACTTCTGCACGGTGTAGCCGCGCTCGAGCAGCCGCATGGCCTCGGTCGCCGTCGCGGCACCGGGCAGCAGCGGCAGGTCGGCATCTTCGCAGGCGTCGAGCAGGCGGTCCGTCGCGCCCGGCGAGACGCCAAAGAGCGCGCCGGCTTCCTTGGCGGCCAGTACATCTTCGGGGGTGAGCAGCGTTCCCGCGCCCACGACGCCGCCTTCGACCTTGCTCATCTCGCGGATGGCGTCGAGGGCCGCGGGGGTGCGCAGGGTGATCTCCAGCGCCGGCAGGCCGCCCGAGACGAGCGCTTCTGCCAGCGAGCGTGCCTTGGAGGCGTCATCGATCACCAGCACCGGCACCACGGGGGCGAGCTGGCAGATTTCGGCGGACTTCAGGGAGGCTTCCTGAGGGGTCATCGAGTTTCCTTTCGTATCCGGCAGGGGAGAGGCCGGCAAAATGCTCAGTCACGGCGCGTGCACAAAGAGAGTGTGGGCCGTGTGGGGTCAACCGGTTTCGATGCCGCAGGCGTCACAGCACCGAGCAGGCGCCTTCGGTTGCGGGGCCGGCATTGGCGCGGAACGTGGCGAACAATTCCCGCCCGATGCCACGAGTATTGGCAGACAAGTCTACCTGCACGGGCGCGCGGCTGTCGAAATCGGCTTCCAGCACATCCAGACTGCCCGCGTTGGCATCGACCCGCACGCGGTCGCCATCGCGCAGCTTCGCGAGCGGCCCGCCCATGGCAGCCTCCGGGCTGACATGGATAGCAGCCGGAACCTTGCCGCTGGCGCCAGACATGCGGCCGTCGGTGACGAGTGCCACCTTCAGGCCGCGGTCCTGCAGCACGGCCAGAATGGGGGTCAGGTTGTGGAGCTCGGGCATGCCATTCGCGCCCGGGCCCTGGAAACGGACCACCACCACCGTGTCTTCGGTGAACTCGCCGGCCTGAAAGGCTGCCTTGACCGACCCCTGATCGTGGAAGATGCGGGCGGGGGCTTCGATCACGCGGCGCTCCGGGGCCACGGCCGAGACCTTTATCACGCCATGGCCGAGCGAACCCTTGAGCTGTTTTACCCCGCCGGACGCCTGGAACGGGTCGGATGCCGGACGCAGGATCTTGTCGTTGAGGCTCTCTCCGGCGCCCTCTTCCCAGACCAGTTCGCCATCGCGCAGCTTCGGTTCGCGGGTATAGAGCGCCAGACCTTCGCCCGCGACGGTGCGGGTGTCGTCATGCAGGAGCCCCACCTTGAGCAGCTGGCCAATCATGTAGCCAAGCCCGCCGGCGGCGTGGAAGTGGTTCACATCGGCCAGCCCGTTCGGATAAACCTTGGCCAGAAGCGGCGTCACCTCCGACAGTTCTGCGAAGTCGTCCACGGCCAACTGTATGCCCGCCGCTTTCGCCATGGCAGGCAGGTGCAGCAGCAGGTTGGTGGACCCGCCCGTCGCCATCAGCCCGACAATGCCGTTGACGAAGGCGCGCTCGTCGAGCACCTCGCCGGCCGGGGTGAATTCATTGCCAAGCGCGGTGATCTCTACCGCGCGTTTCGCGCCCGCCTCGGTCAGCGCATCGCGCAGGGGCGTATTCGGCGTCACGAAGCTCGCGCCCGGCAGGTGCAGTCCCATGAATTCCATCAGCATCTGGTTGGAATTGGCCGTGCCATAAAAAGTGCAGGTGCCGGGGCCGTGATAGGAGGCCATCTCGACCTCCATCAGCTTGTCGCGCCCGACCTCGCCAGCGGCGAATTGCTGGCGTACCTTGGCCTTCTCGTCATTGGGAATGCCGCTCGGCATCGGGCCGGCGGGCAGGAAGACAGCGGGCAGATGCGAGAAACAGGCCGCAGCCATCACCAGTCCGGGAACAATCTTGTCGCAAACGCCCAGATAGATCGAGGTATCGAAACAGTTATGGCTGAGCGCCACGCTGGCCGACATGGCAATCACGTCGCGCGAGAACAGGCTCAACTCCATGCCGGCCTGGCCTTGGGTGACTCCGTCGCACATGGCCGGAACGCCGCCGGCGACCTGTGCGGTCGCGCCGGCTGCGCGGGCGGCCTTGCGGATCAGTTCCGGGTAATGCTCGAAGGGCTGATGGGCCGACAGCATGTCGTTATAGGCGGTCACGATCCCGATATTGGGGGCACGGGTGGCGGCAAGCGCCGCCTTGTCCGCGCCCATTGCGGCATAGGCATGGGCCTGGTTTCCGCAGGTCAGATGCGCCCGTGCCGGTCCGCTTTCCACCGCTGCGCGCATCTGGTCGAGATATTGCTCCCGGCTTCCGCGGCTGCGTTCGATAATGCGGTCTGTCACCTTTGCGACGGTGGGGTTGAGGCTCATGGGACTCGCTCCTTCCTTATTGGTCGCGGGCTAGCACGTTAGCGCTAACGGGTCAATTCTTCTTGCGTTTGCACATACTGCCACAGGGATGCGACTTCTGTCTCGCTATCGCGGTCATGCCGAGCCTGCAAGGCGGAGTTTCCAAGAGTGCGCTGGTTCGGAAACTGTCCCGCACGTATCACCCGGCTCAGGGAGAGGAGACCACGGACCGACCAGAAACGCGCGGAGATACAGATGAACGACACCGAATTGCACCTGCACGAGATCCAGACCGAAGCCTCCCGGCAACGCGCCGACGCCCTTGTGCGCCTTGTACTGGCCACCGGCCGCCTCGTCGCCCGCCCGTTTCGTCGCGATGCCGGTCAGGCGGTCTGAGCGGCTTCACCCTTTCCCTTGCCTCGCGCAGAGGATAGGTCGGTCGGATGATCGATCAGACAGAAACACTCCCCGTTGTTCGCCTGCGCCCCAAGGCCGATGCGCGCGCGCTGCGCCATGGCTTCCCCTGGGTTTATAGCGACGAGCTTGTCACCGACCGGCGCACCAAGGCGCTGGCCCCGGGCAGCATCGCGCTGCTGGAGGATTCCGAGCGCCGCCCCTTGGGGGTTGTCGCCGTAACCCCCGCCTCCCGCATCATCGCCCGGATGCTCGACCGCGACCCGGAGGCCGTGATCGACCGATCCTGGTTGGCCGGGCGGATCGCCCGCGCGCTGGAATTGCGCGAGCGCCTTTACGATTCCCCTTTCTACCGGCTCGTTCACGCCGAGGCCGACGGGCTTCCGGGCGTGGTGATCGACCGTTTTGGCGACGCCGCCGTGCTGCAACCCAATGCCGCCTGGGCGGACCGCTTGACCGACGAGATCGCCGCGGCGCTGACCGAAGTGACCGGTTGCAGCACCATTGTCAAAAACGGCACGGGCCGGGCGCGTGGGCTCGAAGGGCTGCCGGAGGAAACGGCGGTTCTGACGGGGCATGTCGATGCGCCGATCGAGGTGCCGATGAATGGCGCGATCTACATGGCCGACCTTCTGGGCGGGCAGAAGACGGGACTGTTCTACGACCAGCGTCCCAACCACGCCTTTGCCGCCCGGCTCGCCAAGGGCGCGCGGGTGCTGGACGTATTCAGCCATGTCGGCGGCTTCGGCCTCGCCGCGCTGGCTGCGGGCGCCGTTTCGGCGACTTGCGTGGACGGATCGGCCGCGGCGTTGGATCTGGCCGAGGCCGGGGCGCGCGCCGCAGGCATGAACGACAGGCTGAGCACGCGCAAGGGCGATGCCTTTGCCACCATGGAAGCGCTGGCCGGGGAGGGGGCGCAGTTCGACCTCGTGATCTGCGATCCGCCCGCCTTTGCTCCTTCGCGTCAGGCGCTCGATGCCGGGCTGCGCGCTTATGAACGTGTCGCGCGGCTCGCCGCGCCGCTGGTGGCGCCGGGTGGCTATCTCGGCCTTTGCTCCTGTTCGCATGCAGCGGATCTGACGAAGTTCCGCAACGCCTCGGCCCGAGGCATCGGGCGGGGCGGACGCCGGGCGCAACTGCTGCGCACCGGCTATGCCGGCCCCGATCATCCGATGCTGCCGCAACTGGCCGAGAGCGGCTATCTCAAGGTGTTGTTCTTCCGGCTCGCGCCCTGATGCGCGCGTTGCTCGACGCCTGCGTGCTCTACCCGACCGTGATGCGAGAGATGCTGCTCGGTGCGGCGGGCGAGGGGCTGTTCACCCCGCTCTGGTCCGAGCGACTGCTGGAGGAATGGGCGCGGGCAGCGGCGCGGCGTGGTCCGCTCGACGAGGTGCAGGCGCGCGGCGAGATCGCGGTTGCCCGGGCCAACTGGCCGAAAGCCTGCATTGCGCCGCGAGATGGCGACCTGCAACGCCTGTGGTTGCCGGATGAGAACGACATACACGTTCTGGCCGCCGCAATTGCCGGTTCCGCCGACGTGATCGTGACGCTGAACCGCAAGGATTTTCCGCGCCACACCCTTTTCGAGGAAGGGTTGGAGCGGGCCGAGCCGGACGGGTTTCTCTATCAGCTCTGGCTCGATCACCCGGCAGCACTGGAGAAGGTCGCCGCCCGCGTGCTTGCCCGCGCCGAGCAGATCGACGATGCGCCGCATGAGCTGCGCAAATTGCTTAAAAAGGCCCGCCTGCCGCGACTGGCAAAGGCGCTGTCCGTCAGCTGAGCAACGCGCCTATTGCGGCCTCGGGCTGGATAGATGCCGCCCCTTCGCCTATCTGCAAGGGACAGGAGCGCGCCAATGACCATTCAGATCCCTTTCGACAACAGCTATGCCCGCTTGCCCGGCCGGTTTTTCATGCGGCAGGCGCCGGTGCCGGTGAAGGCCCCGGAATTGCTGCTGCTTAACCTCGGGTTGGTCGAGGAACTGGGGCTTGACGCTGAGGCGCTGCAATCCGCGCAAGGCGTGGCTTTCCTGTCGGGCAATGGCGTGCCCGAGGGCGCGGAGCCGCTCGCGCAGGCCTATGCCGGACATCAATTCGGGGGCTTCTCGCCGGTTCTGGGCGACGGGCGGGCGATCCTTCTGGGCGAGGTGATCGACCGGAATGGCGCGCGGCGGGATATTCAACTCAAGGGCTCCGGCCTGACCGCCTTCTCCCGCCCCGGAAGTGACGGGCGCGCGCCGCTGGGGGCCGTGATCCGCGAATTCATCCTCTCCGAGGCCATGCATGCGCTCGGCATCCCGACCACCCGTTCGCTGGCCGTCACCGCCACCGGCGAGCATGTACGGCGCGAGGCTTACCTGCCCGGCGGCGTTCTGACCCGCGTGGCCGCCAGCCATATCCGCGTCGGCACCTTCCAGTTCTTCGCCGCGCGACAGGATACCGAGGCGCTGGCAGCGCTGCTCGACCACGCGATAGAGCGCCACTTTCCACAGGCGGACGGACCGCTGGCCTTCCTTGATGCCGTTATCGCCAGCCAGGCGCGGCTCGTCTGCCAATGGCTGGGCATCGGCTTC
This sequence comes from Aliiruegeria sabulilitoris, assembly GCF_001558155.1. Taxonomy (GTDB): domain Bacteria; phylum Pseudomonadota; class Alphaproteobacteria; order Rhodobacterales; family Rhodobacteraceae; genus Tropicimonas; species Tropicimonas sabulilitoris. Next base: position 148,718 of record NZ_LOAS01000009.1, read on the forward strand.
ATCCACGGCGTGATGAACACAGACAACACCGCAATCAGCGGCGAGACCATCGATTTCGGCCCTTGCGCGATGATGGACACGTTCCACCCGGCGACGGTCTATTCCTCCATCGACCATGGCGGGCGCTATGCCTATGGCCGGCAAGCGGAGATCCTTGGCTGGAACCTCGCCCAGCTTGCCAGCGCGCTGCTACCCTTGGTCGATGCGGATCAGGACGCCGCACTGGAGGCGGCGCAGGCGGCGATGGAACGCTATCCCGACCTGCTGCGGGAAAACTGGAGCGCCACCTTCCGAGCCAAGATTGGGCTTGTGACCGAGGAGCCGGAGGACGATGCGTTGGTGGCCGGCTTGTTGCAGCGGATGGCCGAGGAGCAGGCCGATTTCACCAACACGTTCCGCGCCCTTGCCACGGGCGCGGCGCGGGACCAGTTCACCGATCCCACGGCCTTTGACCAGTGGGAGGCGGATTGGCGCGCGCGACTGGCCCGTGAACCCGAACCGGAGGCGCTTGAAGCGCGGCTGAAACAGGTCAACCCGGCGATCATTGCCCGCAACCACCGGGTGGAGCAGGCGATTGCGGCGGCGCTGGATGGAGACCTTGCGCCAACGACGCGACTGGTCGCGGCGCTGTCCCGGCCGTTTGATGATCTGCCCGGCGATCTGGCCGATCTCGCTCGCCCGCCGCTCGAGGAGGAGCGGGTTCACCGTACCTTCTGTGGCACCTGAGGCCGTCGCGGCCGGTTGATCAGGACCAGCCCGCCAATCACCAGCGCGAGCGCCCCGATCAATCCCGGCTGGATGTCTTCGCCGAGGATCAGCCAGCCCATGCTCACGCCGAAGATCGGTGTGAGAAAGCTGAAAGCGGCGACCGAGGCCGGCGGGTAGACCGAGAGCAGCCAGAGCCAGACGGTGAAGCCGACCGAGACCACGAACACGATTTGTACACCCAGGCCCCACCAGTGGATCGGCTGCGGATCGCGCAGGAATTCCCCGAATAGCGGCGAGATCGCCAGTAGGATCGGCGCGGAAATGCCCACTTGCCACAGAAGCTGGGTTTGCGCGTCGACCCCGGAGATTTTCGTTCCGCGCGCGACAAGCGCAATTGCCGCCCAGGAGATCGCCCCGCCAAGCGCGCAGAGATCGCCGGCAAGACTGGCCTCGCCAGCGCCGCCGCCCCGGTTCACAATCGCCCAGGTAACGCCGGCAAACGCCAGTAGGAGGCCCGCCAAGCGGTTCCGGGTAAGCCTTTCGCCGGGCAGCAGGAAATTCGCCATGATCGCGAACCATACCGGCATCGAATAGAAGATGACCGAGCTGCGCGTGACCGTGGTCAGGTCCAGCGCCAGGAACAGGAAAACGAACTCGAAAGAGAAAGCGAGCCCGAGCAACAGACCTCCGCCCCATGTCTCCCGGCGCAGATCGGGGCGCCGCCCGCGAAGCCGCATCAGCAGCCAGATGCAGGGAATGGCCCCGAGCGAGCGCAACCCGGCCCAGAAGACCGGTTGCAGCCCCTCGTTCACCACCTTGATGATGACCTGGTTGAAGCCGAGGAAAGCGGAAAACCCGATCAGGGCGAGCGCGCCGAATGTGTCGATCCTGTCTCTGCGCTGCATGCTCACCCTCGCGTTTTCCCTGCCTCTGCGCTTCCACATCCGATAAGTCAATGCGCCCGGCAACAGAGGCAGCCCTGCAACGCTCTCTCGATTGTTAACGCCGAAAAGGCGCAAAACGGTTCCCGCCGAATCACCCCCGCTGTAGCCTCGCCTCATAACAAGGACCGAAAAACATGTCCGACAGAGCAGATTTGACGGTTCGTCCCATCGAGGCAGGGGACGAAGCGCAGTGGCGCCGGTTGTGGACCGGCTATCTCGATTTTTACGAGACCTCCGTCAGCGAGGAGGTCTATCGCACATCCTTTGCCCGCCTCCTGTCGCCGGATCCGCAGGAGTTTCACGGACGGCTCGCCATTCGGGATGGCCGCGCCGTCGGTCTCGTCCACTACGTCTTTCACCGCCATATGTGGCGGGTCGAAAACACCTGCTACCTTCAGGATCTTTATGCCGACCCCGATGCGCGCGGCATGGGCGTGGGGCGTGCGTTGATCGAAACGGTCTACGAGGCCGCCGATGCGGCGGGCGGGCCCTCCGTCTACTGGCTGACGCAGGACTTCAACGCCACTGCGCGCCAGCTCTATGACCGGATCGGAACACTGACCCCTTTCATCCGCTATAACCGGAGGCTCTCGTGAGGTTGCGCGCGCTTGGAGCGGCCGCGCTCACGCTGGTGCTGGCGGCCTGTGCGCCCGGGCCCTCGGCCGATATCGCGCAGCGCCGGACAACGGATGTCAGCACCCTGCCGCCAATGCTGAGCTTTTCCGCCGCGCGCGTCACGCCGAGCGTGCGGAGCAATCGCGAACTGGCTGGCGATTTTCTCGAACTGACCTTCGAGCTGGAGAGCGGGCGCGAGATTCCGCGACTGACCCGGTTCGAGGGCGATATTCCGCTGGAGCTTCGCGGCAATGCCGCGCCGTCGCTGCGCCGCGACCTCGAACGCCTGATCGGACGGCTGCAGCGCGAGGCGGGCGTGCCCGTGCGCGCCGCGCGCCCGGGCGAGCAGGCTGCGATCATCGTCGAGGTGCTGCCGAGCCGCGAATTGCAGCGCGCCGTTCCCCAAGCCGCCTGCTTCGTCGTCCCGCGCGTGCGTGGCTGGGAGGAGTTCCGCAAGGCGCGCCGCTCGGACAAGGTTGACTGGACCACGCTTCAGAGCCGCGAGGTGGCTTCTGTCTTCCTTCCCGGCGATGTCAGCCCGCAGGAGGCCCGCGACTGCCTGCACGAGGAGATCGCGCAGGCGCTCGGCCCGCTCAACGACCTTTACCGCCTGCCGGATTCGGTCTTCAACGACGACAATTTCCATACCGTGCTGACCGGTTTCGACATGCTGATGCTGCGGGTGACCTATGACAAGGCGCTGGCCAACGGCATGGGGCGTGCACAGGTGGCCGATGCGCTGCCCTCGATCCTCGCTCGTCTCAACCCGGCCGGGCAGCGCAGCGGACCGCCGCCCGCGCCGTCAACGCCGCATATCTGGATCGAGGCGATAGAGGATGCGCTCGGGCCCCGCGGTGCGCCGGCCCATCGCCGCGAACAGGCGCGACGCGCGGTAGAACTTGCCCGTGCGGCCGGCTGGCGCGATACGCGGATGGCGTTTTCGCTCTATGCCTACGGACGGCTCTCGCTCAACCAGGCCCCGGACCAGGCGCTTTCTGCCTTTGTCGAGGCCTCGAACATCTATCGCACGCTCCCCGACACCCAGATTCAGGCCGCCCATGTCGCCATGCAGCTCGGCGCCTTCTCGCTCAGCGCGGGCGAGGCCAACGCGACCCTGAGGCTGGTGGATGAGAGCCTTCCGGCGGTGCGTGCGGCCGAGAATGCGGCGCTCTTGTCGACGCTGATGCTGATGCGGGCGGAAGCGCTGGAGCTTCAGGGCCGGCTGACCGAGGCGCGCGCCGAACGCAACGAGGCGATTGGCTGGGCGCGCTACGGGTTCGGCTCCGACGATCTGGTGCGGCAGCGCGCGAGCGAGATTGCCAGCCTTGCCCCCGCCCCGGCAGGCGGGTAAGCCCGTGCGCGAGCAATAGCGGGGGCAAAGATGATTGTCATTCTGGCATCGATCGGCGGAGCGATCTGGGGCGGCATGCTGGCGCGCAAGCGTGGCGGCAAGCCGGCGGATATCGCCCAATACGCGGCCGGCTATGCCATTGCGCTGGCGCTTTGCGGCCTGATTGTCACGATCGTTCTTGAGCGGTTGCTTTAGGCGGCCTGCTTTGGCCCGAGCGGAACGGCAGCCGCCGCACTTGGGGTTTTCAGACCGACTTCGTGAGTTTTTTCAGGCGGGCCAGAGCGGAAACGGCCTTCGGAAAGGCTCGACCGCCGGCATTTTCCGCGCCACACTCTCCGGATTGCAACCTGGGGAGGAGCGCATGGATTTTCTGACAGACCCGTTTCTGGTGGACCCGTCCCGTTTTGACGGCCCCGTTCTGGTCACCGGGGCTGGGGGCTGTATTGGCTCCTGGGTGGTCTCGATCCTTGCCCCCTCCGGAGTCGACCTCGTCGCCTTCGATCTGCGCGACGACCGGACACGGCCGGCATTGCTTCTGGGAGAAGCAGCCGCGGAGCTGATCTGGGAGACCGGAGACATCACCGACAGCGCCCGCCTCGCCGAGATCTGCGACGCGCATGGAATTCGCTCCATCATCCACCTGGCGGGGTTGATGGTGCCCTTCTGCAAGGCAGACCCGGCCGCCGGCGCGCGCGTGAATGTTGAGGGTACGATCAACGTGCTCGAGCTTGCGCGACGTAACAGATTGAAACGGCTGGCCTATGCCAGCTCCTCTGCCATCCACGGCATGCCACCGGGCGGGCCGACCATCGCCACGCTCTATGGCGCCTACAAACTGGCGAACGAACATACCGCGCAGGTCTATTGGCTCGACTGGCAGGTGCCCTCGGTCGGAATTCGCCCGAACGTGGTCTACGGCGTTGGGCGGGATCTGGGCATGACCTCCGAATTCAGTGTCGCGCTGCTTCACGCCGCTCGGGGCGAGGCTTTCGATATATCGTTTGGGGGGCCGGTGAGCTGGCTCTACGCGGGCGAAGCCGCCTCGGCCTTCATCGCCGCTGTGGCTCGCGAGGGAGAGGGCGCGCCGGTGTTCGATCTGAACGGCACCTGCATGAGCATCGAGGAAGGGCTCGAGATCCTGTCGCGTGTGGCCCCAGGCCATGCGGTGCGCACGGTGGGCACGCTGCTTCCAATTCCGCCCGATCTGAGCGACGCGCCGATCCGGGCGCATCTTGGCGCCTATCCGTCGGTCACGCCGGAGGAGGGGATACGAACAACTTTCGACGCCTTCCAAAAGCTTCTGGCTAAGGGAAAGCTCTCCTGAACCTGTCGAAAGGGAATCGCGGACCAAGCGTTTGCCGCTGGCGCGCGGGAGGCCTCGGTCGCGGAGTCCGGTACGGTTGCCAACGCGCCGAAGGCGCGCCCGGCCCAACGGGAGGAGCGCATCTTTGATGCGCGAGCGACGGGCGGGAGCGCTCCCGCCCCTTTTCGCCGGGCTGACGCCCGACAAAAAGCGTTGGGGGTGGCGCCCTTCGGGCGATTGGGGAACGTTCTACCGGAGCGGGGCGGGTGTTGACCTTGGCGCGCCGCCACGGGAGGGTGGCAGGCAATGAAACCCGGGAGGCTCGATGTTTCTGCCCTTCTTCCAGAACCTGCGCGACGGTGGCGTGCCGGTAAGCCTGCGCGAGTACCTTTCCTTTCTGGAGGGGATGTCGGCGGGGCTCGTGACCTATGATCTCGAGGGGTTCTACTATCTTGCCCGCGCCGCCATGGTTAAAGACGAACGCCACCTCGACCGCTTCGACCGCGTCTTCGCCGCCAGTTTCGACGGCATCGAGGCGATCAGTGTCGAACAGGTCATGGAGGCTCTGGACCTGCCGGAGGACTGGCTGCGCAAGATGGCGGAGAAGCATCTGAGCAAGGAAGAAATGGCCGAGATCGAGGCGCTTGGCGGCTTCGACAAGCTGATGGAGACGCTCAAGGAGCGCCTCAAGGAACAGGAAGGTCGCCACCAGGGCGGCAACAAATGGATCGGCACCGCCGGCACCTCGCCCTTCGGTGCCTATGGCTACAATCCCGAGGGCGTGCGCATCGGCCAGCACGAGAGCCGCCACAAGCGCGCGGTCAAGGTCTGGGACAAGCGGGAATTTCGCAATCTGGACGACACGGTGGAACTTGGCACCCGCAATATCAAGGTCGCGCTCAAGCGGCTGCGCCAATGGGCGCGGCACGGCGCGCATGAGGAACTGGATCTCGACGAAACGATCCGCGCCACCGCCGATCACGGCTATCTCGACGTGAAGATGCGCCCCGAGCGGCATAACGCGGTCAAGGTGGTGATGTTTCTCGATGTCGGTGGCTCGATGGACCCGTTCATCAAGGTGGTGGAGGAGCTGTTCTCGGCCGCACGCACCGAGTTTAAGCACCTTGAATATTACTACTTCCACAATTGCCTCTACGAGGGCGTCTGGCGGGATAACCGGCGCCGCTGGGACGCGCAGACCCCGACCTGGGAGGTGTTCAACACCTATGGTCCGGATTACAAATGCATCTTCGTGGGCGATGCCTCGATGAGCCCTTACGAGATCGTGCAACCCGGCGGCGCCAACGAGCATTGGAACGCGGAATCGGGCGAGCTCTGGCTGCGGCGTGCGCGCGAGCAATGGCCGGACAATCTCTGGATCAACCCGACACCGGAGCGGCACTGGCAATACACCCAGTCGATCGCCATGATCCGGCAGATCTTTGACGACCGCATGGTGCCGATGTCCCTGGAAGGGATCGAGCGTGGAATGCGCACCCTCGGCTGATCCGAACGCGCCAATGCTTGAAGACAAGTCCCGACACGGCTATCGCCGGCGGACGTCTCCCAACATGCCGATGCCCGCCAATGCCCCGCTTGCCCGCCGCCACGCTGTTTCTGTCCGCGGTCTTCCTGATCACGGCCATGTCGGCCATTGTGCGCCTCCTCTCGGCGGAGTTGCCGATCGGGCAGATCCTGTTCTGGCGCTCCGCGGGGGCGGTCGTTCCGATTGTCGGCTACATGATGCTGCGCGGCGAATTTCCTGCCGCGTTCGGCACGCGCCACCCGGGGCTGCATGTCACAAGGAGCCTCTTTGGCGTTCTGTCCATGGCGCTCTCCCTCGTCTCGCTGGCCTACCTGACGGTCGCCACGGCCCAGGCGCTCGCATATCTCGCGCCGGTGCTGACCCTGCCGATGGCCGCGCTTCTGGCAGGCGAACGGATCTCTGGGAAGATCGTGCTTGCCACGCAGACCGGGCTCGCGGGGGTTCTACTCATGCTCGGCGAACCGCTCACGCTGCCCGGCACGGACAGGATGATCGGCGTCGCCGCCGGGCTTGGCTTCGCGCTCACCATGGCGTTTGTCCGGGTGCATGTCCGCAGCATGACACGAACCGAACGGCCAACGACCATCGCGTTCTATTTCGCCCTGACCGGCAGCGTTGCCGGGCTTGCAACCGCACCCTTCGGCTGGGTGACGCCGGATGCGGCGACACTTGGCTGGCTGCTCGCGGCAGGGTTGCTTGGCGGCGCCGCCCACGTGCTTTCCGCCGAAGCCGTTGCGCGCGCGCCGGTCTCGCGACTTGCGCCGCTTGAATATACTGGCCTGCTTTGGGCTCTCGGCTTCGACCTTGTGCTCTTCGGCGATGTGCCGACGGGCTATGGTGCGGCCGGCGCAGCGGCTATCCTCGCGGCTGTCGCATTGGCAACCAGCCGTCCATCGCGGCGCGGCTAGCGCGCCTGAAGGCTTGCCGAAGTGGCTTCGCAGGCCCATATCATGATCCATGATCAAGCTCACTCCGCTCCTTCTGATGCTGCTCTACGGGCTGGCGATGTATCGCTTCTCGGCCTGGAAGACCGCACGCGATCTCGATGCCCGCTCCTCCGAGCTGGCCGACCCCCGCCTGCGCGGGCTGCTGGACCGGATGGCCAAGGCGCTGGACCTCGAACGGATCCGCGTCTTCATCTACGAGGTCGCCCCGATCAACGGCCTCGCAGCGCCGGACGGGCGGATTTTCATCACCCGAGGCTTCTATGACCGCTATCGGGCCGGCGAGGTGAGCGACGAGGAGATCGCCAGCGTGATCGCCCACGAGATGGGCCATGTCGCGCTCGGCCACTCCCGGCGTCGGATGATCGATTTCTCCGGCCAGAACGCCATGCGGGTCGCGCTGGCGGGCATGATCAACCGCTTCCTGCCGGGTATTGGCGTGGTAATCGCGGGGGCGCTGACCTCGCTGCTGGCAGCGAGGCTGAGCCGGCAGGACGAGTTCGAGGCCGATGCCTACGCCTCGGCCCTGCTGGTCAAGTCGGGAATCGGGACCGGGCCGCAAAAGAGCCTGTTTGCCAAGCTGGAGAAACTGACCGGCGGATTGGGGGCGGGAACCCCCGCCTGGCTGATGAGTCACCCCAAAAGCGATGTCCGTATCGCGGCGATCGAAGCGCGGGAAGCGCGCTGGAATACTCCCAGGATCGACACGTAGGAGGCGGATAGGAGGCGGCGCTGGCTGCTTCGCTTCGCCGCTGCCCGGCGCCCTGGTGACCGGGGCGGGGCGCGCGGCGCTTTGACCAATAGGCCGCAATTCACAAGAATCCTGTATCTTTTTGTCCTTGGCGCCCCGTTTCGGCGGCCAGGTTAAAGCGGCTATGCAATAGGGTGCGTAGCGCAAACCGCGAAACAGTGAGATCAAGCAGCCATTGCAGTGACGCAACAGCGGCTTACTGTGTGGGGCGAGCCCAATGGCGATGTCGCCGGTCATTGGCTCCGATGCCAAGCAGGCGGTCCCACTGTGGAAATCTCGAGGTCAGATATGGGTTTGACATGCTTTGATGTGATGGTCTCGCCGGAGGTGCAGAACACCATCCATCCGGAGGAGAGCGTTGCGAAAGCCTTCAACATCATCAAGCGCAGCCGGGCGCGTTTCCTGCCCGTGGTCGATCATGACGGCAAATATGTCGGCGTGTTCACGGCCCCGACTCTGCTCAAGCTGATCCTGCCCAAGGCGGCTCTGATCGGGCTTAGCCATTCGCGGGTGCCGCTGAGCAGCCTTGGCTTCATGAGCCTGTCGGAAGAAGATTTCAACGCGCGCCTCCAACAACTCAAGCACGAGAAGGTCGGAGACAACCTCTCCAACCCCGACAACATCCCCGTGACCGCGCCCGAGACGCCGGTCATGGAAGGCATCTTCCTGATACACCAATACAAACGGCACGTGATCCTTGTGGATCCGAAAACGAACCGCTTCGTCGGCACAATGAGTGCCAACTCGCTCCTGGACCACGTGCTGGCCCAACCCGAAGAAACAGAGAACGCAAACAGTGAGTGAACAAGCCGCATCACATGGCGCAGCCGCCATTTCCGTTCCGGACATGCTGGGTGTCGATCCGCTCTGGCTCGCCACCGGCATTCTCGTGCTCGTCTATGCCGTCCTGATCACCGAGAAGGTGAACCGGGCGGTTCTCGCCATGCTCGGCGCCTCGTTGATGGTCCTCTTTGGGATCATCAACCAGGCGCAGGCCGTGGCTGGGGTCGATGCCAACACGCTGGCATTGCTGATCGGCATGATGGTGATCGTCGCCATTACCAGCCGCTGCGGCCTGTTCCAGTTCGTGGCGATCAAGGCGGCCAAGACGGTCAAGGCGGACCCGACCGGAATCCTGATCATGCTGACGCTGATCACGGCGATCTTCTCGGCGCTGCTGGACAACGTGACCACCGTGCTGCTGATCGCGCCGATCACGCTTCTGATCACGGAAGCGCTGGAAACCAAGGTGTTTCCGTTCTTCGTGGCCGAGATCCTGGCCTCCAATGTCGGTGGCACGGCGACGCTGATCGGTGACCCGCCCAACATCATTATCGGCTCCGCGGCGGGCCTCAGCTTCAACGATTTCCTGTTCAACCTCGCGCCGATCGCCGCGGTCTGCCTCGTTGTTCTGACCGGCATCATCTACCTGATGAACCGCAAGGCGCTGCGCAGCATTCCGAAATCGGCCAGCGAACGGATCATGGGATTCGACGCCTCCGGCGCGATCCAGGACAAGGTGCTGATGTACAAGTCGCTCTTCGTGCTGGCACTGGTGCTGGCCGGTTTTACCATGGGCCACGGCTATGGCATCCAGCCGGGCACCGCCGCGCTCGCGGGCGCCGCGCTGCTGATGCTGCTGGCCTATGGCCACCAGAAGCCGGATGCACAGTCAGAGACGCTCCACCATGTCTTCGGCGAGGTGGAATGGGTGACGATCTTCTTCTTCGGCGGCCTCTTCGTGATCGTGGCCGGGGTCGAGCATGTTGGCCTGCTGGAGATGTTTGCCGAAGCCGTGCTCGATTTCACCGAAGGCGACCTGATGTGGACGGCCTTCCTGATCTTCTGGGCCTCGGGAATCCTCTCGGCGATCCTCGACAATATCCCCTTTGTGGCGACGATGATCCCGATGATCGAGTCCACCGCCCACACGTTCGGTCCGGACAAGATCGAGCCGCTCTGGTGGTCGCTGGCGCTTGGCGCCTGCCTCGGCGGGAACGGGACGCTGCTCGGCGCATCGGCGAACCTGACCGTTGCCGCATTCGCCGAAAAGGCCAAGCAGCCGATCGGGTTCATCGCCTTTACCAAGATCGCCTTCCCGATCATGATCCTCACGCTGATCATCGCCAACGTGTATATCTGGCTCCGCTACTTCTGAGGGAGAGGACCCGGACGCATCCTCCGAGACGCGCGAAGGCGCGCCGTCAGCCGAGTTGGGTGATGACCATGGTCGCCGGCACACCATCTTCTGCCGAGGAGACATGTCCCGCACCCGTCGTGTCTTCCATCCAGAACAGGTCTCCGGCGGTGAAATCCCGCACCTCGCCCGAACCCGCCTCGACCCGGAACCGGCCCGACAGGATCGCGGCGATCTGGCGGCGCGGCGAGCGGTGCTGAACACCCTTCCAGCCGGCCGGAAGCGTCAGGAAAACAAAGCCCGTCGCCGGATACAACTCCGAGATCTGAAGCGGCGCCGCGGGCGGGGCGAACTCCCGGAACGGGACATCGACGGTGCGGTCTTCGAAATAGGACACGCCCTCGGCGTCTTCGAGCAGGATGGAATACTGCATTCTGGCCTCCAATAGGTTGCGTGACCCGATCCGGTCGCCGGATGACGCGGTCCGGTCAGCCTAGCCCGATTCTTTCGGTTCACGGAAGAAACTGGGCCAGACAGGTTGGGTCGAAGCATTTGGCTGTCGCGGCCATGGCGTCGCTGTGGCTTGTCGCCCTTCCCGGCCGGACCAAAAAAGAAGCCCCCGCCCGGTTTCCCGGACGGGGGCGATGTCAATTGCCTTGGTCGGCTGGAGATCAGCCGTAGGAGGCGATGAAGTAGCCCGCGACAACGGCCGTACCAATCACGCCGGCCACGTTCGGACCCATGGCGTGCATCAGTAGGAAGTTGCCCGGATCCGCGCGCTGGCCTTCCACCTGGCTCACACGTGCCGCCATGGGCACGGCCGAGACGCCTGCAGAACCGATCAACGGGTTGATCTTGTTCTTGCTGAAGACGTTCATCAGCTTGGCCATGAGCACGCCGCAGGCTGTCGCGATGCCGAAGGCGATCACGCCGAGGCCGAGGATCTTCAGCGTCTCGGCTTTGAGGAAGGCTTCACCGGTCATGGTGATGCCGACCGACGTTCCGAGGAAGATCGTAACGACGTTGATCAGCTCGTTCTGGGCGGCTTTCACAAGGCGCTCGGTCACGAGGCTTTCGCGCAGGAAGTTGCCCAACATCAGCATGCCGATCAGGGCCGAGGCGGCCGGAACCAGCAGGATGACGACGATGGTGACCATGCCGGCGAAGATGAGCTTTTCGAGGCGGGATACTTGGCGCAGAGACTTCATGCGGATCTTGCGCTCGGCTTCCGTGGTTAGGGCCCGCATGACGGGCGGCTGCAGCATCGGCACGAGGGCCATGTAACTGTAAGCCGCCACCGCGATCGGCGCGAGCAGATGCGGCGCGAGCTTGTTGGCCAGGAAGATCGAGGTCGGACCGTCCGCGCCGCCGATGATGCCGATGGCACCCGCTTCTTGGGGCGAGAAGCCAATGGCCGTGGCGCCCAGGAAGGTCGCGAAGACCCCGAACTGGGCCGCCGCGCCGAGCAGCAACGTGCGCGGGTTGGCGATGAGCGGACCGAAGTCGGTCAGAGCCCCGACGCCCAGGAAGATGAGCGGCGGGAAGATCTCGTAATCAATGCCGAGCTTGATGTAGTAATAGAGCCCGCCCGGGTGATCGCCATGCGGCAGGTTGATCATACCCTGCGTGGGCAGGTTTGCGAGCAACGCGCCAAAGGCGATAGGGATGAGCAGGAGCGGTTCATATTGCTTCCAGACCGCGAGGTAGAACAGCACGGCGATGACCACCCACATCACCACCATTTGAATGGTGAGATCCGGGAAAGCGGTCAGCGACCATAGCTCTGCGAGCCTGGACATTTCTGTTGTGGTGGCTTCCATCGGAGGAACGCCTCCTTAGGACAAGGTGACGAGGACCTGACCCTCGGTCACGGTTGCACCGGCGGCCACGTTGACGGCGGTGACGGTGCCGTCGGAAGGGGCGCCGATGTTGGTGTTCATCTTCATGGCTTCGAGAACCAGAAGCGTGTCACCTTGCGAGACTTTCTGACCGACCGACACGTCGACACTGATCACGGTGCCAGCCAGCGGGCTGGGCACGGCGCCGTCGCCAGCCGGAGCAGCGGCCGGGGCCGGCGCAGCGGCAGGAGCCGGGGCAGGGGCAGCGGCGGGAGCCGGGGCGGAGACGGGAGCGGCGGCCGGGGCAGGGGCTGCCTTTGCCGGAGTATCCAGATCGAGGTCTTCGACGGTCACTTCGTAGGCAATGCCCTGAACGGTAATCCGAAGGCGTTTCATTTGTTCTGTCCTCTCAGAATATTGGGGGTTTCACCACCGAGGGTGAGCCGGGTGGGACCCCAGGCTGTCCGGATGCGCCGGCCGGCGAAGGTGTCCTTGCGACCTTCGATGGGCCAGTCGGTGACCACGTGGGAGGGAGCGGCAACGCGGGTAACCACGTAGCCGGGCCCGAAGATTTCAGACACCGCCGCGGAGATCGCGGCTAGGTGGTGGGGCGGCACACCGGCGCGGGAGGCGACGGCGGCACGCGGCGGCACGGGGGCAGCCTCGGTCGGTTTTTGTTCCTTCTTCTCACGGGTGAAGAAGTAGCCGACCAACGAACAGGCAGCCCACAGTGACGCGAGAACCGACATCACGACAGCAAAGCCGGTGCCGATGATTCCCAAGGCTTCAAGCATGTGGAAGACCTTTCATTACAGCGGGATGTTGCCGTGTTTCTTCGGCGGGCGGGTTTCGCGCTTGGACATCAGGCCGCGCAGGGAGAGCGCAACCGCCGAGCGGGTTTCGCGCGGCTGGATGACGTCATGCGCCATGAGTTCACCGGCGGCCAGATAGGGCGTGGCGAATTCTTCACGGTACTCGGCGATGAGTTCCTTGGACTTCGCGACCGGATCTTCGGCCTCCTTGATCTCCTTGCGGTAGAGGATGTTGGCAGCCCCTTCCGCGCCCATCACGGCGATTTCCGCGGTCGGCCAGGCGATCACCCGGTCTGCGCCCATGTCTTCCGAACACATGGCCAGATACGCGCCGCCATAGGCCTTGCGCATGATGACCGTGATCTTCGGCACCGTGGCGGAAGCATAGGCAAAGAGCATCTTGGCGCCGTGGCGGATGATGCCCTGCTGCTCCTGCTTGACGCCAGGCAGGAAGCCGGGGACGTCCACCAGGGTGACGATCGGGATGTTGTAGACGTTGCAGAAACGCACGAAGCGCGCGGACTTGTCGGAGGCGTCGATATCGAGCGTACCGGCTTTGACCGTCGGCTGGTTGCCGACGAAGCCCACCACGATCCCGCCGATGCGGCCGAAGCCGATGACGATATTCTGGGCGAAGAGCTCCTGAACCTCGAGGAAGTCCGCGTCGTCAGCGAGAAGCTTGATGACTTCGCGCACGTCGAACGGTGCCTTGGGGTCCTCGGGAACGATCTCGTCCAGCGCCGGGACATCGACCACGGAGAGGTCCGGTTCCACCTTGTGCGGCGGGTCCTGCATGTTGTTGGAGGGCAGGAAGGACAGCAGCCGGTGAGCCAGCGCGATGGCATGTTCGTCGCTCTCGGCGATGAAGTGGATATTGCCCGAGATCGAGGCATGGGCCTTGGCCGAGCCGATCTCGTCCATCGTCGTGACTTCGCCGGTGACCGAGCGGATCACCTCGGGGCCGCAGATGAACATCTGGGCGTTCTCGCGGGTCATGATGATGAAGTCGGTGAGCGCCGGGGAGTAGGCCGCGCCACCGGCGCAGGGGCCGGCAATGATGGAGATCTGGGGCACGACGCCCGAGAGCTGCACGTTGCGGTAGAAGACCTGGCCATAACCGGCGAGCGAGCCGACACCTTCCTGGATCCGGGCCCCGCCCGAGTCATTGAAGCCGATGACCGGTATGCCGGCTTTCACCGCATGGTCGAGCGTATGACAGATCTTCTTGGAGTGGATCTCGCCGAGCGAGCCGCCGACCACGCCGAAATCCTGGCTGAAGGCCGCGACGGGACGTCCGTCGACGAAGCCCGTGCCGACGACGACGCCATCGGTCGGGATGTCCTTCTTGTCCATTCCGAAGTGCCGGGTGCGGTGTTTGGCGTGAAGGCCGAATTCCTGGAACGTTCCCTTGGAAAACAGCGCGTCGAGGCGCTCACGGGCAGTCAGGCGCCCTTTCGCGTGCCGGTCGTCGGCCTTTTTCTGGCCGCCGCCAGCCAGCGCTATGGCGCGCCGCTGCTCCAGCTCGTCTGCTAGTTTCTTGGATATTGCCATGTCTGGACTATTCTCCCAAGGCCCCGCCCATCGTGGGCGTTGCGTTTCTTGACGAAAGGCGGGGGGAGCCCCCGCGGGCTAACGGGCGGCGATGCAAGGCCGCCGAAAGCCGGGTTTCTCTCGACATATTGACCGATGCGTCCGAACGGATGGGGTGCCACGAAGGCCCCCGGCCGGAAGTGTCGGGTTCGTCGTCACGTCCCTTCCTAAGTGGAACTGTTTCCAGGCGGATCTGCGGGTCGTTAGGAAACGGAAGCCGGCGGGGGGCGCCGGCCTCTATGCTTTGAACGATGAAGAACGAAGCTATTTTCATTCCGTGGCAACAACCTTGGCTGAGTTCGTCTGGCTCACTTGGGCTGCGGGCCGGATCGCGCGCGACAACATCATGTGTATCGTTATAGCACAACCCGGACACAACGCCGCTCCCTCGATGACGACTGGACCGCGCGAAGGCCGAACCGGTGGGACGATCCGGCGCCTCGCGCGCTTGATGCTCACACGAAGTGAGCGTCCCTGAAAACGTGATCCACGATATCTTCCCGCAGAATGCCGAGCGACGACAGTTCCTCGTCGGACATGGCTTCCAGCTCCCGCACCTTATCGAGCAGCCCTTGTTTTTCGGACATTGGAGCTCGTCCCGAGCAGATGTCGGCGAAGTACCTGACCGCACGAAGCCGCGCGGCGTCCCGATCGGGGCAGGCGCCAGGAAGATATGTCATGGTCTTTTCCTCAGGGTTCGGGGAGCTTCCCCCCACGGAAGGTTGATAGGATAGCCGGTCCCGCGTGGCCACGTTGAATGGCGCAATCCCGAAATGCAGCAGAGGCAAGGCCTCAGGGGCGAAAAAACCGGTCCAAGCGGGCCGATTTGCCGTTTTGAGGCGAATAATGCCGATTCTGACAGAATCATTTCCGATCGGATTCTGGCCACGCAACACGGATAAGAAAACGTGTGGGCCGCGCAACCGAAGGCCGATGCTGGCCGTTCCCAGGCGTGCGCTCCGACATGATCATATCTGCGATCCGCATGATCTCTCGTGCAGGTCGATGCCGGCCTGGCGTTGTTTGAACGGGCCGCGCGGACTTTTCGAGACGTTGGGACGAAACGCAGGGCATCAATGCCCGCAAGCCCGAGTGCGAACGGCAGCCACTTTGGATTTCAAAGGTGCAAGTGGTGGGTGATGAGAGGCTCGAACTCCCGACATCTTCGGTGTAAACGAAGCGCTCTACCAACTGAGCTAATCACCCGCCGTCAGGAGGTGATAGCCTGCACGGGTGGGCGATTGCAAGAGCGGTTGTCTTTGGAAAGCACAGCGAAAAGCGGTGGCGCGGGACAAGCTGCGTGTCGTGGTGAATGGGGTGCGCCGAATACTGGACTGTCCGCAGGTCGCCTGCTCTCGGCCAGTTTTCAACATGTTGAAATGACGGAAAAAGGCGGGCGGCAGGTCATCCCCATGAACCTGCCGCCCCATGCGCGTTCAACACGCAAGAGTTGCACGTGAGTGGTGCATCCGGGTGGCCGAACCGGAGGAGGCGCCGGCCACATCTCGTTGCCCCGTGCGAAACGAGTAAAGACACAGGACACAGAAGAAGAGCGGCTCCGGACCATCGGGCTCCGCTGGCGGTCTCCTGACGGCGCGTGCACCGTTGGTTGCCTCTTGCGGGTCGTCGTGTCCGGTCTCTCGCGGCCGCCACCGCTTCCGTGACCTCGATATAGGGGGCGGGCAGGGGGCGCTTCAGTCACGCAGCTGCGTGACGGCGGCTTTTTTAGGCTGCGCTGTTGACCAGCCCCGCGCCCAGCCCCTTGACCGCGGCGGTCGTTCGGTCATTGACCTCCAGCTTGCGGAAGATGCGCCGCACATGGGTATCGACCGTGTGCACCGAGATGCCGAGGATATCGGCGATGACCGAGTTCGATTTGCCCCGGGCGATCCATTCGAGGATCTCGCGTTCCCGCGCGGTCATCCGGGTGCCATTCGCGCGGTTGGGCGTCATGCGGATATAGGCAAGGTGGCTGAGCTGTCCGGCCAGTTGCAGTTCCTTGAGTTCGCGTTTGCCAAAGGCCGGGCGCGTCTCGCCGAAACCCACATTGAAGATGCCGTTGCGCGACATCGGGCCAAAAACCTGGATCGCCAACCCGTCGCCGAGCCGGAACTCCCTCAGGGTTTCGAGAAAGGCTTCTTCGCTCTCCAGCAACTCGGTCATGCTTGGGATGTCGGACCAGAAGAACGGATCGGCGGTTCGGCTGGCAAGGTCCGGAATCGGGTTTACCAGCACCAGCCGCTCGCGGAAGAGTTTCTCGATCAGGCCCTCCGGGAACCCTTCGGCGACGACGGTCATCCGGTCCAGGGATTCAGGCTCGGGGCGGCCAACGAAGTGGCGATAGGCGATCATCTGAGCGCCGCGCGAGAAGAAGAAATCGCGGGTGGCTGTCCAGAGCACATCGGTGTCGGAGATGTCGCGCACCACGGCGATCTGTTCCTGAATGGTCATCATCGCGCGCGTCTCCCCAATGGCTGATGGATAAGTTAACATGGAATCCGCCCCCATAAAGCCCGGAAGCAAAGGCCTTGCGCGGGCTGAGAACAGGGCTGGCAGATGTGAGGATCGCGCGCTAGGTTGCGCGCCAAGCGAAGGGAGACTTCAGAAATGCGCATTTCCGCACCGGTTCGTATCCTGGCCACGGCACTCATTCTGGCTGCCCCTCTGGCGCAGGCCCAGACCATCGACAGCAGGACGGCGAAAAAAATGCTGTTCGGCACCAGCTCCGATGTGACCCTCGGCCAGGCCGATCTCATCGATTCCAACGTGGCCAAGGCGATCAAGCAGGCGGGCAAGCAGATTCCCTATTATGGCGCCATCGCGGTATCGCCCGGCGAGCCGACCTCGTCGAATCTTATGCCGACCATCGGCAACCTGCACAGCGCCGAAAGCGCCCAGAAGGCGGCGCTCGACAATTGCAATGCGCGCCGGACGGTGGGCGGGCCCTGTGTCGTGATCGCCACCATCACTCCCAAGAGATACAAGGCGCAGCCGCTGACGCTCTCGGTTGGCGCGACCAAGTATTTCGGCAAGGAATATCGCAAGATGGACGAGCCCAAGGCGATCGCCATATCGCCCTCGACAGGGGCGTTCGGCGCCGATCGCGGGGATGGTGGCAGGGCACTTTCCAAATGCGCGGCGGCCGCGAAAGCGAAGGGCGGTTCGGATTGCAGGCTTGTCATAGCCGATCAATAAGTGCACAAAACATATTCATGTTGTGGAAAGTGAGCGGCAATTTGCGCCATATCAATGTGCGCCGGCGTCGTTAATGTGATCCAACAACATAGAAAAAGCGCGAAAACAGACCGAGGTAACCCCAGGTGACGAATAAAACCCGCTACGCCGCCGCCGTCGAAACAGCTATTTCCAAGCTGCACGAGGAAGGGCGTTACCGCACCTTCATCGATATCGAACGGCGAAAGGGGAACTTCCCGAATGCCGTCTGGACCAAGCCAGATGGCTCCGAGAAGAACATCACCGTGTGGTGCGGGAACGACTATCTGGGAATGGGCCAGCACCCGGTCGTGCTTGAAGCGATGCAGGAAGCACTGGAGGCCACCGGTGCAGGATCGGGCGGGACGCGCAATATCTCGGGCACCACGGTCTATCACAAGCGGCTGGAAGCGGAGCTGGCCGACCTGCACCGCAAGGAAGCCGCGCTCATCTTCACCTCGGCCTATATCGCCAATGACGCAACGCTCTCGACGCTGCCCAAGCTGCTGCCGGGGCTGATCATCTATTCCGACGCGCTCAACCACGCCTCGATGATCGAAGGCGTGCGCCGGAATGGCGGGGCCAAGCGGATCTTCCGGCACAACGACGTGGAACATCTGCGTGCACTTCTGGAAGCGGACGATCCGGCGGCGCCCAAGCTGATCGCCTTCGAGTCGATCTACTCGATGGATGGCGATTTCGGCCCGATCGAGGCAATCTGCGATCTGGCCGACGAGTTCGACGCTCTGACCTATATCGACGAGGTGCACGCGGTTGGCATGTACGGCCCGCGCGGCGCCGGTGTCGCCGAGCGCGACGGGCTGATGGGCCGGCTCGACATCATCAACGGCACGCTGGCCAAGGCCTATGGCGTGATGGGGGGCTATATCGCGGCTTCCGCCAAGATGTGCGACGCGATTCGCTCCTATGCACCGGGCTTCATCTTCACCACGTCGCTGCCCCCGGCAGTGGCCGCCGGCGCGGCCGCGTCGGTTCGTCACCTCAAGACGGACCAGGCGCTTCGGGACAAGCAGCAACTGCATGCGAAGATCCTCAAGACCCGCCTCAAGGCGATGGGCCTGCCGATCATCGATCACGGCTCGCATATCGTTCCGGTGATGGTGGGGGACCCTGTCCACACCAAGCAATTGTCCGATATGCTGTTGGAAGATTTCGGTATTTACGTCCAGCCGATCAACTTCCCGACAGTGCCGCGGGGCACCGAGCGTCTGCGTTTCACGCCTTCGCCCGTGCACAGCCCGGACATGCTCGACGGACTGGTGCGCGCGATGGACAACCTCTGGTCGCAATGCGCGTTAAACCGCCAAGAACTGTCGGCCTGATCTTTCATTAAGTGCATGGTTTCGGAGCCTGTGTTAGGGTTTCTCTAAGGTGTGGTGAGTCGTCGAATCGCTGCATTTACGGGGACACAATAAATTGACGCAGACGAGGACGGGCAGATGATTGGGCGCAAGGAACCGCCCAAGGTGGTCGAGGAACAGGCTCCTCCAAAGGGCTTTGACGACTTCGATCTTCGCCTTGGCGATGTAATGCGTGGCGAACGTGCGACGATGGGAAAGTCGCTTCTTGACGTTCAGCGCGAACTGAAGATCAAGGCGTCCTTTATCGCCGCCATCGAGAATGCCGATCCGACCGCGTTCGCAACCCCGGGCTTTGTCGCGGGGTATGTGCGTTCCTATTCCCGTTATCTCGGGCTCGATCCCGAATGGGCTTTCGAGACCTTTTGCCGTGAAGCCGATTTCGTTTCGGCCTCGACGGCCGACAAGCTGAGCACCCCGCCTGCTTCCAACAAGCCCGTCTATCGCAACCAGGCAGCGAAAAAGCCTGAAGGCTATAACCCCTTTGCCGACCCGCGTGTCTCCTTCGCGCCGAAATCCTCCGGGCCGCTGGCCAATCTCGAGCCGCGCGCCATTGGGTCCACCCTTGTTTTGCTCGCCCTGATCGGGGCTGTGAGCTATGGCGGCTGGTCGGTCCTGCAGGAAATTCAGCGCGTCAGCGTGACACCGGTGGACCGGGCACCGACGGCCGTGGCCGTGGTTGACCCGCTGGGCGAAATCACGAACGCCAACGAAACGCCGCCGGCCGAGGTCGTGGTCGCCGAAGGCGCTCCCGTCGACGCGCTGGAGCGTATCTACCGGCCACAGACGCTGGATGTGCCGGTCATGGTGGCCCGCGATGGACCGATTGCCGCGCTGGACCCGTCGACCGTCGGGTCCCTGCCGATGTCTGCCAGTGTTCAGTATGATACCGATCCTCGGCGGATGGCCTCTGCTTCGGATGCCGGTGTGCCGGGAACGCCAGCCGGTGCCGGTCTCGATACCGATATTGACGCCGCCGTGGCTCTGGCACTCGGAGAGACGCCGAACGCGATTCCGCGCGTGACCGAGAATATGCCCGAGGTCATGCTCGTCGCCGTGCGTCCGGCCTGGGTACGAGTGCGCGCGGCGGATGGCTCCGTGCTGCTGGAGAAAATCCTGAACCCGGGCGATACCTATGTCGTGCCGCAGACCGAGGGGTCGCCGACCCTGCGGACCGGGGCTGCGGGTGCGCTCTATTTCGCCGTGAACGGGCAGACCTATGGCCCGGCAGGTGCCAACGGCGCCGTGGTGGACAAGGTCGCGCTGAATTCGGCCTCCCTCACCGAGACTTATGCCCTTGCCGAGGCCACTGACGGCTCCGACGCCCAGAAGGCCGTCGCGGTGGCACAGGCGATGCTCTTCCCCGAGACCCCACCCGCCCAGCAGTAAGCCCCGGGCGGTTCTGCCGGTCGGCAGGAAATCCGGGTTGCTGTCTGATACCACGAATGTGACGGTTGATATTCGCCGCCATGTTGCTCCTATGCGACTGTCGTCCTAGATAGGGCGCGAAACGCAGGACCGGAGGCCAGAGATGTCCATCAATCACGTGCGCCCGTGGCGGAACATCTATCGGCGTGAAAGCCGGCAGATCTCGGTTGGCTCGGTAAAGGTCGGCGGCGATGCGCCGATCTCGGTCCAGACGATGACCAACACGCTCACGACCGATGTGGCCGCGACCGTGGCGCAGGTGCAGGCCGCGGCCGAAGCCGGCGCCGATATCGTTCGCGTCTCGACGCCGGACGAGGCCAGTGCGCGGGCGCTGAAGGAAATCGTGGCCGAGAGCCCGGTGCCGATCGTGGCCGACATCCATTTCCATTACAAACGCGCCATCGAGGCGGCGGAGAGTGGTGCTGCCTGCCTGCGGATCAACCCGGGCAATATCGGCGACGAGAGCCGGGTGCGCGAGGTGATCGCGGCGGCAAAGGATCACGGCTGCTCCATCCGCATCGGCGTCAATGCCGGCAGCCTCGAAAAGCACCTGCTGGAGAAATACGGCGAGCCTTGCCCGGACGCGATGGTCGAGAGCGGGCTGGAGCATATTCGCATCCTGCAGGACCATGATTTCCACGAGTTCAAGATCTCGGTGAAGGCCTCGGACGTGTTCATGTCGGCGACGGCCTATCAGCAGTTGGCCGAACAGACCGACGCACCGATCCACCTCGGCATCACCGAGGCGGGTGGCTTGATGTCCGGCACGGTGAAATCGGCGATTGGCCTTGGCAATCTGCTCTGGATGGGCATCGGCGACACGTTGCGCGTGAGCCTCTCGGCCGACCCGGTCGAGGAGGTCAAGATGGGCTTCGAGATCCTGAAATCGCTCGGGCTGCGCCATCGCGGGGTGAATATCATCTCCTGTCCGTCCTGTGCCCGGCAGGGTTTCGACGTGATCAAGACGGTCGAGGCGCTGGAAAAACGGCTCGAACATGTGAAGACGCCGATGAGCCTGTCTATCATCGGCTGCGTGGTGAACGGGCCGGGAGAAGCGCTGATGACCGATGTCGGCTTTACCGGCGGCGGTGCCGGCAGCGGGATGGTTTACCTGGCCGGCAAGCAGAGCCACAAGCTGTCGAACGAACAGATGATCGATCACATCGTCGAGCAGGTCGAGAAAAAGGCCGCCGAGATCGAGGCACAGGCCGGGGCCGAGGCGGCGGAGTAACGCTGGCGAGAGGGCAGAGCGCTGAGCCCGGCGCGCGGGCTTGCGGAGCACAAATACTTTCGGCCCGCCGGTAACCCGAGCTCGGACGCTGCTTCTCGTCGAGCAGGCGGCACAGCCTCACCTCTGTCGGGCGGATTCCATGTCCGCTTGAGCCTCATCAAGGCAAGATCGCAGCATTCGGGGTAGTCTGGCGACCGCAAAACCTTTGAGTTCATCTCCAACGCCCAAGGGGTGAGTGCATGCGGGGCCAGTTCGTTTTCCTCATCGCGACAATTGCCGCTGTACTGGGGTTTCCAGTCGCCCAGGCCGAGAGTCAGGTCACAGTCGAGGCGCGCCTGGCGCCAGGTCAGCCCACCGCGATCATGGCGCATCGAAGTGCCGAGATCGGGGGGCTGCCCGAGAACTCATTGGCATGGATTGAGGGTGCAATCGCCCGGGGGGTCGATCTGGTGCATATCAATCCCCAGTTGACCGCAGATGACAGATATATCCTTATGCACGACCACAGTTTGAACCGGATGACCAATGTGGTGGATGTATTTCCCGATGGCCCGCCGAACGGCCCCACAAGGGAGCAACGGGGCGGTAAGGACTACGTTCGCGACTATACTCTCGCGGAGATCAAGAAGCTCCAGCTTGTCACGGACGATGAGGGCGCATCGCATCCGGTCCCCACGCTTCAGGAGGCGCTCGATCTCGCGGAAGGCAGGGTGCTGGTTGCGATCGGGCTCAAGTCCTACGAGGTGGAGAGCCTGGCGAGGGCGCTGGAGGGACACGATAAGCGGACCCTTCTCTTGTGGGAACTCTTCTATTCAGGCACCGATCAGAGCAAGTTGAAAGCCGCAACGGATGCCACCGGGATTGGGGCCGTGGTCGTTCTGTTCCGGTCTCGCGACTACCTGGCGGATCTCGAACAGATCGTTGGGCAGATGGGAACAGACCTGAGGATGATCAGCGTTGTAAGCGCCGGGCTGACCCCGTCCTTTCTTGATCGCATGACCGCGTTGGGCCTGCCGCTGATGATATCGGGCTGGAACGGGCCGGAAGATCGGGCCCTCTTGAATGAGGCCGACATTGCCCCGTGGAAGGCGGCGCTTGAGGTTGGCCTCGTGGCATCGACGGACTACCCGGAACTGCTCTTGTACGCATTGGGGCGATAGGGTCTCTGCATCCGAGACCGGACGGCCGCGTGCATTCCTGAAAAAGACAAGGCCTCGGATTGCGGAACGGACGCTGTTGCAACGTTGATCAACGTCCGTTCCGCGCAAACAGAGGGGCCGGGTTTGGCGAAGTCCGGCCTGTGTGGCCGGTCAGCCGCCTTCGCGGACGGCCTCAACGACCTGCTGCATGCCCGCATAGGGCAGGTAGCCGCGCAGGAGTTGATCGCCAACGACGAAGGTCGGTGTGCCCGAAATCTGGAGCCGCTGCGCCAGCGCGTGGTTCGCGGCGATGATCGCATCCACTTCGGGGCTCTCCATTTGCGCCAGAATCGCGTCGCCATCGAGGTCGAGATCGGAGGCGAGCGCCTTGACCGAGACCGGGTTCACCTCGCCACGGAAGGATATGAGCGAATCGTGGACCGCCTTGTAGGCGTCGTCGCCAAGTGCCAGTTTCGTGGCCAGCGCCATGCGGGTCGAGGCGACCGATTGTTCGCCCAGGATCGGGAATTCCTTGAGGATCAGGCGGATATTGCCGTCATCCGACACCAGTTGGCTGACCTCCGGAAAGGCCTTGCGGCAATAGGAGCAGCGGTAGTCGACGAACTCGACGATGGTCACGTCGCCGTCGGGATTGCCGCCAATCCAGCTCGATCCGTCCTCGAAGAGATCGGCGGCATTGGCCTGAACCAGGGACACGTCATTGGCGGCCTGCGCGTCCTCCTGACGCTGCTCCAGAACCGCGACGGCCTCCATGATTATTTCCGGGTTTTCCAACAGGTAGTCCCGCACCTCGGCACGAAACGCCTCGCGCTCGGCGTCGTTCATCGCGTTCAGGTCGAGCGCCGAAGCGGGCAGGGCAAGGCCCGCGGCCAGCACTGCGGCGGGGAGGAGAGATTTCATTTGCGGGTCTTCCTTTTCTCTTGGATCTCTGTGGCCTTCAGGATGCCATTTTCAGGGCGCCTGCTCATGGAGCGGCAGGGAAGTCTCCCCACGGGGCATTTGGCACGAATGGTCACGTCCTTCAACTGTGCCGGATGCGGTGCAGGATTGCGCCCTGGCTGGACCCCACGGCATCGCCCGCGCGGACGCCCGCAACGTGATGGTCCCGAATGCCCTGCCAGCTGCCATTGACTGCCCCGGTGTCGATTGAAATACGCATTGGGCGACAGAGTAAGGAGAAAGCGATGCGCGCATCAAGGCGAAGCGAGGTCGATCCCTTCATCGTGATGGACGTGATGGAGGCCGCGCGGCAGGCAGAGGCCGCCGGGCGCAGCATCATCCACATGGAGGTCGGCCAGCCCGGCACGCCGGCACCCGCCCGTGCGCGGGCGGCACTGGCCACCGCGCTGGAGGCCGATCCGCTGGGCTATACCGTGGCGCTCGGCCTTCCGGCGCTGCGCCAGCGCATCGCGCAACTCTACAAGGACTGGTACGGGCTGGATCTGAACCCGGAGCGGGTGATCGTCACGCCGGGCTCCTCCGGAGCTTTCCTGCTTGCCTTCACCGCCCTGTTCGAAGCGGGAGACCGTGTTGGGCTTGGCGAGCCGGGCTATCCTTCCTACCGGCAGATCCTCAAGGCGCTCAGCCTTGAGCCGGTCGGGCTGCCCACTTCGCTGGAGAACCGGTTGCAGCCCGTGCCGGAGGACGTGCCGGCAGATCTCGCTGGGCTGATCGTCGCCTCGCCGGCCAATCCGTCCGGCACGATGCTGTCCACGGAGGCGTTGCGCGCGCTGATCGAACGCGCAGCCGAGATCGGCGCTGCTTTCGTCTCCGACGAGATCTATCACGGCATCCAATACGAGGGTCGGGCCGTCTCGGCGCTGGAAATCAGCGACGATGTCTGCGTCATCAACTCTTTTTCCAAGTATTTCTCCATGACCGGTTGGCGCGTCGGCTGGATGGTAGTGCCCGAGGCCGAGGTGCGCCGTTACGAACGGCTGGCGCAGAACATGTTCATCTGCCCGCCTCATGTCAGCCAGGTCGCTGCCCTGGCCGCGATGGATTGCGATGTGGAGCTGCAGGCCAATCTCGCGGCCTATTCCGAGAACCGCCGCCTTATGCTCGAAGGTTTGCCGCGCGCCGGTTTCGACCGTATCGCGCCGCCCGATGGCGCATTCTATGTCTATGCCGACGTGTCCGACCTGACCCGGGACAGCCTCGCCTTCAGCCGCGAGATCCTGGCCGAGGCCGGCGTCGCCTTGACTCCGGGGCTTGATTTCGACCCGAAGCGCGGACATGGGACGCTGCGCTTCTCTTATGCGCGCGCCACCTGCGATATCGCCGAAGGGCTGGAACGACTGCGGGACTTCATGAGCCGCCGCTGACGAACCGCCACGCAGTGGCGCCACCGCCGCGCGGGGCGAGATGGGACCGTGACCGCGCAAGCGGACGCGGTCTCGTCGTTGGCCCGGCGGCATCCTCCCTTCTCTGGGCTGCACCGAACAGTGCCGTTTGCCTTCATGTGTCGCTCCGCCTATGGTCGCCGCAAACAGGGGCCAACCCGAGCAGCAATATGAAACGCCTCCTCGCAATTCTTGCCGTAGTGATAGTGTGTCTGCCTCTCGCTTCCGTGGCGCAGGGGCTTTTCGCCGTTGCGCGGCTCGATTCGGAGCGTTCCGAGATCGTGAGCCACCCGGACGGATTCGACCTCGTTCTTACCCTCAGCCAGCCCATTCCCTACAAGGTGACGACGCTGGCCGATCCGTCGCGCCTCGTCATCGATTTCCGCGAAGCCGATTTCGGCTCTCTGCGCGGCGGGGATCTCGGGGTCAGCCCGGCGGTCACGGCCGTGCGGCACGGCCTGATCCAGGCTGGCTGGTCCCGCATGGTGGTCGATCTCGACGGACCCTACGCCGTCCAGTCGGCCGGGATGGAGACGGAAAGTACGGACGGCTCGGCACGTATCGAGATTGTCCTGCGCGAGACCGACCCGACCAGTTTTGCCGCGCATGCCGGCCCTTCGATCCAGGCCGCGCCGCCGGCGATCGAACCTGCCGCGCGCGGCCCCGATGACGGCGTGCTGACGGTTGTCATCGATCCCGGCCACGGGGGGATCGATCCCGGCGCCGTGCGTGGCGATGTGCACGAGGCCGATCTGGTGCTGAGTTTCGCGCTCGAATTGCGCGATGCGCTTCTGCGCGCCGAGGGGTTCGACGCTATTCTGACCCGCACCAAGGATGAGTTCGTCTCGCTTGAGGCGCGCATCGATGTGGCCCGGCGCGCGAACGGCGAAGTGCTTTTGTCGCTGCATGCCGATGCTGTGAGCGAGGGGATCGCCCGCGGCGCCCAGATCTATACGCTGTCCGAGGAGGCCTCCTCTGCAGCCTCGGCAAAGCTGGCCGAACGTCACGACCGGGCCGATCTGCTCGCCGGGGTCGATCTCTCTGGACAGGATGACGAGGTCGCACGGGTGCTGATGTCGATCGCCCGGACCGAGACCAGCCCGCGTACCGATGCACTGGCCGAGGCGCTGCTGGAGGGGTTCCGGAAGGCGGATGTCCGGCTGCACAAGCGGCCACTTGAACAGGCGGCCTTCTCGGTGCTGAAGGCGCCGGATATCCCCTCCGTCCTGATCGAGATCGGTTTCATGTCGAGCCCGAAAGAGCTGGAAAAGCTGCAGAATCCGGAATGGCGGGCAGCCGCACAAGGGGCCATCGTGGACGCGCTCAAGGCGTGGGATGCGCAGGACCGCGCCCGCGCCGCCGTCAAACGTCAGTAGCCTCGCCGGCATACCGGGCAAGCCAGACCGAATGCCTTTCGCAATCGGGATCCTCGGGCACGAAATCCAGTACCGCGAAGCCTGCCGCGCCCAGCAATGCGCGATATTCCTCCGGGTCGAGGCTCGCGTGATAGACAGGCACCCCCGCAACCGAACCATAGGCGATGCTGGCCGACGGTCCGGAGGTAAACAGGAGCGCCGCACCGGGGCGCGCATGATTGGCGAAGATCGGGAACATGCCGCGCTGTGCCTCGGGCGACAGGTGAAAGAAGCTGTCCCACGCGATCAGTCCGTCGAACCTTTGTCCGAGCGCCATGCCGCGCATATCACAGTGATGCACCGCCCGTCCGGGCTGGTTGCGGGCAAAGAGGGCGCATTGTGCGGCGGCCCCGTCTACGCCCGTGACGCGCTGTCTGGCGCGCGCCAGCCAGGTTGCGATCGGCTGCCCCGATCCGCAACCGATATCGAGAATCTCCCGTCCCGGCGCGATCTCCACGAAACGTTGCAACCAGCCCCGCTCGAACAGGGCTTGCGAGCGTTCTGCGGCCCATTGCGGGCCGACGGCCTCGTAGGTCGCAAGGATTTCTTCGGGAGAGGGGCAATTCTGGCACATACTGGGATCGAGCCATCGCAGGCGGAAAAATGCAAGTTTTCGCAGAAAACGTCCAAGGATTGCCTGTTGGTGGACGTCCGAAGGGACAGTGCAGGGCAAAACCTGCCGGGAATACGCAAATGTGATCGCCTCCGCCGGCGGCAGGTCGCGCATTCTCGTGACGGATGGTTTTGACCGCCCCCCATGCCTTGCGTATAACCGCGCCAGCCAAAGACAGGACATTGCATGCTCCGTGCCATCCTTCGCTTCTTCGGAGGCATCTTCACATTGATCGTTACCGGCATGCTTTTCGTGGCATTGATCGCCGGTGGCGTGATCTGGATGTACAGCCGGGATCTGCCCGATCACGAGGATCTTGCGCGCTACACGCCCAAGACGATCAGCCGGGTCTATAACGTCGATGGCAGCATCATCGACGAATTCGCACTGGAGCGGCGTCTCTTCGTGCCGGCGGAGGATGTTCCGGACCTGGTGAAACAGGCCTTCATCTCGGCCGAAGACAAGAATTTCTACGAGCACAAGGGCTATGACCTGATGGGCATCGCCTCCGCCGCTTTCGATGCGGCGCAGGGCGGGCGTCTGCGGGGTGCCTCGACCATCACCCAGCAGGTGATGAAAAACTTCCTGCTCTCCTCGGACCGCTCCATCGAGCGCAAGATGAAGGAGATCATCCTCGCGGCACGGGTCGAGCAAGCGCTGGACAAGGAGAAGATCCTCGAGTTGTACCTCAACGAGATCTTCCTCGGCCAGAACTCCTACGGCGTGGCCGCTGCCGCGCAGACCTATTTCAACAAGAATCTCACCGATCTGGAGCCGCATGAGGCCGCCTATCTGGCAGCCCTGCCGAAGGCACCGTCGAACTACCACCCGGTGCGCGAGAAGCAAGAGGCCACCAACCGCCGAAACTACGTGCTCCGCGAGATGTACCAGAACGGCTATCTCGACCGGGACTCTTATGAATCCGAACGCGAGATGCCTCTGCGCTCGGTGCAGAATGGCGATTTCGACTCCTTCCGTAACGCCCTGCCGCCGCGCGATTACTTCACCGACGAGATCCGCCGACAACTTTCCGGCGATTTCGGCACGGACGAATTCCTAGGCGGCGGTCTGGCGATCCGGGCCACCGTCGATCCCGAGTTGCAGATCGAGGCGACCGCGTCGCTGCGCAAGGCGTTGGAAGATTATGATCGCAGCCGTGGCCGTTGGCGGGGCAGTGGCAAGACGGTTCCGACCGAAACCCTTGGTGATGAGACGCTCTGGCGCGCCGCGCTCTCGGATGTGAATATCGCCCGCGATATCGAACTGGAGGGCCAGTGGTACCCAGCCGTCGTTCTCAAGGTGGCCGAACAATCGCTGACACTTGGTGCCGAGACCGTGGAAGGCTCGATCAGTGTTCCACGCGAGGATATCAAATGGATCCAGGGCAATTTCTTCGATAATTTCGAGCCCGGAGACGTGGTCCATGTCCGCCAGATGACCAAGGACGGCGAATTCCTGCGATGGACGCTTCGCCAGGAACCGGAAGTGCAGGGCGCCTTCGTGGCGATGGATGTCCACACGGGCCGCGTTCTGGCCATGCAGGGCGGCTTCTCCTACCAGAGCTCGGAGCTGAACCGCGCCACGCAGGCAACGCGCCAACCGGGCTCCTCCTTCAAGCCCTTCGTCTATGCCGCAGCCCTCGATTCCGGCTACACGCCGGCCACGATCGTCGTCGACGCGCCGATCGAGATCAACACGCCGCAGGGCGTCTGGCGGCCCAAGAACGCCTCGAACAAATTCTATGGGCCAACGCCGCTCAGAACCGGCATCGAACGCTCGCGGAACCTGATGACGATCCGCCTCGCGCAGGAGATCGGCATGGACACCGTTGCCCGCTACGCGGAAGATTTCGGTGTCTATGACCATCTTGGCCGCTACCTGGCCAATGCGCTCGGAAGCCAGGAAACGACGCTCTACAAGATGGTCTCGGCCTATTCGATGTTCGCCAATGGCGGTGAGCGGCTGGAGCCGACGCTGGTGGACCGGGTGCAGGACCGCTGGGGCTCGACCGTCTACCGACAGGACCGGCGCATCTGCCCCGATTGCGAGTATGCCGCACTGGAGCCGGGCATGTCGCCTCGCATCATCTCGCAGCGCAAACAGGCCATCGACGCGGTCACCGCATACCAGCTCACCTCGATGATGCGCGGCGTTGTGGAACGCGGCACCGCGGCGCGCACGGTTGGCGCGGCGGGGCTGGGTGTGCCCGTGGCCGGCAAGACCGGTACGACCAACGACGCCAAGGATGTCTGGTTCATCGGCTTCACCTCCAACATCGCGGCCGGCTGCTATATCGGCTACGACCAGCCCCGCTCGCTCGGCCGGGGCGCCTCGGGTGGCGGCATGTGCGGGCCGGTCTTCTCGCGCTTCATGAAGGAGGCGATCGCCAAATATGGCGGCGGCCCGTTCGAGGTTCCCCCGGGAGGCTTCTTCGTGAAGATCGACCGTTTCTCCGGCGCGCGCCTGCCCGACGATGCCGAGGGCGATTACGTGGTCGCGGAATATTTCCGCGAGGGCGAGGATCCGATCTTCGGTCTGGCCGCTGCCATCGACGGCGGCTTCGTCATGGGGTCCAACGTGCCGATGTTCTCCCGCGGTGAAGGCGATGACGAGAGCAGGACGGTAACCACCTCCACGGGCAAGAAGGTGGAGATCGCGCCCAAGGCAAGCTTCGGCTCGCTCAGCTCGGGCGGCCTCTACTGATCCCGCGCCGCGCAGCGGCGCCACCGCCGTACGAGCTCCGCTCGACGGCAATCCCCCGCTGCGGTTCCAGGCAGAATTGTCATGCCAAACCGGGGCGTTTGCTTGCCCCGGATGCGGCGCCACGCTAAGACGCAGATCTCATTCAGGAGAACGACGATGCGTGCCGAGACCCAGAATACCGTTGAAGCGATCCGCAAATCTCTTGCGCTGCTGGGGCAGCGGCTGGGATTGGAGACCGCCGATTACCGGCTGGAGGAATTCAACGCGCGTGTCGAGGATCCGACGCTCTGGGACGATCCGGCCGCTGCGCAGAAGCTGATGCGGGAGCGGCAGGTGCTGGTGGATTCCATTGCCACCTACAAGGGCATCGCGCAGGAGCTTGAGGACAATATCGAGCTGATCGAACTGGGCGAGATGGAAGAGGATGCCGAGGTCGTCTCCGAGGCCGAGGCCGCGCTCAAGGCACTGGCCGGGAAGGCCGCCGAGAAGGAGATCGAAGCGCTATTGGATGGCGAGGCGGACGGCAACGACACTTTCCTCGAGATCAACTCCGGGGCCGGGGGCACGGAGAGCTGTGACTGGGCCGCCATGCTGGCGCGGATGTATGTCCGCTGGGCGGAGAAGAAGGGCTACAAGGTCGAGCTGCAATCGGAGAGTGCCGGCGAAGAGGCCGGAATCAAATCCGCCGCCTACAAGATTACCGGCCCCAACGCCTATGGCTGGCTGAAATCGGAAAGCGGCGTGCACCGGCTGGTGCGGATCTCGCCCTATGACAGCTCCGCGCGGCGTCATACCTCCTTCAGCTCGGTCTGGGTCTACCCGGTGGTCGATGACAATATCGAGATCGAGGTGAACCCCGCCGATATCCGCCTGGACACCTACCGCTCCTCCGGGGCCGGTGGTCAGCACGTCAACACCACGGACTCGGCGGTGCGGATCACCCACCTGCCGACCGGGATCGTCGTGACCAGTTCGGAGAAATCCCAGCACCAGAACCGCGACATCGCGATGAAGGCGCTGAAATCCCGGCTCTACCAGATGGAACTGGACAAGCGGAACGCGGCCATCAACGAGGCGCACGCCGCCAAGGGCGAGGCCGGCTGGGGCAACCAGATCCGCTCCTATGTGCTGCAGCCCTACCAGATGGTGAAGGATCTGCGGACCAATTACGAGACCTCCGACACGTCGGGCGTACTCGACGGTGACCTCGACGGTTTTATGGCCGCAACACTCGCCATGGACGTGGCCGGCAAGAGCCGCTCCGAGGCGCAGGCCGAAGACTGACCCCCGCGAACCCCGCGCGGCTGATGCAGACGTGATGCCCCGGACCATGGCTTGGGGCCGGAGCCTGCAGTAGCATCGCTGCCTGTTCGACCGGTTTGCGAAGGCATGCGCGCATGAGGCTCTTTGTTCTGACATCACTGACGATGGTGGCCTTCGCCGCCAACTCGGTGCTGAACCGTCTCGCGTTGGCAGACGGCGCCATCGGACCGGCCGGGTTTGCTGCGATCCGTGTCGGCGCGGGCGCGACGGTCCTGCTGATTTTGCTGGCGTTGCGTGATCGGGGCGTGCCACGGCTGCCGCGCCCCGCTATTCCCGCCGTGGTCGGGCTTGCGGCCTATATGCTCGGCTTCTCCTTCGCCTATGTCTCCATGGATGCCGGTCTTGGGGCGTTGATCCTGTTCGGGGGCGTACAGGTGACGATGTTCCTCGGGGCGCTGCGCGAGGGCGAGCGGCCCCCCATGGCCCGCTGGGCTGGAGCGGCGATGGCGCTGGCCGGTCTCGCTGTCCTGAACTGGCCGGGGGGAGCGGGCGCTCCGCTGCCGCTGGCGGTGCTGTTGATGAGCGCTGCGGCGGTGGGCTGGGGCGTCTACTCGCTGCTTGGCCGAAAGGTGCGCGATCCCTTGCACGAGACTACATGGAATTTCGTCTATTGCCTGCCCATCGTCCTGTTGGTGCTGGCACTCTCTCCGGGAAACATGCCGCGCAGCGAGGGCGTCCTCCTCGCGCTCCTCTCCGGCGGGGTTACATCGGCCCTGGGCTACGCCCTTTGGTACATGCTCCTGCCGCAACTTGGCGCCACGCGCGGCGCGCTCGCGCAGCTCTCGGCACCGGTGCTGGCGCTGGCAATGGGCGCGGTGTTTCTCGGCGAGGCGATCACCAGCACGGCCATGCTGGCTGCGGCGCTGATCCTTGGAGGCGTTGCGACAGGTCTCATGCCCTCGGTGTGGGCAAGGCGCAAGGCGCCAGGCAACTAGGCAGATCCGGGCCGGACGGCCCGGATGCGGTTTCGGATCTCTCTGTCGGGCCTAGACCGAGGCCGCAATCTCCATTTCCTCCTCGGTCATCTCCTCCGCGATCCCCTCGAAGAGCGGCGTCGAGAGGTAGCGTTCGCCGGTATCGGGCAAAATGCACAGGATGACGGAGCCGGGTTCGGCCGTCTCGGCGGTCTTGATCGCAGCGGCGAATGTTGCGCCGGCGGAGATGCCGCAAAAGATGCCCTCCTGCGCCGCGAGCTTGCGCGCCCAGGCGATGCCGTCCGCGCCCGGGACGGGGAGCAACGCATCATAAAAACCGGAATCGACGGCCTCCTGCAAAACGAAGGGGATGAAATCCGGCGTCCAGCCCTGGATCGGATGCGCCTCGAAGGCCGGATGCTTGTGCGCCGGCGCGCCATCCTCCCGGCGCCCCTGTGTTTCGCCCGAGGCCAGCAGTTGCGCATTGGCGGGCTCTGCCACCACGATCTTCGTCCCGGGGCGTTCCTTGCGGAGCACTCGGGCGAGGCCAGTGAGCGTGCCGCCGGTGCCATAGCCCGTCACGAGGTAGTCGAGCCGCTCGCCGTCGAAATCGGCCAGGATCTCGCGCGCTGTGGTCGTCTCGTGAATATCGGCATTGGCGGCGGTTTCGAACTGGTGGGCGAGGAACCAACTGTTTTTTTTGGCCAGGGCTTCGGCCTTGCGCAGCATACCAACGGCCCCTTCGGCCTTGGGGGTCAGCACCACCTTGGCACCGAACATGCGCATCAGGCGACGTCGCTCGACCGAGAAACCGTCATGCATGGTGATGACGAGCGGATAACCCTTCTGGGCACAGACCATGGCCAGCCCGATCCCGGTATTTCCGCTGGTGGCCTCGACCACCGTTTGTCCGGGCCGCAGCGTGCCGGCGCGCTCCGCGGCCTCGATGATATTCACGGCCAGCCGGTCCTTGACCGAGCCGCCGGGATTGAAAGCTTCGGCCTTCACGTAGAGAGTGACATGCTCGGGGGCGAGGCGGTTGATCCGGATCGCCGGCGTGTCGCCGATCGTGTCCAGCACATTGTCGTAGCGCTGGCCGCGACCTTCGGTCTGGCGGGTGCCGTGTTCAGCCATCTGGGACTCCTGTTCTCGTGTCTGGCGCGGGTCTAGCATGACGAACCTGAGCCGGCGAGTGCAGCGGGCGGGCGGAACATCCCGCTCCGCGCGATGTTCGAGAACCTCCATCCGCAGGCGCCTCACCGGAGTGGTCGAATTTCGCGCAATCCGACGCGGTGGCGGGAAATCTGTCCTAAGGGCAAAAAAAAGCGTGCATCTGTCGCGAACTACGGCATTCTGGCTGCCATTGTTTGCCAGTAGCCGGGAGGGGAGGCCCGACACATGACAGACACGACCGAGATCCAGGCGTCACCGCGTCCGGATATCGCGGAACTTGACCGCTCCGATATTCTCTACGCCCTGGATATGGGATGGAAGGATTTCCGCAAGGCGCCGATGTTCGGCATCGTCTTCAGCGGCGTCTATGTGCTTGGCGGCTGGATCCTGTTCTTCGTGTCCGGCGGTTTCGTCTCGCAGACGATGATCCTGGCGCTTGGCTTTCCGCTGCTGGCGCCCTTTGCCGCCGTGGGTCTCTACGAGACAAGCCGGCGGATCGAGCTGGGAAAACCGCTCGATCTCTACCAGATCTTCGGTGTCATCTGGAAAGAGAAGGATCGGCAGATCCCCTGGGTGGGTGCGATCATCGTCTTCTATTTCCTATTTTATTCCTTCCTCGCCCACATGATTTTCGCACTTTTCATGGGGCTCTCGGTGATGACCAATGTTACCTCCTCGCTCGATGTGTTCCTGACCTCGAACGGGCTCACGATGATCGCGGTCGAGTTGCTCGTGGGCGGTGTGCTGGCCTTCATCCTGTTCGGGCTGACGGCGTTTTCGCTGCCGCTTCTGGTCGACAAGGAGATCGACTTCATGACGGCGATGCTGCTCAGCTTCGAGGCCGTGCGGGAGAATATCGGCGTGATGTTCCTCTGGGCGATCATCATCGCGGTCTATGTGGTGTTGGCGATGATCCCGTTGTTCCTTGGGCTGTTCATCGCGCTGCCGGTGCTGGGCCACGCGACCTGGCATCTTTATCGCCGGGCGCTCATCCACCCGGGTGACGGGACCAGCTAGAGCGGAAGATTCGCCACCCCGAGACGGCCCTTGGCTTCCTCCATCTCGGTGACGACATGCACCTTGAGCGGGCTGGTGTCGTCATCAGCGATATTCTGGAACATGCGGGCCATCCCGAAGGCAAGCTCGTTGCCCGCGACGAGGAAAAGCGTCTTTCTTACCCCGGAACCCTCCTGAAGGGTCTGGAGTTGACGTGTGTGACCGAGCAATTGCGGAAAGTCGATTTCCGTTTCCGTGGCGTCGCGAAGGTCCACGATCTCGTTCAGGCCGGCATGGTATTCGGGGTTGGCAAGTGTGCGCATCATCTCCGCCTGGATGTCCGACATTCGAACGATCCCGGAAAACCGGTGAAACACGAGACCGTGTTCGCAATAGATACGTGATTCAACTGGCATGGCGCGTCTCCAGGCACATCTCCCGGCTGGAGAACAATGCGCCCATGTTCCCGGCCAGATCAATCGCTCATGTTCTTTTTGTTACGGAGGTGTCGCCCAATCGCGATAGCATTGGGTTCGGGTCGAGATGCCTGCCTAGGGGTGTTGGGCTTGTTTTGCCGTGCGATCGGGGGCTTTTTCCGCCGCGTGCCTGTGAACGCTCCCCTCAAGGATATTTCGGGAAATAGGAAGGGCTGCGCGTTTGTGCCTCATCTTTCTCCAAATGCGTCCGCCGGAGGCACGCTACGCAGGATCGTTCGGGCTTCCGCCTGCGGGAATTGTGAATTCCGTATTCCTGGAGAATTCTGCCCTGCATGAATGAAAACGGACGACACGCTGCCGTGCCGTCCGCAACAATTCTGTCATCCGGAACAGGTTCCGGATTATTCTTCGGGCTTGGCTGCCGGTTTCACGGGTGTGCGGTTGGAGGTGCCGCTGAGCGGGTCGTCCTGACGCTGCACGGAGCCTTCGAAATGGGCACCGCTCTCGATGGCGATTGTCTTGTGGATTATGTCGCCTTCGACCTTGGCGGTCGAGGTCAGGCGCACCTTGAGGCCGCGTACGCGGCCGGCGATATGGCCGTTGATGACCACGTCATCGGCGACGCATTCGCCGCGAATGGTCGCGTTCTCGCCAATGGTCAGCAGATGGGCACGGATGTCGCCTTCGACCGTGCCTTCCACCTGGATGTCCCCGGTTGTCTTGAGGTTGCCCACGACCGTCAGGTCGGAGGACAGAACCGATGCCGGAGGCTTGGCTTTGGGCGCGGGCTTGCTGTCGAGGCCGGGCATTGCCGGCTTCTTGGCTGCCTCGGGCGCCTTGGAGGTTTCGGGTTCCTTTGCCGGGCCGGGCTCGTTGATTCGGCTCTTAGAAAACATCTTTGGCTGCCTTGATAAAGTTCATCGGGTTCACGGGCTTCCCGTTCACATGCACCTCGTAGTGCAGATGCGTGCCGGTCGACCGTCCGGTGTTCCCCATATCACCGATCCGCTGGCCTTTCGAGACCCTTTGACCTTCGGAGACGCGAAGGCGGGACATATGACCATACCATGTTTCGATTCCGAATTCGTGCCGGATCTTGACCATGCGGCCGAAGCCCGAGTGCCAGCCGGCCTTGACCACTACGCCGTCGGCGGTGGAATAGATCGGCGTGCCGTGGCTGGAGGCGAAATCGGTGCCATTATGCATGCGGCCCCAACGCGGACCGAAGGGCGAGGTGAACCGGAAGCTGTCGCGCAGCGGCATCGCAAAAGGCGCCTTCTCGGCGGCGATCCGATAGAGGTTCATCCGGTCCAGCCCCTTGAGCAGGTCGTTCGCGCGTGCCTCGTCCGGGGAGGGTTCCACGCCCTTGGTCGAGAAGGCGATAGGGGTGAGCGGGCCGCCCTGGCCGGAATAGCCGCGCTTGACGGCATCGAGCAGTCGCGACGGCGGCAGGCCGGCATTGGAGAACATTTTCTCCAACGGTTCGACCGAGACGGTCAGCGCTTCTTCGAGCTGGGTGAAAATCTTGTCGTTGCGGTCCAGGATCAGGTCGCGCTCGAACTTCGCCTCTTCCGCCTCTTCCAGCGCCAGCTCCGCCTCGCGCTCCATGTCGTCGCGTTCGGACGCTGTGCGTTCCAGCGCTTCGTTGAGGAAGGCCAGCGTCGCATCCACTTCGGTGAGCGAGTTGCGTTCGGCTTCCTGCTCGGCGCGGCCTTCCAGGACGGCGGCCACTTCCTCTGCCTTTTCGCGCGCCTCGTCTCGCTGGTTCATTGCCTTGCGCAGCGTGGTCTGGATCACATTGATCCCGGTTTCCAGCTCGCGGCGGCGATCCTCCGACTGGAGCAGTTGCGATTGCATCCTGGAAATCTGACCGAGGGCCGAGTTGAAACGCTCATGCGCGGCGAGGGCTTCGGATTCCGCCACGTCGCGGGCTTCCGACAACTCGTTCAGCCTGTCTTCGTAAAGCGCGCGGTCGCGGCCGGCCTGTTCGCGTACATTGTCGGCGCCTATGCTCTCCATCAGCAGGACCGAAGAGGCGATGATGGCCCAGGCAACCGTGGCTGCCGAGCCGAACAGGATCAGTGCCTGCGTACCCGGGCGCAGCCGGATGAAGCGTGTGCTGTCGTTCTCCGAGCGCAGAAAAAGGCGCTGCTCGGGAAACCATCGTTCGAGAATATTGTGAATGCGGTCACTCAGTCGCGTACGCAAGGCCCGTTCCGTCCCCTGGATCGTTCTTGTTTTTCCCGGTTGCGGCCGTCCCCAACGGCGCCCCGTTAACGGGGGATTACGGCGTGGTCACAAATCGTGCAAGAATTTTGGGGGTTTTGTGGTGCCGCAGACACGCAATATGGAGTTTTCGGCGAAAAATCGCCGATTTGAGACGTGATTTCAGACCGTTCCGGACCGATCTGCAAGTGGCCAGTAGAAATCCGGCGGCAATCCGGCCTCTGCACGTTTCTCCTCGTTGAAGGGTGGTTTGAGCGGACCGTGGAAGTAGCGGCGCACGAGATCATGGAACACGATGACCGGGTCGCGGTCCTCGCGTCCGCACAGGAAGTGGAACCATTTGGAGCCATAGGCGACGTGGTGGACCTCCTCGGCATAGATCACGTCGAGCGCCGCAATGGTCTGCTTGTCGCCGGCCTTGCGGAAGATCTCGATCATGCCAGGGGTCACGTCGAGCCCGCGCGCCTCCAGCACCATCGGCACCACGGCCAGCCGGCCCATCAGGTCTTCGGCGGTGTCCTCGGCCGCGCGCCACATGCCGGCATGGGCGGGCAGAGCGCCGTAATGGCTGTCGCGCGCTTCGAGGCAATCGAAGATCAGGTTGAAATGCTTGGCCTCCTCGTCGGCCGACTTCACCCAGTCGTCATAGAACCCCATCGGCATGGGCACATGGCCGAAACGGGCGATGATGTCCCAATGCAGGTCCACCGCGTTGAGCTCGATATGGGCCACCGCATGCAGAATTGCGGCCTGTCCCTGCGGCGAGCCAGGCCGGCGGCGCGGCACGTCCCGCGGATCCAGCAGTTCGGGCTTCTCGGGCCGGGCAGGGCGCAGGGGCGGGTTTGCGGTGCCAACGGGGATCGGCGCACCCGCCGCGCGCGCCTCGCGCCAGCGCTCCGCGTAGCGACGCGACAGCGCCGTCTTTTCGCGGCCATCGGCGGTGCACAGCACCTCGCAGGCCATCTCGGTCAGGATTTTCTGCTCAGGCACGATCCGCTCCCCAAAGTCTCATGCGGGTGTCTGTGTCACGTGCGCGCCAAGAAGGGCAAGGGCGTTCGCCGCCCATGCCGCTAGCAAGCCCGGTTTCGGGAAGACACGGGGTCTCCGACGGGCAAGGTCAGCCCAGGGCCTTCACCGCCTCCAGTACTTCGTCGATGTGGCCGTCAACCTTCACCTTGCGCCAGATGCGGCGGATCACGCCGTCGCCGTCAATCAGGAAGGTGGCGCGCTCGATCCCCATGAAGGTCTTGCCGTACATCTTCTTCTCGCCGTAGACGCCGTAACGCTCACAGATATCGCCTTCGGCATCCGACAGCAGCGCCACGCCAAGTTCGTGCTTGTCGCGGAACTTTTCGTGTTTGGCGACGGTGTCCTTGGAAACGCCGAGGATCGTTGCGCCGGCCTCTTCAAATTCCTGTTGGCGGCAGGTGAACCCTATGGCCTGTTTCGTGCATCCCGGCGTATCGTCACGCGGATAGAAATAGAGAATGACGGGGCTTGGCCGGAGCGCCGAGAGGGTCACATCCGTGCCGCCATCGCGGGGCAGGGTGAAATCGGGGGCGGTATTGCCCTCGGTGAGGGTGGTTCCGGTCGGGGTGTCGATCATGTAACTGTCATCCTTCAGGCAAAGTGTTGCACTTACTTAGTAGTGCGGCGCGCGCGAAGTTAAAGAGGCTGGGCCATTGGTCCGGCAGAGCGGCGGACAGAACGTGGAGGAAAGCCAGAACACCGAAACCGGTGACGATCGACAGCAGGTCGATCCGGAACGCGCGTCGCGGCCGCGGCGTCGCAAGCGCTGGCGCGTGCTGTCCTGGAGCCTGTTCATCCTGTTCGATGCCGTCGTGGTGCTCGGGGTCGGGCTTTTCTTGGCCAGTCTGACGATCGAGGGCCGTGACCTGCCGACGCCGGATTGGGCAGCGGAGCAGGCGAGCCTGATCCTGTCGCGCGGCCTCGACGGTGGCGAAACCAATGTGGGCGAGATCACCATTCGCATGGCGCAGAAAGCCCTGCCGGAGGTGATTTTTCGCGACGTGACGGTGACGGGGCCCGACGGGTCCGAATTGCTGAACGTGCCCGCCCTGCAGCTTTCGGTCGACAAGCGCGCGATCTGGCAGGGCAAGTTGCAACCGCGGACGCTTGAGGTTGTTGGAGCCAAACTGGAGCTGCGCCGCAAGGCGGACGGGTCGTTCGATCTGGGTTTCGGCACCGGGCAGAGGCCAGCAGCCTTCGAATCGCTCGACAGCGCCGTAGAGGCCGTGCAGCAGCTCTTCGAGCTTCCCGCTCTTGCGCCGGTGGAACGGCTGGAAGTGCGGGAACTGGAGGTCTTTTACGAAGACGCCCGCGCGGAGCGTGCCTGGCGCGTCAGCGATGGCACCATGCTGCTGACCCATCAGGAGGATGCGCTGTCGCTCTCGGTCGCGCTCGAATTGCCGGGGGAGGATAACGA
The DNA here is from genome assembly GCF_001558155.1 of Aliiruegeria sabulilitoris. GTDB lineage: Bacteria > Pseudomonadota > Alphaproteobacteria > Rhodobacterales > Rhodobacteraceae > Tropicimonas > Tropicimonas sabulilitoris. Next base: position 188,256 of record NZ_LOAS01000009.1, read on the forward strand.
GGATTCCGAGCCGGCCAGCGTGGCGCTGCGGCTCAGCATGGGCAAGACGGGCGCGGAAGCGGAGGCCTCGGCGCTGGTCGAGAATGTGCGTGCCATCGATATCGCCGCGCACAGCCCGGTGCTCAGCTGGTTGAAACCGCTCAAGGCGCGGGTCTCGGGGGCGATGATCGTCGGGCGGATGGCGGACGGTCGGATGGGGCCGCTCAATGGCACGTTGGAAATCGGCAACGGCGTGTTCCAGCCCGAAACCGGTGCCCGCCCGATCCCCTTTGACGGTGCACGCACCTATTTCGGCTATCGCCCGGAACAGGGACGGATCACCTTCGAGGAGCTGGTGGTGCACGCGCCCGACGGAACGCTCTCGGCGACGGGGCAGGTGTATTTCGAGGGAATCGAGACCGGCTGGCCAACCGCGCTGGTCGGCCAGTTCGCCTTTTCCGAGCTGCGGTTGGATCCGAAGGGATTGCTGCGCGCGCCCGCGCTGTTCGATAGTGGCGCGCTCGACCTGAGGGTTTCGCTCGATCCGTTCCGGGCAGAGATCGGGCAGCTCGTCATGAGCACGGCCGATCCGGACGACACGCGCGGGCAGACCGATCTGCGCGTTGCTGGCCTGGTCACGGCCGACGATACCGGCTGGCACGTGTCGCTGGATCTGGGCTTCGATGAGATCCGCGCGCCCATGCTGACGGCCCTTTGGCCGTTGAACCTCGTGCCGGGCACGCGCGGCTGGATCGAGGAGAACCTTCTCTCCGGTGTCATCCACGATGCGCATGGCGGTTTGCGGATCGACCAGGACACGCCGCCGCAACTCGCGCTCAGCTTCGAGTTCAGCGATGCCTCGGTTCAGGCGATGAAGACCCTTCCGCCGGTTACCGACGCGCGCGGCTACGCCTCTGTTGGCGGGCACCGCTTCGCGATGACGCTGGAGGAGGGGCAGATGCGCGCGCCGAAGGGCGGCGTGATCGACGCCGCGGGTACCACGGTGCGCGTCGCAGACATGCGGCAGAAGCCGGCCAATGTGGAGCTCCTGCTCAAGACGCGCGCGCCTGTACCCGCGGCGCTTTCGGTCCTGGATCAGGAGCCGTTCCGTTTCCTGAGCAAGGCGGGCCAGCCGGTGGATCTTGCGCTTGGCGAGGGCCGCGCCGAGGGGCGGGTCGTCTTTCCGCTCAAGCGTGGCCTCCGGGGGCGCGATGTCGATTTCGAGATCACCGCCTATGCGGAAAACCTCCGTTCCGAAGTTCTCGTGCCGAACCGGGCGCTGGAGGGGCAAAACGCGCGGGTGACGGCGCGGCCCGGGGGGCTGGTGATCACCGGTGACGGCGCGTTGGACGGGGTGCCCTTCACCGGGGCGACGGTGCGGATTCCCTTTGGCGAAGACGCCGCCGCGCCAACGATCGAAGGCGAAGTCGAGATCGGCGAGGGATTCGTGCAGACCTTCGGGATCGGCCTGCCGAAAGGGGCGGTGACCGGGGCGGGGCCCGCGAATTTCGCGCTGGAACTGCCGCGTGAAGGGGCCATTCGCTATTCGCTTGATTCGGATTTGCGCGGTGTCGGTCTCTCCCTGCCGCCCTTGGGGTGGAGCAAGGCTGCAAAAGGCGAGGGCCGCTTGCAATTGTCGGGACGGCTCGGCGAGCGGCCCAATGTGGATGCGTTGTCGCTGAAAGCGGCGGGGCTGACAGCGGAGGGGAGTGTGACGACCTCGCAGGAGGGCGGGCTGCAGGAAGCGCTGTTCTCGCGGGTCTCCGTCGGGGACTGGCTCGATGCGCCGGTGGTGCTCACGGGGCGCGGCGCGGGCCGGGAGCCGGCAATCGAGCTGCGCGGAGGGCGCATCGATATTCGCAAGACGAGCATTGGCGGCGCGAGCAACAGCGGCGGGTCCAGCGCTGGACCGCCCGTGAAGCTGGTGCTCGACAGGCTGACCATTTCCGATGGCATCGCGCTCACCGGTTTCCGAGGCGAGCTGACCAAGGCGGCCGGCTATTCTGGCAATTTCACCGGCTCGGTGAACGGGCAAGTCCGGGTCGATGGCACGCTTGTGCCCGCGAAACGCGGCGGCACGGCGGTACGCATTCGGTCCGACAATGCCGGTGCGGTTTTCAAGGCGGCGGGAATGTTCCAGCAGGCCAATGGCGGCGCGATGTCCCTGATCCTGCAGCCGCGCGGTGCGCCCGGGGAATATGACGGCCAGCTTCAGGTCGAGGATGTGCGGGTGCGCAGCGCCTCGGGACTGACAGCGCTGCTCAACGCGATCACCGTTGTCGGCCTGATCGACGAATTGAACGGCACGGGGCTTTTGTTCACCGATGTCGAGGCGGTCTTCCGCTTGACGCCCAGCTTCGTGCACGTCACACGCTCTTCCGGCGTCGGGCCATCGCTCGGCATTTCGATGGAAGGGGTCTATGACATGAACCGGGACAGGCTGAACATGCAGGGCGTGTTTTCCCCGGTCTACATGGTCAATTCCATTGGCCGGATCTTCACGCGCAAGGGGGAGGGGCTGATCGGCTTCACCTATCGGATGCGTGGCAGTTCCTCCAACCCGTCGGTGGAAGTGAACCCGCTCTCGGCGCTGACACCGGGCATGTTCCGCGACATTTTTCGCGCGCCGCCCCCGCAGCCGCGCGGCGGAGGGTGAACATGAACCTGTCGGATTTCGATTTCGATCTGCCCGAAGAACTGATCGCCACCCGCCCGGCTATCCCGCGCAGCTCCGCACGGCTGCTGGTGGCGCAAGGCGGGAGAACCGTGGATTCGCATGTTCATGACCTGCCGGGTTTCCTGCGGCCCGGTGACCGGCTGGTGCTCAACAACACGCGTGTGATCCCGGCGCGCCTTTCCGGCGTTCGCCGCCGCGATGGCGAGCAGGGCCCGACCGAGGCGCGCATCGAGGTGACGCTGCTGGAGCCGCAGGGCGACGGGTCCTGGAACGTGTTGGCCAAACCCGCCAAGAAGGTCCGGGATGGCGAGGAAATCCATTTCGCGCCGGGCTTCTCGGCGCGTGTAACCGGGCGAGCCGAGGGGCAGCTCAACCTCGCCTTCTCGCTGGAAGGCGATGATTTCGACGCGGCGCTGGACGCGGCGGGCTTCATGCCGCTGCCGCCCTATATCGCCGCCCGCCGCGCTGCAGATGCGCAGGACCGCACCGATTACCAGACCGTCTTTGCCCGCCACTCGGGCGCCGTCGCCGCGCCCACGGCTTCGCTGCATTTCGACCGGCCGTTGCTGGAACGCCTCGCCGCGATGGGCGTGGACTTCACCGAAGTTACGCTGCATGTCGGCGCGGGCACGTTCCTGCCGGTCAAGGTCGATGACGTGAGCCAGCACAAGATGCATTCGGAATGGGGCGAGGTCTCGGATGTGGCCGCCGCCGAGATCAACGCCACCCGCGTGACGGGCGGACGGATCATCCCTGTCGGCACCACGGCTTGCCGGCTGATCGAGAGCGCGGCCGGGGCGGAGGGCATCCACCCCTGGAGTGGGGAGACGGATATCTTCATCCGGCCCGGCTATGAGTTCCGCGTTGCCGACGGGCTGATGACCAATTTCCACCTGCCCAAATCGACGCTGATGATGCTGGTCTCGGCGCTGATGGGGCGGGATCGGATGATGGCGCTCTATGAACATGCCATTGCCGAACGCTACCGTTTCTTCAGCTATGGCGACGCGTCGCTGCTTTTGCCGATGGGGTGACGCTGCTGGGGCTCGCCGCGCGCAGGAACGGTCCTTCGGATCGTTCCTCCGGCAGAGGTATTCGGGAAAAGGTGAGGAAAAAACCTGCCTTCTTCTGACCGGAAATGTCCCGGGGGAGCGCTCGCAAGAGCGCGGGGGACAACGCCCCCCTGCAACCTTCACCTCCAGCGCGTTCGCGCCCGAACAAACGGTCTCCTCAGATGGGGCATTGATGCGTTAGGCTGAAGTTGGATTTCGAGAGTCCGGTTTTGAGGGGGGATACGTCTTGAACTGGTTGCAAGCTATTCAATGGAGCACCGCCCACACCATCCACCAATTGACGGCGGAGCACGGGGCGCGCGGTGTGATCCCGACGGAAAAAGGATTCTATGCCTTCTGCAAGGGCGCGGGCCTGCCGTCGCCGGACAGATGCCTCTATGTCGGTATCGCCGTGGGTAAGCGCGGGCTGCGCGGGCGCCTAGGCTCCTATCTGCGGGCAAAGGTCACCGAGAGCAAGGCCGCGGCAATGAAGCATCGTGGCAAGCGCCTGATTTCCTTTGCACGGATCAAGGGCGTCACCGGCACTGGGAGCGCGACGGCCAACACGATTCGAAATGACCGTTTCATCCATGTCAGCTGGGCACCCGTTCCGCTCGATTTCTCGGGCGGCGAGGCGGCCAATGCACGCGAATATGCCTTCATGCTGGAGCGGGCGCTGATCGACTATTACCGCCCGCTCTACAACACGGCGGACTGGGAGGCAGACCTCGAACTGGAGTTGGACGAGGACTTCCTTCCCGAAGGCTAGGCGTCAGATCCATCCCTCCGGCAGTGCGCCGTTGGAGGGCAATTCCAGCCGGAATCGTGCCCCGCCGCTCTCGCGCGGCTGGAAGCCAAGCGACAGGTACAGCTCCTTCGCGCGGGCATTGTCGGGATGCGTGCTCACGACCATCTGCCCGCATTCCTGCCGGCGCGCCTCCGACAGGCAGGCCGCCACCAGCAGCCGACCGATCCCGTGGCCGCGCTGACCGTCTTCCACGAAGAGATGGTTGATTTCGAGGATCCTGAGGCCCCATTGCATTTGCGGAAAGCTGTGCAGCAAGGCGTAGCCTGATAGCGTGCCGTTCCGCTCGGCCACGAGCGCTTTCGCACAGGCCTGCTTGCCGAAGAGATCGCGCTCGATTGCCCGCGTCGACGTCGTGGCAACGTCCCCGTGATGGGCCGCAAGCGCGATGACCATTTCCAAAAGGCGGGGAAGGTCCTGCCGTTCCGCCCGTCGCACCCGCACCGCGAGCGTGTCTGTTGAAATTTCCTGCATCTGCATGTTTCGGTTCCTGGCTGTTGCCGCCACGAGAAGCCGAAAGTCATGAAAAAAGCCGCCCGTGGCGGCCTTTGAAGATTGGATGAATCCGTCCGGCCGCTCCTATGTGGAACGCGACCAATAAAATCGGGAGACGACGAAACGGTTCATGTCCGCGTCATGCGCCTTCGCGCGCGCTGCGTCAAGAAGGCAATGGAGGCTTGGTGTGACGATGCCGGCTGTGGCAGGCTTCACGGAAAGCCGAATCCGGGGGAAAGTCATGCGCCTGTTTGCCGTTCTGCTGGCCGCCGTGTTGACGGTTGGCTTCGCGATCTTTCTCTTGCGTGACTTGCCGCCACCAAGCCGGATCACCTTTGCCGCCGGTTCCCAGGATGGCGGTTACTGGAATATCGCCGAAAGGTACCGATCGGAACTGGCCCGGGATGGAATCGAGGTCGAGATCCTGGAAACGGCAGGCTCGCTCGAGAACCTCGGTCTGCTGAGCTCGGGGGAGGCCGATGTCGGGCTGTTGCAGGGCGGCATTTCCACCGAGGGGCTGGATATCGAGGCCCTGGGAACGGTGTTCTTCGAGCCGATCATCGTCTTTGCCCGGGCGGATCGCGAGGTGTCCGCCAACCCCGGCACCTGGAAGGGGCTGACCATCGCGCGCGGCGGCACGGGGTCGGGAACGCGGGTGGCGGCGGACAGGCTGCTCAATGCTCTGGACATCACCCAGCTCAATACGCTCAGCGATCTCGGCGGCACTGCGGCCGCCGAAGCGCTGCTGGCCGGCGAGGTCGACCTGGCGATTTTCGTCGCGCCGCTTTCGGCGGATTACTTCGTCCCTTTGATGGGCAACGAGACGGTAGACCTTGTCCGTTTCCAGCATGCCGACGCGATATCGTTGCGCCTGCCCAATAGCCGGGTCGTGAATGTGCCCTCCGGGGCGGTGTCGCTCGACCCGGTGGTCCCCTTGGTCGACGTGCCGATGATCACGCTCATGGCGCGGCTGGCCGGTGTGGAGGATCTGCACCCGGCAGTGGTCGACCGCCTTGTCCTCGCCGCGCGCAAGATCCACGGCAATAGCAGCATCTTCGCCAAACAGGGGCAGTTTCCGACCGGGGAGGGGGCTGATATGCCGCTCGACCTGGGCGCTCTGAAATTGCTGGCCGAGGGGCAGAGCGCCTTTCATGACTGGTTGCCCTATTGGATCGCGGCCCAGATTCGCCGGGTTTTGCTCATCTTGCTTCCGCTGCTGTTTATCGTCGTTCCGCTGGTGCGTATCCTGCCCGGCGTCTATCGGTGGAGCATGCACCGGCGGGTCTGGCGTCACTATACCGTGATCCGCGAGATCGAACTGGAGCTGGACAACACCACGTCCTCCGTCGACCTGAACGCTCTCGACACGCGGCTTGCCGGGATAGAGCACGAGCTTGCAGGCATGCGCCTGCCACCTCCCTTCCGCGCGGGGGCCTATAATGCGCGGCTGCATGTCGAGTTGGTGCGCCGGCGGATTTCGGAAATGCTACAGCACCCTGACAGCTGAGGTATTGTGCCCGGCGAGATGAACCATTGCCGACATGGTGCTGTCGGCTTAAAGCGCGCTTCTGGTGTGCCGACTCGTCTCGCAGGGCGCCCGGGACAATTCTCATGGCAAGAGGACACACGCCGTGCTGCAAGTGATTTCGGCCAGCTGGGCCCTTCTATTCGGAATTCTGCTGCTGATGGTCGGCAACGGCGTGCAGGGCACGTTGCTCGGCATTCGCGGCGGTATCGAAGGATTCTCGACGTTCGAGATGTCCATTGTGATGTCGGCCTATTTTCTCGGCTTCCTGGGGGGCTCCCGCCTGGCGCCGGAGATGATCCGTCGTGTCGGCCATATTCGCGTCTTTGCCGCTCTCGGCTCGTTCGTCTCGGCGATTCTGATCCTCTACCCGCTCTTCGCGCACCCGGTGGCCTGGGCGTTTGGCCGCGTGCTGATGGGATTCTGCCTGTCCGGCGTCTACGTGACCGCCGAAAGCTGGCTCAACAACGCGGTGACAAATGAGCGGCGCGGACAGGCTCTTTCTCTCTACGTGATCGTGCAGATGGCGGGGGTGGTGGCAGCGCAGGGGCTGCTGCTGGTGGGCGATCCCTCCGGCTTCGTGCTTTTCATCATCCCGTCGGTTCTGGTCTCTATCTCCTTCGCGCCGATCCTGCTGGCAGTTCAGCCAACCCCGGCCTACGACACGACGAAACCAATGAGCCTGCGCAAGCTCTGGAAGGTGTCGCAACTGGGTTGCGTGGGCTTTTTCCTGCTTGGCGGGGTCTTTTCGGCGCTGTTCGGCATGGCCTCGGTCTATGGATCGGAAGCCGGGTTGAGCGTGGGCCAGATCTCCGGATTCATTGCCACGATCTATCTTGGCGGCATGATCATGCAATATCCGATCGGCTGGATGTCGGACCGGATGGACCGCCGCCAGTTGATCATGGTTCTCGCGGCTGTCGGCGCGGTCGCCGCGGCCCTCGCCATGACCATGGCCGAAGATTTTTCGACATTGCTCGCGGCCGCCTTCATCATTGGCGGCACCGCAAACCCGCTATACGCGCTCGTGCTTGCCTATGTGAACGATCACCTCGAATATGAAGACATGGCCGCGGCCTCGGGCGGGCTGATCTTCATCAACGGGGTCGGCGCCATTTCCGGCCCGCTTGTGACAGGCTGGATGATGGGAGCGGTTGGCCCCCAAGGTTTCTTCCTGTTCCTGACGGTGCTCAGCACCACGCTGGCGGGCTATGCGGCCTATCGCATGACGCAGAGCGACGCAGTGCCGGTGGACGAGACGGGCTCGTACGCGCCGATCCTGCCAACTGCATCTCCGGTTGCGGTCGGGGTCGCGCAGGAAGTATTCATCGAAGCCGCGCAGGAAGCGGAGGCAGAGGCCGACGCTGAACAGGAACAGGCAGGGTAGACCGGTCGGAAACGGCTCCCGCCGAATTGGAGGACATCCCCATGGCGGAGATTGCCGCAGCCGACATAAGGCGATTCTGGATAGAGGAGATCGGTCCTCAGAAGTGGTACGTGCAGGAAGAGGCTCTGGATACGGAAATCCGGGAGCGTTTCCTGCCCTGCTGGCAGGCTGCTCATGATGGCGAGCTCTCGGATTGGTGCGAAGACCCTCAGGGCGTTCTGGGGTATCTTATTCTGACCGATCAGTTGCCGCGCAACATGTTTCGCGGCGATGCGCGGTCCTTTGCGACCGATGGCGCGGCGCGGAGGGCAGCCAAGAAGGCGATCGATCGCCGCTGGGACCTCGCCATACCGGAGCCGGAGCGTCAGTTCTTCTATCTTCCGCTGATGCATTCGGAGACGCTGGGCGACCAGGATTCCTGCATTCGACTGATGAGCGAACGGATGCCCCAGACCGGCGCCTCCAACCTGCTTCATGCACGGGCGCATCGCGAAATCGTCCGGCGTTTCGGACGTTTCCCGTATCGCAACGCGGCGTTTGGACGGATGACGCTTCCGGTCGAGCAGAAATTCCTCGACGGCGCCGGATATGCTGGAATCCTGCAGGAAATTCAAAAGAAAGACGGGAAGTAATTCGACCTGACGTTCGCGGTGGCGGGGGCGCTGCCCCCGCGCTCTGGCAAGTGCTCTCCCCCGAGACATTTCGGGAAAGAGGAGAACGGTGGCGCTGTCTCATTCATCTTTCCCGAAGATACCTCCGCCGGAGGCACGATCCGCAGGGTCGGTTACGCATTTTCAAGCGGGGCGCCCTCGATCGAGATATGCGCGCGACGTATGGCAGCCATTCGCGTCTTTCCTTCGAATCGGTGAAGACCGGGGCTTCGCGGCGGGCTGAAAATAGTTTAATGCTAAACCAGTTTTGGGATTTGGAGGGCCGGAAATGGCTGCACAGACTTTCGACATGATCGTGATCGGCGCCGGTCCGGGCGGCTATGTGGCCGCGATCCGCGGCGCGCAGCTGGGCCTCAAGGTTGCCTGCGTCGAGCGTGAACATCTCGGCGGGATCTGCCTGAACTGGGGCTGCATCCCGACCAAGGCGCTGCTGCGGTCCTCCGAAGTGTTCCACTTGATGGAGAGGGCGGGAGAGTTCGGCCTGAAGGTCGAGAAACTCGGCTATGACATCGACGCCGTGGTCAAGCGCTCCCGCGGCGTGGCCGCGCAGCTCTCGGGCGGCATCGGGCATCTGTTCAAGAAGAACAAGGTGACCACGATCATGGGCGAGGCAATGCTCACCGGGAAGGGCAAGGTTTCGGTCAAGACCGACAAGGGTACCGAGGAACTGAGCGCGAAAAATATCGTTGTCGCCACCGGTGCGCGGGCGCGTGAACTGCCCGGGCTTGAGGCGGACGGCAAACGCGTCTGGACGTACAAGCACGCGCTGCAGCCGCCGCACATGCCGGGGAAGCTTCTGGTGATCGGCTCGGGTGCTATCGGTATCGAGTTTGCCAGCTTCTACAACACGCTTGGCGCCGACACGACGGTTGTCGAGGTCATGGATCGGGTGCTGCCGGTAGAAGATGCCGAGATCTCGGCCTTCGCCAAGAAGCAGTTCGTCAAGCAGGGCATGAAGATCATGGAGAAAGCCATGGTCAAGCAACTCGACCGCTCCGCCGACAAGGTGGTTGCCCATATCGAGGTGGGCGGCAAGGTCGAGAAGCAGGAATTCGACACCGTGATCTCGGCGGTCGGGATCGTCGGCAACGTGGAAAATCTCGGTCTCGAGGCGCTCGGCGTAAAGATCGACCGCACCCATGTCGTGACCGACGAATTCTGCCGCACCGGCGTCGACGGGCTCTATGCCATCGGCGACATCGCCGGGGCGCCGTGGCTTGCGCACAAGGCCAGCCATGAAGGCGTGATGGTGGCGGAGCTGATCAAGGGGCTGCACGCGCACCCGGTCAAGCCCGAGAGCATTGCAGGCTGCACCTATTGCCACCCGCAGGTGGCCAGTGTCGGGCTGACCGAGGCCAAGGCCAAGGAAGCCGGCTACGACGTGAAGGTCGGCCGTTTCTCCTTTGTCGGCAATGGCAAGGCGATCGCGCTTGGCGAGCCGCAGGGTCTGGTCAAGACAGTGTTTGATGCCAAGACTGGAGAGCTTCTGGGCGCTCATATGGTCGGTGCCGAGGTGACCGAGATGATCCAGGGCTATGTCATTGGCCGCAAGCTCGAGACGACCGAGCAGGACCTGATGGAGACCGTTTTCCCGCATCCGACGCTCAGCGAGATGATGCATGAAAGCGTGCTCGACGCGTTCGATCGGGTTATCCACATGTAAAGTCTCGACAGGGGCAATTTGCGACATTGGCCGCAGTCTGTTTCAAGCGCAGGCTGCGGCCGTTGTTTTGGGAGAAATGCCATGTTGAGACTCTCCGCCGCCCTCGTGTTTACCCTGGCCTTTGCAGCCCCTGCAGCCGCGCAGCAGCTCCTTGGGGGCTATTATGCAATGATCGGCTATGAAGACATGCGGAATTCCAAGGGTGCGCCTTTGCGGGATTTCTGCGCCATCATCCAGCAGGACCGGGCGAATGTGCATAAATTCGGCATCGTGCACGAATATGACGAATACGATGCCTGGTTCACGACCTTGGCCAATCGCAAGAAAATCTCGGCCGATTGCAGGGTCGGGGCAGGCTCGGAGTATATTCCTTCTGCCATCCTGCGCGGTGAACGGCGCTATGTCCGGGTGCAGGTCTATGGCTGGGGCGGCACGCCGCAATTCGTCATCGTGCATGAGGGCGCCGGTTGAGAATACGGCGGGATCCCGCGCTAGGAAACGAATGGACGCCATGAGGGCTTGTTCTTCGATTCTGGTGGGTTACAGCTTTCCCTATCATACAGGAGATAAACCATGAAAACTCGTCTGACCATTGTTGCGCTTGCGGGCGCGCTGATGCTTTCGGTTGCTGGCTGCACGGACAATACCGCCATGAATGCGGCGACCGGTGCCGCCGTGGGCGGCGTGATCGGCAACCAGTTCGGATCCGGCCAGGGCAAGACCGCCATGACCGTTGCTGGCGCGGCAGCCGGTGCCGCCGTGGGCGCCAACGCCACCAACTGAACAGATGCCCGTGAGCCGGATTTGGCTCGCGGGCTTCCGATCGTTCTGGATATCGTGGCTGACGGTCGCTCCGGTCAGCCTTTCAGCCAGCCTTCGAGCTTGCTTGTATCCGGCAACCCGCCGGCATGGACCAGCTTGCCGTCCACGCTGATGCCCGGGGTGGACATGACCCCCGCCATGGCGATCTCGCGCGGATCCGTCACCTTTTCCACCTCGACTTCGAGCCCGAGCGCGCTGGCGGCGTTCCGAACCATATCGGCGGTGGTTTCGCAGCGTTTGCAGCCGGGGCCGTAGACCTTGATCGATTTCATTTTTTCACCTCAGAACAGGATGTTGAACAGGAAGCCCACCATCAGGATGCCGGTTCCGACAACGCCGATGAAGACCGCGATCAAGCGCAGCGTCAGCACCTGGCGCAGGATGATCATTTCAGGGAGCGAGAGCGCGATGACGCTCATCATGAAGGCCAGCACCGTGCCGAGGGCCGCGCCCTTGCCGAGCAGTGCCTCGACGATGGGGATGATGCCGGCCGCGTTGGTGTACATCGGGATGCCCATGACGACGGCAGCCGGGACGGACCACCACGCATCCGCGCCCATGATGCGGACCATCAGGTCTTCGGGCACATAACCGTGGATCAGCGCACCGAGCGCGATACCGAGGATGATCCAGACCCAGACCTTGGCGAAAATCTCACGCACGGCTTCGATGCCGAGCCGGTAGCGATCCACGAGAGTGAGCGGTTCGTCGTCCAGCCCGTCCTGCGGTGCGGCGCCGGCATGGATTTCCTGCACCCAGTCTTGCAGCCAGCCTTCCAGTTTCAGTTTTCCGATGATGAATCCGGCGACGATGGCAATGCCGAGGCCGAAAACCAGGTAGGTGACCGCCACCTGCCAGCCAACGAGCCCGATGAGCAGGATCAGCGCCACCTCGTTGACCATCGGCGCGGCGATCAGGAAAGAGAAGGTCACCCCGAGCGGCACGCCCGCGGAGACGAAGCCGATGAAGAGCGGCACGGCAGAGCAGGAGCAGAAGGGGGTCAGCACGCCCAGGCCCGCCGCCATCGCGTTGCCCAGTCCTTCGCGTTTGCCCGACAGGGCTGCGCGGGTCTTTTCCGGGCTGAAGAAACTGCGCACCACGCCCATGGCAAAGACGATCAGCGTCAGCAGCATCATCACCTTGGGCACGTCATAGAAGAAGAAGGCCAGCGCCTCGCCGGTATGGCTGTAACGGTCCACCGGCAGCAGTGCGACGAGCCATTCCGACAGCGGGATCAACTGCTTGTAGAGCGCGTACCAAGCGACGACCAGCACCGCGACGGCGAGGTGCCAGGCGATGGGCGGCCAGTCCCCGTGGGGCAGGGCAGGTTGGGTTTCGGAGCTCATGCGGCATTCCTTTCCGAGGCGGACTCGGCTGCGAGCACGGCGTCGATCACGGCGGTCAGTTCCGGGGCGAGATCCGGGTTGCGGCGGTAGCGCACCCATTGCGCATCGCGCCTGTCGATGATGATTCCGGCCAGTTTGAGCGTTTTCATGTGGCGCGACATCCGGCTCTGGGTCGCGTCCAGTTTTGTCATGAGTTCACAGACGCAATGCTCACCGCCGTCCCAGACGATGCGCAGGGCGGCGAGGCGAACAGGGTCGGCTATGGCGGAGAGAAATGCCTGCATGCGAGTCTCCTTGCTGGCATATGCTTCACGGCGCATATGCGCCTACCTGCATCTTGAGGCAAGGCCCAGCTTGTCGCAGGCCGCTCTCGGAACAGGCATATTCTCGATGTTTACTTTTTGTTCTTAGTTTTCGATTGGAGAATCCGCCGCCATCGCCTATCTGAAGAGCATCCGGTCACGGGGTGAGAGATGCCAGAGCAGAAGTTCATAGAGGTGCGCGGCGCGCGCGAGCACAACCTGAAGAATATCGACGTGGACATTCCACGCGACGAACTGGTTGTGATCACGGGGCTTTCCGGCTCCGGCAAATCCTCTCTGGCTTTCGATACCGTCTATGCCGAGGGCCAGCGGCGCTACGTGGAATCGCTTTCCGCCTATGCGCGGCAATTCCTCGACATGATGGAAAAGCCGGATGTGGACCATATTTCCGGCCTCAGCCCCGCCATTTCCATCGAGCAGAAGACGACGTCCAAGAACCCGCGCTCGACCGTCGGCACGGTCACCGAGATCTACGACTATCTCCGCCTGCTCTTTGCCCGCGTTGGCACACCCTATTCGCCCGCCACCGGCCTGCCCATCGAGGCGCAGCAGGTGCAGGACATGGTCGACCGCGTCATGGAGATGGAGGAGGGCACGCGTGCCTTCCTGCTTGCGCCCATCGTGCGCGACCGCAAGGGCGAGTACCGCAAGGAATTTCTGGAGCTGCGCAAGCAGGGCTTCCAGCGGGTCAAGGTGGACGGCGCCTTCTACGATCTCGACGAACCTCCGAAGCTCGACAAGAAATTCCGCCACGATATCGACGTGGTGGTGGACCGGATCGTGGTCCGCGAGGGGATGGAGACGCGGCTGGCCGACAGCTTCCGCACTGCGCTGGATCTCGCCGATGGCATCGCCATTCTGGAGACCGCGCCGCGCGAAGACGAGGGCGAGGCCGAGCGGATCACATTCTCCGAGAATTTTGCCTGTCCGGTGAGCGGTTTCACCATTCCCGAGATCGAGCCGCGGCTCTTCTCTTTCAACGCGCCGTTCGGGGCCTGTCCGGAATGCGACGGGCTCGGCGTAGAGCTGTTCTTTGACGAGCGGTTGGTGGTGCCGGATGCAACGCTGAAGATCGCCGACGGGGCGCTCGCGCCCTGGCGCAAGGGCAAGTCACCCTATTTCCTGCAAACCATCGAGGCCATCGCCCGACATTACGAATTCGACAAGAACGCGCGCTGGAAAGACGTGCCGGAGAAGGTGCAGCAGGTGTTCCTCTACGGCTCCGGCGAAGAGGAGATCGATTTCCGCTATGACGAGGGCGGCCGTGTCTACCAGGTGAGCCGCAGCTTCGAGGGCGTGATCCCGAACATGGAGCGCCGCTATCGCGAGACGGATTCCAACTGGATCCGGGAGGAGTTCGAGCGGTACCAGAACAACCGCTCCTGCGGCGGCTGTGGCGGCTTCCGGCTGCGCGCGGAGGCGCTCGCGGTAAAGATCGCGGGCCTGCATGTGGGCGAAGTGGTCCAGATGTCGATCAAGGAGGCGTTCGACTGGTGCGAGACCGTGCCCACGAGCCTCACCGCACAGAAGAACGAGATCGCACGGGCCATTCTGAAGGAGATCCGCGAGCGACTGGGTTTCCTGAACAATGTCGGCCTCGAATACCTCACGCTGTCGCGCAATGCCGGCACGCTCAGCGGGGGCGAGAGCCAGCGGATCCGGCTCGCCAGCCAGATCGGCTCCGGCCTGACGGGTGTGCTCTACGTGCTCGACGAGCCGTCCATCGGCTTGCACCAGCGCGACAATGACCGGCTGCTCGGCACGCTCAAGAACCTGCGTGATCAGGGCAACACGGTGATCGTCGTGGAGCATGACGAAGAAGCGATCCGCGAGGCGGATTACGTCTTCGATATCGGCCCCGGCGCCGGCGTGCATGGCGGCGAAGTTGTGGCTTGCGGCACGCCGGAGGAAATCGCTGCGCATGAGGGCTCGATTACCGGTGCCTACCTTTCGGGCAAGCGCGAGATCCCGGTGAGCCAGAAACGGCGCGAGGGCAATGGCAAGGCCGTGACCGTGGTCAAGGCAACCGGCAACAACCTCAAGAAGGTGACCGCCGAGTTCCCGCTGGCCAAGTTCGTCTGCGTGACCGGCGTGTCTGGCGGCGGAAAGTCCACGCTGACCATCGAGACGCTGTTCAAGACCGCATCCATGCGGCTCAACGGCGCGCGGCAGACGCCGGCTCCCTGCGAGACGATCAAGGGGCTGGAGTATCTCGATAAGGTGATCGATATCGACCAGCGCCCCATCGGGCGCACGCCGCGTTCGAACCCGGCCACCTATACCGGCGCCTTCACCCCGATCCGCGACTGGTTCGCCGGCCTGCCGGAGGCCAAGGCACGCGGCTACAAGCCGGGTCGCTTCAGCTTCAACGTCAAGGGCGGGCGCTGCGAGGCCTGCCAGGGTGACGGTGTCATCAAGATCGAGATGCATTTCCTTCCGGACGTCTATGTCACCTGCGAAACCTGCGGCGGCGCGCGCTACAACCGCGAGACGCTGGAGATCAAGTTCAAGGGCAAGTCCATCGCCGATGTGCTCGACATGACGGTCGAGGATGCACAGGAGTTCTTCAAGGCGGTGCCGTCCATCCGCGAGAAGATGGACGCGTTGGTGCGCGTCGGCTTGGGCTATATCAAGGTCGGCCAGCAGGCGACGACGCTCTCGGGCGGCGAGGCGCAGCGGGTGAAGCTTTCCAAGGAACTGGCCAAGCGCTCGACGGGACGCACGCTCTATATCCTCGACGAGCCGACGACGGGGCTGCATTTCGAGGATGTCCGCAAACTCCTGGAAGTGCTGCACGAATTGGTGGAGCAGGGGAATACGGTGGTGGTGATCGAGCACAATCTCGACGTCATCAAGACCGCCGACTGGATCATCGATATTGGCCCCGAGGGCGGCGACGGCGGCGGGCGCGTTGTCGCGACCGGAACGCCGGAAGAAATCGCGAAAAAGACCAAGAGCCATACCGGACGCTACCTCAAGCCGATGCTGGCAGCCGCGCGCAAGGTGGCGGCGGAGTAACGACCCGGCGCTCCCTGATGGCTTTCCCGGAAAACGCATGCCGGGGAGGCTCCCGCCCGTCGTCGACGCGTCACAGATGCGCTCCTCCCGTTGGGGGTGGCCGCCCACCTTCGGTGTGCGGTGGTTGCGCCCAGCCTGGAGGTCTGGTTCGGTTGGACCTGTAGCTGTCCGGGCCCGTGAAGGAGAGGTGTCATGTCAACGAGTACAGAGAGTCGAAACGGCGCCTGCCATTGCGGCGCGGTACGGTTTCGCGTGCGGCTGAGCGATGGGTTGGCGACGGCGCGCCGTTGCTCCTGCTCCTATTGCCGGATGCGCGGCGCGGTGGCGGTGTCCGCACCTCTGGACGGGATTGAAATCCTGTCGGGCGCAGAGAACCTGACCCTCTACCAATTCAATACCGGAACGGCGAAACACTATTTCTGCAAGACCTGCGGGATCTACACCCACCACCAGCGGCGCTCCAACCCGGAACAGTACGGGGTCAATGCGGCCTGTCTGGAGGGCGTCAGCCCCTTTGATTTCTCCGAAATCGTCGTCAATGACGGGGTGAACCATCCTGCCGACCGTGCGTCCAGCGGTGAGACGCCGGTATCAGGTATATTGCAATTCATCTCCGACTGACGGCCGCGTAGCGGCCAGCGCCGCGCAAGCGGCGCCATCGCCGCTCGGGCTCTGCCCGGCGGCAAGCCACCTTCGTGCCTGTGCCGCACTGGCGTTCCAGAATTCCGCCTTCATTCGTGATTGACCTGCAGGGCGAACCGTGACTACTATTTGAACGCTTGTTCAATAACGGGGAGGGGAGGCCCTGTGGCATGTTCAATGCGACGTTACAGTTCGATATCGGCGAAGAGGCGTCCGCACTGCGCGAGATGGTTCATCGCTGGGCGCAGGAGCGGGTAAAGCCGCTTGCGGCTGACATCGATTCCGGCAACCTGTTTCCCCCGGATCTCTGGCGAGAGATGGGAGAACTGGGCCTGCTTGGAATCACGGTGCCCGAGGAATATGGCGGGGCGGACATGTCCTATCTCGCCCATACGATCGCGGTAGAGGAGATCGCGCGGGCTTCGGCCTCGGTCTCGCTGTCCTATGGCGCGCATTCCAATCTTTGCGTGAACCAGATCAAGCTCAACGGCACGGAGGCGCAGAAGCGCAAATACCTGCCCGGGCTGATCTCGGGCGAACATGTCGGCGCGCTGGCCATGTCGGAGGCGGGGGCGGGCTCGGATGTGGTCTCGATGAAGCTGCGCGCCGAGAAGCGCAACGACCGTTATGTCCTCAACGGTACCAAGTACTGGATCACCAACGGGCCGGATGCGGATACACTGGTCGTCTATGCCAAGACCGACCCGGCGGCCGGTGCGAAGGGCATAACGGCCTTCCTCATCGAGAAGAGCATGACCGGGTTCTCGACCAGCAAGCATTTCGACAAGCTCGGAATGCGCGGCTCCAACACCGCCGAGTTGATCTTCGAGGACGTCGAGGTGCCCTTCGAGAATGTTCTGGGCGAGGAGGGAAAGGGTGTGCGCGTCCTCATGTCCGGCCTCGATTACGAGCGGGTCGTGCTTGCGGGGATCGGCACGGGCATCATCGCGGCCTGCCTCGACGAGATCATGCCCTACATGCGCGACCGGCAGCAATTCGGCCAGCCGATCGGGAATTTCCAGCTGATGCAGGCCAAGATCGCCGACATGTACACGGCGCTGAACACGGCGCGCGCCTATGTCTACGAGGTCGCCAAGGCCTGTGACCGTGGTACGGTGACCCGCGCCGATGCCGCCGCCTGTGTTCTCTACTCCTCGGAAGTCGCCATGACACAGGCGCACCAGGCCGTGCAGGCCATGGGAGGGGCGGGGTTCATGAACGATTCTCCTGTCAGCCGGCTCTTCCGGGATGCAAAACTGATGGAGATCGGTGCCGGTACCTCGGAGATTCGCAGGATGCTCATCGGTCGGGAGATGATGCAATCAATGAGGTAAACCGTGGCAGAGACCGGCCCATTCTGGGAGGGCACACCTGGCCTTCTTCACACCGACTATCCAGAAATCACGCATTTTCTGGAGCATCTGGCAGCATGGATCGACATCTTGGCGATTTTGATCATGCTGGTCGGGGTTGGGCGTTTCCTGTTGGGGTTCCTGAGGGCCGAGACCAAGCTGGACAAACCGGTCCGGGCCCGGATCGTGAATTCGGAAAGGATCGAACTGGCGCGGTACATACTGGCAGGGCTGACCGTCTTCATTGTCTCGGACATCATGCACACGGCGCTGAGCCTCGATCTGGGGGACCTGCTGTTTCTGGGGCTTCTCGTGGCGATCCGTTCGGCGATCAGCCACTTCCTGAGCAAGGAAGTGCTGCAAATCAAGGAGAACCCGGAGCTATGAGACAGAACGCCTTTATCGTGACGACACTGGCAGCGTTCGTGGCCGGCCCGGCGGTGGCACAGGAGGAGTTGCATTTCACCCCGGTGCCAACCGAATCCTGCTTGCTTGGAGCAGAGACTTTGCCGGCTATGGAGGCCTGTGTAGGCACCGCCGCGACGGCCTGCATGGAATCGCATGAGTTCGGTTACACGACGGTCGGCATGGGCTATTGCCTGGATCAGGAGCTTGCCTTCTGGGATGCGCGGCTGAACGCCGTCTATCGGCAGGTCATGGTGCGGGACAAAGCGGTGGATGCCGAAATGGCCGAGATCGGTTCGTCCGCGCCCTCGCTCTCCGAGGCGCTGCGGGAGATGCAGCGGGCCTGGATCCCGTTCCGGGACGCGTCTTGCGATTATGATCGTGCGCAATGGGGCGGGGGTACCGGTGGCGGGCCGGCCACGCTCAGTTGCCTGATGTATGCAACCGCGCGGCAGGCGCTCATTCTGGAGATTCGGTTGACCCATGGGTACCAGTGATTTTCTATGCGGCGCGCTGCTTTCGGTGATGCTGGTTGGGCCGGCGGCAGCCGCGGACGGGGTAAGCCCCGAGGCTTTGGAGAGCATGGATGCATGTCTCGTCGAGAGCGCCACCGGGCGGGACGTCGCCAATACGACGATCATCTGTTTCAACGAGGCGCGCGGGGCCTGTCACGGTGCGGTGCTGGCCTGCGAGGAGGAGATGACGGCGGCGGTGGCGAAGCGCGCCGATGGGTTGATGGAACGAATGCCGTCGGAGCTTGAGGGGGTGCCGGAATTCGCCAAGGATCGGTATCTGGAAATCCTGGACGATATCGAGGCGGGCGCGGTGGATCTTTGCGCCGATGTGCCGGAGGCGGGGCAGATTTCCTGCGCCTATCGCGCCGAGGCGCTGCGTTTTGCCAAGCTGCGCTCGCTGGCTTCCCAGATCGATCCGAGGTTCCTGATCCCGTGATGGCGATATGGACGACATATGTCACCGTTGCCGGTTGTGGCGTCGGGCTCTCGCTCGGTGGGAATCCGCTATGCTTCGGGGGCTTGCGCGGGATCGAAGATCCACGCGCGGTGGCCGCTGCGCGCGGCGCAGCGGCGCGGGCTGCGCCCGCGGGACGGTGGGCATGATCACGACGCCGACATATCTGCCGCTCATGCAGGGGCAGGGATGGGATATCCCCGAGCGGCTCAACATGGCCAGCGAGGTCTGCGACCGTTGGGCCGCGACGGAGCCCGATCGGATGGCGCTGATCGAGCCGTTGCGTGAGGGGGTGCGGGAGACGAGCTATCGCCGGTTGCGCGACATGGCGAACGCACTTGCGCACAGGCTTTCGGCCATGGGCGTGGGACGGGGCGACCGTGTTGGCGTGTTCCTGAGCCAGTCGCCCTGGACGGCGGCCGCCCATATCGCAATCTGGAAACTGGGGGCGATCTCCATTCCGCTTTTCACGCTGTTTGGCCCCGAGGCCATGGCGGTACGGCTGGAGGACGCGGAGGCCAGCGTGGTCGTGACCGACGGTGTCGGCGCGGAGAAGCTCGTGAATTGGAGCCAGGCGGGAGATCTGCGCCTTAGGCGGGAGCAGATCTTGCCGGCCGAGCGGGTCCCGGTTGATGGCATCGTCTTCCCGACGGTTGATACGGCGGCCGAGGATCCGGCGGTCCTGATCTACACCTCGGGCACGACGGGCAATCCGAAAGGGGCGCTGCACGCCCACAGGGTGTTGCGCGGACATCTGCCCGGTGTCGAAATTTCTCATAATCTCATGCCCTTGCCTGGCGATGTTCTGTGGACTCCGGCAGACTGGGCCTGGATCGGCGGGCTGTTTGACGTCTTGATGCCGGGGCTTTGGCACGGGGTTCCGGTGGTTTCGGCGCGGATGGAGAAGTTCACGGCAGATGAGTGTGTGAGGATTATTCGGCAAACATCTGTAAAAAATGTATTTTTCCCACCTTCGGCGCTGCGGACGCTTCGGGCGGCGGATGTGGAGATCCTGGGTTTGCGCTCTGTGGCCAGCGGCGGAGAGCCGCTTGGGGCCGAGATTCTGGAGTGGGGGAAGGCGGCTTTTGGCCTGAATATCAACGAGTTCTACGGCCAAACAGAATGCAACATGGTCGTCAGCGCCTGCGAGGCGCTGTTCGAGCCGCGTCCGGGGGCGATGGGCAAGGCTGTGCCCGGGCACGAGCTCGAGGTAATCGGGCCGGACGGCATGCCCTGCGACGGTGAAGGCGATATTTCCGTCAAGCGAGGTTCGGCTTCCATGATGCTGGAATACTGGAGAAATCCGACAGCGACCCGGGGCAAGTTTCGCGGTGAGTGGATGCTGACCGGGGATCGCGGCTGGCGCGAGGGCGAGTTCCTGCGCTTCCAGGGGCGTGACGATGACGTGATCACCTCCTCGGGTTACCGGATCGGACCGGGAGAGGTGGAGGACTGCCTGCTGACCCACCCGGCTGTCGCCAGCGCCGGGGTGGTCGGCACGCCCGATCCGGAGCGAACGGAGGCGGT
This sequence comes from Aliiruegeria sabulilitoris, assembly GCF_001558155.1. GTDB lineage: Bacteria > Pseudomonadota > Alphaproteobacteria > Rhodobacterales > Rhodobacteraceae > Tropicimonas > Tropicimonas sabulilitoris. Next base: position 208,914 of record NZ_LOAS01000009.1, read on the forward strand.
CACTGCCTTCGTGCTGCTGCGCGACGGGATTGAACCAACGGACGAAATGCGGGCCGGTTTGCAGCAGCATGTGCGCCAGCGATTGGCCGCGCATGAGTATCCGCGGATCGTGCATTTCGTGGAGAGCCTGCCGATGACGATCAGCGGCAAGATCATTCGCCGCGAGCTGCGTCAAATGGCATTGATCAAATGGCATTGAAGGGAGACGTGACATGACACCGGTTCCCGACCGGCGGCCACACCTGGCCTCCGACATCCTGCGCGCGGCGCTGGAGCGGCAACGGGCCTATGAAGAGCGCAAACCCACGCGGATGGGCAAGGGAGCCGAGCGGCTGACAGCTCCGCTGGGCGCGCTGGTGGGCCGCTTCGTGCCGCCCAGCCTCGTGCGACAGGGCCTCTCCATGGCTGACAAGGCGGCGGGCTATACCATTCCGTCGGAGTTCACCCGCCATTCGGTCGAGGACCTCGAAGCCTGCGAGCGGGCGGCGCGGCGGGTGCAGGGTTGGGCCGTGGGGGCCAATGCGGCCTCTGGCGGCGCGGCGGGGTTCTTTGGCGCGATCGGCATGACCGCCGACATACCCGCAACCATCGCGCTGGCAGCGCGCAACGTCCGGGCGACGGGCGCGGCCTTCGGTTTCGGCAATGACAGCGAGGAAGAGCAGACCTATCGCCTGCTGATCCTGCAGGTGGCCACCGCGGGCGCCGAAAAAGGGCGCGAGGAGACGCTTGCGCATCTGGCGGACATGGCGGCGTGGCTCGCCAGCCCCGAGGGGCGGATCGTGCTGGAAAAGGGTGGCGAATGGGTTACGGACAAGGTGATCGAGCGCATCGCGCGGCAATTGGGCTTCAGCCTCGCCGGGCGCGGTGCGGGCCGCGTGGTGCCGATTGTCGGCGGCGCGGTGGCGGCGACGGTAAATGCCAGTTTCCAAACCGATGTAAGCCGCGCGGCGCGGTTTGCCTACCGGATGCGCTGGCTGATGCATCGGCGGATGCTGGAAGGGCCGGCGGAGGAAAACGAAGCGGGAGGCTGAATCTCGGAACGTTTTCGTATCCGGTGTGAGCGGGCCGGAAAAAGGGGAGGATGCCTGCGGGGTGCGCGAACAGCCGGCGGGCGAAAGGTAGCGAGACATCGGGGCTCGTCGAGGAGAGACGCATGAAGTTGACAAGTCATGTCGTGACAGGCTCGGAGGATTTCCGGGCCAACAGGCAGGCGCATCTTGCCGCGCTGGAGGTCGTGCAAGAAGCCGCCGCGCAAGCGGCGGCCGGCGGCGGCGAGCGGGCTCGCGCCCGGCATCTGGAGCGGGGCAAGATGCTGCCGCGCGAGCGGGTGGCGAACCTGCTCGATCCGGGAACGCCGTTCCTCGAGATCGGGGCGACGGCGGCGCATGGGATGTATGGCGGCGCTGCACCGGCGGCCGGGGCCGTGGCCGGGATCGGCCGGGTCATGGGGCGTGACGTCATGATCCTGTGCAACGACGCCACGGTGAAGGGCGGCACCTATTACCCGATGACGGTGAAGAAGCATCTGCGGGCGCAAGAGATCGCCGCCGAATGCCATCTTCCTTGCGTTTATCTCGTGGATTCGGGTGGCGCGAACCTGCCGCAGCAGGACGAGGTGTTCCCGGACCGGGATCATTTCGGGCGGATCTTCTACAACCAGGCGCGGATGAGCGCGGCGGGGATCGCGCAGATCGCCGTGGTGATGGGGTCGTGCACGGCTGGCGGGGCCTATGTTCCGGCGATGTCGGATGTGACCATCATCGTGAAGGAGCAGGGCACGATCTTCCTTGCCGGCCCGCCTCTGGTGAAGGCGGCGACGGGCGAGGTGGTCTCGGCGGAGGAACTGGGCGGCGGCGATGTGCATACGCGGCTGTCGGGCGTGGCCGATTACCTGGCCGAGGATGACGCCCATGCGCTGGCGCTGGCGCGGCGCGCGGTGGGCTCGCTGGGGCCGGTGCCGGATGTGTCGGCCAATTGGGCCAGCCCGGAGGATCCGGCTTATGACCCGGAGGAAATCTTCGGTGTCGTACCGGCCTCGCTCTCCACGCCCTACGACATCCGGGAGGTGATCGCGCGGATCGTGGACGGCTCGCGTTTCGACGAGTTCAAGGCGCGGTTCGGCGAGACGCTGGTGACGGGTTTCGCCCATGTCCATGGCTGCCCGGTGGGCATCGTGGCCAATAACGGGGTACTTTTCTCCGAGGCGGCACAGAAGGGCGCGCATTTTGTCGAGCTGTGTTCGCAGCGGCGTATTCCGCTGGTCTTCCTGCAGAATATCACCGGCTTCATGGTGGGAAAGAAATACGAAAACGAGGGGATCGCGCGGCATGGCGCCAAGATGGTGACCGCCGTGGCGACGACCGCCGTGCCCAAGATCACCATGCTGGTGGGCGGCTCCTTCGGCGCGGGCAATTACGGCATGGCCGGGCGCGCCTACCAGCCGCGATTCCTGTGGACCTGGCCCAACAGCCGGATCTCGGTGATGGGCGGGGCGCAGGCGGCGGGGGTTCTGGCGCAGGTGAAGCGAGTCGGAATCGAGAAGGCGGGCGGAAGCTGGTCGGCCGAGGAAGAGGCCGCTTTCCGGCGACCGACCGAGGAGATGTTCGAGGAGCAGGCCCACCCGCTCTATGCAAGCGCGCGGCTCTGGGATGATGGCATCATCGATCCGCGCAAGAGCCGGGATGTGCTGGGTTTGAGCCTCAGGGCGGCGCTGAATGCACCGGTCGAGGAGACGCGGTTCGGGGTGTTCCGCATGTGAATGGCGTTTCGGGCTGGTGGAGAGGCGCGCCCCAAAGAGCGCTCCCACCCGCCCACCCCGCGTTCTTTGGGGCGCGCGGAACAGGAGGGAGGAAGGCGCATGATCCGCAAATTGCTGATCGCGAACAGGGGCGAGATTGCCTGTCGGATCATCTCGACCGCAAGGTCGATGGGGGTATCGACGGTTGCTGTTTATTCGGATGCCGATGCTGGGGCGGCGCATGTGGCGCTGGCCGATGAAGCTGTGCATTTGGGCGGGTCCGCGCCCGCGCAGAGTTACCTGAATGCGGAGGCGCTGCTGGCGGCTGCGCGGCGGACGGGGGCGGAAGCGGTGCATCCCGGCTATGGGTTCCTTTCCGAGAACCCCGACTTCGTCGAGGCCGTCGCGGCGGCAGGGCTGGTCTTTGTCGGCCCGCCCGCATCGGCGATCCGGCAGATGGGGCTGAAGGATGCCGCAAAGCGGTTGATGGAGGCGGCGGGCGTGCCCGTGGTGCCGGGCTATCACGGCGCGGAGCAATCGCCCGAGCGGCTGGCCGAGGAGGCGGATCGGATCGGCTACCCGGTGTTGATCAAGGCTGTCGCGGGCGGCGGCGGCAAGGGGATGCGCCGGGTCGATGCCCCGGAAGATTTCGCGTCCGCGCTTGCCTCTGCGCGGGCAGAGGCGCGCACGGCCTTTGGCAATGCGGATGTGCTGGTGGAGCGCTACGTCCGCCAGCCGCGGCATATCGAGTTGCAGATCTTCGGCGACACGCATGGCAACGTGGTGCACCTGTTCGAGCGCGATTGCTCGCTGCAGCGCCGCCACCAGAAGGTGATCGAGGAGGCCCCTGCGCCGGGTATGACCGAGGAGATGCGCGCGGCAATGGGCCAGGCGGCGGTGCGCGCGGCGCAGGCCATCGGCTATGTCGGGGCGGGCACGGTGGAGTTCATCGTCGAGGGCGGCGAGGTGCTGCGCCCGGACGGTTTCTGGTTCATGGAAATGAACACGCGATTGCAGGTGGAACATCCGGTGACCGAGGCGGTGACCGGGCTGGATCTCGTGGAATGGCAGTTGCGTGTCGCCTCGGGGGAGAAGCTGCCGCTGGCGCAGGAGGAGATCCGTTGCGAAGGCCATGCCTTCGAGGCGCGGCTCTATGCCGAGGACGTGCCGGCGGGTTTCCTGCCGGCGACCGGGCGGCTGGCGCATCTGCGCTTCAGCGATCTGTCCCGCAACGATAGCGGCGTGCGCGAGGGCGACGAGATCAGCCCCTGGTACGATCCGATGATTGCGAAGGTCATCACCCATGGCCCGAGCCGCGGGGTGGCGCTGGCCCGGCTGTCCCGTGCGCTGGAGCAGACGGAAGTGGGCGGCACGGTCACCAATATCGCCTTTCTGGAGGCGCTGTCGCGTCATGAAGGCTTTGCGGCGGGCCGGGTCGATACAGGGTTGATCGACCGGGACCTCGACAGCCTCGTCCGTCAGGAAGCGCCGCCGGCGGCAGTGCTGGCTTGTGCCGCGCTTGCGGCTAGCGGGATGGACGCGCCGCCGGCCGATTTCACGGGCTTTTCCCTCTGGGCACCGCTTCAACGCACGGTCGTTCTGGAGCGGGACGGGAAGCAATGGCGGATCGGTGTGGCGATCCGGGGGGCGGACCGCGTCGAAATCGAGATCGAGGAAGAGGTTTTGCAATGCCGGCGTGGCGCGCGGGGCTGGCTGATCGGCGAAGCGCGGGCGCCGGGGCCGGCGCGCCTGCTCGATGGTGCGGTTGTGGTCTTTGCCGGCCAACCCTGGGAATTCGCCCTGCCGGACCCGCTGGCGCGGGAGAGTGCGGAGGCCATGGGCGGTAATATCGTGGAGGCGCCGATGCCGGGGCTGGTCCGCGAGGTGCTGGTCCAGCCCGGGCAGATGGTCGAACGGGGCGACCGGTTGGTCATTCTCGAAGCGATGAAGATGGAACATGCGCTGAGTGCTGTGCGCGCGGGGCGCGTGGAGGCGGTGCTGGTGGAGGCGGGGGCGCAGGTTGCTGCCCATGACGCGCTTGTCCTGCTGGACCCGGAAGAGGCGGGGGGGGCGGAATGACGGACCGTGTCGAGATATTCGAGGTCGGCCCGCGCGACGGATTGCAGAACGAGCCCCGGCCCATTCCGACAACGGAAAAGGTCGCGTTGGTCGACTGCCTGAGTGCTGCGGGCTTTGCCCGGATCGAAGTGGCCAGCTTCGTGTCGCCGAAATGGGTGCCGCAAATGGCGGATTCGGCCGAAGTGCTGGCGCGGATCGCGCGGGCCGACGGCGTGTCCTACACCGCGCTGGTCCCCAACCTGCAAGGGTTGGAACGCGCGATCGAGGCGCGCGCCGACGAGGTGGCGGTCTTCGTGAGCGCCTCGGAAGGGTTCAGCCGGGCCAATCTCAACTGCTCGGTGGCGGAGAGTTTCGCGCGGATCACAGCGGTCGTGGCTGGGGCGCAAGCGGCCGGGCTCAAGGTGCGCGGCTACGTGTCCTGCGTCACCGATTGTCCCTTTGACGGCCCGACACCGCCGGGGCAGGTGGCGCGGGTGGCGGCACGGCTGGCGGATTTGGGTTGTTACGAGGTCTCGCTGGGCGACACGATTGGACAGGCCCGGTCCGAGACGCTGCGGCCGATGCTGGAGGCGGTAACGGGCGATCTGCCGACGGGGCAACTCGCCGGGCATTACCACGATACCGGCGGCCGGGCGCTCGACAATATCGCCCTGTCGCTGGATTTCGGCATCCGTGTTTTCGACGCGGCCGTCGGGGGCTTGGGCGGCTGCCCCTACGCGCCCGGGGCCGAGGGCAACGTGGCGACCGAGGCGGTGATCGCGCGGCTTGCCGAACTGGGGGTCGAGACGGGGCTGGATGCGGAGATTGTCGCGCAGGCCGCCGGGATGGCGCGCGCCATGCGCGGCCGCAGGGAGTGAGACAGGTGGAATACGATACGATCCGAGTGGAAACCGACCCGCGCGGCGTGGCCACGCTATCGCTGGCGCGGCCCGAGAAACACAACGCGATGTCGGCGCGGATGCTGGTGGAGATGACCGAAGCGATCGTTCTGCTGGGGCGCGACCCGGCGGTTCGCGTGGTCGTATTGACTGGCACAGGGGCGAGCTTTTGTGCGGGCGGCGATCTGGACTGGATGCGCCAGCAGATGGACGCGGATGGCCCGACGCGCGCACGGGAGGCGATGAAGTTGGCGAACATGCTGCAGGCGCTGAACACCTGCCCGAAACCGGTGATCGGGCGGGTGCAGGGCAACGCCTTTGGCGGTGGTGTCGGGCTGATCTCGGTCTGCGACGTGGCGATTTCAGTGGACACGGCGAGGTTCGGCCTCACCGAAACGCGGCTCGGGCTTATCCCGGCGACCATCGGCCCCTATGTGGCCGCACGCATGGGCGAGGCCAAGGCGCGGCGGGTCTTCATGTCGGCCCGGATATTCGAGGCGCAGGAGGCAGCGGCACTCGACCTTCTGGCCCGCGCCGTTCCCGAGGCCGATCTGGACGCCGCCGTGGAGGCCGAAGTGAAACCCTATCTCGCCGCGGCACCGGGCGCTGTGGCCGAGGCCAAGGCGCTGCTGCGGCGGCTGGGTCCGGTGATCGACGAGGCGGCGATTGCCGACACGGTCGAAGCGCTGGTCCGCCGTTGGGAGAGCGCGGAAGCCGGGGAGGGAATCGCCGCCTTCTTCGAGAAACGCAAGGCGCGGTGGATCGAGGGCACGCGGAACTGAGCGGGGGCAGTCGGGTCCCTGCCGTGACGGTTCGGCGTTTGGGCTCACGGGCTGGGTCAGTGCATTGGGCCGGATGTATCTCGGGGGAGATGGATTGTGTTCAATGAGCCGATTCTTCCGATCCCCCTTGCCCGGGGGGGCCGATTCAGTGGCGAGACTGCGCGGGAAGCGCGCGGTTGCAGCGGTCTGTTCGAAAACTTGCAACGGCAAGCGGGCAAGCTGCGGCGCGTCACGCCGTGTATGTTCCCTGAACTTCTGAAGAAGCGCCGTTTCGGGTCCGCCCGGCTCGCCGGGGCCAAGTTCTGGCGCAGAGTTTGATCCGCCGAATTGTTCAGAAAAACCGCAATGATCAGGTTCGTCATGCTGGACATCGCGCTTTAAAATGCCACTCTTTCGAAAAATAGGGAGATTTTTGCATGACCAAACCTATTTCGCTTCTTTCGACCCTCGCAGTGTTGGCCAGCCTTGCCAGCGCTCAAGCTCAGGAAATTGCTGACACGATTTACGAAGGCGGCCCGATCCTGACCATGAACGATGCCGCCCCCCGCGCCGAGGCGCTGGCGGTGAAGGATGGCAGGATCCTCGCCGTGGGCTCGCTTGCCGAGATGCTGGCCTATCAGGGGGACGCGACGGAATTGCGCGATCTGGACGGCCGCGCGTTGCTGCCGGGATTTGTCGATGCGCATGGTCACGTGATGATGATCGGCTTGCAGGCGATGGCGGCGAATCTGCTGGCCGCGCCCGATGGCGACGGCAATTCGGTGGCGGATCTCCAGCAGATCCTGCGCGACTATATTGCGGCCTATCCCGAACGGATCGCCGCCGTGGATGCGGTGATCGGTTTCGGCTATGACGATTCCCAGCTTGCCGAGCTACGTCACCCGACGCGGGAGGATCTCGACGCGGTTTCCACCGACGTGCCGATCTATATCGTCCACCAGTCCGGACATCTCGGCGTGGCCAATTCCGCCGCACTCGAAATTGCCGGCATCGGTCCGGATACCGAGGAGATGGAAGGTGGCGTGATCCGGCGCGAGCGGGGCGGCGCACGGCCCACCGGCGTGCTGGAAGAAACGCCGCATTTCGTGGCGCTCATGAGCGTGCTGCAACATCTCGATGCCGAGGGCATGATGGCGATGTTCCGGGCCGGGACCGAGCTTATTGCAAGCTATGGCTACACCACCGCTCAGGAGGGCAGGGCGACCACTGGGCAGGCCAAGCTCATGGAGGCGGTGGCCGCGAGCGGTGCGCTGGAGATCGACGTGGTTGCCTATCCCGATGTGCTAGTGGACCGCGACTATATCGCCGCGACTCACAGCCGCGATTACGTGGACCGGTACCGCGTCGGCGGCGCCAAGCTGACCATCGACGGCTCTCCGCAGGGCTTCACCGCCTGGCGCGACCGACCCTATTACAACCCGCCCGAGAATTTCCGCGCCGATTACGTGGGCTATCATGCGGCCAGCCCCGATGACGTTTTCGACGCCATCGACTGGGCCTTTGGCAATGGCATCCAGATCCTGACCCATTCCAACGGCGAGGCGGCGAGCGACCTGCTGCTGGCGGCCATCGAGACGGCTGAGAAGGAATACGGCATGGAAGACCGCCGGCCGGTCCTGATCCACGGGCAGTTCCTGCGCGAGGACCAGGTGGACGACCTCAATCGCCTGAACGTTTTCCCGTCGCTCTTCCCGATGCACACCTTCTACTGGGGCGACTGGCACCGCGAACGCACCGTGGGCCCGGTCAATTCCAACAATATCTCGCCCACCGGCTGGGTGCTCCAGCGCGGGATGCGCTTTTCCACCCATCACGATGCGCCTGTCGCCTTCCCCGATTCGATGCGCGTGCTGGACGCGACAGTGACGCGCCGATCGCGCTCGGGCGACATTATCGGCCCGGAACACCGGGTGGACGTGATGACCGCGCTCAAGGCGATGACGCTCTGGCCGGCCTGGCAGCATTTCGAGGAGGCCGAGAAGGGCTCGCTGGAACCCGGCAAGCTGGCCGACCTGGTGATTCTGTCGCAGGACCCGACCGCCATAGACCCAGAGACGCTCGACGCCGTGCAAATCGTGCAGACGATCAAGGAAGACGTGGTGATCTATGATCGCGCGGCGGCTGCACAGCAGGATGGCGGCTTGCGCTGGCGGATGGGGCCGGGGGGCGTCGATACGGCGGCTGCCTTCTTCCAGAAAGCGGCGCTTGCGGCCGAGATTCCGTCCGGGTGGAGCCCGACGCAGCGCTTGCTGGCGACACGTATCGCCGAGCTTTCGCCGCACGGGGCGGGCTGTGTCTCCGGCTATCTCGTCAACGCGCTCGCGCCGGCCTATGCGCGGGCCGCCAGCAGCTTGGAATGAAAGCGGGAATGCCGCCCCGGGGGTGGGACAAGCGGGGCGGGGCAGGCGGGACATATGGCCGCTTGCCCGCGACACGCCGCCGGTTGACCCCATCCCGGCCCGCGCGTAAACCGCCTACTAGCCCCAAACCACCTGTGTGATAAGTTGCGCGGGCAGACAAGGAGCCAGACGTGGACGGACTTCTCAGAGAATATCTTCCCATTCTCATTTTCCTCGCCATCGCCATAGTGATGGGACTTGGCATGGTTGTTGCCGCATGGGTGGTCGCGCCGAGCGATCCTTACGCGGAAAAGAACTCTGCTTATGAATGCGGCTTCAATGCCATGGACGACGCGCGGATGAAGTTCGATATCCGCTTCTACCTGGTTTCGATCCTTTTCATCATCTTCGACCTCGAAGTGGCCTTCCTGTTTCCATGGGCGGTCGCCTTCGGAGACATCTCAATGGCGGCCTTCTGGTCGATGATGGTCTTCCTTGCCGTTCTGACGGTCGGGTTCGCCTATGAATGGAAAAAGGGAGCACTCGAATGGGAGTGATGACCGGCCCCAACACCGCCGGCGCCGACAAGGACGCCACGGTGGCAAAGATGAACAAGGACCTCAACGACAAGGGGTTCCTGGTGACATCTACTGCAGACATCATCAACTGGGGCCGCACCGGCTCGCTGCATTGGATGACCTTCGGGCTGGCCTGCTGCGCCATCGAGATGATTCACGTCTCCATGCCGCGCTACGACCTGGAGCGTTTCGGCACCGCGCCGCGCGCCTCGCCGCGCCAGTCGGACCTGATGATCGTTGCCGGTACACTGACCAACAAGATGGCCCCCGCTCTGCGCAAGGTCTATGACCAGATGCCGGAGCCGCGTTGGGTGATCTCCATGGGTTCCTGCGCCAATGGCGGCGGCTATTACCATTACTCCTATTCGGTGGTCCGCGGCGTGGACCGGATCGTTCCGGTCGATGTCTACGTCCCCGGTTGCCCGCCGACGGCCGAAGCGCTGCTCTATGGCACGCTGCAACTGCAACGCAAGATCCGCCGGGTGGGCACGATTACCCGCTGATTGGCCTTCGCTGCTTGAAGGAAGGATGACACCGCTATGAGCGATGCGCTTCACACCCTTGGCGAATATATCGCCGAACGCCGCCCGGATTGCGTGACCAAGTGGGTGATCAACAATGGTGACCTGACCGTGGAGGCGCCGCCCGCCGCACTGCTCGGCTTCGTCGAGTTCCTGCGGGCCGATGCCACCTGCCAGTTCACCCAATGCGTCGACATCACGGCAATCGACTACCCGGAGCGCGAAAAGCGTTTCGTCGTCGTCTACCATTTCCTGTCGATGAAACAGAACCAGCGCATCTGCGTGAAGTCGAGCGTGCGGGAGGACGAAGCCATCCCCTCGCTGACCGGGATTTTCCCCTCGGCCGACTGGTACGAGCGGGAAGTGTTCGACATGTTTGGTGTGGTCTTCTCCGGCCATCCGGACCTGCGCCGAATCCTGACCGATTATGGCTTCCGCGGCCATCCGCTGCGCAAGGATTTTCCGACCTCCGGCTATGTCGAGCTGCGCTATGACGATGCGCAGAAACGCGTGGTCTATGAACCGGTGAAGCTGGTGCACGAATACCGCCAGTATGACTACTTGTCTCCGTGGGAAGGCGCGAAATACATCCTGCCGGGCGACGAGAAAGCGGAAAAGGCTAAGTGAAGCCGGGGCTTGCCATAGGCGACCGGGCGACATTTGCCCGTGAGGTGCGGCCAGAAGAGGTCGTCTGCCGGCTGTTTCCGGATGCGTGGATCATGGATGACATGCCGGAGGTCTTTGCCTCGGCCATGATGATCGGCATGTTCGAGTGGGCCTGCGTGGAGCAGATTGCCCCCTACTACGAGCCGGGCGAGGGCTCGCTCGGGATCGGTTTCGATCTCAGCCATGTTGCGCCCACGCCGCCGGGCCTGACCGTGACGGTGGAAACGGAAGTGATCGGGATCGACGGCCGATTCATCACTTTCCGCGTCCGTGGCCATGACGGACAGGATATGATCGGGGAGGGCACGCACAAACGCGCCGTTACCCGCTGGGAAAAATTCAACGCCAAGGTGGCCGCGAAGGCCGCGAAGGCGCATTTGGAGAGGACCGAAAGCTGATGGACGGTTCCAAGGGTTTCGAAGACGTCCGCACGGGCGAACAGACGATCCGCAACTTCAACCTCAACGTGGGCCCGCAGCACCCGGCGACCCACGGCGTGTTGCGTCTCGTCACCGAGTTGGACGGCGAGATCGTCGAGCGCGCGGATCCGCATATCGGCCTGCTGCATCGCGGCACCGAGAAGCTGATGGAGAGCCGCACCTATCTCCAGAACGCGCCTTACATGGACCGGCTGGACTACTCCGCGCCGATGAACCAGGAGCACAGCTTCTGCCTGGCCATCGAGAAGATGACCGGAGTGCAGGCGCCGCGCCGCGGCCAGCTGCTGCGGGTGCTAATGGCGGAACTGAGCCGGATCGGTAACCACGTGATGAACGTGACCACGGCTGCGATGGACGTGGGCGCGCTGACGCCGCCGCTCTGGGGCTTCGAGCTTGGCCGCGAGGAGGTTTATACCTTCTTCGAACGTGCCTCCGGCGCCCGGATGCATTGCAACTATTTCCGCCCCGGCGGCGTCCATCAGGATGTCACGCCTGAATTGCTCGACGATATCGAGGCCTGGGCGCCGAAATTCCTCAAGGTACTGGACGATCTGGACGAGCTGCTGACCGAGAACCGGATCTTCAAGCAGCGGACCGTCGATATCTGCATCGTCTCCGAGCAGGATGTTTATGACTGGGCGATGACCGGTCCGATGGCCCGTTCCGCCGGGCTTGCCTGGGACCTGCGTCGCACGCAGCCCTATGATCTTTATGACGAGTTCGACTTCCAGATCCCGCTGGGCAAGAACGGCGACTGCTACGACCGCTACCTGCTGCGGATGGAAGAGATGCGCCAGTCGACCTCGATCGTCCTGCAAGCCATCGAGAAGCTGCGCGCGCCCTCCGGGCAGGGCGACGTTCTCGCCCGCGGCAAGCTCACGCCCCCGAAACGCGCCGACATGAAGACCTCGATGGAAGCGCTGATCCACCACTTCAAGCTCTATTCCGAGGGCTTCAAGATCCCGGCCGGCGAGATCTACTGTGCGACCGAGGCGCCGAAGGGCGAAATGGCCGTCTATATCGTCTCCGATGGCTCCAACAAACCCTACCGTCTGCGTCTGCGGACGCCGGGCTTCGCCCATCTGCAGACCACGGGGTACTATTGCAAGGGCCACCAGCTCGCCGATATCCCGGCCGTGATTGGGACGCTCGACATCGTCTTCGGGGAGATCGACCGCTGATGCGGCACGCGCCTGCTTCCCTTCCTCTTTCCGAAAATATCCCCGCCGAAGGCTCCCGCGCTTTCCGCACGAGCCTCGGCCAGCCATCGAAGGACCGCGTGTAATGCTCCGCCGTCTCCATCCCGAACAGCCCGAGAGCTTCGCCTTCACCCCCGCCAACCGGGAATGGGCCGAGGCGCAGATCACCAAGTATCCCGAAGGCCGCCAGGCCTCGGCCATCATCCCGCTGCTGTGGCGTGCCCAGGAACAGGAAGGCTGGCTGAGCCGCCCAGCCATCGAGCATGTCGCAGACATGCTCGGCATGGCGTATATACGGGCGCTGGAAGTGGCGACCTTCTACTTCATGTTCCAGCTGCAACCCGTTGGATCCGTTGCCCATGTCCAGGTCTGCGGCACGACCTCCTGCCTGATCTGCGGGGCAGAGGACCTGATCGGGGTCTGCAAGGACAAGATCGCCGAGAAGCCGCACCATTTGTCCACCGATGGCAAGTTCTCCTGGGAAGAGGTCGAATGCCTCGGGGCCTGTGGCAACGCGCCGATGGTGCAGATCGGCAAGGATTTCTACGAAGACCTCACCGCCGAGCGCCTCGCCGAGATCCTCGACGAGTTGGCTGCCGGCAAGGTGCCGGTGCCGGGCCCGCAGAACGGCCGTTACGGTGCTGAGCCCCTGGGCGGTCCGACGACGCTCACGGATGGCAATGAGAATGCCGCCAAGTACAACGCCTCGGTCGAACTGGCGGTGACGATCGGAGATACCGTCAAACGGATCGATGGCACCGAGGTGCCGCTGCTCAAGCCCTGGACCGACCAGGGCGGACGTGCGGTCGGTGCCGCGCCCGTCGAGGAGCCGCGCCCCGCCGCAGGCCAGCCTGTCGACGAGACCGGCGCCACCGTTCAGGAAGCCCCTGCGAAGTCGACCGCGAAGCCAGACCCGGAAACCGCGGCCGAGATCGCCGGCACGCGCCCGCAATGGCTCGACGGGCCGCGCGAGGGCAAGGCGGATGACCTCAAGAAAATCAAGGGTATCGGGCCAAAGCTGGAGGAAATGTGCAATTTCCTCGGCTTCTACCATTTCGACCAGATCGCGAACTGGACCGCCGAGGAGATCGCCTGGGTCGATCAGAACCTCGAAGGTTTCAAGGGCCGCGTGACCCGGGACGAATGGGTGGATCAGGCCAAGGTCCTGGCGGAAGGCGGCGAGACCGAGTTCTCGGCCAAGAAGAAGTGAGCGGATGGCGCCGGCAATGACCCGACCCAGCGAACATGACCGGGCCTTTGCCCGACAGGGCCGCATCGTGGCTGTCGTGATCGCGCTTGGCGGTTTGCTGGCAATTTTCGCACCGGCGCTGGTGGCCCTGACGGGGCTTCCCGCGCGTTATGAAATGTTGTTCTATTTCGCCTCGCTGGCGGCCTTTGTCTGGGCGCTGGTGGTGGCAGTCCGGATGTGGCGCACCCGCTCCGGCGACGAGGGATGAGAGGATAAGAGATGCTGCAGGACAAGGACAGGATCTTCACCAACATCTACGGTCTGAAGGATCGTACGCTCGCCGGTGCCCGCGCCCGCGGCCATTGGGACGGCACCGCCGACATCATCAAGAAGGGCCGCGACTGGATCGTGGACGAGATGAAGGCCTCCGGCCTGCGCGGCCGCGGCGGGGCGGGCTTCCCGACCGGTCTGAAGTGGTCCTTCATGCCCAAGGAAAGCGACGGGCGTCCGTCCTATCTCGTTGTAAACGCGGACGAGTCGGAGCCCGGCACCTGCAAGGACCGGGAGATCCTGCGCAATGACCCGCATACGCTGATCGAGGGGTGCCTGCTGGCCTCTTTCGCCATGGGCGCGCATGAGAGCTACATCTATATCCGCGGCGAGTTCATCCGCGAGCGCGAGGCGCTGCAGGCCGCGATCGACGAGGCGTATGATTCAGGTCTCCTCGGCAAGAATGCGGCCGGCTCGGGCTGGGATTTCGACCTCTTCGTCGCCCATGGCGCCGGCGCATATATCTGCGGCGAGGAAACCGCGCTTCTGGAAAGCCTCGAAGGCAAGAAGGGCATGCCGCGCATGAAGCCGCCGTTTCCGGCGGGCGCGGGCCTCTATGGTTGCCCGACCACGGTGAACAACGTGGAATCCATCGCCGTCGTGCCGACCGTCCTGCGCCGGGGCGGCGAGTGGTTCGCGGGCTTTGGCCGTCCGAACAACACCGGTACCAAGCTTTTCGCCATCTCGGGCCATGTGAACACCCCTTGTGTGGTCGAGGAGAGCATGTCGATCCTCTTCGAGGAGCTGATCGACAAGCATTGCGGCGGTATTCGCGGTGGCTGGAAAAACCTCAAGGCCGTCATCCCCGGTGGCTCCTCGGTGCCGCTGCTGCCCGCCGATATCGCCAGGGAAGCGATCATGGATTTCGACTGGCTGCGCGAGCAGCGCTCCGGCCTCGGCACGGCGGCGGTGATCGTGATGGACCAGTCCACGGATGTCGTGAAGGCGATCTGGCGGCTCAGCAAGTTCTACAAGCATGAGAGCTGTGGCCAGTGCACCCCCTGCCGTGAAGGCACGGGCTGGATGATGCGGGTCATGGACCGGCTGGTGAAGGGCGAGGCCGAGATCGAAGAGATCGACATGCTGATGGATGTCACCAAGCAGGTCGAGGGCCACACGATCTGTGCGCTCGGCGATGCCGCCGCCTGGCCGATCCAGGGCCTGATCCGGCATTTCCGCGACGAGATCGAGTACCGGATCAAGAACAAGCCGGGGATTGCGGCCGAGTGATCCTGACACTAGCATTCTGACAACGGGCCCGGCGCATGCGTCGGGCCGTTTTTCGATACAGGGCCGGAAGTGGGAGTTCCAATGATGAAAAAGAGCCTACTTGCCGCAGCGTTTGTGATGGCAACGCCTGTTTTGGCGGACGACCTGCGCCCGGCGCCCGATTATTTCGTCGATGCGATGGTATCGATCACCACGGCGGAGAACATTGCCACGACCTGCCCGAATCTGACCTTCGATGCCGTGAAGGCCTCCGATGTGACGACGGAGGTGATGGAAGCCCTCACTGCGGATGGGTTCGACTCCAAGAATCTCGAAGGTTCCATGGCCGATCCGGGCGATGCAGTGCGCGCGGCACAGGCGGCCTTCCTCGACAAACACAAGCTGAGCAAGGACGAGACGGATTTCATCCGCGTCTGCATGGCCGGGTTTGCCGAGATCCAGGAAGGTACGCAGGTCGGCGCCTTCTTGGTCGAGATCACCGGCGATGGCGCTGTGGATCCGACCACGTCGCAGTAAGCCCGTAAGCAACAGGCATTCCAGACTATTTTCGCGGCTCGTCCATTTTCCTGGGCGAGCCGCGATTGCATTTTGTGCAGGCGAGGCAGAAAGTGCCAGCGGGGACATCCCCGGTTCGTGGATGCCTCTCGGGACGGTTTCACGAAAGGATGAGAGCATGGACCTGAAACTTGCTGGCAAGACTGCGCTGATCACCGGAAGCTCTGACGGAATCGGGCTCGCCGTGGCCAAGGGGCTGGCGGCCGAGGGCGTGCGGGTGCTGATCAATGGGCGCCACGCCCAAAAGGTGGAGGCGGCGATTGCCGATATCGGGGAAGCGGCGGTGCCGGCAGTGGGCGATGTGGCCTCCGCGGAGGGGATTGCCGCGATTCTGGGCGCGGTGGAGGCGGTTGGTGGGGTCGACATCCTCATCAACAACGCCGGAACCGGGTCCAACGAGACGATCATGGACGCGCCGGACGAGAAATGGCAGCAGTATTGGGATCTGCACGTGATGGCGGCGGTCCGGCTGGCGCGCGGTGTGGTCCCGTATATGGAAGCGCGGGGCGGTGGTGTGGTGCTCAACAATGCCTCGATCTGTGCCGTGCAGCCGCTCTGGTACGAGCCGATCTACAATGTCACCAAGGCGGCGTTGATGATGTTCTCGCGGACGCTGGCGACCGAGCTCGTGGGGCGCAATATCCGCGTGAACTGCGTCAATCCGGGGCTGGTGCAGACGCCGGACTGGGTCAATACCGCCAAGGAGCTGACGCGGGACACCGACGGCGACTGGCAGGGGTATCTTCAAGGCGTAGCCGACGAATATGCGCCGATCAAGCGCTTCTGTTCGCCCGAGGAACTGGCGGATTTCTTCGTCTTCCTGTGTTCGGAACGGGCGAGCTATTCCATTGGCTCGACCTATTTCGTCGATGGAGGCATGAAGCTCACCGTGTAGGATCGGCCGCGAGAGCCCCTGTTCCGGCAGCCGGGGTGCGGCTTCGAGTTGCGGCCTTTCAAGAGGTCGCCGCGTGGCCGTTCAATCAAGGCTCCGTGATTGGGCGAAGAGCCGCCGGGCTCGTTCAGGTTTTGAGCAAAGAACTGCTGCATTGCAGCAGGGATGGCGGAACGACGCGATCCTTGTTGAAAACAAAGCCACAGCGTCCCCATCTGGAAGTAAAGGGTGCTCCTCCCGCGCCCATTTCAGAAGGAAACGCGCATGTTCAGATTTCTTTCCATCGCCACGGCCACCTTGGTCGTCTTCACCTTGCTTGTTTCGGGCAGCCAGGGACTCGCCCTGCATTGAGTGCGGCTCCCTGCGGCGCTGCGCCCGAAATCGCGGCGAAATCGCTGATTGGCCTTGGCCAAAGAAGACGCTAGAGAGGGTCCGAAGAGGGACCCCGGAGTGCGCCTAGACCTCCGGTCTTGAAGGGGAGTACCCCCAAGAAGGAGCTGGAGGCAGCGCATGAGTGACCTACGCACCATCATCATCGACGGCATCGAAGTGAAATGCGACCCCGCGATGACCCTGATTCAGGCCTGCGAACAGGCTGGGATCGAGGTTCCGCGATTCTGTTACCACGAGCGTCTGTCGATCGCCGGCAATTGCCGGATGTGCCTGGTGGAAGTGGTCGGCGGTCCGCCGAAGCCCGCGGCCTCCTGCGCGATGCAGGTGCGCGACCTGCGTCCGGGTCGCAATGGCGAGCCGCCTGAGGTCCGTACGAACTCGCCCATGGTCAAGAAGGCCCGAGAGGGCGTGATGGAGTTCCTGCTCATCAACCACCCGCTGGACTGCCCGATCTGCGATCAGGGCGGCGAATGCGACCTGCAGGACCAGGCCGTGGCCTATGGCGTCGACTTCAGCCGTTTCCGCGAGCCGAAGCGGGCCACCGAAGATCTCGATCTCGGTCCGCTGGTCGAGACTCACATGACGCGCTGCATCTCCTGCACCCGCTGCGTGCGCTTCACCACCGAGGTGGCCGGCATCACCCAGATGGGCCAGACGGGCCGGGGCGAGGATGCGGAGATCACCTCCTACCTCAACCAGACGCTCGATTCGAACCTGCAGGGCAATATCATCGACCTCTGCCCGGTCGGTGCGCTGGTCTCCAAGCCCTATGCCTTCACCGCGCGGCCCTGGGAGCTGACCAAGACCGAGACCATCGACGTGATGGACGCACTTGGCTCCAATACCCGCGTGGACACTAAGGGTCGCGAAGTGAAGCGGATCCTGCCGCGCAACAACGACGCCATCAACGAGGAGTGGCTGGCCGATAAATCGCGCTTCGTCTGGGACGGGCTCAAGCGCCAGCGACTCGACAGGGCTTACGTGCGTGTCGATGGCAAGTTGAAACCCGCGAGCTGGGCCGAGGCGCTCTCTGCCGCCGCTGCCGCGATGAAGGGCAAGAAGATTGCCGGTCTCGTGGGCGATCTGGCCCCGGTCGAAGCGGCCTTCGCGCTCAAGCAACTGGTCGAAGGGCAGGGCGGCAAGGTGGAATGCCGGACCGACAACGCGCGCCTGCCGATTGCGAATCGTGCCGCCTATGTCGGCACAGCCGCTCTTGAGGATATCGACAGCGCCGAGCGAATCCTGCTTATCGGCACCGACCCGCGTACCGAAGCGCCGGTTCTGAACGCCCGCATCCGCAAGGCCTGGATCGCCGGGGCGGATGTCGCCCTGGTCGGACAAAAGGTCGATCTGACATTCGACTATTTCCACGCCGGAACGGACCGCGCCGCGCTTCAGAAAGTGGTGGACATGGGCGGCTCCGTCGAGATTCGCTCCAAGCCTTCCATTGTGATCGTTGGTCAGGGCGCCCTTCGCGAAGCTGATGGCGAAGCGGTGCTGGCCGCCGCGCAAAAGATCTGTGCACAGACTGACAGCAAGCTGCTGGTGTTGCACACGGCAGCCTCCCGCGTTGGCGCGATGGATGTCGGTGCTGTGACCGAGGGCGGCCTTGAAGCCGTCATCGACGGGGCGGAGGTTGTCTATAATCTCGGCGCTGACGAGGTGGAGATCGATGCAGGTCCCTTCGTCATTTACCAGGGCAGCCATGGCGACCGCGGCGCGCACCGCGCCGACGTGATTCTGCCGGCGGCGGCCTGGGTGGAGGAGCAGGGGCTCTTCGTGAACACCGAAGGTCGCGTGCAGATGGCGATGCGGGCATCCTTCCCGCCGGGTGAGGCCAAGGAGAACTGGGCGATCCTGCGGGCGCTGTCGGCCGAACTCGGCGCCACGCAGCCCTGGGACACCCAGCTTCAGCTGCGCAAGGCGCTGATCAAGCAGGTTCCGCACATGGGAGCGCTCGATGCGTTGCCCGTGAACAAGGGTGCGGCGCTGGAGCCGCGCGAACTGGGGCAGGCCGATTTCCGGTTGGCGATCCAGGATTACTACCTGAGCAACCCGATTGCTCGCGCCAGCGCGCTCATGGCCGAGCTCTCGGCACAGGCGAAGGCGCGCGCAAACACGCCGCTGGCCGCGGAGTAAGCGCGTGGCGGCGCGAGAGGGAGTGGCGGCGGCACTGATCGCCACTCTCGGGGCATGCACAGCAGAGGACGCGGTGGATCGTGACGATCTGCCATTCGAACCCGTATACAAGGGAATCGAGACCCAATTGCTTGGCGATGACCTTGTCGGCTTCATCGTCGAGATGGAAGGCGCGCGCGACGCCATCGACGTGGAAGATTATGCCACATGTGCTGTTGCCCAATACACGTTGATACGCGGATACGGCTTTGCGCGACATGTCCGCACAAGAGTTGCACTAGAGTCTGGCGTTTGGCGCGCGGATGCGGTTTACACGGTCTCGCCAGCGCTCCCGCAAGGGTCGCAGACAATCGACGCCGAAGTGACGGTGGAAGATTGCGCCTTGCGGGGCATACCTACGGTCTGAGGAAGATGAGGCACCATGGCTGAATTTCTGGCAGGATTTCTGCAAACCAACCTTGGGATCGTCGTGCTGGTCGCAGCGCAATGTCTCCTGTTCACCATCATCCTCTTCGTGGCGCTCGCATTCCTGATGTATGCCGACCGCAAGGTCTGGGCCGCGGTCCAGCAACGCAGGGGACCGAATGTCGTCGGGATTTACGGCCTGCTGCAATCCTTCGCGGATTTCGTCAAATACATCGCCAAGGAAATCATCGTGCCGGCAGGGGCCGACCGATTCGTCTATTTCCTTGCGCCGATGCTCTCCTTCGTGCTCGCGCTCATTGCCTGGGTGGTCGTGCCCTTCAACGATGGCTGGGAAATCGCCTCGCTGAACGTCGCCATCCTCTATGTCTTCGCCATGTCCTCGCTCGAGGTTTACGGCGTGATTATGGGCGGCTGGGCCTCCAACTCCAAGTACCCGTTCCTCGGCGCGCTGCGCTCGGCGGCGCAGATGATCTCCTACGAGGTCTCCATCGGCCTGATCATCATCGGTGTGATCATCTCCACCGGCTCGATGAACCTGACCGATATCGTGCGCGCCCAGGAGGGCAATTTCGGCTTCTTCAACTGGTACTGGCTGCCGCACCTGCCGATGGTGTTCCTGTTCTTCATCTCGGCATTGGCGGAGACCAACCGCCCGCCCTTCGACCTTCCGGAAGCGGAATCGGAGCTCGTCGCCGGTTACCAGGTGGAGTATTCCTCGACGCCCTTCCTGCTCTACATGATGGGCGAGTTGATCGCGATCGTGCTGATGTGCGCGCTGGTCACCATCCTGTTCTTCGGTGGCTGGCTGTCGCCGATCCCGGGCCTGCCCGATGGCGTCATGTGGATGATCCTGAAGATGTCCTTCTTCTTCTTCATCTTCGCCATGGTGAAGGCGATCGTGCCGCGTTACCGCTACGACCAGCTGATGCGTATCGGCTGGAAGGTCTTCCTTCCGCTGTCGCTGGGTTGGGTCGTTGTCATCGCCTTTATGGCCAAGTTCGAAATCCTCGGCGCCTTCTGGGCTCGCTGGGCAATGCTGGGAATGGGAGGCTGATCGATGGGGATGGCAATCGACTGGACCCGCGCGACCAAGTATTTCCTGCTGATGGACATGTGGAAGGGCTTTCAGCTCGGCATGAAGTATTTCATGGCACCGAAAGCCACCCTGAACTATCCGCATGAAAAGGGCCCGCTGAGCCCGCGCTTCCGTGGCGAGCATGCGCTGCGCCGCTATCCCAACGGGGAAGAGCGCTGCATCGCCTGCAAGCTCTGCGAGGCGATCTGCCCCGCGCAGGCCATCGTGATCGACGCCGAGCCGCGCGCGGACGGCTCCCGGCGGACAACCCGCTACGACATCGACATGACGAAATGCATCTATTGCGGTTTCTGCCAGGAAGCCTGCCCGGTGGATGCCATCGTGGAGGGCCCGAATTTCGAGTTCACCACCGAGACCCGCGAAGAGCTCTACTACAACAAGGAGAAGCTCCTTGAGAACGGGGACCGCTGGGAAGCCGAGATTGCCCGCAATATCGAACTGGATGCACCTTACAGATGAGTGATTTCACCAAGCTATTCCAGTCGATGATCGAACAGTCGCAGGAGATGGCGAAAGCCATGAACCCCGCGCTGGAGAAATTCCAGTTCCCGGATTTCACGGCGATGATGCCGACCATGCCGAAGGACGCCATGGAAATGGCCTTCGGCAACACGTTCAACCCCGGTGGGCTGGACGCGAAAACCCGGCTCTTCGTGACGCTGGGCGGGCTGGTCGCGCAGGGCGCGCAGCTCGAACCGCAGATCAAGCTCACGGTGCGTCACGCGCTGGAAGCCGGGGCAACGGCCCAGGAAATCGCCGAGGTGATCGGCCAGATGTCCGTTTTCGGGGGCGTGCCCGCGATGACGAAGGCGATGGAACTGGCGCAGGCCGTCATCGCCGAGCACGAGGAAGGAAAGTAACGTGACAGTCGTCGATTTCGTCTTCTACCTGTTTTCCTTGTGCCTGCTCGTGGGCGCTGTCTTCACGGTGATCTCCCGGCAACCGGTTCACTCCGTGCTCTGGATGATCCTGTCCTTCCTGTCGGGCGCCGGCCTGATGGTGCTGCTCGGGGCGGAATTCGTCGCCATGCTGCTGATCATCGTCTATGTCGGCGCGGTCATGGTGCTGTTCCTCTTCGTTGTCATGATGCTGGATGTGGACTTCGCCGAGTTGCGCGCCGAGATGGCCAAGCAACTGCCTCTGGCGCTCGTGATCGGGCTGGTACTGATCATGCAACTCGCGATGGCCTTCGGCTCCTGGGAGCTGGGCGGCGGCGTGGCGATCCTCGATACGCCGATGGGCACGCCGGAAGGGGCCGGTGCGCATAACACCGCAGCCCTCGGGCTGCTGCTCTATGACAAGTATTTCCTGCTCTTCCAGGTTGCCGGGCTCATCCTGCTCGTCGCCATGATCGGCGCCATCGTGTTGACCATGCGCCACCGCCGCGACATCAAGCGCCAGGACATCCTGGTGCAGATGTATCGCGACCCGGCCAAGACGCTGGAGCTGGTCGATATCAAGCCGGGCGAGGGGCTCAAGTAACCCGCCCGCCGTGCGCCCCTCGGGGAGGAGGGGCGCCCGTTTGAACGAAGCGCGCTTTGCCGCGCAACGCAAAGCCCGAAAGGGCCAAGAAGGATCGAGGGACCGCGGAATGGTTCAACTGGAACATTACCTGGCTGTCGCGGCGGCGCTGTTCGTCATCGGCATTTTCGGCATCTTCCTGAACCGGAAGAACGTCATCGTCATCCTGATGTCGATCGAACTCGTGCTGCTGGCGGTCAATATCAACCTCGTCGCCTTCTCCGCCTATCTGGGCGATCTCACGGGGCAGGTCTTCACCCTGTTCATCCTGACCGTTGCCGCCGCCGAGGCGGCCATCGGCCTCGCGATCCTGGTCTGTTTCTTCCGCAATCGCGGGACGATCCGGGTCGAAGACGTCTCCAACATGAAGGGCTAAGGGCACATGGCAAGCATCATCCTCTTCGCCCCGCTTATCGGCGCGATCATCTGCGGCTTCTTCTGGCGGGTGATCGGCGAGAAAGCCGGCCAGATCACCGCGACGGGCCTGCTGTTCCTGTCCTTCTTCTTCAGCTGGATCGTGTTTCTCACCCATGACGGCGTAACCGAGCAGATCCACCTGATGCGCTGGATCGACAGCGGCTCGCTCGTGGCCGACTGGGCCATCCGCCTGGACCGGCTGACCGCGATCATGCTGGTGGTGGTGACGACGGTCTCGGCCTTCGTCCATCTCTACAGCTTCGGCTACATGGCGCATGATCACGCCTTCCCCGAGGACGAGCCCTACCGTGCGCGTTTCTTCGCCTTTCTGTCGCTCTTCACCTTCGCCATGCTCATGCTGGTGACATCGGACAACCTCGTTCAGATGTTCTTCGGCTGGGAGGGCGTGGGCCTGGCCTCATACCTGCTCATCGGGTTCTACTACAAGAAGGAGAGCGCGGGCGAGGCGGCCATGAAGGCCTTCATCGTCAACCGTGTCGGCGACTTCGGCTTTGCCCTCGGCATTGCGGGCCTCTTCTTCCTTGTCGACAGCGTCGCGCTGGACGATGTCTTCGCCGCCGCCCCGATGCTGGCGGAAACCCAGATCTCCTTCCTCTGGACCGACTGGAATGCCGCCAACCTGCTTGGCGTCCTGCTCTTCATCGGTGCCATGGGCAAATCGGCGCAGTTCCTGCTCCACACCTGGCTTCCCGACGCGATGGAAGGTCCGACCCCGGTCTCCGCGCTCATCCACGCCGCCACCATGGTGACCGCGGGCGTGTTCCTCGTGTGCCGGATGTCGCCGCTCTACGAATTTGCGCCGGGTGCCGCCACTTTCATCATCTATATCGGCGCGATCACGGCCTTCTTTGCCGCGACGGTGGGTCTGGTACAGAACGACATCAAGCGCGTCATCGCCTATTCGACCTGTTCGCAGCTCGGCTACATGTTCGTCGCCGCCGGTGTCGGCATGTATTCGGCCGCCATGTTCCACCTGCTGACCCACGCCTTCTTCAAGGCCATGCTCTTCCTCGGCGCAGGCTCCGTGATCCACGGTATGCATCACGAGCAGGACATGCGGAATTACGGCGGGCTCAAGGGCAAGTTCCCGGTCACCTACTGGATCATGATGATCGGCACGCTGGCCATCACCGGTGTCGGTATACCGCTCACCTCGATCGGCTTCGCCGGCTTCCTGTCCAAGGACGCGATCATCGAGAGCGCCTGGGCGGGCGGTACGCAGGCCTCCGGTTTCGCCTTCGTGATGCTGGTCATCGCCGCGCTGATGACTTCCTTCTACTCCTGGCGCCTGATGTTCCTCACCTTCCACGGCGAGGCGCGGGGCGACAAGCATACGCATGAGCACGCCCATGAGAGCCCGATGACCATGCTGGTCCCGCTCTACGTGCTGGCCGCGGGTGCGATCCTCTCCGGCATGCTCTTCTATGGCTCCTTCTTTGGCCATACCGACAAGGTGGCCAGCTTCTACGGCATCCCGCTCAAGGGCGAGGAGGTTCATGCCGAGGCCTCGATGGAAGGGCACACGGACGAAACCCATGCCGCGCATATGGCTGACGGGACCGCCGAGGCCGAGCACGGCGAAGCGGCAGCGACGGCCCATGCCGCAGAGACGGCAACGGACGATCACGCGACCGAGACGGCCCACGCCACCGTGGCTGCCGACGATCACGCACCCGAGGGCGAACATCACGCGGCCTTTGGCGGCAATCCCGGGGACGGTGCGATCTATTTCGGCCCGGACAACCATGTTCTGGACGACGCCCACGCCGCGCCGATCTGGGTGAAGGTCTCGCCCTTCATCGCCATGCTGCTGGGCCTTGGCCTTGCCTACCAGATGTATGTCCGCCGTCCCGACTGGCCGGCGAAACTGGCCGAGAACCAGAAGCCTCTCTACAACTTCCTGCTTAACAAGTGGTATTTCGACGAGATATATGACGCGGTCTTCGTGAACCCGGCCCGTGCCTTCGGCCGCTTCCTGTGGAAGAAGGGCGACGGGGCGACGATCGACGGCGCCATCAATGGGCTGACGATGGGGATCATCCCCTGGTTCACCCGCCTCGCCGGGCGCGCACAGAGCGGATACATCTTCCACTACGCCTTCGCCATGGTGATAGGCATCGTGATCCTTGTCTCCTGGATGACGATTGCGGGGAACTGAGACAATGCAGAACCTGATCTCCATCATCATCTTCCTGCCGCTGATCGCGGCGCTGATCCTCGCGCTCTTCCTGCGTGGCGAGGATGAGGCCGCGCAGCGCAATGCCAAGTGGCTGGCGCTGATCGCGACCTCCGCGACGCTCTTCATCTCGCTTTTCCTCTTCTTCGGCTTCGACGCCACCGACACGGGCTTTCAGTTCGTCGAAGATCGCGAGTGGCTGCTGGGGCTGAAATACAAGATGGGCGTGGATGGCATCTCGATCCTCTTCGTGATGCTCACCACCTTCCTGATGCCGCTGACCATTGGTGCCTGCTGGGGCGTCAAGACCCGGGTGAAGGAATACATGATCGCCTTCCTGATGCTGGAAACGCTGATGCTCGGCGTCTTCACCGCTCTGGACCTGGTGCTCTTCTATCTCTTCTTCGAGGCGGGCCTGATCCCGATGTTCCTGATCATCGGCATCTGGGGCGGCAAGGAACGCATCTACGCGGCCTTCAAGTTCTTCCTCTACACCTTCCTCGGCTCGCTGCTGATGCTGGTGGCGATGATCGCGATGTATGTCGATGCCGGCACGACCGACATTCCGACACTGATGAAACATACCTTCGCCTCCGAGACTTTCCCGGTCCTCGGGATCCAGGTCGTCGGCGGGCTTCAGACGCTCCTGTTCCTCGCCTTCTTCGCTTCCTTCGCGGTGAAGATGCCGATGTGGCCGGTCCATACCTGGTTGCCGGACGCGCACGTGCAGGCGCCGACCGCCGGTTCGGTCATCCTGGCCGCGGTGCTCCTGAAGATGGGCGGCTACGGCTTCCTGCGGTTCAGCCTGCCGATGTTCCCGGTCGGCTCCGAGGTGATGTCCACCTTCGTGCTCTGGATGTCGGCCATCGCCATCGTCTACGCCTCGCTGGTCGCCATGGCGCAGGAGGACATGAAGAAGCTCATCGCCTACAGCTCGGTTGCCCATATGGGCTATGTCACCATGGGGATCTTCACGGTGAACCAACAGGGGCTCGACGGCGCGATCTTCCAGATGATCAGCCACGGCTTCGTTTCCGCCGCGCTCTTCCTTGTTGTCGGCGTGGTCTATGACCGGATGCATACCCGCGATATCGCAGCCTATGGTGGCCTGATGGAGCGGATGCCGGTCTACGCGCTGATCTTCATGCTCTTTACGATGGCCAATGTCGGGCTGCCCGGCACCTCGGGCTTCGTCGGCGAATTCCTGACCCTGATGGCGATCTTCCAGGTCAATACCTGGGTGGCGGTGGTGGCGACCTCTGGCGTGATCTTCTCGGCCTGCTACGGGCTCTGGCTCTATCGCCGGGTCATGCTGGGCCAACTCATCAAGGAAAGCCTCAAGTCCATCAAGGACATGGACAAGCGCGAGAAGGCGATCTTTGCCCCGCTCGTGGTCATGACCCTGCTGCTGGGGGTCTACCCCGCCCTGGTCACCGACATTATCGGCCCCTCGGTGGAGGCCCTGATTGGTAACTACGAAATTGCCCTGAACGACTATGCGCCGGCCACCGAGCTGGCCTCGGCTGGAGACCACTGACGATGAGTTCTTCCGACCTCGCAATCATCCTGCCCGAGATCTTCCTCGCGCTCTATGCCATGGTGGCGCTGCTCGTGGCGGTCTGGACCGGCAAGGACAAGGTCGCCTCGCTGGTGACCTGGATCTCGGCGGCGGTGGTCATCGCCACGGCGATCTGGATCATGCTTTCGGGCGGCGAAACCCGCGTCGCCTTCAGCGGCATGTTCGTCGATGACGCCTTCGGCCGCTTCGCCAAGGTGACGTTGCTTCTGGCCTCCGGTTTCGTCCTGATCCTCTCCGAGGGCTTCTTCAGCCGCCGCGGCGCGCTGGTCTTCGAATACCCGATCCTCATCGTGCTCTCGACCGTCGGCATGATGGTGATGATCTCCGCCGGCGACCTGATCGCGCTCTATATGGGCCTGGAACTGCAATCTCTTTCGCTCTACGTGCTCGCCTCGATCCGCCGCGACAGCCTGCGCTCCACCGAAGCGGGCATGAAATACTTCATCCTCGGCGCGCTTTCCTCGGGCCTGCTGCTCTACGGCTCCTCGCTCGCCTATGGCTATGCCGGCTCAACCGTGTTCAAGGATATTTTTGCCGCTGCGAGCGATGGCCATGTCGGCTTTGGCCTTCTGCTCGGCCTGACCTTCATCATCTCGGGCCTCGCCTTCAAGGTGTCCGCCGTGCCCTTCCACATGTGGACACCCGATGTCTACGAAGGTTCGCCCACCCCGGTAACGGCCTTCTTCGCCTCCGCGCCCAAGATGGCCGCGATGGCGATGTTCGCCCGCGCGATGCACGATGCCTTCGGCAATGCCGTCGCCGACTGGCAGCAGATCGTGGCGCTGATGGCGGTGCTCTCGGTCTTCCTCGGCGCTATTGCCGGGATCGGTCAGCGCGACATCAAGCGGCTGATGGCCTATTCCTCGATCTCGCATATGGGCTTCGCGCTGATCGGCCTGGCCGCCGGCACCCAGACCGGCGTCAGCGCGATGCTGATCTACATGGCGATCTATGTGACGATGAATATCGGCACCTTCGCCTTCATCCTGTCGATGGAACGCGACGGCCAGCACATCACCCGGATCGACAGCCTGAACATGCTCTCCAAGAAAGAGCCGGTGAAGGCCCTGGCGATGCTGGTGCTGCTCTTCTCGCTGGCCGGTGTGCCGCCGCTGGTGGGCTTCTTCGGCAAGTTCGCGGTGCTGATGGCCGCGCTGGACGCGGGCCTGGTCTGGCTCGCCGTGGCCGGCGCCATCGCTTCGGTCATCTCGGCCTTCTACTACCTGCGGATCGTCTACTATATGTATTTCGGCTCCGATGAGGCCGAGCAGATCGACGGCTCCATGTCGCCGATCCAATGGTCCGTGCTCATGGCCTGCGCCGCGATCATGGTGCTGGGCGTGATCAACCTCTTCGGCATCGACGGTCTGGCCGCCAATGCCGCTGCCTCGCTCGTGATCAACTGATCCGGGCATTGGCCTCGAATGCTGGCCCGGGTGCAGAGCCCGGGCTTTTCCTTTAGGAGCAGCCACGTCTGCTCCCGGTGCAGAGAAGGGGATGGCCCAATGACCGCAACCCTCCCGATGGATTGGCCGACCGGCTATGACAGCGTCATCCTGCCGGAAATCGACAGCACCATGGCCGAGGCACAACGCCGGGTGCCGAGCCTCGTTGGCCCGACCTGGATCCTCGCGCTCAACCAGACCGCCGCACGCGGCCGCCGCGGACGGGAATGGGTCAACCCGAAGGGAAACTTCGCGGCAACGCTGGTGATGCGCCCCGCGCTCGGGGCGGGGCTTGCCGCGCTGCGCAGCTTCACCGCGTCTCTGGCGCTGTACGATGCCTTCGTGGCGACGACCGGCCGGACCGCACCCTTCACGCTCAAATGGCCGAATGACGTCCTGCTCAATGGCGGCAAGGTGGCCGGCATCCTGCTCGAATCCGCTGGCCAAGGGGGCGATGTCTCCTTCCTGTCCATCGGCATCGGCGTCAATCTTGTCGCTGCGCCCGCTGCTGCGCAGGTCGAAGAGCGTGCCCTGCGGCCCGTTTCCCTGCTTTCCGAAACCGGCCTCTCGGTAGATCCGGTTGATTTCCTGAACGCGCTGGCCCCTGCCTATGCACGCCACGAGCTTCAACTGTCGACCTACGGTTTCACACCGATACGCGAAGCCTGGCTGTCGCGGGCCGCTCGGCTTGGCGAGATCGTCACGGCCCGAACGGCTGTGGAGGAGTTCTCCGGCCATTTCGAGACCATTGATGAGCATGGCAACATCGTCCTGCGGAGCGCGACGGAACAGCGTACCATTCCCGCAGCCGATATTTTCTTTTGACGATGGGAGGCGCGACCGTGCGGAGGAACAGGGGAAATTCAGAGCATCCTGGCCGAAACGATCCTGCGGATCGTGCCTTCGGAGAATCTCCATCAGCCAAGAGGAATTCCACGCTCGTCCCGGTTGAATCACTCCGGGGCCAACACCCAATGTTCGTCTGCCTCCACCGCACAAGTCCTCTCAGCGTCTCGTCTCAGACATTCCCAGCCCGATAGGCCCAAGCCCATGCTTCTGTGCATCGATACCGGCAACACCAACACCGTCTTCGCCGTCTGGGATGGCGAGAAATTCCTCACCATGCTGCGCACGGCCACCGAGCACCAGCGAACGGCGGATCAGTATTTCGTCTGGTTCTCGACACTCATGCAGCATCACGGTCTCGACGTTAAGATCGACGAGGTGATCATTTCTTCGACCGTGCCGCGCGTGGTGTTCAACCTCCGGGTCCTGGCGGATCGCTATTTCAATTGCCGCCCGCTCGTGGTCGGCAAGCCCGACTGCCTGCTGCCGAATCCGCCGCGGGTGGACCGCTCCGCGCAGGTTGGCCCGGACAGGCTGGTAAACACCGCTGGCGCTTTCGACCGGCATGGCGGCGACCTCGTGGTGGTGGATTTCGGCACCGCGACGACCTTCGACGTGGTGTCCAAGGACGGGGCGTATATTGGCGGCGCCATCGCGCCGGGGGTCAACCTTTCGCTGGAAGCGCTGCACCTGGCGGCTGCGGCGCTGCCGCATGTGGATATCACCAAGCCGCAGCATGTGATCGGCACGAACACGGTCGACTGTATGCAGTCCGGGGTGTTCTGGGGCTATGTCGGGCTGGTGCGTGGCGTTTGCGACAGGATTCTGGAAGAGCGGGAGCGTCCGATGACAGTCATCGGGACGGGGGGGCTTGCACCTCTGTTCAGCCAGGGCGATGTACTGTTTGACGTGATTGAAGATGATTTGACGATGCACGGCCTGACGGTCATCCATCGCTACAACAAGGAAAACCAGTAAATGAGCGATGCGGAACGTCTGATCTACCTGCCTCTGGGCGGCGCCGGCGAAGTCGGGATGAATGCCTATGTCTATGGATGGGGCAAGCCCGGCAAGGAGCGCCTGATCCTGGTGGATCTGGGCGTGACATTCCCCGATATGGAAACGACCCCCGGGGTCGACCTGATCTTTCCCGACATGTCCTGGCTGATCGAGCGGGCTGACCGGCTGGAGGCCATTCTGGTCACTCATGGGCACGAGGATCATATCGGCGGCATTGCCCATTTCTGGCGGGATCTGCGCGCGCCGGTCTATTGCCGGCGGTTCACCGGCCATCTGGCGCAGCGCAAGATGGAGGAACGCGGCAACGATCCCGAGCAGGTCCATATCGTCGAGGCTTTCCCGGAGACGATCGAGGCCGGGCCGTTCCAGATTTCCTTTTTGCCGGTGTCCCATTCCATCCCGGAAAGCTCGGCGCTGGTGATCGATACGCCGGTGGGCCGGGTCGTCCATACGGGCGATTTCAAGCTCGACGGCGCGCCGGTGGTGGGGGAACCGTTCGATGCCGAGCTATGGCACGGTATCGCCGCGGATGGCGTCAAGGCGCTGGTCTGCGACTCGACCAATGTGCATGTCGAAACGCCGGGCCGCTCGGAATCGACCCTGACCAACAATATCCGCGACTTGGTGCTGCAAAGCTCCGGCATGTTCGTGGCCACCACCTTTGCCTCCAACGTGGCCCGGGTGAAGACGCTGGCCGAGGCCGGCCGGGATGCGGGGCGCTCCGTCTGTCTCATGGGGCGGGCGATGTTGCGCATGGTGCAGGCGTCGGTGGAGACCGGGGTGCTGACCGATTTTCCGCCCGTGATCGGCCACGAAGAGGCCGAGGATGTTCCGCGCGAGAACCTGATGCTGATCGTGACGGGCAGCCAGGGCGAGCGCCGCGCGGCCACGGCGCAGCTCTCGCGGGGGAAATATCTCGGGCTGTCGCTGGCCGAGGGGGATACCTTCCTGTTCTCCTCCAAGACGATCCCCGGCAATGAGCGGGGCGTCTTGCGCAACGTGAATGCCTTCTCGGAAATGGGTGTGAACGTGGTCGATGATTCCTCGTCGCTCTACCACGTCTCCGGCCACGCCAACCGGCCGGACCTTGAGGCGGTGCACGAGCTGATGCGGCCGCAGATGCTGATCCCGATGCACGGAGAGCACCGCATGCTGCGCCGCCATGCCGAGGCAGGCGAGGCCAAGGGGATCACATCGAAGGTCGCTACCAACGGAACGATGCTGGATCTGACGGGAGACTATCCGGTTGTGTGCGAGCATGTGGAAACGGGGCGCGTCTATCTTGATGGCGCGCAGAAGATCGGTGCGATGGACGGTGTCGTGCGTGACCGGATCCGCATGGCTCTCAACGGGCATGTCATGCTGAACGTGATCCTCGACGAGGAAGACGAGCCGCTGGGCGAGCCCTGGGCCGAGACGATGGGCCTTGTCGAGACGGGGCGGTCCAACGCGCCGCTCGTCGATCTGGTGGAGGCAGAGGCGGCGCAGTTTCTTGCGCGGGCCAATGACAAGCTGCTCGTCGATGACGACAAGCTCGATTCCGGCCTGCGGCGCGTCGTTCGGCAGGTGGCGGTCGAGGAGATTGGCAAGAAGCCCGAGGTTACGGTTGTGATTTCGCGGCTGGCCTGAGCAGAGGCGGCTGTGTCGGGGACGGAGGGCTAGCCTGCATCGCGCAGGCTGTCGAAAAAGGCCAGTACTGTTTCGGAACTGGCCTCGGCCAGAGTCTGGGTGCAGGGAGGCTCTCCGGCCGTTCCGCCAAGCCACATTGAAAAACTGGCATTGGGCGTCTCGGTAAAGGCCATGTCCCAGTTGGGAAACCGGCGGGATTTCAGCGGACCGCGCCCGTAAACCTGCATATGCCGGTGACGCCAGTCGCGTCGCAGGCTCTTCAAAAGGGTATCCAGCCCGTCGGGCGGTCCCTCGACATATTGCACGAAATAGCCCTTTTCCCGGTGCAGGTAGCCGGTCAGGCCAAGCTCCTGGTTCCGTTTCCGGGCCGTTAGATAGATTTGGGCCGCGTCCGCCGATTGGGGCGCCACGCAGGCCTCACTAATATAGACGAGCCATTGCATGTGTTTTTGAATCTTTTCACCAAATAAGTATTCGATTGCACGAATTGGCGAGAAAATCCATCTTTTCGGCCTGCGGGACTACTCGCAGGCCGTTTTGCCTTTTACGACGGCAGTGTCAGGAGAAAGAGCGCAGGATAAAGTCCGGCACGTGATCGCCCATTCCGACGACCTGACCGTTGTCACGTGGTTCGCCGCGGCGGCCACGGGTGCGGCGCGGACGGCTGCTTTCCTGCTCCGGCTTCGGCTCGGCCTTAACCGGAGTTGCCTCTTGCTCGGCGCGCGGCTCCTCGTCGCGGCGCGGGCGGCTTTCCCGCTTGGGCAGCCCGGGCGCTTCGATGCGCGGGATTTCATTTTCCAGAAGGCTCTCCACCGCGGCGATCTGCTTGTCGTCGGCAGGGGTGGCGATGGTGAAGGCCCGGCCTTCGCGCCCGGCCCGTCCGGTCCGGCCAATCCGGTGCACGTAGTCTTCGGCATGGTTCGGCACGTCGAAATTGAAGACGTGGCTCACATTGGGAATGTCGAGTCCACGCGCGGCGACATCGGAGGCCACCAGGAAGGTGATCGAGCCGTCGCGGAAACCGTCCAGCGTGCGGGTCCGGTGGGACTGGTCTAGGTCGCCATGGATCGGTTCGGCATTCAGCCCGTATTTCTTGAGTGACTTGGCCACAATATCCACATCCACCTTGCGGTTGCAGAAGATGATCGCGTTGCGACATTCGGCGCCTTCGCGCTTGATCAGCTCGCGCAGCATGGTGCGCTTCTCCTGCGCGGTGCGGTCCCGGCGCGAGGGTTTGAACTGGCAGAGCCCTTGCGTGATCGTCTCGGAGGCCGTCGCCTGGCGGGCGACCTCGATCTTGACCGGCGCATGCAGGAAGGTGTTGGTGATGCGCTCGATCTCGGGCGGCATGGTGGCCGAGAAGAACAGCGTCTGGCGTGTGAAGGGGGTGAGCTGGAAGATGCGCTCGATATCGGGGATGAACCCCATGTCGAGCATCCGGTCGGCCTCGTCCACCACCATGACCTGAACGCCGGTCAGCAGCAGTTTGCCGCGCTCGAAATGGTCGAGCAGGCGGCCCGGCGTGGCGATGAGCACGTCGACGCCCTTGTCGATCAGCTTGTCCTGTTCACCGAAAGAGACACCGCCGATCAGCAGCGCCTTGGTCAGCTTGGTGTATTTCGCGTAGGCGTCGAAATTCTCCGCCACCTGGGCGGCCAACTCACGAGTCGGCGCGAGCACGAGGCTGCGCGGCATCCGGGCGCGGGCGCGGCCACGGCCGAGCAGCGTGATCATGGGCAGGGTAAAGGAAGCGGTCTTGCCGGTTCCGGTCTGGGCGATTCCCAGCACGTCCTTGCCCTCGAGCGCGGGCGGAATCGCCCCTGCCTGGATCGGAGTCGGCGTCTCGTAGCCGCTATCCACGATGGCTTTGAGGACCTTCGGGTCCAGGCTCAGGTCGGAAAATTTCGTCATGTACGTCCAATCTTGGCGACGGGCAGCAGTCGCGGATGTTTGGGACGTTATATCAGGACGTCCCGGCGGAATGCCTCGCGCGCATCGCAGGCATGGGCCGTTTAGCGCACAGGTGCTGCGGGGTCAACGCGACGGGCAGGTCCAGCGCGCTCTCTGGGGCAAAATACGCGCAATTTTGCTCCTTTTGACGAATTGCAGGGGCAAATACACTCAGAGAAAGCCGGAAAGGTGTCCGGCGAGCGCTACCGCGGGTAGAAAGATTCCATATCCGGCAGCAACGAAGACGCCATCACCCACCGTCAGGCCGAGGCCGAAGGCCAGCAGGTGCAGCGCGAGCAGAAAGGGCAGGCCCGGAATGGCGCCGATGATGATGATCACGCCGCTTGTCACGATCAGGATCAGCGCGATCAGCCAGCGGGAGAGAAACCCGTTCACGAGGAAAAGCCAGCGCAGCCGAAGCCAACGGGACAAGCGCAAGGCCAGCGGCTCCGCCCGTACGATTCCACGCCGAAGCGCCGGTCCGGGCAGGACGATTCCGTAGATTTTCGGCGGCAACCAGAGCTCGTGCCGCCCGCTCAGCATCTGCCCGCCAGCCAGCAGCAGGATGACGCCCATGAAGGCCGGCACGCCCGGCACCATCCCTGTCGGAAGCACCATCATCGCGGAAGCCAGCAGAATCACCGGGCCGAATCCCCGCCGCCCGAGAGAATCGGTCAGCTCTCCGAGCAGAACCTTTTCACGCGTGCCAATAGCGTCGGCCAACGCCTGAAGAATGCTCTGGAGAGGTGGTTCGGTTGTGAAGGCGATCATCGGTTCCGGTTCGGCAATCGTTCCGTCCCGAGGCTACCTTGCCCGTGTCTTCGGTGGAATGGTCACACCGCCGCAGTCGGGTGGAGCTCGGGCTGGAAGCCTGCCGCCAGCACGGCGAGATTCGCCGCCGGCGTGAGCACCGTGACGCGTTCGCGTGGGCGGGGCGGCTTGGTGGCCAGGTAGCCGCCCGGCGTAAAGGCCAGCGCCCTCCCGGCTGAAAGCAACAGCGGTTGGCCAGCCTGCAGGATGAAGGCACCGTCGGGCAGGCCGCCCGCTTCGGCGGCGAGTCGGCGTTGGCGGCGATCTGGCAAGACCCGGTCGCGATGCAGGACGCGGTCGATCTCGTCGGCACGGACCGCATCGCCCTGCGCGCGCTCCCACGCCGCGCGATACGCGTCATAGGCGGCACGCCGGCATTCCGCGCAGGGCCGATGACCTGCCGCTAGCGCGACGGCCTCGTCCAGGAAGAACAGCTCGGTATAGGCGCCGGGCGTCATGATCTGCCGCTTTCGGCCGCGAAAGGAAAGGCGGCAGCAGATCCAGCGCCGATGCGTCCAGCGCCGGGCTCCAAGCCGGCCCGCATCGTCGTGCAACACGCCGCGATTGCCCATGAACCCGCCGCGCTCGGGCAGCGCGGCGATCTCGCCCGTCGGCAGGACACGGTTCTGTTTCGGCATGCCCCTGTGCCTCCTGCGCACACGATGCCCGCCCCGTTGCGGCGGGCCAATCCGAAAGATGCGCCTTCAGCCGAGCGCGCGCCCGCTACCGCGCTTGGCGCTTCGGCTGGCATCGCGGTGGCCGGTGACACGGGCAATCGTCAGGAAGGTGAGCAGGTAGACAATACCGATTCCCAGAATCACCTCACCCGGTATCGGTCCGGTATCGGCGCGGTCGATAACCTGTTGGAGCGATGTTGCGGAAGTCGGGTGGATGACCAGCTTGCCGATATAGGCCACCATCTGCACGGTCAGGATCCAGAGATAGTTGCGCCGGATTCGCCGTCCCATCGCGGTCAGCAGCGAGACATGGTAATCGGGGCGCCAGTAGTCCTCAGCCAGAACCTTCTGCCAGTTCTCCTCGGTGTGCAGATCTCCATCATCGAGCATCGGTGCATAGAAATGCACCTCCAAGTAGCGGGCCCGCGCCCGCCAGACGTTGAAATAGCGGTAGCGGCGGGCTTCCAGCATCATCATCGTCGAGGTCAGCAACCCTACCAGCAGCAGCGGCAGCGCGGAGGCCTCGGGGCTGGAGAAGGAGATTGAGAAGGCCGCGCCGAGCGAGACGACGGACCAGTTCGTGGTCGTGTCGAGCCGGGTGCGCCAGATCGTCGAGCGATATACCTCGCCGCGATAGAGATGCGCCAGGGCGCCCATTTCGGCGGAAGTGAATTCGCGTGCCTTCTTGGTGTCTTTCTGCATGGCCCCTCCCAAAGCGCATGGCCGACGCCTCTTGATCCGGGCGCCTGAGCTCAGCCTAGTGCGGCTCTGCCCTCGGGGAAACCGCAGATCCGGACCAAAGGCGCTTGCGGGTGCTGGTACATTGCCGCGCCGCAACTTAGGTAGGAAGGCAAACAAGCTTTGGAGACAGCCGCCATGACCACCCCTCCCGTCATCGACATTCAGCCGCTCGACCTCGACGCCATCGCCGGCTTCGAGGGGCGCGTTGCCGTCTTGCTGCCCGAAGGCGGCAAGCTCGATCAGGCCGCGCGGCGGGTTAACCGGCTGTGCAAGGGCGCGCTGGCGCGATTTTCCGAGAGCGAGGCCTTTGGCAAGCTCGGCAATGGCGAGGCGGCCGAACTGGCCTGGCCCGTGGGGATGGCCGCGAGCGCGGTGCAGGTGGTGCGGCTGGACGCCAAGTCCTCGCCGGTCGATTTGCGCAAGGCCGGTGCCGCGATTGGCGCGGCGCGCGGCAAGGGCGACGTGCTGGTACTGGGCGGCGCGCGCAAGGCACTTGGCGATCTGTCGCTCGGCGCCTCTCTGCGCAGCTACGCCTTCAAGGCGTGCCGTACGGGCGAAGCCGCAGAACAGGCGGCCGGATCTTTCACGGTCATGGTAACCGATGCCGAAAGCCTGAAGGCGGAGATGGAAGCGGTCGAAGCTGTGGCCGAGGGGGTCTATTTCACCCGCGATCTGGTCAACCTGCCGGCGAATATCCTGACCACCGAGAGCTTCGCCGAAAGGCTGGTGGCGCTTGGCGAGCTGGGTGTCGAGGTCGAGGTGCTCGACGAAGCGGAACTCGAGAAGCAGGGCATGACCATGCTGCTCGGCGTCGGCCAGGGTTCCGAGAGCCCCTCCAAGGTGGTTGTCATGCGCTGGAATGGCGGTGGCGAGGAAGCCCCGTTGGCGCTGATCGGCAAGGGTGTGGTTTTCGACACGGGTGGCATCTCGCTCAAGCCCGGCGCCGGCATGGAAGACATGACCATGGATATGGGCGGCGCGGGTGTCGTCTCGGGCGTGATGAAAACGCTGGCGCTGCGCAAGGCCAAGGCCAATGTCGTCGGCGTTGTCGGGCTGGTCGAGAACATGCCGGACGGCAAGGCGCAGCGACCGGGCGATATTGTGGCCTCCATGAAGGGCGACACGGTGGAGGTGATCAACACCGATGCCGAGGGCCGGCTCGTTCTGGGCGACGTGATGTGGTACGCGCAGGAGCGCTTCAAGCCCTGCGGCATGGTCGATCTGGCCACGCTGACCGGCGCGATCATCGTGGCCCTCGGCCATGACAATGCCGGGGTTTTCTCCAACGATGACGCGTTCGCGGGGGCGTTCCTGAAGGCGGCCGGGGCCGAGGGCGAAGGTGCCTGGAGGATGCCGATCGGGGCGAATTACGCCGAACTTCTCAAATCCGAGAAAGCGGACCTGAAGAATGTGGGCACGCGCGCCGCTGGCTCGATCACCGCTGCCGAGTTCCTGCACCGCTTCGTCAAGAAAGACACGCCCTGGATCCATCTCGACATCGCCGGGGTGGCCCAACCGGCCAAACCGCCGGCATGGGCGCCCAAGGGCGCGTCCGGCTGGGGCGTGATGGCGCTCGACCGGATGATCCGCGACGGCTACGAGGCGGGCTGAACCGATGGGGCAGGCGCTCTTCTATCATCTGACCCGCCACCCGCTCGAGGTGACGCTTGCGATGCTGCTGGAAAAATCCCTGCAACGGGACTGGCGCGTCGTGGTGCGTGGGTCGGATGCGGGGCGCCTGCAATTTCTTGACCAGAAACTCTGGCTCGGCCCGGAGGAAGGCTTCCTGCCGCACGGCCTCGCTGGCGGGCCTCAGGATGCCGACCAGCCGGTGCTGCTAACGGCGGGTGAGGAATTGCCCAATGGCGCGACGGTGCTGATGTCCATCGACGGCGCGGCGGTGACGGCGGCCGAGATCGAGGCGCTGGAACGGGTCTGCATCCTGTTTGACGGCCACGACCCGGCGGCGGTGCAACATGCGCGCGGCCAGTGGAAGGGGCTGACAGGCGAGGGGGCGGCGGCGCAATACTGGTCCGAAGAGAGCGGTCGCTGGGAGATGAAGGCGGAGAGCAAGGCGGGATAAAGCGCATTGCGGGCGCGAGGATTGCCAACGCGCCGGAGGGCAAACTAAGCTTAGGTTTACAATTTCGCCTTTGATCGCCGGATCGTTGCGTGGTCCGGGGAACTTTCGTGCATTCCAGCCAAGAAAGCAAAACATCCAATGGCCATTGTCATAAAGAAGCCCGATGCTGTATTCGTTCAGAATTCCTATATGCTTTACAACGCGGTAAAGAACGAAGACCTGCCCGCCGCGAACGGTCATTATGGTGTCAACGATGTAGTCTGGAACGACCTGATAGGCCTGACCCGTACGAAATGCCGCGCTATGAATATACCGTTGCCGGGTGGTGACATGATGAGTGGTCTTTGCATCTGGGCATCCGTGGTGGCGACGAAGTTTTGTGTGTTGCGCAACCACGCACTCAACTCTCACATGTTTTTCGCCGAGAGGAACGGCGATGGATCCGGCAGCAATCACTACTTCGTCGTTTCCGACATTGGCGGGACCAAGGTGATTTGTGACATAACGTGCAACCAATTCAATGGTGCGCCCGACTACCTCGTCGGGCGCCTCTCCGATATCAAGGGCGCGTCAAAGAAGGTCACGGCTCTAGGCAGCAGGCTCTACGATGTCTACAAGGCCGGCGCGGCGTCATCCGAGTTCGTGATCTGAAACTTGCCTGCATCGCAGGGCTCCAACGAGAACCGGCCGCCCCGAGAGGGAACGGCCGGTCTTTTCTTCAATCCTGAGAGACGTGCCTTCAGAGCAGCGCCTTGACCTTGGCGGCTGCTGCATCGGCGGTGATGCCGAAATGCTCGTACAGCACTTCCGCAGGCGCCGAGGCACCGAAATCGGTCATGCCGACGAAATCGGCCTTGGTCGCATCGCCGCCCTCACCAAAGAGCCAGCGATCCCAGCTCTGGCGCACACCGGCCTCGATGGCCACGCGGACCGGACCGGCGGGCAGCACCTTGGTGCGGTACTCCGGATCGGCCGCCGCGAACAGCTCCATGCAGGGCACGGAAACGACGCGGGTGCCGATGCCCTCGGTTTCCAGCGCCTCGCGGGCCTGGAGCGCAAGCTCGATCTCGGAGCCGGTGGCCATCAGGATGGCTTGGCATTTGCCAGTTGCCTCGGCCAGCACATAGGCGCCCTGGGCCGAGAGGTTGTCGTTCTTGGGCTTGGTGCGCACCGTCGGCAGGTTCTGGCGGGAGAGCGCGAGCACGGAGGGCGTCTCCTTCTGTGCCAGGGCCAGTTCCCAGGCTTCGGCGGTCTCGACCGCATCGGCGGGCCGGAAGACCAGCGTGTTCGGCGTGGCCCGCGAAATGGCCAGATGTTCCACCGGCTGGTGGGTCGGGCCGTCCTCGCCGAGACCGATCGAGTCATGCGTCATGACATAGACCACCGGTAACCGCATCAGCGCAGAGAGGCGCATCGAGGGACGGGCATAGTCGGTGAAGCACATGAAGGTGCCGCTATAGGGGCGCAGGCCGCCATGCAGCGCCATGCCGTTCATCGCTGCCGCCATGCCATGTTCACGGATGCCATAATGCACGAAGCGTCCACGACGGTTGGAGGCGTCGAACACGGTCATGTCGGCCGACTTGGTGTTGTTCGAGCCGGTGAGGTCGGCAGAGCCGCCGATGGTCTCGGGCACGATCTTGTTGATGACGTTGAGCGCCATCTCGGAGGCTCTGCGCGTGGCAACCTTGGGCGCGTCGGCGACCAGTTGCTTGCGATAGGCCTTCATCTGGCGGCCGAGCTTTTCGGGCATGTCACCGGAGAGCGCACGCTCGAAACGGGCGCGGCGGCCTTCGGAAAGACCGGCCAGGCGCCCTTCCCAGGCTTCGCGCTCGGCAACGCCGCGGGCACCAATGGCTTCCCATGCGGATTTGACGTCCGCGGGAACCTCGAAGGCACCGGCAGGCGCACCATAGGCGGCCTTGGTATCGGCGATGAGCTGCGCATCGGTCAGCGCGCCGTGACCCTTGGAGGTGTCCTGGGCGGAGGAGCCGAGGGCGATATGCGTCTTGCAGGCGATCATCGAAGGCTTGCGCGAGGTCTTGGCCTTGACGATGGCGGCGTCGATGGCTTCCGGGTCGTGCCCGTCGCATTCAATCACCTGCCAGCCGGATGCCATGAAGCGCTTCTTCTGGTCGGTAATGTCGGAGAGCGAGACCTTGCCGTCGATGGTGATGCCGTTGTTGTCCCACAGCACGATCAGGCGGCCAAGCTTCTGCTTGCCGGCCAGCGCGATCGCCTCCTGGCTCACACCTTCCATCAGGCAACCGTCGCCGGCGATGCAATAGGTGTAGTGATCATAGATGCCCTTGCCCCAGACGGCGCGCAGGTGCTCCTCGGCCATGGCGAAGCCAACAGCATTGGAGATGCCCTGACCGAGCGGGCCGGTCGTGGTTTCGACGCCGCGCGCATGGCCATATTCGGGGTGGCCGGCGGTGATGGCGCCGAGCTGGCGGAAGTTCTTGACCTGCTCAAGGGTCATGTCGGGCGAGCCGGAAAGATAGAGCAGGGAATAGAGCAGCATGGAGCCGTGGCCAGCCGACAGGATGAAGCGGTCGCGGTCGGGCCATTCGGGGTTGGACGCGTCGAACTTGAGGTGCTTTTCAAAGAGCACGGTGGCGACATCGGCCATGCCCATAGGCATGCCGGAATGGCCGGAATTGGCCGCAGCGACCGCGTCGAGCGTCAGCGTGCGGATGGCGCAGGCTTTTTTCCAATGCTCGGGATGGGCGTCTCTGAGGGCTGCAATGTCCAAGGTTCTTTCCTTTCGATTTTGCGGCAGGAGGCGGTCGCACTCTGCACGGCCGTCTTTTTGACGTTCAAGGCGGTGTAGGAGTGAGGGGCGGTAGCGTCAAGGACTGTCGGCCACGTGAAGAATGCCGCCTAAGTGGCTGAGCACAATAGGGGGCGCATTTCGTGAAACAGTTGCGTAAACTTGGTCGCAACTGCCCGGCGGGCGATTCGCGGCTCGCTCGGCCGCATTTGGTCTGGAACCGGACAGATGGACAACAAGAACGGGGAGAGCGGGATGAGTGAAATCACCGAGCTTGAGAGCCGGCTTGCCGCCGCCATGGAGCGGATCGGGAATGCGATCGAAGCGTTCGGTGCCGGCGAACCGGAAGCGGCCGTGTCGGCCGAGGAACTGGAACAGGCACAGAAATCGGTGTCCGAGGCGGTTCAGCGGGCGGAGACGGCTGAAGCCGAGGTTCTGCGCCTCCAGCAGGCGTTGGAAACCGAGACGACGGCCGGGGCGCAGTTGCGCGAACGCGTCGGATCGTTGAAATCGATGAAAGACCGCCAGCAGGAACGGATCACCGAACTCGAAGCCGAGTTGCGGGCGCTGGCGGAGCAACGCAACGCCGACCGCAGCGAGCTTGACGAGTTGATTTCCGCCCTCGAACCGCTGGTGAAGGAGCAGACCGATGCCTGAGGTGAAGATCGAGATTGGCGGCAAGGAATTCGCCGTCGCCTGCCAGGATGGCGAGGAACAATATCTGCGCGATGCGGCAGCGATGCTGGACCGCGAGGCGCGCGGCTTGGTAACCCAGATCGGCCGGATGCCGGAGTCGCGCATGTTGCTGATGGCCGGGCTGATGCTGGCGGACCGCACGGCGGCCTATGAGCAGAAAGCCGCGGCAGCAGAGGAAAAACTGGCCCGGCAGGAACGTCTCATCGAGGAGATGGAGGCCATGCCCGCGCCGGAGCCGGAGCGTGTGGAAGTTGCCGTGATCCCGTCGCAAGTGACGGATACGCTGGCGGAACTTGCCGCTCGGGCCGAGGCAATCGCGGCGTTGGCCGAGGAGAGATCGGCCGGGTAAGCCATTTGCCGCGCCTGTAAAAAGGGGGCTTTGCCCCCCGCGCTCATCCGAGCGCTCCCTCGTGGATGTTTGAGGTCAGAAGAAGACAGATCGCCACGCGCAATTTCTTCCTGGAAGAAATACCCCCGCCGGAGGCTGGATCCGAACGATCGTTCAAGCGCGCGAAGCGCGTCCTCTGGAGACGCAGACTGCACGCAATCAAGAGATCTCCATCTCCTGACTATTGCGGATGAACCTGTTGCAGGGAGCAGACCGGATCGGCGGCGGGCCGGTTCGCGCAAGCGGATACCCGGCCGACCGCCGCTGGGCGTCAGCCGTTGGCTTCGCGGATCTTCTCGGCCGCGGCCTTGTCGAAGGACACGCCGTTCTCTTCCAGCAGCTTGTCCAGCTCGCCCGAGAGCGTCATCTCGGTGATGATATCGCAACCGCCGACGAACTCGCCCTTCACGTAAAGTTGCGGAATGGTCGGCCAGTCGGAATAGTCCTTGATGCCCTGACGGATCTCTTCATCGGCGAGAACGTTCACGTCGGTATAGTCGATCTGCATGTAGTTCAGCACGCCGGCCACCCGCTGGGAGAAGCCACATTGCGGCGCCATCTTCGTGCCCTTCATGTAAAGGACGACGTCGTTTTCGGTCACGGTTTGCTTGATGTTGTCTTGAGAAGACATGGCGAATTCCTTTTCTTGTCCTGGGTCGGGCTCTGTAACCCGCCCGCGCGCCTTGGCGAAACTGCGGCCACCTGCACGTGGAGGGTGTGCAAGGTCAACCGCCCATAGGGGTGTGCCGGGCTATTCCGGTGCTTTCGTGGTCAATGCCAGTGCATGGAGATCGGCGTTCGTGCCATCCATCTTGCCCTTGAGCGCGGCATAGACGGAACGCTGCTGCTGCACGCGGTTCATGCCGCGAAAGCTCTCGTCGATCACTTCGGCGGCGAAATGCGCGCCATCGCCGGCTATGTCATTGACGATAATGACGGCGTCGGGGAAGGCCTCCCGAAGGAGGGTCTCGATTTCCTGGGCCTCGATGGCCATGGGCAAATTCCTGTTTCCTAGTCTCGTCTCGAAACTAGGGCCGGTGGGGCGTGCCTGCAAGGGCGCGCTGTACGGATCGTTCGCGCGGCGGTCGTTGCCGGACCGGCCTGCCGTGGTCCGCGGCGGTTCGATTATTGTGGGGAGGGCAGGCGAGGCACGACACGTTGAAGGAGCCAGCTGC
The DNA here is from genome assembly GCF_001558155.1 of Aliiruegeria sabulilitoris. Taxonomy (GTDB): domain Bacteria; phylum Pseudomonadota; class Alphaproteobacteria; order Rhodobacterales; family Rhodobacteraceae; genus Tropicimonas; species Tropicimonas sabulilitoris. Next base: position 251,330 of record NZ_LOAS01000009.1, read on the forward strand.
ATCATTTCGTGCCTCGCTGCTGGGAGACTATGGCACGAGAGCGGACGGTGTTGCGCAATGGGGCGTTTGGGCGAACGTTGCGCCGTGACGCTTGCCGTTGCGCGGTGGCTCTGACAGGGTTGCGGGATGACAGAGGCCGATATTCATAAAAGATTGAACGACCTGCTGGTCGAACTTGATGCGGAAGATGCGGCGAGCGCGGGCGCACGCTCTGTCGTCGAGCTGGATCAGAGTGCGACGGGGCGGTTGTCGCGGATGGATGCGCTTCAGCACCAGGCGATGGCACAGGCGCAGCAGCGTCGCCGCGCCGCCGACCGGTTGCGCATTCGCGCGGCCTTGGAGCGGCTGGCGGAGGGCGAATACGGCTATTGCACGGATTGCGGCGAGCAGATCGCCGCCGCGCGGCTGGCCACAGATCCTGCCATAGCCCGTTGCGCCGACTGTACGCGCGGTACCTGAGCCCGAGCCTTGCCGGGGCGGGCGCGCCGTGCCATCCCGGTCGGCAACGCAAATCTGCATTGGAGACTGGTCATGATCCTCTACGGCATTCCCACCTGTGATACCTGCCGAAAGGCGCGCAAGACGCTGGAAGCGGCGGGGCAGGACGTGAGTTTTCGCGACATCCGCGCCGAGCCGCTCACGGCAGAGGAACGCACGCGTTTCATTGAGGCCTTTGGCGAGGCGCTGCTGAACCGTCGTTCGACGACCTGGCGCCAGCTTTCCGAGGACGAGCGGGCAGGGGAGGCCGACGGCCTTCTGGCGGCGCATCCCACCCTTATGAAACGACCGGTCCTCAGCGATGGCGCCAAGCTGACCCTCGGCTGGGACGCCAAGGCACAGGCTGCCTGGATCGGCTAGAAAACGATCCATGACGCATCCATTCAGATCTGTGGAACGTCATGGATCTGTAGTCAGGCGCGCGAGGCAACTGGACGTTGGCGACGACCTACGCCCTTGGGGCGCAGCTATGCCGTTGCCATAGGCGAGCATTGACGGCCCATCAGCGACAAAAGCGAAAGCTGAGCCTACCCGTTCGACAGCATCGCGTCCTGCGCCTGCCGAGTGGCCTCGGCTTTCATGCCGGCCACGAATTCTGCGTTTTCCTTTTCCCACTGCTTGAAGGCCAGATAGGCGGCGATGTTCTGTTCCTGCCGATGCCGGGTTCCAACGGGGGAAACTCCGAATGCGGGATGGAAATGCCGTTTGACCTGTTCATAGGCGAGGGTGCAATCCCGTGCCTCGTCAAAGCTGACCTGCCGAAGCTCGGCGGTGCTGTTGCACAGATAGGTGAAGGCGAGGACCGTCAGGAATTCCGTCATTGTTAGCTTCCATCTTGGGCAGGAGACAGAACCGCAGTCGGAAGGGAACACCGCGCGACAGGAGGATGACCGCGCGGTTGCGGTCCTGCCTCCCTGTTTTCGGCCGCACGATCGCGCGGCCTGTTCCAAGGTTAGGCTCTAAATGCTGCGCTGCAGAAATTCCAGCGCCCGGCCCAAGCGTGAAACTCCGGTTCCAGGGCGGCGGCGCTACCAAAATGGGCGAAAATGATCGAAAAAGGGGCGGCTGGCGGACATGCGCGGCCAAGAATCACACAGCCGCCCAGCAATGCGGGCGGCTGTGATCCTGGAACTGATCTGTAATCAGATTGCCTTCAATTCGATGGCCGATGCCCGTCCGTCGCGACCTTCACGAATCTCGTATTCGATCTTCATGTTGTCGGCCAAGCCGGTCATTCCTGCGCGTTCCACGGCGGAAATATGAACAAAAACGTCTTTTCCGCCCTCATCGGGGGCGACAAACCCATAGCCTTTGGTTGTATTGAACCATTTCACGGTGCCGGTTGGCATATCCCGCGTCTCCTTCGTCTGGTCTCTCTTCCGCCCGCAGAATTGCGGCGGCGTGGTCACGTCGCCGGACTTCATTCGAGGCAGAGCCAGTGAGTCGCAAATGGCATCGTCACGGCACTAATGGTGCCGGAGTTTTATGACAAAACAACCCCTGACAATCTGTCACTTGCTGTTTTGGCGATCAATTCCGAGCAATTTGTCCACGGAAAACGGTCCTGCGCCGCGCAAAACCAACGTTATGAGCACAAACATCCAGAAGGCGCGCTGGTCCATGATCAGGCTGTCGGAGGCGCGGTCGAACCAGGCGCCGATGGTGGTGGCATCGGCGTGGTGGCCGTGAATGTCGGTGAGCGACTGCACGGTGACAAAGCCGATCATGCCAAGCGCGGCCAGCCGGGTGAACAGTCCGATGACGATCAGAAGGGGCAGGATGAACTCGGCCCAGGTGCCCGCGAGGATGAGGAGCTTTTCGAAAATCGAGAACTGCGTCGTGTCGTAAACGACGGCTTCGGCCTTTTGCGGGAAGATCTGTGCATAGGCCCCCACCGAGGGCGAAAACAGCCCGAAGATGCCGTCGCCCAACTTGGTCATGGCCGAGCCCCAGAAATACATCAGCAGCACGGCGGCAAAGGCGAAGCGCGCCAGCGTCGGGATGGCCCAGGAGGAGAGCGCCGCGTCGATACGGGAGAAGATCGCGTTGTGGATCGAGATTATGGCGCCGAGCGCCTTGCCACGCGCAGAGCCCTGTTCGGCAGAAGCGGAAAGATCGGTCATGGGGACGGGTCCTCGGAGATGTCTGTGATGGCGCCGCCCGAGACAAGGGCGGAGAGGGCCGGGGAAAGGTCGAATTCCGGGTCGATGGCGGCCGCGGCCTCCAACGCATCGCCAAAATTCCGGCCGTCGCAAAGGGCCTCCACGAAGACGCCCCCGGCTGGCGTAAGCGTGGTCAGGACCGGATCGAACTCGGGACGGGTGAGCAGGGCGGTTTCAGCGCGCATCTCAGGTTTCGGTCCGTCTTCGGCATTGAACCGCCAGATCGCGGCGATGGGCCAGTCCGACCGAAGCAGTTGAACGGAGGGCGCGAAGGTAAAGCGCGTGGCCAGGAGCTGCTCGGGGGGCATTTGCGGCAGCACAGAGCTATCCGCCGGCGTGCTGTCGGCCGCGTGATAGGCACGGCGCATGGCAAGCTCCAGCCGCGCGATATCGGGCAGGTAGCCAAGATTCTGCACCGGCGCAAAGCCTTCGAGGAAGTCCGGCAGCGCCGATCCATAATGCGCGATCAGCGGAGAGCTGGGCGGATGCTGGCGCACGAAATGACCGGCGAGGATGCCGAAATTACTCTCGCCCAGCAGCTTGCGGATCACCGGGAAGGCCTCGGCCAGCGCGTTTGAAAGGCTCACGACGACATTGTTGCGGTAGACATCGAAGCGTTTGCCGGCAGGCCGCCCCTCGGGGTCGACCAGCCCGTCGGGCACGTCGCGGGCGGGGTCGAGGATCGCCTCGCGAAAGGCTGTCTGTCCTACACTCATTGCGAGACCTGCGCAAGGATGCCAGCGGCGCGCTCGGCCTCGGCGGCCAGAACCGGCCAATCGGGCACATCCGTGTCCCATTCGATCAGCGAGGGGCGCGGACCCATGGCGGCTATGGTCTCGGCATAGAGCGTCCAGACCGGGTCCACCACTTCGGCGCCGTGGCTGTCGATCAGCAGCGGCGCGCCGTGCTCGTCTTCCTGTTCGTCATGGCCGCCCAGATGCACTTCGCCCACGAAGTCGAGCGGGAAATCGGCGATATAGGCGCGCGGATCGAGTTTCTGGTTCGTGCAGGAGACGAAGACATTGTTGATGTCGAGCAGCAGCCCGCAACCGGTGCGTTGCGCGATCTCGCGCAGGAAATCGGTCTCTTCCATCTCGCTCTCTGCAAAGGCGAGATAGGTGGAAGGGTTTTCCAGAAGCATCTGGCGGCCAAGCGCCTCCTGCAGCTGATCGATGTGATCGGCGACACGGGTGAGCGTGGCCTGCGTGTAGGGCAGGGGGAGCAGGTCGTTGAGAAAGGCGGTCTCGTGGCTCGACCAGGCGAGATGCTCTGAGAAACTGGCCGGGTTCAGCCAGTCGACGAGGTGGCGCAAGCGCGCGAGATGGTCGGCATCGAGCGGCGCCTCGCCGCCAATGGACAGGCCCACGCCATGCACGGAGATCGGGAAACGCTCGGCCAGGTGACGCAGTTGCGCGATCGGACGTCCGCCATCGCCCATGTAGTTCTCGGCATGGACCTCCAGCCAGCGAACCGGGCCGGGATCCTGTTGGATCTCGGTAAAATGTTGCGGCTTGTAGCCAATACCGGGCGCAAGAGGAAGGGATCGTTGGGACGTGGCGTCGAGCATCCTGCTCTCCTTCGTGGAAGTGTCGCGCCCGGCGGAGGGTCGGCCGGGCGCGGGTGTCACAAACGTACCGTCTTACCCGGGAAGGTCGCGGTCGAGAGCTTCGAGCGAGCCCATGCGACCATCGGGCAGCTCCATTTTATCGCAGGTGCCGGCATCGACGAGCGTCCAGGCATTGCCCTGGTAATCGA
>NZ_LOAS01000090.1 GCF_001558155.1 Aliiruegeria sabulilitoris
GATGTGGGGGCCTCCGAGGTGGTTCGATTTTCCGCGATCACCCCGGAAAACCGACCTGCGCCAAGGTACCTGCCAGATAACAACCGTTGAGGACTATTTCGGCGGAAGCGTATTCAGGAATATTCCGCTTCTTTCTGATGCCGGATTGCATGGATCGGCGGCGTCTCCTCGGCTTCTGAAGACGACAGGGGCTTGCCCGCCGGAGGATGTCGGTGGCACCTGCGGATATGAGGAGTTCCTCGAAGCCCTCGCAGATCCCGAACATGAGTAACACGAAGACATGGTCCGTTGGTCAAGTGGATCCTTTGACCCGAACGACGCACAGGTCGACAGGATCACCGAAGACTTTGCACGGCTCGCGAAGAAATGGGCTCCGAGGCCCCGCAAGCCAAGAGAGACATGATCCACAGAATGACCGTATCGATCGCCCTCAAACGCCGTCGATCAGGATATCCAATGCACGCTTCAGCGCGTCGCGATGCTCGGCCAGAGATCCGATTACCTCTCGCAACTCCGCTCCCGGAACAGCCGCCAGTTCCTGGACACGGACGATCCAGGTTGTTCCTTCGGCTTCAACGGTCGGCGTCAACCCAGGGAACACGGCATAACGGTCAGCCTCGCGCAGCGGGGCCATGATGCGGGAGGACTCGATGTCGATCAGATCTGTCTGCAGATCCACAACTAGTTGCCCATCCCTCAATCGATAGAGATCGAATTGCGCCATCGTGATGGCGTCTTAGAAGCTTCTGAACCGCGCGAGAGGCAGTCCGTTCCGGGCAACCTCTTCGGCATAGGCATCGATCGCGGCCTGGTTTTCCTCGCGCCAAAGGCGATTGCGTTCAATCCTGGACGCCTCAACGATGGCCGCCTCGGCAAGACGCGACATATTGAGGCCGAGCCCACGAGCGGTTTCTACCACGTCAGCGTCCAGCGTCAGATTCACCTTAACACGCCCCATCGGAACCTCTCAAAATATACGCGTAAAAAAGGAGCATAAATCAGGCCATCTCCTATCAAAAGAAGAAACCCGGCGACATCGCCGGTGGCTCGCGTACTACCCGCCTCCAGCAGAGTCTCGGTACCGGAAGAACCTTTTCTCGCCGGAGCCGCCGCGACAAGGGACCGGTTGCTGTTGCAAGTACGTCGAAGACACCGGCATAATCGAGCAGGAAACCTACTTGGAAAAGGCTCAAAACTGTTCAAGCATACCGACCCATCTCTTCCATCTCTGAGCTTACAAGGACATATAAACCTATGACGATAAAGGCAGAGAACGCTCCGGTAGAGCGCTATTATCTGGGGATCGGTATTGCAGCCACAATGGTCTTCGCCCTTGTGCTTGCTGTCATGACGCTATCGAACGTGTCGGTGAAGTCTGCCCCTGGAACGGACAAGATTTACCATGTGTTGGCCTTTGCCGTCCTTGCCTTCCCTCTACCATTTGTCCGTCCAAAATTGACAGCAATGGTGGTGGTGGTCGCCATTGCCTATGGAGGCGCAATCGAGATTATCCAGCCGTTCTTCGGACGGCAGGCAGAGCTAGCGGATCTACTCGCAGATGCGGTTGGGACATTCATTGGAGCGACCTCTGGATTTCTAGCGTCAAGGTGGGCATTCTGGAGAATATGAACTGGCCCTTTGATTGCCTGATGTCAGCGCCCACCCACGTGACCATACTGCGCCTCTTCTACGGGTACGAAACCGGCAACCCTTATCGAAGGACAGCCCGGCTGGGAGCCGCCTCCAGGCCCCTTCTATTCCTTGGGAACCCTCTTGCCGGAAACACGAGAAGGCCGTTTTTCGGGCCACTCCGGGGCCTATACGCCCATCCAAACGACGGACCATCACTGCGCGACGGTCCGTCCGAAAAACCAGCGAAGCAGTTCGACCCGGTTGATGGCGGACTTTCAGCGAAGTTGCCTACAGCGATGGTATAGTCCCGGACGCCGCCATTCGGGTCTGGGATAGCGCTCTTCCATC
>NZ_LOAS01000091.1 GCF_001558155.1 Aliiruegeria sabulilitoris
CCCCGCCAGCCCTTGGTGTCTGCTTCGCTTGCCATGGGCGCGAATCTACGCGTCATGTCAGAAGCAAAGGAGGCGAGTTGCATGGCCAACCGACTGCGATTGAATGAGAAAGCCGTGCGGGACGCGGAACCGGCCGACGGGCGTGACTACCAGATCTTCGACAGCGAGGTGCGAGGCTTCGCCGTCTGCGTCTACCGCTCGGGGAGTCGGGCGTTCACGCTGGATTACCGCCATGCCGGCCGACAGCGGCGGATGACGATTGGGCGCTGGCAGGAATGGACGACGACGGCGGCGCGGGAACGGGCGAAGGAGCTCCGGCGCGAGATCGACACCGGGGAAGACCCGCTTGCCCAGCGTGAACAGGGGCGCGAGGCGCCGCGGTTCCAGGACCTGATCGACCGCTATGTCGAGGTGCACCTGCCGAACCTGGCGCCGACCAATGCCTCGGACCAAAGATCGATGCTGAAGAAGCTGGTGGCGCCGGACTGGGGCAACCGGCTGGTGACCGAGATCACCCCCTACGACGTTGAGAAGCTGCTGAACAAGGTCGCCGCCGGCCGGGCGAGGCCGTCTAGGTGTTCAGTCCCGGCATCTGGTGGATCGGATTTAGGTTAAATCGATCTGGCTCTGAAGTCCAGATTTTGCAGATGTACTCGTAGGGCGTGAGGCCGTTGAGGGTCTTCAAACGGCGGGCGTAGTTGTAGGCATCCAGAAAGTCGGCGAGATGGCAGCGCAGTTGCTCGTGGCTGTCGTAATGGTACCGCTTGACTGTCGCGTCCTTGATCGTGCGGTTCATTCGCTCGACCTGTCCGTTGGTCCACGGGTGGTTCGGTTTGGTGAGGCGATGTTCAATCCCATTGGCCTGGCAGATCATGTCGAAGCGCATTGGCCGGGAATAGATTTTGTTTCGATTGCGCGGTTGCTCGGCGAACTGGATCCCATTGTCGGTAAGGATGGTGTGGATGCGGTAGGGTACGGCTTCGAGGAGAACCTCCAGGAACTCCCAGGCGATCTTCCGGTTCGCCTTCTCGACCAATTGTGCCACTGCGAAACTTGCTGGTTCTGTCAATGGCCACGAAGAGATAGAGCTTGCCCTCTGCTGTTCGGAGCTCCGCGATGTCGATGTGAAAAAAGCCTATGGGGTACCGTTTGAAGCGCTGCCTCTTCGGCTTGTCGCCGTCCATCTCAGGCAGGCGCGAGATGCCATGCCGTTGCAAGCATCTATGCAAAGAAGAGCGCGTGAGATGCGGGATCGTCGGCTGCAAGGCGTAGAGACAGTCATCGCGCGGCAATAGCGTGTGCCGTCGGAAAGCAACGATGACCGCCTCTTCCTCTTCGCTGAGAATAGTCGAGCGGGGTTCTCTCGGACCGGTCTTCCGATCTTCGACCGTCTGACGCTTGCGCCACTTGGCAACCGTCTTTGGGTCGATGCCAAGCTCTCGGCTCAACTCCGCGGTCGAAGCTTGCGATCGCTGTATTGCTGCTCTGACTGCGTGCGTAGTCGTAGCGCAGCCGTGGCGAACTTGTCCCATAAGGCGACCTTCCATTCCAACGAATGGATCGCACCATCAAAACCTGCGATCAAACAGCGTGCGAGGACGAATACCTAGCCAACGATATGATCCTCGTTTTCTCGAACGAAGCGGAGTGTTCGTCTCGCCGTTTGGAGCACCCTACGCCCTAACAGTCAGAAACCTTGGCCAAGGGACATCCACTCATACGCAGCATCATTTCCTTTCAATATCGGAACATCATGCGTTGCTGCCATCTTCGGCACCCTGATCGCCATGTAACGAAACCCCGCCCCTGAGGCGGGGCTTTGATTCTTGGCCCGATTTTCCACAATGTAGCCAGATTGTAACCAGCC
>NZ_LOAS01000092.1 GCF_001558155.1 Aliiruegeria sabulilitoris
TGTCCGTCGGGATCGGCACGTAGACGGCCAGGAAGCCATAATTCTGTTCCTCGACGCCAAGCATGTCCGCTTGCGTCCCCATCTGCATGACGACGCCGTCCTCTGTCTGGCGCTCCACGAAGCATCCGCCTGTCGCCGCGTTGAAGAAGACGCCCCAGTCGCCGACCACGCCTTTGCTCTCGAACGGCTGCGCCAGCGCCGGCATGGCGACAAGGACACCAATGGCGGCTGTGTATGCGAAGGACGTAAGTTTCATCTGTTTTCCTTTCAGGAAGGGTTGGTCTCATTTCTGCTTCGTGTTTGGTCTGCGTTCATTCATCTCTTCGGAAATACGAGCTGAGCCTGCAGCCGATAGCGCCATCCTTGGGGGCCGTATTTCGGAGACTCGGCCCAGTGGCCGACGCCCGCCGAGAAATTGATCGGCAACTTGCCGACGGTGGCGAGCTTGCTGACGGTCCCCATGATCGGGACCGACCATTCTTCGTTGACCCAGTCGTAGACGCTCTCGGCTTGCAGGGAGTAGGACATTGAGTTGGGCGTGGAGTAAGCCACGAATGGCTGCAGGAAAGATCGCCGCGTGCGGACACGGGGATCATCCTCGATGTGCCAGACGTGGTTGAAGTTCGCGCCCATCGTCCACGGTCCTGTGGTGTAGACGCCGAGCAAGGTAAAGCCGGCGGCCCAGGTGGCCGAGGAGACGTCCTCATCGCCGGGGACCTGAAGTGCCGGACCAATGCCCCACGTGAGCTTTTCCGTCGGGGGCGGGACGTACCATCCCACGAGCAGCGTGTCCCCGATGCCGGTCTTGGTGCCGCTGCCGGGCGTGACATCGCTCAGACGGACCACTGGCAGGATGACCCGGGTGATCAAGGTTGCTCCGTTGTCGAGGCTGAAGGGCAGCACCGGCTGGAAGTTTGCCGTAATCCGCGTGCCGTCTTCGAAGGGGCCGATGCCATGGTCGTAATTGAACTGAAGCGGCACCGAGATGACCGCGGCGAGCGGATTGGCCAACTCCTGCGCGAGGTCGGCGCTGCCACCGCCTTGCGATGAGAGGGCGGTGTTTGGCGTGTCCGGTGAGACCTGTGCGGGGGCCCTCTCGGCGACCGATGCCATCATCACCAACAGCGCCAGAACAGATCCTGCGGTGCGGACCCGCCGGCCGGTCGGGCTGGATGCTCCTACGTGCCCGGACGCGCGGTGGTTGTCCGTCACGTTGAAACGTCCCAGTGCCACGTCATTCCCCTCTCAGAATTTGAAGGTTGCCCCGATCAACGGTCCGCTCTGGCTGACATCGAAGACAATGCCATCCTGCTCGTAGTCGACGGCGAGGTGGCGCCACCCGAAGCTCACACCGAACGTCTCCGTGAAGGCGTAGGTGGCGCCCGCCATCACGCTCCACTCAAGATCCGCGCCCACGCCAAATCCACCGACCTCTGCGCCGCCGAAGAGAGTCCAGCTATCAGACGCCACATACTGGCCGGCGACACCAATCAACGGGTCGATCCAGCTGGCATCGCTGCTGGCCTTGTACTTGCCAAGGCCGGTTGCCGACTGGGGCTTGACCGTTATCTCGTTGTCGAGCCACCAGGCGCGCGCGCCGCCATACACGTCGATGTTGTATTGGTTGGTCCGTGCAACCGAGTAACCCAGGGCAAGCGCCAGGTTCGAGGTGCGGCTCACGATTTCGATGTTATCGACAATCGGCCCGCCGATATCCTCGGTCGCGGTGGTTTGCACCGCCGATGCGTCGAGGAAGATCACCCATGGACCATTGCGCGCGCTGGAGAACAGGAACAGGCCGTAGTCGATGTCGTCCAGAATATCGCCAAAGGAAAGCG
>NZ_LOAS01000093.1 GCF_001558155.1 Aliiruegeria sabulilitoris
TCCTGCTTAAAGCTAATCTGAGCAGGGTAAGCCGGCCCCTAAGTCGAGGCAGAAATGCGTAGACGATGGGAACTAGGTTAATATTCCTAGGCCAGGAGGATGTGACGGATCTCGAAGATTGTTCGACCTTATCGGATTGGTCGGGCCGTTTAGAGGTTCCTGGAAATAGCCCTCCATCAGACCGTACCCTAAACCAACACAGGTGGACTGGTAGAGAATACCAAGGCGCTTGAGAGAACGATGTTGAAGGAACTCGGCAAAATACCTCCGTAAGTTCGCGAGAAGGAGGCCCGGGTTCAAGGCAACTTGGATCCGGGGGCACAAACCAGGGGGTGGCGACTGTTTACTAAAAACACAGGGCTCTGCGAAGTCGCAAGACGACGTATAGGGTCTGACGCCTGCCCGGTGCCTGAAGGTTAAAAGGAGGGGTGAGAGCTCCGAATTGAAGCCCAGGTAAACGGCGGCCGTAACTATAACGGTCCTAAGGTAGCGAAATTCCTTGTCGGGTAAGTTCCGACCTGCACGAATGGCGTAACGACTTCCCCGCTGTCTCCAACATCGACTCAGCGAAATTGAATTGCCTGTCAAGATGCAGGCTTCCCGCGGTTAGACGGAAAGACCCCGTGCACCTTTACTACAGCTTCACACTGGCATTAGGCCGAACATGTGCAGGATAGGTGGTAGGCTTCGAAGCAGGGACGCCAGTCTCTGTGGAGCCTCCCTTGAGATACCACCCTTGTTCTGCTTGATGTCTAACCGCGGTCCGTTATCCGGATCCGGGACCCTGTGTGGCGGGTAGTTTGACTGGGGCGGTCGCCTCCTAAAGCGTAACGGAGGCGCGCGAAGGTTGGCTCAGAGCGGTCGGAAATCGCTCGTTGAGTGCAATGGCAGAAGCCAGCCTGACTGCGAGACTGACAAGTCGAGCAGAGACGAAAGTCGGCCATAGTGATCCGGTGGTCCCGAGTGGAAGGGCCATCGCTCAACGGATAAAAGGTACGCCGGGGATAACAGGCTGATGGTGCCCAAGAGTCCATATCGACGGCACCGTTTGGCACCTCGATGTCGGCTCATCTCATCCTGGGGCTGGAGCAGGTCCCAAGGGTACGGCTGTTCGCCGTTTAAAGAGGTACGTGAGCTGGGTTTAGAACGTCGTGAGACAGTTCGGTCCCTATCTGCCGTGGGTGTAGGATACTTGAGAGGAGTTGCCCCTAGTACGAGAGGACCGGGGTGAACGATCCACTGGTGGACCTGTTATCGCGCCAGCGGTAGTGCAGGGTAGCTATGATCGGAAAGGATAACCGCTGAAGGCATCTAAGCGGGAAGCCCCCCTCAAAACAAGGTATCCCCGAGGGCCGTGGTAGACCACCACGTCGATAGGCCGGAGATGTAAGCGCAGCAATGCGTTCAGTTGACCGGTACTAATTGCCCGATAGGCTTGATTTGATCCAGTAAAAGCAAGACTGGAATACAGAAGTCAAACCATTGACTTGGACATTCTGATCCCGGTGTTTGGAAACAAACACCAGGGGCTTTCCTCGGTTTGGTGGTCATAGCACGAGTGAAACACCCGATCCCATCCCGAACTCGACCGTTAAGCACCGTTGCGCCGATGGTACTGCGTCTCAAGACGTGGGAGAGTAGGTCACCGCCAAACCTAGAAAAGCCCCAACAACTCTCTATACAAACAATACAAAAAGCCCCGCAAATAAAACAGCGGGGCTTTTTGCATGACAAAAATCCAAATTT
>NZ_LOAS01000094.1 GCF_001558155.1 Aliiruegeria sabulilitoris
AAGACAAGGCACGGCGCCTTGGTCCGGACTCGCTGGAGCCGAAGCGGGTGAAGTACAAGAAGTTCACGCGATAATTTCCTGGTGCATAGCCAAAGGCGAGTTGCCAAGGACCGACATCGCCACCCTATGCGCCAGAACACCGACCGCCCGCTCGGGCAAATTGGATGGTGTGTCGGTTAGCTCGAACCTGCGTTCGTGTCTTTGTAGCACGCGCGCTTGCGGCTCTGCGCTGCCTTTGCAAAGCGCTCTCGAAACGACTTGGGTGCAAAGGAAGCGCGACTTAGGAAAAGGTGAATCCTGAAGTCGAGGTAGTCAATCCAATACGCAAGCCGGGACCTTCGTGCTCGACGGTCTCGGTCAGCACGGTTGAAGTTCTCAATTGCGGCATCGCGCTCCGCCAATGCGGCATCGCGCTCCGCCAATGCGGTATCACGCTCTGCCAAACCGGTATCACGTTCGGCCGAGGCGACACCAAGCGCCAATGAAACGGCTTCAAGCTTGGTAGACACGGCGTCACGCTCAGCCAGAGCTCCGATCAGGTGCTCGTCCAAATCCACGCCACGACACGTATACAATGATGAAAGCGATACGGGTTCGCTCGAACAAGGAGCCGTCAGCGCCTTGTGTATGATGGCGAATTCGGAATTCGCCCACACATCCTCCACGATTGAAGGTGACGTTGCGCTGCACATCACCAACTCCCATACCATGTTCGATAATGGCGTCTGCCCTTCATAATGCGCGAAGCTTGGCCATGATCTCCAATGCGCCCAGCCCCAATCTTCCAATATGTACTTGCCGCCGGCAGCCAGGCGCGGGAATACAGTCTCAAAAGTCTTTCTGGACGGTTGGTAGAGGTGAGACGCGTCGTCGATCACAAGATCGGGTGTCGGCATCTTCTCATCCAGCAATTGAAGGACTTTCTCCCGATCGGTCTGATCAACGCCGTATTCGATATCTATTCTATCTGCCCAGCCAAACCGATCGATCAATGACAGAAGGTCATCGTTCTGGTTTCTTAAGTCCATTCCCAGGAACCGAGCGTCCGGCCACATGGTGGCGAGGATCAACAAAGATCCACCTTCGAAAACGCCAACTTCCAGAACACAACTAGGGGGCTCCATTCTTGCGTATTTGTCAAAGAAGCTCTTGGGTTTCAAAACTACGATATGGTCTTGTGTGGTCTTGGCCTGATCAAAATTGTCCTGAACAAAGGAAAAAGGAACTCCGTGGACTTTGCCATGATGCTCATCATACCATTTTAACATACCACAGCCTTTTATGTGACGGAGTTCAACGAGTCCGGAAAACAAATGTCGAGGCTCAACGGGAGGGTTTTCTGGGCCTGCGTTGACGTCTGTACTTCCTCAATTTCCGAGACGAGATCAGAATGTCAGGTTCTAAGCAAGAGTATTGTGCGCATGCATGAGGTGCCTCTTCGGTATGCCAGACTGCGTCGTGGAAGCGATAGAGGCACCGAATGATCGGCATGCTGCCCAACTCCGCCAGACCGACAATTCAAGAAAGGCGGCAACGTGCTTCTGCTAGATGAACAGACCAACGATCTGGACGTCGAACCCCTCCGCGCGCTGGAAGATTTCGCCGGCTGCGCCGTCATTATCTCCACGACCGCTTCTTCCTCGACCGCCTCTGCACCCACATCCTCGCCTTCGAGGGCGAGGCGCATGTGGAGTGGTTCGAGGGCAACT
>NZ_LOAS01000095.1 GCF_001558155.1 Aliiruegeria sabulilitoris
CTGCGCTTTGCAGACACTTGGCTTTTGTGGGTTCTTCGCTCATGCAGCATCTTCCCATGAACCGAAAGCTGCCATTCGAGCGCTCTTTCAGCAACTATTTTGATCTGACGCAATGACAGCCTGCAAGCTCCCATGTTTTCTTACCTAACGTTAACTTGGGAGGAGAACATGCTACGAACAATCATAGCCACAGGACTCTTCGTCGTTTCAGCGTCAGGTCTCGCTTTCGCGCAAAATGCTGATGTTGAACTAGGAAAACAGGAATACTTAATTGCTTGCGCTGGTTGCCACGGTGAGGACGGCGGGGGTACGGGACCACTGGCGGAGTTATTGTCAATTGAAACACCCAGCCTGACGAAAATCACCGAACGCACCGGAGGAGGTGATTTCCCTTATCAAAATACCTTGCTGCTGATCGACGGTCGAAATGACATTCGGGCGCATGGTGGAGAAATGCCGATCTGGGGCGAACGTTTCATGGGCGACGTACGTGCCCATGACAATCCGACCCTTACACCCGAATATGCCGAACTTGTTACCAAGGGTCGGCTTCTCGCCCTCGTGGAATACCTGGCCTCAATCCAAAAATAGGCTGGTCGAGTGCACCTTCACGCCCAAGCTCCAGTATGCGAACTCTGGAATTATGTGCGGCCTAGCCATGCACTACCAATTAGATCGGATCTAAAGGTCAGACACCACTTGCCCCCCTGCGACTGCCGGAAATAAGCGAATGGAAACAACTCTGCCCGCAATGACTACTGTAGTCGTGTTTGTGGCAACTTTGGTTTCCGCGCAGGAACCTCCCGAAGCAAAGATGGAGTGCTTACCGTTTCCCTACAACCAAGCCAATAATGTCAGCGAACATCGCATTCGCGATTTGGTTGTTTGGATTCGACAAGTGCTGGGACCGAAATCGGATCTGTTGTCTGCGCTCGATGACTTGCGTCCCGAGATATGCTTGGTCGAGGCCATATTTGGCGCTGAAGCTTATTTTGAAAAGGAGAGCAATAGGGTCGTATTAAAGAGCGATTTGTCCACAGCGATGATGCAAGCCGTTGCGATCCACGAACTGCGCCATGTGCACCAGGCGAAAGCAGGAACGTGCCCGAGAAGTACGCTTTCGATGCAGGAGACCGCTCGCATGACATTGGCTCTTGAAGCTGACGCAAGTGCCGTGAGTCTGGCCATAGCGTGGGATCTGAAGGAAGCTGGCGCGCACCAAACTTGGAATGCGCTTTCAGACTGGTCCACGCATGCTGATCTTGCTGATGAATTCGAGAAAGAAATGAATCTGAGTGGTGACAAGATTCGCGCAACCGCCAAGGCTTTTGCCAAGTGGTACACTTCAGATTGGCGCCGAGAAGAGTACTACCTGTCCGCTTGCAGCGAATACCTTGATCGCCAGGATAGAAACCATGCTATTCCGATGTACGGTATGGCGCCGGCGGAATTTCTCGATCACCTTTGCAGACTTCCAAGTGGCGAACCGTACCGCTGCGAAGAACCTTCAATGGAAGATAAGTGAGCGGGAAGGGATGATCTGCGATCAACGGCGAGAACGCGCCGGAAGAGGACTCGTCGTCATTGGACCGAACGGCAGCGCAATCCGCTGATTAGACCTTTGCTGGTCTCGCGATGAACGTCCGCTGTTCTTTGACGTGATCGGACGCAAGGAGCGCAGATCAAGCGGCGTTGCGGTTGCCGCGA
>NZ_LOAS01000097.1 GCF_001558155.1 Aliiruegeria sabulilitoris
GAGCCGATTTTGTTGAAAAACACCCGTTCGCAACTGCCGAAATATGAGGCTTTGGTAAGGCGCGAACGCCTTTGCTGTCAGGCTTTTCGCGTTTGCTGCGGTGCAGGAAAGATCTTCGCCAGTTTCCGGAGGTTCTGGGCGGTTGCGGCGAGGAGGAATTCGTCATTTGCGCCGCATGGTCCGCGCAACCGGAGCCTTCCGAGGCCGAGAATGCGTTTGAGGTGGGCGAAAAGCATCTCGACCTTTTTTCGGAGCTTCATCGAGATGTCGTATTGGCGGGTTTTGGCGATGTCACGGGCAACCTGACGGGCATCTTCGTGCTCCTCGCGGGTGATCTTGCGGGCGTCGGCGTTTGGGCAACACTTGGCTTTGGACGGGCACGCCTGGCAGACTTCCTTCAATGCTCGGTAGCGGGCCGTTCCCTTGCCTGTCGGACCCCGGTTCGGATCGGAATAATTCCGGCGGAACTGCTTCAGTTCGTGACCCTCCGGGCAGATATATTGGTCGTTCTCGGCGTCCCACTCGAAGTCCGCCCGCGTCCAGGTGCCGTCGTTGCGCCCGGACTTGTCGAACACCGGGATGTGCGGCGCGATCTTGCGACCAACCAGCCAGCCCAGCATCGGTCCGGTGCCATAGGCCGTATCCGCAATCAGGCGTTCTGGATGCAGCTCGAACTTGGCCTTCACCCTATCCAGCATGGTCTTGGTCGATCCGACCTCGGCCTGCCGGATCGACCTTGTCGCCTCGACATCGACGATCACGCCGTGATCCGTGTCGATCAGGTAGTTGTCGGAATAGCTGAAGAATGCGGGGCCTTTTCGTGCAGCCGTCCATTGGCTGGCCGGGTCGGAATGTGATGTGAACTTGGGCTGGACCTCGCTGGCGGCCCCGAAGGCGGCCTCATCCAGCGTGTCGAGATACTCGCGAACCGCACGGGGCGCATCGGCCGGGTCGATCCGCGCCGCGTCCCAGTCCTCCTTCGGTGTCGAATTCTGCTTGTTCGCGTCTGCTTCAATGAGACTTGCATCGACCGCCAGGCGCTGGCCACTGACCAGACCTTCGGCGATGCAGCGCACAACCGTCGTCTCGAACAGGTGCCGCAGCAACTCGCTGTCGCGGAACCGGCCATGACGGTTCTTGGAGAAGGTGGAGTGATCCGGGACCCGGTCACTCAGGTCAAGGCGGCAGAACCAGCGATATGCCAGATTCAGATGCACCTCTTCGCACAGCCGCCGCTCCGACCGGATTCCGAAGCAATAGCCGACCAGCAGCATCCGGATCAGCAATTCGGGATCGACGGAGGGACGGCCGGTATGGCTGTAGAAATCTGCAAGATGGGCACGGATGCTTCTCAGGTCGACGAACCGATCGATGGATCGAAGCATGTGGTCTTGCGGGACGTGATCCTCAAGCGAGAACTCGTAGAAGAGCGCTGGTTGC
This sequence comes from Aliiruegeria sabulilitoris, assembly GCF_001558155.1. GTDB lineage: Bacteria > Pseudomonadota > Alphaproteobacteria > Rhodobacterales > Rhodobacteraceae > Tropicimonas > Tropicimonas sabulilitoris. The sequence continues at coordinate 1,441 of NZ_LOAS01000097.1, forward strand.
CCCTCCTGCCGTGGTCCCATCATCGCCAATCCTCCCGCCCATTGGCAGAATTGAATCAGCACACCACGCTTCAATCAAGCACGAGTTTTTCAACAAAATAAGCC
>NZ_LOAS01000098.1 GCF_001558155.1 Aliiruegeria sabulilitoris
TGGTCCCCTGAGGCGTAGACGGTCGAGGCCGATGATGCGTTTCAGGTGGGCAAAGAGCATCTCCACTTTCTTCCTGGCGTAGCTCGACGCAACGTAGGCGTCGGTCGTTGCAATCTCCCGTGCCTTCTGGCGCGCGTCCTCATGCCTTGAGCGAGAGATCTTTCGGGTTGCCTGGTTGGGTGTGCAGTGGGGCTTCAGCGGGCAAGCGGCGCAGTCTTCCTTTCGGGCGTAGTATTTCTTGAAACCGTCCTTGCCGAACGCTGGCCGGTCTTTTGAGATTTTCCGCCAGTAGGGCTTCAATGCCCGCCTGCCGGGGCAACGGTATTCGTCGGCCTCTGAATCATAAGGGAAGGCGGTTGCTGGAAACGCGCCATCCCGGCGTTCGGATTTGTCGACGACCGGAATGTGCGGCTCAATACCTTGCTCCTTGACGAGCCAGCCGAGCATGTCTGCGGATCCATAGGCAGTGTCGGCGGCCAGCTTCTCCGGGTGCAGACCAAACGGATCTCGGGCGCGCTCCAGCATTTTCCGCACCGATCCGACTTCGGCCTGACGGATCGGTGTCGTGGCTTCCACGTCGACGATGACAGCGTGGTCCAGATCGACCAGGTAGTTCGTGCTGTAGGCAAAGAAGGGCCTGTCACCGTTGGCACTGGTGTACCTGGCGGCCGGGTCCGAGGGCGAGATCGCTTTCGGCTTCACCGGTGTTGCAGCCCCGAAGGCAGCATCATCGAGCGTGTCGAGATACTCCTGTGTTGCCCGGTTTGCGGTAGCCGACGCCGACCAACCTGAGAAGGCAGCCTTCGTGTAACGGCTGGCATCGGCTCTGATCAGAGATGCGTCCGCCCCGAAGCTCTCGCCCCCGACCAACCCTTCGGCAATACAACGCGCCAGAACGCTCTCGAAGAGGTGCCGGAACAAATTGCTCTCGCGGAACCGGCCATGTCGGTTCTTCGAAAAGGTCGAGTGATCCGGAACTGGATCGGTCAGATCCAGACGGCAAAACCATCTGTAGGCAAGGTTCAGATGAACATCTTCGCAAAGCCGCCGCTCGGATCGAATGCCCATCGCATAACCCACGATGAGCATCCGGATCATCAACTCGGGATCAATCGAAGGGCGGCCCGTATCGCTGTAGAACGGCGCCAGGACTTCGCGAATGTCCGACAGATCCACGAACCGATCCAAGCTCCGCAACAGATGGTTCTCGGGAACAAAGGCATCGACAGAGAACTCGTAGAACAACGCGCCCTGCGCCATCTGCCTCGGTCCCATCATCGAAGTC
>NZ_LOAS01000099.1 GCF_001558155.1 Aliiruegeria sabulilitoris
GGCGTGTTATTCCCCGTTTCCTACGATTACAGTCTGCGGCACTTCGTAGGTCTGCTGACCCAATGTCACCACAAGCAAGTCCCCCGATAGTTCACTGTCCTGCGCATCGGAGGCGGTGCCTTCGGCGGTCTCGGCATAGGCCAGCTCACCTTCTGCAAAATGCACGACGCGCTCGCCGCCGTCCGGATCATAGATCACCAAAACCGCGGAGTGGTCGCCGTCTCGCGCAACGCCATAGTCGCAAAGCGCGACTTCCCCCTTGACCGAGCCGCGGCAGTCGAGGGTACCAATATTGTCGAAAAGCCCCTGCTGCGCCCGAACCGCGGCCGGCGCGGGTCGCAGATACTCTGTCGCGGCCCAGCCCGTGGTTCCCGAAGCGTCCAGAAAGGTGATGTTGCACCAGTCATAGGTGTCACCGACCTCGCATCCCTGATTTCGCAGGAGCGTTCCGGGCAAGACACGCGTGACCAAGGGCGCATCCGTGCCGGGCGCTTGTCGAATGTTGAGTGGGCCGCTGAGTCCGTCCACAGTGACGAAGTCAATATCGAAGACCGAAGCCGCCAATTCGGCCAGCGCCATCTGGTCTTCACCGCGGGAGAGATTGAATGCGCCGGTGAAGGGGTCATGCGTGAACGCTGTTTCCCCCTCCAGCAGCTGCAGGATCGCTGCTTCCTGCCGTGTCAGGTCATCGCCGGGGCACGCCATTCGCGTCACGGCCAGTGGAGCCTCCACCACCAGCATGGCGTTCTCGAAACGTGCCGACCCGGTGAAGCTGTTGCAGCCAGTATTTCCGGCGATAGTTCCATCCGCGCCAAGCGTGATCTGGGGCTGCCCGGTCGCGGCCGTCCCGTTCACCGAGACGATGGTCCAGTCACTTGCGCGGCCAGCAGTCGGCGACAAGCAGGCGGCGGCGGCAAGTCCGATCGCCCCGGCAATGCGGCATAGATCACTCATTGGCTTCCTGCTCTACAAAGTCGGATACAACGACGCTCTCGGACTCGCCCGACGACTTCGAACAGGCCGCAAGAGCGATGCTTGCGAGCAAAACAGCCGCGAAAGCATTGAAACGGTTCTGCATCTTTCCAGTCCGCCTCGCCATCACGACATGATCACGAAGTCGCGTTGCGAGCGGCTATCGGGATGCAGCGGCAGATCGGTCATGATGTAGATCATGCCCGGGTGGATATACTGACGGATCTGCTGAGCGAATGCCTTGTCCGTGCGCACCCGCTTGAGATCCTGCATCTCGGCACTCTGCGAAGTGCC